>NZ_SWAR01000208.1 GCF_006386545.1 Methylibium rhizosphaerae | reverse complement strand
CTCGGCAGGCTCAGCGTCTGGCCCACCCGCAGGTCGCTGTCGCCGCTCAGCCCGTTGGCCTGCGCGATCTTCCACCACAGGCGGTTGTCGCCATAGGCGGCCTGGGCGATGCTTCTCAGCGTGTCGCCGCCCTGCACCCGGTAGCTGCCCACCGCGCTGGGCGAGCTGGCCGAGCGGAAATTGGAGTCGAACTCGCTGAGCACCGTCATCGCGCCCTGCTCGTTCGGCCCCACGCCGTAGCGCCCCAGCGCCTGCCCCTGCACCACCAGCTGGCGCAGCGAGAAGCCCTGCTGGTTGGTCTGCAGCACGATGCCGCGCGGTGCCGTTGAAGTCGTCCTGTCGGAACATCTGCCCGTTGGCGTCGTACTCGTAGTGGGTGCCACCGATCACGTTGGCGTGCTTGTCGTCCCACACACGGCCCAGGCCTTCCTTGTAGCTGTCGAAGCGCTTGAGTTCGTAGTCGTAGGTGGTCAGCGTTTCTCCGGGGCCGGCGTGGCTCTTGAGCACGTAGCCCTTCAGGTTGCCGGCGTCGTCGTAGTTGAAGGCCTCCAGGTCGTGCGTG
>NZ_SWAR01000207.1 GCF_006386545.1 Methylibium rhizosphaerae | reverse complement strand
ACCGCGCAGGCGCTCGACGATGCGATCGCTCAACAGGTGCTCGATCAGCCGCTGGCAGGCCGGCCCGATGCGGGCGCCCTGGGCGACGCACCAGCTGCGGTCGTGCGCGAAGAACGCCTGCGCCTGCGGCGGCAGGTGGTCGCGCACCGTGATGCGCTCACCCGGCCGCTGCCCGCGCGGATGCGTGGCCACGTGGCGCAGCTCGTCGTACCGTAAGCTCCCCCTCACCGTAGACACCTAAATCTGGAGAATGCGGCCTCAAAGAGGAAGACGAGGACGCGATGAGGAAGAGCAAGTTCAGCGAGAGCCAGATCGTGGCGATCCTGAAGGAAGGTGAAGCGGGGCTGGCCAGAGGAAGACGAGGACGCGATGAGGAAGAGCAAGTTCAGCGAGAGTCAGATCGTGGCGATCCTGAAGGAAGGTGAAGCGGGGCTGGCCGTGGCCGAGTTGTGCCGCAAGCACGGCATCAGCGCTGCGACGTACTACGCGTGGAAGAGCAAGTACGCTGGTGCCACGGTCAACGACCTGACTCGTATGCGCGAGCTCGAGGCCGAGAACGCCCGGCTCAAGCGCATGTATGCCGACCTGGCGCTGGAA
>NZ_SWAR01000023.1 GCF_006386545.1 Methylibium rhizosphaerae | reverse complement strand
GGAAACGGGCGCCCTCCGCGTTGCAAATGCTCAGCGGGGGAACGACCCCGCTTCCGCTTTGCGCCTTGATGGCGCCCGTTTCCTGGGTCACGTGAGGCTCCAAATAGCGTTAACAGGCCCTAGCCCTCACGCATCGAGCGCGACAGCAGCAGCACCGGGATCAGCCCGACCAGCACGATGGCCAGCGACGGCAGCGCCGCCTCCGACAGCCGCTCGTCGCGCGCCAGCTGGTAGGCCACCACCGCCAGCGTGTCGCTGTTGAACGGGCGCAGCACCAGCGTGGCCGGCAGCTCCTTCATCACGTCGACGAACACGAGCAATGCTGCAGCCAGGGCCGAGCGCTTGAGCAGCGGCGCGTGCACACCGAAGAACAGCCGCGGCCGGCTCACGCCCAGCGTGCGGGCCGACTCGTCGAAATGCAGCGGGATGCGCGCATAGCCCGACTCCACCGAATGCAGCGCCACCGCCGAGAACCGCACGAGGTAGGCGTACACCAGCCCGAGCAGCGTGCCCGTCATCAGCGCGGCGGCACCCGAGCCGGGCCAGCGGGATTGCACCCAGCCCACCGGCAGCAGGATGCCCACCGCGATCACCGCGCCCGGCACCGCATAACCCAGCGACACCACCCGCGTGGCTGCGCGCAGCAGCGGCTGCGGCCGGGCGCGCAGTGCGAACGCCAGCGCCAGCGCCAGTGCGGCGGCCAGCACCGCGCTGCCGGCGGCGAGCTTGAAGCTGGTCCAGCCCCACCGGGCAAAGCGGTCCCACGGCAGGCCGAACTCGCCATGCTGCGCTTCGCCCCACATCAGGCGCAGCAGCACCAGCACCGGCAGCACGAACCCGAGCACCACCGGCAGCGCGCACAACAGCCAGGCGGCCGCCGCACGCAGCCCGGCCAGGCGCAAGGGCCGCGCCTCGGCGCTGTGGGCCGGTCCGCGCCGGGCGGTGGCAAAACGCAGCCGCGACTGGGCGCGCTGCTCCAGCCACACCAGCGCGGCCACCAGCGCCAGCAGCAGCGTGGCGAGCTGGGCCGCGGCCAGGCGGTCATCCATCACCAGCCAGGCCTTGTAGATGCCGGTGGTGAAGGTGTTGAGGCCGAAGTAGGATCCCACGCCGTAGTCGGCCAGCGTTTCCATGAGCGCCAGTGCCACGCCGGCCGCCAGCGCAGGCCGGGCCAGCGGCAGCGCCACCTCGCGCACGCGCCGGGCCGGGCTGGCGCCGAGCAGGCGTGCCGCTTCCATCAGCGCCACGCCGCGTTCGGTGAGCGCGGCGCGGGTGAGCAGATAGGCATACGGGTACAGCGACAGCACGAACAGCAGCACCGCGCCCCACAGGCTGCGCACGTCGGGCCACAGCGCACCCTGGGCGCCGGTCAGCGCGCGCAGGCCGGTCTGCAGCGGGCCGCTGAACTGGAGGAAGTCGGTGTAGGCATAGGCCAGCACGTAGGCCGGCATGGCCAGCGGCAGCAGCAAGGCCCATTCGAACCAGCGCCGCCCGGGGAATTCGAACAGGCTCACCGCGGCTGCCGTGGCGCCGCCCACTACAGCCACGCCGATGGCCACCGACAGCGCGAGCCACAGCGACGTCCATGCATAGCCCGGCAGCACCGTACGGGCCTGGTGCTGCAGGACGGACAGGCTTTCGCTGCTGAAGCCGAACCAGGAGCCGAGCACCCCCAGCACCGGCAGTGCCAGCACCGCACACAGCACGACGATCAGACGCATCAAACGGGGACTTTCAAGGCCGCCCACCCGCGACCGGAAGGGAAATGAGAACGATGTTCATTTGTAAGCGACCGGTATCATAGGCCGATGTTTCTGGAGCTTGACCACGTTTGCGTGCAGTACCCCGGCAGTTCGCAAGGGGTGCGGGCGGCGGTAGAACAGGTGTCGCTGGCCTTGGCGCCGGGGCAGATCGGCGTGCTGATCGGGCCTTCGGGCTGCGGCAAGACCTCCTTGCTGCGGGCGGTCGCAGGGCTGGAGCGGCCCACGGCAGGACGCATCGCGCTGGGCGGTGAAACCCTGAGCGATGCACAAGCCGGCATCCACCAGCCGCCCGAGGCCCGGCGCATCGGCATGGTGTTCCAGGACTACGCGCTCTTTCCCCACCTGTCGATCGCCGACAACGTGGGCTTCGGCCTGCACCGGCTGCCCCGCGCGCAGCGCCAGCAGCGGGTGCAGGAGATGCTCGACCTCGTGGGGCTGGCCGCCACCGCGAAGCGGTTGCCGCACCAGCTGTCGGGCGGCCAGCAGCAGCGCATCGCGCTGGCCCGCGCACTGGCGCCGGCGCCGCGGCTGCTGCTGCTGGACGAACCGTTCTCCAGCCTCGACGTGGACCTGCGCGGGCGCCTGGCCCAGGAAGTGCGGGCCATCCTGAAGCAGACCGGCACGACGGCGCTGTTCGTCACCCACGACCAGCTGGAGGCGTTTGCGCTCGGCGACGTGATCGGCGTCATGCAGCACGGCCAGCTCGACCAGTGGGACAGCGCCTACCAGCTCTACCACCGGCCGGCCACCCGCTTCGTGGCCGACTTCATCGGCCATGGCGTGTTCACGCCCGCGCAGATCATCGCCGGCCCCGGCGGCACGGTGGTGCGCACGCCGCTGGGCGACCTGGCCGACGTGGACGAATGCCCGCTGCCGGGCGCCTACCCCGGCGGCGCCTGCGAGGTGCTGCTGCGCGCCGACGACATCGTCCACGACGACGACGCGCCGGTGAAGGCGCAGATCCGGGCGAAGGCCTTCCGCGGCTCCGAGTTCCTCTACACGCTGCAGCTCGCCAGCGGCGAGCAGGTGCTGGCCCACGTGCCGTCGCACCACGACCACCAGCTCGGCGAATGGATCGGCATCCGGCCCCAGGTCGACCACGTGGTGACCTTTCCGCGGCAGGCTGCGTAGCGCCTGCGGCGTGCAGCCCGTCCTTCTTGAGGAATAGGTCCGGACCCAAACAATTCTTTGCAGAACTGGCCGGCAACTTACCGGGTTTTTGCGGTTCCAAGCGCAGGCCCCGCACCTATACTGGGTGCGAGTTTTGCTAGTCATCGTCTTTGTTGTTGAAGGAGCTTCGCCCCATGGGAGCCAAGCTGAAAGTTGCCGGTTGGGTTGCGCTCGGTGCTGTGGCCGGCGCGTTGACGACGATGCAGTTGCAAGCCATTGCACGCAGCTCGTTCGCTCCGCTGCCCCTCGAAGAGATGCAGCAGCTCGCCTCCGTGTTCGACCACGTGAAGAAAGAGTACGTGGAACCGGTTGACGAGAAGAAGCTCATCAACGATGCCATCGGCGGCATGGTCGCCGGGCTCGACCCGCATTCGCAGTTCTTCGACAAGAAGAGCTTCAAGGAATTCCGCGAAGGCACCTCCGGCAAGTTCGTCGGCGTGGGCATCGAGATCGGCATGGAAGACGGCCTGGTGAAGGTCGTCTCCCCGATCGAAGGCTCGCCGGCCTTCCGCGCCGGCCTGAAGAGCGGCGACCTCATCACCAAGATCGACGACACCTTCGTCAAGGGCCTCACGCTCGACCAGGCCGTGAAGAAGATGCGCGGCGAACCGTCCACGAAGGTGGTGCTCACCATCTTCCGCAAGGCCGAAAGCCGCAGCTTCCCTGTCACCATCACCCGCGAAGAGATCAAGGTCCAGAGCGTGCGCGCCAAGATGGTGGAGCCCGGCTACGCCTGGGTGCGCGTGAGCCAGTTCCAGGACCGCACGGTCGAGGACTTCGTTCGCAAGGTCGAAGAGCTCTACAAGCAGGACCCCAGCATCAAGGGCTTCGTGCTCGACCTGCGCAACGACCCGGGCGGCCTGCTCGAAGGCGCGGTCGCCATCTCGGCGGCCTTCCTCCCCCGCGACGCGGTGGTGGTCAGCACCAACGGCCAGATCGCCGAGAGCAAGGCCACCTTCATGGCCCGGCCCGACGACTACCTGCGCCGCGGCGGCAGCGACCCGCTGCGCAAGCTGCCCGAGGCCCTGAAGAACGTGCCGCTGGTGGTGCTGGTGAACGAAGGCTCCGCCTCGGCCAGCGAAATCGTCGCCGGCGCCCTGCAGGACCACAAGCGCGCCGTCGTGATGGGCGCGCAGACTTTCGGCAAGGGTTCGGTGCAGACGGTGAAGCAGCTGTCGCCCGACACCGCGCTCAAGATCACCACGGCGCGCTACTACACCCCCTCGGGCAAGTCGATCCAGGCCCGCGGCATCGTGCCCGACGTGATGCTCGACGAAACCGCCGAAGGCAACGTGTTCGCCGCCCTGCGCCCGCGCGAGGCCGACCTCGAAAAGCACATCGGCAACGACAAGGCACCCGAAGCCAAGGATCCAGCACGCGAGAAGGCGCGCGAAGAGGCGCTCAAGCGGCTCGAGGAAGAGCAGGCCAAGAGCAAGCAGCCGCCCAAGCCGCTGCCCGAGTTCGGCAGCACCGAAGACTTCCAGCTGCAGCAGGCGCTCAACCGCCTGAAGGGCAAGCCGGTGCTGGTGAGCAAGAGCGCGGTCGAGCGGCCGGTCGAAAGCGCCAAGGCCAACTGAGGCCCCGCCTCCCTTCCCCGCGAAAGCCCGCCCACCGGCGGGCTTTTGTTTTGGTTCATGGGCAGTGGTTATGCTCGCCGCATGAACGACGACCAGCTCCTGCGCTACAGCCGGCACATCCTGCTCGATGAGATCGGCGTCGAAGGCCAGCAGCGCCTGCTCGATGGGCAGGCCCTGGTCATCGGCGCCGGCGGCCTGGGGTCGCCGGCGCTGCTCTACCTCGGCTCGGCGGGCGTGGGGCGCATCACCGTGGTCGACCACGACACGGTGGACCTCACCAACCTGCAGCGCCAGATCGCCCACAGCTTCGACCGCATCGGCCTGCCCAAGGTGGAGTCGGCCGCCAAGGGCATTGCGGCGCTCAACCCGGGCGTGAAGCTGCGCACCGTGGCCCGCCGGGCCGACGCCGCGCTGCTCGACGAACTGGTGCACCAGGCCGACGTGGTGCTCGACTGCAGCGACAACTTCGCCACCCGCCAGGCGGTCAACCGCGCCTGCGTGAAGCACCGCAAGCCGCTGGTGGCAGGCGCCGCCATCCGCTTCGAGGCGCAGATTTCGGTGTACGACCCGCGCGACGACGCCAGCCCCTGCTATGCCTGCGTCTTCGCCCCCGACCAGGCGGTGGAGGAAGTGGCCTGCGCGACCATGGGGGTGTTCGCGCCGCTGGTCGGCATGATCGGAACCATGCAGGCCGCCGAGGCACTCAAGCTGCTGGCCGGCATCGGCAAGACGCTGGCCGGCCGACTCCTCATGCTGGATGCCCTGACGATGGAATGGAACGAAGTGCGTGTGCTGAGACAACCCGACTGCCCCGTGTGCGGGGGCCTGCGATGAGCACCCGCTACCGCAGGGGCCTATGGGCCGTGTGCTTGAGCCTTTGCGGCCTCGGCGGCGCCGCCGCCCAGCAGAAGGCCCACGTGCATGGCGTCGTGACGCTCGACGTGGCGGTGGACGGGCCGACGCTTTCGGTGCAGCTCGAAGCGCCGGCCGACAGCCTGCTCGGCTTCGAGCACCGCCCCCGCACGGCGGCGCAGAAGCAGGCCGCAGCGCAGCTGCAGCAGCGCCTGCGTGAGGCCGCGCCCTGGCTGCGGCCGAACGCCGAAGCAGCATGCCAGCTGCGCGAGGGCACGGTCGAATCGGCCTTGTTCGATGAGGGCGCGCCGGGCAAGGCCGAAGAAGACGGCCATGCCGACGTCGACGCCGGCTACCGGTTCGAATGCCGCCAGCCCCAGGCCCTGGCGACGCTCGAGCTCGGCCTGTTCGAGGCCTTCCCGCGGATGCAGCGCATCGAGGTCCAGATGGCTGGCCCCAAGGGCCAGGCCAAGGCGACGCTCAGGCGCCCGGACAAGACCTTGCGCCTGCCTGCCCGATGAGCGCGGCCGACACGGCCGCTGCATCGCTGCTGCAGCTGCGCGACGTGCGCTTCCGGTGGCCGCGGGCTGCGGCCGACAGCATCGCCATCGACCAGCTGCACGTCGCGGCCGGCCAGGCGGTGTTCATGCGCGGGCCCAGCGGCTGCGGCAAGAGCACGCTGCTGTCGATGGCCGCGGGCGTGCTGGTGGCGCAGCAGGGTGAGGTGAGCCTGCTCGGGCACGACTGGCGGCAACTTTCGGCCGCGCGGCGCGACCGCCTGCGGGCCGACCATGTGGGCTACGTGTTCCAGCAGTTCAACCTGCTGCCCTACCTGTCGGTACTCGACAACGTGCTGCTGCCGTGCCGCTTCTCGAAGCGGCGCGCACAGCGGGCCGCCGACAGCCACCGCGGGGCACGCGATGCCGCGCAGGAGCTGCTGCAGCACGTGGGCCTCGGGCCGGCGCTGTGGCAGCGGCCGGCGCGCGAGCTGTCGGTGGGCCAGCAGCAGCGGGTCGCCGCAGCGCGTGCGCTCATCGGCCGGCCTGAGCTGGTGATCGCCGACGAGCCCACCTCGGCCCTCGACGAGGCGCGGCGCGACGACTTCATGCGCCTGCTGCTGGCCGAATGCGCCGCCGCCGGCAGCGCCCTGCTGTTCGTGAGCCACGACGCCCGGCTGGCGTCGCACTTCACGCACCACGTCGACCTCGCGTTGCTCAACCGGGCCGCCGCAGCCGCGGAGAGTGCGGCATGAAGGCCATGTTGTCGCTCGCCGCGCGCAGCGCATGGAACCGGCGTTTCGTGCTGTCGCTGATCGTGCTGTCGATCGCGCTGTCCACCTTCCTGCTGCTGGGCATCGAACGCATCCGCAACGACGTGCGCGAGAACTTCTCGCAGTCCATCTCCGGCACCGACCTGATCGTGGGCGCCCGCACCGGGCCGGTCCAGCTGCTGCTGTATTCGGTGTTCCGCATCGGCAGCGCCACCAACAACATGCGCTGGAGCAGCGCACAGGCCCTCGCCGGGCACAAGGCGGTCGCCTGGATGGTGCCCATCTCGCTGGGCGACAGCCACCGCGGCTTTGCGGTGGTGGGCACGACCACCGGCTACTTCGAGCACTTCCGCCACGGCGACCAGCAGCCGCTCCAGCTCTGGCAGGGCCGGCGCTTCGAGGCCTTGTTCGACACCGTGCTGGGCGCCGAGGTGGCCGAGCGCCTGGGCTACAAGCTGGGCGACCGCATCGTGCTGAGCCACGGCGACGGCGCCCTGGCCGGCAACGACCACGCCAACAAGCCGTTCACCGTGGTGGGCGTGCTGGCACGCACCGGCACGCCGGTGGACCGCTCGGTGCACATCAGCCTGCAGGCCATGGAGGCGCTGCATCTCGACTGGGTGGCCGGAGTGCCGCTGCCCGGGCTTTCGGTGACGGCCGAGCAGGCCGCACAACAGAACCTCACACCCAGGACGGTGACCGCGGTGCTGCTGGGCCTGAAGGGGCGCGCGGCGGTGTTCGCGGTGCAGCGCCACGTGGCTTCCTTCGAGGCCGAGCCGCTCATGGCCATCCTGCCGGGCGTGGTGCTCGACGAGCTGTGGACCGTGGTCGGCGCGGGTGAACGCGGGCTCCAGGCCATCAGTGCGCTGGTGGCGCTGGTGAGCCTGGGCGGCCTGGTGGCGGTGATCCTCGCCGGCCTCGACGAGCGACGGCGCGAGCTGGCCATCCTGCGCGCCGCCGGCGCCGGCCCACGACAGATGCTGCTGCTGCTGGCCGCCGAGGGTGCGCTCGTCACGCTGTGCGGCGTGGTGCTCGGCGCGCTGGCGCATGCCGCAGCGGTGGCGCTCGCCGGCGGCTGGTTCGAGGCGCGGTTCGGCATCGCCCTGCACCTGGGTATGCCGGGCAGCACAGAATGGGCGCTCATGGGCGCGGTGCTTGCCGGAGGCTGGCTGGCGAGCCTGGTGCCCGGCTGGCGCGCCTACCGGCTGTCCCTGGCCGATGGCCTTTCACCAAGGATCTGAACACCATGAAGAGACGCACCTGCCTGCGGGCCGCGGGGCTTGCGCTGACGCTGACCGCCGCTGCCGCGCCATGGGCCCTGGCCGCCGGCGGCCCCTACCGCGAGATCCAGTGGGACGACCTCATGCCCAAGGACTGGGACCCGCTCAAGCAGCTGCGCGGCAACAAGGACGCCGGCGTGAACCTGAGCCTGTTCAACGACGGCGACCCGCGTGCGCAGCAGATGCTCAAGGACATGCGCGACATCTGGGACAACGCGCCCACCAATGCCGCGCTCGACGGTGCCGCCATCCGCCTGCCCGGCTACGTGGTGCCGCTCGAGGAGGCCAAGGGCCTGCTGAAGGAATTTTTGCTGGTGCCCTACTTCGGCGCCTGCATCCACTCGCCGCCGCCGCCGGCCAACCAGATCGTCCACGTGGTACTCGACAAGCCGGTGAAGGGCTTCCACTCGATGGACACGGTGTGGGTCAACGGGCTGCTGAGCACGACGCGGCAGGACTCCTACATGGGCGTGAGCGGCTACAAGCTGCGCGCCGACAAGGTGGAGCGCTACGTCGCCCCGCCGGCCAAGTAGGTCTGCCCGCCCCCTCCTGCTCGGAGTAAGCTCGCCCGCATGAACAAGAAGCGCCGCAAATTCGCCGCCGTCCGCAATTTCCCGTCCGCACAAGAGGAAGCGGCCGCAGTCACCCCGCCATCGTTGTACGGCGGGCCCGAAAGCGCCTACCGGCTCGCATTCACCGACACCGAGTTCCTGCTGCGCGAGGAGCTGCGCCCGGTGCGCATGCAGCTCGAGCTGCTCAAGCCCGAGATGGTGCAGCGCGAACACGGCATCGAGTCGACCGTGGTGATCTTCGGCAGCGCCCGCATCCTGCCGCCCGACGTCGCGCAGCAGATGCTCGAGGCCGCGCAGCGCAGCGGCGAGGGCCCCGACAACACCGCCATCCGGCGCGCCGAGATGCATGTGGCCATGTCGCGCTACTACGACGAAGCGCGCACGCTGGCCGAACTCATCACGCGCGCCTCGCAGCAGTTCGACCCGCCGGTCTACGTGGTCACCGGCGGCGGCCCCGGCATCATGGAAGCGGGCAACCGCGGCGCCCTCGACGTGAAGGGCGGCAAGAGCGTGGGCCTCAACATCGTGCTGCCGCACGAGCAGGAGCCCAACCCGTACATCACGCCCGAACTGTGCTTCCAGTTCCACTACTTCGGGCTGCGCAAGATGCACTTCCTGATGCGCTCGATCGCGCTGGTGTGCTTCCCCGGCGGCTTCGGCACGCTCGACGAGTTCTTCGAGGTGCTCACCCTCATGCAGACCGGCAAGTGCCGGCGCCGCCCCATCCTGCTGTTCGGCCGCGACTTCTGGGCACGGCTCATCAACTTCGACCTGCTGGTCGAGACCGGCATGATCAGCCCGCAGGACGTGAACCTTTTCGAGTTCGTCGAGACAGCTGAGGAAGCGTGGGCTGCGATCCAGCACGCCTACCAGCTGGACGGCCCCGTGAGCCTGACCGGCTCGTTTGCAGAAGACGTATGAAACAACACAAAGTCTCCTTGATCGGTGCGCCCACGGACGTGGGCGCGGGTGCGCGCGGCGCGTCGATGGGCCCCGAGGCGCTGCGGGTGGCCGGCCTGCAGGCCGCGCTGCAGGGGCGCGGGCTCGAGGTCATCGACCGCGGCAACATCAGCGGCCCGCACAACCCGTGGCTGCCGCCCGACGAGGGCTACCGCCACCTGGGCGAGGTGGTGGCCTGGAACCAGGCGGTGCACGACGCGGTGCACGGCGAACTCGCCGGCGGCCGCCTGCCCATCCTGCTGGGCGGCGACCATTGCCTGGCCATCGGCTCCATCAGCGCGGTGGCCCGCCACTGCCGCGAGAAGGGCAAGAAGCTGCGCGTACTGTGGCTGGACGCGCATGCCGACTTCAACACCAGCATCATCACGCCCAGCGGCAACATCCACGGCATGCCGGTGGCCTGCCTGTGCGGCCATGGCCCGAAGGAGCTGGTCGAGATCGGCGGCCACGTGCCGGCCATCAGCCCGAAGTGGGTGCGCCAGATCGGCATCCGCAGCGTGGACGAAGGCGAGAAGCGCTTCGTGCACGAGATGGACCTCGAGGTCTTCGACATGCGCTACATCGACGAGATGGGCATGCGCCACACGATGGAGCTCGCGCTGGCCACGATGGACAGCAACACTCACCTGCACGTGAGCTTCGACGTGGACTTCCTCGACCCCGAAGTGGCGCCGGGCGTGGGAACCACCGTGATGGGCGGGCCCACCTACCGCGAGGCGCAGCTGTGCATGGAGATGATCGCCGACACCGGCCGCCTCGCATCGCTCGACGTGATGGAACTCAACCCGGCCTTCGACGTGCGCAACCGCACCGCCATCCTGGCGGTCGACTACATCGAGAGCCTGTTCGGCAAGAGCACGCTGATGCGCAAGTAGCGGCGCTGCGGCCGCAGGTCGTCAGCCCACCGCCCGCTCGATCTGCCCGTACGCGTGCTGCATCCAGAGCTTCAGCCGCTGGCGCTCCATGAGCCCGAGGCTCGGGCCTTCCTTGCCGAGGTTGCGGGCGGCCCAGAAGCTGCTGTTGCTCGCGTCGATCTTCTGCACCGTGCCTTCGTGCAGGCGCTTGAGCTCGACGACCCTGGCACCCAGGGCCAGCGCCCGCTCCTTCTCGCCCGAGCGCTCGAGCTGGCCGAAGTCGTCGCCGCGCAGCTGGTTCAGCACCAGCACGTAGTGCAGGCGCTGGCCGAAACGGTCGAGCAGCTTCTTCAGCAGGTCCACCGAATCGCGCCCGGAGTCCATGACGTGCCAGTAGTGGATGGCGAGGCCGGACATGTCGGCCAGGTCCAGCACGCCGGACTCGTCCATCCACTTCACCAGCGGGTCGTGGGTCTGCGCGGCAAGGTCGACCACCACGCTGCGGCCCGGCTGCTCCACGGCGGCTTCGATGATGGAGTCGAGCGCCTCGTAGCTGTCCACCAGCACCGCCTTGGCATAGCCGGCATAGAAGCGCATCAGCGAGCCGTGCGAGCGGTCGGTGTCGAAGCCGGCGAACGGGAGTTCGTTGTCGATGAAGTACTGCGCGAGCAGGCGCGACACCATGGACTTGCCGACCCCGCCCTTTTCACCACCCACGAAGTGGACGTTGGTGACCGGCGTGCTTTCCAGCGTCGGGATCTGGGTGGTCGTCATCTCGTGTCGCTCCTTTGAAGGCTCGTGTGTCGCGAGGCCGGCAGGCAGCATGCCGGTGGGCCGCATTGTGTGCCCAGGCGCCAGCTCGTGCACCACCTGCGCGGCCAGGGCTCAGCCCTTCTTGGCCGCTGGGGCGCGCCTGGCCGCAGGCGCGGGCATGCGGCCCCGCCGCGCCAGGCTCTCGCGCAGCAGGAACTCAACCTGCGCGTTGGCGCTGCGCAGCTCCTGCGCCGCCAGGCGTTCGATCTCTTCCCACAAGGCGGGGTCGATGCGCAGCGGGTAGGACTTCTTGCCGGGACTGGCCATCTCGCCTGCAGTGTGGGTCAGGTGTAGAGGGTGCCCGTGTTGACGACCGGCTGGGTCTCGCGGTCCGAACACAGCACGACCAGCAGATTGGACACCATGGCGGCCCGGCGCTCGTCGTCGAGCTCGACCACGTTGCGCTCGGACAACCCGTTGAGCGCGGCCTCGACCATGCCGACGGCGCCCGCCACGATGCGATAGCGCGCGCTGACGATCGCCTCGGCCTGCTGACGACGCAGCATGACCTGCGCGATCTCGGGGGCATAGGCGAGGTGGGTGAGCTTCGCGTCCAGCACCTCCACGCCGGCGCCGGCAAAGCGCGCATCGAGCTCGGCCTTGAGTGCGGCGGCCACGTCGTCGAGGCCGGCGCGCAGGGTGGTCTCGTCGGGCGCAAGGTCCTCGCCGCTGTCGTAGGCATACATTGAAGCCAGGCGCCGCAGCGCCGCCTCGGCCTGCACCTTCACGAAGGCCTCGTAGTGGTCCACACCGAACACGGCTTGCGCGGTATCACGCACCCGCCACACGACGGCCGTGCCGATCTCGACAGGGTTGCCGCGCTTGTCGTTCACCTTCAGCGGCGGCGTGTTGAGGTTGCGCGCGCGCAGCGAGATCTTGTGCTTGGTCTGCAACGGGTTGGCCCACCGCAGGCCCTCGGTGCGGTCCGTACCGCTGTACTTGCCGAACAGCAGCAGGATGGCGCCTTCGTTGGGTTGCAGCATGTACAGCCCGGCCAGCACGAAGAGGCCCCCCAGCAGCGCCGCGAGCACGAGCACGAGGCCGCCAAGGCCGGGCAGCCCTGCGCCGCGCATGATCATCAGCGCACCCATGACGATCAGCGCAACGCCCGCCAGCACCATCACATAACCGTTCGCAGACTGGTACGGGCGCTCCTGCGGATTCGAGTGCATTTCGATCTTCATCGGTTCTCCTTCCCGAAAAGTGATATCACTCTAATATCCACCCGACAGAGCGTCAAGCGGGCGCTGTCAGCCTCGGCTGACACCACTTCGAAGCACCGGACGACAGCCCCGGCTGTGGCGCATGCCTAAGCTTCCTTCGTGCCTGCCATGGCACGCAGCAAGAAAGGAACATCTATGTTGAAAAACCACCTCCGCACTGCGGCGCTCGCAGCTGCCGTGGCATTGAGCCTGGGAACTGTTGCCGGATGCGCGGTGACGCGGGGCCAGCAGACGGCCGGCGCCTTCGTCGACGACACGCAGATCACCACAGCCATCAAGGCCAAGTACGCGAAGGATCCGGCAGTGGCCGCCACGGCGATCAACGTGGAGACGATGAACAACACGGTGCAGTTGAGCGGTTTCGCGAAGTCGCAGGAAGAGAAGGACCGCGCCGGCGCCATTGCGGCCGACACCGAAGGCGTGAAGGCCGTGCGCAACAACGTGATCGTGCAGCCCTGACGCGCGAGCAGCCTCACGTCGAATCGTTGAATTGTTGAACTGTTGACTTGCGACGGTGCACTCAGCCGGGTGCTGCGTGCACCGTCGTCGCGTTCGTGCCTCAACGAGGGCAAGGGCCGTGGCGCCGCCTGAACTCCTTTGGCGGCTCCGCCGCCGGGTCGGCAAACAACCCCTTGCGGCCTTGCCGGGCGCTGGCTTCCTGCCGGGCATACAGGCCGGGCCGCCCGCGGTAGCCCGGCGACCAGGCGTGGCCCTGCGCCACCAGCCATGCCGCCACATCGGTGTCGCGCTCCTGCACGCGGGCCACGACGCGGCCGTGCACGTCCACCGCCTGGGTGAACGCCGCCACGGGCCGCCCCATCAGGCGCGCCTGCAAGGCGGCTCGTGACGCTTCGCCGTGCGCCTGGCAGCGCTCGGGCGCGTCGATGCCGGCGAGCCGCAGCTTGACCGGCGGCCGGTCGGCCGCCGCGGTGCGGATCCACAGCGTGTCGCCGTCGCTCACATGCGTGACCGTGCCGTGCAGCACCCGTTCATGCGGCCTGGCCGCAGCCGATCCGCACAGCCCGGCCAGCAGCGCCACCGCCAGCAGCCGCCTCACAGATAGCCGAGCCAACGCGCCACACCCCAGCCGGACAAGCCCAGCACCACCAGCCACACGAGCACGATGGCCACGGCCCCCCAAAGCATGCGCGGCACCTTGTCGCGGCCGGCCTCGGCCTCGCGCAGCCGCGCCTCCCACAGCGGCCGGGGCGTCAGTTTCACCACCAGCGCGATGCCCAGCGGAATGAGCACCACGTCGTCGAGCATGCCGAGCACCGGCACGAAGTCGGGGATCAGGTCGATGGGGCTCACCGCATAGGCCAGCACCGCGATCGCGACCAGCTTGGCGGCACGCGGCGTATCCGGGTGGGTGAAAAGCTTCCACAGCGCCAGCAGGTAGGTCGCCAGCCGCGCGCGGTTGGCTGCGCCGAAGAGCTTGCCGAGTCTTTTCATGCACGTTTCCTTTTCGCCGGCGGCCGCTCGGGCTCGGCTTCCGCAGCGGCGTTCATGTCCTTGAGCATGCGCTCCAGTCGGTCCTTGAGTTTTTCGGTGGTGAGCTGTTCCCGGAAGCGCTCCACCATCAGCGGCAGGCTCATCGGGCTGGGCACTTCGAGCTCCACGAATTCGACCTGCTTCGACCTCATGTCTTCGAGCGCGGCCGCGATGCGCCGGATGTCCAGTTCCTGGCTCAGCACTTCGTTGTCGGCCTGGCTCAGCAACAGGTTGCCGGCATCGTACTTGCGAAACACCTCGTAGAAGAGCGAGCTGGATGCCTGCAGCTGCTTCAGGCTCTTGGGCGCGCCGGGGTAGCCGCTGAACACGAGCCCGGCCACCCGCGCGATCTCGCGGAAGCGCCGTTGCGAGAGCTCGCCCGAGTTGAGGCTGGCCAGCACGTCGTGCAGCAGCTCGTCGGGCGCCAGCACACGCTTGTCGAGCAGCGGCGTCGGGTCGACCGGCAGGGCGCTCAGCAGCTCGAAGCCGTAGTCGTTGAACGAGAGGCTGAAGGTGTTGGGCGCATTGCGGGCCAGGCGCAAGGCGAGCAGCGATGCGAGACCGAGGTTCGCATTGCGGCCGGCGAACGAGTACACGTACAGGTGCTGGCCCTCACGCGAGTGGTAGCGCTCGATCAGCAGGCTGTGCGGCGTGGGCAGCCGCGACAGCTTGGCCTGGGTGCGCAGCATCGGCGCGGCGGCGGCCATCTCCGGTTCGGTGAAGTCGCCCTGCGCAGCCGCCTGCAGCATCTCGAGCACGGAGCCGGCCAGTTCGGCCGACAGCTGCATCTTGCTGCCCGACCAGGCCGGCACGATGCCCTTCTTGCGGGAGGCACGGCGGACATAGGCGGCCATGTCCTGGGTGCGCACGTATTCGAGCACGCGGCCGGCGAACACGAAATGGTCGCCCTTGCGCAGCCGCGCGATGAATCCTTCCTCGATGGTGCCCAACGTGCCGCCGCTCATCCACCGCACCTGCATCGACGCGTCGGAGACGATGGTGCCCACCTGCAGCCGGTGGCGCTTGGCGATGCCGCGATCGGGCACGCGGTACACGCCGTCGACCTGCTGCACGCGGTGGTACTCGGGGTAGGCGCCCAGGCTGGCGCCGCCGCGCTCGACGAAGGCCAGTGCCCAGTCGAACTCCTCTCGCGTGAGATCGCGGTAGGCATGGCTCGCACGCACCTCGTCGTACATCGCATCGGCGGTGAAGCCGCCGCCCAGCGCCACCGTCACCAGGTGCTGCACCAGCACGTCCAGCGGCTTGGCAGGCGACTCGCGCCGCTCCACATGGCCGGCCTGCGCCGCACGCCGTGCCGCGGCGGCTTCCACCAGCTCCATCGTGTGGGTGGGCACCAGCGTCACGCGCGAAGGCCGCCCCGGTGCATGGCCGCTGCGGCCCGCACGCTGCAGCAGCCGCGCCACGCCCTTGGCCGAGCCGATCTGCAGCACCCGCTCCACCGGCAGGAAGTCGACGCCCAGGTCGAGCGACGAGGTCGCCACCACCGCCTTCAGCCGCCCTTCCTTCAGGCCCAGCTCCACCCATTCGCGCACCGCCTTGTCGAGCGATCCGTGGTGCAGCGCCACCAGGCCGGCCCATTCGGGGCGCTCCTGCAGGAGGAGCTGGTACCAGATCTCGGCCTGCGAACGCACGTTGGTGAACACCAGCGTGGTGCCGCTCCTTTCGATCTCCTCGATGACGGGCTGCTGCATCTGGCTGCCCAGGTGGCCCGCCCAGGAGAAGCGTCCGGGGTCGGCCGGCAGCAGCGTGTCGATGACCAGCGATTTCTCGATGCGCCCGCGCACCAGCAGGCCCCCGTCGTGGCCCAGCAGCACCCGCGCGGCCTCTTCCAGGTTGCCCAGCGTGGCGCTCAGGGCCCACACCACCAGCTGCGGGTTCCAGCGCCTGAGGCGTGCGAGCGCGAGCTGCACCTGCACGCCCCGCTTGCTGCCCAGCAGCTCATGCCACTCGTCGACGATGACGAACTGCAGCGATGCCAGTTCCTCCCGCGCGTTCTCGCGGGTGAGCATGAGGCAGAGCGATTCAGGCGTGGTGACCAGCGCGCTCGGGTAGCGCCGGTCCTGCCTCGCGCGCTCGGCCGAGGGCGTGTCGCCGGTGCGCGCGCCCACCGTCCAGGAAGGCGCAATGCCGGCCAGCGGCAGCGTGATGGCCCGCGTGGTGTCGGCGGCGAGCGCCCGCATCGGCGTGATCCACAACACCCGCAGCGGCTCGGCATGGCGTGATGCCGGCTCGCCACCCAGCGCCCGCCAGCGGCCCAGGGCCCCGAACCACACCGCATAGGTCTTGCCCGCGCCGGTGGTGGCATGCAGCAGGCCGCTCCTGCCGGCTGCGGCGGCGGCCCAGACCTCGCGCTGGAAGTCGAAGGGCCGCCAGCCGCGCGCGTCAAACCATCCGGTGACGGCGCTCCACGGCGGCGGGGGCGAATTCGACATGCGGCCGATTATTCGCGCTGGCGCGAGCGCGCGTGCCGCGGGCGGTGGCCCACAGCAGCACGAGCAGGCCCAGCACCGGCAGGTTCTTGATGAGCGGCCCGCAATGGTCGATGGTGAGCTCGGGCATGTTCCAGGCGGCGGTGGCGGTGTAGCCCACCACCGCGGCCACCTGGAAGGCATAGGCCCAGGCGTTGGGGCGCAGCAGCAGCCACAGGCCCAGCACCGTGTTGAGCGAACACGACGCCCACATCACCGCGACGCCCGCCTGCCCCTCGAAGCCGCAACGTGCCAGCAGTTCGAGCACCCGGGACTCCTGGGGCAGCCCTGCGGTGACGAGGGCCGTGTACAGCCACATCGCCGAGACCGTGCATCGCAGCGCGAAGTGCAGCGGCGCGGGCAGCGTGCCCACGGTCGATGGCTCGTGCCACAAGGCGTCCTGCATCGGCGTGGCGTCGCGGCCCAGCCATTCGCGCGCGCCGTTGCGCTGGGTGGTGTTGCCGCGCTCGAGCATGGTGAGCGTGTCGGGGCTGAACACCTTCTGCGGCAGGGCCTGCGCGCACCAGGCGCCCAGGCGCATCAGCGGCATGGGCAGCGGCAGCCACAGCGGCTCGGCCAGGCCTTGCGCGGCGCGGTAGCAGGCCAGCATGTCGCGCCAGCCCAGCACCTGCGGGCCGGCCAGTTCGATGACGCGGCCGATGGGCGCGGCGTGATCGACCATGCGGCATACGCATTCGGCGAGCTCCGTCACGTGGATGGGCTGCACCCGCTGCCGCCCGCGGCCGGGCAGGCTCACCACCGGCAGGCTCGCCAGCAGACGGAACAGCGCGGCGCTCTGGCTTCGCGGGCCGTAGACGAGGCTCGGGCGCACGACGGCCCAGTCGGTGCGGCCGCTACTCGCATGGCCGACCTCGGCCAGTGCCTCGTCGGCCAGCAGCTTGCTCATGGCGTAGGGCGTGCGCAGGCCCTCGGGCCCGCGGCCCACGCCCAGCGCCGAGATCTGCACGATGCGCCGCACGCCGGCCAGCGCCGCGCCGCGTAACAGCGCGATGGGACCATGCGTGTGCACCCGCTCGAAGGTGGCCTCGCCGACCGGCATGAGCACTCCCACGGCGTTGACCACCACGTCGAACCCGCCGGCCGCCTGCAGGCGTTGCGCCCATTGCACCGGCGTGAGCGACTCGGTGTAGTCGATGGCCAGGTGATCCGGGTGATCGGGCGCACCGCGATGCGCCGCTACCACCACATGCCCGTGGGCACGCAAGCCGGCGGCAATGGCGCTGCCGATGCAGCCGGTGGCTCCACAAACGAGGACTCTCATGACTGCCTCACTCTTCGGGTTGTTCGTTCAAAGGTCGCAGCGGCCGCCCTGGCAGCGCTGCAGCCGCCGTGCGGTGCGCCAGGCAGCCGCCCGCTCGAGCACCGGCGCCAAGGCCGCCGAGATGCCATAGCGGCGCTGCGCGAAGCCTGCATAGATGCGGTCGAACAGCGGCTGCAGCAGCGGCCAGCCTGTGGGCCGCAGCACCCAGCCCAGGCCGGCGGCCGCGTAGGCCAGCCGCAGCGTCTGCATGCCGCTCACCAGCCGGCCGTCGGCCGCCACGCCATGGATCGATGCGTTCAACTGCCCGAGCGTCCGGCCGTAGGGCGCCGGGTCGAAGCCTGGCGTGGAGATGTCGATAAAGCGCAGCCGGCCCCGGCCCGCGTCGCGGTCCCGCAAGGCGTCCATCTCGGTCTGGCAGATGAGGCAGTTGCGGTCGTAGAGCAGGGTCAGCGGATAGGTCGTTGGCAAGCCGGCAGCGGCTTCTTCGGCCAACTCGCGAAGTTCAGGCCGGGGCGGCAGGTCGGCCGGCAAGGCGAGGCCGCGCACGAGGCCGGCCCTGCGCAGGCCCAGCAGCACCCACCAGCCGGGGTCGAGCTGCCAGCGCTCGAGACCGAGCCGGGCCGAGGCCGGAAAGGCATGGTGGTTGTTGTGCCAGCCCTCGCCCATCGTGACGAGGCCGCAGACCCAGGCTCCCACCGGGCCCAGGCCGGGCAGGCGCACGTTGTAGCCCTGCACCGCCGCGGTGGTGACGTCCCATTGCTGGTGGCCCTCGCGGTGGGCGAAGTGGCCCACCAGCCAGTGCCCGGTCACGCCCACGGCCACGCGGGCGCACACGCCCCACAGCACCCAGCCGGCGCCGCCCAGTGCGAGGAAGGCCATCGCCCACGGCAGCTGCTGCCACATCCACCAGCGTTCGAGCCATTGGTAGAAGCGGTCGCCGTCCACCTCGGCCGGCGGCACGAAGCGCGGCGGGCGCTCCAGCTCGATGTCGCAATGCAGCTGCCACCAGCCGTCGTGCAGGAAGGCGCGGCGGTGGCCGAAGTAGTCGTGGCAGGCGGCCTGCCTCTGGGCCCAGTCGCGCAGGTCGTGGGTGCGCATCATCCCCAGCGGGCCGGCCATGCCGACCAGCGTGCCCAGGTAGACGAACAGGCGCTCCAGCCACAGCGGCGCTTCATAGCTGCGGTGGATGAAGCGGCGGTGCATGCCCAGCGAATGCCCGAGGCACAAGGTCACGGCAGTGGTGGCCAGAAACAGCAGGAAGCCGCCCCAGCTGAAATAGCAGGTCGCCGCCACCAGGCCGCCGACAGCCATCGCGCTCCACCACAGCGACTTCAGCGGTGACCACACCACCCGCCCCCGGACCGGGTCGGCCCCAAGAGGGTCGGCCACCATGGTGGGTACGTCGTTCCTCATGTTCACTCCCCTTCCGAAATTTCTGCCAAAAGAGAAATAAAAGGTCAAAAAAATGGGCCGCCTCAGGGCCCCAGCAGGTCGGCTGCCGAAGCCGGCCGTGGCGGCTCCTCGGGCGCGGCATCGCGGCCCAGCAGCTTCTTGATGCGGGCGCCCAGGCGCAGCACCTTGGTGAGCGTTTCCGTGTCGAGCCGCAGCATCTCGTCGCTCCAGGCGGTGAGCGTTTCCAGCAGCTCCAGCGTTTCCTTGATGCGCAGCTTGGCCGCGGCCGGGTCCTTGTTGATGGCCGGGTCGGCCAGCAGCTCCTGCAGCACGGTGATGGTGGGCGCGATTTCGCGTTGCTGGCGCTCGCGCACCACGGTGCGCAGCAGCTCCCACACCTGCGTGGAGGTTTCGAAATGGTCGCGCCGGTCGCCGGGAATGTGCACCAGGCGGATCAGCTTCCAGCCTTGCAGCTCGCGGATGCTGGTGCTGACGTTCGAGCGCGCGACCTGCAGGGTGTCGGCGATCTCTTCGGCATGCATGGGCCGGCCGGTGATGAACAGCAGCGCATGGATCTGCGCGACGGTACGGTTGACACCCCAGCGGGTGCCCATTTCGCCCCAGTGCAGGACGAAGCGGCTCAGGGTCGGTGAAAGCTCCATGGCCGGCATCGTATCCCGGCTGAAATTTCTGTCAATACAGAAATCAAGTTCGCCCGGCGATTCGAGGCATCAAGGCCACACCAGCATGGCGGCAGCGGGCGGTGCCAGCACCCGCAGCAGCCTGCCGTCTTCGAGTTCGAGCAGCCGGTTGGCCACGTAGCTGTTCTGCGAATCGGGCTCGAGGGCCGCGCCGACCAGGGGCGCCAGCGGCTGGGCCATGGGCACATAGAGGCTGCCGGCCGGCACGGCAAGGCTTGCCGGCTCGGTGCGCACCTGCAGCATGCGGATGTTCTGGCCGTCCTCGATGGCGCCGCGGGTGTCCTGGCGCTGGCCTTCGTCGGCCGCGGTGACCAGGTAGCGCTCCACCTGCCACTGGCCGGCCTCGCCGACGCGCCAGACCCGTACTCCCAGAGCACGCAGCCGCTCGACCGCCTGGGTTTCGCTGGCTGCCAGCAGATAGCCGCAGGGCCGCGGCCGGCTGCGGCGGATCTGCAGCTCGAGCGCGGAGCGCCAGGCCACCTCGATGCTGCGCTCCTCGCCGGTGCGGGCATCGAGGAAGCTCAGGGCCTGCTGGCGCGGCGTGTGGCCGGCTTCGACCACGAGATCGCCCTTGCAGGCCGACGCGGCGGCACCGGCTTCGGCATCGCGCACCAGCGCCAGCAGCCTGTCGCCCTGCCCGGCCGCGGTTTCGATCACGCTGGTGGCGACCAGCACATGCGCATGCACGCGCCGTGCGAAATGGGCGCGGCCGATGCCCACGCCGCGCGTCTCGATGAGCAGGCTCACCGCATGGCGCAGCCCGCCGACGTTGCGGCCGGTATCGGGCTGCACCCCGCCCATGGCGACCACCTTGTCGGCCACGTTGGGCGAGGTGGTGTGGTAGAGGAACACGCTCTGGCCGGCAGCCTCCAGCGTGCGCTGGATGCGGCTCACGTAGTCGGCCTGTGCCGCGGCGGCCAGACCCGGGTCCATGTTGCCCACCGTGGCCGCCTGCAGCAGCGCGTCGTACTTCTGGAACACGCCGAACTTGTTGACCCAGCGGTCGCCGACGGTGAACTCGTGCAGGTCGAGCACGACCTGCGGCTTGTAGCGCGCGGCCACGCCGGCGAGCAGGCGGCCTTCGGGCGTCTGCAGCAGCAGGTGGTCGCGGTTCACGTCGATGCCGCTGGCGGTGGTTCGCACGAACCTGTCGGCGCCGTCGGGGTTGGCGCGCGGCACGATCAGCACGTTCACCCGTTCGAGCAGCGCAGCCTGCCCCGCGCTCGCCAGCTGCTCGGCCAGCGCCAGCGCCGCTTCGCCGCCGGCAGGCTCGTTGCCATGCTGCTGGCCGAGCACCAGCACGGTGGGCAGCTTCGGGTTGACGACAGCGCCCTTGGCCAGCACGAGCAGCGGCATCGCACGGCCCTGCTGCGAAGAGCCCAGCAGCTCGACCTTCAGGTCGCGCGAACGCCGGGCCAGCCCTTCGGCGAATTCGAGGGCCTCGGCATGGCTTGCAAAGTCGGTGCGGCCCGGGCGCAACCCCGGCGAGCCGTAGCGCACGTCGGGGTCGGCAAAACGCGCGGCCACCGCCTCGGGTTCGGGCTTGACGCGCGCAGGGTCGAACTGCGCCCATGCCGCACCGGCGGCCAGGGCCATGATCCAGGCCGAAGCCTTGTGTAGCGTCATGCGGTCCTTCAGGTCAGTCCTGCACCGTGTCGCGCTCGCGCAGCGCGCGGCACTGCGCATGCTTGTAGTACTGCGGCTTGCGGCATTGCGTCTGCATGCAGTAGTACAGCGAGAACTGCACCCGGTTGCCGCAGGCGGCGCGCGGCGTGGACTCCTCGGCCGCCGCCGCCTTGCGGCTTTCGCGCTTGCGGGGGCTTTCGCCGGCCTTCACCGAAGCGACCTTGGTGGACGACCTGGTGGCCTCCTTCGGCGGATCCTCGTCTTCCGGTGGCGCGGCCTCCGCGGGCGGCGCGGCTTCCGTGGTGACGGTGCCGGAGCCGGCCACCGTCTCGGGGCCGACGGGCTTGACGGCGGCCACGGGCGCCTCGGTGACCGGCGCGGGGCTGGGCAGCGGCGCCGGGGCCGTCTGTGCTGCCGTGGCCGCGACGGATGCGGCTGCCGCCGGCGCGCCGGGTTCGGCCGGTGCCGCCGCCACGGCGGGCGCCTGGCTCGAGATCGTCGGGCCCTGGGCTTCTTGTGCCGGGCGCAGGGTGCGGGCCATGGTGTCCATCACCCGCTCGGACAGGCGCTGGTCTTCCCATTCGGTGGCGCTGAGCCATGCGAGCACGGCGATCGCCACCATGCTGCCGCCCCAGCGCACGCCCGTGCGGCGCCACCAGGGGGTGCGTTTTCGCCAGCGCGGGCGCTCGAAGGCGCCTTCCGGCGCAAACCGCGCCCCGGCCGGACCGTCGCCGCCGGCAGCCGGCGCCATGGCACCGGGCGCGTCGAGGCCGAACCTCGACGCCTGCGCGTCGCCGAAGCGGGAGGCATACCGGTCATCGGCCTCGATCGAGGTTGCCGCCGATTGCAGGGCCTGCTGGATGGACGCCTCGAAGTCGGGTTCGGCCGCGGCGCCGGCCGCGCCGCCCAGGCTGCCCAGCCGGGGCTCGGGCGGACGCTTGGCGCGTTCGAATGCCGCAGCCGTGGTGGCGCTCTTCACCGTGGCATGCAGCCGCTCGCCGAGCTCGCGAGGCGACAGCGGCGGTGCCGGCGTGGCCCCGGCCGCACCGCCCGACGACGGCGACGCCGGCCGCTGCGGTGGCGCGAACCATTGCGGCGTGTCGGCAAACGACGGCTGCTCCTGCTGGGAGGTGGGCTGGAACTCGGGTGCCATCTCGCGCGCGGGTGCATCGCGCCACGTCGGGCCGGCAGGCGCCGCGTCGGGTGCCGGCGCCGGGGCCGAGGCCGGCCCGCTCAGCACCTGACGCAGCTGCGCCACGCGCTGGGGCCGGTCCTGCGGGCGCACGGCGAGGGCCCAGTCGAAGGCCTCGAGGAAGTTGCGGCCATAGCGAGGGCCGACGTACTGCTGGCCGAGCCGGCCCACCAGGTCGGACAGCGACACCTGCGCGTCGCCCACCGCCCGGACGGTGGCCGGCAGCGGGGCGCGCCCGCTCACGCAGAAGTACACCACCGCGGCCAGCGAATAGAGGTCGGTCCACGGGCCCACGCGCAGCTGTTCGGTCTCGGCGTACTGCTCGATGGGCGCATAGGCCGGATTCAGCAGGCTCTTGTCGGCGCCCAGGCGGCCTCCGTCGGCCCGCACGCCCAGGTCGAACAGCACCGGCTTGCCGTCGGGCAGCAGCAGGATGTGCTCGGGCGTGAGGTTCAGGTGGTAGACCGAGGCGCCATGCAGCAGCTGCAGCGCCTCGAGCAGCGGCTCCAGCAGCGCGCGCAGCCAGGCCTCTGAAGGCGGCTGCGACATCTCGTCGCGCACCTGCTGCAGCGTCTTGCCTTCGTAGCAGGGCGTGGCCACGTAGGCGGTGCGGTTGGCCTCCCAGCAGCGGAACACACGCATCAGAGACGGGTGGTCGAACCGCACCAGTGCCTGCGCTTCGTTGATGAACGCGCGCTGGCCGCTCACGAATTCGGGCAGCTTGGCGGGCGAACGCAGCACCACCTGGCCGCCATGGCCGCGGGTGGCCCAGGCCATGGGCAGGTATTCGCGGATGGCCACACGCCGCTGCAGCACCGGGTCGATGGCCAGGTAGACGATGCCGCGGGCGTTTTCGCTCAGCACGCATTCGATCTCGAACTCGCCCAGCAGGCTGCCGGCGGGCAGCGCATCGGCGCCGCGCAGCTGCTCCGGTTCAGGCTGCATGGGCTGACGGGGGCTTGCCGGCTGTGGCGGCAAGGAAGTGGAAGGCTGGGATCTGGAGGTCATGGATGGTCCGGAATGCGTGGCGGAGCCGGGCGCCGGTCGCGCCGCAACACAGTACACGCCTCGGCGCGAGCCGTCTTGCGCTGCGTTGCGCCAGCGCTACCGATGGTTCACGCAGGCGAGACGAAACCCGCCTTTTCTGGTTTGCAGGGCCCTATTCAAGGGCCAGCCGGAGCAAACGGGAAGCCCGCGTTACGCCTGCTTGCACCGGAGATGATTAGGCGCCAACAGTCCAGCCCTCCAGCGGGTCCAGGTCGGCCGGCAGGCCGAAGCCGGGCCGCTGTGCGCCCCAGGCCGCCAGCACCAGGCACAGCACCGCGTCGAGCCGGTCGCCGGAGGCATCGGCCACCAGGCCGTCGCGCTGCGCATGGCTCAGCTTCAGGCGCAGGCCCCAGCGGGGGATACCGCGCTCCAGCGCTTCGACCAGGTCCTTGCGGGCGATCAGGCGCCCGGGCGTCTGCCGGGCGCGGTCGTCGCTCTTGTACGAACGCGACCCGAGCAGTTCACGCGCGACCATGCCCGGGTAGCCCTCCAGTGCCACCCGCTGCGGGTCGCCCGGCATCAGGCCCGGCAGGTGCACGCCGGCCTCGACCAGCAGCGGCACGCCCGCATGCAGCATGTAGGCCACCGGCGGGTTGACCCATTTCATCGACGGCGACGAGCCGGCGGGCCCGTCGGTGGCGCGGTGCGCGAACTTGCCGCCGGCTGGCCGCCCCGCACAGAAGGCGGCAAAGGTTTCGCGGATCTGCGCGCGCGTGAGCCCGGCGTAGTGCTCGATCAGCGCCGGCCACTCGGTCGGCCAGCCCAGGGCCAGCACCAGCTCGCGCGGCAGCCCGAACGGGAAGTCGAAGGCGCCCACCCAGGGGCCGGGCCCGGCCAGCCACTGCGCGAAGCCGGCAAAGTCGGCATGCGTGTCGATGCGGTCGAGCCGCACCACGCCGCCGCTCGACCGCCCATGGGCCACGGTGATGGGCTTGCGCCGGGTGGGCGCGCTGGTGAAGTCGATGCCGGCCACGACGACCGGCGCATCGGGCGGAGCAAGGCCTTGTGCGGACATGCGGGCCACTCTACTGGCGAAAATCGCTCCCCATGAAGATCAAGACGACACGCCGCTGGTGGGGGCTGGCGGCCACGGTGCTCGTGCTGGCAGTGGCGGTGCTGGCAGGGCTGCGCATCGCCTCGCAACAACTGCATGCGGCGCTGCTCGAAGCGCTGGGCCCGCGCGCCACGGTGAATGAACTCGGCATCGGCTGGAACGGCGTGGTCGCGCACGGGCTGCGCATCCGCTCGGCCGGCGGCACCCGCTGGCCGGCGGCCGACGAGCTGGTCGCCGACCGCGTGCGGGTGGTGCCCTCGCTGCGCAGCCTGTTCTCGAGCGGCTGGCACATCGCCCGCATCGAGGTCGAAGGCGGCTATGTGAGCCTGTACCGCAGCCGCGACGGCAAGCTGCACGTGCTGCCGGCTTTGCTGGAGCGCCAGCCGACGGCCCGCGCTCGCCCGGCCTCGACGCGCGAACCGCCTGCGCAGAAGGACGCCGGCCCCGAGGTGCACATCGGCGAGATCGTGCTCGGGGGCACAGCGGTCGAGCTGTACGACGCATCGGTACGCCAGCCGCCGCTGAAGCTGCGCCTGCAGGACCTGGAGGCCCGGATCGGCCCGCTCGACCTGCCGGCGCTGGACAGCCGCACCGGCATCGAGGTCGACGCGGTCGTTAAGGGCGTGCAGCGAGACGGCCGGCTGGCCCTGCGCGGCGGCATCGTGTTCGCCACGCGCGACAGCGAACTCGACGTGCGGCTGGCCGGCGTGGACCTGGTGGCGCTGCAGCCCTACCTGGTGAAGGTGTCGGAGGCCGGCGTGCGTCGCGGTGCCCTCGACCTGCATCTGCGCTCCGCCGTCGCGAACGGGCAGCTGCGCGCGCCGGGCGAACTCACCATCACCGGGCTGGAGCTGGCCGACTCCGGCGGACTGCTCGGCAGCTTTGCCGGCGTGCCGCGCCAGGCGGTGCTGGCCTTCCTGAGCCAGAACGACCGCATCGAGGTCGCGTTCACTCTCGAGGGCCGCCTCGACGACCCGGCGTTCTCGCTCAATGAAAGCCTCGCGACGCGGCTGGCCGCTGCGCTGGCCGACAAGCTCGGCGTGAGCCTGGGCGGTGTGGTCGAAGGCGTGGGCGGGGTGATCAAGGGCCTGTTCGGCCGCTGAAGACACGCCCGGCAGCCGGGACGCGTGTCAGGTCGCCCGGCCGATGATCGACGCGGTGGCGATGAGCTCTTCGAGCAGGGCCAGCGACGCGCAGCCCGACACCGCGAACGGGTCCAGCACCGGCCGCTCGCTGTACTTGAGCAGCGTGGTCTGGTTGATCTTGCCGAGGTTGACCTGCCCCATGGTCCAGCCGGCGAAACGCCGCTCGGCGATCTCGCCGTACCACAGCAGCGTCACGTCCTTGTGGCGGGCATCGCGCACGATCTCGCCGTACTTGGCATTCACCGCGTCGCGGCCGCCTTCGAGCACCTGCATGAAGCTCTCGCCGCTCCAGCACAGGATGCCGGTGAGGCCGAGCGCCGGGTTGTGCGCACGGCTTTGCGCCAGGATCGATTCGATGCTTTCGGGCGTGACCGGCTGGGCCGCACGGCTGGCGTAGAGCAGGCGTACCAGCATGATCAGCCGCCTTTCCGGTTGTTGACCAGCGCGAGGAATTCGCGGCGCAGGTTCGCGTCCTTCAGGAAGGAGCCGCGCATCACGCTGTTGATCATCTTGGAGTCCATGTCGCGCACGCCGCGCCACTGCATGCAGAAGTGGTCGGCCTCCATCACGATGGCCAGGCCGTCGGGCTGCATCTTGTCCTGCAGCAGGTCGGCCACCTGGGTGACCGCCTCCTCCTGGATCTGCGGGCGGCTCATGATCCATTCCGCAAGGCGCGCGTACTTCGACAGGCCGATGAGGTTGGAATGCTCGTTCGGCATCACGCCGATCCACAGCTTGCCGATGATCGGGCACAGGTGGTGCGAGCAGGCGCTGCGCACCGTGACCGGGCCCACGATCATGAGCTCGTTGAGGTGCTCGACGTTGGGGAACTCGGTGACGGTGGGCTGCCGGACGTAGCGGCCCTTGAACACCTCGTTGAGGTACATCTTGGCGACGCGCCGCGCGGTGTCCTGCGTGTTGTGGTCGCTCTCGGTGTCGATCACCAGGCTGTCGAGCACGGTGACCATCCTGCTGCGCACTTCGTCGAGCAGCGCCTCGAGTTCGCCGGGTTCGATGAACTCGGCGATGTTGTCGTTGGCATGGAAGCGCCGCTGTGCGCTCTTCAGGCGCTCGCGGATCTTTTGCGAAACCGGCACGCCTTCGTCTGCCGCGGGGGGCGGGCTCGAGGGCGTGGGCAGGGGGGTGACTTTCATCCGCGGAATACTAGCGCAGCGCTGCAGCGCGGGGCGGCTCCCCCACCGGGGGGCCCGAATGCGTTCACTGCATCACGCTCACCCCCCCGCCATTTCTCAAGGCAAGCGCCACCCCCGCCGATAAGCTGGCCCGGAGCGCTTCACTGCGCTCGGGTTCACGACAAAGGCACACCCGCACGAAAGTCGGGGTCGCAAAGCTTCCGGTCTAACGCTTGCCAGCAAGCCATGACAGCGGGGTTGCCAGAAACCAGGGTTGGATGTTCTTCCCCCGGGCTGCTTCGATGCGCGCATCGGAGCGGGCAGCCTGCGCTGCATGCGCGTCTTTCCGGTCTTGCTTCCCCACGCCCCTGCGCGTGCCGCCGTCGTGGCAACAGACGAGCGGACAGACCGACAGACAACAGACAGACCGGGGAGATCAATGGGCAGCATCGACCAATTCGCCCTCGCGGGCAGCGCCGACCTGGCGCGCCTGGGCACACCTTTGAGACAGCGCCTGTGGGCGCAACACGACGTGGCCGCGCTGATGGCTGGGCTGTACCCGCCGCCCAGCGGCAAGCCGGGCGACAGCTCGGCCCAGCGCCAGATGCTGTCGTCGACATTCCTGGCCGGCGTGGCCGAAGCGCAGGACGCGCTGATGCTGCGCCCGCGCGGCTCGCTGGCGCAGGCCGCGGTGGACAAGGCGCGCGTGCTGCTGAAGAACCGCGCCGCCCTGCCTTCGGACCGCCTGTGGCACGCCTTCAGCGCCGGCGCACGCGCCGGCAACGGCTTCGCCGAGCCGGCCGCCGATACGGCCGCCCTGAAGCTCTTCATCCGCCAGCCGCTCACCGAATCGGGCGTTGCCCAGCAGGAGCTGATCGCCGGCGTGCTCGAACGCATCGAGCGATGCAACGGCGAGCCTCACGACTTCGACTACCTGACCGGCCACCAGGCCGAGAGCGCCGGCACCTTCCGGGCCTCGTTCGAGGCCGAGTCGGGCCAGCCGTTCACGCCGCAGAACTTCCGCGCCTGGAGGCTGGCACGCCTGGCGCAGGCGGGTGCCTTCGTGAACATCCGCGTCGGCATGAGCGAGAGCAGCGCGTTCGAGCTGTCGTACCACGTGTTCCGCGGCGCCTGCACGCCGGTGCTGTTCCTCGTGTGGAAGCACGCGCCGATCAAGACCACGCTGCTCAAGGACCTCGGCGAACTGTGCGACGTGACCTACCTCGAATTCGACCAGCCGGCCGACCTCGACGCCGGCATCGCCGAGTTCTTCCGCCGCTGCAGGCGCTGACAGACACAACGAATTCATTCCAGGGAGATCAACATGCTTTCCAACATCAGGATCAGGACGCTGATCATTGCCGTGCTGAGCCTGCTCATGCTGCTCGTGGCCGGCATCGGCGCCTTCGGCCTCTACGGCACGGCGCTGACGCGCCACTCCTACCGCGACATCGCACTGCACGACGCGAAGTCCGAAACCGTGTTCACGCAGATCAAGCTGCTGATGGAGACCAACCGCAGCCAGGTGCTGCAGGCGCTGCAGCACAACCCCGGCTTCGACTGGGCCAAGCTGCACGACCACGCGCTGGACGTGCACTTCACCACCATCGAGAAGGCGTCGGCCGGCATTCAGCAGCTGTGGGACGAGTACCACGCGGGAATCGAGTCGCCAGAGGAGCGGCAGCTGGCCGACGCGTGGTACGACAAGACCGGCGGCCTGGGCGTGAAGGCGGTGAAGGACGCCGCCGCCGCGGTGAAGGCCGGCCAGTGGGACGCGGCGGAAAACGTGCTGATCGGCACCATCAACCCGACCTACCGCATCGGCGGCGCCGCGTCGCAGCAGCTGTCGGACCACCTCGCGCAGCGCGCCAAGGCCGACGCGCAGGAGGTGGAGCGACGCATCGGCAACCTCACCTGGCTGCTCGGGGCCGCGGTCGCGCTGTCGCTGCTGCTGGCGGTGGGGACCATGCTGGTGCTGATCCGCGGCATCACCGTGCCGCTGGCCCAGGCCGTCGGCATCGCCCGCCGCGTGGCCGACGGTGACCTCGGCTCGCGCATCGAGGTGAAGAGCAGCAACGAACTGGGCGAGCTGCTGAGCACCCTGAAGGTGATGAACCAGAGCCTGGTGTCGGTGGTGTCCAGCGTGCGCGCCAGCAGCGACAACATCGCCACCGGCTCGACCCAGATCGCCACCGGCAACGCCGATCTGTCGCGCCGCACCGAGACACAGGCCAGCAGCCTGCAGCAGACCGCCGCCTCGATGGAACAGCTCACATCGACGGTGAAGATCAATGCCGACACCGCGATGCAGGCGGAGCAGCTCGCCAAGGCCGCCAGCAGCGTGGCCACGCATGGCGGCGTGACGGTGGGCCAGGTGGTGGCCACCATGGAGCAGATCAGCGCCAGCAGCCGCAGGATCGCCGACATCATCGGCGTGATCGACGGCATCGCCTTCCAGACGAACATCCTGGCGCTCAACGCCGCCGTCGAAGCCGCTCGTGCCGGCGAACAGGGCCGCGGCTTCGCGGTGGTGGCCGGCGAAGTGCGCAGCCTCGCCCAGCGCAGCGCGCAGGCGGCCAAGGAGATCAAGACGCTCATCAGCGACAGCGTCGAGAAGGTCGAGGTCGGCAGCCGCCAGGTGGACGACGCCGGCCGCACGATGGGCGACATCGTGACGCAGGTGCAGCGCGTGAGCGACCTGATCGCCAGCATCAGCGCGGCCACGCACGAGCAGACCGCCGGCATCAGCCAGGTCACCGACGCGGTGACGCAGCTCGACGAGGTGACTCAGCAGAACGCCGCGCTGGTGGAGCAGTCGGCCGCGGCGGCCGACAGCCTGCAGCAGCAGGCGCGGCGCCTGGTGGATGCAGTCGCGGTGTTCAAGCTCGGCGGCGCGCAGGCGATGCCGGCCTAAAAGCGGGGGCTTTCGGCACCGGCCTCACGCCAACAACGCCGCCGCCCTCACCTCCGAGCGCACCTGCTCGGTCAGCTCGGCCTTCAGCTCGGCGAACGCCGGGCTGGTCTTCACCGAGTAGTGGCGCGGGTGCGCGAAGGGCACGGTCACGTCGCTCTTGATCCGACCGGGCCGGGCGCTCATCACGACGACACGGCTGCCCATGAAGACCGCTTCGTCGATGTCGTGCGTGACGAACAGCACCGTGGTGCGTTCGGCCTCCCAGATGGACAGCAGCAGCTCCTGCATCAGCTCTCGCGTCTGGTGGTCGAGTGCGCCGAAGGGTTCGTCCATCAGCAGCATGCGCGGCGCATTGGCCAGTGCCCTGGCCAGCGCGGTGCGCTGCTGCATGCCGCCCGAGAGCTGCCTGGGATAGTGCCGCTCGAAGCCCTTGAGCCCCACCTTGCCGACGAAGGCGTGCGCGATGTCGAGCTGCCGGTCCCGCGGCAGGCCGCGTTCGCGCAGACCGAAGCACACGTTCTCGAGCACGGTGAGCCACGGGAAGAGCGTGTAGCTCTGGAACACCATGCCGCGGTCGGCGCCGGGGCCGCTGATGCGCCGGCCGTCCAGCAGAACCTCGCCGCCGGTGGGCGCGTCGAGCCCGGCCACGATCCGCAGCAGCGTGGACTTGCCGCAGCCCGAGGGCCCGAGGATGGTGACGAAGTCGTTTTCGGCGACGTCGAGGTCGGTGGCCAGCAAGGCCTGGGTCGGGCCGAAGCTGCGCGACACGCCGCGGATCGAGAGGAGGTTCGGCATGGTGCTCAGCGCCCCGGTTGCGCCCACGGGAACAGCCGGCGGTTGGCCGCCTTGAAGGCCAGGTCGCTCGCCAGCCCGATGAGGCCGATCACGATGATCCCGAAGATGATCTGGTCGGTGGCCAGCAGCGACTGGCTGTCGGTGATCATGTGCCCGATGCCGCTGGAGGCGCCGATCAGCTCGGCCACGATCACGTAGGTCCAGGCCCAGCCGAGCACCATGCGCAGGATCTCGGCGATCTCGGGAGCCGCGCCCGGAATGAGCACGCGCCGCACGATGCCGGCGTCGCTGCTGCCCAGGGTGTAGGCCGCCTCCACCAGGTCACGCCGGGTGTTGCCGACCGCCACCGCGACCATCAGCACCAGTTGGAAGAAGCTGCCGATGAAGATGACTGCCAGCTTCTGCGCCTCGCCGATGCCGGCCCACAGGATGAGCAGCGGAATGAAGGCCGAGGCCGGCAGGTAGCGGGCAAACGACACGAAGGGCTCGAAGAACGCCTCCACCGGCTTGTAGGCCCCCATCGCCACGCCCAGCGGCAGGGCCAGCGCAGCCGCGATGAGGAAGCCGCCCAGCACGCGCCACACCGTCATGCCGACGTCCTTCGAAAAGCCCATCTCGGCCAGCAGCGTCCAGCCCGAACGCAGCATGGTCAGCGGATCGGCCAGGAAGGTCGCAGACACGAAACCGCCGAGCGTGGCTGCCGCCCACACGGCCACGAAAGCGACGAAGAAGCTCACGCCGAGCGCGACTCGGGCGCGCGGCGACACCGGCTGCAGCGGCTTCATGCGGCTGCGGCCTTACCTGATGAAGCGCGTGTCGGCCAGTCTGGAGAGGTCGGGCACCTGCCGGATGATGCCGGCCTCCAGCAGCAGCTCGGCCGCCTCCTTGCTGAAGGCGGCGTGCTCGCCGGCGAAGAACTTCTGGTTGGCCGCACGGTCCTGCCAGCGCAGGAAGGACTGGCTCTTCTCGAATGCCTCGGCGCTCTGCTTGACGTCGGCGCCCATGATCTCGAAGCTCTTCTTCGGGTCGGTGCGGATCATCTCCACCGCGTCGAAGTAGGCGTCGGCCAGGCCCTGGGCGGCCTTGGGGTTGTCGGCCAGGAACTTCGGCGTGCAGCCGAAGGTGTCCATCACCATCGGGTAGTCGAGCGTGGTGGCGATGATCCTGCCGGCCTCGGGCTTGGCCCGCACGGCCGACAGGTACGGCTCGTAGGTCATGCCGGCGTCGAGGTCGCCGGCGCCGGCCACGAAGGCATTGGCCGCGGCCTGCGGCTCCAGGTTCACCACCTTCACGTCCTTGATCGACAGGCCGTTCTTCTTGAGCATCCAGGCCAGCGTGAAATACGGGGCGGTGCCCGGCGCGCTGGCGGCCACCGTCTTGCCCTTGAGGTCGGCGATCTTCGCGATGCCGGGCTTCACCACCATGCCGTCGGCGCCGAAGCTCTTGTCCATCTGGAAGATCTGCGTGGTGGCCACGCCGTTGGCGTTCCAGACGATCCAGGTTTCCACCGTGGTGGCCGCGCACTGGATGTCGCCGGAGGCGATGGCCAGGTGGCGGTCCTTCTGCGGGATCTTCTTGATGGAGACGTCGAGCCCGTGCTTCTTGAAGAGCCCGGCTTCCTTCGCCAGCGTGAGCGGGGCGAAGCCGGTCCAGCCGGAGATGCCGATGGCCAGCTTGGTTTCCTGCGCGGCGGCCAGGGCCGTCGCCGCACTCGCGGCCAGCAGGCAGAGCAACTGCTTCATCTTCATCTTCATCGGTCGGGCTCCTCGTCGTTGCGGTTGAAGAAGGACGTTCAGGCCGGGATCCACAGCGCCGGCTTGTCTTCCAGCGTTCGCAAGATGCGCGCCAGCGAACCGTCGTGCACCAGCGCCGTGGCCAGCTCGATGTCGGGCGCGATGTAGCGGTCGCTCATCATCGGCGGGCAGTGCGTACGCAGCAGCGCATGCACCTGCTCCAGCGGCGCGGAGCTCCTGAGCGGGCGCAGGAATTCGACGCCCTGCGCCGCGGCAAGCAGTTCGATGCCGAGGATGTGGGCGGTGTTGTCGATCATGGCCCCCAGCCGTCGCGCGGCGAAGGTGGCCATGCTCACGTGGTCTTCCTGGTTGGCCGAGGTGGGCAGGCTGTCCACGCTGGCCGGGTGGGCCAGCGACTTGTTCTCTGAGGCGAGCGAGGCGGCAGTCACGTGGGCGATCATGAAGCCGGAGTTGAGGCCGGCATCCTGCGCCAGGAAGGGCGGCAGACGGGACACGCCGGCGTCGATGAGCATCGCGATGCGGCGCTCGGCGATCGCGCCGACCTCGGCGATGGCCACCGCCATCGCATCGGCCGCCAGCGCCACCGGCTCGGCGTGGAAGTTGCCGCCGGACACCATGGCCACCTCGTCGCCCGCGAACACCAGCGGGTTGTCGGTCACCGCATTGGCTTCGCGCAGCAGCACCAGCGCGGCATGGCGCAGCTGGTCGAGGCAGGCGCCCACCACCTGCGGCTGGCAGCGCAGGCAATACGGGTCCTGCACCCGGTCGTCGCCCTGCAGGTGCGAGCGGCGGATCTCGCTGCCGGCCAGCAGCGCGCGGTAGTACTGCGCCACGTCGATCTGGCCGGGCTGGCCGCGCAGCGCGTGGATGCGCGGGTCGAACGGGCCGTCGCTGCCGCGGGCCGCATCCACGGTGAGCGCACCCACCACGAGCGCGGCCTCGAGCACCGGCTCGAAGCGCAGCAGCGCATGCAGCGCCAGCGCGGTGGAGGTCTGCGTGCCGTTGATGAGCGCCAGGCCCTCCTTGGCGGCCAGCTTCAGCGGCGCGATGCCGGCCTCGCGCAGCAGCGGGCCGGCCGGGCGGCGGTGGCCATCGACCAGCATGTCGCCCTCGCCCAGCAGGGCCAGGGTCATGTGCGACAGCGGCGCCAGGTCGCCCGACGCCCCGACCGAGCCCTGGCTGGGCACATAGGGCACGAGGCCGGCGTTGTGCACGGCGATCAGCGCATCGACCACTTCCTCGCGCACGCCGGAATGGCCGCGCGCCAGGCTGGCCGCCTTGAGGGCCAGCATGAGCCGCACCACGGCCGGCGGCAGCGGCTCGCCCACGCCCACGCTGTGCGAGCGGATGAGGTTGAGCTGCAGCGTGTCGAGCTCGCTTTCGCTGATGCGCTGGTTGGCCAGCTTGCCGAAGCCGGTGTTGACTCCGTAGACCGGCTCGCGGCCCTGCGCGGCGCGCTGCACCACGGCGGCGCTGGCGCGTATGGCGGCGCGTGCGGCGGCATCGAGCGAGAGCGCCACGCCGCCGGCGTGGATGTCCTGCAATTGGGCCAGCGTGAGCTGGCCGGGTTGGATGGTTAGCATGCTGGCCATGGTGGAGGCGGTGGTTGTGCTGCCGCGCAGCGGCTACTGGTGATTCACTCTACTTGTATAGACAAGCTCGTGCAAGTAGCATCCGCCCATGCCAGCCGACCTGAACCGCCCCGCTTCTCCATATGCCAAGGTCAAGCACTACCTGAAGCAGGAGCTCACCCGCGGCCGCTGGCCTCCGGGTGCCCTGATGCCTTCGGAGGCCGACCTGGTGGCCCGCTTCGGCGTGAGCCGCATGACGGTGAACCGGGCGCTGCGCGAGCTCGCCAGCGAGGGTTTCGTCGAGCGCGTGCAGGGGGTGGGCACCTTCGCGGCGCAGCTGCACCGCATCTCGTCCACCCTCACCATCCGCGACCTGCACGAGGAGATCGAGGCACGCGGGCACCGGCACGAGGCCGAGGTGCACCTGGTGCGCGCCGAGCGCGCGCCCGCCGAGCTGGCCCGGCGGCTCGACCTCCCGGAGGGCGGCGAGGTGTTCCACAGCATCATCGTGCACCGCGAGAACGGCGCACCCATTCAGTGCGAGGACCGCTACGTCAACCCCTCCTGCGCACCCGACTACCTGGGCGTCGACTTCTCGCAGACCACGCCCACCCACTATCTGCTGAGCGTCGCGCCGCTCTCCGAGGCGCAGTACTCCATCGAGGCCAGCGCACCCACCGCGCAGGAAGCGAGGCTGCTGGGCATCGGCCGCAGCGACCCCTGCCTCGTGGTGGTGCGGCGCACCATGAGCCGCGGCCGACCGGTCACCATCGCCAGGCTGGTGCACCCCGGCTCGCGCTATGCGCTCGAAGGTCGCTTCCAACCCTGAGCGCAGCCTTGCAGGAGCCGTCGTGAAGCCCCCCTTGGAAAGCGTTCGCCTCGTGCGGCTCGCCGATGCGGCGCCGGTGCCGTGGCGCAACGGCGGCGGGCTCACGCGCGAGCTGCTCGCCTGGCCCGCACCGCACGACTGGGCGCTGCGGGTGAGCGTGGCCGACATCGACAGCGACGGCCCGTTCTCCGCCTACCCTGGCATCGAGCGCTGGTTCGTCGTGCTCGAGGGCGAGGGCGTGCGGCTGGGCCACGACGGCGAAGCGCCCCTGGAGCTCGGCCCGCGAAGCGAGCCTCATCGCTTCGACGGCGCCCTGGGACCCGCCTGCACGCTGCGCAACGGCCCCACGCGCGACCTCAACCTGATGGTGAGGCGCGGCCGGGCGACCGGCGCATTCGATGCGGTGCTTCCGGGCGAGCCGCGCTGCTGCGCCGCCGGGCTGCATGCCCTCTACACCACGGTGCCCGGCACGCTGCAGCGCGACGACGGCGCGCAATGGCCGGTGCCCGCCCATGCACTGGCCTGGTGGCAGGCCCCGCCCGACGGCGTGTGGCGCTTCATGCCGCAGCAACCGCCGGCCGGTGCGCTGCGTGCCTGGTGGATGGGCGCCATGCCACAGCAGGACACGCGAACCCCATGATCACCACCGCCACCCACACACTGCACCGCGGCACCCGGCCGCTGCTCGTCAGCCTGCCGCACGTCGGCACCGAGATCCCGGCCGAGCTGCAGCCTCGGCTGCAGCCGCGCGCCCTGGCGGTGGAAGACGCCGACCGCCACCTCGAACGCCTCTACGGCTTCGTGCGCGAGCTGGGTGCCAGCCTCATCGTGCCGCGCCTGGCCCGCTACGTGATCGACCTGAACCGCCCGCCCGACGACACACCCATGTACCCGGGCGGCAGCAACACCGAGCTCTGCCCCACCCGTTTCTTCACCGGCGAGCCGCTCTACCTCGAAGGCCAGGCGCCCGATGCCGCCGAAGTGGCACGGCGCCGCGAGACCTGCTGGCAGCCGTATCACGACGCGCTGCGAGGCGAACTCGAGCGCCTGCGCGCCGAGCATGGCCATGCGGTGCTGTTCGACGGCCACAGCATCAAGGGCGAGCTGCCCTGGCTCTTCGAAGGCCGGCTGCCCGAGCTGAACCTGGGCACCGCCAGTGGCACGAGCTGCGCTGCGTCCCTGCGCGAGCGTCTCGCCGCGCTGCTGGCCTCGCAGCACGACTACACGCAGGTGGTCGACGGCCGCTTCAAGGGCGGCTACATCACCCGCCACTACGGCCGCCCCGGCGAGGGCGTGCACGCCATCCAGCTCGAGATGTGCTGGCACTGCTACATGCACGAGACACCGCCGTTCGGCTACGACGAGGCCGCCGCCGCCCGGGTGCAGCCGCTGCTGCGCCGGCTGCTCGAGACCCTGCTCGCCTGGAGGCCGGCGTGAGCTCGCCGCATCAGCCGCATCCGCCGATGTGGGCCGCACAGGCCTGGCTGCAGGACGGCTGGCAGGCCGACGTGCTGCTGCGGCCAGGTGCCGACGGCCGCTGGGCCGAAGTGCGCGCCGGGGTGCCCTGCCCGCCCGACGCGCATCGCCTGGCCGGCCCGGTGCTGCCCGGCCTGGTCGATGCGCACAGCCATGCCTTCCAGCGGGCGATGGCCGGCCTCGCCGAGCGGCGCGACAGCGGCGAGGACGACTTCTGGTCCTGGCGCGACCGCATGTACCGGGTGGCGCTGCGCATCTCGCCCGGGCAGTTGCGGGCGGTGGCGGCGCAGCTGTACGTGGAGCTGCTGCGCGGCGGCTACACGCAGGTGTGCGAGTTCCACTACCTGCAGCACACACCCGACGGCCGCCCCTATGACGATCCGCTGGCGCTGAGCTGGGCGCTGGCCGACGCGGCGGCGCAGGCCGGCATCGGCCTCACCGTGATGCCGGTGCTCTATGAACGCGCCGGCTTCACCCAGCCCGGCTTGCGCGAAGACCAGCGGCGCTTTCGCAGCAGCGCGCAGGACGTGTGGCAGGCCGCGCAGGCGCTGGCGGCCAGCGGCCGGCCGCTGCTGAATGCCGGCGTCGCGGTGCATTCGCTGCGGGCGGCGGCCCCCGAGTCCATTGCCACGCTGGAACGCCTGGCCGAGTCGTTCGACGGTCCGATCCATGTGCACGTGGCCGAGCAGTTGCGCGAAGTGGCCGACTGCCAGGCCGCCACCGGCCTGCGCCCGATCGAATGGCTTGCCCACCATGCGCGGCTCGACGCCCGCTGGCAGCTGGTGCATGCCACTCACAGCACCCGCGAGGAGATCGAGGCCGTGGCCGCCAGCGGGGCCGGCGTGGTGCTGTGCCCCAGCACCGAAGCCAACCTCGGCGACGGCCTGGCCGACCTGCCCGGCTGGCTGGCCGCCGGCGTGCCGCTGGCCATCGGCTCCGACAGCCAGGTCACCCGCGCATGGCCCGAGGAGCTGCGCTGGCTCGACTATGGCCAGCGCCTTGCGCTGCGGCAGCGCAACGTGAGCGCGGCGCCCGAGCGCTGCCAGCCCGGCACGGCCGCACGGCTGTTCAAGCTGGCGCAGCAGGCCGGTGCCCGGGCCGCCGGCTTCGCCCGCTGGGGCCTGGTGCCCGGTGCGCGGGCCGATGCGCTGGTGGTCGACCTGTCGAGCCCCAACCTGCTCGGCGTGCCGGCATCACATGTGCTCGACGCCCTCGTCTTCTCGAGCCCCGGCCGGCCCTGGCGCGACGTGATGGTGGGCGGGCGCTGGGTGGTCGCCGACCACCGGCATGACGGCGCCGCAGCCGTCGCGCGAGAGTTCGTGCCGGCCATGGAGCTGCTGGGTCGCTGAATCGCTGAGTCAGCGCGTCAGGCCAGGCTGCGCGACAGGAAGTCGCGCACCAGCGGCAGCGCCTCGTCGAAATGCGTTTCCAGCAGCCAGTGGCCCGCGCCCTCCAGCAGGTGCAGCTGCGCCTGCGGCAGGTCGCGCAGGTAGGCGCGCGCCGACTCGGCCGGCATGTAGCCGTCCTCGGGCCCCCAGACGATGAGGGCAGGCGGCTGCCGCTCGCGCAGCCAGGCCTGGTAGCGCGGGAACCATGTCAGGTTCTCTTCCAGCTTTTCCATGAGACCCACGCTGATGCGGCGGCGCTCCGGCGTGTTCATCAATGGCCAGTGCAGCTTCCACAGGTCCGGCGGCACGCGCTCGGCCACCGTGGCGCCCACCTCGCCCACGAACTCGTGCCGGAAGCCTTCTTCGCTGACGGCCTCCTCCAGCACGCGGTGGGTCTGCGGCGTCTTGTCCTTCCAGTAGGCCTGGATGGCCGCGTACTTGGGGCCGAGCACGTCTTCGTAGATGTCGCCGTTCTGGATGACCAGCGCCGCGATGCGCCCCGGGTGGGCGATCGCATGGCGCAGGCCGATCTGCGAGCCGTAGTCGTGCAGCCACAGCGCATAGCGCGCGAGGCCGAGCGCGTCTGCAAACCGGGCCAGGAAGTCGGCATAGCCGTCGAAGTCGAAGGCGAATGCCGACGGGTCGGGGGTGGCGCTGTAGCCGAAGCCGGGGAAGTCGGGCGCCACAGTGCGCCAGCGGTCGGCCAGCGCCGGCAAGAGCCTGCGGTACTGGTACGACGAACAGGGGTAGCCGTGCGGCAGGAGCAGCACCGGCGCATCAGCCGGGCCGTCCTCGCGGTAGAAGATGCCGTGTCCGCCCACGTCGATGCGGCGATGTCGCATGCAAAGCCTCCAGCGTCTTTCGAAAGGCCGGCTTTGCGGACCGTTGCGCAAGCCTTCAGCCGTCGTGCGTGCTGTGCAAGCGTGATGCCTGGGTGTCGGCGCCCTGCTCGGTGTCCATGCCCGCCAGCCGCGAGTGGCGCAGGCGGGTCTGCGTCAGCGCGCCGGCCGATTCGAGGATCGGGTAGGCGATCGAGCAGATGTGCGAGTTGATGCGCTTGAGGTCGCTGATGAGGTCCAGGTGCAGCGAGCTGGTCTCGATGCTTTCGGCCGTGTTGTCGCGCAGGCGCGCGATGTGGGTGTTGGCGTAGCGGTACTCGAGGTCGCGGAACTGGGCCTTTTCTTCGAGCAGGCGCCGCGCATCGCGCACGTTGCCGTGCAGGAAGACGCTCATGCCCAGCCGCAGGTTGGACACCAGGCGTTCGTGCAGGTCGGCGATCTCGCCCATGCCGGCCTCGGAGAAGCGCCGGTTCTTGCGGATCTTCTTGTCCTCCACGTCCTCGAGCACCCGCTCGATGATGTCGCCGATCTGCTCCATGTTGATGGTGAAGGAGATGATGTCGGCCCAGCGCCGGCTTTCCTTTTCGGACAGCGCCTCGCGCGACACCTGGGTCAGGTAGAACTTGATGGCCGAGTACAGGTCGTCCACCGTGTCGTCCATGTCGCGCAGCTGCTCGGCGAGCACGAGGTCGTTGTTGCGGATGACCGGCAGGATGCCGCGCAGCATGGTCTCCACCACGTCGGCCTGGTGCAGCGCCTCGCGGGCCGCGCACGAGATGGCCAGCGAGGGCGTGGCCAGCGCCAGCTTGTCGAGGTGTTGCGGCCGGGTGCTGCCCGGGGGAGCAGAGGGCGCCACCAGCCAGCGTTCGAGCGCCCTGGCCAGCGGGCCGGTGAATCCTGCGAACACCAGCGCCAGCAGGATGTTGAAGCCGAGGTGGAACAGCACCACCTGCTGCTGCACCACGTGCACGTAGTCCTGCAGCAGCACATGGGCCTGCGGCAGCAGCGGGATCGCGATGGCGCAGCCGCCCAGCTTGAACAGCAGGTTGCCCACCGGCAGGCGGCGCGTGGCCACGTCGGCCCGCGCGGTGGACAGCATGGCCAGGAAGCCGCTGCCCAGGTTGGCGCCCAGCACGAGGCCGAGCGCCACCGTCACCGGCACCAGCCCCTGGGAGGCCAGCGTGGCCGTCAGCAGCACGATGGCCAGGCTCGAATAGGCCATCACGGTGAGCAGCGCCCCCAGCAGGATGTCGAGCGAGATCTCGTTGGGCAGCGCCACGATGATCTCGCGCAGCACCGGCGACTGGGTGAGCGGCCGGGTCGTTTCGACGATGAGCTGGAGGGCCAGCGTGATGAGCCCGAGGCCGATGGCCACCCGGCCCAGGCGACCGACGGTGGTCTTCTCGCGCGAGATGTACATCACCACGCCCGAGAACAGCAGCAGCGGCGACAGCCACGACAGGTCGAACGAGAACACCACCGCCATGAGCGCCGTGCCCACGTCGGCGCCGAGCATCACCACCAGCGCGGCCGCGGTGGCCACCAGCCCCTTGCCGACGAACGACGACACGATCAGGCAGGTGGCGGTGGCCGACTGCACCAGGCTCGCAACGCCCATGCCGGCCAGCAGCGCAGAGAACCGGTTGCTGGTGCTCCTGGCCAGGACGTGACGCAGGTTCTCGCCGAAGACCCGCAGGATGCCGGTGCGCACGATCTGCGTGCCCCACACGAGCAGGGCAATCGCGGCCAGCAGGTTCAGCAGGTGCAGCATGAGGTGTTGTTGTCGGTCCTGGCTGGTCTTGTAGCACAGGCCGGGCCAGGCTTCACCCCGCTGCCGTTGCGGCTGCAAGCAGCCGCCGCGCATGCGCCGCCATGGCGTCCTTGAGCGCACGCGGCTTGCGCACTTCGAAGCCGAACGGCAGGCGCGCCAGCTCGCGCGCCACCCAGTCGAGCGAGTCGGCCTGGGTGCGCAGCAGCACGCCGCCTTCGGGCAAGGCCTCCAGCACGCCGAAGGCGGCGAACAGCTCGGCGCGGGCCTTCTCGATGGGGGCGGCCAGCAGCACCTCCACCGCAAACGCACGCGGCAGCGTGGCGAGGGACTCGGCGAGGTGGGCCAGCACATCGAAGCCTTCGGGCCGCAGGAAGCTCGCCGGCACCGGCTCCACCGATTCGATGCGGTCGAGCCGGAACGAGCGCAGGCCGCCGCGCAGGTGGCAATGGCCCACCGCGTACCAGCGCCCGCCGCGGTAGCCCAGGCCGTAGGGATCGAACTCGCGCGACGAGGCCTCCTGCTGCGCCGACCGGTAGCGCAGGGCCACGCGCTGCTGCGCCAGCGCCGCGGCGCCGAGCGTCACCAGCGCGGCGTTGTTGGCGGCCGGCGCGCGGGCCAGGTCGAGTGCGATCGTCTCGCTCACGGCGCGGATGCGGCGCTTGAGGGCCGGGGGCGTGACCCGTTCGAGCTTGGACTGCGCGCTGGCCACCGCCGGCGCGGCTTCGGCCAGGCCCAGATGGCGCGCGGCGGCGAGGCCGATGGTGAGCGCGAGCGCCTCGTCGTCGGTGAACATCAGCGGCGGCAGGCGGAAGCCCGGCATCAGCCGGTAGCCGCCGTAGCGGCCGCGCTCCGCCTCGATGGGGATGCCCAGCCCGGCGAGCGCGGCGATGTAGCGCCGCACGGTGCGCCGGTCCACCTGCAGCCGTTCGGCCAGCAGCGCACCCTCGACCGTGCCGCGCGCCTGGAGCAGCTCCAGCACGGCAAGGACGCGGGTGGTCGGGGTGGCAGCCATGCGTCGCAGTCTAGTTCGATATAGGACTCGATCCGCCCTATATCGGTCCTACGCTGCGAACCCTCTCCACTGAACGTTTCGAGGTGACCCATGCAGGCAGGCGAACTGGCCGTCTACTTTGCGCTGGTGTTCGGCATCATCGTGCTGCCCGGCATGGACATGGCCTTCGTGCTGGGCAACACGCTCGCCGGCGGGCGGCGCGCCGGCATGGCCGCGGTGGTGGGCACGATGGCCGGCGGCCTGTGCCACATGGCGATGGGCGTGCTCGGCGTGGCGCTGGTGCTGCAGCTCGTGCCCGGGCTCTTCACCTTCATGCTGCTGGCCGGTGCCCTGTACGTGGCCTGGATCGGCGTCAGCCTGTGGCGCGCTCCGGCCGGTGCGCTGGAGCTGGGCTCGCCGGCGCAGGCATCGCCGGCCAGCGCGTTCCGCGGGGCCATGCTGACCAGCCTGCTCAATCCGAAGGCCTACCTGTTCACGCTGGCGGTGGTGCCGCAGTTCGTGCACCCCGAGCGCGGCTCGGTATGGTGGCAGGCGGCAGCGCTCGCCGTCATCACCGCCGCCACCCAGGCCGGCGTCTACGGTTCGCTCGCCCTGCTGGCGGCACGCAGCCGTCGCTGGCTGGAATCGGACGCCGGATCGCAGCGGCTGATGCTGCGGGTGGTGGCCGTGCTGCTGATCGGCACCGCGGCCTTCACCGCGTGGCAGGGCCTGCAGTGAGCGGCGCTCCCGAGGTGATCAATGCCTCCAGGCTCGCGAGCGTGTCGGCCTCGTGCAGCGGCTTGTCGTGGCGGATGCGCAGCATGCGCGGGAACCTGACCGCGATGCCGCTCTTGTGGCGGCTGCTGCGGTTGATGCCCTCGAAGCCCAGCTCGAACACGAGGGTGGGTTTCAGGCTGCGCACCGGGCCGAATTTCTCGAGCGTGGTGTTGCGGATCACGCGGTCGATCTCGCGGAATTCCTCGTCGGTGAGGCCCGAATAGGCCTTGGCGAAGGGCACCAGCTGCAGCGCGCCAGGCGCGGGCGGGTCACGCCGTTCAATGGCCGCCACCACCTCGGCCGCCTCGGCTTCGTCGCGCGGCGTACGGCTCCACACCGCGAAGGTGTAGTCGGTGTAGAGGCTGGCGCGCCGGCCATGGCCGCGCTGTGCATAGATGAGCACGCAGTCCACGCTCATCGGGTCGATCTTCCACTTCCACCAGGTGCCTTCCGCCTTGGTGCGGCCCACGCCATAGCCCGCCGCATGGTGCTTGAGCATGAAGCCTTCGACTCCTCGCTCGCGAGATTCCTCGCGCAAGGCGGCGAGCTCCGCCCAGCCGCCCGCGCGCTGCTGCAGCGGCGAGACCGGCATGGGGCTCGCGCCGGCCACGATGCCTTCGAGCAGGGACCGGCGCTCGCGCTGCGGCATGCCGCGCACGTCGACGCCCTGCCACTCCAGCACGTCGTAGGCCATGAAGGTGACCGGCGCATCGGCCAGCACCTTCTTCGTGAGCGTCTTGCGGCCGATGCGCTGCTGCAGCAGGGCAAACGGCGCGGGCCTGTCGTCCTTCCACACGAGGATCTCGCCGTCGAGCACCGTGCCGTTGGGCAGCGCCGCGCCGAGCGCCACCACCTCGGGAAAGCGTTCGGTCACCAGCTCCTCGCCGCGCGACCACACCCACACCTGGCCGCCCCGCTTGACCAGCTGCGCGCGGATGCCGTCGTACTTCCATTCCACCAGCCAGCCGGCCGCGTCGCCCAGCTTGGCGGCCATGGCATCCGGCGCCATGGATTCGAGCTGGTGGGCGAGGAAGAACGGATACGGCTGGCCGGCGTCGCGCTCCAGGTCGGCTTCGTGCGACAGCAGCGCGAGATAGCGTTGCGGGCCGGGCGCCGCCTTGCCGTCGGTGTAGCCCATCATGCGCTGGGCCACGATCTTGGCGTCGAGCCCGGCATGCGCTGCGAGCGCACGCACCACCAGCAGCCGGCTCACGCCCACCCGGAAGCCGCCGCCGATGAGCTTGGTGAGCAGGAAGCGGCCGTGCCAGTCGAGCTCGTTCCAGTAGCGCACGATGGCCTCGGCCTGTTCCTGCGGCGAGGTGCCGCGCAGCGGCAGCAGCCGTTGCTCGATCCAGGCGGCCAGGCCTTCGTCGCTGTCGCCCTCGGGCGGCGGCAGCACATGGGCAATCGTCTCGGCGAGGTCGCCCACGGCCTGGTAGCTCTCTTCGAACAGCCAGTCGTCGATGCCTGCGGCCTGGCAGGCGAGCCCGCGCAGCACGGCGGTCGGCACCACCTGGCGCGGCTTGCCGCCGGCGAGGAAGTACACCGCCCAGGCAGCGTCTTCAGCCGCCGCGCTCGCGAAGTAGCGCTGCAGCGCCGCCACCTTGTCGTTGGTGGAGGTGGTGGCGTCGAGCTCGGTGTACAGGTGTGAAAAGCGTTTCATCTGCCGCAGCACAGGGGCCCGCCGGAACGGTGCTTGCCCACATGCGAAGAGGCGGCGCGGCAGCATGACGCGCGCCGGATGCAGGAGACCCGCATGTCGTTCGCACTGTATTTGATCGGCTTTGCCATCTTCGTTGGAGGCGTGGCCTGGGCCTTGGTGGAGATGGGCGTGCCCAGCCTCTACGTCGGCATCGCCGCCGTCATCCTCATCGGCCTGGGCATCGTGACCGGCGTGACGCGCACGCGCGGCAAGGATCCTTCCGCCTGACGCGTTGCGTTCAGTGGCCGGGGTCGGGCCCGAGCAGCCCGTCGCGGAAGCGCTCGAAGCCCGGCTCGCGGTCGGTGTACTCGCGCTCGATGCGCGAGGCATCGGCGTCGCGGCAGCCCTGGGCGAAGGCCGCCAGCCCGGCGCGGTGATGCGGCTCCAGGTTGCGGTCGCTTCGCAGGACGATCTCGCTGATCAGGGCCCAGTCGACCACCGTGTCGCACAGCCACACCCGGGCGCCGGCCGGCAGGTGTCGCACCAGTTCGAGCAGCGCGGCATTCGCATCGGGCGAGGCGATCGCAGCCACCGCCGGCCAGCGCGGCAGCAGCGGCTGCCCTGCCGGCAGCGGCTCCCACAGCGCCACGAGGAAGTGCGGCGGGTGATGTCCATGGGCATCGGCGTCGAAGGCCCGGCGCACCGCGCCGATCCACACACCGGGCGCGTAGGTCGTGCTGAGCCTGGCAGCGGCGGCGGCAAGCGCGGAAGCCATGATGGCGTGCCGGCCCTGCGTCATTCCACCTTGCCGCTGGTCGCCAGCGCGGTGCCGGCTCCCTTGAGGTGCTGCTGGAAAAAGCGCAGCGCATGGCCGAATTGCAGGGCCTGGTTGCCGCGGCTCGATGCGCCGTGGCCTTCGTCGGCAAAGATCATCAGCTCCACCGGCACGCCGCGCGAGACGGCGGCCTCGTGCATCAGCAGCGACTCGCCCACCGGCACGCGGGGGTCGTTGGCGCCTTGCACGATGAGCAGCGGAGCCTTCAGCTGCGCCACGTGGGTCGTGGGCGACAGCTGGATCAGCGCCTCGCGGTCCTTCAGCGGGTCGCCGTATTCGGTGATGCGCAGCGCGCGGCGATACGGCGCGGTGTTTTCCAGGAAGGTGAGCAGGTTGGCAATGCCGACGTTGGACACGCCCGCGTCGTAGGCCCCGGCGAAGCGCGTCATCGCATACAGCACCGAATAGCCGCCGTAGCTGCCGCCGTAGACGCCGACCTTGGGCGCGACGCCGCCCTTGGCCCAGGCGCGGCGGATGTGCAGCGCCGCGTCTTCGATGTCGGTGACGACCTGCAGGCGCTTCGGCCCGTTGTCGGCATCGAGCCAGGCCTTGCCGTAGCCGGACGAGCCGCGCACGTTGGGTTCGGCGACCACGAAGCCGGCATCGATGAAGAGCTGCCAGATCGGCGAGAAGCCCGGCCGCGTCTGCGCTTCGGGGCCGCCATGGAAGTGCACGATCACCGGGCAGGGCGTGGCGGCTGCCGCGCACTGCGCGCTGCGCCGCACGAACATCGGGATCTGGGTGCCGTCGCGTGCCGGATAGCTTTCGAGCCTGGCCGCCACGAAGGCCTTGCTGTCCAGCTCGGGCACCGAGGGAACGACCCAGCGGGTGAGCTGGCGGGTCTTCCAGTCCCACACGAAGCTCTCGCGCGGCCGGTCCGGCAGGCCCGCGCCCAGCACCAGCCAGCGGCCGTTGGGCGTGGTGCTGCCGATCAGCTCGTGCTCGGCGCCGCTCGGCCACGGCAGCGCCAGCGGCTTGCCGGTGCGTGCGTCATACGCCTTCGAACGCGTGTAGCCGGCTTCGTTGACCGACACGTACAGGCGCTCGCGTGCCTCGTCGAGCTTGAAGCTTTCGACTTCCCATTGCGACGATTCGCCGGCCGCCAGCGGCTGCAGCTCGCCGCCGGCACGCAAGCGGTACAGCCGGCTTACGCCGGTGAGCTTGGGCGTGGCGACGAAGTACTCGCCGTCGCGTACACCGAAGGCCACGGTGTAGATCTCGGTTTCGCCCTGGCCGATGACCGGCGTGAGCTGCCGTGTCGCTTCGTCGAACACGAACCACTCGCGCGCCTGCGACCCGGGCACCTTGACGAGCAGCAGCCTGCCGGCCGGACCGACTTCGCCGACCCGCCAGAAGCCTTGCGCATCGAGCAGCCGTTCGCTGCGGCCGCTTGCAATGTCGTGCCGGTACAGCGCATAGGAGTCGGGTCGCACGTCGTTGGCCACGTAGTACAGCGCACGGCCGTCGCGAGAGAAGCCCTGGAACTCGGTCTGCACGCCGCGCTTGTGCTGCACCTCCCGCAGCGGCCCGCCATCGGCGGCCTGCAGGTACACGCCCGGGTTCTCTTCACCCTTGCGGTCGCGCTCTAGCGCCACCCAGCGCCCGTCGGGCGACACGGCCTGCACGGTGGTGCGGTCCTCGCCGCCGGTGAGCTGCTGCGGGAAGCTGGACGGTCCGTCGAGGCGCCAGACCTGGTCGACCCCGGTGACGCGCCAGGTGAAGAACAGGCGCTTGCCGTCGGGCGACAGCACGCCCGCGCCCGGGGCCCGCAGGTCGAGCAGCGACTGGATGCGCTGCGAGATCGCTTCGGGCAAGGCGGCAGGCCGGAAACGCGCCAGCACTTCGGCGGGCACCGAGCCGGCCCCCAGGCCGCTGTAGCTGCCGGGCTTGGCGGGTGCGGGGGCGCTGGCCTGCGCGAATGCGGCGGCGCCGGCGGCCAGCAAGGTGAAGGCAACGACGCCGCGGGCTGCGGCACGGGAAAGCATGGTGTTCAAGCAGGTCTCCCTGGCGGATGGGCAAAGGAATCGACGAGGACGCCCCGATAAGGGCCGGGGCATTGTGCGCCGAATGCTAGTCGGCCGGGTCAGCCGGTGCCGGGTCGGCAGCCAGCTGCTCCAGTGCCTCGTCGCCGTATTCGGTGCGAAACGCGCCTGCCTGCAGGCCCTGCTGCTGCAGCCAGCGCACCATCACGGCCTCGTAGCCGTGGGTGACGATCACCCGCTCGGCACCGCTGTGGCGTATGGCCTGCATGAGCCCCGGCCAGTCGGCATGGTCGCTCAGCACGAAGCCGCGGTCCACGCCGCGGCGACGCCGCGCGCCGCGCAGTCGCATCCAGCCGCTGGCGAAGGCATCGCTCGCATCGGCGAAGCGGCGCGTCCACGGGCTGCCGTGCACGCTGGGCGGCGCCACCACCAGCGCCGTCTTGAAGAGCGCCTTGTCGGTGACCTCGCTCGCCAGCCGCGTGGGCGGCAAGGCCACGCCGGCCTGCCGGTAGGCGCGGTTCAACGGCTCCACCGCGCCATGCACGACGATCGGGCCGATGTCCGGGTCGATGCCGGCCAGGATGCGCTGCGCCTTGCCGAAGCTGTAGCCCATCAGGAGGCTGGGCCGGCCGGCGGCCGCATTGGCGCGCCACCAGGCGTTGATGTCGCCGAACACCTCGGCCTGCGGCTGCCAGCGGTAGATCGGCAGGCCGAAGGTCGATTCGGTGATGAAGCAGTCGCAGCGCACCGGCTCGAACGGCGTGCAGGTCGCATCGATCTCGAGCTTGTAGTCGCCCGACACCACCCACACGCGGCCCGCATGCTCGAGCCGCACCTGGGCCGAGCCGAGCACATGGCCCGCCGGATGCAGGCTGATGCGCACGCCGTTGTGCTCGATCGACTCGCCCCAGGCCAGCACCTGCAGCGTGATGTCCCCGCCCAGGCGGGCCCGCAACACGCCTTCGCTCTGGGCCGACGCGAGGTAGTGCCCATGGCCGACACGCGCATGGTCGGCATGCGCATGGGTGATCACCGCGCGCGACACCGGCTGCCACGGGTCGATGTGGAAGTCGCCCGCCGGACAGTAGAGTCCCTGCGGACGCTCGACCACGAGGTCGATCTCAGGCATGGCAACAACCGGGTGGGTGGTCCATCAATACCGCCCGGTGGCGCCGGCCACGCGCAGGTACACCCGGGCGCACCAGGCCACGAAGCCGCGGTGCAGCAGGCCCAGGCGCACGCCCACGTCGGTGAGGGTGACTTCACGCGAGGCCGCGATGGCGGTGTCGATCTCTTCGCCCAGGCGCGCGACGAAGCCGCGGTCGCGCACCACCACGTTGGCTTCGAGGTTGACCAGCAGCGACAGGGGGTCGATGTTGGAGCTGCCCACGGTGGCCCACTCCTTGTCGACGAGTGCCACCTTGGCATGCAGGAAGGCCGGCGTGTATTCGTAGATGTGCACCCCATGGCCCAGCAGCTCGGCATACAGCGCCTGCGCGGCGACGGCGGCGAAGCGGTAGTCCCACTGGCCCTGCAGCAGCAGCCGCACGCGCACGCCGCGCCGGGCGGCGCTGCGCAAGGCACGCCGGAAGGCCTGGCCGGGGTAGAAGTACGGCGACACGAGGTCGACCCGGGCGCGGGCGCTGCGGATGGCGTCGATGTAGCTGCGCTCGATGGTGCGACGCTGGCGCAGGTTGTCGCGCACGACGAAGGCGGTGCGCATGGGCCGCGTGTCGCCGGCGCCCGGCGGCAGGTCGCGCCACCGAGCCGCCCGCAGCCTGCGCAGCAGCCGCCGGGCACGCGCCACCGGCTTGGCGCTGCGGGCGAGCGCGCGGATCTCGTCGCGCCAGTCGCGGCCGAACCAGGCGCGCGACCACATCGCGCGGGCCGTCTGCTCGATGGGCGCGACGACCGGGCCGCGCACCCGCACCGCGTAATCGAGCCGCGGCGTCTCGCTCCAGCCGTGGCGCAGGTCGTAGCGGTCGTCGATGATGTTGATGCCGCCCACGAAGCCGACGTCGCCGTCCACCACGCACAGCTTCTGGTGCAGCCGCCGCAGCTGCCCGGGCAGCAGCCAGCTCCACCAGCCGTGTACCGGGCGGAACACCGCGACGCCGACACCACCCTCGCGCAGGCTGTTGAGCACCGCCGGCAGCGAGCGCATCGAGCCGAAACCGTCGATCACCACCCGCACGCGCACGCCGCGGGCCGCGGCGGCCAGCAGGGCCTGCACCATGGCCATGGCCGTGGGGTCGTCATTGAAGATGTAGGTGGCCAGCCAGATCTCGTGGCGCGCCGACACGATGGCGCGACCCATGGCGGCGAACAGCTCGTCACCGCCGCGCAGCAGCGCGACCTCGTTGCCGCCGGTGAACACGGCGCGCGGCATCACGTACCAGGACAAGGCCGACGGGGCGGGCTCCTCGTCGTCGCGCGGGCCCGTCGAACTCATCGACACCCCTGCCTCATGCGAGGTCGAGCTCGGCCACCAGCGGCAGGTGGTCCGACATGCGCGCCCACGCGTTGCCGCGCGGCACGAAGGTGGAAACGCAGCGCAGCCCGCGGGTGTAGACGCGGTCGAGCGAAAACACCGGCACCCGCGACGGGTAGGTGAGCGGCCGGTGGCCGTCGGGGGCGGTGGCGCGGTGCAGGCCGTTCAGCTTCATCGGCCCGTCGAGCTTTTCGCCCCAGTCGTTGAAGTCGCCGGCCACGATGAGCGGCGCGCGCTTGGGCACGTTGGCCTTGATATAGGCCGCCAGCCGGTCGGCCTGGCGCACCCGGCTCGAATGGATGAGCCCGAAGTGGCACACGATGGCGTGGATCTCGACACCGTGCCACTGCACCGGCACGTGCAGCAGGCCGCGCTGCTCGAAGCGGTGGTCGGACACGTCGAAGTGGCCGATGTCGCCCACCGGCCAGCGCGACAGCAGCGCGTTGCCGTGTTCGCCGCCGCGGGTGAAGGCGTTGGTGCGGTAGGCCACCTCGTAGCCTTCAGGGGCGAGGTATTCGGCCTGGCCGACCTTGGGCCAGCCGAACGAGGTGCGGTCGAACTGCCGCGCATCGCGGTGGTGGAAGCTGCGCACTTCCTGCAGGAACACGAGGTCGGCGTCGAGCGCCTCGACGCCCAGCCCCAGGTTGTGGATCTCCAGCCGCTTGCCCGGCCCGACACCGCGCACGCCCTTGTGGATGTTGTAGGTGGCCACACGCAGCAGCGTGGACGTGTGGTCGGAGGGCGGCAGCAGCGACGAATGGAGGGGATTCATGGCCTGCGAGCGACTGGGGCCGGTCAACGCGAATGGGAGCCAGGCGCGATCTTCGCCGATTCCGGCCGGGCTCAGCTGTCGGACGACAGGAAGTTGGGCAGCTGCAGCACCGCCTCGGCATTCGACGGCGAGAAGCACCGGTCGGCCGCTTCCCGGTAGGGCAGCCACACATGCTGCAGGTGCTCGCGCGGCGCCAGCACGACGGGGATGTCGCGCGGCACCCGCAGGCCGAACACATGCTCGGTGTTGTGGGTCACGCCCTCGGCATAGCGATGGCGCCACACCGGATAGATCTCGTAGACGTTCGACAGCTGCCAGTCGCGCAGCCGGTCCAGCGGCACCTCGGCGCTGCCGACGCGGATGCCGGTTTCCTCGAGCACTTCGCGCACCGCGGTTTCAGTCAGCGGCTCGTCGATGCGGTCCTTCGAGCCGGTGACGCTCTGCCAGTAGCCCGGCCTGTCGGCACGCTCGATGAGCAGCACCTCGAGCTCGGCGGTGTGGATCACCACCAGCACGGATTCGGGGATCTTGGGCGGGCGCATGGGTCCTTTGCCGTCGCAAGCCTCAGGGCTTGACCGCCACCGCCGGCGGCAGCTCCTTGGCCTGCAGCTGGCGCACCTGCGTGACGAGCTTGTTGTGCGCATCGAAAAAGGCCGCGGCGATCACCTTGCCTTCGTTGGTGTTGCTCCAGCCCACGCCGCCGGCGCCGCCCAGCTTGCCGAGCACGAGGCCGCCCACGCCCAGGTCGGTGGTCTTGGCCGAGCCGGTGGCCGCGGCCAGCTGTTCGGTGGTTTCGTTGTCGGTGAGCAGCAGGGCCACCTGCGCTTCCTTGAACTTCACCTGCTCCACCACGCCGGCCAGGCCGGCGATGTCGCGCAGGACCGGGATCATGGCGATCACGCCGCCCAGCCCCCGGCCTGCGTCCTGCTCGCTGAAGGTGAGGCTGGGCACCAGCGTGTACTGCGCCTCGTAGCCCTTGCCCTTGGCCACCGTGTTGCCCTGCTTTCGCAGCACGCCGGATTCCTTGAGTTCCTGTTCCTGGAGCGTGCTGCGCAGCCCGGCGGCCCGATCGACCACGCGGAAGCAGCCGCTTTGCTGTGCGATCAGCTTGACCAGCGGCACCGGCGAGGCGGGCAGCTGGTAGCTGTTGGTCATGGTGTAGCCGTTGGGGTTCTCGGCCAGCGCCAGCGTGGCCACCGGCCCGTCGCAGCGCACCAGGTCCTTCGAGGCGGCCTGCGCACCGGCCGGGCCGGCGGAACCCGAGACCACCGAGCCGCCCTCGCCCAGCTCGGTCTTCTTCTCGCCGCAGCCGGCCTGCAGCACGGCAGCCAGCACCACGGCGGCGGGAACGACAAGGTGACGCATGCGCATGATTCCTCTCCCAGGAAAAAGGGCTGCACCCGGCAGCCCTTTCGGTGGGAGGCAGCGAGCGCCGGCGGATGATGCCAGCGCCGCGGTGGCTTCCGTCAGGCCGCGCCCCCCACCCCTTGGGGATTGCGCAGGCGGATGTGCAGCTCGCGCAGCTGCTTCTCGTCGACCGGGCTCGGCGCATGCGTCAGCAGGCACTGGGCGCGCTGGGTCTTCGGGAAGGCGATCACGTCGCGGATGGACTCGGCCTTGGTCATCAACGTGACCAGACGGTCCAGGCCGAAGGCCAGGCCGCCGTGCGGCGGCGCGCCGTACTGCAGCGCGTCGAGCAGGAAGCCGAACTTGAGCTGCGCCTCCTCGGGACCGATCTTGAGCGCCGAGAACACCTTGCTCTGCACTTCGGCGCGGTGGATGCGCACCGAACCGCCGCCGAGCTCCCAGCCGTTGAGCACCATGTCGTAGGCCTTGGCGATGCACTGGTCGGGCGCGGTGTCCATCAGGTCCTCGTGCCCGTCCTTGGGCGCGGTGAACGGGTGGTGCACCGCGTTCCAGCGGCCCTCGTCCTCGTCGTACTCGAACATCGGGAAGTCCACCACCCACAGCGGCGCCCACTTGTCCTCGAAGAGGCCGTTGGCGCGGCCGAACTCGCTGTGGCCCACCTTCACGCGCAGGGCGCCCAGTGCGTCGTTCACCACCTTGGCCTTGTCGGCGCCGAAGAAGATGAGGTCGCCGTTGCACGCGCCGGTGCGCGCCAGGATCTCGGCGATGGCCGCATCGTGCAGGTTCTTCACGATGGGGCTCTGCAGGCCCTCGCGGCCCTTGGCCGCGTCGTTGACCTTGACCCAGGCCAGGCCCTTGGCGCCGTAGATCTTGACGAACTCGGTGTAGCCGTCGATCTCGCCGCGGCTCATCTCGCCGCCGCCGGGCACGCGCAGGGCGGCCACGCGGCCGCCCTTCATGGTGGCCGGCGTCGAGAACACCTTGAAGTCGACGTCCTTCATGACGTCGGTGAGTTCGGTGAACTCGAGCTTGACGCGCAGGTCCGGCTTGTCGGAGCCGTACTTGTGCATCGCGTCGGCGTACTTCATCACCGGGTAGCCGGGCAGCTCCACGCCCATCACGTTGCGGAACACCATGCGGATCATGCCCTCGGTGAGGCCACGGATCTCCTCTTCACCGAGGAAGCTGGTCTCGATGTCGATCTGGGTGAACTCGGGCTGGCGGTCGGCGCGCAGGTCCTCGTCGCGGAAGCACTTGGTGATCTGGTAGTAGCGGTCGAAGCCGGCCACCATGAGCAGCTGCTTGAACAGCTGCGGGCTCTGCGGCAGCGCGAAGAAGTGGCCGTCGTGCACGCGGCTGGGCACGAGGTAGTCGCGCGCGCCCTCGGGCGTGCTCTTGGTGAGCATGGGCGTCTCGATGTCGACGAAGCCGTTGGCGTCGAGGAACTTGCGCACCTCCATGGCCACGCGGTAGCGCAGCATGAGGTTCTTCTGCATGTACGGGCGGCGCAGGTCCAGCACGCGGTGCGTGAGCCGCGTGGTTTCCGACAGGTTCTCGTCGTCGAGCTGGAACGGCGGCGTCACGCTGGCGTTGAGCACCTCGAGCTCATGGCACAGCACTTCGATCTTGCCGCTGGTGAGGTTGGCGTTTTCGGTGCCGGCCGGGCGCGGGCGCACCTTGCCGACCACCTTGAGCACGAACTCGTTGCGCACGCCCTCGGCCGTCTTGAACATCTCGGGACGGTCGGGGTCGCAGACGACCTGCACCAGGCCTTCACGGTCGCGCAGGTCGATGAAGATCACGCCGCCATGGTCGCGGCGGCGGTGGGCCCAGCCCATGAGGGTGACGGTTTCGCCCATCAGCGTTTCGCTGACGAGGCCGCAGTAGGTGGTTCGCATCGGGATCACTCCAGGAATTCTTTTGATGGGGCCCGCGCTTCGAGTGAGGCAGAAGCGTCGAGCGGTCGATTGTGTGCGGCGCGCCGGGAGCTGTTTCGCAAGCCCTCAGGACTGAACGCGTGCCGGGCGTTCAGCCCCCGAGATTTCGCCCGTCGGCCTGGGCGGCCACCGGCTCCAGCGCCGGCGGGGGCGGCTCGTAGCGCGGCGCCACCACGCCCATCGAGATGATGTACTTCAGCGCTTCGTCCACGCTCATGTCGAGCTTGATGACATCGGCGCGCGGAACCATGAGGAAGAAGCCGGACGTGGGGTTGGGGGTGGTGGGGACGTAGAGGCTGAGGTAGTCCTCGGCGTGCAGGTAGTTTGCCACCTCCCCCCCGGGGCGGCCAGTGACGAAGGCAATGGTCCAGGAGCCGTTGCGCGGGTACTGGACGAGCACCGCCTCGCGAAACGCCTGCCCGCTGCTGGAGAACAAGGTGTCGCTCACCTGCTTCACCGAGCTGTAGACCGACTTGACGATCGGGATGTTGTTGAGCAGCCGGTTCCAGCGCACGAGCCACCACTGGCCGAACATGTTGGTGACGAACATGCCGGTGAGCAGCATGCCCAGCAGCACCAGCACCGCACCCAGGCCGGGCACGCGCTGCAGGCGCTCGAGCGCAGGCGCGGCACCGGCCGGCAGCACCGCCTGCAGCACGCGCAGCAGCCCGTCGAACACACCGTCGGCCAGGCCCAGGACCCAGCTCAGCACCCAGATGGTGATCGCCAGCGGCAGCCAGACCAGCAGGCCGGCGATGATGTATTTCTTCACTGATGTCCTTGGGAGCTGCCGGGCTCAGTGGCAGGCACAGGAACCGCCGCAAGCCGTGCCGCCGCCGCTCGAGGTGGTGCTGCCACCGCCACCGTCGGCGCTGGCCGCGGGGGCTGGCGCCGGCGCGTCGGCGGGCTTGGCGGCCGAGCCGCTGCTGCCGCTCGTGCTGCTGCTGTTGCCCGAACTGCCATTGCGGAAGTCGGTCACGTACCAGCCCGAACCCTTCAGCTGGAACCCGGCGGCGGTGAGCTGCTTCTTGAAGCTTTCGGCCTTGCACGAGGGGCAGGCGGTCAGCACCGGGTCGGAGATCTTCTGGAGCACGTCCTGCGCGTGGCCGCACGACTCACAGCGGTATGCGTAGATCGGCATGGCTAAGCCCTTGATTTAAAAGGTGAAATTATAGGTGGGCACAGATCGGGACGGCTGCGCGCCATTTCAAGCGGCGCGCAGGAAGTCACGCGCCGCCCATGACGCTCAGGCCAGGTGCGGCGCCCGGTTGTGATGGTTGGGCACCAGCTGCGGCAGCAGCGAGCCGGCCAGCATGCCGGCGAACGCCGCGATCAGCCCGGCCAGCTGCCCCGGGAAGCTTTCGCCCCAGGTGGTGACCTGCGGGAAGAACAGCAGCCAGGTGACGATGCCCATCACGATGGACAGGACTGCGCCCTGGGTGGTGGCGCGCTTCCAGTACAGCCCCATCACCAGCGGCACGAAGGCCCCGACCAGCGTGACCTGGTAGGCCGACGACACCAGGTCGTAGATCGACGTGCCCTTCATCGCGATGGCGTAGACCAGCACCATCACCGAGAACAGGAAGATCGTGATGCGCATGGAAAGCAGGCGCTGCCGATCGGTCATGTTCGGATAGAGGTTGCGCAGGATGTTCTCGACGAAGCTGGTCGACGGTGCCAGCAGCGTGGCGGACGACGTGCTCTTGATGGCCGACAGCAGCGCGCCGAAGAACAGGATCTGCATCACCAGCGGCATGTGGGTCATGATGAAGCTGGGCAGCAGCTTCTGGTAGTCGTTCTTGGCCAGCTCCATCGCGCTGTCGCCCATCACCACCACCGCGGCCGACACGATGAACATCGGCACGAAGGCGAACAGGATGTAGGCGAAGCCGCCGATCATGGCGCCCCGGCTGGCGGTGTCGGCGTCCTTGGCCGACATCACCCGCTGGAACACGTCCTGCTGCGGGATGCTGCCCAGCATCATCGTGATGGCCGCCGCGATGAAGAACATGATCTCGTTGAACGAGGGCTCCGGAAAGAACTTGAACAGGTTGGCCGACGTGGCCACCTCGACCACCTTGCCCGTGCCGCCGGCCAGGTCGCTGGCGAAGATGGCGATCACCGCCAGGCCGATCACCAGCACGATCATCTGGATGAAGTCGGTCCAGGCCACCGCGAGGAAGCCGCCGACCACGACGTAGATGAGCACGGCGATGGTGCCCACGACCATGCCGGTGGTTTCGGAGATCTCGCCGGCCGAGAGCACGTTGAACACCAGGCCCAGGGCGGTGATCTGCGCCGCCACCCACCCCAGGTAGCTCAGGATGATGGCCACCGAGCAGAACACCTCGACGCCCTTGCCGAAACGCTCGCGATAGAAGTCGCCGATCGTCAGCAGGTTCATCTTGTAAAGCCTGGCCGCGAAGAACATGCCCACCAGGATGAGGCAGGTGCCGGCACCGAACGGGTCTTCGACGATGGCATTGAGCCCGCCCTGCACGAACTTGGCCGGGATGCCCATCACGGTTTCGGCGCCGAACCAGGTGGCGAAGGTGGTGGTGATGATCATCACCAGCGGCAGGCTGCGCCCGGCCAGCGCGAAGTCGGCCGTGCTCTTGATGCGGGTGCCGGCCCAGACGCCCAGGGCCAGGGTGCCGACCAGGTAGAGGATGACGAAGACAAGCAGGGTGGTGTTCATGCGGACATGACCTCGGTGCTCAGAAAAGGACGACGTTTTCCCAACGGTAACCGGGGATTATCGCGACATCGGGCCGAAGCAAAACCGGGGCCGGCCCTGGTTGTCGTCAGAGCCACCACAGCGGGAAGCGGCCCCACAGCTGCACGGCGGCGAAGCCCAGCACGAAGCCCAGGCCGCCATAGACCAGGGCCCGCAGCAGCCGGTTGGTGCGTCGCTGTTCGAGCAGCAAGGCGGCCAGCAGCGGGTCGGGGCCCCGTGGCACCGGGTGCGCGCGCGCCTGCAGGGCATCGTGCAGCAGCCTGGGCAGCTCGGGCAGCAGCTTGGCGTAGCGCGGCGCTTCGTTCTTGAGCCGCTCGACCAGGCCGCGCCAGCCGATCTGCTCGTGCATCCAGCGTTCCAGGAAGGGCTTGGCGGTGCTCCACAGGTCGAGCTCCGGGTCGAGCTGGCGGCCCAGACCCTCGACGTTGAGCAAGGTCTTCTGCAGCAGCACGAGCTGCGGCTGGATCTCGACGTTGAAGCGGCGCGACGTCTGGAACAGCCTCAGCAGCACCTGGCCGAGCGAGATGTCCTTCAGCGGCCGGTCGAAGTGCGGCTCGCAGCAGGCGCGGATCGCGCCTTCGAGTTCGTCGACCCTCGTGCCCGCCGGCACCCAGCCGCTTTCGATGTGCAGCTCGGCCACCCGCTTGTAGTCGCGCCGGAAGAAGGCGATGAAGTTCTGCGCCAGGTATTCCTTGTCGAACTCGGTGAGCGTGCCGATGATCCCGAAGTCCAGCGCGATGTAGCGGCCGAAGGTGGCCGGCTCGATACTGACCTGGATGTTGCCCGGGTGCATGTCGGCATGGAAGAAGCCGTCTCGGAACACCTGGGTGAAGAAGATCGTCACGCCGTCGCGCGCCAGCTTGGGGATGTCGACGCCAGCCGCCTCCAGGCGCGCGCGCTGGCTGATCGGCACGCCCTTCATGCGCTCCATCACCAGCACGTTGGGCGTGCACAGCTCCCAGATCATCTCGGGGACCATGACCAGGCGCAGCCCTTCCATGTTGCGGCGCAGCTGCGTCGCATTGGCAGCCTCGCGCACCAGGTCGAGCTCGTCGTGCAGGTACTTGTCGAACTCGGCCACCACTTCGCGCGGCTTCAGGCGGCGGGCGTCGGCCGACACCCGCTCGATCCAGGCGGCGCCGGTGCGCAGCAGCGCCAGGTCGTTGTCGATGATCTTGAGCATGCCGGGCCGCAGCACCTTCACCGCCACCTCGCGGCCGTCCTTCAGCACGGCGAAGTGCACCTGCGCGATCGACGCACTGGCGACCGGCTCGGTGTCGAAGCTCTCGAACACCTCGGCCAGCGGCAGGCCGAACGCCAGCTCCACCATGCGCACAGCCTGCGCGCCCTCGAACGGCGGCACGCGGTCCTGCAGCCTGGCCAGCTCGTCGGCGAGGTCAGGAGGGAGCAGGTCGCGGCGGGTCGACAGCACCTGGCCGAACTTCACGAAGATGGGGCCCAACCGTTCCAGTGCCCGGCGCAGGCGCTCGCCGCGCGGCGCGTCGAGCCGGCGGCCGATGGTGACGAGGCGGGCCAGCACCCGCAGCCACGGCTGGCGCAGGCTGTGCAGCGCCAGCTGGTCCAGGCCGTAGCGCAGGAAGATGAAGCCGATGTAGACGAGCCGCAGGAGATGGGCCACCGCCGGGCCCTTCAACTGCCGCGCCGGGCCACGAAGCGCCGCAGCGCTTCGAGAGCCCCTCGGCCGACGCGTGCGATCTGGTGGGCAGGCCCGTCGCCGATCACCCGCGCTAGGTCGGCCTCGATGTCCCAGCGCACGTTGTCGGCCAGCCAGCTCACGTCGGCAGCGAACTGGGCGTCGCCGTGGATCTCCATCGGCGGGTGTTCGCCGCTATGGGCGGCGGCGGCCAGCCAGCGCGGCAGCTCGTCGAAGCGCAGCGCCACGCTCAGGCCCGTGCCGGCGGGCTGGTCGACCCGCTCGAGCAGCCCCGCCGGGGTGACCATCCACACCATCAGGGGCGGACGCGGCAGGAGCGCCGGCCATTGCTGCCACACCACCTCGATGCAGCGACCGGCATGCGGGCGCAGGCGCTGGGTGGCGGCCGGCTCGCCGTCGAGCACATGGTTGATCAGCAGCGTGAGGCGATCGAGGGCGGCACGGCCCAGCGCGGTGGTGATGTCGTCGAGCATGGTGGGCGCGATTGTAGGAGCCGAGGTTGTTACCCCTCGTGTGGAGGGCATGGTCGCGCCACCTTTGTTTGCCACAATGAATTCGACTCCCCTGCCCATCACTCCCTCCATGCCCTGCATCCTGCTCACCGGCGCCACCGGCTACATCGGCTCGCACACCTGGCTTGCTCTGCAGGCCGCCGGCTACGAAGTGGTCGGCGTCGACAACTTCGCCAACAGTTCTCCGCTCGTGCTGCGGCGCCTGGCTGCACTGGCCGGGCGTGAGCCGGTGTTCGTGGAAGCCGACGTCTGCGATGCGCCGGCGATGCGGCGCGTCTTCGCCGCCCATTCGATCGACGCAGTGGTGCATTTCGCGGCGCACAAGGCGGTGGGCGAATCGACCCAGAAGCCGATCGAGTACTTCCGCAACAACATCGGGGGACTCATCAACGTGGCCCAGGTGATGAAGGAGCATGGCGCCACGCGCTTCGTGTTCAGCTCCTCGGCCACGGTGTACGGCCAGCCGGAACGCCTGCCCATCACCGAAGACGCGCCGCTGGCCGCTACCAATCCGTACGGCGCCACCAAGCTGATGGGCGAGCAGCTGCTGCGCGAGGTGGAGCGCAACGACCCGGCCTGGCGCGTGGCTTACCTTCGGTACTTCAATCCGGTGGGGGCCCACCCGAGTGGCACCATCGGCGAAGACCCCCGCGGCGTGCCCAACAACCTCATGCCCTACGTGACCCAGGTCGCGGTCGGCAAGCGCGCCCACCTGCAGGTGTTCGGCGGCGACTACGACACGCCCGACGGCACCGGCGTGCGCGACTACATCCACGTCATGGACCTGGCCGAGGGCCACGTCGCCGCGCTGCGCCACCTGCTGGCCGGCGGCGAGTCGCTCACGGTGAACCTCGGCACTGGCCAGGGCTACAGCGTGCTCGACGTCGTGAAGGCCTTCGAAGCGGCCAGTGGCCGCCGGGTGCCCTACCAGATCGTGGGCCGGCGGCCCGGCGACGTGGCGGCCTGCTACGCCGATCCGGCACGGGCTCGCAGCCTGCTCGGCTGGTCGGCCAGCCGGGGGCTGCCGCAGATGTGCGCCGACGCGTGGCATTGGCAAGAGGCGAACCCGCACGGCTTCGTCGAACAGGCCGGTTGAGCCAAGTCCTTGGCGTGTAACGCTTCACACACTCTCGCGATTGCCACGCGCAGTTGCAACCATTTGTCACCTGCCGCCCGGACATTGGGGTGGTCCTGTTACAAGTAGCCCCTCCGAACACGGGATGATCTGGCCCGTTCGCGCCGGCAAGCGGCGTTCCGGGCCAAGAGCCCCACCACCAATTCGTTGGGCAGGACAACATGACAGGGAATCGTTTGTGTACCTTGACGCTTCTGAGCGCTGCCGTGGCTGCATTGCAGGCCTGCGGCGGCGCAGATGCCGCCAGTGATGCGCCCCCGCCCGTCGGCGTAACGCCCACACCCACCCTGGCCCCGACGCCCACCCCTGCGCCAACCCCCACGCCCGCCCCGACGCAGGCGCCCACACCGACGCCCGCGCCGACCTCGGCGCCGACTCCCGCTCCAACGGCTGCCCCCACGCCCGCACCGACCCCGGTGCCGACGCCGGCGCCTTCGCCTGCCGAGAGCTCGATGCCGCTGTGGCGCAAGGGCATGGCCGTGGGCGAGTGGAAGCAGATCCCGAATTCCGCGCTGGCGTCGGCCCCGATGCTGGTCAAGACCTACCCCGGGCTGGGCTACGGTCCGCAATCCAAGGTGACCGCCTGGAACGGCTTCGCGATCGACACCCGCGACGGCTCCATCTATTCCGCGGCCAACGGCGGGCACACCGACTACGCCGGCAACGAGGTCAACCGCATCAAGCTGACCGACGACGTTCCCCGTTGGACGGAGCCGCGTGCAGCCACGCCCGCCAGCCAGGTGCGCGAAAACGGCACCCACTACGCCGACGCTACGGCACCACCGTCAACCAGGTCCGCAACCGCGTCATGATCCTGGGCGGCTCGCGCTGGGGCAACGGCTACATGCTCGGCACCGTCGACGGCTTCAACCTGGGCACCAACGACTGGGATCCGGCCCGCACTTACCCGGACGAAACCTCCGAGCTCGGTTCGACCCCCTGCCCGGCCGTCACCGAGAACAAGGCCAATGGCGACCTCTACATGTTCGCCAGCTGGAAGGTCATGCGCTGGAGCAATGCCAGCAACAACTGGCAGACGCTGGTGAACAGCGCCGCGGTGTACGGCCAGTACGCCGCCTCGGCAATGGACACCAAGCGCAACCGCATCCTGCTGCTCGGTGGCAATGCGAACGACCGCGGCTTCTACAACCTGTCGACCAACACCACGCAGACCGTCACGCTGACGGGTCCCGGCGCGAGCGCGCTCTCCGGTGACGGCAACGGCATGGTGTACGACCCCTTGCTCGACGCCTACCTCCTGCGCAAGCAGGGCTCGGGCAGCACCATCTATCGCATCAACGCCCAGACCTTCTACGTCGACGAGCTGTCCACCAGCAGCGGCGGAGCGGTACCGGCCACCACCAACGGCGTGTGGTCCCGCTTCCTGTACGTGCCGCAGCTCAAGGGCGTGGTGTATGCCCCGACCTACGACGGCAACCTCTGGTTCCTGAGGACTGCCGAGTAAGCGGCCTGCCCCAGCGTGAGCCTGCAGGCCCGCGCGCCTCATACGAAGAGCATGATGAAAAACCGCCTGTGGGCAGCTGCGCTGCTGACCGTTGCCGTGGCGTCGCTGGCTGCCTGTGGCGGCAGCGATGGCGACACACCGCCTCCGCCGGTGTCCGGCGGCCCGACCCCCAGCCCCACGCCGGCTCCGCCTAGCCCGACGCCTTCACCGACCCCGACGCCGGCGCCCTCGCCGTCCCAGGACTTCTCCACGCGGTGCTCGCAGGCAGGCGTGGTCAAGTGCGTGAGCTTCGACGCCGATGCCGACTTCAGCACCGGCAGCGGCGGCCAGAACGGCGCCTACGGCTACAACGCCGGCATCATTCCGCCCTCCGGCACGTCGGACTACACCCGTGCCGTGCGCGACACGTCGGTCAAGGCATCGGGCGCCAGCTCGCTCAAGTTCACCATTCCGGCCGTGTCGGGTGCCGACACCTCGGGCGCCTACTTCACCAACTTCTCGGCTGACCTGAACACCCAGTTCAGTGGCGGCCAGGAGTTCTACGTGCAGTGGCGCCAGCGCTTCAGCCCGGAATTCATCGCCAACCAGTACGCCGGCGGCGGCGGCTTCAAGCAGGTGATCATCGGCACCGGCGACGTGCCGGGCAAGACGTACTCGTCCTGCACCGACCTCGAGATCGTGATGTTCAACTATCGCCAGGAAGGCTTCCCGGCGATGTACAACTCCTGCTCGGGTTCCGCCTCGCACCCCGCCTACGACGGCTTCTACCAGCCCTTCGGCCAGTACGACTACAAGCTCCAGAACGGCCGCGGCGCGCCGTACTGCCTCTATTCGCAAAGCTCGAGCAGCTACTTCTCGCCGCTCGGCAACTGCTTCGGCTACGTGGCCAACGAATGGATGACCTTCCAGGTCCACGTGAAGCTCGGCACCCGCGTGGGCGACGAGTTCCAGGGCAGCTACATCACCATGTGGATGCAGCGTGCAGGCAAGCCTTCGGAACTGGTGATCCAGTGGGGTCCGTACAACGTGACCGCCGGCACGGCCGGCGAGAACCAGCGCTACGGCAAGGTCTGGCTCGTGCCCTACAACACCGGCAAGAGCGCCGGCACCTCATATCCGGTGGCCTACACCTGGTATGACGAGCTGATCATTTCGCGCAACAAGATCGCCGACGCACCCTGACGAGCCGGGCTCGACGCCCGGTTCATGGCGGGGAATCGAGGTCACACCAGCACTTCGACCGGCGCCGGATGGCTCAGGAAGCGCTGCGGGCTGGCGGTGTAGCCATAGGCCCCGGACTGGAACACCACGACCAGGTCGCCCGGCCCGGCCACCGGCAGGTCCATGCGGTCAGCCAGCAGGTCGAGCGGCGTGCACAGCGGCCCCACCACCGAGGCAAGTTCGCGCTGCGCCGAGCCGGCACGGTTGCCCACGTCGACCGGATAGTTCTTGCGGATCACCTGGCCGAAGTTGCCCGAGGCCGCCAGGTGGTGGTGCAGGCCTCCGTCGGTAACGAGGAAGACCTCGCCGCGCGACACCTTCCGGTCGAGCACGCGGCAGACGTACACGCCCGCCTCGCCCACCAGGAAGCGGCCCAGTTCGATGACCAGCTCGGCCTGCGGCAGCTGCGCCTTCGCCGCCTCGACGATGCCTTGCAGGTGTGCACCCACCGGCTCCAGGTCGAGCGGCTTCTCGCCGGGGAAATACGGGATGCCGAAGCCCCCGCCCAGGTTGAGCGTGGTCACCGGCGACGGGGCCGCTTCGGCCAGGCGGGTGGCCAGCGCGAGCGCCTTGGTCTGCGCTTCGCAGATGGCTTCGGCCTTGAGGTTCTGCGAGCCGGAGAAGATGTGGAAGCCCTCGAAGCCAAGCCCCAGGCGGCCGATCTCGGCCAGGGCCTGCGGCACCAGCTCGGCATCGATGCCGAACTGCTTCGGGCCGCCGCCCATCTTCATGCCCGATGACTTGAGCTCGAAGTCGGGATTCACCCGCACCGCGACCCGCGCGTTGCGGCCCAGGCGCTGCACCACGCCGGCCAGTAGGTGGATCTCACGCATCGACTCGACGTTGAGCAGGATGCCCGAGGCCACCGCCTGCGCCAGCTCGACCTCCGACTTGCCGGGGCCGGCGAAGCTGATCTCGCGCGGGTCCATGCCGGCGTCGAGCGCGACCCGCAGCTCCGCGCCGGAAGCGACGTCGAGGCCGTCGACCCATTGGGCCATGCAGCCCACCACCGCCGGCATCGGGTTGGCCTTCATGGCGTAGTGCAGGCTGATCTCGCGCGGCAGCACGCTGCGCAGCAGCTCGACACGCTCTTTCAGCAGGCGCCGGTCATAGGCATAGAACGGTGTCTGGCCTGCGCGCGCCGCGAGCAGCGACACCGGCACCGAGCCGACCGTCAGCTCACCGCCGGCCACCGGGAAACGCTCCATCGCAGGATGCCGGGGCGCCGCGCTCATTGGAGCGCGCCTTCCATGGCTTCACGGAACTCGGTGGAGATCAGCTTGCGATCGATCTTGCCGTTGGCATTGCGCGGCAGCGGCCCGTCTCGCACCTCGATGCGCGAGGGCAGCATGTAGGCGGGCAGCTTCTCGCGGCAAAGCGCGCTCAGGCGGGCCATGTCGAGTGCGCCGCCGTCGCGAGCGGTGACCACCACCACCACCGCCTCGCCGAGCGTTGCATGGGGCACGCCGAAGGCTGCGCACTCGCCCACCAGCTGCGTGGCGTAGAGCACCTCCTCGACCTCGTTGGGGCTGATGCGGTAGCCCGACGACTTGATCATCTCGTCGCGCCGGCCGATGAAATAGAGGAACCCTTCCTCGTCGCGGCGCACGGTGTCGCCGGAGAACACGGCGATCTCGGGCAACACGAGGCCGCCTTCGCGCCCGGGCAGCGGGCGGAACCGCTCGGCCGTCTTTTCGGGGTCGTTCCAGTAGCCCTGGGCCACCAGTGCGCCACGCTGCACCAGCTCACCGGGTTCGCCTGCGTCGCACGGCGTGCCGTCGGGGCGCAGCACGAGGATCTCGCTGTTGGGAATGGCACGGCCGATCGAATCGGGCCGGCGGTCCACTTCCTCCGGCGGCAGGTAGGTGGCGCGGAAGGCCTCGGTGAGGCCGTACATGAGGTAGGGCCTGGCCTTGGGCAGCAGCGTGCGCAGGCTCTTCAGGGTTTCGAAGGGCATTCGGCCGCCTGTGTTGGCGAAGTAGCGCAGGTGCTCGCCGGCCTCGGCCGGCCACGACACCTGCGTGAGCTGGATCCACAGCGGCGGCACGGCGGTGAGCCCGGTGACGCGATGCTTCGCGGCCGCCTTCACCACGTCCTTGGGCAGCAGGTAGTTGAGCAGCACCACGCTGGCGCCGGCATGGAAGGCGGTGGTCAGCTGGCTGAAGCCGGCGTCGAACGACAGCGGCAGGGCCGCCAGCAGCACGTCGGTGTCGCGGTTCTCGAGGTAGGAGGCGACGCTTTTCGCGCCGGCCACCATGTTGCGATGGGACAGCACCACGCCCTTGGGCTTGCCCGTGCTGCCCGAGGTGTAGAGGATGCCGACGATGTCGTTGTCGACGACGCGGTGGCCGGCGGCCGCCGGCGCATCGAGGGCTTCGCTCCAGGCATGGATGCCGATCGGGCCGAGCTGCGGCCGCGCGGCCGCAGCGCCGGTCACGATGACGTGGCGCAGTTCCGGGCAGGCCGGCAGGGTGGTCGCGAGCGACTGCAGCCGCTCGGGCGACGTGACCAGCACGCGCACCCCGCAGTCGCGCAGGATGTAGCCCACCTGCTCGGGCTTGAGGAGCGGGTTGATCGGCACGAACACCGCGCCGTGCGCGGGAGCGCCGAAGGAGGCCACCACGGTCTCGCGGCGCTTGTCGAGGTAGATCGCGACGCGCTCGCCGCGGCCGACCGACAGTGCCGCCAGCGCGGACGAGAAGCGGCCGATCTCCTCGGCGAGCTCGGCATAGCGGATGGCTGCGCCGTCGTCATGGAGCGCAATGGCATCGGGTGCCCGCTGTGCCGCCAGCAGCGGCAGCTCGTGCAACAGGTTGGCTTCGGGCCTCATCGGTCGTGCGTCCGTTCGTCGATACAGGGTGGGATGCGGGTCGCGGCGAATGCTACAGCGGCCCCTTCGCCTTGAGCACACCCCGCTCGGGGGGCCGCGCAGGCGCTTCAGGCCGCGGCGGCCACGCGTCGGCTCGCCACGTTCAGCAGTTCGGCGAGCTCCTCGGTGCGGGACTCGCGGGACGCGCGCCGCACCGCCTCCGAAGACGCCACGAACACACCGCGGGCCTCGGCCTGTGCCGAGACGAAGCGCTCGATCAGCGCTGCGATGGCCGGGGCCGAGTCGAGCGCGGCGACGTCCTGCACGCCCGACTCGCGCAGCACCTGCGCCGTGTCGCCCGCCGGGTCGGTGAGCGCGAGGATCGGACGCCGGGCCCGCAGGTACTCGTACAGCTTGGCGGGGATCTGCGCGTTGCAGTTGGAAGCCTGCATGACGACCAGGCCGTCGGCACGCAGCATTTCCTCGAGCGCGTCGCGGTAGGGCACGGGGGGCAGCAGCTGGATGAGGTCGCTCACGCCCTGCTCCTTCGCGATGCCGGCAATGAGGCCGTCGTGTGCGCTGGCCCGAAAGCGCAGCGAAAAGTTGGCCGCGCTCAACACGCCCTTCGCCTTGAGCAGTCCGAGCGCCTGCAGGCACTGCGTGGGATCGCGTTCCGACGGGTACACGATGCCGCTGTGCAGCAGCGTGATGCGCCCCGCATCCAGCGGTGCAGGCTGCGTGCCATGCGACGGGCCGGCGGCGGTGAAGGTGCTCTCGTCGTAGCCGTTCTCGATGACGACGATGCGGTCCGAAGGCACCGCCGGGTAGCGCTCGCGGTAGTGCCGGGCCGCACCGGGGGTGGTGAACACCGAGCGGGCGGCGTGCTGGAGCGCATGCTGCTCGATCTTCTGGAAGCTGCGCCAGGTCTTCGGGTCCTCGGGGTAGCCGTCCTGGGCCATCGGGTCGCGGAAGTCGGCCACCCAGGGCACGCCGGAGCGCCGGTGCAGCGACGCGGCGATCTGGTGGGCCGTGGCGATGGGATAGGTGGACCAGATCGCGTCGAAGCGCTTCTCTCGCAGCAGCCGCAGGCCGTCGGCCACCGCGCCGAGCCGCCAGCTCTGCCAGCGGTCGGGCCGCCCGAGGAAGGCCGGGTAGCGGCCGGCGATGGACAAATGGCGGGCGGCGTCGAGCGCGAACGAGCGGGTCACGCCCACACTTTCGGGCACGTCGGCCAGCAGGTCCGCGCTGGTGCGTTCGTAGGCACGCGGATGCGCCGAAAGGACGGTGGGCTCCCAGCCCAGGCTGGGCAGGTATTGCGCGAACCGCAGCGTGCGCTGGATCCCGCTCGACCCGGCAGCCGGCGGGAAATGAAACGCAACCATCAGCACTCGCTTCACGCGCGGCTCCTCGTCATGTCGTTGGGTTCTGTGGGGGATCGTCAGTTGCGCCTTGCCAGCGCGCGCACACGCCTGGCCAGGCGCCGGGCGCCGGCCAGCGACAGCTGCACCAGGCCGCGCAGGCTGCGGCGGTTGTGGGCCTCGATGCCCTCGAGGCGGCGCGCCGAGAGCATCCAGTCCTTCTTGTACGGCTCGCTGCCGACGCCGTAGTCGATCTCGCCGACGTGGTCTTCGTCGATCGCGATACGGAACAGCTCCTTGGACAGGATGGAGCCGACGCCGAACTCGGCATAGCGCTCGTCGTAGGCCAGCTTGTAGATGAGCGTCTTGCCGCCGGCGGTGACCCACAGCTGCGAGGCCGCCGGCCGGCCCTCGACGTACAGCACGCCCAGCCGCAGGATGCCGAGCGCCGCGCAGCGCGCCACCAGCGACGGAATGAACTCGGGGAAAGGCTCGGGGTTCTTCCAGCTCGCCTCGTAGATGGCGACGAAGTCGCGCGCCAGCGCGGCGAAGTCGCAGTCGTGGCCGCGGGCGAGCCGGATCTCGAACGTATGCGCCTTCTCGAGCTTCTTCTGGCGGCGGGTGATCGTGTTGCGCAGCTGCGAAGGCCGCTCGGCGAAATAGCCCGCGAACGAGGTCCCGGGCGCCACCGGCAGGTGCCAGTTCTCGTACTGGAAGAAGGTCTCGGTGCCGAAGCCCTGCTCGCGCAAGGCCTCGAGCAGCCAGGCGAACTCGGGCGCGTCCGTCTTTACCAGGCCCAGGCGCACGCAGTCCCAGCGCGGCCGCTCGGCCGCGACGAAACGCGCGAGCTGCGCAATGGCGTCACGCCGCTGCACGGTCTCGTGAGGGAAGGACGGCAGATATTCCTGCGTGTAGAAGTTGCCCAGGCTCACCAGCGCGCGGCCGGGGCGTGTCTTGTCGCGACCGCAGAACAGCGCGCATTGCACCTGCTGGCGGGCGTCGTCGAACAACACGTAGATGCGCGGCTCGAGCGTGGCCCGCAGGCTCGTCTGGAACAGCACCTCGAACCAGTCGAGCGACACGAAGAAGTTGGCCTGGGCCGGATGCGACAGCGCCTGCCGCACGTCCGCGGGCAGTTCGCCGAACGACGTGAACACGCGCACAACCATGGAAGGCCGGCTCGTCGCACCGGCGGGCGGCGAGGCGATGACGCCGGGCAGTGCCGGGCTGGTGGAGGGCGCGTTCAAGGTTCGCCCTGCTGCGATGCGGAGGCCTTGCTGCCGCTGCCTTCCGGAGCCTTCCTGCGTTGCGGCGCCGAGTCCAGTTCGGCCAGGCGGCGCTTGAGCGCCGCCGCGTCGGGCGAGTAGGACAAGGCCTGCTCGAGCACTTCGCGGGCCTTCTTCGTGTCTCCGCTGCCCCTGTAGTAGTCGGCCATCTGGGCCCAGGAGGGCCAGTAGTCGGGTTTCACCTCGGCGGCGCGCTCGAGCACGAACATCGCCGCGGGGCCCTTGCCGAGCCGCACGAGGTTCTCGCCTTTCTTGGTGAGCACCTCGGGCAGCAGGATGAAGTCCTTGGAGACGCGCTCGAGCACGTAGTCGAACTCACTGACGGCGCTGTTCAGGTAGAACTGCCGCGTGTACGCGCTCTTGGCCAGCAAGGTCGCGCGGTTGGTCTTCATGAGACCCCAGCAATAGTGGTGCATCGTGTCGAAGTTGTTGGGACCCATCAGGGAGCGCCACCGCTGCACCACCTCGGGGTTGTTGCCGCCAGGGATGCGCTCGCGAAAGATCATGGTGTGCACGCAGTACGGCGGCAGCAGCGCGATCTCGCGGCGGTCGAAGGCCTCGACGGAGCTCGGGTAGCCCGGGATGTCCTGGGCCGTCGCCGAGCCTGCGGCCAGCGCGGCGGCGCAGGCGATCAGCGGCGCCACGAATCCTTTCGCAACGATGGCAGTGTTCATCGTCTCTCCCTTGCAGCACTGCGGTGGTCAGAACTGGAAGTAGATGAACGGCGACGCGTTCAACGGCACCAGCAGCACGAGCAGCAGCACCGAATAGCCGAGCACCAGCATCGCCGGCCAGCGCGTCAGCTCGTTCGAGGCAAATGGCACCCGCTTCACCAGCGCGGGTGCAAAGCGGTCGAGCAGGTGCCATGCCACTGCGGCAGCCAGGATGAGCAGCGTCGGGCCGTGGTGCCATTCGAACGATCCGCCCGAGCCGGGCAGCAGCCCGCGCAGGAACACGATGGTGGTCTCGAACGACGGGCTGCGGAACGGGATCCAGGCGAGGCAGCAGAACAGCAGCGTCAGCGCCCAGCTCGCAACCTGGTAGGGCGCGCTCTCGCGCTCGCGCTTGTGTCCGCGCGCTTCGCGCCAGCGGTTCCAGCTGCGGTGGACGCACAGCGCCAGGCCATGCAGTCCGCCCCACAGCACGAAGTTCCAGCTCGCGCCGTGCCACAGGCCGCCCAGCAGCATGGTGGCGGCGAGGTTGAACTGGGTGCGCATCTCGCCATGGCGGTTGCCGCCCAGCGGGATGTAGAGATAGTCGCGCAGCCAGGTGGACAGGCTGATGTGCCAGCGCCGCCAGAACTCCGCGATGGACTGCGAGAGATACGGCATGTTGAAGTTCTCGGGCAGCTCGAAGCCCAGGATCCTGGCGGTGCCGATGGCCATGAGCGAGTAGCCGGCAAAGTCGCAGAAGATCTGCATCGCATAGGCGGCGACCGCCAGCCACAGCGTGCCGGGCGAATAGATCTCGGGCGAGCGGTAGACCTGGTCGACGAAGATCGACAGGTGGTCGGCGAACAGGGTCTTCTGGATCGCGCCGCCGATGAAGATCTGCGCGCCGCGCACCGCGTTGGGCCAGGTCAGGCGCACCGGCTGGTCGAGCTGCGGCAGGAAATGCGAAGCCCGAAGGATCGGGCCGGCCACCAGCTGCGGGAAGAACGCGACGAACAGGAAGAACTTGACCGGGCTGCGGCAGGGCTCGATCTGTCCACGGTACAGGTCGATGATGTAGCTCATCGTGTGGAAGGTGAAGAACGAGATGCCCACCGGCAGCACGATGTCGACCGCGCTCCACTCGCCCGAGCCCAGCAGGTGCGCGAAGTTCTCGCCGAGGAAGTTGGCGTACTTGAAGTAGGCCAGCGTGCCCAGGCTCAGCACCACGCTCAGCAGGAAATAGGCCTTGCGCAGCAGCGGGTGCCGCGCCTTGTACATGGCCAGCCCCAGCCCCCAGCCCCACAGGCCGTACAGGAAGATGAGGATGACGTAGTAGACGTTCCAGTTGGCGTAGAAGATGTAGCTCGCCACCAGCAGGATCCACAGGCGGCCTGGCGTGCCGCGGATGAGGCCGAACAAGGCCATCAGCACCGCGAAGAAGACGACGAAGGTGATCGAAGTGAAGATCATTTGGCGCTGCAGCCGCTGCCGGAAAGCGAGGGGCCGACCTCACGCACGAGGCTGGCCAGTGCGCGGCCGACCGCCTCGTGCCCCTGGACGTTGAGGTGCCCGCCCGGCAGCAAGGCGTTGTGGAAGCCGTACGGCGGCTGGCCGGTCCGCGCAACGGAAGCGGCGAGTTCCTCGCCGGTGGCAAAGAAGGGAACGCCGGCCCGTTCGGCCGCGCGGCGAGCGGTGGCCTCGGCCTTGGCCGATGTGGGCGCCACGGCCGCCTGCCGGTGCGGCTTGTAGGCCAGCGCGTCGATGTACAGCAGCGCGGCCGGCGCACCATCGCCCAGACGGCGGAACACATAGCGCAGCACTTCCTCTTCGGCCGGTCGGCTCGCGGCGGCAGCGGGCGCAGCGGCCGGTGCAGCCGCCCGGGCAGTGCTGCCGGGGCTCAGCCACGCACGCCAGCCCTGCACCATCTGCAATGCACTCACGGCAGCGGGCTGCAGTTGCGACGACAGCCGCGTGGCCAGCGCCGATTCGCGCAGCAGCGGCGCGAAGGTTTCCTTCAGGGCTTCCTTGGCCTCGACGCGCATGACCGCGTCGGTGACCCGGCCGGTCGCGGGGTCGCTGACCACGCTGAACTCGGGCAGCCGGATGTCGGCTTCGACCGCGCGCTGGCTCACCACATAGACCACCAGGTCCGGCTGCACCGCGGGCAGCAGCCGTGCCGACACCTTGTGCAGGTCGCCGAGGAACAGGCCGTCGCGTCCTCCATTGACGACGTCGAGGCGGCCGTCGAGCCGTTCGGCCACCGAGGAGAAGTTCTGCGCCTGCGGCACCTGCAGCGCCGTCGTGTACGAGTCACCGACCACCATGACGCGGCAGCGGCCGTCTTTCGGGGTGATCTCGGTGTCGTTGAGGCCCAGGGCATTGAAATGCAGGCGGGTCACGCCCTCCTTCGCCTGGAACAACTCGCTGTTGGGACGGTAGCTGTAGCCGATGTCGGGGTCGAACGCATGGATCGACGGCCCGGTGATCCACAGGCGCACCAGCACTTCCCCGCCGGCGAGTACCACGAGCACGGCCAGCGCCAGCCTCAGCCATGCCTTCGCCCTTTCGCCCATCGCGGGCGCCTTGGATTCGAGGATGGCTTGAGAGACGTCAGAGGGTTGCATGCAGGTCGGTGCCAAGAGTGCGCTTGGTCGCGGAACGCCCGCGTCGCTGCGGAGGCGGCAGGCCTCACGGCGTGTGCCGGCGAGGCGTTTTTCGCAGACGGATTCTGATGACGCGCCTGTGCCCCTGGAATCCTCTACCTTGGGGGGCGTGAGCTGCCCCGGTGCCCCTCTGTACGCTCGCCAGCACACTGCGAAGCGCACTGGCGCTGCGCTACATTGCGGCCGGCTCGCACGTCATTGGATGGAAAGGGTGAGCGTGTCTTCCTACAACCCCTCGAAGCTCCTCCCGTGGCTGGCGGCCCTGCTGCTGGCCAGCCTGGCCGCGAACGCAGCGCTCCTCTTCGCGACCCAGAGCTCCTTCGCCAAGCTGCATTTTTCGCGGATATTTCCGCTCGGTTATTCAGAAGCCGACCCGCAAGGTGTATCGCCGGCAAATGAAGGCCAGGTATCGGTGGCCTACTGGGGAGATTCGCGGGCCTACAGCTGGGCGCTGGCCAAGGGCGGCCAGCCCTGGGTTCCGGTGAATTTCGCCCATGGCTCCCAGACCTCGAGCCAGACGCTTCTCCAGCTGCAGAGCCGGCCGGTCGCGAAGACGGACTATGCGGTGGTGCAGATCGGCATCAACGACCTTCACCCGCTGGGTGCGCTGCCCGGCTACCAGCGGCAAATCACCGATCGGCTGAAAGGCAATATCCGAGCCATTCGTGAAGCCCTGCTGCAGCGCAGTGAGGTGGTCATTTTCACGACCATATTTCCGCCCGCACCTCCACCGTTATTGCGGCGTGCGAGCTGGGACGCCAGGACGCTGGACCATATCGAGCAGGCCAACGAGCTGATTCGCGGCCTGGCCGACGGCCGGCGGGTGCTGGTGCTAGATGCGCATGCGCTGCTGCGCGGCAGCGGCGCGCACATCGACCCGGGCTACGAGGACCCGGACTTCTTCCTGCATGTCAACCCGGCAGCCTATGCGCGGCTGAATGAGCAACTGGCGCAGTTGCTCGCTCGTCAGCCGGCTCGTCGTAGCTGAAGTAGCGCTTGAAGGCGAGGATGCGCTTCTCGAACAGGTGCCAGCTCGCCACCGACACGGCCCACGACGCGGCAAACGACACCGCCGCAAACGCCAGGAAGACGCCGTTGTAGCCGATCACCGGCTGCCAGCCGCCGAGCAGCTTGAAGACCACCGGGAACAGCAGGCTGGCCACCGGTACGTGCACCAGGTACAGCGCATAGCTGTACTTGCCGCACTGGGCCATGAAGCGGCTGGAGAACAGCCGCGCCACACCGAAGGCCTGCCCGCCGCGCACCACGTAAAGCAGCAGGGCACCACCCAGGATTGCGACGAAGGTGTAGCCGAAAGTCGCCATCTGGCGGCTCCAGAAGAAGAGGTCGTGGTCGGCCAGGCGCACTGCCGCGAGGCCGACCGCCGACAGCGCCGCGGCCACCGGCATGACCTTCAGCAGGCGAGGCAGCAGCCCGGGTGAGCGCAGGCACAGCGCCAGGCACGAACCGACCGCCAGGCCGTCGAGGTGCGCGAACGTGATGGTGTAGAGGGAGCCGGTGCTCACACCGAGGTGCACGAGGACCACCCGCAGCAGCAGCGACCCGGCCAGCAGCCCGAGGCTCACCCGCAGCAGCATGCGGCTGGACAGGGCGTACACGACGAAGGGCCAGACCAGGTAGAACTGCTCCTCGACGGCCAGCGACCAGAAATAGCCGCCCGAGGTCTGGGAGAAGCCGCCTTCCTGAGCGAACAGCCAGTTGGCGGCATAGAGCCAGAACCACGCCTGCTTGTCCTGCATGCTCTTCAGCTCGGCAGGCACCGCCGGCAGCACCATGGGCACCAGCACCAGCAACACCACCAGGCTCAGGTAGTACAGCGGCCAGATGCGAAGAAAGCGGCGCCCGAGGAAATTGCGGAAATAGTGCTTCTGGTCGCGAGTTTCAGTGAGGATCCCGGTGATCAGGAAACCCGAAAGCACGAAAAACAGATCCACCCCCATCCAGCCGGCCTGACCGAGCTGAAGCAATATCCCGGAATCTCGGCCATGAAATTCAGGGTGCGGCAGGCAGAAGTGATAGATCATCACCAGCAAAATAGCCAACCCGCGCAGGCCGTCCAACTGCACATAATGTGCCTTGGTGATATCGCCGACCACGGCGCCTGTTGCCGCTGGTTTCATCAGATGGCTCCGCCTTCAATATCTGCGCATTTCGGGGCCTCATTCGACCGCGAATGGGCGATGATGCCTCAACTTCCCTGCGCGACAGCAGGCCTCCCCCTCAAGTGAACGGTGCCCGCCGTGCCCTCTGCGCTGAAGCCGGAGTTCCGCGGCGCGGCTGCCAGCGCTGTAACGGTGGCCGCAGACTCGTACTTCTTTGTAAAACGGGCTTGTGAAATACGACCGCCGGGACGGGTTGCTGTCACACCTGTAGCAATGCTCGCTTTCCCTAGCGGAACCCCGCGAACAGGGGGTTGAAAGACGTGACTCGCTTGATCCGGCTGTCACAAAAGGCCTCGTTACATCCGCCCAGGCTCGTTACGCCCCTTCTTCCGCCGGCCGGTACTGTTCACCCCGCAAACCGTGCCTTTGGCGTCTCAAAGCCCAGATCCCCGTCTGGCAAACGCCAATTGGCAGTGCAGCGCGAACACGCACCAGCGTCCCACTGACTTTCTCCTGTCGGTTGATCGCCCGAACACTGCCCTAGTGCCCCGCTCCTCGCAGGAGCGGAGGGTGACGAATCAGACTTGGAAAGTTGGGAATGAATTTCCGGATGAACAGAACCGCCCTGGCGGTTTCGCAGGCAATCACTTGCTTGGCACTCGCTGCGTGTGGAGGAGCTGGCGGCTCTGATGACCCCGAAGCGTCGTTGCTCAACGATGAGGCCAACCTCGAGAAAGGCAGCTGGGGCGACACCACCGCGCCCACCGTCAGCATCACCGGCACCCTGCCTGGCAGCTCCGCCAACGTGGTGGGCCTCACGGGCAAGGCCGCCGACAACCGCCGGCTGTACCGCGTGCGCTGGGCCAACGATCGCGGCGGCTCCGGCAGTGCCACGCTGAGCGGCACCACCACCGCCGCCACCTGGACGGCCACCGGCATCCAGCTGCAGTCCGGCTCCAACACCATCACGGTGACCGCCGTCGACGGCGCGGGCAACCGGGCCAGCACCACGACCGTGCTCACGGCCGACGCACCCGCCCCGTCCGCCACGCCTGCACCGACCCCCGCGCCCACGCCGGCCCCGACGCCTGCGCCGACCCCTGCTCCGACCCCGGCACCTACCGCGGCCCCGACGCCCGCTCCGACGCCTGCGCCCACCCCCGCGCCCGCGCCCGCAACCAGCGGCTCCCAGGACTTCGGCACCCGCTGCTCCCAGGCTGGCGTGGTCAAGTGCGTAGGCTTCGACGACGTCGGCGACTTCAGCACCGGCAGCGGCGGCCAGAATGGCGCCTACGGCTACAACTCCGGCATCCTGCCGCCCTACGGCACGTCCGACTACACCCGCGCCGTGCGCGACACCGGCCAACGCGCCTCGGGCAACAGTTCGCTGAAGTTCACCATCCCGTCGAACTCGGCGGCAGACACCTCCGGCTCCTGGTTCACCAACCTCTCGGCAGACCTGAACACGCAGTTCGGCGCCGGCCAGGAGTTCTACGTGCAGTGGCGCCAGCGCTTCAGCTCGGAGTTCATCGCCAACCAGTACGCCGGCGGTGGCGGCTTCAAGCAGATCATCATCGGCTCGGGCGACCAGCCGGGGAAGATCTACTCGTCGTGCTCGGCCCTTGAACTGGTGATGTTCAACTACGGCCAGAACGGCTTCCCGGTCATGTACAACTCGTGCACCGGCTCCGCCTCGCACGGCCCGTACGACGGCTTCTACCAGCCCTATGGCGCCTACGACTTCAAGCTGCAGAACGGCCGCACCGGCGCAGGCTGCCTGTACTCGCAGAAGTCCACCAGCTACTTCCCGCCCAGCGGCAACTGCTTCGGCTACGCGGCCAACGAGTGGATGACCTTCCAAGTCCATGTGAAGCTCGGCCAGCGCGTGGGTGACGAGTTCCAGGGCAGCTACATCACCATGTGGATGGCTCGCGAAGGCAAGCCGTCGGAGCTGGTGATCCAGTACGGCCCCTACAACATCTCCGCCGGCTCGGCGACCGACAACCAGCGCTACGGCAAGATCTGGCTGCTGCCCTACAACACCGGCAAGAGCTCGAGCACGGCTTACCCGGTGGCCTACACCTGGTACGACGAGCTGATCGTCTCGCGCACCAAGATCGCCGACCCGACGACCTCGACGACCGCTCCGTCGCCGACGCCCACGCCGGCCCCCACGCCTGCGCCGACCCCGGCACCGACGCCCGCGCCCACGCCCGCCCCGACGCCGGCTCCCACGCCTGCGCCGACCCCGGCTCCGACGCCCGCGCCCACGCCCGCCCCGACGCCTGCGCCGACCCCGGCACCGTCGCCGGCACCGGTACCCGCGGAAACCGGCATGCCGACCTGGCGCCAGGGCATGGCTGTTGGCGAGTGGAAGCAGATCCCGAACTCGGCCCTCGCCGCCGCACCGATGGCGGTGAAGACCTACCCGACGCTGGGCTACGGCCCGCAGTCGAAGGTCACTGCCTGGAACGGCTTTGCGCTCGACACGCGTGACGGCTCGCTGTATTCGGCGGCCAACGGCGGCCACACCGACTACGCCGGCAACGAAGTGAACCGCATCCGCCTGCTGGACAACGCGCCCACCTGGACCGAGCCCCGCGCTTCGACCCCGGTGTCGCAGATCACGCAGAACGGCTCGCACTCTACGGCACCACCGTCAACCAGGTCCGCAACCGCGTCATGATCCTGGGCGGCTCGCGCTGGGGCAACGGCTACATGCTCGGCACCGTCGACGGCTTCAACCTGGGCACCAACGACTGGGATCCAGCTCGCACCTACCCGGACGAGACGACGGAACTGGGCTCCACGCCCTGCCCTGCCGTCACCGAGAACAAGACCACCGGCGACCTGTACATGTTCGCCAGCTGGAAGGTGATGCGCTGGAGCAACTCGACCAACCAGTGGTCCACCGTGGTGGGCAACGCGTCGGTCTACGGCCAGTACGCCGCCTCGGCGATGGACACCAAGCGCAATCGCATCCTGCTGCTGGGCGGCAACGCCAACGACCACGGCATCTACAACGTGGCCACCAACACCACGCAGACGATCACGCTGACAGGCACCTACGCCAGCGCGCTCTCCGGTGACGGCAACGGCATGGTGTACGACCCGCTGCAGGACGCCTTCCTGCTGCGCAAGGCCGGTTCCGGCAACACGGTGTACCGCATCAACGCCAGCACCTTCGCGGTCGACGTGATGACCACCACCAACGGCACCAGCGTGCCGGCCAGCACCAACGGCGTGTGGTCGCGCTTCCAGTACGTGCCGCAGCTCAAGGGTGTGGTGTACGCGCCCACCTACGACGGCAACCTGTGGTTCCTGCGCACGGCCAACTGACCGGCCCGGCCCTGACCACCGGAGCCCCCGCGATGCGGGGGCTTTTTTCTTGGGCGTGCTTGTACGATCGCACGCCATGAAGCGATTCACGCAAGCCCTCGCGGCGAGCCTCGCGGCCTGCGGCGCAATGGCCGCAGCCGCGGCGGCAGGCCCCGACTTCCAGGCCCGCTGTGCCCAACCCGGGGTCGTCAAGTGCGTGGGCTTCGACGAGCCCGCCACCATTGCCGGACGCTCGGGCGATGCCTCTGGCATCCTCACCGGCGCGGCCACGCCGGCCATCGACACCACGGTCAAGGCCTCCGGCTCGGGCTCGCTGAAGTTCACCATCCCGCCGCAGTCAGGCGCCAACACCTCGGGCAGCTACTTCACCAACTTCGCCAACGACCTGTCGGTGCAGTTTGCCGACGGCGAGGAGTTCTTCGTCCAGTGGCGCCAACGCTTCAGCCCCGAACTGCTCGCCGCCAGGTACCAGGGCGGCGGCGGCTTCAAGCAGGTGATCATCGGCACCGGCGACCGTCCGGGACGCATTGCGCCGTCTTGCTCGCCGCTCGAGGTGGTGCTGTTCAACTATGCGCAAGAAGGCGTGCCGGTGCTCTACAACTCCTGCACCGGCTCGGCCTCGCACGGCCCCTACGACGGCTTCTACCAGCCGTTCGGCGGCTCCGACTTCAAGATCCAGAACGGCCGCCCGGCGCCCTACTGCCTCTACTCGCAGGGCCGCAGCACGCCGAAGAGCTTCTTCGCACCGGCGGGCAACTGCGTCGGCTACGCGGCCGACGAATGGATGACCTTCCAGATCCGCATCAAGCCGGGCCCGCGCGTGGGCAACGAGTTCATCGGCAGCGAGGTGTCGCTGTGGATCGCCCGCGAGGGCAAACCCTCGCAGCTGGTGGTCGAGTGGGGCCCGTACAACCTGACCGCCGGCCCGCCCGGCGAAGGGCAGAAGTTCGGCAAGGTCTGGCTGCTGCCCTACAACACCGGCAAGAGCTCGTCGCAGGTCCATGCGCCGGCGTACACCTGGTACGACGAACTGATCGTCTCGCGCCAGAAGATCCAGGACCCCTGAACGAACGGTGCATCCCCCGATCGCGGGGGCAACGTCGCCGTGCCGTACACACTTGCGAGCCGCATCGCTGCTACGCTCGCCGCTCTTTCGTCGATCGACTCAGAGGAACGCTGGTGTGAGAGGAGAAATTGCCAAGGGCGCCGCATGGATGGTGCTCTTCCGACTGGTCGATCGGTCCATCGGCATCGTCAGCACCATCATCCTGGCGCGCCTGCTGCTGCCGGCCGACTTCGGACTCGTGGCCATGGCGATGTCCATCATCGCGGTCATCGAGCTCGCCACAGCCTTCAGCTTCGAGATCGCGCTCATCCAGAAGGCCGACCCGCAGCGCGAGCACTACGACACCGCCTGGACGCTCAACATCCTGGTGGCCGCGGGCGGCGCCGTGGTGACAGCAGCACTGGCCCTTCCTGCCTCGGCCTTCTACGGCGACCCGCGGCTGGTCGCGGTGATGCTGGCCATCGGCGCGGCCTGGTTCCTGTCGGGCTTCGAAAACGTCGGCACGGTGAATTTCCGCCGCAACATGGACTTCGCCACCGAATTCCGGCTGCTGGCCACCAAGCGCATGGTCACCTTCTGCGTGACCATCGGCGCCGCACTGCTGTTCCGCTCCTACTGGGCGCTGGTGATCGGCATGGCCACCGGCCGCATCGTCGGCGTGGTGCTGAGCTATGCGATGCAGCCCTTCCGTCCGCGCCTGTCGCTGCAATGCACCCGCGAGCTGTTCTCGTTTTCCGGCTGGCTGCTCGTCAACAACATCGCGAGCGTGGTGCTGAGCAAGGTGCCGCACTTCTTCGTCGGCCGCTCCTTCGGCGCCCAGACCCTGGGCGCCTACACGGTGGGTTCCGAGATCGCGCAGCTGGCCCACACCGAGCTCGTGGCGCCGATCAACCGCGCCATGTTCCCCGGCTACTCGCGGCTGGTGAACGACCTGCCCGCCTTTCGCCGCACCTGCATCGACGCCACCGCAGCCATCCTGATGCTGGTGCTGCCGGTGTGCGTAGGGGTGGCGGTACTGGCAGGCCCGGTGGTGCGCCTCCTGCTGGGCGAACAGTGGGGCGAGGCAGCACCGGTGATCGAGGTGCTCGCGTTCGCCGGGGCCGTGTCGGCCATCACGTCGAACAACATCGCCGCCTACATCGCGCTCGGGCGGCCGCGCCTCACCACGGTGATCCTGCTCACGCGGCTGGCGCTGCTGGCCGCCATGGTGGCCTTGTTCGTCGGCGACTACGGGCTGATGGGCGTGGCCTATGCCGAGCTGATCGCCGCCCTGGGAAGCCTGGCGGTGAGCCTGCCCATCCTCTTTCGCACCCTGCACCTGCCGGTGGCCGGCTACCTGGCCAACCTCTGGCGCCCCCTGGTGGCCAGCTGCCTGATGGGCTGGGGCGTGCATGCCGCCGCCCAGGCCGCCGGCAGCGGCGACAGCCTCAGCGGCGCGGTGGTCGCGCTGATGGTGGCCGTGCCGGTGGGCGCCGTCCTGTACCCGCTGATCGTGGCCGCCTTGTGGCTGCTGTCGGGCAAGCCGGAGTCGGTCGAGACCCTGGTGGTGCGCAAGCTGCAGGAGCTGCTGCGCAAGCCGGCGCAGGAAGGCGCGTAGGGGCCCGTGACGCCGGCAGGAAAGCGCGCTCAGCCGGCGTCCAGCACCAGCACCGACTCGGCACCCGGCGGCGTGAAGCTGCGGGAACCGGTGTTCGAGAAGCTGCCCACCGCCGCATACGTGCCGGTGGTGGCCCGATACCAGCGGGCGCGCACGTTCGCCGGCGCGAGGGCCGCCATGTTGACCGTGATGCTGCCCGTGCCGGGCACCCACACCATCGCGAAGCTGCCGTCGCCGGCACGTGCCGGGCAGATGCGCGAGGCGCCCGAGCCGAGGCCGCTGGTGACCAGGCTGCTGTCGGTGCGCGGCACCAGCAGCTGCCAGGGGTAGGCGGTGAACAGCGCCTTCACATGGCCCATCTGCAGCGTGACCGGCGTGCTGAGGAAGTCGCGCAGTGCGGCGGCCGCGCCGATGCCGCCGTTGGCATTGGGCTCGCCGAAGCCCCACAGCGGGAAGGTACCGAAGAAGTGCCCGCAGGCGCCCGACAACAGCGCCTGGTAGGCCTGCAGGCGGCATTGCGCATCGGTCTGTGCGTTGCCGTAGGCGCCCTCGATCAGGAAGAACGGCACCGGCCCGCTGCGCGCATAGGCCGCGGCCGCATCGTCGTAGCTGATGCCGTCGCCGCCGCAATAGATGTTGTTGAGGTTGAACCCCGGCTGCCCGTTCCAGACCGTCCAGGCTTCCGTGTTGCGACCGCCGTGGCCGGTCATGAGGTCGGTGGTGCGCACCGAGCGGATGCCGGTGTGGATGTTCCACTGCTTGGCCGGATCCGGCGGGTTGTAGTCGCCGCCGGCCACCCAGACGATGTTGCCCTGGCGGTAGCGGTTGGCGAGGAAGGCGCCAAAGGCCTGCAGGCTCGCATTGGGGGCCTGCCGCACCTCGCCGTCCCAGCCCTGGTCGCCCGGCGCGCCAGAGCCGCCGCCAAAGCCGAGGTAGGTGTGGGTGATGAAACACACGATGCCGCGAGACCTGGCGCCGTTGACGATGTAGTCGACCGTCTGCCAGTAGGTCTCGTTCGGCTTCGTGAAGTCCGTCATCGTGGTGAACGGATTCGCGCCGGACTGCGCATTGCGCCACGGCGGCGTCTGGCTGCTGAAGTAGTGCTCGAAGCACTCGAACAGGATCGCGTTGAAACCCTTGGCCTGCCGGTCGTTCAGGTAGGTGTCGATCTGCGCATGGGTGCACTGCACTTCGAGCGACCACGGCGTGTCGCCGTGGATGAAGAACGGCTGGCCGTTCGCATCGACGAGATGACGCCGGTTCGGCGAGATGGCGAGCGGGAAGGCCACCGGCCCGGGAGGCGGTGCTGGCGTGGGGGACGGCGTCGGCGAGGGGGTGGGCGACGGCGCGGGCGATGGCGTCGGCCCGGGGGTAGGCGACGGCGTCGGCGAGGGCGTCGGTGAAGGCGTCGGCGACGGCGCTGGTGTGGCCGTCGGTGTGGGAGAGGGCACCGGCGTGGGCGTCGGCGGCGGCGAAGGCTTTTCGGACTCCGCGGGCGAAGATCCTCCGCAGGCCACGAGCCCGCGAGTGGCGGCAAACAGGGCCGCAGCCATCGACAGGCGGCGGCGGGTGCTGTTCTTCATCGGTGATTCGGCAGGGGGTTCAGCTCAGGCCAGCAGCGGCCACTGCTGGTCGCGCTCGGCCACGTCGCGCGGCGGCAGCGGCCAGGCCACCGCGATGGCCGGGTCGCTGTAGCGCACGCCCTTCTCGACGCCCGGCACGTAGAACGCGTCGGTCATGTAGAGGAACTCGGTGCCGTCTTCCAGCGCCTGGTAGCCGTGCGCCACGCCGGCCGGGATGAACAGCGCCTGCCGGTTCGCGGCATCGAGCCGCGCGCAATACACCGCCCGGTAGCTGGGCGACGCCGGCCGCATGTCGACCAGCACGTCATGCACCGCGCCGGCCACGCAGCGCACGAGCTTCTGCTCCTCGTGCGGGTGTTCCTGGTAGTGCAGGCCGCGCACCACGCCGGCCTGGTGCGTGCGCGCCAGGTTGCACTGCGCCACATGGAAGGTGATGCCCTGCGCCTCGAACTCGCGCTGGCAGAAGGCCCGGGCGAACGAGCCCCGTGCATCCACGCGCGGCTCCAGGTCCACGAGGTAGGCGCCGGCGATGGGGATGGGCGTGAAGATCATGGCCGCCTTCAGGCGTTGGGCGCGATGGCCATGAACCGCTCGATGTCGGCCAGGCTCACCTGGCGCATGTCGTCACCGGCCTGGTAGCGGCGGGTCCAGTCGACGATCCAGCGCAGCGTGGTCTTGAGGTCGAGCTTCGGGCGCCAGCCGAGGTGGGCCCGCGCCTTCGATGCATCGAGCTTCAGGAAGGTGCTTTCGGGCGGACCCGGGTTGGCATCGCGCTTCCATTCGAAGCCCACGCCCCACATGTCGTAGAGCTGCTCGATGATCCAGCCCACCGTTCGCTCGCTTTCCTCGGGCGGGCCGAAGTTCCAGCCGCTGGCGAAGGCATGGCCGTCGGCAAACAGGCGCTCGGCCAGCATCAGGTAGCCGTGCAGCGGCTCCAGCACGTGCTGCCAGGGGCGCGTGGCCTGCGGGTTGCGGATCAGCGTGGGCTCGTCCTTCAGCAGCGACCGCATGATGTCGGGCACCAGCCGGTCGAGGGCCCAGTCGCCGCCGCCGATCACGTTGCCCGCGCGTGCGCTGCCCACCACCGCCGCCCCCTGGTGGCGCTCGGCGCTGAAGAAGGAGTTCTGGTAGGAGGTGACCACCAGTTCGGCGCAGCCCTTGCTGCCGCTGTAGGGATCGTGGCCGCCCAGGCGCGAGTCCTCGCGGTAGCCCCAGACCCATTCCTCGTTGTAGTAGCACTTGTCGGAGGTCACCACCACCACCGCCTTCACAGACGGCGCGCGGCGCACCGCGTCGAGCAGGTGCACCGTGCCCATCACGTTGGTCGAGAAGGTCTCGACCGGGTGCTCGTAGGAATAGCGCACCAGTGACTGGGCCGCCATGTGGATCACGATGTCGGGCCTGGCTGCGGTGAGCGCCGCCTCGAGCGATGCCAGGTCGCGCACGTCGCCGTGGTGCGAGTCGCACACTTCGGCCACGCGGGCCATCTCGAACAGGTTGGGATCGCTGGGCGGGTTGAGCGCGTAACCGGTCACCTGGGCGCCCAGGTGGTTCAGCCACAGGCACAGCCAGCTTCCCTTGAAGCCGGTGTGTCCGGTGACGAACACGCGTTTGCCTTTCCAGAATGCGGGGTTCAGCATGGTTGTGGTGAGGGATCAGGGGAAAGAGGAAGCGGCTCAGGCAAAGCGCCGGATGGCAGGCTGCACCGGGCGGCCGACGAGGTGCTTGTCGATGCCTTCGTCGAGCGCGCGGCGATAGACCTGGAAGGCCGCGGCGAAGGCATCGACGGTCTGGTCGATGTCGGCCTCGGTGTGCGAGTAGTTCACGACCAGCGAGGTGGCGAGCACGCCGCGGTGGATGAGCTGCTGCATCAGCAGCGTGCGGAAGGGCTGCGAGGGCTGACCCGACGCATCGCGCGAGCCGAACACCAGGCAGCAGGGCTGGCCGAGGATGGGCACCTGCTCGGCCACGCCGGCCGAGGCCGCAGCCTCGCGCAGGCCGGCGGCCAGCCGGCTGCCGCGCTGCCACAGCGTGTCGATCACCGGCTCGTCGCGGTAGACCTTCATCGTGGCCAGTGCGGCGGCGAGCCCGTGGGTTTCGGCGCCGTGGGTGGTGGACAGCAGGAACACCCGCTCGCGGTCGTGGTCGGCGCCGCCCAGGCGCATCAGCTCGCGCTTGCCGGCCAGCGCCGACACCGAAAAGCCGTTGGCCAGGGCCTTGCCGAAGGTGGACAGGTCGGGCTCGATGCCGTAGCGGGCCTGCGCACCGCCGGCATGCCAGCGAAAGCCGGTGATCATCTCGTCGAGGATGAACACCGCGCCATGCCGGTCGCACAGCTTGCGGATGCCTTCGAAGAAGCCCGGCGCGGGCGCGGTCTCCTTCTCGGCCTCGAGCACCACCGCGGCCAGCTTGCCAGGGTGCTGCTCGAACAGCTTCTCGAGGCTCGCGAGGTCGTTGTAGTTGAACTTGACGGTCAGCTCGCGGGTCGCCTGCGGAATGCCGCCGGGCATGCCGGAGGCGCCGATGAACCAGTCGTCCACCGAGAAGAACGGGTGGTTGGCGCAGATGGCCACCATGTCGCGCCCGGTGTGGGCCCGCGCGAGCTTGAGCGCGCCGGAGGTGGCGTCGGAGCCGTCCTTGCAGAACTTGACCATCTCGGCGCGCGGCACGAACTCCAGGAAGGCCTCGGCGCATTCGAGCTCGATGGCGGCCGGCCGCACGAAGTTGGCCCCCAGCCCGAGCTGCGCCCGCGCCGCCTCGACCACCGGCGCATAGGCATGGCCCAGCGTCACCGCGCGCAGGCCCGAGCCGTATTCGATGAACTCGTTGCCGTCGACGTCCCACACCCGGCAGCCTTCGCCGCGCACGATGTAGGGCGCCATGCCTTCGGGGTACTGGTCGTCGCCCTTGGCATAGGTGTGGCAGCCGCCGGGAATCAGCTGGTGGAAGCGCGGTCGCAGCTCGTTGGAGCGGTCGAAGGTCTTGCGGTTGGTCATCTCAGTGATCCATTGCCAAACATTTCGCACAACGCCTGCGCCCCAAGCAAGTGGCCGCCGTGGATCCGGCTTCGCCGGTCCACAGGGGGCGCCCCCTCGAGGGGGTGCGCCGCAGGCGCTACGCGGGTGGTCATGTCAGCATGAGCTTGCGCGAGTAGAAGGCCTCGGCATAGCCGCTCGGCGCATTGCACTCGATGCCGCGCAGCCGCATCAGTGCCTCGAAGGTGGACGGCGTGAACCACTGCTTCGAGTGCTGCGTCCTGAACACCTGCATCAGCACCTCGACCTTGCGGCGCACCGTGTCGGCCGACAGCGGCACGAACACCGACGGCGAGCCGAGGCCGCCGTCGTACTTGGGGATCTCGTATTCGAGGATGACGTGGTTGCGAAAGGTGTTCCAGGCCAGCTCGCCGACCACCCGGTGGTCCTGGTGCAGCTCCTCACGGGCATGGCAGAACACCACGTCCGGCTGCAGGGCCTTGAGTTCCTCGAAGTAGTCCTTGATGGCGGGCGCCTCCGAAGGGAAGTAGGCGCCGCGGAAGTCCTTCACCACCACGTTCGGGTTCTTCACTCCTTCGAGCATCAGGGCGGCGGCCTCGCGGGCTTCGGCGGCGCGTTCGGCCCCCGAGCTCAGCACGACCCAGTGCACTTCGGCGCCCGGGTAGCGGCGCAGCAGCTCGACCACCGTGCCGCCGCAGCCGATCTCGATGTCGTCGCAGTGCGCGCCGATGAACAGGAAACGCGGCGCGCGGCCGCCGGGGAGGTTGAAGCGAAGGTCGAGCATGCGCGGATCAGCGGCCGTTGGGGCCGTTTCCCTTCCAGACCATCCACGGGCAGTTGCCCTGCGCTTCCATGCGGTCGTAGGTGATCTTTTCCTTGAAGGTGTCCATCTGCTGCCAGAAGCCGCTGTAGCGGTTCACGGTGAGCAGCTGCCTGTCGATCAGCCGGCGGAACGGCTGCTCGACCAGTTCGTCGCCCTCTTCGATGTAGTCGAAGATGTCGTGGCGGAAGACGAAGTAGCCGGCGTTGATCCAGAACTCGGAGCCGCTCAGCTGGCCGAAGCTGGTGACCAGGCCGTCGTCGTTCGAGTGCACGCAGTGGAAGCTCTGCGAGGTGCGCACCGCCAGGAAGCTGGCGACCTTCTCCTGGCGCTTGAAGTCGGCGATGTGCGCATCGAGCGGCAGGTCGGTCAGGCCGTCGGCGTAGTTCGCCAGGAAGGCTTCCTCTCCCTCGAGGTACTTGCGCACCCGCAACAGGCGCTGCCCGATGTTGGCATGCAGGCCGGTGTCGACGAAGGTGATGCGCCAGTCGTCGATGTCGCGCTTGAGCAGCTCGACCTTCTTGCCGCCTTCGGACATGACGAAGTCGTTCGTCAGGCACTCGTTGTAGTTCAGGAAGAACTCGCGAATCATGTCGCCGCGGTAGCCCAGGCACAGGATGAAGTCCTTGTGGCCGAAGTGCGCGTAGTAGCGCATCAGGTGCCACAGGATCGGGCGGTATCCGATGTTGACCAGCGGCTTCGGAATGGTGTCCGAGTGCTCGCGCAGGCGGGTTCCCAGACCCCCGCAGAACAAGACGACTTTCATGGTGCTTCCCGTACTTCTTGAACAATGGGCCGCGGCCCGTGGGGTCAGCGGCCGAAACGCTGGACCTGCTCGACGCGCAGGCGGTCCACCAGCCGGTCCTTCGGCAGCTCGACATCGGCATAGGTGACCGGCTGGTCGCGTGCGATGTCGCGCTTGAGCCGGCAGTCGAGCGACACGGCGATCGGCAGGTGGTTCTCACGCTGGCAGACCTCGTAGCGCTCCACCAGGCCGTAGCAGGTGAAGCCGCCCATGCCGTCGAGCCGCTCGCCCGCCTTGAGGTCGCGCTTGGCATAGGCCACCGTGTCGCACACCGGCGCGCCGCGCGGCGTGATGGTCGGGTCGTTGAACAGCGCCGCCCGTGCCACCGAGTGCTGGATCTGCCAGGGCGGCAGGTGATAGGGCGTGTAGAACATGTACAGCGGCCCGTCGCCCATCTTGAGATAGGCCATCAGCTTGCGCTTCTCGGGGTGCTCGTTGCGGCAGATGACGAAGGCGCCGGTGTGCGGCGCCGCGCCCAGCGCGTACTCGACCAGGCCCTCGCGGGCGAAGTCGTCGGGCGACACCATCTTCAGCATGTCCTTGATGTCGGCGCAGGGGTAGCCCTTCATGCCGCGCACCTGCGGCACGAAGCCGGTGGCGTTGCCCATGATGGCCGCCTCGAGCGCGAGCTTGGAGCCGTCGGCGAACGAGGCCAGCACCGCCGGGTTCTGGCCCAGCTTCGCAGCCAGCTCGCGCTGGGTGTCCGGGTTGCGGTAGCGGTCGAGGAAGCCCTTCAGCTGGCCCATCAGCACCGGCTCGTAGCCCATGCTGTCGAGGAAGCGGTACAGGTTCATGCCGACGCCGGGTTCGTCGCCGTCGGTGTAGCTGTAGACCACGCCGGCGCGGTCGGCATAGGTCTTGAGGATGGGGCCGACCGACGCATCGACCTCGGCGCCCAGCAGGATGACGTGCTTGCCGTTGCGGATGGCCTCGAAGCACACCTGGGTGCCGAACTCGACATGGCCGGTGGTTTCGATGATGACGTCGACCAGGCCGCACTGGCATAGGGCGAACGCGTCGTCGGTCACCACATACTGGTTGCGTGCGATGGCCTGCTCGAGCTGTGCCGCCGTCGAGGCGCGCGCCACGTCGTCCACGCCGGCGTCGCGGTACGCGCGCTCGGCCTTCTCGAGGGTGCGGTTGGCCATGGCCACCAGGCGCATGCCCTGCACGGCCGTGACCATCTGCAGCGCGATGCACCGGGCCATGTAGCCGCTGCCGACCAGCGCCACTCGGACGGGGTTGCCCGCTGCAGCGCGCTTCGCCAGCGCGGTGTCGACGATGATCATCGGAGCCCCTCTCTCATTCGAGTCGTGACTATCTCAAATGCGATAGCGCATCGCTCCCCCCGGAGTCGGGGGACAACCCCCTTGTTTTGTGCACTCCTGGCGGGGTCGCTTGCTAGACTGAACTCATATCGAAGCAGTCTTCGCTGACAGGCTTTCCCGCGAGCGAAAGTCGCAAGAACAATGACGTCCCCGGCTCCGCTCGTCTCCATCGGCATCCCCGTCTACAACGGCGAGCGCTTCCTGGCGCGGGCCGTCGAGTCGCTGCTGGCCCAGTCGCTGCCGGACTTCGAGCTCATCATTGCCGACAACGCCTCAACCGACGGCACCCAGGCGCTGTGCGAGGCGCTGGCGCTGCGCGACGCGCGCGTGCGCTACGTGCGCCACCCGCAGAACATCGGCGCCCCCCGCAACTGGAACTGCCTGGTCGAGCTGGCGCGCGGCCGCTATTTCAAATGGGCGACCGCCAACGACCTGCACGCACCCACCATGCTGCAGCGCTGCGTCGACGTGCTGGAGGCCGACCCGGGCATCGTCCTGTGCTATGGCCACACGCAGCTGATGGATGAAACCGAACGCCCCATCGAGGTGTTCCAGGGTGACATCGACGTGCAGATGCCCGCCCCCAGCGAGCGCTTCACCGCGGTGTGCACCGGCATGACGCTCAACAACGCGATGTGCGGCGTGGTGCGAACCGAGGTGCTGCGCAAGACCGGGCTCGACCGCCTCTACCCGTCGGGCGACATGGCGCTGATGTCCGAGCTCGCGCTGCACGGCCGCCTGAAGCTCCTGCCCGACGTGCTGCTCCACCGCCGCCAGGGCAAGGGCACCTTCACTTCCATGCTGACGCCGCTGCAGATCCAGCGGGTCTACGACCCGCTGGCCCGGGCGCCCATGCGCTTCATCCACGGCCGGCGCCACCTCGACAACTTCTGCTGCATCGCGCGTGCGCCGATCGGGTTCAACGAGAAGCTCAAGGCGTTCCGCACCGCGCTGCGGCTCCTGGCCTGGGACCGCACCCACCTGTGGCGCGAAATGCGCTCGGCGGTCGGCCCGCAGCCCGCACCATGATCCACCCTCTTCAACTGTCGGCCGGCCCGCGGCCCGAGGCGCGCGTGCGCGTCGGCCTGCTGGGCATGTATGCCAGCGCCAACCTGGGCGACACCGCGATCCAGATGGCCGTCATGCAGGCGCTCACCGCGCGCCGTCCCGAGCTCGAATTCATAGGGCTGTGCACCGCGCCCGAAGACGCAGTGCGCACCTTCGGCATCCGTGCGCGCCACCTGTCCTGCGAGCACGGCATGCTGGTGCCGCACGTCAACGGCTCGGTGCAGGCGGTGCCGGCCGCCGCCGATGCCGGCATCACCTTCGATCGGCTGCCCGCTCCGGTGGCGCGCTGCCTGTCCGCCTGGCGCATCCACCGCCAGATGCGCGAGCTCGACATGCTGCTGGTGTCGGGCAGCGGGCAGATCGACGACTTCTGGGGCGGCCCCTGGGAACAGCCCTTCCGCCTGCTCGCCTGGACCGCCGCGGCACAGCGCCAGCACAAGCCGGCTGCGGTGTTCGGCGTCGGCGTCGACCAGCTGCTCACGCGGCTGGGCACCGCCTTCTGCAAGCAGGCCCTGCAGCGCGCGCAGATGCGGGTGCTGCGCGACGCCGGCTCGCTCGACGCCCTGCGTGCGATGGGCCTGCAGGCCGACATCGACGTCTGTCCCGACCCGGCCTTCCACCTGCAGCCGCCCCCGGCGCACGCGGCCTCCGGCCGCTTCGCGGTCATCAGCCCGATCGCCCGCAACGCCTGGCCAGGCGGCATAGAGCCCTACGAGGCCTATCTCGCGGCACTGGCCGCCGCGGCCGACCACCTGCAGCGCCAATCGGTGGAGGTGCGTTTCGTCTGCTCCCAGACCCGCATGGACCCGCCCATCATCGATCGCGTGAAGGAACGCATGAAGGGCGACGTTGCCGCCACCCGCGTGATGGACGCGAGGACGGTGGACGAATACATGCATGAAGTGGCCGATGCACTGGTGGTGGTCGGCTCCCGGCTGCATGCGGTGATCCTCGCGCTGGTGGCCGGCGCGCCGGTGGTGGCGGTGTCCTACGCGCGCAAGGTACAGCGCCAGATGCTGGACATCGGCCTGGGCGACTACCTGCTCGACATGCACGACGTGCAGGCCGAGCACCTGCAGGCCCGCATCGACCGGGCGCTGCACGAACAGGACGCCCTGCGCGCCCACATCCGCTACAAGACCGCCGAGTTCCGTGCGCAGCTCGACCTGCGCTTCGACCGGCTCGCTGCACTCATTCCGGCCGCCGGCCGATGACACCCGCACCACCCGTGCGAGGGGTGGTCGCAAGGGGGTGGCTCCCTACAATCTCGCTCTTCTGAAGGCCCTGCAAACCGCTGCACCGCAGCGCCCGGCGCGGGGCTCGCCAGGCAACCGATTGGATCCACGCTGTGAACGTCGAACAGGAAGTCATCAAGACCTTGCGGTCGGTTCTGAACCTCGAAGCCTCGGGCGTCGAGCTCACCGGCAGCACCGCGCTGCTGGGCAGCATCGCCGAGCTCGACTCGATGGCGGTGGTGTCCATCCTCACCGCGCTCGAAGAACGCTTCGGCATCGTGGTGGACGACGACGAGGTCGACGGACGCACCTTCGCGTCGGTGAGCAGCCTCGTCGACTTCGTGCAGTCCAAGCTGTGAATCCCGCGCAACCGGTGGTCCAGTCGGCGGCCTTCGTCGCCGGCGCCACGGGCCTGCGGTTCAGGCTGGTCAGCGAGCCGGCCGGCGGCAAGGCGCGCGGCACCGTGGTGCTGGCGCATGCCTTCGCAGAAGAGATGAACAAGTCGCGGCGCATGTGCGCGCTGCTCGCCCGCGGCCTCGCCGCCGACGGGTGGCGCGTGGTGCAACGCGACCTCGCCGGCTGCGGCGACAGCGCCGGCGAATTCCGCGATGCGAGCTGGGCCGAATGGATCGAAGACCTCGAGGCCGAGCTCTCACCCCTCGACGGCTCCGCGGCGCCCACCTGGCTGTGGTGCCTGCGCGGCGGAGCCCTGCTCGCGCCGCCCCTGCTGGCGCGGCGCCCCCAGGTGAACCTGCTGCTGTGGCAGCCCGCGGTGTCGGGCGCACAGCACCTGCAGCAGTTCCTGCGCCTGCATGCCGGCGCCCGCATCGTCGGTTCGGCCAAGGGCTCGGGCGAACAGCAGACGCCGGCCCAGATGCTGCGCTCCGGCCACACCGTGGAGGTGGGCGGCTACGAACTCTCGCCCGCCCTCGCCGGCGGCCTCGACCAGGCGGGCTTCGACCTGCCGGCAGGTTTTGCCGCTCGCGTGGTGTGGTTCGAGCTGTCGGCCGACGAACACCCCGAGCCCTCCCCTGCCGCCACCCGCACCGCTGACCGCCTGCGAGAGCGCGGCGTGAACGTGGAGCTGGAGGCGCTGCACGGGCCGCTGTTCTGGCAGACCCAGGAAATCGAGGCGTGCGAGGCGCTGCTGCAACGCAGCCGCGCCTGCATGAATGCCGCGCCGCCCTCGTCGCGCGGGGCGGCAACGCTGCTCGCCGCCGGCAGCGGCGGGCTGGCCCATGGAGCTGCTCATGGCTGAGGCAACGCCATCAGCCGGCCCGATCGAGGAAGTGCTGGGCTTCGAATGCGAGGGCTGCTCGCTGTGGGGCATCGTCTCGCGCCCGCCGGCGGGCGTGGCGCAGGCGACCACTGCGGTGGTCATCGCGGTGGGCGGGCCGCAATACCGTGTGGGCAGTCACCGGCAGTTCGTGCTGCTCGCGCGCCGGCTGGCCGCCGCCGGCTACCCGGTGCTGCGCTTCGACTACCGCGGCATGGGCGACAGCCCAGGTGACCAGCGCAGCTTCGAAGGCGCCGGCCCTGACCTGCGCGCAGCGGTCGACGCGATGTGGGGCACCTGCCCCGGCGTGCGCCAGGTCGTGGTGTGGGGGCTGTGCGATGCCGCTTCGGCGGCGCTGATGTTCGCCACCGAAGACGCGCGCGTGGCGGGCATCGTGGCCGCCAACCCCTGGGCCCGCAGCGAAGCCACGCTGGCGGTGGCGCAGGTCAAGCACTACTACGGCGCGCGGCTGCTGCAGCGCGAGTTCTGGGCCAAGCTGCTGCGCGGCGGCATCGACTGGCGCGACTCGCTGCGCTCGCTGCTCGACAACCTGAAAGGCGCGCGCCGGCACTACCTGAAAAGCAGCCCGGCGGACCATGCCTCGTTCCAGACGCGCATGGCACGCGGCCTGGCGCGCTTTCGCGGCGGGGTGCTGCTGGTGCTGAGCGGCAACGACCTGACCGCCAAGGAGTTCCTGCAGTACGCGGCCTCCGATGCCGCCTGGAAGGGCCTGCTGGACAAGCCCAACATCCACCGCGTGGACCTGCCGGAGTCGGATCACACCTTCTCGACCCGCAGCTGGCTGCAGCGCGTCGAAGACGAAACGCTGGCCTGGCTCAGGACGCTGGGCACGCGACAACAAACTCAGTGAGGGCGAGCATGAGAGGGCTTTGCGGTTGGTTCACGGAAGGCGCTGCCGACGGCGCAGGCGCAGCACCCGGCGAGGTGCTGCAGCGCATGCTCGGCGCGAGCCCCATCCCGGTGGAGTCGGTGGAGTCCCGCGCCTTCCCGGCGGCAGGCCTGGCGGTCTTCGGCAGCGTGGCGCGGCCGCGCCTGGTCGAGGTCGACGGCCTGTTCCTCGCGGTGGCCGGGCACCCGCGACTGCTGGGCGGGGGCGGCTCGCGCAATGCAGACCTGGCCGAACTGGCCCGTGCCCTCATCACCCGCGGCAAGGAGGCGCTGGCCGACATCGGCGGCGACTTCGCGCTCGCCGCCTGGGACGGCCGCAGGCAGCGCGGGCTGCTGGCCGTCGACCGCATCGGCGTGCACCAGTTGGTCTACACCCGCGTGGGCGACGCGCTGGCCTTTGCCACCACGCTCGACCTGCTGGCGGGCTTCCCCGGCGCGAAACGCACGCTGTCGTCGCAGGCGCTGTACGACTACCTCTACTACCACGTGGTGCCGGGCCCGCAGACGGTGTATGCCGACATGCAACGTGTGCCGCCCGGCCACTGCATCGAGTTCGGCGCCGGCTCCACCGCGGCGCAGCCGCGGCCCTACTGGCGCATGCGCTTCACCGAGGAACTCGACCTGCCGGTCGACGAGCTGAAGCGCCAGTTCACCGAGCTGCTGCAGGCGTCGGTGCGCGAGGCGGCCGACGGCGCTGCGAGCGGCGCCTTCCTGTCCGGCGGCACCGACAGCTCCACGGTGAGCGGCACGCTGGGTCGGGTGAGCGGCCAGCCCGCACGCACCTTCTCGATCGGCTTCGACGTGCCGGGCTACGACGAGACCGCCTACGCCCGCATCGCCGCCCGGCATTTCGGCTGCGACCATCGCGAGTACTACGTGACGCCGAAGGACGTGGTCGAGACGCTGCCCAAGGTGGCAGCCTCCTACGACCAGCCGTTCGGCAACGCATCGGCGGTGCCGGCCTACCACTGCGCCCGCGTGGCCCGCGAGAACGGCGTGATGCGCATGCTGGCCGGCGACGGCGGCGACGAGCTGTTCGGCGGCAACGAGCGTTATGCGAAGCACCACCTGCTCGGCCTCTACGGGCGCGTGCCCTCGGCGCTGCGCGGCGGCCTGATCGAGCCGCTGGTGTCGCTGCCGGGCGTGGGCGCCCTGGCCCCGCTGCGCAAGCTGCGCAGCTACGTCGAGCAGGCCAGGCCCGCCATGCCGGCGCGCTACGAGTCCTACAACCTGCTGCAGCACCTGGGCGTGGGCGAGGTGCTGACGCCGGAGTTCCAGGCAGCCATCGACACCGGCCACCCTCGCCAGCTGCTCACCGAGGCACATGCCCCGTTCGCCGGCGACAGCCTCATCAACCAGATGCTGGGCATCGACCTGCGCTTCATCCTGGCCGACGGCGACCTGCCGAAGGTGACGCACATGTGCAACCTGGCCGGCGTGGACGTGACCTTCCCGCTGCTGGACGACCGCATCATCGACTTCTCGCGCCAGCTGCCTTCGGACCTCAAGCTGCGCGGCACCAAGCTGCGCTGGTTCTTCAAGCAGGCGCTGCTCGACTTCCTGCCGCCGGAAATCATCACCAAGCAGAAGCACGGCTTCGGCCTGCCGGTGGGCCACTGGCTGCTGGAGCACAAGCCGCTGCTCGACCTCGCGGTCGACAGCATCAACCTGCTCAAGCCGCGCGGCATCGTGCGGCCGCAGTTCGTGAACCAGCTGCTCGACGTGAAGCTGAAGGAACACCCGGGCTACTTCGGCACCATGGTGTGGATCCTCATGATGCTGGGCCTGTGGCTCGACTCCCGCAAGCTCTGAACGGCCCGGCGGGGCGCAGCAGGGTCAGGCGGCGCGCGCCTCCGCGCGCTTGAAGTTGGTCAGCAGCCGTGCGCCGTAGCGCAGCCGGCTGCGGTCCCACGGCGTGAAGCGCGGCAGCTGGAAGCGGTCGGACCGCATCGAGGCCGCTCCCCAGGCGGTGGACACCGCGGCCTTGAAGCCGCAGGCCTTGGCCATGGCCGCATGCTCGGCCGCGTAGTCCTGCTGCGGCACGCCGTTCGGGTAGGCGAACAGCTCCACCGGCTCGCCGAGCATGGCCTCCAGAGCGGCCTTGCCTTCATGCATCTCGGCCCAGGCCGCGTCGGCGCCCAGGCGGGTGAGGATAGGGTGCGTCACAGTGTGCGCGCCCACCTCCATGCCCATGGCCCGCAGGCTGCGCACCTGCTGCGGCTGCATCATCAGCGGCGGCGAGGGCTTGTTGCCGGCGGCCACCACGATGGCATCGGCGGTGGCCTGGCGCTGCGCCTGGTCGAGGTGCTTGATGCGGCCCAGCACCAAGTCGATGGCCTGCCGCCGCTCGGCGGCAGTGGCCACCGGATAGACGTCCAGGCCGATGGCGTGCAGGTCGAGCACCGGCTGCTCGCAGGCGCGTACCGCTTCGATGACCCGGTCGTTCCACATGCAGCCGCCGCCCAGGAAGCCGGTGGAGACGAAAAACGTGGCGCTCATGCCCAGCCGCTTCAGGATCGGCGCAGCCAGCTCCTCGTTGTCGGCATAGCCGTCGTCGAAGGTGATGGCCAGTGCGCGCCGCGGGATGGTCCCGGCATACAGCCGCTCGACCGCTTCGCCCAGCGGCAGCACGTTGAACCAGTCGCGCACCCAGCGCATGCGGGTCTCGAACGCGGCGGCATCGGGCAGGTCCGGGAACAGCGGGTCCGGTGCGGGCAGCACGCGATGGAAGATCAGGATGCTCAGGCGGCCGCGCGCGCCGGCGGGCGAGGCGACGGAAAGAGGAAGGCGCAGCATCATCGTTGTTGTGGCTGGTGTTGCGGTCGGGCGAACTCGGGAGTTCGCGTCGGGGCCGGCGGCCGCTGGCCGGCTGGCGCGGCACGCGCGAAGCCGGACCGCTTGCTTTCGGGTGAGTTCATCTGCAGCACCGACACCAGCAACGCGAGCAGCCAGAACTGGTTCTCGGCGAGCAGGTAGTCGGCCGTGTTGCCCGACACCAGGATCACCATCAGCCCACCGACGATGGAAGCGCCCAGGGTGGCGAGCTCGGGGTCGTGCTGCGGCCCGCGCATTCGCCGCACCCGCAGGCCGGCCGCCACGATCCACAGCACCAGGCTCAGGAACAGGATGGCGCCGAGGATGCCCTGCTCGACCAGCGCGCTCAGGAAGGTGTTGTGCGACGACCGGGCGGCCGAAGACGGGTCGCCGCTCGCGTCCACCGTGAGCCATTTCGGGTCGAGGTATTTCGTGCTGAGCACCGCGGTGCCGCGGTGCCCCACGCCGATGGGATGGTCGGCGAACATCTTCAGCTGCGCCTCGGCCACCACCACGCGCGAGCGGGCGCTGGTGTCGGCGTCTTCTTCCTGCGAGGTGACATCGCCGATGGTGAACATGCGGTCGATGAAGTGTTCGTCGAGGATGGAGAACAGGCCCACCACCCCGGCGGCCGCAAAAGCCCAGAACAGGCGGCGGTGGGTCTTGGCCTTGCACATCATGATGACCAGCCCGCCAGCCACCAGGCCGAGGAAGGAGCCGCGGCTGTTGGCCAGCACGAAGCCTTCGGCCGCCAGGGCCATGCAGAAGAGCGCGAACCAGCGCCGCCAGCCCTTCTGCGTGAGCACGAGCCCCACCCCCACCATGAGCCCGGTGACGAGGTACATGCCCAGCGTGTTGGAGTCGTCGATGCCGGGGCCGCCCACGCCGTCGAGGCGGTTGCCGTCACGGCCGGTGGTGTACGCGAAGACGCCGAGCAGCGCGCAGCCCATCAGGTGGCCGAACATCACGTCGCGCAGGCTCTCCTTGGTGTCGGCGATGCGGTAGACGAACCAGAAGGCCAGCAGGTACTTGCTGTACAGCACCGTGCCGTTCAGGTGGTCGGGCACGTCGAGCGCGAGCGGCGTCTGCAGCCACATCCAGGCGGCATACAGCGCCAGCAGCACCGCCGCGCCGTTCGACAGCCACAGCGGCTTGTCGCGCAGCTTGCCCTTGTGGAAGGCGATGGCGAGTGCGGTGACCAGTGCCGAGAACAGCGCCCAGCGCATGCCGCCGAAGAACACGCCCCACCAGCGCCCGGGCGGGAACACGAAGATGGTGGCCATGTAGAAGTACAGGCCCCAGACCGGATGGCGCTTGAAGGCGAACACCGTGCAGACGACGGCGAAGATCGCGAAGGCCGCTGCGTAGAACATCGCCCGCTCAGCGGCCGCGTGCGTGCGCGGAAAAGAGGTCCCACTGGCCCTGCGACACCGAGGCCCAGTCGAACTGCGCGGCATGCGTGCGCACCAGTGCAGCCGCCTGCGGCTGCACGAAGAGCTCCTGCACCGCGGCCGCCAGCGTGTCGCGGTCGCGCGTGGCGACGATGCGGCCGACCTCGGGCCGGGTGATCATCTCGCCCACCGCGCCCACGTCCACCGCCACCACCGGTGTGCCGCAGGCCATGGCCTCGAGCACCACGTTCGGCCAGCCCTCTCGCAACGAAGTGAGCAGCAGCACGTCGGCTGCCGAGTAGACGCGGCGCAGCGCCTGCTGCGGCATCGACGGCCGGAAGCTCACCCGCCCGGCCACGCCCAGGCGCTGCGCCAGCGCCTCGAGCTCGCCGCGCTGCGGCCCTTCGCCGACCAGCACCAGCTGCCACTGCGGCAGCGATGGCAGCGCCTCGATGGCCAGCGCAAAGCCCTTCTCGGGCACCAGGTTGCCGACGCAGGCGGCCAGCCGGCCCGGGCCTGCCAGCCCCAGCGCCTGCCGCGCCGCGCTGCGGTCTTCTGGCTGGAACAGCTCGAAGTCGACGCCGTTGCGCAGCACGGTGACCTTGGCCGCCTCGACGCCCAGCTCGACCAGCGCCTCCTTCAGCCGGGTGGACACCGCCACAACGGCCGCGGCGCGTTGCGCCGCCCAGCGGATGCGCTCGCCGCTGCCGGGCAGGCGGCCCAGCACGTTGACGTCGGTGCCGCGCGCGGTCACGACGAAGGGCAGGCCCAGGCGTTGCGCGACGATGGCAGCGGCCACGCCGTCAGGGTAGAAGTAGTGCGCGTCGATGAGGTCGGGCTGCCAGCCGGTGCGCGCCAGCGCCGCGATGTCGCGCAGCGCGGCGCGCGCCATGTTGTCGGGCTGCATCGCCACGCCGAGCTTGGGCAGCATGAGATAGCGCGGGTGCAACACCTGCAGGCCGTTGTCGCGCGTGGTGCGCCGCGGCGTCGCGGCGAAGCGGCCGTACTGGCCGAAGGCGCTGCCCTGGAACGGAAACCAGGGCACCGGCGCCACCACCCGGGCATCGACCTCTGGGCGGGCACGCAGCAGGTGTGCCAGCCGCGTCTCGACGAAGATGCCGTGGCGCGGCCGGGCCACGCTCGGAAACAGCGAGGTGAGGGTCAGCACGCGCAGCGTCGCGCTGCCGGCAGCAGCCGGTGCGCAGGCGCGCGGCGCGCCACGAGCCAGCACAGCCGCGCTGGTCATGTCTGCCCCTCGTCCGGCGAGTACGCCGGACGATCCCCCAAGGGGATGCGGGCCGGCTTGGGAGCGGCCCGGCGCTCGGCCCGCGCGTGCCTCATTACCAGGTCAGCCCCACGTATTGCGCGGCCATGCCCTGGGACTCGCCGACGTTGGCAAGGTCCACCACGATCTGGTCGGCGCGCGCGAGGCGCTTGACCTCCTGGATGGTGCGCTTGTCCGACGAACCGATCAGCAGCACGTCGGACTCGGCCACCACCGCCTCCAGGTCGCTGCGTACCAGCGCGCCGATGTGCGGCAGGTGCTCCTCGATGAAGCGGCGGTTGGCGCCCAGGAGGCTCGACAGGTGCACTTCCGGGTCGTACACCAGCAGCGACAGGCCCTTGCCGATCAGGCGCTCGGCCACCGTGACCAGCGGGCTCTCGCGCAGGTCGTCGGTGCCGGTCTTGAAGGCCAAGCCCACCATGCCCACGCGGCGGCGGCCGCTTTCGAGCACCTTGTCGACCGCATGGTCGATGTGCACCCGGTTCGATGCCAGGATGCCGGCATGCATGGGCAGCACCACGTCGTGCTGCTTGGCAAGGTACAGCGTGGCCCGCAGGTCCTTGGGCAGGCAGGAGCCGCCGAAGGCGAAACCGGGCTTCATGTAGGCGCGCGAGATGTTGAGCTGGGTGTCGCGGCACACCAGGTCCATCACCTCGAACGGGTTCACCCCGAGCACTTCGCACAGGCGCGCGGTTTCGTTGGCGAAGGTGATCTTGAGCGCGTGGAAGTTGTTGCAGCAGTACTTCACCGTCTCGGCGGCGCGCACCGAGGTGGTGTGGAAGTCGCACGGCAGGTGGCCGAACAGCTGCTTCAGGCGGGCCACAGGCTCGGCGCTGTTGGCGCCGACGATGGTGAACGGCGGGTGGTCGTAGTCGCGGATCGACGAACCCTCGCGCAGGAACTCGGGCTGGAAGCAGACGAAGAAGTCGCGGCCTTCCTGCTTGCCCGAGGCCTTCTCGAGGATGGGGCGCAGCACGTCTTCCACCGTGCCTGGCACGAGCGTGGAGCGGAACACGAAGGTGTGCGGACGGTCGATGTCGCGCAGCGCCACGCCCAGCTGTTCGGCCAGGCGCAGCACGGCCGACTGGTCCTGGCTGCCGTTGGCGGCCGACGGCGTGCCCACGCAGATGAGCGACACCTCGCTGTCGCGCAGGGCCTGGGCCGCGTCGGTGGTGACGCTCACCAGGCCGCTGCCGACGACCTTGGCCATCAGCTCGATCATGCCCTCCTCGACGACCGGGGTCTTGCCGTCGGAGATGAGCTTGAGCTTGGCGGGGTCCACATCGACACCCACCACATGGTGGCCGTCGCGTGCCAGGCAGGCGAGCGAGACGGCGCCGACGTAGCCGAGACCGAAGATGCTGATGTTCATGGCGATTGAGGGGTGAGGTTGGAATCGGGAACGTAGGACTTGACGCAGCGTTCGATGATGGCGTCGAGCCGCTTCATGGAATTGGGCCAGGCGTGGTTGGCCAGCACGCGCTCGCGGCCGGCCCTGGACAGCCGGGCCCGCTCGGCCGGGTTGTCGAGGATGCTCAGGATGGCGTCGCACTGCTCCTGCGGCGTGTCGCCGGCCAGCAGGTGCTCGCCGGGCACGGCGTCCACGCCGCCGGCGGCGATCTGGCTCGCCACCACCGGCACGCCCATCGCCATGGCCTCGAGGATCTTGTTCTGGGTACCGCGCGCGATGCGCAGCGGCGCCACGGTGAGCGCGGCCCTGGTGACATAGGGCCGCACGTCGGGCACCGAGCCGGTGACGGTGACGCCCGGGATCTCGCCCAGCTTCCACACCGCCGGCGACGGGTCGGCGCCCACGATCTGCAGCTTGACCGACGGGCGCCTCGCCTTCAGCAGCGGCAGCACGTCGGCGCAGAAGTCGAACATGCCCTGCTGGTTGGGGAAGTAGTCCATGCGGCCGATGAAGACCACCGTGTCGGGGTCGTACTCGACGCTTGGCACCGGCGCGAAGAAGTCGTTGTCCACGCCGTTGGGGAACCAGTCGCTGGGCGTGTCGGCGCCCAGGTCGAGCAGGGTCTGGTGCTCGGAGCGGGTGATGGTGCTCAGGAAATCGAAGCGACTCGCGAGGCGCTTCTCGAGCGAGCGCACCCGCGTGCCTTCCCACCAGTAGCCCCACGACAGCGGCCAGGGCTTGTGCTGCGCGTACTCGAGCCACTTGGCCGAGTCCATGTCGCCGTAGTCGAGGATCTTCGGGATGCCCTTGACATGCGCGACGTACTGAGCCACCGACGAGCAGTGCACGAAGATGAGGTCGAAGCGCTGCTCGGCGAGCAGGCGGTCGATGTCGCGCCGCAGCTTGCCGCTGTAGAAGTAAGACTCCGACGCCGACTGCGGCGTGGGCAGCGTGGCCACCATGCGCAGCGTCTGCACCCGGTCGTCGACCTGCCCGATGTGGAACTCGTGGCAGTACGGCGCGATGCCTTGCGCGTCCTGCGTCTGCTGGTCCGACCGGGTGATCGAGCACACCACCACCTCGTGCGACTGCGCGAGGTGCTTGATCATGTTGAACGGCCGGATGGTGCCGCCGCGCTTGGGCGGGTACGGGAAGCGGTGGCAGACGTAGAGGATCCTCATGCCACGGCCTCCTCGAGCTCGTCGGCCACGTCGCTGGACGAGCGGCCGTCGAGGTAGACGCGGCACCACACCTCCAGATTGAGCAGCGCGAGCAGCTTGTCGGTACCGTCGACCCGGCTGGCGCGATGGTCCTCGATCAGGCGGGCCACCGGCGCGTGGTGGAGCAGGCCGCGCCGTTCCATGCTCTCGCGCGACAGCGCGCCTTCGAGCATCTCGGAGAGCGCGCCCTTCATCCAGGCGCCCATCGGCGCGCCGAACCCGCGCTTCGGGCGGTACAGCACCTCGCGCGGCAGCACGTCGGCCAGCGCCTTCTTCAGCAGGGACTTCAGCTCCCCGCCGGCCACCTTGTGCTGCGCCGGGATCTGCGCGGCCAGCTCCACCAGCTCGTGGTCGAGCAGCGGCACGCGGCATTCCAGCGAGGCGGCCATCGTCATCTTGTCGGTCAGCATCAGCAGGTCATCGGGCATCTGGGTGCGCGCATCGACCGCGAACATGCGGGCCAGCGCGTCTTCGCCGCCGGAGGCCTCGAAGGCCGCGGCGATGGCATCGAAGCGCTCGTGCGGCGCGTGTTTCATGAGCTGCGCGGTGTCGTCATGCGGGAAGACGCCCACGTAGGCTCGGTAGCGCTCGGTGAAGGGCGAGGCCGCCGCGCCGAGGAAGTTCTTGGCCAGGCGCGAGTAGTTGAGCCACTTCGAATGCCGATCGCTGGGCAGCAGGTCGGCCAGCCAGGCGGCGCTGCGCCTGGCCGGCTGCGGCAGCCAGTTCATGTAGCGCATGTAGTGCTCGCCCAGGTAGCGCCGGTAGCCGCCGAACAGCTCGTCGCCGCCCACGCCGGAGAGGATGACCTTCACGTCTCGCCGCGCGAACTCCGACACCAGGTAGGTGGTGACGAAGGCGCTGTCGGCGATGGGCTCGTCCATGTGCCACAGCAGCTTGGGCAGCAGGCGCACGACGTCGGGCTTGACCAGGATCTCGTGATGGTCGGTGCCGAACATCTGCGCCACCTGGCGCGCGTAGTCGAGCTCGTTGTAGAAGCGCTCGGCGGCGCCGCCGTCGAAGCCGATGGAGTAGGTCTTGACGGGGCCACTGCTGTGCCGGGCCATGAAGGCCAGCACCGCGCTGGAGTCGATGCCGCCGGACAGGAAGGCGCCGATCGGCACGTCGCTCACCATCTGCATGCGCACCGACTCCTCGAGCCGCGCACGCACGCGCTGCACCCATTCGGCGGCGCTCACGCTCGCGTCCACCGCGGTGGGCGGCTGCCAGTAGGTGTCGACCGACACGCCGGCCGCCGACACCTTGAGCAGCGACGCGATGGGCAGCTTGCGGATGCCGCGGAACATCGACAGCGGCGCCGGCACGTAGCCCAGGTCGAGGTAGCTGGCCAGCGCGGCGGGGTCGACCTCGCGGCCCACGCCGGGCAGCTCGAGCAGCGCCTTCGCCTCGGTGGAAAAGGCCACCCGCTTGCCGTCGTTGAGCCAGTACAGCGGCTTGATGCCCAGGCGGTCGCGGCCGACGAGCAGCGTCTGGCGGCGCTTGTCCCACAGCGCGAAGGCGAACATGCCGTTCAGGCGCTCGACGAAACGCTCGCCCCACTGCGCATAGCCGTGCAGCGCCACCTCGCTGTCGGAGTGCGTCTTGAACTGGTGGCCGTGCGCCTGGAGCTCGGCGCGCAGCTCGCGGTAGTTGTAGATCTCGCCGTTGCACACCAGCACCAGCGAGCCGTCGTGGCTGGACAGCGGCTGGTGGCCGCCGGAGAGGTCGATGATGGACAGGCGCCGCATGCCGATGGCGCAGCGCCCGTCGACATGTCCGCCGGCGTCGTCGGGCCCTCGATGGACCGTGACGTTGCCCATGCGGTTGAGCCACTCGCCTTGGGCGGGCGCACCGTCGAGCTGAAAGAAACCGTGGATGCCACACATGTGGAAATTGCTCCGTTCCCTGAGCCTCAGCCGCGCGCGACGGACGACTTGATCGCGCCGCCGCCCGGCTGCCGCTCGCACACGCGGGCATAGACGTCGGCATAGCGGGCCACGCTGCGCGCCCAGGTGCGTTCGGTCTCGACGAAGCGGCGCGCCCGCTGGCGCATCGCGTCCCAGCCGGCGCGCTGGTCGAGCAGGCCGGCGATGGCCTGGGCCAGCGCCTGCGCATCGCCCGCCGGGAACAGCACGCCGGTGTCACCGTCGCGGATGAGCTCGCGGTGGCCGCCCACGTCGGAGGCGACGAACATGCGGCCCTGCGCCATGGCCTCCAGCGGCTTGAGCGGCGTGACCAGCTCGGTGAGGCGCATCGATTGCCGTGGATAGGCCAGCACGTCGATGAGTTCGTAGTAGCGCTGCACCTCGGCGTGCGGCACCCGGCCGGTGAACACGACCCGCTCGGCAATGCCCAGCCGCAGCGCCTGCGCCTTGAGGGCGGCTTCCTGCGGGCCGCCGCCCACCAGCAGCACGCGCAGCTCGGGCCGCGCCGGCGCGAGGCGGGCCGCGGCCTCCAGCAGCAGCTCGAGGCCTTCGTAGCCGTAGAAGGAGCCGGCAAAGCCGAGCACCGTGGCGCCGTCGAGCCCCAGCCTGGCGCGCAGCGCTGCGTCGGCAGGTGCGCCATAGGTGAAGGAAGCGACATCCACCGCGTTCGGGATGACGGTGATGCGCGAGGCATCGATGCCGCGTGACATGATGTCCGCGCGCAGGCCTTCGCAGATGGTGGTGATGGCGTCCACGCGCTTGAGCGCGTGGCTTTCGAGGCCGCGCGAGAGGCGATAGCGCAAGCTGCCTTCGCGGGTGCTGCCGTGGTCCACCGCGGCGTCCTCCCAGGAGGCGCGCATCTCGTAGACCACCGGGATGCCGCGGCGGCGCCCCACGCGCAGCGCGGGCAGCGCATTGAGCACCGGCGAGTGGGCATGCAGCACGTCTGGCTGCAGCCGCGCCACCAGTTCGTCGAGCCGGGCGGCGGTGGCGCGCATCTCGTCGAAGTAGGGCCCCGCGGCCGGCAGCTTCGACAGCAGGCCGGGCTTGAACGGTGTGCGATGGAAGGTCCAGCCGTCGGCCGATTCCTCCGGCGCGCCGGAGCCGCCGTAGTGCCTCGGCGTGGTGAGGTGGTGGGTGTCCCAGCCGAGAGCGCGCTGCTCGCGCAGGATTGACACGGTGCGGAAGCTGTAGCCGCTGTGCAGCGGCAGGGAATGATCGAGAACGTGCAGGATGCGCATGCTGGCGGGCGGTGCGTGCGAGCGGTCTCAGGCGGCGGCCAGGGCCGACTGCGGCGCGGCGCTGGCGGCAGGCACGGCGGCACGGGCGGGTTCGCCCACGCGCAGGAAGGCCTCGAACATGAGCAGCGTCCACAGGGGCGCGCTGTAGTCGCGCTGGCCCGCTGCATGCGCGTCGACCAGGTGCTCCAGGTACTTGCGGTTGAAGAAGCCGGTCTGGCCGAGCTGGCCTTCGAGCAGCGCGGTGCGCACGCGCTGGCGGAGCGGCCCGCGGAACCAGCGCGCCAGCGGCACGGCAAAACCCATCTTGGGGCGGTACAGCACGTCGTGGGGCAGGTGCGGCTCCATCGACTTCTTGAGCAGCCACTTGCCCTCGCCGCTCCTGATCTTGACGCGCGACGACAAGCCGGCCACCCACTCGACCAGCTTGTGGTCCATGAGCGGTTCGCGCACCTCGAGCGCATGGGCCATGCTGGCGCGGTCGACCTTGGTGTTGATGTCGCCGATCAGGTAGGTCTGCATGTCCAGGTACTGGATCAGCGACAAGGGATCGTCGGTGCCGGCGCGCGAGGCGTGATCGTGGAACACGTCGACCGCACGGTAGCCGCCCAGCTGGCGGCGCAGCTCGGGCGAGAACAGCATGGCCCGCATGTCCTCGCGGAAGATCGACACGCTGTGGAAATAGGCCGCGACCGAGTCGCGCGCCAGCGCCTGGAAGGTGGACTTGGCCCGCAGGAAGCGCGGCGCGCGGTCGGCCTTGGGGTACAGGCGGCCCAGGGTGCCGAACAGCGGCCGGCGCAGGCCCAGCGGCAGCGCCGCGCGCATGCGCTCCTCGTTCAGATGCAGGCGGTAGCGCCGGTAGCCGCCGAAGCTTTCGTCGCCGCCGTCGCCCGACAGCGCCACGGTGACGTGCCGGCGCGCCAGCTGGCACACCCGGTAGGTCGGGATGGCCGAGCTGTCGGCATAGGGCTCGTCGTACAGCGCGGCCAGCGTGTCGATGAGGTCGAAGTCGTCGGTCTCGACGCGGTCGACGAAGTGGCGCGTCTGGTAGCGGTCGGCCACCTGCTGCGCGAAGGCGGTTTCGTCGAACTTGGGGTCGTCGAAGGAGATCGAGCAGGTGTTGACCGGGCCGCCGGACTGGCCGGCCATCATGGCCACCACCGCGCTCGAATCGACGCCGCCGGACAGGAAGGCGCCCAGCGGCACCTCCGAGATCATGCGCAGGCGCACGCTCTCGCGCAGGCGCTCGACGAGCTCTGCCTGCGCGTCTTCGGGGGTGATCGGGTTGTCGCCGGTGAAACGCACGTCCCAGTAGCGGCGCGGCGGCTGCGCGGGCTGGCCGCGGCGCAGCGTGAGGGTGTGGCCCGGCGCCAGCTTCAGTGCCGAGGTGTAGATGGTGCGGGGCTCGGGCACGTAGCCCAGCGCGAAGTAGTCCTCGACCGAGCGCGGGTCGATCTGGCGCGACAGGTTGCCGTGCGCGAGCAGGGCCTTGAGTTCGGAGCCGAACACGAACATGCCGTCGGGCAGCATGGCGTAGAACAGCGGCTTCACGCCGAGCCGGTCGCGCGCGAGGAAGAGGGTCTGCTTCTTCTCGTCCCAGATGGCGAAGGCGAACATGCCGCGCAGGCGGTCCACGCAGGCCTCGCCCCAGGCTTCCCAGGCGTGCACGATCACCTCGGTGTCGCTGCGCGTGCGGAACTGATGGCCCAAGGCCTGCAGCTCGGGAATGAGTTCCTGGTAGTTGTAGATCTCGCCGTTGAAGACGATCACCACCGAGTGGTCTTCGTTGAACAGCGGCTGCTGGCCGGTGGCCAGGTCGATGATCGACAGCCGCTTGTGGCCCAGCCCCACGCCGGGCGCGAGGTGGGTGCCGGTTTCATCGGGCCCGCGGTGATGCTGCGACTCGTTCATGCGCACGAGCTGGCCGCGCTCGATGGAGCGCGTGCCGCGTGAATCCCAGATGCCAACGATGCCGCACATGTTCTTCTCTGACCGTCCTAGCTGTGGCGGGGCTCGATCGCCCCGCGGGCCGCTGCCTGGGCCAGCAGCCTCTCGTAAACGTCGCCGTAGGCCGCGACCATGCCATCCAGGCTGAAGCGCGCCTCGACATCGGCCCGCGCACGCTGCCCGCGTTCGCGGGCCGCCTGCGGGTGCTCGAAGTCGTCGAGCAGCGCGCGAGCCATCGTATCCACGTCTTGCGCCGGCACAAGCCGCCCAGTCGCGGGGTCTGACAGCAGCTCGACATTCCCCCCCACCTGGGTGGCCACGATGGGCAAGGCCGTCGCCATGGCCTCCAGGATGGTGTTGGAGATGCCCTCGGAGATGGACGGCAGCACGAAGGCGTCGAGCCCGCGCAGCACCTGCGGCACGTCGTTGCGCGCGCCGGCCAGCCAGGCGAGGCCGGCCATGCCCGCCTCGGAGAGCACCTGCTCGACCTGGGCGCGCAGCGGGCCGTCGCCCGCGATCACGAGGCGCATGCGCCGCCGCGCCTCAGCCGACGACGCCACGGCCCGCACGAAGGCGCGGGCCAGCAGCACCTGGTCCTTGATGGCCGACAGGCGGCCCACCGTGCCCACCAGCCAAAGGTCACCCTGGCCTTCGAAAGGCGAAGCGGCGATGGGCTCCCGCCCCCCGGTTGCGGGGTGGAAGCGCCGGGTGTCGACGCCGTTGTACAGCTGCGCGATGCGCGGCCCCGGCACGCCGACGTGCTGTGACAGGTAATGCTCGATGTGGCGCGACAGCGCGATGTACTGGTGCACGAAAGGCCGGTAGGCACGGCGCACGAGGCGGTACTTCCGGCTGCTGCCGTCGGGGTCGGTGCTGTCCCAGCCGTGTTCGCCGTGGACGCGGATGGGAACACCTGCCCAGGCCGCCGGCAGCGACATCTCCAGCGCCGCCAGGTTGCGGGTGTGCACGATGGCCGGACGCAGCTCGCGCAGCAGGCGGCGCATGCGCGGCGCGATCCACAGGCCCTGCCCCGGCGGCTTGTTCAGCGCGAACAGCTGCACGTCGTCGCGCTCGATGCGCCTGGAAAAGTCGGTGACTTCGGTGAGCGCGATCACGGCATGCCTGAAGCGGCTGGCCGGCAGCCGGTTGATCAGGTTGACGACGCCGTTTTCGAGGCCGCCGATATCGAACCGGTGCAGCACATGGGCCACCAGCACCCTCGAGTCAGCACCCATGCCCTCAACCCAGATGCCGCGCCAGCATCGGCCCGATCGCATTGACCACGCCGCGCGGCAGCTTGCGCCAGGTTTCGATGGCCTTGGCGTACTTCGGGTTGTTCGGGTTGTTCTGGGGCACGCTGTCGCGGGTGAACAGGCTGTATTCGTAGTGCAGCGGCGCCGGCTCGAAGCCCCAGTTCTTCTTGAAGTCGAACGAACCGGTGCCGCGCTTGGAGCGGCCGTAATCGAACACCTTGAGCCCGCGTTCGCAGGCGCGGCGCATCAGCTCCCAGTACTTGAAGTCGTTGGCCGCCAGGTCGCGCGCGTCGGTCAGGTCGCCCGCGTAGTACGGCAGCACCTCGTCGCGGAAATAGAACGACAGCACGCCAGACACCGCCTTGCCCTGCTCGCTCACGATGGTGAGCATCTCGCAGTCGTCGCCGAACACCCGGTGCAGCGCCTGGAAATAGCGGCGCGACTGCGGCGGCGTGCCGTGGCGGTGCTGGTTGTCGGCGTACAGCTCGAAGAAGCGGTCGGTGCTGGTGTCGATCTCGCTGCGCAGGTTGCGCTGGATGCCCTTGCGCACCATGGCGCGCTGCTTGCGCGGAATGGCCAGCATGTTGGCCTCCACTTCAGGCAGCAGTTCCTTGCGGAAGGTGACGTACAGGTCCTGCCGCGGCCATTCGGGTTCGGCCGCCTCGCGGTTGCGCAGCTCCAGGTGCGACACGCCCAGCTCGCGGCCGAGTTCCACCGCTGCCTGGTGCAGCGCCTTGGTCGCTGCTTCTTCGGTGGCTGCGGCGCCGCCGTACACGGCAAAGGGCAGCGACACCAGCGAATGCCCGAACAGCAGGCTCTTCAACTGCACCAGCGGCAGCACACCGACGATCTGCTGGCCGCGTTCGGCCAGCAGGTAGTGCGTGCGGTGGCGGAACACGTCTTCGTAGACGTCGCGCCAGCCGATGCGGTGGAAGAACGTGGCCTGCGGGCAGGCGTAGACGAAACGCTCCCAGCGTTCGCGGTCGCCGTCGCGGTAGGGCCGCACGGAGAGGCCGGCGGTGGCGGAAGAAGGCAGGTCCACGAGGTTCACGAGGCGTTGTGCTTCAGGTTGAAGACCTCGTCCATGCGGCCCCAGGAAAAGTCGCCGAGCAGGCGGTCGAGGCGGGCTTCGGTCTTGTGCAGGTTGACGTAGTGGCGAAAGCGCGTCTTGAGGCTGGTGCCGGGCACGCGCGGCTGCTCGGGGTCGATCTCCCACGGGTGCATGTAGAAGATTGCCGGGCGCCGGTCGATGCGGTTGACGCGCTGGATCGCCCAGCGGCTGAGCTCGTAGGGCGCGAGGCGGAAGTAGCCGCCGCCGCCGGCCGGCAGGTTGCGGCCGAGCAGCCGCGTCGTGGTGACCGGCACCTCGGTGAGGCCGGGCCGGGCGCTGTATGCAAAGCGAGGCGCGTCCGGCATGCCGTAGTGGTCGTGCTGCACCGGGTAGACGCTGGAGCTGTAGCGGTAGCCCGCCTCCTGCAGCACGTCGAAGGCCCAGGGGTTGCCGTAGCCGATGGAAAAGCTCGGCGCCCGGTAGCCGAGCACCGGCTGGCCGGCGATGTCTTCGAGCAGCGACTTGGCGCGCCGGATGTCGTCCAGGAATTCGTCGCGGCTCTGGTCGCTGGCGCGCAGGTGGCCGTAGCCGTGGCTGGCGAGTTCGTGGCCGCCGGCCACGATGTCGCGCACGAGCTGCGGGTAGCGCTCGGCGATCCAGCCCAGCGTGAAGAAGGTGGCGCGGGCGCCCCGGCGTTCGAACAGCGCGAGAAGCCGCTGCACGTTGCGTTCGACACGGCAGGGCCGCGAGTCCCATGAAGCGCGGTCGATCACCGGCGCCAGCGCGGAGACCTGGAAGTAGTCCTCCACGTCGACGGTGAGCGCGTTCATGACGGCTGCCGGCTTCATGCCGACTCGCCCTTCCTGCGTGCCGAGGCCGCGGGCAGCCACTGCGCCAGATGCGCGGCGATGCGCTCGGCGGCGTGGCCGTCCCACAGCTCGGGCGTGCGGCCGCGCTTGCCGCCGGTCTGCAGGATGTCGTCGATGAGATGCAGGATCAGCGACAGGTCGCGCGGCACCAGGGTGTTGGTGCCGTGCTCCACCGTGATGGGCCGCTCGGTATTGGGCCGCATCGTGAGGCACGGCACGCCCAGCGCGGTGGTTTCTTCCTGCACGCCGCCGGAGTCGGTGAGCGCGAGCCTGGCGCGGCTGAGCAGCCCCACCATCTCGAGATAGCCCTGCGGCGGCAGGCAGGCGATGCGCACGCCTTCCAGCTTGGAAGCCAGCCCCAGGCGCTCGATGTTGGCGCGGGTGCGCGGGTGGATCGGCCACACCAGCGGCAGCCGCGTGCTGACCACGCGCAGGATGTCGAGCAGCTCCGCCAGGTTGGCCGGGTCGTCCACGTTCGAAGGCCGATGCATGGTGACCACGCCGAAGCCGTTCGGGTCGGCCAGCAGGCTTGCGTCGGCGCCTTCTCGGGCCAGCGTCTGCTCGGGAGGCACCGCCTTCTTCATGGCCGACTGCAGCGAGTCGATCATGAGGTTGCCGACGAAGTGCGCGCGCTCGGGCGCGATGCCTTCATGCGCGAGGTTGTCGTGAGCGGTGCGCTCGGTCGTGTACAGCAGGTCGGCGATCTGGTCGGTGACGACGCGATTGATCTCTTCGGGCATGCCCCGGTCGAAGCTGCGCAGGCCCGCTTCCACGTGCACCACCGGCACGTGGAGCTTGGCAGCGACGAGGGTGCAGGCCATGGTGGAATTCACGTCACCCACGACGATGACGCAGGAAGGTTTCGTCTCGGTGACCACAGGCTCGAAACGCTTCATCACCTCGGCCGTCTGCACCGCATGCGAGCCCGAGCCGACTTCGAGGTTCACGTCGGGCGCCGGCAGCTCGAGGTCGGCGAACAGGCGGTCGTTGAGCGCGAAGTCGTAGTGCTGGCCGGTGTGCACCAGCATCGCCTTGGGCAGGCCCGCCTGCGCACCGAAGGCCCGCAGCAGCGGTGCCATCTTCATGTAGTTGGGGCGTGCGCCCACCACGCAGATCAACGGGCCAAGCTTGTTTTGATCAGTCATGTTGCTCATTTCGATGTGCTGCCGTCGGCTGGCACGCAAAGGGGGTTGAACAGGTACCTCGCACCGCAATGCGGCCGCTTCAGAACGTGTGGTCCAGCCCCGCGAAGACGGCGGTTTCGTCACCACCCAGGATGACGTTGGAACCGAGCTTGCGGTAGCGGGCGCCGCCGAAGGCGCTGGTCTGCCGCGAAGCCTGCGTGGTGAACCGCAGCGACGCCTCGGCCTGCCTCGTGTTGTCGTTGCCCACCGCCTCGAGTGCACGGATGCGGCTGTAGTCCATCGACAGCATCACGGTAGACAACCGCGTCAGCCGATGGCTCAGGATGAGGGTCGCGCCGTGCTGCTTGTTGTTGTTGAGGGTCGGGTCGGGGCCGAGGCCGGTGCGGGGCAGCGCATCTTCGGTGCGCCAGCTGTAGCCGGTGAGCGTGATGGAGCTGCGCGGCCCGATGTAGCCGACGGTGACGTTGCGGCTGTTGACGATGGACAGGCGCTGCGAGTAGATGGTGACCGGGCTCGTGGTGGTGGCAGGCAGGCCGTAGCGGGCCATGGCCTCGCGCACAGCACGCTCGCGGGCCGCCCCGGTCAGCTCGGCCGGCAGCAGCGCATTGATGAGCGCTGCCACGTTGCCGCCGGCCGGCAGCGCGAACAGCAGCTGCGGCGCCGTCTCGACGGTGCGCGAGAACGACATGTTCCAGGCCAGCCGCGAGATCCGGTGGTCGAACGCCACGCGCCAGCTCGTCCCGAAGAAGCGCTCCTCGCCGAAGGCGGTGAGCAGGGTCCGTTCGGTGGGCCGCCAGCGCAGCTGCGCACCGTAGATGGTGTTGTCCTGTTCGTCGCCGGCGAGGAAGCTGTCGCGTTCGTAGCCGGCGCGAAGCCCGAGCGAGAGCTCCGGCCCGACCGCGAAGTTGAGGCTGGCGCGCGCCAGGTCGATCTCCTGCGGCGGCTGCGCGCTGTCGTCGTAGCGCGTCTCGGTGCGCTCGGCCTCGAGCCGCCAGCCGAAGGGCACCGGGTCGTGCTCGATGTAGCCGACGTGGTGGCCGAAGTAGCCGGTGGCCGACGAGGCTGCCAGGCCGAAGGTGGAGCCGTTGTCGCTGGTCTTGACGTTGTCGCTGCGCAGGCCGTAGCGCAGGTCGGGCGTGGCGGCTCGCTCGATGTACGGGCTCAGCCGCGTGACCCGGGTGGTGATCGTGTTGCCGGTCGGGGTGTCGGGGTTGGCCGGCGTGCCGAACGGGTCTTCGCTCGTCTGCAGCACGCGCACGCCGGCATCGATGAAGAAGAAGCGCTCGATGGCCTCCAGGTTGGCGGTGAGGCTGACCTCGGGCAGCACCCGGTCGGGCTGCGTGCCGTTCGCATAGGTGACCGCGTTGAGCTGGGCGGACCCGGCCACGCGCAGCCGCCCGCCTTCGCGGAACAGCGAGATCCGCGGACGCACCGCCAGCACGGTGTCGTCCTGCCCTTCGGTCACGCCCAGGGCCGAGTTGTTGGTCCAGGTGAGCTGCGACGAGACGGCCGCCTCGGCGTTCCAGGTCTGCGCGAGGGCGGGTGCCGCGGCCAGGCAGCCCGGCACCAGCACCGTTGCCAGGCGCAGCGCCGGGCCGCAGCGGCGCTGCCGGCGCAGGGCCCGCCGCGAAGCCCGGTCAGTCTTCGAGCGGTCCGTAGTAACCATGGTAGGAGCCGACTTCGGAGCGGCTGGTCTTGTTGAGCAGCGTCATCACCACCGGACAGGCCTCGATGGTCGCCAGGGCCTGCGCCACCGAGCGCTGCGGCGTGCGGTCGGCCTCGACGACCATGATGACCTGCCCCATGCGCGAAGCGAGCACGCGCGACTCGGTGGAGGGCAGCAAGGGGGGGGCATCGAACACCACGATGCGATCGGGGTAGCGCGTGGACAGCTCGCCGAGCAGCTTGTCCATCGCCCCGCTGGCCAGCAGCTCGGTGGCGCGCCCCTGGGGCTTGCCCGCAGGCAGCAGCGACAGCTTTTCGAGGTTGGTGCGCAGCATCACCTCGCTCATGTCCATGCCGGGGTCGGTCAGCACGTCGAGCAGGCCGGCCGACTGCGGCAGTCCGAGTCGGCTGAGCACCGAAGGCCGGGCCACGTCGGCGTCGACCAGCAGCACGGTGGTGTCGAGTTCCATGGCCAGGCTGATCGCCAGGTTGACCGCGACGAAGGTCTTGCCTTCGCCGGGCAGCGAGCTGGTCACCATGATGAGGTTGGCATCCTTGACCGGCGCGGCCGACTCGCCATGCACGTTGGTCAGCAGCGGACGCTTGATGACGCGGAACTCGTCCGCGATCTGGAGCCGCGGTGCATCGGGCACCAGGTAGCCCATGGCCGCCAGCCGGGCGAGGTCGATCTCGACCTTGCGCGAATGGGCGGTCGGCTCCGGCCGAGGCTGCGCGGTCACCTCGCGCACCACCGGTCGCTGCACGGCCGGATGGCGTACCGCCGGCGGCACCGCCTGCGCCGGCCCTGCCGACCGTGGCGATACCGAGGACACGTCGACCCCGCTGCGGCGCAACTCCTCCAGGCGACGCGCAGCTTGTTCAATGATGCTCACTGCTGCTGCTCCTCAAAGCTCAAACGCGCGCATGCATCGACATCCAGACGATCCAGGCCGCATACACCGTGATGAGCCCGCCGAGCGCCAGGACGAATGCAGATCCGTTGCGGCGCGCATGGCGCACCATTTCTTCGGTCTTGAAGATCGACACCGTGCCGAGCGTGGGGCGATCGGTCAGTGCGCGCAGCACGCGCGTGCTGCTGAACGAAGGCATGAGCTGCACCGCCAGGAAGGTGGCCGCCACACCGGCCATCAGCGACGCCAGCAGTGCGATCGGCGCCAGCCCCATGCGATTGGGAAACACCGGCTTGTCGGCGGTGCGCGGCGGCTCGATCACGCGGAACTGGGCCAGGCGGGTGTTGTCGACCTCCTCGGACATCGACGCCTTTTCGCGCTGGGCCACCAGCGCCTCGTAGTTGCGGCGCACCACGTCGTAGTCGCGGTTGAGCTGGGCGAGTTCGGCCTCGACCTGCGGCACCCGGTTCGCGGTGGAGCGCAACTGGGCGAGCCGGCCCTGGGTGTCGCTCAGGCGCACGCGCAGCGCGGCCACGTTGGCCTCGGCCTCGGCGAACGCCAGCTTGACCTGCTGCATCACCGGATTGGACTGCGGCACGCTGCGGGTCTTGTTCTCGGCCGCGCGCTTGCGCGCGGCTTCCATCTCCTGTTCCTTCTGCTGCTCGAGCCGCTCGATCAGCCGCTTGGTGGAAACGACGTCCGGATGCAGCTCGGTGAAGCGGCGCAGCAGTTCATCGAGCTGGCGGCGCTGCGCGTCGATGCGGGCGTCGATCTCGGGGGTGGAAATGGTGGAGCCTTGCGCCGGCAGCTCCGGCAGCAGCGACACGGTTTCGCCCGAGAGCTCGCGCTTGATGGCGTCGCGCGACTGTTCGGCGGCCCGCAGCTCGAGCTGGAGCTTGCCCACCTCTTCGGTCAGCGCCGAGATGCGGGCGAAATAGTCGCGCCCGCCGGTGTCGGTGATCTCGAGGTTGCGGAGCTTGAACTCCTTCAGCCGGTTCTCGGCTTCGGTGAGCCGGGCCTCGTAGGTGTGGATCTGCTGGTCGATGAAGCCTCGGGCCGCCTCGGTGTCACGCATCTTGGCGCCCAGGTCGGATTCGACGAACAGCGCCACCAGGTTCTCGACCACCTGGCGCGCCTGCACCGGGCTGGTGTCGCGATAGGTGAAGCTGAACACGTTGTCGCGGCCGCTGCCGGTGAGCTTGATCTCGCGGATCAGCCGGTCCACCATGACGTCGCGGTCGACCTGCGACATGCCCGGCGTCTCGAGCTTGGCCTTGCGCATGAGCAGCTCGATGTTGGGCCGGGTGATGAGCGTGCGCGCCAGCAGGCCGATGGTCTGGTCGATGTCGGGCTCGACGGCGAGGTCGCGCATCAGCGGCTTGAGCACGCTCTTCGAATCGACGTAGACGCGCGCATGCGCCTCGTAGCGGTCGGGCATGCGCAGCAGCATCACGGCGGCGACCATGCCGATGAGCCAGGCCACCAGCACCCCCAGCCAGCGCCGGCGCCACATGCCGCGCGCGGTGGCCATGACCTGGGCGATGAGTTCTTCCATGGTGATGTGTGCTCGGGAGCTGCCGCCGGATCAGAACCAGCCCTGCGGGATGATGACCACGTCGCCCGGGCGCACCTCGACGTTGGCCGAGATGTCGCCGCGCTTGATGAGGTCCTTCAGGCGCAGGCGGTACTGCTTGCCGTCTTCCTTGCCACGCACGAGCACCGCGCCGTTGCCGTCGGCGAAGTCGGTGAGGCCGCCCACCTGGATCATCACGTCGAGCATGGTCATGTTCTGGCGGTACGGAATGGCCTGCGGCCGCGCGGCTTCGCCGATGATGCGGATCTGCTCGCTGGCCGCGCCCTGGAAGCCGGTGACGACGACCGTGACCACCGGGTCGCGCGTGTACTTGCTCAGCGCCTTCTCTATGTCGCGGGCCAGGTCCTTGGGGCTGCGGCCGATGGCCGGCAGGTCTTCGACCAGCGGCGTCGAGATATGGCCGTCGGGGCGAACCGGCACCGACAACGACAGCTCGGGGTTGCGCCACACGATGATGTTCACCACGTCGAGCGGACCGATGAGGTAGCGGTAGTCGGTGGTGGCCGCCGACACCGGCGCCGGCGGATAGTTGTTGGAGGCGCAGCCGGCCAGGACGAGCATGGCGGTGCAGACGCCGAGGCAGCTGAGCAGTTCTTTGACGAAGCGGGTGGCGGCGTTCAGTGCCATGGAATCCTCCAGTCTCAGTTCAGGGGTGCCCCGGTGGCGCAAGCCTCGTCTGCCATTCGTGCGAGGCGGCAATCAAAGCAGGGCGAGGACCGTCATGAACCGGATCGCTGCGGCACGCAGGATTTGCGTCAACCACTGCAGCACCCGACCCAGCCAACGGAACGAAGAATACGCAAAGGAGCCTTGAAAGTAATGACCCCGAACGAGGGGGGTCGCAGGGGGATTCGCGGGGCGTTGCGGGGGATCCGCGGGCACTGCGGTGTGTCTTTAGGCACTGCCGCCCGAGCCCGGGAACAGGGCCGCGTCTCACGCTGCCCCAAGGTCACGAAGCGCGCTTCGGCTCAGGCCGCAGGCGCGCGCCCGTAGGTGTCCTCGAAGCGCACGATGTCGTCCTCGCCGAGGTAGGAGCCCGACTGCACCTCGATGATCTCCAGCGGCATCTTGCCCGGGTTGGCCAGGCGATGCACCTCGCCGAGCGGGATGTAGGTGCTCTGGTTCTCGGTCAGCAGGATCTTCCTGTCGCCGTTGGTGACTTCGGCGGTGCCCGAGACGACGATCCAGTGCTCGGCGCGGTGGTGATGCATCTGCAGGCTCAGGCTCGCGCCCGGGTTCACCAGGATGCGCTTGACCTGGAAGCGCGGGCCGGCGTCGATGCTGTCGTACCAGCCCCAGGGCCGGTGCACCTTGCGATGCAGCGTCTGCTCGCCGCGGTGCTGCGCATGCAGGCGCTCCACCACCTTCTTCACTTCCTGGCTGCGCGAACGGTCGCTGACCATCACCGCGTCGGGCGTCTCGACCACGACCACGTCGTCGAGGCCCACCACGCTGACCAGCCGGCTGGTGGCATGCACCAGCGCGTTGCGGCTGTCCTGCAGCAGCACGTCGCCCACGCTGGCATTGCCGGCGGCGTCCTTCGTGGCCACCTGCCACACCGCGTCCCAGGCGCCCAGGTCGTTCCAGCCGGCGGCCAGGCTCACCATGCGGATGTCGAAGTCGCTGCCGGGGCAGCGCTCCATCACCGCATAGTCGACCGACTCGGACGGCACCGCGGCGAATTCGCTCTTGCCCGGGCGCACGAACTTCGCGTCGCTGCTGCGCGCGGCCCAGGCGGTGCGCGTGGCGGCCGCGATGTCCGGGCGGAAGGCTTCGAGCGCGGCCAGCCACACCGAGGCCTTGAGCACGAACATGCCGCTGTTCCAGCAGTAGTCGCCTTCGGCCAGGTACCGCTGTGCGGTGGCAAGGTCGGGCTTCTCGACGAACTGAGCGACCCTGGCCACGCCCCGTTCGCTGGCGGTGCTGCGGATGTACCCGTAGCCGGTCTCGGGCCGGTCGGGCGTGATGCCGAGGATCACGATGGAGCCGCCCGCGGCCACCTGCACGGCCGACTGCAGCGAGGCGGTGAAGGCAGCGGCGTCGGTCACGGTCTGGTCGGCCGGGGCCACCACCATCACCGGATCGGCACCGTCCTCGATCGCCTGCAGTGCGGCCAGCGTGAGCGCCGGCGCGGTGTTGCGGCCGAAAGGCTCCAGCAGCAGCGCGGCCGGATCGAGCCGCAGCTCGCGCAGCTGGTCGAGCACGAGGAAGCGGTGCTCCTCGTTGCCCACCACCAGCGGCGCGCCGACGGCGAAGTCGCCGCCGCCCAGGCCGGCCAGGCGGCCCACCGCCTGCTGGAACAGGCTCTGGTTGCCCGAGAGCACGAGAAACTGCTTCGGATAGCCCGCGCGCGACAGCGGCCACAGCCGCGTGCCGCTGCCACCGGCCATCACGACGGGGAGGACTTGGAGTTTCATGCAGTGGTGCCGCCGACCCGAGGGCCCGCTCAGTGCGCGCCTTCGCGGAACAGCACCACCGTCACGGTCTCGATCAGCACCAGCAGGTCGAGGAACAGCGAGTTGTTCTTGACGTAGTAGAGGTCGAACTGGTGCTTGCGACGTGCGTCTTCGACCGAAGCGCCGTAGCTGTAGCGCACCTGCGCCCAGCCGGTGACACCGGGCTTGATGGAATGGCGCAGGTCGTAGAACGGGATCTGTTCCTTGAGCTGCTTCACGAAGGAAGGCCGCTCGGGGCGCGGCCCCACCATGCTCATCTCGCCCTTGAGCACGCTGATGAGCTGCGGCAGCTCGTCGATGCGGGTCTTGCGGATGAAGGCGCCCACGCGGGTGACGCGCGCATCGTTCTTGGTGGCCCACACGGCCACGCCGTCCTTCTCGGCATCGGTGCCCATGCTGCGGAACTTCAGGCACATGAAGGTCTGGCCGCCCAGGCCGACGCGCTCCTGGCGGTAGATCACCGGGCCGCGGCTGTCGAGCTTGATCGCGATGGCGGTGAGCAGCATCAGCGGCGAGGCCAGCAGCAGCAGGGCGGCCGAAGTGACGATGTCGAACGCGCGCTTGGCGGCGCGTCGGGCGCGGCCCTGCACGAAGCCGTCGCCGTAGACGAGCCAGCTGCCCTTCAGGCTGTCGATCGGCACCTCGGCCTTGACCTGCTCGTAGAAGCCGGCGAAGTCCATGATGCGCACGCCGCGGATGCGGCAGGCCAGCAGCTGATCCATCGGCACGATGCCGCCGCGCTGCTCGCGGGCCGCGACGATGATCTCGCTGATGTTGTGGCGGCGCACCACCTGCTCGAGCTCGGTGTTGCGGTCGAACATGCGCATGCCCTTGAGCACCGACTCGCTGCCGGGCTTGACCGACGTGGGGTACACGCCCACGACGCGGCGGTAGGCACGGCTGCCCGGCGCACCCAGTCCTTCGAGCACGTTGGCGGCTTCGCCTGCGCTGCCCACGATGAGCACGCGGCGCGCGCCCATGGCGCGGCGCACGCCCCAGGCAGTGCCGCGCACCAGCACCAGCCCGGCCGAGACGTACAGCAGCGCATAGCCCACCAGCTGGGCCGGGTGGCCCTGGTAGTCGACCGCCTTGAGCGCGAGGTAGATGAAGTAGCCGCCCAGCAGGAAGGCCACGCCCAGCCGGCCCACCACCGACAGTGCCGACAGGTGGGTGTGGCGGTACAGGCCGACGAACGAATACAGCAGCGCCATCACCAGCGCGAACGAGGCCGCCGGCATCAGCACGTTGGGCATCGTCAGCAGGGCGGCGAAGTCGAAGGCATGGCCGCGCGGCGCCAGCTCGAGCGACGCGGCGGCCAGCAGCACGGCCAGGAAGCACAGCAGTGCGTCCGCGAAGAGATCGCGAAAGGTCGAGAGAGATTCTTGGTTCTGGAAGACGCGGAACATCGGTGTTTCCCTCCGCACAGGGCCCCCGAGAACTGGCGAGCCGTGCACCTCAGATTCGTGTGCAACAAACGCAACGAATTCTCGACACCGGATGTGACGCCACAACCCTCCATGTACGGGGCACCCCGTGTTTGAGGGGGCGTTCTTAACGCCGCAAAAGCCGCAGTTCCTGTGCGCTATGTCACAAAAACAGCCCACGAACCAGCGGGCGCCGCGGATCCGGCTTCAGTCAGCACTTCAAGCCAAGGTGAAGCGCCACCACGCCGCCGGTCATGTTGTGCACGTCCACGTGACCGAAGCCGGCGGTCTTCATCATGGCCTTGAGTTCGGCCTGGCCGGGGTGCATGCGGATCGACTCGGCCAGGTAGCGATAGCTGTCGGCGTCGCCGGCCACCCATTGGCCGATGCGGGGCAGCACCTGGAACGAGTACCAGTCGTAGGCCTTTTCCAGCGGCTTGGCGACCTTCGAGAACTCGAGCACCAGCAGGCGCCCGCCCGGCTTGAGCACCCGGCACATCTCCTTGAGTGCGAGGTCCTTGTGCGTCATGTTGCGCAAGCCGAAGGCGACGGTGACGATGTCGAAGCTGTCGCTCGCGAACGGCAGCTGTTCGGCATCGCACAGGGAAGTGGGCAGCACCAGGCCTTCGTCGGTGAGGCGGTCCCGGCCGGTCTTGAGCATCGCCTCGTTGATGTCGGTGTGCACCACCATGCCGCCGGGAGCCACCCGCCTGGCAAAGGCGCGGGCCAGGTCGCCGGTGCCGCCGGCGATGTCGAGCACGCGCTGGCCGGGCCGTGCGCCCGACACCGCCACCGTGTAGGCCTTCCACAGGCGGTGCAGGCCCATGGACATGAGGTCGTTCATGACGTCGTACTTCGGCGCCACCGAGTCGAACACGCCGCGCACGCGCGAGGCCTTCTGGGATTCGTCGACGGTCTCGAAACCGAAGTGGGTGTTGCTCATCGGAAGGTCCTCAATGGTGGTGGCCGCAGCCGGCCGCCGGCGGCGCCATCGGCGCGTCGCGGTCCAGGCCGGCCTCGGCGAGCCGCGCCAGGTAGTCCTGCCAGAGCTTGTCCTGCTCGGCACCCAGGCGGTACAGGTATTCCCACGAAAAGATGCCCGACGCGTGGCCGTCGCTGAACACCGGCTTGATGCCGTAGTGCCCGACCGGCTCCACCGCGTCGATGCCGACATTGCGCTTGCCGGTCTGCAGGGTTTCCTGGCCCGGGCCGTGGCCCTGCACTTCTGCCGACGGCGAGTACACGCGCAGCAGCTCGAACGGGATGCGAAAGCGCGCGCCGTCGGAGAAGTCGACTTCGAGCAGGCGCGACTGCTGGTGCACCGTGAGCGCGGTGGGCGTGGGGGTGTCCTTGGTGAGGCCGGCCATGTTGTGCTCCTCAGAAGGCGGCCAGCGCCGCGCGCAGGCGGGCGTCGAGGTCGGGCAAGGCCAGCGGCAGCCGGGCCGCGGCGCCGCCTTCGACCACACGCTGCGCCGCGCCCCACACCGGCTGCGGGAAGTGGCTGTCCCAGTCGAAGCGGGCAATCACGTGCCAGTGCAGATGCGGCACCACGTTGCCCAGGCTCGCGAGGTTGACCTTGGTGGGCGAGAGCGCCTCGCGCAGCACCCGCTCGACGGCACACACCACCTCGAGGCACAGCCTGCGGTCGGCCTCGCCCAGGTCGGTGAATTCGGCGACGTGGGCGTTCCACACCACGCGGTAGAAGGCCGGGAAGTTCGCATCCGCCGCGCGGATGACCCGCCAGCGGTCGGCCCGGTGGATCAGCTCACCGCCGGGTTGTTCGCAGAGTTCGCAGCCGGCCATCGCGCTACACCAGCACCCGTTCGATGCCGCCGGCATTGGCGCGCGCCACGTACTCGGGCATCCAGTTCTCGCCGAGGATCTTGCGGGCCATCTCGACCACGATGTAGTCGGCCTCGAGCAGGCCGTTGTTGAGGTCGCCGGCATAGCGCGACAGGCCCTGCAGGCAGCTGGGGCAGGACGTGAGGATCTTCACGTCAGCCTGTTCGGCGACCGCGCCGCTCGCCTTCAGCGCGGCCTCGCCGCGCTTGAGCTCCTCGGCCTTGCGGAAGCGCACCTGCGTGGCGATGTCGGGCCGCGTCACGCCGAAGGTGCCGCTCTCGCCGCAGCAGCGCTCGCTCTTTTGCACCTGCTCGCCTACCAGCGCCTTCACCGTCTTCATCGGCTCCTGCAGCTTCATCGGGCTGTGGCAGGGGTCGTGGTAGAGGTAGGCCCCCTTGCCCTCGAGCCTGAGTCCCTTCTCGAGCAGGTACTCGTGGATGTCGATGATGCGGCAGCCGGGGAAGATCTTGTCGAATTCGTAGCCCTGCAGCTGGTCGTAGCAGGTGCCGCAGCTCACCACCACCGTCTTGATGTCGAGGTAGTTCAGCGTGTTGGCCACCCGGTGGAACAGCACGCGGTTGTCGGTGATGATCTTCTCGGCCTTGTCGAACTGGCCGCTGCCACGCTGCGGGTAGCCGCAGCACAGGTAGCCCGGCGGCAGCACGGTCTGCACGCCGGCATGCCAGAGCATCGCCTGCGTGGCCAGGCCCACCTGCGAGAACAGGCGCTCCGAGCCGCAGCCGGGGAAGTAGAACACCGCCTCGGTGTCGGCCGTGGTCCTGGCCGGGTCGCGGATGATGGGGACGTAGTCCTTGTCCTCGATGTCGAGCAGCGCGCGCGCGGTGCGCGTGGGCAGGCCGCCCGGCAGCTTCTTGTTGACGAAGTGGATCACCTGCGCCTTCACCGGCGCGGGGCCCACCGTGGCCGGCGGCCTGGCGGCCTGCTGGTTGGCCAGGCCGCGCAGCAGGTTGTTGGCCAGGCGTTGCGCCTTGAAGCCCACGCCCACCATGGCCGAGCGCATCAGCTTGATGGTCTCGGGGTTGGTGGCGTTCAAGAAGAACATGGCGGCCGCATTGCCGGGACGCAGGCTCTTCTGCCCCATCTTGCGCAGCAGGTTGCGCATGTTCATCGACACGTCGCCGAAGTCGATCTTCACCGGGCAGGGCGAGGCGCACTTGTGGCAGACCGTGCAGTGGTCGGCCACGTCCTCGAACTCTTCCCAGTGCTTGATGCTCACGCCGCGGCGGGTCTGTTCCTCGTACAGGAAGGCCTCGACGAGCAGCGAGGTGGCGAGGATCTTGTTGCGCGGGCTGTACAGCAGGTTGGCCCGGGGCACGTGGGTCGCGCACACCGGCTTGCACTTGCCGCAGCGCAGGCAGTCCTTCACCGAATCGGCGATCGCGCCGATGTCGCTCTGCTGCATGATCAGCGACTCGTGCCCCATGAGGCCGAAGCTGGGCGTGTAGGCATGCGTCAGGTCGGCCGCCTGCACGTCGTCGCCCAGGTGGCTGCCGTCGCGCAGCAGCTTGCCCTTGTTGAAGCGGCCTTCCGGGTCGACGCGCCGCTTGTAGTCGGCGAAGTCGCGGATCTCGTCGTCGCTCAGGAATTCGAGCTTGGTGATGCCGATGCCGTGTTCGCCGGAGATCACGCCGTTCAGGCTGCGCGCCAGCTTCATGATGCGTGCCACGGCCTCGTGCGCCGTCTGCAGCATCTCGTAGTTGTCGGAGTTGACCGGGATGTTGGTGTGCACGTTGCCGTCGCCGGCATGCATGTGCAGCGCCACCCACACGCGCCCGCGCAGCACTTCCTTGTGGATGCGCCGGGCCTCGGTGACGATGGGCGCGAAGGCGGCGCCGGCGAAGATCTGCTGCAGCGCCTTGAGCACCTGCGTCTTCCACGAGGCGCGCAGCGAGTGGTCCTGCAGCTGATCGAAGTAGCTGGTGCCGGTGTCGGCCTGCTTCTCGTCGAGGTGGGCGAGCCAGTGCTGCCACAGCGCGCGGGTTTCGCGCACCACCGCCAGCGCCTGCTGCACGCGGTCTTCGAGCAGCTCGGCGCTCGGAATCTCGCCGGCGTCGTCGCTCTTGCCCAGCGGCAGGTTGCCGGCGGCGAAGAAGTGCTCCAGGCGGTCGAGCAGCTGCAGCTTGTTGCGCAGGGACAGCTCGATGTTGATGCGCTCGATGCCGTTGGTGTACTCGCCCATGCGCGGCAGCGGGATCACCACGTCTTCGTTGATCTTGAAGGCGTTGGTGTGCCGGCTGATCGCGGCGGTGCGCTTGCGGTCGAGCCAGAACTTCTTGCGCGCATCGGCCGACACGGCGGTGAAGCCCTCGCCGCTGCGCGAATTGGAGATGCGCACCACCTCGGCCGCGGCACGCGCCACCGCATCCGGGTCGTCGCCGGCGATGTCGCCGATCAGCACCATCTTGGGCAGCGTGCCCCGCTTGCTCTTGGTGGCATAACCCACCGCCTTCAGGTAGCGGTCGTCCAGGTGCTCCAGGCCGGCCAGGATGGCGCCTCCGCGCTTCTGCTCCTCGAACATGAAGTCCTTGATCTCGACGATCGAGGGCACGGCGTCCTTCGCATTGCCGAAGAACTCCAGGCAGACGGTGCGGGTGTGCGCCGGCATGCGGTGCACCACCCAGCGGGCGCTGGTGATGAGGCCGTCGCAGCCCTCCTTCTGGATGCCGGGCAGGCCCGCGAGGAACTTGTCGGTGACGTCCTTGCCCAGGCCTTCCTTGCGGAAGGTGCGGCCGGGCACTTCGAGCCGCTCGGTGCGTTCGAGCTTCTTGCCCGAGGCGTCGAAGTAGCGCAGCTCGAAGCGGGCCACCTCCGCGTCGTGGATCTTGCCCAGGTTGTGGTCGAGCCTCACCACTTCGAGCCACTTGGCCTCGGGCGTCACCATGCGCCAGGAAGCCAGGTTGTCGAGCGCGGTGCCCCACAGCACCGCCTTCTTGCCGCCCGCGTTCATCGCGATGTTGCCACCGATGCAGGAGGCCTCGGCCGAGGTCGGGTCCACCGCGAACACGAAGCCCGCGCGCTCGGCCGCGTCGGCCACGCGTTGCGTCACCACACCGGCTTCGGTCCAGATGGTGGGCACGTCGCGGTCGATGCCGGGCAGGCGCACCATCTCGACCTCGGTCATCGCCTCGAGCTTTTCGGTGTTGATGACCGCGCTCTTCCAGGTGAGCGGAATGGCGCCGCCGGTGTAGCCGGTGCCGCCCCCGCGCGGAATGATGGTGAGGCCCAGCTCGATGCAGCCCTTGACCAGCGCGGCCATCTCGGCCTCGGTGTCGGGCGTGAGCACCACGAACGGGTATTCGACCCGCCAGTCGGTCGCGTCGGTCACGTGGGAGACGCGCGACAGGCCATCGAACTTGATGTTGTCCTTCGCCGTGTGCCTGCCCAGCAGCCGCCGCGTGCGCTGGCGCAGCCCGGCGATCTCCTTGAACTGGCTGGCGAACTTCTCGACCGCCGAGCCGGCCTGCGCAAGCAGCTCGCCGACGATGGCGTCGCGGGCGCCGTCGACCTGCGGCGTGCGGCGCTTTTCCACCTCGGCCAGGCGATGGTGCAGCGCCTCGATCAGCAGCTGGCGGCGCTTCGGGTTGTCCAGCAGGTCGTCCTGCAGGTAGGGGTTGCGCTGCACCACCCAGATGTCGCCCAGCACCTCGTAGAGCATGCGGGCCGAGCGGCCGGTGCGGCGCTCGGTGCGCAGCTGGTTCAGCACTTCCCAGGCATGGGGGCTGAGCAGCCGCATCACGATCTCGCGATCGGAGAACGAGGTGTAGTTGTACGGGATCTCGCGCAGCCGGGGCGCTTCGGTGTCGGTGTCGGCCGTCGTTGCGGCAGCGATCTGGGTCAGCGGGAGCGGTGCGTTCATGGGCTCCAGGCGCGCCGTGTGGGGAGGGAATCGTCTTGCCGCGCGCCCGAGGGGCGATCGTACCGCAGGCCCGCGCCGCGACGTGGAGGCGCCACCCGACGCCGGTCCCGGGCGCGCCACTCTTGTCACGACGGGTTATCCCGGTTGCCCGCAGGCGCCCTCCATGCCAGAAACGCCCCTGTCACAAACCAGCCCTAGCCTCGCGGGTTTGCTCGGAGATCCCGGGCAGCCTTTTTTCGGAGAAGTCATGAAGCACAAGACGCTCGCTCTCGCCGCCGCTGCCCTGGCGGCCCTCGCCTCGGCACCCGCGTACGCCCAGACCGAAATCCAGTGGTGGCACTCGATGACCGGCGGCCTGAACGACTGGGTGGTCGACCTCGCCAACGGCTTCAACGCCAGCCAGAAGGACTACAAGGTCGTGCCCACCTACAAGGGCACCTACGACGAGTCGATGACCGCCTCGATCGCCGCCTTCCGCGCCGGCAATGCGCCGCACATCCTGCAGGTCTACGAGGTGGGCACCGCCACGATGATGGCCGCCAAGGGCGCGGTGGTGCCGGTGGGCAAGGTGCTCGCCGACGCCGGCTACAAGTTCGACCCCAAGGGCTACATCCCGGCGGTGGTGGGCTACTACACCGCCCCCAACGGCCAGATGCTGAGCTTCCCGCTCAACAGCTCGACCACCGTGCTCAACTACAACAAGGACGCCTTCCGCAAGGCCGGCCTCGACCCCAGCAAGCCGCCCGCCACCTGGCCGGAGCTGGTGTCGGCCGCCGCCAAGCTCAAGGCCTCCGGCGTCGCCTGCCCGTTCACCACCAGCTGGCAGGGCTGGACGCAGCTCGAGAGCTTCTCGACCTGGCACAACACGCTGTTCGCGTCGCAGAACAACGGCTTCGGCGGCACCAGCGCGCGGCTGCAGTTCAACAGCCCGCTGCATGTGCGGCACATCGAGAACCTGTCGAACATGGCCAAGCAGGGCCTGTTCCACTACCGCGGTCGCGGCAACAAGGGCGACGCGCCGTTCTACAGCGGCGAATGCGCCATGGCCACCGCCAGCTCGAGCACCTACGCCACCATCAAGAAGAACGCCAAGTTCGACTTCGGCATCGCCCCCCTGCCCTACTACCCCGACGTGCCCGGCGCGCCGCAGAACACCATCATCGGCGGCGCTTCGCTGTGGGTCATGGCGGGCAAGAAGCCGGCCGAGTACAAGGGCGTCGCGGCCTTCTTCAACTACCTCACCAACCCCGAGATCCAGGCCCAGAGCCACCAGCGCACCGGCTACCTGCCGATCACGCTGGCGTCGTTCGCGCTGACCGAAAAGTCCGGCTTCTACAAGGACAACCCGGGCACCGACACGGCGGTCAACCAGATGATCCGCAAGACCACCGACAAGTCGCGCGGCGTGCGCCTGGGCAACTTCAACCAGATCCGCGCCATCGTCGACGAGGAGCTGGAGCTGGTGTGGTCGGGCAAGAAGACCGCCAAGGAGGCGCTCGACACCGCGGTGAAGCGCGGCAACGAGCAGCTCGAGCGCTTCGAGAAGGCCAACAAGGGCTGAGGTCGGCAACTTGACGGTCGAAAAACGAGTCCGCTTCCGGAGCTGGTGGCTGCCCTGGGCGCTGCTGGCGCCGCAGGTGACGGTGATCGCGGTGTTCTTCTTCTGGCCGGCCGGCCAGGCGCTGCTGCAGTCGCTGCAGCAGCAGGACGCCTTCGGCGCCAGCGTCGAGTGGGTGGGGCTGGACAACTTCCGCCGCCTGCTCGACGACGAGAGCTACCTGTCGTCGTTCAAGACGACGGCACTGTTCTCGGTGCTGGTGGCCGTGCTCGGGCTGTCGGTGTCGCTCGCACTCGCGGTCTTCGCCGACCGCGTGCTGCGCGGCGCCGGCCTCTACAAGACGCTGCTGATCTGGCCCTATGCGGTGGCGCCGGCGGTGGCCGGCGTGCTGTGGCTGTTCCTGTTCGCGCCGTCCATCGGCGTGGTGAGCTACGCCCTGCGGCAGTTCGGCTTCGAATGGAACCACCTGCTCGACAGCGGCCAGGCGATGGCGCTGATCGTCTTTGCGGCGGTGTGGAAGCAGATCTCCTACAACTTCCTGTTCTTCCTGGCCGGGCTGCAGAGCATCCCGAAGAGCCTGATCGAGGCGGCCGCCATCGACGGCGCCGGCCCCTGGCGGCGCTTCTGGACCATCGTCTTCCCGCTGCTGTCGCCCACCACCTTCTTCCTGCTGGTGATCAACGTCGTCTACGCCTTCTTCGACACCTTCGCGATCGTCGACGCAGCCACCGAGGGCGGCCCGGGCAAGGACACGGCGATCCTGGTCTACAAGGTCTACTACGACGGCTTCAAGGCGCTCGACCTGGGCGGCAGCGCCGCGCAGAGCGTGGTGCTCATGGTGATCGTGGTCGCGCTCACGGTGGTCCAGTTCCGGTATGTCGAACGCAAGGTGAACTACTGAAGTGAAACCCCCATTCATTCACCGCGGAGGCGCAGAGGGCGCAGAGGGCCGCAGAGGACTCATGCGTCAACCACCACATCCGTTCGCCCTGAGGTATCGAAGGGCCGCAGCGGTCTGCGCAGGGCTTCGATACCTCAGCCCGAACGGACGCGGGCTTCATGGGTCGCGGACCGCGCAAGGCGCGGTGGAGCACTGAGATGGTCGAGAACCGGCCGCTGGCCACCGTTGTCTCGCACGTCGTGCTGGTGCTCGGCGTGCTCATCGTCGCCTTCCCGCTCTACGTCACCTTCGTCGCCAGCACGCACACCGCGCAGGAGATCGTGCAGGTGCCGATGCCGCTGCTGCCCGGGCCGCACCTGGTGGAGAACTACACCGCGGCGATCCTGGGCACCGGCGAGAGTGCGGCGTCGAACGCGCCCGTCGGCCGCATGATGCTGGTGAGCCTGGTGTCGGCCCTGGTCATCGCGATCGGCAAGATCGCGATCTCGCTGCTGTCGGCCTTCGCCATCGTCTACTTCCGCTTCCCGGGGCGCGAGTTCTTCTTCTGGGCCATCTTCGTGACGCTGATGCTGCCGGTGGAGGTGCGCATCGGGCCGACCTATCAGGTGGTGTCGGATCTCGGCATGCTCAACAGCTATGCCGGTCTCACCGTGCCGCTGATCGCCAGCGCCACCGCGACCTTCCTGTTCCGGCAGTTCTTCCTCACCGTGCCCGACGAACTGGTCGAAGCCGCGCGCATCGACGGTGCCGGGCCGATGCGCTTCTTCAAGGACGTGCTGCTGCCGCTGTCGCGCACCAGCATCGCCGCGCTGTTCGTCATCCAGTTCATCTACGGCTGGAACCAGTACCTGTGGCCGCTGCTGGTGACCACCAGCGAGGACATGTACCCGGTGGTGATGGGCATCAAGCGCATGATCTCCGGCGGTGATGCCGCCAACGACTGGAACATCGTGATGGCCACCGCCATCCTGGCGATGATCCCGCCCGCGATCGTCGTGCTCCTGATGCAGAAGCAGTTCGTCAAGGGCCTCGTCGACTCCGAAAAATAAGACCAGAGAAGCCAACAACATGGGTGCGATATCGCTGCGCAAGGTCGAGAAGGTCTATGGCCACGGCGCCAAGGCCAACAAGGTGATCCACGGCGTGAATGCCGAGATCGCCGACGGCGAGTTCATCGTGATCGTGGGGCCCTCGGGCTGCGGCAAGAGCACGCTGCTGCGCATGGTGGCGGGGCTCGAGGAGGTGAGCGGCGGCGAGATCTCCATCGGGCCGCGGGTGGTGAACAACCTCGAGCCGGCAGAGCGCGACATCGCGATGGTGTTCCAGAACTACGCGCTGTATCCGCACATGAGCGTGTTCGAGAACATGGCCTACGGCCTGAAGATCGCCAAGGTGTCCAAGGAAGAGATCCAGAAGCGCGTCGACAAGGCGGCCCGGATCCTCGAGCTTTCGCACCTGCTCGACCGCAAGCCGCGCCAGCTCTCGGGCGGCCAGCGCCAGCGCGTGGCCATGGGCCGAGCCATCGTGCGCCAGCCGCAGGTGTTCCTGTTCGACGAGCCGCTGTCCAACCTCGACGCCAAGCTGCGCGCGCAGACCCGGCTCGAGATCCAGAAGCTGCACGGCGAACTGGGCGTGACCTCGCTGTTCGTGACCCACGACCAGGTCGAGGCGATGACGCTGGCCCAGCGCATGATCGTCATGAACGCCGGCGTGATGGAGCAGATCGGCACCCCCGAGGAGGTGTACCTGCGCCCGGCCACCACCTTCGTGGCGGGCTTCATCGGCTCGCCGCCGATGAACCTGCTCAAGGGCCAGGCCGACGGCAACCGGTTCGTGCTCGACGGTGCGACCCTGCCGTTGAGCCAGCCGGCCCCGCGCGCCGGCGAACTGATCCTCGGCGTGCGGCCCGAACACCTCGAAGTCAACGCATCGGGCGACGGCTGGCCGGTGCGGGTCGAGATGATCGAGATGCTGGGCGCCGAGCGGCTGATCTACGGCCGCCTGGGCAGCCACCTGATCACGCTGCGCATGGACTCCACCGACACCGCGCCGGGCGTCGGCCAGACGGTGCATGTGAGCACCACGCCGGCCCACAAGCACTGGTTCGACGCCGCCACGCAGCAGCGCATCGCGTCATGAGACACCCTGTGTCAAGCTGGGTTTCACAGGTGTACCCGCCGGACGAGGGGCAGACATCCCCGCGGGCCAAGCGCCGGGCCGCTCCCAAGCCGGCCCGCATCCCCGCAGGGGATCGGCCGGCGTACCCGCCGGACGAGGGGCAGACATTCAAGGTGCAGACATGACCGCATGGCCCTACCCGCTGTGGATCGCACACCGCGGCGCCGGCAAGCTGGCGCCGGAGAACACGCTGGCGGCCTTCCGGGTGGGAGCGAGCCACGGCTATCGCATGTTCGAGTGCGACGTGAAGCTCTCGGCCGACGGCGTGCCTTTCCTGCTGCACGATGCAACGCTCAACCGCACCACCGACCGGCGCGGCACGGCCGGCGATCTGCCGTGGGCGCAGCTGTCGCAGGTGGACGCCGGCGGCTGGCATGGCCGCACCTTCGCCGGCGAGCCGCTGCCGGCGCTGTCGGCGGTGGCGCACTTCGTGCGCCGCAACGGCTTCGCGCTCAACATCGAGATCAAGCCCACGCCCGGCACCGAACTGCACACCGGACGGGTGGTGGCCACCGAAGCGGCCCGGCTGTGGCATGGCGATGCGGTGCCGCCGCTGCTCACCTCGTTCAAGCCCGACGCGCTGCAGGGCGCACGCGAAGCCGCCGCGCAACTGCCGCGCGGCCTGCTGCTCGACAAGCTCCACGACGGCTGGCTGGACCAGGCCCGCTCGCTCGGCTGCGTGGCGGTGGTGAGCCTGTATGCGCTGCTCGATGCGCAGGTCATCGGCGCGATCCACGGCGCCGGCCTGAAGGCGCTGGCCTACACGGTGAACGACCCGGCCGAAGCCCACCGCCTGCACGGCCTGGGCATCGACGGGCTCATCACCGATGCGGTGGACCGCTTCTCGCCCGGCAACTCGGTCTGATCACACCCCTTCGGCCTGCACCACGTCGGCCGGCCGCACCGTGGCCTCGGCCCCGAGCAGGCTCTCTTCCGGCTCGGGCTGCGGCAGTTCGATGGTGTTGCGGATCACCGGGTGGCGCCATGCCAGCACCGCCAGCAGCAGGGCGCCGAGCCCGGCGAAGCCGAGCGAGGTGCGCAGCCCCACGTGTTCGCCCAGCCAGCCGCCGATCAGCGCGCCCGGCCCGGCCGGGATGAGGATGAGCCAGCGCATCGTGCTGGTCATGCGGCCCAGCAGGTGCTCCGGCGTGACCGCCTGCCGCAGCGCCAGGAAGTTGATGAAGATCAGCACCGCGCCGGCGCTGAAGCACACCAGCATGAGCGCGAAGGCGGCGATGCCCCAGCGGTCGGCCGGCGCCACCGCCAGCAGCGACCAGCCGAGCCCGCAGATGGCGAAGCCCAGCACCAGGCACGGCCCCGGGCCGACGCGCTTGGAGATGCGGTTGCCCACCGTGCTGGCGACGATGGTGCCCAGCCCCATGCCCACATAGCTCAGGCCCACCTGGTGCTCGTTGAGCCCGAGGGTGCGGGTGGCGAACAGGATCTGCACGACGAGGGCGCTGTGGTGCAGCATCTGCCACAGGCCCACCGCGATGGCCAGGGCCACCAGCAGCGGCGTGTTGCGCACAAAGCGCACGCCGGCCTTCAGGTCGCGCCAGAAATGCGCGTCCGGCCGCTCGCGGCGGATCTCGTGCACCCGGATGCCGCGCAGGATGGCCACCGACACCAGCAGCAGCACCGCATCGACCAGCAGCGCGACCGGCGCGCCGACCACCTTGATCAGCGCGCCCGCCAGGCCCGGCCCGGCCACTTCGGCGCCCGAGGTGGCCAGCGCGTTCTTGGCATGCGCCTCGACCAGCCGCTCGCGTGCCACCACCTGGGTCAGCACGATCTGCGCGGCCGAGCCGGCCGTGACGTAGATGCAGCCCATCACGAAGGCGGCCGCGTACATCCAGCCCATGCCGAGCCAGCCCAGCCACCACGCGAGCGGCACGCTGGCCACCACGACGGCGATGCTCGCTTCGCCGGCCACGTACACCGGCAGCTTGCGCACCCGGTCGAGCCACACGCCGCTGGGCAGCGACAGCAGCACGAAGGGCAGGATCTCCATCGCGGTGAGCACGCCCATCTGCGTGGGACTCGCGTCAAGCAGCACGGCGGCGGTGAGCGGCAGCGCGAGCATGGTCACCTGCCCGCCGAAGGAGCTAATGAGGATGGAGCTCCACAGGCGGCGGTAGGTGGCGTCGCGCAGCAGGTCGTCGGGCGGCAGCGTCATTCGCTGCTGCAAGGCTCCGCGGATGCGGGCCAGCCATGCGGTCATGGTGTTCTCCACGCTTGCGGCTCGGGTGTGCGCCGCAAGAAAGGGTCGGGATCACCACCGGCCTTGTGGGCCTGTGGTCGGGGCGTTTGCGAGTGGGGGGCCTGGCGCTGCGTCAGGCAGCGCTGCAGCCGGCGGGCGGGCGTTGCCGCGGCCTAGCGGCTGCTGCGGGAGGGCGGTCGTACTCGGGAGGTGCGCCGCACATCATGAGGTGCGACAGAGCCCGCGAGCAGCCCGCCGCGTGTTGCGCTTGCAAGGCCGATCGGGTTCATCGCGTCCATGGAAGGCTCCTCGAATGATGCGGCCCACATGCTAGCAGCGGCCCCGGCGGCGTCACAAGGGCCCGGGGCAAAGGCCGAGCAAAACGCGAGCAGCGTGCATGCTGCACACGACTCCCTCCAAAGGGGGAATGTTCACCCCCGGGGTGCTCCCTAGCATGCGGGGGTTCTTCCGCTTCACGGGCCGCCCGGCAGCACTCGATGGACAGCCTGCGCATCCTGCACCTCGAAGACGACCCGCTCGATGCGGACCTGATCCACCGGACCGTCGAACGCTGGCAGGTCGCCGTGCAGTGGCGCACCGTCGATTCGGCGCGCGCCTATGCCGATGCGCTCGGACACGGCAGTTTCGATGCGGTGGTCTGCGACAACAGCCTGCCGGGCCTGGACGGGCTGCAGGCGCTGGAGCTTGCGCGTGACGCGCACCCGGCCATTCCTTTCATCGTGCTCAGCGGCAACGCCGACGAGCGGCGGGCACTCGAATGCCTGAAGGCGGGCGCGAACGACTACATCCTGAAAGACGGCCTGTGGCGCCTGCTGCCGGCGATGCACTACCTGCAGAACAAGCGGGAGCGCGAGCGCCTGGAAAGCGAGAAGGAAAGCCTCGCGGTGCTGATCGGCATCGTCAAGCAGCTGTCCACCGCCCGCACGATGGCCGACGTGATGGCCATCGTGCGCACCGGCGCCCGCCGGCTCACCGGGGCCGACGGCGCCACCTTCGTGCTGCGCGATGGCGAGCAGTGCTTCTATGCCGACGAGGACGCGATCGAGCCGCTGTGGAAGGGCCGGCGCTTCCCGCTGCAGGCCTGCATCAGCGGCTGGGCCATGCTGAACCAGCAGGCCGCGGTGATTCCCGACATCTACGTCGACCCGCGCATCCCCATCGACGCCTACCGGCCCACCTTCGTGAAGAGCCTGGTCATGGTGCCGATCCGGATCGAGTCGCCGATCGGCGCGATCGGCAGCTACTGGGCAGCGCCCCACGAGGCGACCGAAAGCGAGCTCAGCCTGCTGCAGGCGCTCGCCGACACGACCTCCGTTGCCATCGAGAACGTGCGGCTGTATGCGGAGCTGGAGGAAAGGGTGCGCGAGCGCACCGCCGCGCTCGAACATGCCAACGAGGAGCTGCAGGCGTTCAACTATTCCGTCTCGCATGACCTGCGCGCGCCGCTGCGCGCGATCGACGGCTTCAGCCGGCTGTTGACCGAGCCGCCGCACGACGGCCGGCTCGACCCGCAGAGCCGGACCTTCCTCGGCTACATCCACACCGCAGCCCAGCGGATGGGCCACATCATCGAGGACCTGCTGAGCCTTTCGAAGGTGGGCCGCGAGACGCCGATGCCGCGCACCATCGATCTCGCACCCATGGCCCATGAGGTGCTGGCCCGGCTGCAGGCCGCAGCCCCGCAGCGCCATGTGGAGATCGACCTGCCGCACACGCTGCCGGTGTACGGCGACATCGGGCTGCTGCACCTCGTGCTGGAGAACCTGCTCTCCAACGCCTGGAAATACACCTCCAGGCGCATGCGCGCCCACATCGCGCTCAAGCCCTACGTCTCTCCCGAAGGCGGGCACGGCTTCCTGGTGCGCGATGACGGCGCCGGCTTCGACATGGCCCGGGCTCGCCACCTGTTCGAGCCGTTCCGGCGCATGCACAGCGAGTCCGAGTTCGCCGGCACCGGCGTGGGCCTGGCCATCGTGCGCCGCGCGGTGCAGCGGCACGGCGGCCGTGTGTGGGCCGAGGCGGAGCCCGGCAAGGGCGCCTGCTTCTTCGTCGTGCTGCCGGGCGAGTCGAGCCAGGCCTGAGGCCGCAGCCCGGCCTGCTGCGTCAGCTGCGTCAGCCGCGTCAGCTGCGTCAGCTGCGGTAGTCGGCGTTGATGCTCACGTAGTCGTGCGAGAAATCGCAGGTCCATACGGTGGCCTGCGCCACGCCCCGGTTGAGTCCGACGCGCACCGTGATCTCGCTCTGCTTCATGACGCGCTGGCCGTCTTCTTCGCGGTAGGCCGGATGGCGGCCGCCCTTGGTGGCCACGTGCACGTCGTCGAGGTGCAGCTCGATCAACCCCTGGTCGAGGTCGGCGATGCCGGCATAGCCCACTGCCGCGAGGATGCGGCCGAGGTTGGGGTCGCTCGCGTAGAAGGCGGTCTTGACCAGCGGCGAATGGGCGATCGCATAGGCGACCTGCTGGCATTCGGCCTCGGTGCGGCCGCCTTCGACCTGCACGGTGATGAACTTGGTGGCGCCCTCGCCGTCGCGCACGATGGCCTGCGCCAGCTGCGTGGACACCGCGATCACCGCCTCGCGCAGGGCGCGGCCTTCGGGCGAATCGAGCGAGGTGATCTCGTCATGCGCGGCCTGGCGGGTGGCCATCAGCATGAACGAGTCGTTGGTGGAGGTATCGCCGTCGATGGTGATGCGGTTGAAAGAGCGGTCGGCCGCTTCGCTCACCAGCGTCTGCACCAGGCCGGCGGCAATGTTGGCGTCGGTGGCCACGAAGCCCAGCATGGTGGCCATGTTCGGACGGATCATGCCGGCGCCCTTGGAGATGCCGGTGACCGTGACGGTGGCGCCGCCGATCTGCACCTTGCGCGACGCCGCCTTCGGCAGCGTGTCGGTCGTCATGATGGCCTCGGCCGCGGTGGCCCAGTGGTCGGCCTTCAGGTCGGCGAGCGCGGCCGGCAGCGCCGCGGCGATGCGATCGTTGGGCAGCGTCTCCATGATCACGCCGGTGGAAAACGGCAGCACCTGCTCCGGCGCGAGCTCGAGCTTCTGCGCCAGGGCCACGCAGGTGGCATAGGCGCGTGTGAGCCCGTCTTCGCCGGTGCCGGCGTTGGCATTGCCGGTGTTGATGACCAGGGCCCGCACGCCCACACCGGCGGCCAGGTGCTTGCGGCACAGCTGCACCGGCGCGGCGCAGAAGCGGTTGCGGGTGAACACGCCGGCCACCGCCGCGCCCTCGGCCAGCGTGATGACCGTGAGGTCACGCCGGTTGGCCTTGCGCACGCCGGCCATCGCGATGCCGATCTCGACACCGGGCACGGCAAACAGGTCGGCGGGATCGGGGGCGGTCAGGTTCACGGGCATGGCGGGCCTCACGGGTCAGGAAAGGGGCGAGCGCGCATTGTAGGGAGCGCATGCCTTCGGAAAGACGAAGAGGGCCGTCAAGGCCCCCTTCAATCGGTACGCAAATGCTTCTACGGTTCGAGCGAGTTCAGGCGAGCTTGCCGTGGCACTGCTTGTACTTCTTCCCGCTGCCGCAGGGGCAGGGGTCGTTGCGGCCGACCCGCGGCACGCTGCCGGCCGGCGGCGCTTCGCTTTCGGTGGCCACGCTGCCGTCTTCGTTCGGGTGGGTGTAGGTGACGTTGGAGATCGCCTCGGCCTTTTCCTCGATGGCTTCGGCCGCCTGTGCGGCTTCTTCCTGGGTCTGGATGCGCACGGTCATCAGCACGCGCGTCACTTCCATCTTCACCATGTCGAGCATCTGGGAGAACAGCTCGAAGGCCTCGCGCTTGTATTCCTGTTTCGGGTTCTTCTGGGCGTAGCCGCGCAGGTGGATGCCCTGGCGCAGGTAGTCGAGCGCGGCCAGGTGCTCGCGCCAGCGGGTGTCGATGGTCTGCAGCAGGATCATCCGCTCGAAGGCCGCGAACTGGCCTTCGCCGACGATGGCCAGCTTGGCGGCAAACGAGTCGTCGGCGGCCTTCACCACCTTCTCGAGGATGTCATCGTCGGTGATGGCGTCGCTCTTCTCGACCTCGGCCTTGAGCCGCACGTCGAGCAGCCATTCGTCGCGCAGCGCCTTTTCCAGGCTGTCGAGGTCCCACTGCTCCTCCACGCTTTCGGCCGGCACGAAGGTGCGCACCACGTCGCTCATCGCGCCGCGGCGCAGGTGGGCGATCTGCGCGCCGAGGTTCTCGGCCTCGAGGATGTCGTTGCGCTGCTGGTAGATCACCTTGCGCTGGTCGTTCGACACGTCGTCGTATTCGAGCAGCTGCTTGCGGATGTCGAAGTTGCGGGCCTCGACCTTGCGCTGCGCGCTTTCGATGCTGCGGGTCACGATGCCCGCCTCGATGGCTTCGCCATCGGGCATCTTCAGGCGCTCCATGATGGCCTTCACCCGGTCGCCCGCGAAGATGCGCATCAGCGGGTCTTCGAGCGACAGGTAGAAGCGCGACGAACCCGGGTCGCCCTGGCGGCCGGAGCGGCCGCGCAGCTGGTTGTCGATGCGGCGGCTCTCGTGCCGCTCGGTGGCGATGATGCGCAGGCCGCCCTGGGCCTTGACCTGCTCGTGCAGGCCGGCCCATTCGTCCTTGAGCGTCTGGATGCGCTGGGCCTTGTCGGCTTCGGGAATGCTCTCGTCGGCCTCGATGAACTGGACCTGCTTCTCGACGTTGCCGCCCAGCACGATGTCGGTGCCGCGACCCGCCATGTTGGTGGCGATCGTGATCATCTTCGGCCGCCCGGCCTGGGCCACGATCTCGGCTTCCTTGGCGTGCTGCTTGGCGTTGAGCACCTGGTGCGGCAGCTTGGCCTTGTCGAGCAGCTTGGACACGAGCTCCGAGTTCTCGATCGAGGTGGTGCCCACCAGCACCGGCTGGCCTCGCTCGTAGCAGTCGGCGATGTCCTTGACGACCGCGTCATAGCGCTCGCGCGCGGTCTTGTAGACGAGGTCGAGCTCGTCGCGCCGCACGGTCGGCCTGTTGGGCGGGATCACCACGGTCTCGAGGCCGTAGATCTCCTGGAATTCGTAGGCCTCGGTGTCGGCCGTGCCGGTCATGCCCGCCAGCTTGGCGTACATGCGGAAGTAGTTCTGGAAGGTGATGGACGCCAGCGTCTGGTTTTCCGGCTGGATGGCCACGCCTTCCTTCGCCTCCACCGCCTGGTGCAGGCCGTCGGACCAGCGGCGGCCCGTCATCAGGCGGCCGGTGAACTCGTCGACGATGACCACTTCGCCGTTCTGCACCACATAGTGCTGGTCGCGGTGGTACAGGTGCTGGGCCCGCAGCGCCGCCGTGAGGTGGTGCATCAGCGTGATGTTGGCCGCGTCGTACAGCGACGCGCCCTCGGCCAGCAGCCCGGCCTTGGCGAGCAGTTCTTCGGCGCGCTCGTGGCCGGCTTCGGTGAGGAAGACCTGGTGGGACTTCTCGTCGGCGGTGAAGTCGCCCGGCTCGATGACCCCCTCGCCGGTGCGCGGGTCGGCCTCGCCGATCTGCTTCTTGAGGTGCGGCACCACCGCGTTGATGCGCACGTACAGCTCGGTGTGGTCCTCGGCCTGGCCGCTGATGATGAGCGGCGTGCGCGCCTCGTCGATCAGGATGGAGTCCACCTCGTCGACGATCGCGTAGTTCAGCCCGTGCGCCACGCGATCCGCGGTCTCGTAGACCATGTTGTCGCGCAGGTAGTCGAAGCCGAATTCGTTGTTGGTGCCGTAGGTCACGTCGGCGGCGTAGGCGGCCTGCTTTTCCTCGCGCGGCATCTGGGGCAGGTTCACGCCCACCGAAAGCCCGAGGAAGTTGTACAGCCGGCCCATCCATTCGGCGTCGCGGCGGGCGAGGTAGTCGTTCACCGTGACCACGTGCACGCCCTTGCCGGCGAGCGCGTTCAGGTACACCGGCAAGGTCGCCGTGAGCGTCTTGCCTTCGCCGGTGCGCATTTCGGCGATCTTGCCGTTGTGCAGTGCCATGCCGCCGATGAGCTGCACGTCGAAGTGCCGCATCTTCAGCACGCGCTTGCTGGCCTCGCGCACCACCGCGAACGCTTCGGGCAGCAGGTCGTCCAGGGACTCGCCCTTGCCGATGCGGTCGCGGAACTGCTGGGTCTGGCCGCGCAGCTCGTCGTCGGAGAGCTTTTCGAACTGCGGTTCGAGCGCGTTGATCTTCTCGACCACACGCCGGTACTGCTTCAGCAGGCGGTCGTTGCGGCTGCCAAAAATTTGAGTGAGAAGATTGGGCAACATGCTTCGAGGAGGTTGTGGGCGAGGGGCCGCCGGCTGACGGCGGACCAGGCGGAGCGCGTCGGCTGCCCGCTTCGTGCCCCTGCCAACTGGGGCCTGACCGCCGGTTTGCAAGCGCGGCGTGCAACCGCTTGCGGCAGCCGCCGCAAAGCGAAAAATTCTAGCACCGGGGTGCCTCGCGACCAGGGGTCGCCAGGCCGGGCCAGCCGCGTGTGTCAGCGGGCGGTGGCGGGCTGGGACCGGGAGCCGGACGCCACGGCGGTGGAGGCCCCGGCGCGGTTGCCCGCGAGGAACTTGCTCGGGTTCTGGGGCACGCCTTCCACCAGCACCTCGAAGTGCAGGTGCGGCCCGGTCGAGCGGCCGGTGGAACCGACGAGGGCGATGACCTGCCCGCGCTTGACGATGTCGCCCGTCTTCACGAGCAGCTTCGAGGCATGCGCATAGCGGGTGACGAGGCTGTTGCCGTGATCGACCTCGACCATGCTGCCGTACTGGGGGTGCGATTCGGAGGCGACGACCACGCCGCCGGCCGCGGCCTGGATCGGGGTGCCCACGTCGGCCGGGAAGTCGAGCCCGGTATGCAAGGCGCCGCGGCCGGTGAACGGGTCGGTGCGGAAGCCGAAGCCCGAGCCGACGGGCCCTTCCACCGGGGCCGAGCTCGGGACCATGAGGGCGCGCAGCCGGCTCTCGAACAGGCGGGACTCGATCATGGTGAACATGTCGCTGTGGTGCTGCGTCTGCTCATCGAGCTGCGCCATGGCCTGGTTGAGCTGCTCCAGCGAAGGCGAATGGGGTGCCGGCACGTAAGGCCCGCCCTGCCCGCTCGCGCCCACCGGCTTGCTGCCGGCCGGAGCGCCGCCACGGCCAGCCGGAGCGCCACGGCCGGCTTCCTTGTCGTCGCCGGGGCGCAGGTCTTCAGGCTTGAGTCCGGCGAGCCCCGAGACGCGCTCACCCATCACTTCGAGCTTCACCAGCTTGGCCTGCATTTCGCCCACCCGCTGCGCCATGGCGTCGAGGTTCTCGCGCATGAACCGGTCGCGCTGGGCGATTTCGTCGCGAACCACCAGCCGAACCACCTGGCTCACCACCGGCCAGCCTTCGCGAGCGGCCTTGAGGAAGATGAAGTGGTACACGGCGCCGGACAGCAGCATCAGCAGCGTGCCGAGCAGCACGCCGAGCACGGCCACCTGCAGGGCGCTGAACTGCAGCACGCGCGTGCGGGCCATGCGCCCGTGGGTGATCATTACCTGCATCGCTCTACACTCCTCACACCATGACCATGCACCGCTCGGTACCTGACGCGCTGCCGATCCGGGACGCCCTCCAACGAAGCGGTCCACTGGAGCGGCTGCAGCAGCGGCTGGCCGACTCCAAGGCACGACTCGATGCCGTGCGAACCTGCTTGCCCGCTGCGCTGACCCCCTACGTGAGCGCCGGCCCGGTTGACGACCTGGGCTGGACCCTGATTGCTCGCAATGCTGCTGTGGCAGCCAAGTTGCGGCAGTTGCAACCGCGGCTCGAAGCCACGCTGCGTCAGCGGGGCTGGCAGGTTACCGCCATCCGCATCCATGTTCAATCAAGCGGAAACGGCAATGTGTAAAGCTTGGTGCCGGCTATCCGACTCGAACGGATGACCTACCGCTTACAAGGCGGTTGCTCTACCAACTGAGCTAAGCCGGCCGGAGGCGCCTGGCGCCAACTTGTTCACGCACTTCGATGTGCCATGCACTTGCGGACGCCGTTGCTGCGCCGCAGAGCGCGATTCTAGGCGCGGCTGCGACGTCCGCCCCGCATCACCGCTTGTTACTTCACGCGCTTGAGCGACGGCCGCCCGTTGCCGCCTGCGGGTGCCGGGGGCTCCGGCGGCGGCTCGTCAGCGCCCGACTCAGCCTCTTCGTCGGCCGGCACTGCCAGCCGCAAGCCGCGCTCGCCGGCCGCACCGGGCGAAGCAGCCGCGCCCTGGGTGTCGTCTTGCGCGGCGGCAGCGGCATCGGTGGGCACCGGGAAGGCCATGCCCTGGCCGTTCTCGCGCGCATAGATGGCGATCACGTGGTCGATCGGGACGATGATCTCCCGCGCCACGCCGCCGAAGCGGGCCTTGAACGAGACTTGGTCGTTGCCGAGCTGCAGGCCGCTGGTGGCCTCGAAGCTCACGTTGAGCACGATCTCGTTGTTCTTGACGTACTCGAGCGGCACCTGCACCGAGCGGTCGACATACACCGCGAGATACGGGGTGAAGCCGTTGTCGGTGCACCAGTCGTGCAGCGCGCGGATCAGGTACGGCCGGGTGGACGTACCTTGTGCTTCGGGGGCGGCAGGACCGGTCATCGCACCACCACGCGGCTTACTTGCGCATCACCTTTTCGGAGGGCGTAAGCGCCTCGATGTAGGCCGGGCGCGAGAAGATGCGCTCGGCGTACTTCAGCAGCGGCGCCGCATTCTTCGACAGGTCGATGCCGTAGTAGTCGAGGCGCCACAGCAGCGGCGCGATCGCCACGTCGAGCATCGAGAAGTCGTCGCCCAGCATGTACTTGTTCTTCAGGAAGATGGGCGCCAGCTGCGTGAGGCGATCGCGGATCTGCGAACGCGCCTTCTCGAGCTGCTTGTCGGTGGCCTTGACGCCCCGGCTCTCGAGCAGGTTCACGTGGGCGAACAGTTCCTTCTCGAAGTTGAAGAGGAACAGGCGCACGCGGGCGCGCGCCACCGGGTCGCCCGGCATCAGCTGCGGGTGCGGGAAACGCTCGTCGATGTACTCGTTGATGATGTGCGACTCGTACAGGATGAGGTCGCGCTCGACCAGGATCGGCACCTCGTTGTACGGGTTCATCAGCGCGATGTCTTCGGGCTTCGCGAAGAGGTCGACGTCACGGATCTCGAAATCCATGCCCTTCTCGAACAGCACGAAGCGGCAGCGATGCGAATAGGGGCAGGTGGTTCCGGAGTAAAGCACCATCATGGCGGTGTGCTCCCAGCAAAAGAAACAGGTTCTCGAAAAACACAAACGGAGTGGGCGGCAGGGGCGCATCCCACTCCGACAGGGCGCCGCGCCGGACGAGCCGGCCGCGGCACCAGTTCAATACGTCACTTCACGTCTTTCCAGTAGGCGGCGTTCAGGCGCCACGCAATCACGAAGAAGGCCGCCAGGAACAGCAGCACCCACACGCCCACGCGCACGCGCTGGTTCTGTGCCGGCTCGCCCATCCACTGAAGATACGCCACGAGGTCGGCAACGGCGGAGTCGTAGGCCTGGGGCGACAGCTTGCCCGGCGTGACCTGCTCGAAGCCGGCAAAACGATGCACCGTCTTGCTGGGGTCGTGCGGGTCCTTGGCCTCTTCGTACTTGGCCACGCGCTGGCCCTGCAGCTCCCACAGCACATGCGGCATGCCCACGTTGGGGAACGCGAGGTTGTCCCAGCCGGTGGCCTTGGTCCCGTCGCGGAAGTAGGTGCGCAGGTAGGTATACAGGTAGTCGGCCCCGGTGCCGCCATGACCGGCGCGCGAGCGCGCGATCACGGTGAGGTCGGGCGGCACGGCGCCGAACCATTCCTTGGCATTTTTCGGGTTCAGGGCCACCTGCATGGTGTCGCCGACCTTCTCTGTGGCGAACATCAGGTTCGACTTGATCTGGTCTTCGGTCAGGCCGATGTCCTGCATGCGGTTGTAGCGCATGAAGGCGGCTGCATGGCAGTTCAGGCAGTAGTTGACGAACAGCTTGGCACCGTTCTGCAGCGCCGCCACGTCCGACATCTTCTCGGTCGGGAACTTGTCCCACGCGATGCCGCCTTCGGCCGCTTGCGCCCCGGAAAGCAGTGCCAGCGAGGCCAGCAGGGAAGCGATCAGCTTTTTCATCTTGGGTGTCTTTCTAGGCTGGTCGTGCTGTCAGTCAGTGAGCGTGATAGGTCACGCGCTCCGGCACGGGCTTGAACGTGCCCACGCGGCTCCACCAGGGCATGAGCAGGAAGAAGCCGAAATACGCCAGCGTCCCCACCTGGGAAAGGCGCTCGCCCAGCGGCGAAGGCGGCTGGATGCCGAGATACCCCAGCACCACGAAGAAGATGACGAACAGGCCGTACATGTACTTGTGCCAGTCGGGGCGATACCGGATCGACTTGACCGGGCTGCGGTCGAGCCAGGGCAGGAAGAACAGGATCACGACAGCGCCGCCCATCACCACCACGCCCCAGAACTTGGCCTCGAAGGTCAGCAGCGCCGCGGCCGCGAGCACCGCGCCAATGGCGACGGTGACCTTGCCTCGCGCGGAGAAGCCGCCGCGCAGGATGGCGAGCACCGCACCGAGCGCGAGCAGACCGACCAGCACGTAGACCATCTGGTCGGTGGTGGCGCGCAGCATCGAATAGAACGGCGTGAAGTACCACACAGGCGCGATGTGCGCGGGCGTCTTCAGCGGGTCGGCCGGAATGAAGTTGTTGTATTCGAGGAAGTAGCCGCCGAACTCGGGCGCGAAGAACACCACGGCGCTGAACACGAACAGGAACACCACCGTGCCCATGATGTCGTGCACCGTGTAGTACGGGTGGAACGGGATGCCGTCGAGCGGACGGCCCTGTGCGTCCTTCTTGGCCTTGATCTCGACGCCGTCGGGGTTGTTGGAGCCCACCTCGTGCAGCGCGATGATGTGCGCCACCACCAGGCCCAGCAGCACCAGCGGCACCGCGATGACGTGGAAGCTGAAGAAGCGGTTCAGCGTGGCGTCGCCCACCACGTAGTCGCCGCGGATCAGGATGGCGAGGTCCGGGCCCACGAACGGCACGGCGGCGAACAGGTTGATGATCACCTGCGCCCCCCAGTAGGACATCTGGCCCCAGGGCAGCAGGTAGCCCATGAAGGCCTCGGCCATCAGGCACAGGAAGATGGCGCAGCCGAAGATCCACACCAGCTCACGCGGCTTGCGGTAGCTGCCGTAGATGAGGCCGCGGAACATGTGCAGGTACACCACCACGAAGAAGGCGCTGGCGCCGGTGGAGTGCATGTAGCGCACCAGCCAGCCCCAGGGGACGTCGCGCATGATGTACTCGACCGAGGCGAAAGCGAGGTTCGCGTCGGGCTTGTAGTTCATCACGAGGAAGATGCCGGTGACGATCTGGATCACCAGCACCAGCATCGCCAGCGAACCGAAGAAGTACCAGAAGTTGAAGTTCTTCGGCGCGTAGTACTCGGCGGCGTGCTCATTCCAGAGCTTGGTGGCCGGGAACCGGTTGTCGACCCAGTTCATCAGCCGCACGGCGGCCGGCGCATCGGGGGAGATTTCTTTGAATTCAGCCATCTTGGACCTCGCTGCGCGTTACGCCACGTCGCCTTCGCCGATCAGCAGGCGGCTGTCGGACAGGAACTTGTAGGGCGGGACTTCGAGGTTGTCCGGCGCGGGCTTGTTCTTGTACACGCGGCCGGCCAGGTCGAAGGTGGAGCCGTGGCAGGGGCACAGGAAGCCGCCGGCCCAGTCGTCGGGCAGGGAGGGCTGTGCGCCGGTGGCGAACTTGTCGACGGGCGAGCAGCCCAGGTGCGAGCAGATGCCCACCACCACCAGCACCTCGGGCTTGATGGAGCGCCACTCGTTGCGGGTGGTCTTCATGGGCGTGACTTCGTCGGCCTTGCGCTCCGACCTCGGGTCGGCCACGAGCGGGTCGGTCTTCTTGAGCGATTCGAGCTGCTCCGGCGTGCGCCTGACGATCCACACCGGCTTGCCCCGCCATTCGACCGTGAGCTTCTCTCCGGGCTTCAGCGCGCTGATGTCGACTTCGACCGGGGCGCCTGCTGCGCGTGCCCGCTCCGAGGGCTCGAAGGTTCTGACGAAGGGAACGGCGGTGGCCACGCCACCCACACCGCCCGCTGCGCAAGCAATGGCTACCCAGGTGCGGCGGCCTTTGTCGACGGGGCTCTCACCTTTGTTATCGCTCATGAAAATCCTCGAGTTTCGAGTTCGGATTCGGGGGCAACCCGCGATTCTAGCGGACCCGTAACTCGCGCCGAAAGGCGACCTGCCCGCAACCGTCTGATGGCGGCCACGTGCAACAGATGGCGTCCCCGGATCGTCTGCTGGCTTGACTTGCCATGAGGCTCGGGAATACTGCCGCCACGCGATTCGAGCCGCACAACGGAGCAACCGATGGGATTCATGACCGAGTTCAAGGAGTTTGCCGTCAAGGGCAACGTGATCGATCTCGCGGTGGGCGTGATCATCGGCGGCGCCTTCGGCAAGATCGTCGACTCCGTCGTCAACGACCTGATCATGCCGCTGGTCGGCCGGGTGACCGGTGGTCTCGACTTCTCGAACTATTACCTCCCGCTGGCCGGCCAGCCTGCAGGGCTGCCCCTGGCCGAAGCCAAGAAGGCCGGGGCGGTGTTCGCCTACGGCAGCTTCCTCACCACGCTCGTGTACTTCGTCATCCTCGCCCTGATCATCTTCATCATGGTCAAGCAGATCAACCGGCTCAAGCGCGAAGCGCCGCCGCCTGCCCCCGCTCCTGCGGCCCCGCCCGAAGACATCGTGCTGCTGCGCGAGATCCGCGACGCATTGAAGAAGTAGCGGGCTGCGGCTGCCGAAGAGCTGGAGGGACACCCGACCAGCCGGAAACGATGTGGGGAGTTGCTGTCACAGAACGAGGGGATGCACTGCTGTTTCGGTCCATACTTGGGCCGGGTGGCGGTAGCATTTGCCGTGCCCGCTTTTCCCGCCCGGCTTGTGTGCACGTGAACAGCCTGTGACAGACCCTCGACTCCAGCCCGCCCTGCAAGCGGCCCTGACGCGCATCCAGACGACCGCACAGACCGTGGCGGACCGCGTCGCGGATGCGCTCGGTCTGGCGGCGATGTCGGCCACCAGCAACGCACAGCGGCAGGCCTACATGACCGCCCAGTTCGACCTGCGCCGCAAGCTGCCCACCTTCAACCTGACCTTCGGCAATGTGCTGCGCGACAAGGTCCTGAAGGAGGTGCTGCCCCCGTCTTCCGACCGCAGCTTTGCCACGACCGACTGGGAATCGCTCAGCCTGGTCGGCGACGATGAGGTCGAGGAGCGCGTGTCGGCCGAACGCCTGGGCATGGAGGTCGCACACGAGTGCGAATGGGTGCTGCGGGAGCTGGCCGCCTACATGGGTTCGCTGATGGGCCTGGGCCGCGCCGAGCAGGAACGCAATCCGCTGCGGCCCGAACTGGTGGGCAAGGCCTTGTTCCGCGCCATCGAGACGACCTCCGACCAGCCGGAGTCCCGCAAGCTGCTGGCCCGCGAGCTGAGCCGTGCGCTGGCGCAGGCGATGCGGACGTGCTACCAGGGCATCGTCGAAGACTTGCGCCAGCGAGGTGTGCAGCCGGTCGGGCTGGCCGTGAAGCAGGTCGAGGGCCCCGGCAACGAGTTGCCGCGCGAGATGTTGCGGGAGAAATCCGCATACAAGGGCGTGCCGCCCAAGGACGAAGTGCAGGCTGCCAAGGCCTTGAGCGCGATGTTCGGCATGGCTGTGCCGTCCACCTTCGGCGAGTTGGGCGGCGCCTCCACGGGCGGCAGCGGACATGGCGGCCTCGGCCCGGATGCGGCCGCGTCGATGGCGGGGCTGCTGGCCGGGATGGCCGGCGGCCGTGGCGGCGCACCGGGCACCTCGACGCCAGGCCGCAGCAGCGTGCATGGCGGGCTCGGCGGAACTTCAGGCGCCCGCAGCTCCGATGCGCAGCTGGTCGACGTGATCCGGCGCCTGGCCTTCCTGACCAGCGGGCCGGGCGAGCTCGGCTGGCCCGCGAGCGGCGGCGTCTCGGGGGCCGGCGGTGCGCCGTCCACCACCTCGGGTGCCGCGTCCTCGGGCCGCAGCTTCGCGGTCACCGGCGGCGGCGACTACGGCAGCGCGAGTGCCGGAGCCCTGGGCGCTGCAGGGCCCTCGTCCGGGCTGGGAGCGTTGACCGGCCTGATGGCGGCCAACCTGATCCGGCAGCATCGCGACGAGCTGATGCGTGCCTCCACCGGCGCGCTCGATCACATGGTGATCGACGTGGTCGGGGCGCTGTTCGACCAGGTGCTGTCCGACCCGAAGGTGGCGCCGGCGATGGCGCGGCAGATCGCGCGGCTGCAGCTGCCGGTGCTGCGCGTGGCGCTCAAGGACGTCGGCTTCTTCAGCTCGCGCAAGCATCCGGTGCGGCGCTTCGTCAACCGCATCGCCTCGCTTGCGGCGGCGTACGAGGACTTCGACGATGGCCCCGGCCGGGAATTCCTGGCCAAGGTCCGCACGCTGGTGCAGCAGATCGTCGAGGGCGACTTCGACCAGATGGAGCTGTACGAGTCGAAGCTGGGCGAACTCGAAGCGCTGATCGCCAGCCAGACTGCCAAGGACAACCCGGAACACGCGCAAGCCGCGGCGCTGCTCGACAACAAGGAAACCGAGCTGCGCATCCAGCAGCGCTACATGCGCGAGCTGCAGGTCAACCTGGCGCCGCTCGCACTGCACGACTTCGTGCGCGATTTCGTGGCGCAGGTGTGGAGCCAGGTGCAGGTGATGGCGACCACCCGCGAAGGCCCCGGTTCGCCGCTGGTCGAGCGCATGAAGCGCGTGCCGCGCGACCTGGTGTTCAGCGTGCAGCCCAAGGGCACGCCGCAGCTGCGCAAGGAATTCCTCGTCAAGCTGCCCCAGCTGATGAAGGACCTCAACGAGGGCCTGGCAATGATCCGCTGGCCGGAAGCGGCCAAGAAGGACTTCTTCTCGAAGCTCCTGCCGGCGCATGCCGAGTCGCTGAAGGGGCAGCCGCTCACCGACTTCGCCCAGCGCCAGCTGTCGCACCAGCTCGACCAGGTCGACAAGGTGGCGATCCCGAAGCCCCAGGACGTGGCGCGCGACTCGGCACAGCTGCCGCTGCAGGCCGGCGATGTCGCCACGCCGCAGTTTTCGGCCGAAGAGGCGCAGAAGATCGGCCTGGTCGACGAAAGCGCCATCGACTGGGACGGCACCGTCGACATCGACCTCGACATGGCAGGGCCCGACACCCTGCCCGCCGAGCTCGACATCAACCTCGACAGCCCGGCGCCGCCGACCTCCGGCGCGCAGCTCATCCACCACATCCAGGCCGGCATCGCCTACCAGATGCACCTCGATCAGGGCTGGAAGAAGGTCCGCCTGAACTGGGTCAGCCCGGGCCGCGCCTTCTTCGTGTTCACGCACGGCAAGAAGCACCAGAAGACCGTGTCGCTGACCGCCCGCATGCTCGGGCGCATGTGCGAGACCGGTCGATTCAAGACCTTCGAGCAGGCCGAGCTGATCGAGCGCGCCACCGCACGTGCCCGCAAGCAGCTCGCCGCGCTGACCCCCTCAAGCACCAAGCACTGAGCCGCCCGCTGCCAGCTTTCTGGCCATGCGCGCCGCGGCGATGAGGCTGGACGGATCTGCCCGGCCGGTGCCGGCCAGGTCGAAGGCAGTGCCGTGGTCGGGGCTGGTGCGCACGAAAGGCAGGCCCAGCGTCACGTTCACGCCGTGCTCCACGCCCAGGTACTTCACCGGGATCAGGCCCTGGTCGTGGTACTGGGCGATCACCAGGTCGAACTCGCCGCGTCGTGCCCGCATGAACACCGTGTCCGGCGCATAGGGACCGCTTGCGTCGATGCCCTCGGCGCGCGCCGCCTCGATGGCCGGCGTGATGAAGCGCTGCTCCTCGTCACCGAACAGGCCGCCTTCTCCCGCGTGAGGGTTGAGCCCGGCCACCGCGATGCGAGGCTGCGGCTGCCCCCAGGCGGCCGCGCTGCGATGGGCGATCCGCAGCGTCTCGAGCACCGCTTCGCGGGTCACGAGGTCGATCGCCCGGCGCAGCGACACATGGATGCTCACCAGCACGGTCTTGAGCTCGTCGTTTGCCAGCATCATCCGCACTGCCGCGGCGCCGGCTTCGGCCTGCAGCAGCTCGGTGTGGCCTGGATACGGCTCACCCGCCGCGGCCAGCGCCTCCTTGTGCAAGGGCGCGGTCACCATGGCGGACACCTCGCCGGCTCGGGCCAGCGAGATGGCATGCCGGACGCAGGCAGCGGCCGCGGCGCCGGCACGGGCGTCCACCCGACCCAGGGGAACCGCCGCCACGTCGGGCGGCAGGCCGGCCGCCTCGAGTACCGGAACACAACCGGGTGGGCAAGCACTCACGTCAGACGCGGCATCCAGGGTCACCACCGGCAGACATCCGCCGACGAGGCGAACGGCCCGCCGCATGACAGCCACGTCGCCGACCACGAAACCACCCTCGAGCGCCCCGGAGCCAAAGCCCATGGCAAGGATTTCCGGCCCGATGCCGCAGGGGTCGCCCATCGTGAGGGCGAGGGGGAGCCCGGGTCGCGTGGAGTCAGGAGGCATTTGCATTGCCGGATTGTCTGCGGGGGGCTCGGCCCCCGTGCCGGCCCGTACGCCGTCGCCAGGGTTTCCAGGGATGGGGCAATGAACTTTCTTGATGAATCCGTTCAAACCGTACGCTTAGCACTCGCCCTCGTCGAGTGCTAGTATTCTCCGTCCGAAAGGGGGCTCCTGATGTCCGTTGCTTCCATCAACGCTGCTAGTTTCCCGGCCGGTGCGACCACCGCACTGGCCGTCCGCGACCCGTGGGCGCTGGTCCCGCCGGTCGGCAATCTCGACGCCTACATTTCCGCGGTCAACCGCATTCCGCTGCTGACCCAGGAAGAAGAGCTCTCGCTGGCCCGGCGCCTGCGCGAGAACAACGACCTCGAAGCCGCAGGGCGGCTGGTGCTGTCGCACCTGCGCCTGGTGGTGTCGGTCTCGCGCCAGTACCTGGGTTATGGCCTGCCGCACGGCGACCTGATCCAGGAAGGCAACGTGGGCCTGATGAAGGCCGTGAAGCGATTCGACCCGAACCAGGGCGTACGGCTGGTGAGCTATGCACTGCACTGGATCAAGGCCGAGATCCACGAATACGTGCTGAAGAACTGGCGCATGGTCAAGGTCGCCACGACCAAGGCGCAGCGCAAGCTGTTCTTCAACCTGCGCTCGATGAAGCAGGGCTTCAAGGGCGAGGCCGAAGACCGCGACCTGCACCGCACCACCCTCACCGACAGCGAGATCGACATCGTCGCGCGCGAGCTCAACGTCAAGCGCGAGGAAGTGATCGAGATGGAGACCCGCCTGTCGGGCGGTGATGTGGCGCTGGAGCCGAGCGGGTCGGACGACGGCGAAGAAGCCTTCACCCCCATCGCCTACCTGGCTGACGAGGCGAACGAGCCCACCCGCGTGCTGGACGCCCAACGGCGCGACGTGCTGGCCGGCGAAGGCATCAACCAGGCGCTCGAGGTGCTCGACCCGCGCAGCCGCCGCATCGTCGAGGAGCGCTGGCTGAAGGTCAACGACGACGGCTCGGGCGGCATGACGCTGCACGAGCTGGCTGCCGAATACGGGGTGAGCGCCGAGCGCATCCGCCAGATCGAGGTGGCGGCGATGAAGAAGATGCGCAAGGCGCTGGCCGAATACGCGTAACGCTGCCGGTCAAGCCTGCGAAACAACGGCCCCTTCGGGGGCCGTTGTCGTTCCGGGAGGCCTCAGGCGCCTTGCAGGAGCTGCCGGAAGTCGGCCGCCAGCGCGTCCGGACCCGAGCCGTAGCGCACATACAGGCGCACCCTGCCCTGAGGGTCGAACACGTAGGACGCCGCGGTGTGGTTCACCGTGTAGCTGCCTGGCGTCTTGCCGGGCACCTTTTCGTAGAAGATCTTGAAGGCCTTCGCCGCGGCCAGCGTCTGCTCGGGGGTGCCGCGCAACGCGACGAAGCTGGGGTCGAAGTTCTGCACGTAGCCCTTCAGCACCTCGGGCGTGTCGCGCTCGGGGTCCACCGTGATGAACACACCCTGGATGCGTTCGCCGTCGGCGCCCAGTTGCTTCTTCACCTGCGCCAGTTCTGCCATGGTGGTCGGGCAGACGTCGGGGCACTGCGCGAAACCGAAGAACACCAGCACCGCCTTGCCCTTGAAGTCGGCGATGGTTCGAACCTTGCCGTCCACGTCGGGCAGCGAGAAGTCCTTCGCATAGTCGGCGCCGGTGATGTCGACCGCCTTGAAGGCGCCCTTCGGACCGTCGCTGCCCCCCATCGGCTTGCAGCCAGCCAGGGCCGCGAGCGCCCCCAGCGCGAACACTCGTCGGTCCAGCAGCGTCATGCGATCCAGCCCTTCAGGTAGGGGTCGAGGTAGTGGTCGAGCAGCAAGGCCGCGAACAGCAGCGACAGGTGCACGATCGAGAAGCGGAAGGTCGCGCGCGCCAGCGTATCGCTGTAGTGGCGCCACAGGCGCCAGCCATAGCCGATGAAGCCGGCCCCGAGCGCCAGCGCCGACAGCAGGTAGATCCAGCCGCTCATGCCGTAGACGAACGGCAGCAAGGTGCCGGCGAACAGCACGATCGTGTAGAGCAGCACCTGCAGCCGGGTGAATTCGTTGCCGTGCGTGACGGGCAGCATCGGCAGCCCCGCTCGGGCGTAGTCGTCGGCCCGGTAGAGCGCGAGCGCCCAGAAATGCGGCGGGGTCCACAGGAAGATGATGAGGCACAGCATCAGCGCCTCCGGCCCCACCTCGCCGCGCAACGCAGCCCAGCCGAGCACCGGCGGCATCGCGCCCGAGGCGCCGCCGATCACGATGTTTTGCGGCGTGAGCGGCTTGAGCACCACGGTGTAGATCACTGCATAGCCGACGAAGGTGGCGAAGGTGAGCCACATGGTCAGCGTGTTGACCCACAGGTACAGCACCGCCATGCCGGCTGCGCACAGCAGTACCGAGAACGTGAGGGTCTGGGTGTTGGTCAGCTCGCCCTTCGCGGTGGGCCGCCATGCGGTGCGGCGCATCTTCGCGTCGATGTGCTGCTCGACGAGGCAGTTGAACGCAGCGGCGGCGCTCGCCACCAGCCAGATCCCCACCGTGGCGGCCAGCGCGAGCTGCCATTCACGCAGCGAGGGCCAGCCCGGCACGGCGAGCAGCATGCCGATGGCGGCGCAGAACACGATGAGCTGCACGACCCGCGGCTTGGTCAGCGCCGAGAACTGGCGCAGGCGCGAAGGCAGCGGCGTGGCCGCGGGGTTCGGGGTGGCGAGGGTGTCGGACATCTGGAACGCGATTCTAGGAAGCGCCTGCCTACTGCGCAGCCCGCGAGGCCGCCGCGGCGGAGACGGCAACGCTCAGGCGCGCCAGCCGGGCACGCCAGTGCCAGGCCTGCGCCAGCAAGGTGGTCAGCACGACGATCAGGGCTGCCGCCCCCCCGGTATGGGCCAGCGCCGCTGCCATCGGCCAACCCAGCACCACATTGCTGACACCGGTGGCGACCTGCCAGAGCGCGAGCGCCAGCAGCCCGGTGGCGTACCGGCGCAGCCGCGGTTCCTGCGCGGCGTAGTGCAGCAGCCGCCAGACGAGCCAGCAAATGGCGCAAAACAGCACGACCGCGCCCATTCGATGAACCATGTGGATGGCTGTAAGCGCGGCAAATGGCAAGGCACCGCCGTCGCGGCCTTCACCCAGGCCGCGCAGGACGGTGAATCCGTGCTCGAAGTCCATGGGAGGCCACCATTGCCCCTGGCACCTCGGGAAGTCGGAACATGCCAGCACGGCGTAGTTGGTGCTGACCCAGCCGCCCAGCAGCACCTGGAAGAGGCTGAGCAGCAGCACGAGACCGGTGGCGCGGCGCAGGTTGATGCCCACCTGCAGCGGGCGCGGCTCGTACGACACCGCCTGCCACGCCAGCAGCCCGAGCAGCACCAACCCGCCCAGCAGGTGGGCCGTCACCACCGCCGGATAGAGCTTGAGCGTCACGGTGAGCGCGCCGAACGCACCTTGCACGCACACCCAGACGAAGGTGACGGTCGACCACCAGGGCGACACGGCGACCACGTGACGGCGCAGCAACCAGCTGGCCAGCATGAGCGCGGTGATGAGCGCGCCCACGCCGGTGGCGAAGTAGCGGTGGACCATCTCGATCCACGCCTTTCCGTGCGTGACCGGCCCGGTGGGCATGTTGGTTTGCGCGGCGCTGATCTCGGCATGCGCACCGAAGGGGCTGGCGCTGCCGTAGCAGCCCGGCCAGTCGGGGCAGCCCAGGCCTGAGTCGGTGAGCCGCGTGAACGCGCCGAACAGCACCAGGTCGAAGGTCAGGAACAGGGTCATCCAGGTGAGTGCCTTCAACCAGGCGCCCGGGCCGTCGTGACGGTGCTTGCGCCACACCCAGGCCAGCGGCGCCAGTGCGATGAGCGCGCCCAGCACCAGGACCTCGAAGATCGGCGCAAGGTTGTAGAGCGGCACTTGTGATGAGTTCATCTCGCGCGCCCTACTTCACTTCGCGGCCCGCCCTGTCCCAGGAGGCGGCCGCTCGCAGCAGCCGGTCGAGGTCCTTCTTGGCCTTGGACGGGTCGAGCTCCGCCGGGAAGCGCATCATCCAGCGCCCCATGGGATCGACCAGGTAGAGGTGCGCCCCCAGCGCCCGGCCGGCTTCGGGCTGCAGCCAGCGGCCCAGCGCCCGGGCCTTCGCCTGCAGCACGATCGCTCCCTGGAGCGCCGGCATCAAGGCGGCACGCACCGGCTGTTCGCCAGGCACCAGCCACACACGGTCGACCCGGTCCTTCTCGCGCCCCAGCGACTCTCGCAGCTGGCGCTGCAGGTAGAGCAGTTGCTCGCAGGTGGCATCGCAGCTGCCTTCTGCGGCGACGACCAGCAGCCACTGGCCTCGCAGCGCCGCGGGATCCACCGGCTGGCCTTGCAGATCGGTGAGGGGCAGCTCGGTCATGGAAGGCAGAGCCCTGGGCGGCTCGATCAGCTGGCCGTAGTTGCTGCGCGCCTGCGGGCGGACCACGTAGTAGGTGAAGTAGGACGCGACCACCGGCGCCGCGCACACCAGCAGCACCATCAGCATCTTCAGGCGGCCCACGCGCGTGCGGCGCTCCGCCGGCAACTCGGGCGCCGGCAGGCTGTGCACGGTGAAGCTGAGCGCCTGCGGCGCCGCAGGGCTATCGAGGCTCGGCGGAAGCGAGACGCCGTGGGCGGAGGATTCGGAACCAGACATACAAACCTGCCATCAAGGCACACAGCGCAAACCACTGGAAGGCATAGCCGTAGTGCTTGTGCACGTCCACCGCGGGACGCGACCACTGCCGCAACAAGCCGTCATCGGGATCGGGCGGCACAACCTGCATCAGCGACACCGGGCGCAGCGGCACACCGATCTCGCGAGCAAAAACCTCCGGGTCGAGATTTTGCCGGATGGCCCCGGTCTCGCCGCCGGCAAAGTCGTAAAGCTTGGCGGGGGCCGGGGCAATGCGGCCTTCGATCACGACCGGCCCGGGCGACGTGGGCACCGCCGGCACCCGCGTGCGGTCGCGCACGTCGCGTGGCACCCAGCCGCGCTGCACGAGCAGGGCGTCGCCCGGTGCCAGCAGCAGAGGCGTCACGACAAAGAAGCCCGGGCGACCGTTCATCTGCCGGTTCTCGAGGAACACGGTGTGCTGCGCAAGCCAGATGCCGGCCAGGCGCGCGCTGCGATAGTGCTGTGCCGCCCCCTCGCCTGGTGCCTGCGCCAGCTGGCCGGCCTGCAGCACGGGCATCTCGCTGCGCTGGTCGAGTGCGGCCTGCAGCGCCTGCTTCTGCGCCGCCCGGTCGAGCTGCCAGGTGCCCAGCGCTGCGGTGGCCGCCATGCCGAACACAGTGGCCGCCAACACCACCCAGCGGCGCGCGCGCTCGCGATTGCCCACGCTCATCGGAAGGCCGGCCGGCGCAGGGCGCGCGATGCGCGGGGCGGATAATCCGGCGCCATGAAACTCGTCATCGCGCTGGCCTTCGTCGGCATCATCATCGCCCTGTTCATGGCCGGACGCGCCATGCTGAAGGACGGACGCGACGGCGCACCGAAGTCCAACCGCATGCTGCACGCCCTGGCGCTGCGCGTCGGTCTGTCGGTGGCGCTGTTCGTCTTCATCCTGGTGGCCTACAAGCTCGGCTGGATCCAGCCGACCGGTCTGCCGGTCTCACGCTGATCGGCCGCACAAAACACAAGGAGCGCCAGCGGCGCTCCTTGTTCCTTCGCCTGATCGAGGCGGCGTCAGAACCAGTACACGATGATGTACAGGCCCAGCCACACCACGTCGACGAAGTGCCAGTACCAGGCAGCGCCTTCGAAGCCGAAATGGCGCTCGGCCGTGAAGTGGCCCTTCATCAGCCGCAGCGTGATGAACAGCAGCATCAGCATCCCCACGAACACGTGGAAGCCGTGGAAGCCGGTCAGCATGAAGAACGTGGAGCCGTAGATGCCCGAGCTGAGCTTGAGGTTCAGGTCGCGGTAGGCGTGCATGTATTCATAGGCCTGGAAGCCCAGGAACACGATGCCCAGCAGCACGGTGACCCACATCCACAGGATGGTCTTGGCGCGCTCGCCCGCCCGCAGCGCGTGGTGGGCGATGGTCAGCGTGATGCCCGAGGTCAGCAGCAGCGCGGTGTTGATCGTCGGAATGGGCCACGGACCCATGGTCGTGAACGGCTCGACGGTCCCGGCGGGCGACGCGGTGGCGCCTGCCGCAGCGCTCGGCCACACCGCCCTGAAGTCCGGCCACAGGATCGCGTTGTCGAGGCTGCCCAGCGTCGGGATGGTGTAGAGCCGCGACCAGAACAGCGCCGCGAAGAAGGCACCGAAGAACATCACCTCCGAGAAGATGAACCAGCTCATGCTCCAGCGGAACGACACGTCGATGCGGTTGCCGTAGAGGCCGCCTTCGCTTTCGCGCACGGCATCGCCGAACCACTGGAACAGCACGAACGCCCACCACAGCAGGCCGAACAGCAGCGACCAGGCGCCCCACTGGTGGCCGTTGATCCACTGGCCCGCCCCGAGGATCACGAAGAACAGGCCGATGGCGGCCATGACCGGGTGCCGCGAGGGGCCCGGCACGAAGTAGTAGGGCGTTTGCCCGTGATGCGTCGCTGCGGACATGTTTTCTCCTAGTACCCTATTTCTTGATTCATTGGCCGCATGCCGTTGCCGCTCAGGCGGCCACGCCGCTGCCGATCACCCAGCGCACCAGCAGCACCAGCACCACGACGAAGATCGCCGCGCCGATGATGCCCGCGATGATCACGTGCACCGGGTTCAACTTGCTGACGTCCTGCGCATGGTCCGAAGACTTGCGCACCCCGAAAAACGACCAGGCGACCGCCTTCATGGTCTGCCAGAAGGAGCCCTTGCGCTGCACGGCCTCCTTCAGGCCGGCCCCGGGACGCGGATCGTGCTGCGTCGTCATACCGCACCGGCCTGCTCCGCCGGCTTCGCCGCGGCCTGGCCCGCCGGCGCCGCAGGCACCTTGCCGCCCACCTCGAAGAAGGTGTAGGACAGCGTGATGGTGGTGACGTCCTTCGGAAGCTTCGGGTCGATCACGAACACCACCGGCCAGTTCTTCGCCTCACCCGGCTGCAGCGTGTACTCGCTGAAGCAGAAGCACTCGAGCTTGTTGAAGTGCGGCATCGCCTGCTTGGGCGCATAGCTCGGAATCGCCTGCGCGGCCATGGTGCGGTTCTGCACGTTCCTGAACTCGTACATCACCGTGGAAAGCTCGCCCGGATGCACCTGCATCGAACGCACCGCGGGCTTGAAGTCCCACGGGCCGCGCGCATTGGCATCGAACTCGACGGTGATGGTGCGGCTGCGGTCCACCTGAGTGTTGGCAGCCGCATCCGACATGCCCGGCAGCGCGCGCTCCGAGCGCGACAGCACGTTGATGCCCAGCGCCGAGCAGATCGCGTCGTACATCGGCACCAGCGCATAACCGAAGCCGAACATCATCAACGCGACGACCAGCAGCTTGCCCACCATGCGCCGGTTGTCGGCACGGCGCACCTGCTCTGCGGTGGGGCGGGTCGGTTCGCTGGACATGATGGCGCGGGCGACCGGTTCAGCTGAACAGCGCCAGCTTCACGATGAAGCCGACAAAGAACGCGAGGGCCACCGACGCCAGGATCAGACCCAGGCGCAGGTTGCTCTTCTTCTGTTCAGGCGTCATGGGCACGGTACTTCGCTCCTGGAACGGCCTGTTTCGCTTCAGCCGATCACGCGGGTCGCGGTCGGGTCGAGCTTGGGCGGGTTCTCGAAGGTGTGGAACGGCGCCGGCGACGGCACTTCCCATTCCAGGCCTTCAGCGCCTTCCCACGGCTGCTGCGGCGCCTTTTCGCCCTTGCCGCGCATGACCGGCAGCACGACGAAGAGGAAGAAGTACACCTGCATCAGGCCGAACCAGAACGCGCCGATGGTGGCGATCACGTTGAAGTCGGTGAACTGCATCGGGTAGTCGGCATAACGACGCGGCATGCCGGCCAGCCCCAGGAAGTGCATCGGGAAGAACGTGACGTTGAAGGCGATCAGCGAGCCCCAGAAATGGATCTTGCCGCGCGTTTCGGAGTACATCACGCCGGTCCACTTGGGCGACCAGTAGTAGAAGCCGGCGAACAGCGCATACAGCGAGCCGGCCACCAGCACGTAGTGGAAGTGGGCCACCACGTAGTAGGTGTCCTGCAGCTGGATGTCGACCGGCGCCATCGACAGGATGAGGCCGGTGAAGCCGCCCATCGTGAACACGAAGATGAAGCCCACCGAGAACAGCATCGGGGTCTCGAAGGTCATCGAGCCCTTCCACATGGTGGCGATCCAGTTGAAGATCTTCACGCCCGTGGGCACGGCGATCAGCATGGTCGCGTACATGAAGAACAGCTGGCCCGTCACCGGCATGCCGGTGGTGAACATGTGGTGGGCCCACACGATGAACGACAGGATCGCGATCGACGCGGTGGCGTACACCATCGAGGTGTAGCCGAACAGCTTCTTGCGGGCGAAGGCCGGCACGATGGCGCTCACGATGCCGAACGCCGGCAGGATCATGATGTAGACCTCGGGGTGGCCGAAGAACCAGAAGATGTGCTGGTACATCACCGGGTCGCCGCCGCCTGCGGGGTTGAAGAAGCTGGTGCCGAAGTGGCGGTCGGTCAGCGTCATCGTGATGGCGCCTGCCAGCACCGGCATCACCGCGATCAGCAGGTAGGCCGTGATGAGCCAGGTCCAGGCGAACAGCGGCATCTTCAGCAGCGTCATGCCGGGCGCGCGCATGTTCAGGATGGTCACGATGATGTTGATCGAGCCCATGATGGAGCTCGCGCCCAGGATGTGCATCGCGAAGATGCCGGCGTCCATCGACGGGCCCATCTGCAGCGTGAGCGGCGCGTAGAGCGTCCAGCCGGCAGCAGGTGCGCCGCCGGGCATGAAGAACGACGCCACCAGCATGATGGCCGCGGGGATCATCAGCCAGAAGCTGAAGTTGTTCATCCGCGCGAACGCCATGTCGGACGCGCCGATCTGCAGCGGGATCATCCAGTTCGCGAAGCCCACGAAGGCCGGCATGATGGCGCCGAACACCATGATCAGGCCGTGCATCGTGGTGAACTGGTTGAACAGCTCGGGGTTCACGAACTGCAGGCCGGGCTGGAACAGCTCGGTGCGGATGCCCAGGGCCAGCAGGCCGCCGATCATCAGCATCGTGAACGAGAACAGCAGGTACAGCGTCCCGATGTCCTTGTGGTTGGTGGCAAACACCCAGCGGCGCCAGCCGCGCGGGTGATCATGCGCATGGTCGTCGTGCGCGTGGTCACCGGCGACGTGACCGTGTTGGTCCAGAACAGCACTCATGGTCGATCCTCGTGATGCGGCTAGCGTTTACTTGCGGGCGGCCTGCACTTCGGCGGGCTGCACGATCTGGCCGGTCTTGTTCGACCAGTTGTTCTTGGTGTAGGTGACCACCGCGGCGATCTCGGTGTCGGACAGCTGCTTCCACGCCGGCATGGCGCCGTTGCCCGCGCCGTTGAGCACCACGGCCAGCTGCTTGGACTTGTCGGCATCGAGCACGATGGGCGAACCGTCGAGCGCCTTGATGGGGCCCGCGCCCTTGCCGTTGGGCTGGTGGCAGGCGGCGCAGTTGGCGGCATAGACCTTCTCGCCGCGGGCGGCCAGGTCGGCCAGTTCCCACACCTTGCTCGGATCGTCGGCCTTGGCGGCCATTTCCTTCTTCTTGCCCTCGACCCACTTGGCGTAGTCCTCGGAGGACAGCACCTTCACATGGATGGGCATGTAGGCGTGTTCCTTGCCGCACAGCTCGGCGCACTGGCCGTAGAAGTCGCCGACCTTTTCTGCGCGGAACCAGGTGTCGCGCACGAAGCCGGGGATCGCGTCCTGCTTGACGCCGAAGGCCGGCACCATCCAGGCGTGGATCACGTCGTTGGCGGTGGTGACGATGCGGATCTTCTTGTTGACCGGCACGACCAGCGGGTTGTCCACGCGCAGCAGGTAGTCGTCGCCTTCGGGCTTGCCCATGTCGGACATCACCCGCTGGGTGTTGTCGAGGGTGGACAGGAAGGCGATGCCCTCGCCCTCGCCCTTGAGGTAGTCGTAGCCCCACTTCCACTGGTAGCCGGTGGCCTTGATGGTGAGGTCGGCGTTGGTGGTGTCCTTCATGGCCACCACGGCCTTGGTGGCCGGCAGCGCCATCAGGATCACGATGACGAACGGCACGATGGTCCAGACGACTTCGACGGTGGTGGACTCGTGGAAGTTGGCCGGCTTGGCGCCCTTGGACTTGCGGTGCTTCAGGATGGAATAGAACATCACCCCGAACACGCCGACGAAGATCACGCTGCAGATGATGAGCATGAAGTAGTGCAGCCACTGCTGCTCGGCCGCGATCTTGGTCACCGGCGGGTGCAGATCGAGCTGGTTCACCGCAGGGCCGCCCGGCAGCGAATTGACGGCCATGGCCGCCTTCGCCGCGAGCATCGCGCCGAAGGCCACTGCGAGCTGACCGGCCTTGTGACCCAGTGCTTTCATCGTCTTCATCGTGGTCGTCTCAGTTTCAAGAAGCTTCTTCTTCAGAGCTGCGTCGCACCCGTCGGACTTGTGCAGACGGGCGCAGCGCGGCGCGAAATTCCTGGGCCAGATCGTCACGCAGCTCCGGGCGCAGGGCCGACTGACCGGGCTCGGTCAAAGGACCGAAGCACGGCAGCATGGCCACCGGTGGGAGTCGCGGAGGAAACGTGGGCTGGCAGGTCACTGCAGCACCACTCACCCTGAATCACCGTGCCCTGCGGGCCGCGCCTGCCTGCTGCCTTTCGTTGACGGCGGTCAACAAAGCTGCAGGCGCGGTCAGCAAAACCAACGGATTTTATAGCAGCGCGCAAGGCCGCTCCAACCCGCCGCAGTGCCGGATTCGCGGTGCAGCAACACAGCGGGGCAGTTCAGCGGTCGCGCGGCTTGCGCACCATCTGGCGCATCTGCTCGAGCGACACGCTGGACTGCTCGGCCATGCGGACCCTGGGTACGGGTTTGAGGGCGTGCCCGTAGACGATCTCGAAGCTCATCGACAGGCGACCGTCCGCGCCGGCCATGGATTGCAGCTCCTGCTCCAGGCGGCGGCGCCAGCGCGGCGTGCACAGACCGTGCCCGCGCGTCCCGCTGGCATTGCCGCCCAGCCCGCGCAACTCCTCCAGCAGCGCGGCGGGCGAGGCGTAGGTGAGCGTCAGCTGCTCCATGTCCATCACCGGGTCCGCAAAGCCGGCCTCGACCAGGAGGTCGCCGATGTTGTGCATGTCGGTGAATTCATGCCCGGGCGCAGGCCAGCCCAGGCGCCGGTACAGCGCACGCAGCTCCTTGAGCGTGTCCGGCCCGAAGCAGGAGAACATCACGAAGCCGTCCACCGCAAGGCAGTCGAACCAGCGCGCCACCGTGGCGGGCGCATCGTCTGCCCAGTGCAGCATCATGTTCGACCACAGCAGCTGTGCGGCCTGCGGCGGCGGCTCGACCGAATCGAGCAGCACCTGCGGTGCCCCAACCTGCCAGCGCCTGGGTGACCACCACGGCAGCCTGGCTGCCTCCCGGCTGCGCTGCTGCAGCGCAGCCGTCGGCTCCACGATCACGCGCTCGGCCTGCGGATAGCGTTCCGCAAGTGCCGGTCCGCCGCCGGAGAAACCCCACCACTCGACCACCCGCTGCGGCGTGAGCTTGATGAAATCGAGCTTGTCGGCCATGCGGCGCGCCACCTCGCCGTGCAGCCATGGCGCAGCCTTTGCCCGTGCAGCTCGGCGCAGCACGGCCGCCACCGCAGCGGCGTCGGGTCGGCTGGCTGAAGGGGCACGGGCGGCGGCATTCATCGCGGGGGCGCAGTGTAGGCTAGTGCGATGTCCGATGCCTCGCCGCCCTTTCGCTGGCCCAGCCAGTGCGCCGTCTGCCGCGCGTGGCAGACACAGCGCGTGTGCCAGCCATGCCGGCAGCGATTTGCGGCGCCCGCGCGGCGCTGCACACGGTGTGCCTTGCGCATGCCCGGCGGCACCGGCCTGTGCGGGCAATGTGTTCGTCACCCGCCGCCCTTCGAGCGCGCCGTCGCCGCCTTCGACTACGACTACCCGTGGGACGGCCTGCTGGCGGCCTTCAAGTTTCGCGCCGCCCTCGACCTTGCCTCGACGCTGGCAGATCAGCTTCAAGAGGCCGTGGCAGCGCAGGGCATGCCAGCGCCCGACCTGCTGCTGCCCACGCCGCTGTCCGCTGCGCGCCTGCGCGAACGCGGCCACAACCAGGCCTGGGAGATCGCCCGGCGCCTGGCTCAGCGGCTGGCGCTGCCGGCGCGTTGCGACCTGCTGCTGCGCATCAAGGACACGCCGCACCAGCTGTCGCTGCCGCAGGCCGGCCGCGCCGCCAACGTGCGTGGCGCCTTTGCCGTCGAACCTGCCCGCCGCGCCGAGCTGCGCGGCAGGACGGTGGCGGTGATCGACGACGTGATGACCACCGGCGCCACTGCCGCCGAGATGACCCGCACGCTGCTGCAGGCCGGCGCGCGGGGCGTGGCCGTGTGGGTGCTGGCCCGCACGCCGATCGACTGACCTCGCGACAATGCGCGCCACCATGTTCAACATCGTCCTGGTCGAACCCGAGATCCCGCCGAACACCGGCAACGTCATCCGCCTGGCTGCCAACACCGGCTGCCGCCTCCACCTCGTGGAGCCGCTGGGCTTCTCGATGGACGACAAGCTGCTGCAGCGGGCCGGCCTCGACTACCACGAGTACGCCGACGTGAAGCGCCACGCCTCCTGGGGCGCCCTGCTGCAGGCGGAAAGGCCCGATCACCAGCGCATGTTCGCTTTCACCACCCACGGCAGCCAGCTGCTGGGCGAGATGCTGTGGCAGCCGGGCGACTGGCTGGTGTTCGGCTGCGAGACGCGCGGCCTCGTGCCGTCGCTGCGCGAGAGCTTTCCGCCGGCACAACGCGTGCGCCTGCCCATGCGTGCCGGCCAGCGCAGCCTCAACCTCAGCAACGCGGTCGCGGTGGCGGTGTTCGACGCCTGGCGCCAGAACGGATACGCCGGCGGCTCCTGAACGCGGGGCGAGCGCCACGATCCCCCCGGGCGCGCGGCACGATACCTGCCCGCCGGGCGCCCGTGCCGGGCGGGGTCGGCCGCTACGATGCGCGCCACCCAAGCATGGAGGGACCCGCATGGACCTGCGCCTGGCGCTCTACGAACTGGCCGCCGAACACCGACTGGACCGCGAGCGAACGCGGCAGCTGTTCGGCCTCGCTGCCCTGAATGACGAAGCACCCGGCGCCGCCAGGTGGCTGCCCCGCGGCGTTGCGGTGCTCGGCGCCGCACTGGGCGGCCTCGGTGTGGTGCTGTGGATCGCCGCCAACTGGGACACCCTGGGCCGCTTCGGCCGCTTCGCACTGCTGCAAGGCTTCGTGCTGGCGATGTGCCTCGGCGCCCTGTGGCGCCCCGCCGCGCGCGCGCCGCTCGGCCTGCTGGCGCTGCTGGGCATCGGCGCGCTGTTCGCCTATTTCGGCCAGACCTACCAGACCGGCGCCGACCCGTGGCAGCTGTTCGCGCTGTGGGCCGTGCTGGCCCTGCCGCTGTGCCTGGCGGTGCGCAGCGACGTCACATGGGCGCCCTGGGCGCTGGTCGTCATGACGGCCATCTCTCTGTGGGTGCATGCCCACACCGGCCACCGCTGGCGTGTCGAGCCCGACGACCTGGGCGCCCACCTCGCGGGCTGGCTGGCCGCCGCCGCATTGACGGGCGCCCTGAGCCCCGCGCTGAAGCGCTACAGCGGCGCGGGCCCCTGGGCCCTGCGCGGCGCGGCGACGCTCGCGATCGTGATGGTCACGCTCACCGCGATCGGGGGCCTGTTCCACCGGGATGTGGCGCCGCACTACTGGCTGGGGCTCGTGCTGCTGGCAGCCGCCGCAGCCGCATTGGCGCTGCCGCGCTGGTTCGAGATCTACGTGCTGAGCGCCGTGGCGCTCGGATGGAACACGCTGGCGGTGGCCGGCCTCGCGCGCTGGCTGTTCGACCGGCCGCACCATGGCGACCCGATCGGCTCGCTGCTGTTCCTCGGTGTCATTGCCGCGGCGCTGCTCGCCGGCACGGTGAGCGGCGTGATGCGCCTGTCGCGCCGCCATGGCTCCGCCGGAGGTGCCGCATGAAACGCGACCGTCTCGACCAGACCCTGCAGGCGGCCATCGCCGAGGGCCTGTTGCCCGCAGCCGCCTCACGTCCGAGCGGCGACACCCGGCCCTGGCCGGTGGTGCTGCTCACCGCGCTGGGCGCCTGGCTGGCCGCCGTGCCGCTGCTCGGGGTGGTGGGCCTGCTGCTGGGCGACCTGATCAGCCGCGGCGCCGGCCCCTATTTCATCGGCGCGCTGGTGCTGGCCGGCGCCGCTGTGGTGCTGCGCTCGCGCGAGGTGCCGCTGTTCTTCGAGCAGCTCGCGGTGCCCGGCCTGCTGGTGGGTGCCGGGGCACTGGGCTTCGGCCTGTTCCGCGACCTGCCCGACCAGGCAGCGGCCGGCGTGCTGGCCATCGTCGCCGCGGCGCTGGCGGTGGTGCTGCGGCAAGCCTGGCTGCGGGTGCTGCTGGGGGCCGCCGCCGCGGTGCTCACCGCCATCGCCTGCGCGCCGCAACGCTGGTTCCATGCGGGCCGCAGCGGCGTCGAGGCCTTCTGGCTGGCATGGCATGTGGGCTTCGGGCTGTGGGTGTCGTGGCAGGTGATCCAGCAACGGCTCTTCGACGACGGCCTGCATGCGCGCCATGCCGCGGCGCTGGAATCGTTCGCCGCCGGCTGGCTGCTGGCCACGCTCGGCGGCCTGGCCTGGTGGTCGGGCATGACCTTCCTCGTGGGCGCGAGCCTCGGCGGCACGCTGGTCGGCGACGTGGCCCGCGAGCTGGCGCAACACCGCCATCTGCTGTGGCAGTGGCCCGCGCTCCAGACCGTTTCCGCGGGGCTGGCCATCGTGGCCGCCCTGTGGGCGGCACGCCAGTGGCCGGTGCTGCGCCAGCCATGGCTTGCCGGCGTTGCCGTCGTGCTGGCGGGGATGGCCTGGTTCCTGCCCGCGCTGGGCGCCGTGTGGCTGGCGCTCGCCTGGTGCGTCACCAGCCAGCGCTGGCGGCAGGCGGGTGCAGCGGCCCTGGCCGCCGCCTGGATCATCGGCAGCTTCTACTACCAGCTGCAGTGGCCGCTGGCCATCAAGGCGCTCGTGCTCGTGGCCGCAGGGCTGGTGCTGGGCGGGCTCGCCTGGCTGGCACACCGGGGCGGCCGTTCCGCGGTGGTGCCGGCATCTGAGCAGGTACTTTCCGCGTCAAGCGCCGCACGGGCCGGCATCGGCCTGTGCGCCGCCGCCGTGCTGGCCGTGGCCAACCTCGGCATCTGGCAAAAGGAAGACCTCATCGCACACGGCCAGCCGCTGTACGTGGAGCTGGCGCCGGTGGACCCGCGGTCGCTGATGCAGGGCGACTACATGCAGCTGAACTTCAACCTACCTGCCGATTTGCAGGGCAGGCTCGACGGCCTGGTCACGCTCGAGCGCCCTCAGGTGGTGGCCCGGCGCGACGCCCGCGGCGTGGCCACGCTCCAGCACATCGACGACGGCAGGCCGCTGGCCGACGGAGAACTGCGCATCGAGTTGACGCCCAAGGACGGCCGCTGGATCCTCGTGAGCGACGCATGGTTCTTCCGCGAAGGTGAAGCCGAACGCTCGGCCGCCGCGAAGTACGGCGAGTTCCGGGTGAGCCCGGACGGCAAGGCTTTGCTGGTGGGCATGGCGGACGCGCAGCTGAGGGCGATTCACCCGTAACGCGTTCCCCCGGGCCGCCGCGCCGGGCCGCCCCAAACAAGGCCCGCCCCCTCCCGGAGGGGTGGGCGGTGTACTCACCGGCCGGGGTGTCGTCCCCGGGCCGCCGCGCCGGGCCGCCCCAAGCAAGGCCCGCCCCCTCGCGGAGGGGTGGCCGGTGTACTCACCGGCCGGGGTGTCGTCAACTACTCAGGTTTGACGCCAGCCGCCTTGATGACCTTGGACCAGGCCTCGCGCTCGCTCTTCATGAGCGAGGCGAGCGCCTCGGGCGCGGTGCCGGCCGCGCTGAAGTACTGGTTGAGCATGGCGCTGCGCAGCGCGTCGCTCCTGATGATGCGCACCAGTTCCTGGTTCAGCCTCGTGATGATGGGCGCGGGCGTCCTGGCCGGCGCCAGCACGGCCTGCCAGCTGATCGCCTCGAAGCCCGGGTAGCCCTGCTCGGCGAAGGTGTGCATCTCGGGCAGCGAAGCCACGCGGCCCAGCGTGGTCACACCCAGCGCCTTGAGCTTGCCGGCGCGCACCTGGCCCATCGCGATGCCCGGCACCATGAAGCCGGCTTGCACCTGCCCGGCGAGGATGGCGTTCACCACCTGCGGAAAGCCCTGGTAGGGGATGTGCGCGATGTCGAGTCCGGCACGCGACTTGAACGATTCCATCGCCAGATGCGACGCGCTGCCGTTGCCGACGCTGCCGTAGTTGAGCCGGCCCTTGCTTTCCTTCGCGACGCGCACGAATTCGGCCAGGCTGTCGACACCGAGCTTCGGGTCGACCACCAGCACGTTCGGGCTGGTAGCCACCAGCGTCACCGGGGCGAGCTCCTTCGCCGGGTCGTAGGGCAGGCTCTTCGACAGCAGCGGCGCCGTCACCAGCGGCCCCTGGATGGTGAACAGCAGCGTGTAGCCGTCGGGCTCGGCCTTGGCCACCACGCCGGTGCCGAGGTTGCCGCCGGCACCCGGCTTGTTGTCGATGACGATGTTCTGCCCGAGCGAAGCGCCCAGCGGCTCGGCGATGAGCCGCGCGATCAGGTCGGGCGAGCTGCCGGGCGGAAACGGCACCACCAGCTTGATCGGCCGCGCAGGCCAGGCCTGGGCACGAACGCCTGCGCCGGCCAGCAGCAAGGTGGATGCGGCCGCCGCGCCGAGCAGGCGGCGGCGAGACGAAACGACAGACGACATCGCTGGTCTTTCGAAAGTGGGTTGGAGACGCTCAGGCTTCGGGCCTGGCATCGCGGCGCATCAGCGCGCTCACGGCCTGGGCAGCGCTCAGCCGCCCTTCGAGCACTGCCACCACCACTTCGGTGATGGGCATCTCGACGCCCCGTGCACGGGCGCGCTGCAGCACGGTGGCCGCGCTGTACACGCCCTCGGCCACGTGGCCGAGTTCGGCCAGGATGTCGGGCAGCGCCCGCCCGCCGGCCAGGCGCAGGCCGACCTGCCGGTTGCGCGACAGGTCGCCGGTGGCGGTGAGCACCAGGTCGCCCAGGCCGGACAGGCCCATGAAGGTTTCCGCACGGGCGCCGAGTGCAACGCCCAGGCGGGTGATCTCGGCCAGGCCACGTGTGATGAGCGCGGCGCGGGCGTTGAGCCCGAGGCCGGGCGCAAGCGACGCATCGGCAGCCGGGATGCCGTCGGCAATGCCCGTCGCGATGGCCATGACGTTCTTGACCGCGCCGCCCACCTCGACGCCCACCGGGTCGTTCGAGGTGTAGATCCGCAGCGTATCGCCATGGAAGGCGTCGACCGCCAGCTCGGACAGCGCGGCATCTTCGCTGGCGGCCACCAGCGCGGTGGGCTGGCCGCGTGCCACTTCGACGGCGAAGCTCGGACCGGAGAGCACGCCAACGCGGGCCAATGGCCGCACCGCACGAGCCACCTCATGGCCCAGCAGCCCGGTGCCGGCCTGGAAGCCCTTGCACAGCCAAAGCACCGCCGACCGCTCGGGCAGCGCCTGCAGCATCGGCTGCAGCGCGGCCATGGGCGTGGCGATCACGAACAGCCCCTCATCGCCGTGGGCCAGCGCGAGATCGAGGTCGGCGGTGAGCCGCAGGGCCGGCGGCAGTGCCGCCTCGGGCAGGTAGCGTTCGTTGCGGCCGCTGGCCTGCATGCGCGCGACCTGGGCCGCGTCGCGCGCCCACAGCCGCACGTCATGGCGCGAGGCGGCCTGGATCGCCAGCGCGGTGCCCCAGGCCCCGCCACCCAGGACGCTGATCTTCATCGCGCCCGGTCGACCGTCAGGCGTTGGTGATGATGGGCGAGGCGCCGCCGCCGTTGGCTTGCGCCGCCTGCGCCTGCTGGGCCTCGTACATGGCCTGGAAGTTCACCTCGGCCAGGTGCACCGGCGGGAAGCCGGCACGCGACACGATGTCGGCCACCACGGCGCGCAGGTACGGGTACACGATCTGCGGGCAGGCGATGCCGATGATGGGCTGCAGCTGGTCGTCGGGCACGCCGCGGATCTCGAAGATGCCGGCCTGCTTGGCCTCGACCAGGAACAGCGTCTTGTCCTTGATCTTGGTGGTGACGGTGGCGGTGACCGTGATCTCGAAGATGCCGTCGGCCACTGCTTCGGCCGCAAGGCCGAGGTTGATGTCGACCTGCGGCTGTTCCTGCTCGAGCAGGATCTGCGGCGAATTGGGCTGTTCCAGCGACAGGTCCTTCAGGTACACGCGCTGGATCTGGAACACGGGCTGCACGCCCGCGGCTTGCTGTTCGGCCATGATGAATCCTTGAAAGACAAGGCCCGCACTCGGTGCGGGCCGGAGCCGGGGATTATGGCGCAGCCGACATCGCGCAAGCCATGCCGTGCAGCGACGTCATCAGCCTTGCAGCAGGGGCATCAACCCTCCGCGCGCGTCGAGCGCCATCAGGTCGTCGCAGCCGCCCACGTGCGTTTCGCCGATGAAGATCTGCGGCACGGTGCGCCGGCCGGTGATTTCCATCATCGTGCTGCGCTGGGCCGGGTCGAGGTCGACACGGATCTCGTCGATCGCATCGACGCCGCGCTGCTTGAGCAGCGCCTTGGCACGCTGGCAGTACGGGCACACCAGCGTCGTGTACATCTTCACAACAGGTTTCATCGAGAGGTATCCGGCAATCGTCGGGCCCGGCAGAGTGCTAGGCGGACTTCTCGGTCGGCAGGCTCGCCTCGCGCCAGGCGGCGATGCCGCCGGCCAGGGGCCGCGCCTTCTCGAAACCGAGCTTGTGCAGGATAGCCACCGCCCGGTTGGCCCGGGCGCCGGTGGCGCACACCACCACGAGCGGCAAGGCCTTGTTCGAAGGCAGGTCCTTCGAACCCTCGAGGCTGCCGAGCGGCACGTTGCGGGAGTGGGTCGCATGGCCCTTGGCGTACTCGTCGGGCTCGCGCACGTCGATGAGCACGGCCTTCTCGCGGTTGATGAGCTGCACGGCCTCGCTGGCCGAGACCGCGCCGGCACCGGAACGCCGCGTGACGGCCGGCCACACCAGCAGGCCGCCGGAGATGAAGGCCACGAGGATCAGGAACCAGTTGTCGATGATGAATTTCACGGCGGGTACTTTTGCGGGCGGACAGCCCTGCACGCTCGGGTTTCGAAGGGGGCGAATTATAGAATTCGCCTTCCTCGCGCCGGCTTGCGCCGGCTTTCGTCCACCGCCCGCAACGCTGCCCTCCCCATGCACAAGCTCGTCCTGATCCGCCACGGTGAATCGACCTGGAACCTCGAAAACCGCTTCACCGGCTGGACCGATGTGGAGCTCACGGCCACCGGCGTGGAGCAGGCCCGCGAGGCCGGGCGCCTGCTCAAGGCCGCGGGCTACGAGTTCGACGTGGCCTACACCTCGGTGCTCAAGCGCGCCATCTGGACGCTGTGGTACGCGCTCGAGGAGATGGACCGCACCTGGCTGCCCGAGGTGAAGGACTGGCGGCTGAACGAGCGCCACTACGGCGCGCTGCAGGGCCTGAACAAGGCCGACATGGCCAAGCAGTACGGCGACGAGCAGGTGCTGGTCTGGCGCCGCAGCTACGACACCCCACCGCCGGTGCTCGATGCCAACGACCCGCGCGGCCAGCGCAACGACCCGCGCTACGCGAACCTGAAGCCCGAGCAGGTGCCGCTCACCGAATGCCTGAAGGACACGGTGGCGCGCGTGCTGCCGCTGTGGAACGAAACGCTGGCCCCGGCCATCAGGAGCGGCCAGCGCCTCGTGATCGCTGCGCACGGCAACAGCATCCGCGCGCTGGTGAAGTACCTCGACGGCATCTCCGACGCCGACATCGTGGGTCTCAACATCCCGAACGGCATCCCGCTGGTGTACGAGCTCGATGCCAACCTGAAGCCGATCCGCCACTACTACCTGGGCGACCAGGAGGCTGCCGCCAAGGCAGCTGCCGCGGTGGCGGCGCAGGGCAAGAAGAGCTGAGGCCGGGCCGGCGTATCCGCCGGACGAGGGGCCGACATCCCACGGGCCGCCGCGCCGGGCCGCCCCAAGCAAGGCCCGCCTCCCCTTCTATGAGACCCGCTTTGTCAAGCGCGTCGTTCATGGGGGTTTGTTGGAGGATGTCGTTGGGGTTTGCCTTCCCGCTGGCCGGAAGGGGCGCAGGGGATGGGTGGTGGGGTGGATC
>NZ_SWAR01000206.1 GCF_006386545.1 Methylibium rhizosphaerae | reverse complement strand
CGTGATGCCGGCACCGAGTTGCACCACGTCGAGCTTGCCGGCCGTGGTGTCGTACGAGTTGATCGTGTCCTTGCCCGAACCGCGGCCGAACAGGTAGGTGTCGTTGCCGGTGCTGCCATCCAGCGTGTCGTTGCCCGCACCGCCGTCCAGCGTGTCGTTGCCGGCGTCGCCCCGCAGGGTGTCGTTGCCGCTGCCACCGTCCAGGGTGTCGTTGCCGTTGCCACCATAGAGAGTGTCGGCCTGGGCCCCTCCGATCAGCAGGTCGTCGCCGTCATCACCTCCGAGGTTGTCTTCGCCGCTGCCGCCATCGAGCGTGTCGTTGCCGGTACGGCCGTAGAGCACATCGTCGCCGGCGCCGCCGGCCAGGGCATCGGGGCGTAGCCGGTCAAGGCGTCATTGCCTGATGTGCCGGTGGTGACCGCCGCATCGATCGCCGCCGTGTCCCAGGTGGTGCCGTCGGCGAAGCGGATCTGCTCGATGCGGTAGTAGTTGGTCGCATTGAATTGGTTCTGCACACGCAGGCTGTCGGAACTGCCCACGATCGACAGCACGAGCTCGTCGCCCGAGCGGGTGAGCAGCACGTCCGCGGGCGTGATGCCGGCACCGAGTTGCACCACGTCGAGCTTGCCGGCCGTGGTGTCGTACGAGTTGATCGTGTCCTTGCCCGAACCGCGGCCGAACAGGTAGGTGTCGTTGCCGGTGCTGCCATCCAG
>NZ_SWAR01000205.1 GCF_006386545.1 Methylibium rhizosphaerae | reverse complement strand
CGGCACCGAAGACCGCCTGACCATCAACAGCTACTTCGTAACCGACGGCACCTCCCAGCACGCCGTCGAAACCATCCGCTTCGCCGACGGCAGCAGCTGGAGCATTGCGGACGTGAAGGCACGTGTCATCGTGCCCACGGGAGGTGACGACACCGTCACCGGCTACGCGACCAACGACGCCCTCGGCGGCGCTGAGGGCAACGACACCCTCAACGGCATGGCCGGTGACGACACGATCGACGGCGGCGATGGCCGAGACACCCTTAACGGCGGAGATGGCAACGACACGCTGCAAGGGGGCGTGGGCGCCGACGCGTTGAACGGCGGCAACGGCAACGACACGCTGGAAGGCGGAGCGGGCAACGACACGCTGAGCGGCGATGCCGGAGCCGACACCTACCTGTTCGGTCTGGGCTCGGGCCAGGACACGATCAACAACTACGACAGCGACGCGCCGGGCACCAACGCCGACACCATCGTGCTGGGCGCCGGCATCACGCCA
>NZ_SWAR01000022.1 GCF_006386545.1 Methylibium rhizosphaerae | reverse complement strand
AAGGGCGCATGCGGGTGTTGCGCCGCTTGCCCAGGCGTCCAGCCTGGGCTGCGCACCGCGCCTACGCCTGCACCCTTGTCGGCCCCGGCGGGGGTGCCATTTCACTGACGCAGTGGACTAGGGCCCTAGCAGGCTGTTGAATTTCGCAGCGATGAACCGCCGCATACAGCTGATGACGAGCAATTCATGTCGATTCGAGCGTTTGCTGCGGCCCTCGACGCGCTGCCGCAGGCCAGTTCGTCGTGTTTGTTGCCCGTATCAGTGCTCTTGCAGTGGTTCATTGCGTGACTCCTTGCGGAACGCTGACCAGTATTCGGGCCATTCGCACAATGTTGCTCGCCGTCATCGTCAGCTTGAAGTGCTGATCGACGCGCTTGATGCCGCGGTACACCGTCTGCCTGATACGGCCAACAGTCTTGCCCCAGCCGAAGTGTTCTTCGATGCGCTTGCGGACCACTTGGCTGACTCTGTAGCCAGCGTGACGCGTCGTGCGCCCATCGATGGCACTGCCGCCTTGGTGCGTCACGTTGCTCGCAACATGGGGTGTGACGCCTCGCTTGCGACAGCCGGCGATGAAGTCGCGCGTGTCGTAGCCCTTGTCGGTGCCCAGGGTCTTGGGTCCCTTGCCCGGCAAGGTGTCCAGCATCGCCAGCGCTGCCGTGCGTTCGCCGAACCCGTCAGCGTGCGAGACCACGGCACTCACGACCAGCCCCGATCGGTTCTCCATCAGCACATGACCTTGGTATCCCAGGATTGCCGCCTGGCTTTTGCCTTTGCGGAACAGCCGCGCGTCAGGGTCCGTCGTGCTGGCATGCGTGTCGTTGCTTCGCGGCTTGCCCTTCCAATCCTTTTCCGTGTTGCGGCCACCCGCGCCGCCGCTGCCCGCGCCCGGGTCGCCACCATCCTTGGGCACAAAGCTCTTGTGGCTGGCCCACGCCTGGATCAACGTGCCGTCCACCGAGAAGTGCTCCTTGCTGAGCAGCTTGCGCTGGTCGGCCAGGCGCATCACCTCGGTGAAGAAGCGCTCGACCACGGCATGCTCGAGCAGGCGGTCGCGGTTCTTGGAGAACACCGAGTGATCCCAGACCTCGTCGTCGATCGCCAAGCCGATGAACCAGCGGAACAGCAGGTTGTAGCGAACCTGCTCCATCAGCTGCCGCTCGCTGCGAACCGAGAAGAACACTTGGATGAGCATCGCTCGCAGGAGCTTCTCGGGCGCGATGGACGCTCGGCCGCTGTCGGCGTAGATCGAGTTGAACAGCTCGTTCAGGGCGACCAGCGCCTCGTTGACCAGCACCCGAATCGCCCGCAGCGGGTGATCCGCCGGAACGAAGTCATCAAGCTTGGCCAGCGTGAACAGGCCTTCCTGCATTCCGTCACATCCGCGCATCGGCGTCGCCCGCGTCGTTATGTCGGTCTGCACGGTATCAACAACCCGCCTTTCGCGAATCAGCATTTGCGCGGGCGAATTTCAACAGCCTGCTAGCGCCTGCCCGGCCCGGCGGCCGGCGGCTCGGCGTCGATCGCCTTCACGCCCTCGCCGCGGGCGCGGGCCATCAGGGCCGAGCAGTCGCTGTCCGCCCCGGGGCCGGTCTCGATCAGCGGGATCAGCGCGGCCAGCGGGTTGACCAAGGCGCCCAGCAGCAAGGCGCCGCCGCCGCGCGCCAGCAGCTTGCCCATCTCCGGCTTCACGCTCGGGTCGGCGAAGCTGCCCTGCACGGTGAACGGCACGCGCAGGGTCAGCGGGCTGCGGTCCTTCGGCAGCGGCGTCACCTTCACGTCGAGCGTTTCCTTCGCGAGGTCGGCCGTGCCGCGTGCATCGACCACCGTGTCGGCGGTGTCGAACACGATGGCGCGCGAACTCATCACGCCGCGCTCGAAACCCACGTCGGCCAGCGCGCAGCGCACCGGGATGTTGCGGTCGCCGGCGACGAGGAACTTCAGCGCTTCGGCCAGGTCGAGGTCCACCAGCTCGATCAGCAGGTTGCTGATGCGCCCGCGGCCCATGGCCAGCTGCATCTCGCCTTGCGAGGTGCCGAGCATCTGCGCATACGAGTTGCCGCGCCCCGCCAGCGTGGCGCGCCCGTTGAGCTGGCCGAAGGCGGCCCGCGTGTTGCGCACCCGCGGCAGCAGCTGCTCGAGCTGCAGGCGGTTGAACCGCGCGCTCAGCCGCGCCGCCATGGGCTGCACCCGGCCGTCGATCTGCAGGGAGCCGGCCACGCTGCCGCCGGCGAAACCGAGCCGCAGCGGGTCGAGGGTGAGCTTGCGGTCGTCCATGACGACGCGGGTCTTCAGGTTGTCGAAGGGCATGGAGCCGAGGTTGCGGATGGCCTGGGCCTCGAACTGCAGGTCGGCATCCAGCGTGTCCCATTTCTCGGCGCTGAAGCCGCGCTGCGGCAGCACGCGGCCGCCCTTCACCCGCGCGGTGGAGGCGCCCGACGTGGGCCTTTGCGCCGGGCGCGACGCGGCTGCCTCGGGCGGCGCCGACGCGGCCTCCGATGCGCGGGCCGCCGCCGGGCCGGCCGTGACCGGCTTCGTCGTCTTGCCCACCACCGGGCCCAGGTCGTTCAGGTCCAGCAGCTTCGAATGCAGCCGCCCGCCGACGAAGGGCCGCGCGTCACGCGGCTCGAAGCGGATCTGGCCGGACAGGTCGCTCCTGCCGACCCGGCTGGTGAAGTCCTCGTACCACCACACGCCGCGGTCCAGCCGCACCCGGCCGGCGGTCTGGTAGGCGGGCGTCTCGGGCAGTCCCACATGGACGATGCGGTACCACTCGGCCAAGGTGCGGCCCTGCACTTCGATGCGCAGGTCCGCCGCCTTGGGCGCGAGGAGTCCGGTCACCTGCCCGGCGGCTCGCACGCGGGTGAGGCCGATGGAAGCGTCCACGTCCAGGCCGTAGGGCTTGTTCGCCTCGCGCAGCTGGAGCACGTCGTCGCCGGTGCCGGCTGCACGCAGCGGCAGGCCGTTCCACTGCCCTTCGGCTCCAACCCGCAGTCGCGCCTTCTCGTCCTGCACGACGCTCTGGAAGCTGGCCCGCACGTCGGTCTGCAGGTGGGGCTGCCGCAGGCGCAGCACGCCGTTGTCGAGCCACACGCGGCCCAGCTCGATGCGCGAGCCCTCGTCGCTCTGCTTGGTGTCGAGCAGCCAGTTGCGCTGGCCCTGCGCATTGCTCTCGAGCCAGACGTCGGGCTGGTGCATGCGCACTTCGACGATCTGCAGCCGGCGCTGGGTGAGCAGCGGCCACAGTGCGATGCGGGCATCGATCGATTGCGCGCTCACCATGTCGGGCCGGCCGGCCCAGGCCGGGTTGGCGAACCGCAGCCCGTTCACCTCGAGCCGCCCCAGGCGGCCCCAGTGCCACCAGATGTCGCCCTCGAGCCGCAGTGCACGGCCGGTGGCGGCCTGGGTGCGCTCGGCGATCCAGTCGCGGGCGAAGTTGAGCCGCCACGGCACGCTGAAGGCCACCACGAGCAGCAGCAGCACGGCCAGCAAGGCAAGCAGCCAGCGGTTGCGGCGGAGCGACGTCGTCCAGGGCATGGTGCTGATGAGGCGTTGGTCGGATTGGGCGTGCTTCTTGCACCTTCGTCGCAGCCCCCTGCCCCTGCCATCAGCGGCGCGGCCACACCGGTGTAGGCCGGCGCCGACAGCCGTCATACTCGCGCCCATGCACAGCGTCAACAAACTCATCCCGCAAGGCCGCGGCCTCGCGCCGGCCCTGGTGAAACGCGCCGCCACCGTGGTGCTCGACTGGGACGTGCGGCAGAAGAGCCGCTTCGATGCCGTCGACAGCACCGGCCGCCCGCTGGGGGTGTTCCTGCCGCGCGGCGCGGTGGTGCGCGGAGGCGACGTGCTGGTGGTCGACGATGGCTCGCTGGTGCGGGTGGAGGCTGCAGCGCAGCCGGTGCTGGTGGTGCGCCACTGCGCCGAGCACGGCTCGCCCTTCGACCTGCTGCGGGCGGCCTACCACCTGGGCAACCGCCATGTGCAGCTGGAGCTGCAGTCCGACCACCTGAAGCTCGAGCCCGATCATGTGCTGGCCGACATGCTGCGCCAGATGCACCTGATCGTGAGCGAGGCGCAGGCACCGTTCGAGCCTGAATCGGGCGCCTACGCGGCCGGCGGCCACGGGCATGACCACCACCACGATCACGGCCACGACCACCATCACGGCCACGAACACCATTGAAGCCGCGACGCCTGCCGGCACGGCCCCAGCCGTTGCCCGCCTCCAGCCTGCTGCAGCTGATGTGGCTGGCCTCGCCGGCCTTGCCCGTGGGCGGATTCAGCTATTCAGAGGGGCTGGAGGCCGCGGTCGACGCCGGCCTCGTGACCGATGAGGAACATGCCCGCGGCTGGCTTCTCGACCAGCTGGCGCTGACGCTGGCCCGCTGCGACCTCGCCGTGCTGGGCGTTGCAGTGTCGGCCTGGCGACGGCAGGACCTCGATCGCATCGAGGAGCTCAACACCTGGCTGCTCACCACCCGCGAGAGCGCCGAGTTGCGGCTGCAGGCCGAGCAGATGGGCCGCTCGTTCGTCGAGTGGCTCAGGCTGCGCCCCGATGCGCCGGCTTCGGCACTCGCCGCGCTTCGGGGCCTGAAGCCGGCGCCGTGCTACCCGGTGGCCTATGCGCTGGCGGCCGCGCTGACCGCCGCGACGCCGCGCGATGCGGCCCTGGCCTTTGCCTTCGGCTGGGCCGAGAACATGGCACAGGCTGCCATCAAGGCTGTGCCGCTGGGCCAGAGCGCCGGCCAGCGCATCCTCGGCGCGCTGGCCGATGCGATCCCCGCTGCAGTGGATGCAGCACTGGCGCTGGCCGACAGCGAGCGCCAGTCCTTTTCACCCGGCCTGGCCATCCTGTCGGCACGGCACGAAACCCAGTACTCGCGACTCTTCCGCTCATGACCACACTGCTTCACTCGATTCCCAACCGCACCAAGAAACTGCCCCCGCTGCGGGTGGGCGTGGGCGGGCCGGTCGGCTCCGGCAAGACCACGCTGGTCGAAATGCTCTGCAAGACCATGCGCGAGCGCTGGGACCTGGTGGTCGTCACCAACGACATCTACACCAAGGAAGACCAGCGCCTGCTCACCGTGGCCGGCGCGCTGGAGCCGGAGCGCATCATGGGCGTGGAAACCGGCGGCTGCCCGCACACCGCCATCCGCGAGGACGCGTCGATCAACCTCGAGGCGGTGGACCGCATGCTGGCGAAGTTTCCGGACGCCGACATCGTGTTCATCGAGTCGGGCGGCGACAACCTCGCGGCCACCTTCAGCCCCGAGCTGAGCGACCTCACGATCTACGTGATCGACGTGGCCGCCGGCGAGAAGATTCCCCGCAAGGGCGGCCCGGGCATCACCAAGAGCGACCTCTTCGTCATCAACAAGACCGACCTCGCGCCGCACGTAGGGGCCGACCTGTCCGTGATGGAGGCCGACACGAAACGCATGCGGCCGACCCTGCCTTATGCGATGACCAACCTCAAGACGCGGGCAGGGCTCGACGAGGTGGTGCGCTTCATCGAGACCAAGGGGCTGCTGGTCTGCGGGTGAACCGCAGACCGCGCACGGTCAGCGGATGCTGGTGACCGCGCGCAGCGCGCGCACCGCGCCTTCGCCGATGGCCGAACCGAAACGCTTGCTCAGGCGCTCGGCCAGGTTTTCCTTCGGCGTGTAGTCGATCACCTCTTCGGCCTTGACCACTTCGCGGGCCACGAAGTCCAGGCTGCCCAGCTTGTCGGCCAGGCCCTGGTCGATGGCCTGCTGGCCGTTCCAGAAGAGGCCCGAGAAGGTTTCGGGCGTTTCCTTCAGGCGCTTTCCGCGGCCGTGCTTCACCACCGCGATGAACTGCTGGTGAATCTGGTCGATCATGGTCTGCGCATAGGCGCGGTGCTGCTCGTTCTGCGGCGAGAACGGATCGAGCATGCCCTTGTTGGTGCCGGCGGTGAGCAGGCGGCGCTCGATGCCCAGCTTGTCCATCGTGCCGGTGAAGCCGAAGCCGTCCATCAGCACGCCGATGGAGCCGACGATGGACGCCTTGTCGACGAACACCTCGTCGGCCCCGGCGGCGATGTAGTAGGCGGCCGAGGCGCAGAGCTCCTCGCACACCGCGTACACCGGCTTGCCGTGCTTTGCCTTCAGGCGCTGGATCTCGTCGTTGATGATGCCGGCCTGCACCGGGCTGCCGCCGGGCGAGTTGATGCGCAGCACCACTGCTTTGGCGCCCACGTCCTCGAAGGCGGCGCGCAGGCCGGAGACCATGACTTCGGCACTGGCCTCGGTGTCGCTGGCGATTTCGCCGCGCACCTCGACCAGCGCGGTGTGCGGGCCATTCGGCACGCTGGTGGCGCTGCGCTCGGCAACCAGCGCCCAGGCGATGGCGATGAACACCAGCAGCCAGGCGAAGCGGAAGAACAGGCGCCAGCGCCGCTCGCGCTTGCGGTCGGTCAGGTAGGCCATCGCGAATTCGCGGGCGATGCCGTCGTCGCGCGCCGGCATTGCGGGAGGCTCCTGCCGCGGCTCGGCCGAAGGGGAAGGAGAAGGCAGGTTGAAACCGGGCTCAGGACGGGAAGGGTCGTCTAGCGTGCTCATGAGGGGGCTTTCCGGGGGCCGCGCAGTCAGGCGGCAAATACAGGACGGATGTCGCGGGAAGGATACCAATACACCATGCCGTCACGCTCGCTCACCGACAAGGCCGTGAGCCGGCCGCGGCCGCAGGGGCCACCGATGCAGCGGCCGCCCTTGGGCTCGTAGGCGGCGCCGTGCGTCGAGCAGAGGATGAACTCGCGACTGCTGTCGAGGAACTCGCCGGGCTGCCAGTCCATCTCGGCCGGCACATGCACGCAGCGGTTGAGGTAGGCCACCACCTGCCCGTCGATGCGCAGCGCGAAGGCGCGCACGCTGCGGCCGTACTCCAGCACGTCGAAAAGGTAGGCGCGGCCGCGTTCGGCCAGTTCGGCCGAGGCGCACAGGAACTCGCCGCCTGCGGCCGGCGCGGGCAGGTCGCCGGCGTCAGGCATGCTGAAGGAGCCAGGCCTGCAGCTCGGGCACCGAGTGGGCCACGAAGCGCGGCGAGAACTCGGCGAAGCTGTCGTGCGCGTGCGCGCCGTAGCCCACGCCGATGCAGGCGGTGCCGGCATTGGCCGCCATCTGCAGGTCGTGCGTGGTGTCGCCGATCATCAGCGTGCGCTGCGGCTCGGTGCCGAACTCGCGCATCAGTTCGTTGAGCATCAGCGGATCGGGCTTGGACGCGGTTTCGTCGGCCGTGCGCGAACCGTCGAACATGCCGCGCAGCTGCACCGTCTTCAGTGCTTCGTCGAGGCCATGGCGCGTCTTGCCGGTGGCCACGGCCAGCCAGTGGTGGCGCTGCTTCAGCGCATCGAGCATGGCCAGCGTGCCGGGGAACAGCGTCAGCTCGTGCTGGCTCCTGAAGTAATGGTGGCGGTAGCGCTGGCCCAGCTCCGGATAGCGCTCTTCGGGCAGGCCGGGCACCACGTACTTGAGCGCGTCGTGCAGGCCCAGGCCGATCACGTAGGCGGCGTCGGCATCGCTGGGCACCGGCACGGCCAGGTCGGTGCAGGCCGCCTGGATGCACTTGACGATGAGCCGGGTGGAGTCGAACAGGGTGCCGTCCCAGTCGAACACGACGAGGTCGAACTGGCGCGGGCGGTGGGTGTCGGTCACTTCTTCGGGGGCAGGTGGTGAAGCAGGTCCCGGCATTCTGCAGGCAGCGGCGCCTCGAGTTCGATGGCCTCGCCGGTCGCGGGGTGGTCGAAGCGCAGGCGCCTGGCGTGCAGGAACATGCGCTCGAACTTCACGCCTTGCAACGCCTCGCCTTTGGCCAGCGACTTGTTGAGTGCGAAGTCGCCGTATTTCTCGTCGCCCACGATGGGACAGCCTTCATGCGCCAGGTGGACGCGGATCTGGTGGGTGCGGCCGGTCTTGATGGTCACGTCGAGCAGCGTCCAGGCCTTGAACGCCTGCACCACCTGCACCAGGGTGATGGACCGCTTGCCTTCGTCGGCCGCGGGCGACACCGCACGCACGCGGCGCTCGCCCTCGCTGGTGAGGTACTTGTGCAGCGCGATGTCGATGACCTTCCTGTTGGCAGGCCAGGCACCCGCCACCAGCGCGGCGTAGGTCTTGCCGGTCGAGCGGCCGCGGAACTGGTCCTGCAGGTGCGTGAGCGCGCTGCGCTTCTTGGCCACCAGCAGGAGGCCCGAAGTTTCCTTGTCGAGCCGGTGCACGAGTTCGAGGAACCTCGCGTCCGGCCGTGCCTGGCGCAACTGCTCGATCACGCCGAAGCTCACGCCGCTGCCGCCATGCACCGCCACGCCGGCCGGCTTGTTGACGGCGATGAGGTGGTCGTCCTCGAACAGCACCGGGAACTCCCGCGCCGGGACTGCCTTTTCGGCCTTTTCCGGCAGCTTCACCGGCGGCAGGCGGACGCTGTCGCCCATCTCGAGCCGGGTGTCCGCGGCCGCCCGGCCCTTGTTCACCCGCACCTCGCCGCTGCGGATGATCCGGTAGACGTGCGTCTTGGGCACGCCCTTGAGCGTCTTGATCAGGAAGTTGTCGAGCCGCTGGCCGGCGCTGGCTTCGTCAATCTCCAGGTGCTGCACCGCAGCAGGGCTCGGCCTGGGGGCCCCCGCTGGTTTTCCGGGTGTTTTTCCGGCGCTCGGCGGCAAGGATTTACCACCTATAATGCGTTGCACCACGTTTGCGCTGTAAGTGATTGATTTGCTTGAGTTTACCCGTCAGCTTACGGGGCTCGTGGTCGCCGAAGCCCATCCGCTTTCGGCAAATCCGGTGATGCAACGCTGTCAAGTCCCGTCAGGCCGGCTCCCAAGGTGAGCGGCGGGCGGTTCGAACCAGCGGCAGAGCCAGCGTAGAAGAACCAAGAAACCAAGGTTTTCCGGCGCCAGGCCGAAAGCAGCTCAAAGTAGCGAGCCGTCTTTTCAGCCTGACGCCCGCGTCAAGTGATCCAACGGATGTTCTCAGAGGCCGTTCCCCTCCCCCCACGTGCGTGTGTCGCAGCCTTGCGGCTGGCGACCGCCGCTGGGCGCGAGCGCGGTGCCGGCCGGGTGCAGCTTTCCACTCAATGGTTGCGCCGAGCACGTCCCTCTCCCACTGCCACGCACGCGCCAACGCTTCACCGCTGAGCCTCGCGGCTCTTGTTGAAGTCCAGGGCGATTCCTTCCGGTTTTTCACGCTGTTTCGTGCATCGATGAGTCGCCCGCCCGGTGTTGCACCGGAGCTGGCGGCGTGAGTTTTGTGTCGCCTGACCTCTTTCCCATGGAGGCGGCGGCACGGGAGTGCACATGAAACGCATGCTGATCAACGCGACGCAGCCCGAGGAGCGTCGCCTCGCCATCGTCGATGGCCAGAAACTGCTCGACTTCGAGACCGAAATCGAAGGCCGCGAGCAACGCAAGGGCAACATCTACAAGGCGGTCGTCACCCGTGTGGAACCGTCGCTCGAGGCCTGCTTCGTCGACTACGGCGAAGACCGCCACGGCTTCCTGCCCTTCAAGGAAATCTCGCGCCAGTACTTCAAGGATGGCGCCGACGTCCGCAACGCCAAGATCAACGACGCCATCAAGGAAGGCCAGGAACTGCTGGTCCAGGTGGAAAAGGAAGAACGCGGCAACAAGGGCGCGGCGCTCACCACCTTCGTGTCGCTGGCCGGGCGCTACCTGGTGCTCATGCCCAACAACCCGCGCGGCGGCGGCGTGTCGCGCCGCATCGAAGGCGAAGACCGCGAGGAGCTGAAGGAAGCCCTCGACCAGCTCGAATACCCCAAGGGCATGAGCCTGATCGCCCGCACCGCCGGCATCGGCCGCTCCGCTGCCGAGCTGCAGTGGGACCTGAACTACATGCTCAAGCTGTGGACCGCCATCGACGGCGCGGCCCAGGCCGGCAAGGGCGCCTTCCTGATCTACCAGGAATCGTCGCTGGTGATCCGCGCGATCCGCGACTACTTCACGGCCGACATCGGTGAGATCCTGATCGACACCGACGACATCTACGAGCAGGCCAAGCAGTTCATGAACCACGTGATGCCGGAGACGGCCAATCGCGTGAAGCGCTACCGCGACGACGCGGCGCTGTTCAGCCGCTTCCAGATCGAGCACCAGATCGAGACCGCCTTCTCGCGCACGGTGAACCTGCCCTCGGGCGGCGCCATCGTGATCGACCACACCGAGGCCCTGGTGGCGGTGGACGTGAACTCTGCGCGCGCCACCCGTGGCGGCGACATCGAAGAGACCGCCACCCGCACCAACCTCGAGGCGGCCGATGAGATTGCGCGCCAGATGCGCCTGCGCGACCTGGGCGGCCTCATCGTGGTGGACTTCATCGACATGGAGGAGTCCAAGAACCGCCGCGAGGTCGAGCAGCGCCTGCGCGACGCGCTGCGCACCGACCGCGCCCGAGTGCAGTTCAGCTCCATCAGCAAGTTCGGCCTGCTCGAACTGAGCCGCCAGCGCCTGCGCCCGGCGCTCAGCGAGGGCTCGCACATCACCTGCCCGCGCTGCAACGGCACCGGCCACATCCGCGACACCGAGTCGTCGGCGCTGCAGATCCTGCGCATCATCCAGGAAGAGTCGATGAAGGAGAACACCGCCGCCGTGCACGTGCAGGTGCCGGTGGAAGTGACCTCCTTCCTGCTCAACGAGAAGCGCACCGAGATCACCAAGATCGAACTCAAGCAGCGCGTGACCGTGCTGCTGGTGCCCAACAAGCACCTCGAAACGCCGAACTACAAGCTCGAGCGCCTGCGCCACGACGACCCGCGCCTCGAGAACCTGCAGGCCAGCTACTCGATGATCGAGGAGCCGGACGAAGAGGTCGGCATCACCCGCCGCGAAAAGCTCAAGCCCAAGCAGGAGCCGGTGATCAAGGGCGTGCTGCCCGACGAGCCGGCGCCGATCGCGCCGCCCAAGCCGGCACCCGCTCCGGCCCCCGCCCCGGTGGCCACGCCGCCGGTGGTGGCGGCCCCGGTGCCGGCCGGGGGCGGCTTCTTCGGCTGGTTCAAGAAGCTGCTGGGTGGCGGCGGCGCCGCCGAGCCGGCGCCCGCACCGGCTCCGGCTGCGGCGCCTGCTGCCGGCGGAACCGCCGGCAAGGCCGAAAAGGAACGCGACGGCCGCGGCCGCCGTGGTGGCCGCGACGGCCAGCGCGGTGAACGAGGCGAGCGTGGCGAGCGCGGTGGCGATGGCCGCCGTGGCGAACAGCAGCGCAGCGAGGGCCGGGGCCGCCGCGGGGAACGTGGTGACCGCGCCGAGTCGGCTGAAGCCGGCGGCAAGGAAGCTGGAGCCCGCGAGGAGCGCGCACCGCGCGGCGATCGCGGTGACCGTGGGGGCGATCGCGCGGAGCGTGGCGAACGCGGTGAACGCGCAGAGCGCGGAGAACGTGCAGAGCGCGGTGAGCGCACGGAACGCGGCGAGGGCCGACGCGGCCAGCAGCGCGGCGAACGTCCGCCGCGCGAAGCAGCGCCGCAGGCCGCTCCCGAAGAGCTGACGGAAGCCACCGCACAGGCCTTTGTCGACACCGTGCCCGGTGCCGACGCTGGCGCCGAAGGCGAAGGCGCGGAACGCCAGGGCGGCCGTCGTCGCCGCCGTCGTGGCGGTCGCGATCGCGGTGGTGAGCGCGCAGAAGGCGCCGCCGCAACCGCCGACGTTCAAGACGCCGATGCCGGAACCGACGAAGCCCGCCCAGCCCCCGAGGCCGCAGCTGCCGCGCCCTCGGCCGGCGGTGCCTGGTGGGAAGACGGCAGCCAGTCCCCGGCCACGGCTTCCGTGGCCGCAGCCGACGCGGTTGAAGGCGCCGAACCGGCCGCTGCCGCCGAAGGCGAGGACGGCGAACGCGAAGGCGGCCGCCGCCGTGGCCGCGGACGCGATCGCTTCCGCCGCGAACGCCGCGAGCGCGACGGCACCGAAGCCGAAGCCGGCGCCGCACCCGAGGCCGCCGCGGAAGTGGCGATCGCGGAAGCCGGCGTCACTGCAGCAGCCCCTGCCGCCGCTGCTGCTTCCGTGAGCGCCCTCGTGCCGGAGCCCATCGTCACCGAAGCTCCGGCGCCGGTGGTGCTGGCCAAGGCCGAGCCCTTCGTGCTGCCGCTGGCCGAACTGGCCGCGGTGGCCGACTCGGCCGGCCTGCAGTGGGTCAATTCCGACCCCGACAAGGTCCGCACGGCCCAGGAAGCCATTGCCAACGAGCCGCGCCCGATCCGCGTGCCGCGCGAACCGAAGCCGGTCGTCGCGATCGACGAAGGCCCGCTCGTGCTGGTCGAGACCCGCAAGGATCTCTCGCAGTTCAAGCTGCCGTTCGACACGGCGCCGGGCCAGCAGGCACCGCAGTGACGCTGCGGCGAATGCCGCAGAAAAACAAACGCCGCCCGGCTTGCGCCCGGCGGCGTTTTTTCTTGGGGCCGGCCTCAGCGGCTCAGCGGCTGATCTTCAGCCAGTTGAGGTTCCAGCCCCCCACCAGCGCCTTCACCGCGATCTGTTGCTGGCCGGCCGCGAGCTGCACCTGGTGCGACACCGTCGTCCAGTTCTGCCAGCCGCCGGTGGCCGGCACGTACACGCTGCCGTACACCGGGCTGCCGCCGGCCCGCTCGAGCTGGATGACACCGCCGCCGCCGAGGCTCGCGACGCGGTATTGCACGGTGTAGGTGCCGCTTTCCGGGACGTTCACATCCCACACGACCCAGTCGCCGGCATCGATCCAGCCGAGGTTCTGCCCGCCTTCGGAGCAGGCTTCGGCCTGCACGCCCTGCATGACCGCGAACCGCTCGGCCTCCAGGGTGATGGCCGTACCGGGCGCCTGCAGTTGATAGACCCGCACGTAGTCGACGTGCATGCGTGCCGGCAACGCGCTTTCGTCGACGTTGAAGCCGGGCCAGTTGCCGCCCACCGCCATGTTGAGCAGCAGGAAGAAGTCCTTGTGGAACTCCTCGGTGCCGCCGGCGTTGTTGGTGATGTCGATGACGTGGTACTGCTGGCCGTCGACGAACCAGCGGATGAACTTCGCGTCCCACTCGACCGCATAGACGTGGTAGTTCGTGACGCTGGTGCCGGTACGCCCGCCGTAGGACGCATGGCTGCCGTTGTCGGCCCGCCAGTGCACGGTGCCGTGGACCTCGCTGCTGGTGTTGACCTGCTCCATCACGTCGATCTCGCCCGAGGCGGGCCAGCCGACGCTGCCGATGTTGCTGCCCAGCATCCAGAACGCCGGCCATGTGCCCAGCTTGGCGGGCAGCGCGATGCGAGCCTCGATGCGGCCGTACTTGAAGCTTTTTCTGCCCTGCGTCTTCATGCGCGCGGACGTGTAGCGGAACCCGCCGAAGTCCTCGCGCCGGGCGGTGATGACGAGCGCATCGTTCTCGACGGTGGCGTTCTCGCGCCGGTAGTACTGCAGTTCGTTGTTGCCCCAGCCGTTGGTGCCGTTGCCGGTCTCGAACACCCAGTCGGGGCTGATGCTGCCGTGGAATTCGTCCTGCCAGACGAGCTGCCAGCCCTGCGCGAAAGCCAGCTGGCCGCAGAAGAGGCCCAGTGCGAGGGCCAGGAGATGTCGCAGTCTTCCTGTCATGTCAGTCCCTTGTCGATGAGAGGTGAGCGCCGAGCCCTGCGACAGGACTGCTCGCCGACGGGACCCGTCGGATTCATCGTAGGAGGGAATCACTCGCCGCCGGCAGGGCGAACCGACCAGCGGCGCTTGCGCCGGGGTGAACGGTGGAACCGGTTCCGTTTTCCGGCGGCGGGTATGGTCAGGGCAGCAGCTCGAGCGCCCGCTGGTACTGCGGCTGGTGCATCAGCTCGTCCCATGCGAGCGGCTCGGTCTGCGGCAGCAGCGCGAGCCGGCGCGCCTCGCTGCCGGCATCGGCCTGCCAGAGGCCGCGGTCCAGCGCGTCCTGCAGGCCGTCGAGCAGCACGTCGACCGGCTTGCCGCCGTCGACCTTGGACTGGTTGCACAGCAGCACCATGTCGCAGCCGGCATTGAGCGCCGCAATGCCGCCTTCGACCGCGCTGCCCGCCACCCGTGCGCCTTCCATGCTGAGGTCGTCGCAGCAGATGGCACCGGTGTAGCCGAACTGCCCGCGCAGGATGTCCTTCAGCCAGCGGGCCGAAAAGCCGGCGGGCATGGCATCGACCTTCGGGAAGGTCACGTGGGCGGGCATCACGCAGGTGAGCGTGCTGGAGAGCCAGTCGTACGGCATGGCGTCTTCGGCAAGGATCTCTTCGAGCGTGCGGTCGTCCACCGCGCGGGCGACGTGCGAGTCGGCGATGGCATAGCCGTGGGCCGGGAAGTGCTTGCCGCAGTTGTGCATGCCGGCCAGCAGCAGGCCGTGCATCACGCTCTTGGCCAGCAGGGTCGCCACGCGCGGGTCGCGATGGTAGGCCCGGTCACCCACCACCTCGCTGCGGCCGTGGTCGAGATCCACCACCGGCGCCCAGCTCAGGTCCACGCCGCAGGCGCGCAGCTCGCTGCCGAGCACGTAGCCGGCGGCACTGGCGGCATCTGTCGCCCGCATCGCGTCGCGCATCCAGAGTTCGCCGAAGCGGCGCGCCGCCGGCAGGTGAGTGAAGCCGTCGGTGCGGAAACGCTGCACGCGCCCGCCTTCATGGTCGATGGTGATGAGCAGGTCCGGGCGGATGGACTTCGCCTCGGCCGTGATCTCGGTGATTTGCTGGCGGCTCACCCAGTTGCGGGTGAAGAAGATCAGGCCGCCGGTGAGCGGATGCTGCAGGCGGCGACGGTCGTCGTCGTTGAGGGCGGTGCCGGCGATGTCGAGGATCACCGGTGCATGGGCGATGGTGTCAGTCATTCGTTTCGACCACCACGAAGGCGGTGGCGTAGTCGGTTTCGTCGGTCACGCTGACGTGGGCGCGCAGGCGCCGCTCGGCAAACCATGCGGCGAGTTCACCGTTGAGGTGGATCACCGGCTTGCCGCCGGGCACGTTGAGGATCTCGCAGGAGCGCCAGGTCATCGGCATGCGCATGCCCATGCCAATGGCCTTCGAGAAGGCTTCCTTGGCGGAAAAGCGGGTGGCGAGGTAGGCCAGGCCGCGCGATGCGGCCCGTGCGCTGCGAGCACGCCAGACTTCGAGTTCGCGCTCGCCCAGGACCTTCTGCGCAAAACGTTCACCGCGCCGCTCCAGCGTGCTGGCGATGCGGCGGATGTCGCAGATGTCGGTGCCGATGCCGTAGATCATGATCCGCCGCAAAGCGCCTCAGGCATACGCGCGCTGGATGCAGCGCTGGTAGTCGCGCACCGTTTCGGCATAGCCGAGCTCCAGTGCATCGGCGATCAGCGCGTGGCCGATCGAGACCTCCTGCACGCCCGGCACGGCCCGCAGGAAGTCGGTGAGGTTGTCGCGGTTCAGGTCGTGGCCGGCGTTGACGCCCAGGCCGGCGGCGATGGCCGCCTCGGCCGCACGCACGAAGCGCTGCAGCACCTCGGCCCCTTCGGACTTGCCATGGGCATGGGCGTAACTTTCGGTGTAGAGCTCCACCCGATCGGCGCCGAGTTCCGCGGCATGGCGCATCGCTTCGGGCTGCGGATCCATGAACAGGCTGACCCGCACGCCCAGCGCCTTGGCCTCGGCGATCACCGGACGCAGGCGCTCGGCGTCGGCGGGCAGGTTCCAGCCATGGTCGGAGGTGAACTGGCCGACGCCGTCTGGCACGAAGGTGCACTGGTGCGGCTTCACCTCGCGCACGAAGTCCATCAGGTTGTGGAACGGGTTGCCTTCGATGTTGTATTCGGCGTGCGGCCAGGCTTTCAGCAGCTCGGCCAGTTCGCGCACGTCGCCGGCGCGGATGTGCCGCTCGTCCGGCCGCGGGTGCACCGTGATGCCGGCCGCGCCGGCCTCCAGCACGAAGCTTGCCGCGCGGGTGACGCTCGGGATGCCGAGGTGGCGCGTGTTGCGCAGCAGGGCGACCTTGTTGAGGTTGACCGACAGCGCCGTGCGGCCGCCATGGACGAAGGGTTCCGGAGCGACCAGCGGGTTCATCGGATGCGCCTGTGTGTAGGGTTCATTCGAGCAGCTTCTGCACGTCGAGCGCCACCTTGCGCGTGTGCAGTGGCGAGGAGCCCAGATGATAGTGAAGCAGCGCCCGCAGCTGCAGCTTGAGCTCCGGCAATGCCAGGGCTGCGGCCCGCTGCAGCGCGGGCTGGCTGCGGGCGTCGAGCGCCGCCTGCAGCGCTTGCAGGGTGTCGGCCGCGATGCCCGCCTCGCCGGCAGAGGCCGGGCCCACGCCGGACTCCGGCCGCAGCACGTAGGCGGCGCCCTCGCGCAGCGGCTGCTGCGTGAGCGTCACCAGCGCCAGGTCGGGCAGCAGCCCGAGCTCGCGCAGCAGCACCAGCTCGAAGGCGCGAAGGCCGGCTTCGGCCACGTCGTCCTGCCCGGCCGCCAGCAGCGGCAGCGTCTGGGCATAGGCGTCGAACAGCACCGGGTGGGCGTCGCTGCGCGCCAGCAGCTTCATGAGCAGCTCGTTGAGGTAGAAGCCGCTCAGCAGGGCAGCACCGCTCAGCATGGGCCCGCCGCCGGCCCATTCGGCCGACTTGAGCGTGTGCACCTCGGCCTGGCTGTTGTCGTCGGCGGCTCGCCGGCCGTAGTGGGCCAGCAGCCGCTGGAACGGCAGCAGCACCGCGCGCAGCTGCGAATACGGCCGCTTGGCACCCTTTGCGACCACCGCCACGCGGCCCTGGTCGCGCGTGAACAGGTCGAGAATCAGGCTGGTCTCGCTCCAGTCGTAGCGATGCAGCACGTAGGCGGCGGTTGGCGCACGCTGGGCCATCCGTGCTACTCGTAGCCGTAGGTCCGCAGGCGTTCCTCGTCGTCGGCCCAGCCCGAGCGCACCTTCACCCACAGCTCGAGGAAGACCTTCGCGTCCATCAGCTTCTCGAGTTCGGTACGGGCCTCGGTGCCGATGCGCTTGAGCCGCTCGCCCTTGTCGCCGATGACCATGCCCTTGTGCGCGTCGCGCTCGACGATGATGGTGGCGGCAATGCGGCGCAGGTTGCCTTCTTCCTTGAACTCGTCGATCACGACGGTGGAGGTGTAGGGCAGCTCGTCGCCGGTGAGACGGAAGAGCTTCTCGCGGATCAGCTCGCTGGCGAGGAAGCGTTCACTGCGGTCGGTGAGTGCTTCTTCGTCGTAGAACCAGGGTTGCTCCGGCAGGTAGGGCCGCACGATCGCGAGCAGGCGCTTCACGTCATCGTCCTTCCTGGCAGACAGCGGCACGAACTCGGCAAACGAGTGGCGCTGCTGCATGCCTTGCAGCCACGGCGCGAGTTCGGCGCGCCGGTGCACCTGGTCGAGCTTGTTGGCCACCAGGATCACCGGCTTGTGCTTCATCGCCTCGGTCTGCATCAGCGCCAGCACCTTGGCATCGTCCAGCCCGAAGCGGCCTGCCTCGACGATGAAGAGGATCACGTCCACATCGGCCAGCACGCCCTGCACGGTGCGGTTGAGCGTGCGGTTGAGGGCCGTGCCGTGCTTGGTCTGGAAGCCGGGCGTGTCGACGAACACGAACTGCGCATCGTCCACCGTGCGGATGCCGGTGATGCGGTGGCGGGTGGTTTGCGCCTTGCGCGAGGTGATGCTGACCTTCTGGCCGACCAGGGCGTTGAGCAGCGTGGACTTGCCGACGTTCGGCCGCCCGACGATGGCGACCAGGCCGCAGCGCGCTTGTTGCTGCACCGCTTCGCCGGCAGGCTCGGTCTCGGGAGTGGGGGATGAAGGGTCGCTCATGGTGTCGATTTCAGTTTAGCCAGTGCAGCACGTGCCGCTTCCTGTTCGGCAGCGCGCCGCGAACGCCCCTCCCCCGACACTTCCAGCCCGTGCGCCGGCACGCTGCAGATGACCACGAAGGTCTGGTCGTGCTGGCGGCCGCGGGTGGAGTCGATGCGGTAGACAGGCACCGCTTCGCGGCGAGCCTGCAGCCATTCCTGGAGCTCGGTCTTGGCGTCCTTCGTCCAGGTCTCGGCCACCGTCTGCGCGACCAGCGGCCTGAACAGGCGGAGCACGAGCGCCCGGGCCGCCTCGAAACCGCCATCGAGGTACACGGCACCCAGCACGGCCTCGAAGGCATCGGCCAGTATCGACGGCCTGCCCGCGCCGCCGCCGCGCGCCTCACCTTCGCTCAGGCGCAGCGCCGTCCCGAACTCGAGCTCCCGGGCAAGCCGCTGCAAGGTGTCTTCGCGCACGAGATGCGCGCGCACGCGGGTCAGGTCGCCTTCGCTGGAGTCTCCGAAGTGCTGGAAGAGCAGTTCGGAGATGGTGAGATTGAGCACCGCATCGCCGAGGAATTCGAGCCGTTCGTTGTGCTCGCTGCCGAAGCTCTTGTGGGTGAGCGCACGCCGCAGCAGCGCAGGGGTCGCAAAGCTGTGCCCCAGTCGCTGTTGCAGGGCGTTCAGATCGGCATTCAAGGGGACGGGCCCGGGTCGAACCGGGCGAAGGGCTACTTGGACTGCCCGCGGTACTTGATGACCAGGTAAACCGGCTCGAAGAGCTCGATTTCCTTGTCGTAGGCGAACTTGACGACGATCTTGTCGTTCTCCTTGCTGACCTCGAGATCGGCCCCGGAGATGGACGCGATCGAATACTCGATCTGCTTGGTCTTTTCGAAGGCGGCGCGTATCTCGGGCACCGTGGTCCCCCCTTCCTTCGCGACCTTGTTCACCGCTTTCTGGATGGTGAAGTATTCGTTGAGCGTGGGTACCACACGCATGACGAGCAAGGCGACGAACGCGATGATCACGGCCCAGAAGAGCAAGCCGATCAGCGTCACGCCCCGCTGGCGGGAAGGGTGGTTCGGCAGCGCGGCTGGGCTCATCGAAACGCTCCTCGTCGAATCGTTGTGCATCACGGTGTCGTCAGTTCAGTTGAACGCACCGATGCGTTTGGGGTTGCTGAAGTTCATCCACACGAAAAATGCCTTGCCGACGATGTTTTCGTCGGGCACGAAGCCCCAGAAGCGGGAGTCTTCGGAATTGTCGCGGTTGTCGCCCATCATGAAATAGTGGCCGGGCGGCACCTTGCAGGTCACGCCTTCGGCGTTATAGCGGCAGTTCTCGCGGAAGGGAAACTCCGTCACGCCGGCAATGAACGGCGGGCGATCGTTGACTGTGAGGACGCGGTGCTCGACGCTGCCGAGCTTCTCGGAGAACTGCTGCGTGTAGCGCACGCTGTCATCGTCGTAGTAGTCGGGCAATGACTTCAACGGCACCGGCTGGCCGTTGATGACGAGCTTCTTGTTCAGGTAGGCCACCTCGTCGCCGGGCAGGCCGACGACGCGCTTGATGTAGTCCTTGCTCGGATCGCTCGGGAAGCGGAACACCATCACGTCGCCGCGCTGAGGCTCGTTGTTCGCAATGATCTTCTTGTTGATCACCGGCAGGCGGATGCCGTAGTGGTACTTGTTGACCAGGATGAGGTCGCCCACCAGCAGCGTCGGGATCATCGAGCCGGAGGGAATCTTGAACGGCTCGAACAGGAACGAGCGCAGCAGGAACACCACCAGGATCACCGGGAAGAGCCCGGCGGTCCAGTCCAGCCACCAGGGCTGCGCCAGTACGCGTTCCCTGGCTTGCGCCACATCGCCGTCGACCTTGGTGATGCCTTTGGCCGCCAGCTCGGCGCGGCGCGCAGCGTCATTCGACTCGAGCGCCGTGGCGGCAGCCACCCGCCTGGGCAGGAAGTGGAAGCGCTCAGCCAGCCAGTAGGCCAGCGTCACCAGGGTGAGGATGAACAGCAGCAGCGAGAAGTTGCCGCTCCATTTGCCCAGGTACCAGCCCCCCAGGTAAACGGCGAGGGCGCCATAAAGAAGTCCGGTCAGAGAACTCATCAGTCATCCACTTGCAGGATGGCAAGGAACGCTTCCTGCGGCACCTCGACGGTACCGATCTGCTTCATGCGTTTTTTGCCGGCCTTTTGTTTTTCGAGCAGCTTGCGCTTGCGGGTGATGTCACCGCCGTAGCATTTTGCCAGCACGTTCTTGCGCAACGCCTTGATGTTCTCGCGCGCGATGATGTTGGCGCCGATGGCCGCCTGGATCGCCACGTCATACATCTGCCGCGGGATCTGCTCGCGCATCTTGGCCGCCACCGCACGGCCGCGGAACTGGCTCTGGGCGCGGTGCACGATCATCGCCAGCGGGTCGACCCGCTCGCCGTTGATCAGGATGTCGACCTTCACCACGTCGGCCGAGCGGTACTCCTTGAACTCGTAGTCCATGGAGGCATAGCCGCGCGAGATGGACTTCAGCTTGTCGAAGAAGTCGAGCACGATCTCTGCCAGCGGCAGCTCGTAGGTCAGCATGACCTGCTTGCCGTGGTAGGCCATGTTCATCTGGATGCCGCGCTTCTGGTTGCACAGCGTCATCACCGGACCGACGTAGTCCTGCGGCATGTACAGGTGCACCGTGACGATGGGCTCGCGAATGTCGCGGATGCGGCCCTGGTCAGGCATCTTGCTCGGGTTCTCGACCTCGATCACGGTGCCGTCACCCAGCTCCACTTCATAGACAACGCTCGGCGCGGTGGTCACCAGGTCCTGGTCGAACTCGCGCTCCAGGCGCTCCTGCACGATCTCCATGTGCAGCAGGCCCAGGAAGCCGCAGCGAAAGCCGAAGCCCAGCGCCTGGCTCACCTCGGGCTCGAAGCGCAGGGAGCTGTCGTTGAGCTTGAGCTTCTCGAGCGCATCGCGCAGCTGGTCGTATTCGCTTGCCTCGGTCGGGTAGAGGCCGGCGAACACCTGCGGCTGGATCTCCTTGAAGCCCGGCAGCGCCTCGCTTGCGGGGCCGGCGTTGTTGGGCAGCTTCTTTTCCAGGGTGACGGTGTCGCCCACCTTGGCTGCCGCCAGCTCCTTGATGCCGGCGATGATGAAGCCCACCTCGCCGGCACGCAGCACGTCGCGGTTCTCGCTCTTGGGCGTGAAGACCCCCAGGTGCTCGATCGGATAGACGGTGTTGGTCGCCATGAGCCGGATGCGCTCGCCCTTGCCGAGCGAGCCGTCCACCACACGCACCAGCATCACGACGCCGACATAGTTGTCGAACCATGCGTCGATGATCATGGCGCGCGGCGGGCCTTCCGGGTTGCCCCTGGGCGGCGGCATCCGCTCGATCACCGCCTCGAGGATGTCGTCGATGCCCATGCCGGTCTTAGCCGAACAGGGAATCGCATCCGACGCATCGATGCCGATGACATCCTCGATCTCTTCCTTGGCACGGTCCGGATCCGCCTGGGGCAGGTCCATCTTGTTGAGCACCGGCACCACCTCGACACCGAGATCGAGCGCGGTATAGCAGTTGGCCACCGTCTGTGCCTCGACACCCTGACTGGCATCCACCACCAGCAGCGCTCCCTCGCACGCCGACAGCGAACGGCTCACTTCATATGAGAAGTCGACGTGCCCCGGCGTGTCGATGAGGTTGAGGTTGTAGGTCTTTCCGTTGCGCGCCGTGTACTGCAGCGCAGCGGTCTGAGCCTTGATGGTGATGCCGCGCTCGCGCTCGATGTCCATCGAGTCCAGCACCTGGGCCTCCATCTCGCGATCGCTCAGGCCTCCACAGCGCTGGATGATGCGATCGGCCAGGGTCGACTTGCCGTGATCGATGTGGGCAATGATGGAGAAGTTGCGGATGTGATCCATGGAGACGATCTGAGGGAAGCAAGCCTTCGCTACGAAGACTCAACGGCGCGGCCGTTGCAGCGAAAGCTCACACCGCGACGCGCGATGTGAAGGCGCGGCAGCGCCGTGTTGAAGCTAAAAAAAAGGCACGTCAAACCGGTGACGCGCCTTCCAACAAAAAGGTATGGCAACTGCTTTGTTGGGCCTTCATTGTAGCCAAAAGCACCCCGCCGAAAGCCGCGCCAATGCTTGATTTTGCGTCGTTGCACTGCGCCAACACAGAAATCCGTGCACAAGTTATCCACAAAAGCTTGTGGAGCGATTGTGGATGGTTTTGGGAGCCGCAAAACGGCATCGACTACCTTGGTTGGCCAGCACTAAACCCAGCCCGTACAGCGGGATTGTAGCGAACCAGCTGCTCAATCTCGTTACATGTTCCGTGTGTGAGCGAGCGCCAACATCTGAACCCGCAGGAAGGCCTTTTTAGTCCGCCTGCCAAAGGCCATCTGTATCCCGCGATATGAAAAAACCCGACAACCTAGTCGGTTGCCGGGTTCACATGGTTGACGTCTTGCGCGTCGATCAGCGGGTCGGACGGATGAGCGCGTACTGGGCCCACTCGCCACGGCGGTAGAGCACATTGATGGTCCGCGACTTGTCGAGCTTGGCGAGCAGGCCCTCGAACTGCTTGACGTCCAACACGTCGTTGTTGGCAACGCTGAGGATCACGTCGCCTTCCCGCAGGCCGGCCCGGGCCGCCGCGCCGTCGACCGCATCCACCCGCACACCGCCCTTGATCTTGAGTTCCTTCTTCTGGGCATCGGTGAGGTCAGACACCGTCAGGCCCAGTGCGGTGGTCGCTCCGGCGGGGGGCTTGGGCTCAGTTTGCGACTGACGACGGGGCCGCTGATCGGGCTCGAGTTCCACGACAGTGAGCGACAGGTCGCGGGTGCTGCCTCGGCGGAACACCTGCACGGACACCTTGCTGCCCGGCTTGGTGTTGCCCACGATGCGCGGCAGGTCCCCAGCCTTGTCGATCGGCTTGCCGTCGAAGCGCGTGATGATGTCGCCTGCCTCGAGGCCGCCCTTCTCGGCCGGGCCGCCGGTTTCTACCGAGCGCACCAGCGCACCGACCGCCTTGCCCAGCCCCAGCGACTCGGCCACGTCTTTCGTGACCTCGCCGATCTGCACGCCGATGCGCCCGCGAATGACGCGGCCGTTGGCTCGCAGCTGGTCCGCAACCCGGGTGGCTTCGTCGATGGGAATGGCAAAGGAAATTCCCATGAAGCCGCCTGAGCGGCTGAGGATCTGCGAGTTGATGCCCACCACCTCGCCGCGCAGGTTGATCAGCGGACCTCCCGAGTTCCCCGGGTTGATCGCCACGTCGGTCTGGATGAAGGGGATGAACTCCCCGGTGTCGCGCGCCTTGGCGCTCACGATACCGGCCGTGACCGTGCTATCCAGGCCGAAGGGCGAGCCGATGGCCATCACCCATTCACCGACCTTCAGGCGGTTCACGTCGCCGATCTTCACGGCCGGCAGGTTGCCCGCCTCGATCTTGACCACCGCTACGTCGGTGCGCTTGTCGGTGCCGATGAGCTTCGCCTTGAACTCGCGCTTGTCGGTGAGAGTGACGTACACCTCGTCGGCGCCCTCGACGACGTGGGCATTGGTCATCACGAAACCGTCGTTGCTCAGGATGAACCCGGAGCCCACGCCGCTCGGGCGCGTTTCCTCTTCCTGCCCGGGGCGCTGGTTGCGCCGCGGGTCCTGGCGCGGGTCCTGGCGAGGCACGGGCACGCCGAAGAAGCGGCGGAAGAACTCCTGCATCTCCTCGTCCATCTCCGGCGATTGCGCGCCTCCGCGACCCGCCCGCACGCGCTCGGTCGTGCGGATGTTGACCACGGCAGGCCCCACCTGTTCGACCAGGTCGGTGAAGTCGGGCAGCCCTCTCGACGCCGCGGAAGCCGATTGCGCGTGACCGGCCTCATGCCATGTCATCGTTGCAACGCCTGCCAGCAGCGCCACGCTCGTCAGGCCCAGGGCGCCCCAACGGCGCACCCGGGCTCGGATCGAGTGATGTTGTGTATTCATTTCCTGACCTCTTGCGTCAAGTTCACCAGACAAACAAACCCATGCACGCCTGCCAGCGGCTGCGGACATGCGGCAAAGAGGGAACGGGGACTACTTCTTTCGCTCGAGCCCAGCTGCGAAGCTGCGCAGCGTGTTGACCGGGACATCGCCCATCACCGTGATCCACCAGTCGCCCTGCCGGCGCATCAGCGTGCGCGTCGCGCCCAGGGCCATGACCATCTCGCGGCGGTGCAGCGATGCGTCGTAGGGCTCGACGAAAACCGACACATAGGTGAGGCCGTCGGCATAGATGGCCTGCAGCATCTGCTTGTCGGTCGGCGCGTTCTGCGGGTTGTCCACCGGACGCTTCACGCAGCTCACATGGCGGAAGCCGGGCACCTGCACCTGCAGGGACCAGCCTTCGCGCTCGAGATCGGTGGGCGCCATCACCGGGCGCTGCACGCGATAGCCCTCGAGCTTCTTCATCGGCAGCACCACCGCATCGAGCTGCGGCCGCACACCGATGGAGACTTCGGAGAAGGCCGACGACTCGAGCACCTGATCCTTCTCGTCGAGCACGTCTGCACGCAGCAGCAGCCCCGACTGCCGCTCGGCCCACAGCCGGTAGCCGAAGCGATAGGCATCCTTCGGGCGCAGGCCGAGTACGTTGGCCTCATGGCCGGCCACCCGGTCAGTGCCCAGGGGCTTCACGTCGTAGAACTCCACGATGCTCTCGCCCCGGGACTGCAGCAGCGCGGGAAAGGCGTTGATCGACTCGCGCTGCTCCACCACGGCAACGCGGCTGAGCGGCCACAACGTGTGCACCACGTCGTTGTGCCGGAACACCTTGCGCATCTCCCCGTCCATGGCCTCGATGCGCTCGAACTGGTTGCTGCCCTCGTAGAAATGCACGATGCGCGAGCTGGAGACCGTGCCGCCCGCGCTGACCACGAAGATGCCCTGGAAGTTCTTCTTCTTTCCTGCGTCATGGATGCGCATCAGCCAGGAGCGTGCCTCACGCGCCTCGACCAACGGGTCTGAAGAAGCACCGGCTCCCTGGGCACGTGTCGGCAGCGCCCCCCACAGGAGCCCGAGCACCAAGGTGCCGTGCGCGAGGCCAGCCAGCAGGCGAGACAGGTGTTGGCTCATTCGTTGCGGTCGGGCGGCCTCTTGCACGGGGTGACTCTCGCGGCTCAACGGCTGGGCGCCTCGTAGGTCGCGCTGCGCAGGAACCCCGAAGGCACCCCGAGCGCGGTACTGCCGCCGAACTGCTTGTGGGCCGACAGGTAACGGTCGAGCTGGGCATCACGCACCAGTTCGCCGTTGACCACCAGCACCGGCTGCTCGACCGTTGCAGCCTTTGCAGGTTCCGGGGCGGCCACCGCCAAGGCGGTGACAGGCGCAGCCGACTGATCCACCCGCGTCACGACGAGCGCCCCGGCCACCACCATGAAGCCTGCCGCGACGGCAGCAGGTGCGCCCCAACGGCGCCGGCGGCCGGGCCGGCCGCCGCCGGCCATCGCCACGGCAGCCGTGTGCGCGTGCTCGTCCACCTCGGCCGACAGCGCGGGGGCGAGCACGACCGGCTCCTGAGCCAGCCGTGCGCGCAATGCCTGCAGGAAGGCCTCATCGCGCACGCTGCCCGCGAGTTCGTCCGACCGCAGCACGTCACCGATGAGGTGGTAGCGGTGCCAAGCCTTGCGCGTCTCTTCGCAGTCGCGCCACTTCGCCGCCACTTGCATGGCGGCATCGTGGTCGAGCTGGCCGTCGGCAAAAGCCGACAACTCCTCGAGCGGCGGTTGCGACATCGGATTCGAACGGTCTGACATGGTCTTCACTCCTGGCCAGCGCAGCTACCAGCGCTCGCCTTCACGCGTATCAAGCAATGGGCGCAGACGTTCTGCGATCGCCTCGCGAGCCCGAAAAATCCGGGAGCGCACCGTGCCGATCGGGCAGTTCATCACGGTGGCAATCTCTTCGTAGCTCAAGCCTTCGATTTCGCGCAGGGTGATCGCCTGGCGCAGATCTTCGGAGAGCGCCTCGATGGCGGCGTTGACTGTGGCAGCAATTTCCTTGCTGGCCAGCAGGGCGTCTGGCGTCTCGCCGTCGCTTAGTTCGTTCTCGACTCGCGAAGGTTCCTCGTCGTCTTCCCGCGAGGACAGGGCGGCTTCGGTGACGAGCGGATCGCGCTTGAGTTCCACCAGCGCCTTCTTGGCCGTGTTCACCGCGATGCGGTAGAGCCACGTGTAAAAGGCGCTCTCGCCCCGGAACTGGGGGATCGCCCGGTAGGCGCGGATGAAGGTCTCCTGGGCGATGTCCTGCACCAGGTCGGTATCGCGCACCATGCGGCCGATCAGGCGCTCGATGCGCCGCTGGTACTTCACCACCAGCATCTCGAAGGCCCGCACGTCCCCGCGCTTGACGCGGTCGATCAACAGGGCATCGGCGTCAGCGGCGCTCATGCAGGCGGGATGTTGGAGTCGGAGACGGGAGATTCGGCCTGCGCAGGCTGGGGCGGGCGCGGCGAATATACCGCACAGCGCAGCGCGTGCCAGTCGCCCTCGGCGGCCGTGCGCTGGACGGCCAGCCAGGTACGAGAAGCCCGAAAGCCCTCGCCGGCCTGCAGTCTCAGCAACATCCAGTCACCGAGATCAACGGCCACTTGCAAGGCGACGGCGACTTCCTGACGCACCGCACCCCAGGGGGCGCGCTCGAGATGCCAGCGCTGCCGGTCCCATCGTAGGCCGACCGGCTTGCGGCGGCGTTCGGTCGCGAGCACGGTGCCGCCCAGCAGCGCAGCCCCCGCAACGCCCAGCCACTGGAGGGGACTCACGCCCGCCACGGCCCATGCCACGGAGGCAGCCAGGGCCAGGAAGGTCAACAACGCCACGAAGCCGATCCACCGCGGGCTGCGGTGGACCGTGACTGCAACGGCCGGGGCCGTGCGCATGCGCAGCTGAAACGTGAGAAGAGCCGGTCAGACGCGCTTGAACACCAGAGAGCCGTTGGTGCCGCCGAAGCCGAAGTTGTTCTTCAGCGCCACGTCGATCTTCATCTCGCGCGCCGTGTTGGCGCAGTAATCCAGGTCGCACTCGGGATCCTGGTTGAAGATGTTGATCGTGGGCGGCGACAGCTGGTTGTGGATCGCCAGCACCGTGAACACCGACTCGATGCCGCCGGCTCCGCCCAGCAGGTGACCGGTCATCGACTTGGTGGAGTTGACCACCAGCTTCCTGGCGTGGTCGCCGAAGGCCAGCTTGATCGCGTTGGTCTCGTTGACGTCGCCCAGTGGCGTGGACGTGCCGTGAGCGTTGAGGTAGCTCACCTGGTCGGGCGTGATGCCGGCATTGCGCATGGCCGCCTGCATGGAACGACGCGGACCGTCGACGTTGGGTGCGGTCATGTGGAAGGCGTCGGCGCTCATGCCGTAACCACCCAGCTCCGCGTAGATGCGGGCACCGCGCGCCTTGGCGTGTTCGTATTCCTCGAGCACCATGACGCCGGCCCCCTCGCCCAGCACGAAGCCGTCGCGGTCCTTGTCCCAGGGGCGCGAAGCCGTCTTGGGATCGTCGTTGCGGGTGGACAGCGCTCGCGCCGCGGCAAAACCGCCGATGCCCAGGGGGGACACGGTGGATTCGGCCCCGCCGGCGATCATCACGTCGGCATCACCGTATTCGATCAGGCGGCCCGCCTCACCGATGCAATGCAGGCCGGTCGTGCAGGCGGTGACGATGGCCAGGTTCGGCCCCTTGAAGCCGCACTGGATCGACACATGCCCGGAGATCATGTTGATGATCGAGGCCGGCACGAAGAACGGAGACACGCGCCGAGGACCGCGGTTCATCAGTTCGGTATGGGTCTCTTCGATCATCGGCAGGCCGCCGATGCCGGAGCCGACCAGGCAACCGATGCGTTCCGCGAACTCTTCGCTGAGCGCCTCGCCCGTGGGCAGCCCCGCATCCTTCACGGCCTGCAGCGACGCTGCCAGGCCGTAGTGGATGAAGGTGTCCATGTGCCGTGCTTCCTTGCCGGGGATGTAGTCCTCGACATTGAAGCCCTTCACCTCGCCGGCAAAACGGCAGGCGAGGTTCGAAGCATCGAACTTCGTGACGGTATCGATGCCGGACTTGCCGGCCACAAGATTGGCCCAGGATTCGGCCACCGTGTTGCCCACGGGGGTCACGAGTCCGAGTCCTGTCACGACGACACGGCGGCGACTCATGCGTAAAGCTCAGTTTGCGGTTGAAGAAGGAATGCCTGCGGCTCAGGCCTTGGCGTGCGACTTCGCGTAGTCGATCGCCAGCTGCACGGTGGTGATCTTTTCAGCTTCTTCGTCGGGGATCTCGATGCCGAACTCGTCTTCGAGTGCCATCACGAGTTCCACGGTGTCCAGCGAGTCAGCGCCGAGGTCGGCCACGAAAGCCTTCTCGTTCGTGACCTCGGCTTCGGCCACGCCGAGTTGCTCGGCAATGATCTTCTTGACTCGTGCTTCGATATCGCTCATGACTCCTCCAGGAGGGGTGGTGCAAAAACAGCCCGTGATTCTACGGTGTCTAGGGTTTCATCCCTAAGAGAGCACACCGCGTTCCGGACGGGCTCAAACCGGCTGGGGCACAAGGCCCTCAATTCATGTACATGCCGCCGTTGACGTGCAGTTCCGTCCCGGTGACGTAACCCGCCTGCGGCGAGGCCAGGAAGGCCACCGCCTCGGCTATGTCGTCGGGGCTGCCGAGGCGGCCCAGCGGGATCTGCGCCAGCAGTGCGGTCTTCTGGGCTTCGGGCAGCACCTCGGTCATGTCGGTGGCGATGAATCCGGGAGCCACGCAATTGACGGTGATGCCGCGGCTGCCCAGCTCGCGCGCCAGCGAACGGGTCATGCCCGCCACGCCCGCCTTGGCCGCCGCATAGTTGGCCTGGCCGGGGTTGCCGCTCGCGCCCACCACCGACGTGATGTTGATGATGCGGCCGTAACGCTGCTTCATCATGGGCTTGATGGCGGCGCGGCTCGCGCGGAATACCGCCTTCAGGTTGGTTTCGACGACCGCATCCCAGTCCTCGTCCTTCATTCGCATGGACAAGGTGTCGCGGGTGATGCCGGCGTTGTTGACCAGCACATGCAGGCCGCCGAGCTCCTTGACGATGCCTTCGATGGCAGCGTCGAGCGCGGCGGCATCGTTCACGTTCAGGGCGAGGCCACGGCCGCCGGCCGGTGACAGCGCCTCGGTGATCGCCGCCGCACCGGCTTCCGTGGTCGCCGTGCCCACGACCTTGTACCCGCGCCTGGCGAGCGTCGTCGCGATGGCGCGCCCGATGCCCCGGCTCGCGCCGGTGACCAGCGCAACCTGGGTTGCAGCAGACTGGTTTTCGCTCATGCCAACAGTCCCTTTACTTCGTTCAGGCTCGCCGGGTCGTACACCGTGGCGCTCACCAGCTCTGCATCGATGCGCTTGACCATGCCGGCAAGCACCTTGCCCGGCCCGCATTCGATGACATGCCTCAGGCCCATCGCCTTCAGGGCCTGCACCGTTTCGACCCAACGCACCGGCCCGAAGGCCTGGCGGTACAGCGCATCGCGGATCGCCGCGGCATCGCTTTCAACCTTGACGTCGATGTTGTTCACCACCGGCACGGCCGCCACGGCGAAGGGCGTGGCGGCGAGCTTGTCCTTCAGGCGCTCCGCCGCCGGTTTCATGAGGCTCGAGTGGAAAGGCGCCGACACCGGCAGCGGCAGGGCCCGTTTGGCCCCGCCGGCCTTCAGCACCTCGCAGGCCTTCTCGACCCCGGCTTTGCTGCCGGCAATGACCGTCTGTTTCGGATCATTGAAGTTGACCGCCTCGACGACTTCGCCGCTGGCAGCCGCCGCCTCGGCGCAACCCGCCCGCACCGCGTCGGCATCGAGACCCAGGATCGCGGCCATGCCGCCGGCACCTACCGGGACGGCCTCCTGCATGGCTTGCGCGCGAAAACGCACCAGCGGCAAGGCGTCCTTCAGTTGCAGCGCACCGGCAGCCACCAGCGCGGCGTATTCGCCCAGCGAATGGCCGGCCACCGCCGCAGGCGCAAGACCCGTCTCGGCGAACCAGGCGCGATAGCACGCCACGCCCGCCGCCAGCATCACCGGCTGCGTGTTGGTGGTGAGGTCGAGTTGCTCCTTCGGCCCTTGCTGGATCAGCCGGCCGATGTCTTCGCCGAGCGCCTCGGAGGCTTCGGCCAGCGTCTGCCGCACGGCCGGGTGGTCACCCCAGGCGTCGAGCATCCCCACAGCCTGCGAACCTTGGCCGGGAAAGACGAATGCGAACGAGGTCGTCATCGCTGCAAACCTACTTCTCGTCGAATGTTGAAAAGGGAAACCGAAAAGCGCGGCAGCTCAGAAGTCGAGCAGCACCGCGCCCCAGGTGAAGCCGCCACCCACGCCCTCGAGCATGACGGTGTCACCCTGCTTGATGCGGCCGGTGCGCACCGCGTGGTCGAGCGCCAGCGGAATGGATGCGGCCGACGTGTTGCCGTGCTCGTCGACGGTGACGATGAGCTTCTCGAGCGGCAGTTTCAGCTTCTTGGCCGTACCCTGCATGATGCGGATGTTGGCCTGGTGCGGGATCAGCCAGTCGATGTCGGCATCCTGCCGGCCGGCCTTGGCCAGCACCGAGCGGGCCACGTCCTCGAGCACGCCCACCGCCAGCTTGAACACCGCCTGCCCGTCCATCTTGAGCAGCGGGTCTCCCAGCACCTTGCCGCCCGCGACCGTGCCGGGCGTGCAGAGGATGCCGACATGGCGACCGTCGGCATGCAACTCGCTGGCCAGCAGGCCGGGCTGGTCGGACGCCTCGAGCACCACCGCACCGGCTCCATCGCCGAACAGCACGCAGGTGGTGCGGTCGTTGAAGTCGAGGATGCGGGAGAAGACCTCCGCACCGATCACCAGCGCCTTCGAGGCTGCGCCGGTGCGGATCATGGAGTCGGCCACGGTCAGCGCATACACGAAGCCGGAGCACACCGCCTGCAGGTCGAAGGCCGGACAGCCGTGCACGCCCAGCTTCTGCTGGATGAGGCAGGCCGACGACGGAAAGATCATGTCCGGCGTGGACGTGGCGACGATGATGAGATCGATGTCTGCCGCGCTCCGACCGGCGGCCTCGAGCGCATGCTTGGCCGCCTCGAAACCCAGGTCGCTGGCAGTCACCTCCGGGGCGGCGAAGTGGCGCGCATGTATGCCAGTGCGGGCGACGATCCATTCGTCGGACGTCTCGACGCCGCGCTGAGCCAGCTCTTCGGCCAGTTGTGCGTTGGTGACCCGCCTGGATGGCAGGAAGCTGCCGGTGCCGGTGATGCGGGAATAGCGAGGGAGCGGAAGTGTCATGCAGCTTGGGCCACCGCCGCCGCCTCGGGCGCAGCGCCGGCTGCGTCTGCGGGCAGCGCCTGCAGCGTTTCGAGGATGCGATCGTGGACCCGGTCGAGCAGTCGATTGCGGGCGGCATCATACGCCCGATTCAGGGCCTGCTCGAACGCGAAGGCGTCGGCAGACCCGTGGCTCTTGAAGACCAGCCCGCGCAGGCCCAAGAGCGCCGCGCCGTTGTAACGCCGGTAGTCGACCCGGTGCTTGAAGCTTTTTAGGACCGGAAGCGCAATGATCGCAGCGAGTTTCGTGAAGATGTTGCGGGTGAATTCTTGCTTGATGATGCTGGACAGCATCGCGGCCAGCCCTTCGGCCGTCTTGAGGGCCACGTTGCCGACGAAGCCGTCGCACACGACGATGTCGGTCGTGCCCTTGAAGATGTCGTTGCCCTCGACGTTGCCGTAGAAGTTGATGTGGCCACCATTGGCCGCCGAGCGCAGCAGTTCGCCAGCCTTCTTGATGACTTCGCTGCCCTTGATGGCTTCCTCGCCGATGTTGAGCAGGCCGACGGTCGGGTTCTGGTCGCCTTCGACAGCCGCGGCCAGCGCGCTGCCCATGACGGCGAACTGCAGCAGGTGCTCGGCCGTGCAGTCGACGTTGGCACCCAGGTCCAGCACGATGGTGTGCCCGTCGTGCTGATTGGGCATCACGGTGGCAATGGCCGGGCGGTCGATGCCCTCGAGCGTCTTGAGCAGGTATCGGGCCACCGCCATCAGGGCGCCGGTGTTGCCGGCGGAAACGCAGGCGTCGGCCGCCGCGGGAGCAGCTTCGGTCGCCTTCACCTGGCTGATCGCCACCCGCATCGACGAATCCTTCTTGCGGCGCAAGGCGACCTCGATCGGGTCGTCCATCTCGACCACTTCAGTGGCCGCCACGATGGTGCAGCGGGACCACGCGGCAGCGGCGGCCAGCACGTCGGGCTGCCCCACCAGGATGAGTTCGGCTTCAGGGCGCGCCGCCAGGAAGGCCCGGCAAGCCGGAAGCGTGACCGAGGGGCCATGATCGCCGCCCATGCAATCGACGGCGATTCGAACCGGCCGCTCGGCCGGCGGGACGCGACTTGGGGAATCAGTCATGTGGGGAGTGGGACTTCGGCTTCTACGCTCTGCAGGCGCAAGAAAGTGCCAACAGTACGCGAGGCCAGCCTCGCGAACAAGCCGCCCGGCGCCAAAAAAGGCTCAGCCAGGAAGCGACGCACCCCAAGCCATGCACGAACGCCCGGCGACCCCTCCGGGCGGCCGGGCGCGTGCGCTGCGCATGCAAGGACCCGTTGCAAAGGCGTCGCAAACGCGACACCCGACAACGTCAGGCGTCAGCCTTGGTCTTGAGAACCTTGCGCCCACGATAGAAGCCGGTGGGGCTGATGTGGTGGCGCAGGTGGGTTTCGCCGGTGGTCGGCTCGATCGCGGTGCCCGGCGTGGCAAGGGCGTTATGCGAGCGGTGCATGCCACGCTTGGACGGCGACTTTTTGTTCTGCTGAACGGCCATGATGAACTCCTGGGTCCTGCTGCAAGCGCCTCGAAAACGATCCGTGTTCGACTGGGCAGCTTGGCGGAAAGCCGAAAATTATAGCAGGCCGCAAGCCGCCGATCGCGCCACCCGCAAAGGTCACTGGGAATTCCCGCCGTCCGACGAGCCGCGCTTGAGAGCCTGCAACGCCGCAAAGGGGTTCGGACGGGTCTCCGGTTGCTGCTGCGGCTCGGCTGGCTCCGCCTGCAGCGGCTGTGGGCAGGCGTCATGCCGCGGCACGATAGGCAGGGCCAACAGAAGCTCATCTTCAAGCAGCAGCTTGACGTCGAGCGTGCGAGTGAGCGCCAACACGTCGTCTTCGCTTTCGGCATCGAGTTCGGCCGCGGCCGCTTCGTCGGCGACGAAACGCAAGGAGCGCTCGACGTCCAGCGCCTCGACCACCGGCTGCAGGCACCGCTGGCACTCCAGCGGGATGCTCGTGCTGGCGCGCACGTGCAGCCAGGTTTCGGGCTGGGCACCCGGCTTCTTCCGCAATTCGCCCTCCACACTCCAGACCACGGGTTGCACCGGCTCGTCCTGGGCCTGCGCCGGCCGGCAGGCTGCCAGGCGGTCGAGATCGGCCAGGGGCCATTCGCCGGAAAGCACACCGGCGGCCTGGGCGAAGGCCGCCACGTCGAGGCGGGACGGATCGAAAGCGCGGGGTTTCATCGCAGCCAGTGTATCGACCCTGTCCAGGACGACCGGCCTGGCGATGGGAGAATGCCCGGCTGCTTCCACTCCAACCGGCCATGGCCCCGCAACCCCGACTGATCCTCGCCTCCACCTCCCGATACCGCCGCGAACTGCTCGAGCGCCTGCGCCTGCCTTTCGAAGTGGTGTCGCCGCAAGTCGACGAGACCCCGCTTGCAGGGGAGTCGCCCGCGGCACTGTCGGAGCGGCTTGCGCTGGCCAAGGCGCAGGCCGTCGCCCGCCTGCACCCGCAAGCCGTCGTGATCGGGTCCGACCAGGTGGCTGACCTGGACGGCGCACCGATCGGCAAGCCCGGTGACCATGAGCGCGCAACCCGACAGCTGAAGGCGATGCGCGGGCATAGGGTGGTGTTCCACACGGCGCTGGCAGTCGTGCGCTCGAGCACCGGCTACGTTGGCACGGCGCGCGTCCCGGTCGACGTGCGGTTCCGCGCCGACCTGGGCGACGAGCAGATCGAGTCCTACCTGCGCGCCGAGCAACCCTACGATTGCGCCGGCAGCGCCAAGGCGGAGGGGCTGGGGATCGCGCTGCTCGATGCCATCCATTCGGACGACCCCACCGCGCTGATCGGGCTGCCGCTGATCCGGACCTGCGCCCTGCTGCGCGCTGCCGGCCTGGACCCGCTGCAAGCATGAGCGCGCCGCTCGGTAGCCTGCTGCTGGTGCCCAACACCCTGGATTTCGGAACGCTCGACGGCGACGGCCAGGCACCCGATCTCCAGGAGGTGCTGCCGCTGGGCGTGATCCGGACAGCCGCCGGGCTCAAACACTGGGTCGCCGAAAACGCGAAGACCACACGCGCCTTCCTGAAGCGCGTCGATGCGGTGGTCCGTCTGGTGCGGCCGCTGCAGGAACTCGACATCCGCGAGCTCCCGCGTGCGCACAAGGGGGCGCACAAGGCAACGCCCGGGGCCCAGGCGGCAGACATGCGTTTGCTGCTCGCCCCCGCGCTGGCCGGCGAAGACGTCGGCCTCATTTCGGAAGCCGGGTTGCCCGCGGTAGCCGACCCGGGCGCCGCCCTGGTAGAGGCCGCGCATGCGGCGGGGGTCGAGGTGCAGGCGCTGCCCGGGCCCAACTCGTTGCTTCTCGCGCTGGCCAGCAGCGGCTTGAACGGCCAGAGCTTCGCTTTCGCCGGCTACCTGCCCACGCTGGCCGGCGAGCGCACCCAGCGGCTCAAGGACATGGAGCAGACCTCCAAGCGGCTGAACCAGGCGCAGATCGTCATCGAGACGCCCTACCGCAACAACGCACTGCTCGACGCCTTGCTGGCAGGGCTGCAGCCGACCACGCGACTGAGCGTGAGCTGCGGACTGACGCTGGCCAGCGGCTGGACCCGCAGCGACACCATCGCACGCTGGAGAGGCCATCGAGGGACCTTGCCGGACGACACGCCGGCGGTGTTCTGCTTCCAGGCGGCCTGAACGAGCCGGATGCGCCAGCCGGGCAACGGCCGGCGCTCAGGCCTTGCCACCGCCCAGCAGCGCGGCCACCTTGCGCTTGGGCTTGATGAACCGCGACAAGCCGGTCGCTGGTGGTTGGGCTGATTTCTTCTCCCAGGCGGGATCCGCGTTCGCATCGGGCTCGTAGGGCTGGTCGAACAGCGGATCGGCCGGCGGCGCAACCGGCTTGGCGAAGCGCCGCGGCGGCGGCGCTGAAGCCGGCGATTCACGCTCGGCATCGTCGCTGAACTCGCGGCGAGGCGGACGCCTCGGACGGTCGTCGTCGAGGTCGAGAGGCTCGATGTCGAGCTTCTTCTTGATCAGCTTCTCAATCTCACCAATCAAACGGCTGTCGTCCTTCGCGACGAGGGTGACCGCAAGGCCCGACGCGCCGGCCCGGCCGGTACGGCCGATGCGGTGCACGTAGTCCTCGGCGTTGAACGGCACGTCGAAATTGAAGACGGCCGGCAGGTCGGCGATGTCGAGGCCGCGCGCCGCCACGTCGGTGGCCACGAGCAGGTCCACCTCGCCGGCCTTGAAGGCCGCCAGGGACTTGAGCCGCTCGTCCTGCGACTTGTCGCCGTGCAGCGCCGAAGTCTTCAGCCCGTCGCGCTCGAACGCACGCGCCAGCCGGGCCGCGCCCAGCTTCGAGTTGACGAACACGATGCTCTGGGAGATGGAACGGTCGCGCAGCAACTGGCGCACGGCACGGCGCTTGTCGTCTTCTTCGACGCGGTAGAAGCGCTGCTCCACGGTGGACGCGGTGGCGTTGGGCCGCGCCACTTCCACCAGCACCGGGTTCTGCAGGTAGCTCTGGGCCAGCTTCTTGATCTCGGGCGAGAACGTGGCTGAAAAGAGAAGCGTCTGCCGCTGCTGCGGCAGGTAGCTGAGGATGCGCTGCAGGTCGGGCAGGAAGCCGATGTCGAGCATGCGGTCGGCTTCGTCGAGCACCACGTACTCGACCTGGCCGAGCGAGCAGTTCTTGGCCTGGATGTGGTCGAGCAGGCGGCCCGGGGTGGCGATCAGCACCTCCACGCCCCGCTTCAGCTCAGCCGTCTGCGGCGCCATGTCGATGCCGCCGAACACGACGGTGGAGCGCAGCTGCGTGTGCCTGGCATAGGCCTTCACGTTGACGGCCACCTGGTCCGCCAGCTCCCGGGTGGGGGCCAGCACCAGGGCACGCACCGGGTGGCGCGCCGGCGAAGCGCTGGAGTTCTCGTGCCGCAGCATCTTCTGCAGCAGGGGCAGCGAGAAGGCGGCCGTCTTGCCGGTGCCGGTCTGGGCCGCGCCCATCACGTCGCGCCCCTCGAGCACGATCGGGATGGCCTTGGCCTGGATGGGGGTCATCGTCGCGTAACCGGAGTCGGCTACGGCGCGCTGCAGCTTGGCATCGAGCGGCAGGGTATCGAAGCGCGCCGGGGCCGGCTGCTGTTCCACGGGGATTTCGGTCATCCGGGGATTATCCGCGAGTCGACGGTTTGGCCTTGCGTACCACAAGGACTCTGGGTGTGTTGAAGCGCACGATGCTGCGGTACAGGGACACGTACGAAGCCACGAACACGGCGATGAAGGCCGCCAGCACGCCCGTGCTATCCCACCACAGGACGGCCGGCGCGACCGACAAGGAGCAGAGGAGCCACAGGTACGGCGAAGTCATCGAGTTGCGGCGCACCAGCACCTCGGCGTCCTTGCTGCCGACCGCCCAGCGCATCAGCCGGCGGTAGATCAGCGTGTGCAGGTGGATGCCGTCCGGCATGCCGATGGCCCGCCCGCGCACGAACTTGCGGCGATACATGGAGAACATCGTCTCGAAGATCGGGTAGGCGCACAGCAGCACCGGAAAGATCGGTGACACGTCCGGATTGCGGTGCACCAGCAGGATGCTCAGCTCGACGAGGACAAAACCGAGGAAGTAGGCCCCGCCGTCGCCGAGGAAGACCAGGCCTCGCGGGAAGTTCCAGAGGAAGAAGCCGAGAGACGCCCCGACGGTTGCGAGCGCCAGGCCGGCGACGAGCGGGTCACCGACCTGCAGGGCCACATAGGCCAGGCCCGACAGCATGATGGACGAGCACATGGAAGCCAGGCCGTTCATGCCGTCGATGATGTTCACCGAGTTGGCAACACCGGCCACCATGAACAGCGTGACCAGCCAGGCGCCGAGCGGAATGCTCACCACCAGCTCGAGGCCCGGAATGTCGGTGCGCAGGATGATGGCGTCGAGCAGCCACACGCCCAGCGCCCCAGACAGCACCGTGGCTGCCAGGCGCCTGCGCGGTGAAATGCTTTTCGTGAGGTCCTCCCACAGGCCCACTGCAAACGCCGGCAGGCTGCAGAGCAGCATGGCCCAGACCAGCCAGCTCTGGCTGGCCGAACGGCTCGAAAGCGCCGCAACACCGAAGGCGAATCCGACGAAGATGCCGATGCCGCCGATGCGAGGCACCGCGCGTGCATGCATCTTCTGGGGACCGGAGAGGTCGAAGTCGCCGGTGATGTGCCCATGCATGCGCGCCGAACGAATGACAAGCAAGGTAGCCACGGCAGCGGCCGCGAACGCGAGAAGCAGGACAAAAAGCATCGCGCGAGTGTAACGGCGCACCACTGCACCTTCATCATCCGAAACAACGGGTGATGAAACCGGCTCCCTCGAGACACGGCCAGTAAACTCGGCCCCGTCACAGTTGCGACCGGCGGGCACCGCCCTTCAGACAAGTTCACGAAACATGATCCTCATCACTGGCGGCGCCGGCTTCATCGGCGGCAACTTCGTCCACCACTGGTTTTCGCGCAGCGACGAGCCCGTGGTCGTGCTGGACAAGCTCACCTACGCAGGCAACCCGCTCACCATTGCCGCCCACCTGAAGAGCGGCCGAGCCACGCTGGCCAAGGCAGACATCTGCGATCGCGAAGCGGTGCGCGGGCTGCTTCAGCAGCACCGCCCGCGCGCGGTGCTGCACTTCGCCGCCGAGAGCCACGTCGACCGCTCGATCCACGGCCCCGGCGAGTTCATCCAGACCAACATGGTCGGCACCTTCAGCCTGCTGGAGGAGACCCGCGCCTACTGGAGCGCGCTCGCCGGCGACGAAAAGGCAGCCTTCCGCTTCCTGCATGTCTCGACCGACGAGGTCTACGGCTCGCTTTCCGAGACGGACCCCGCGTTCAGCGAGACCACGCCCTACGCGCCGAACAGCCCTTACTCGGCCAGCAAGGCGGGCAGCGACCACCTGGTCCGCGCCTACCACCACACCTATGGCCTGCCCACGCTGACCACCAACTGCAGCAACAACTACGGGCCGTACCATTTCCCCGAGAAACTCATCCCCTTGATGATCCTCAATGCGCTGGATGGCAAGCCGCTGCCGGTGTACGGCGACGGGCAGAACATCCGCGACTGGCTCTACGTGCGCGACCACTGCGAGGCGATCTGCCAGGTGCTGCAGAAGGGGCGCCTGGGCGAGACCTACAACGTGGGCGGCAAGAACGAGGTGAAGAACATCGACGTCGTCACCACCATCTGCCGCAAGCTCGACGCGCTGCGCCCCAAGGCCGGCGGCGCCCGCTACGAAGAGCAGATCACCTACGTGGCCGACCGGCCCGGGCATGACCGCCGCTACGCGATCGACCCGCGCAAGATCGAACGCGAGATCGGCTGGCGGCCGGCAGAAACCTTCGACAGCGGCATCGACCAAACCGTGCGCTGGTACCTGGAGAACACCGAGTGGATCGATAGCGTGCGCACCGGCGCGTACCGCGACTGGATGGACACCAACTACGCCGCGCGATGAAGCTGCTGCTGCTCGGAAAGAACGGTCAGGTCGGATGGGAACTGCAGCGTGCGCTGGCGCCGCTGGGCGAAGTCACGGCGCTCGACCGGCAGGGTCATGACGGCATGCATGGCGACCTGTCCCGGCTGGACGCGCTGCGCGAGACGGTGGGGCGCCTGCGGCCCGATGTCATCGTCAATGCCGCTGCCTACACGGCGGTGGACAAGGCCGAAAGCGAGCCCGACGTCGCGCGTGTGCTCAATGCCGAGGCGCCCGCGGTGCTGGCCCAGGAGGCTGCGGCCAGCGGCGCCTGGCTGGTGCACTACAGCACCGACTACGTCTTCGACGGCAGCGGCAGCACGCCGCGCGACGAGTCGGCAGCGACCGCCCCGTTGTCTGTGTATGGGCAGACCAAGCTCGAAGGCGAGCGCGCCATCGCTGCCAGCGGCTGCAGGCACCTCGTCTTTCGTACCAGCTGGGTGTATGCGGCACGCGGCGCCAACTTCGCCAAGACCATGCTCAGGCTGGCCGCCGACCGGGACCAGCTGCGCATCGTCGCCGACCAGATCGGTGCCCCCACGGGTGCAGATCTGATTGCAGACGTGACGGCCCATGCGGTGCGCCACGCCTTGCGGGAGCCCGACGCGGCCGGCCTGTACCACCTGGCAGCCGGCGGCGAAGTCAGCTGGCATGGTTATGCCTGCCACGTGATCGAATGGGCCCGCGCGCGCGGACATGCGGTCAAGGTGGCCGCGGGCGCGGTACAGGCCATCCCCTCGAATGAGTACCCAACGCCCGCACGACGCCCGCTCAACTCGCGGCTGAGCACGCGCCGCCTCGAGGAAACCTTCGGCCTCGCGCTGCCAGCCTGGCAGGCCGGCGTCGACCGGATGCTCAGCGAAGTGCTCGGCTGAGGCGCCCCGCAAGCAGACCGGGGCCCCCGTCCTGGGGGGGCCTCCGTCGGTCTGCCCACACTTTTTGGCCTCAGAATCCTGCCCCAGCAAGGCACGACGTGCCTCATCCGTTTCAACGCCTCCCAAGCCTTATGAGCCTCGCAAACCCCACCGTTGCCGTCATCGGCCTTGGCTATGTCGGCCTGCCCCTGGCCGTCGCCTTTGGCAAGCAGTACCGCACATTCGGACTCGATCTGTCCAAGGAAAAGGTCGAGGCTTACAAGCGCTTTATCGACCCCACCGGCGAAGTCTCCAGTGAAGACCTGCGCTCGGCCACGCAGCTGAACTGCACCACCGACCCGGCGGTGCTGAAGGAGGCCGATTTCATCGTCGTGGCGGTGCCCACGCCGGTGGACGACGCACATCGCCCGGACTTCACGCCGCTGGTCAAGAGCTCCGAAAGCGTGGGCAAGCACATCAAGCCCGGCGCGATCGTCGTGTACGAGTCGACCGTGTATCCCGGTGCCACCGAGGAAGTGTGCATTCCCATCATCGAGCGCCTGTCGGGCCTCAAGTGGAAGCAGGACTTCTTCGTCGGCTACAGCCCCGAGCGCATCAACCCGGGCGACAAGGAACGCACGCTCACCAAGATCGTCAAGGTCGTGTCCGGTGACACCCCGCAGACGCTCGAAATGGTGCAGCGCATGTACGGCTCGGTCATCACGGCGGGCGTCTACCCGGCCAGCAGCATCAAGGTGGCCGAGGCCGCCAAGGTGATCGAGAACACCCAGCGCGACCTCAACATCGCCCTCATGAACGAGCTGGCGGTGATCTTCAAGCGCATCGGCATCGACACGCTCGAGGTGCTGGAGGCCGCCGGCACCAAGTGGAACTTCCTGCCCTTCCGCCCGGGCCTGGTGGGCGGCCACTGCATCGGCGTGGACCCGTACTACCTGACGCACAAGGCCGAGATGCTGGGCTACCACCCGCAGGTGATCCTGGCCGGCCGGCGCATCAACGACAACATGGGCAAGTTCATCGCCGAGCAGACCGTGAAGGAAATGCTGGCGGCCGACCTGCCGGTCAAGGGTGCCGACGTCATCGTGCTGGGGCTTACGTTCAAGGAGAACTGCCCCGACCTGCGCAACAGCAAGGTCATCGACGTGATCCGCGAACTCCAGACCTACGGCATTCGCGTTCACGTGTGCGACCCGACGGCCGAGTCCGCCGAGGCCGAGCACGAATATGGCGTGAAGCTCACCGCCTGGGACGACCTGCCGAAGGCGCGCACCATCGTGGCCGCCGTGGCTCACCGCGAGTTCAAGGAGCTGAGCCCCGCCGTGCTGGCCGGCAAGGTCGGCAAGGGTGGCGTGTTCGTCGACGTGAAGTGCGCGTTCGATGCAAAGGCGCTGACCGCAGAAGGCCTGAACGTCTGGCGACTCTGAAGGGATGGCGTTGTCGACAACCTACGAAAGCGTCCTCTCGGCGCTGCGCGAAACGCCGCGTCGCTGGCTCGTCACGGGCGTGGCCGGCTTCATCGGCAGCCACCTGCTCGAAACGCTGCTGCGCAACGGCCAGCAGGTCGTCGGGCTGGACAACTTCGCCACCGGCCACCGGCACAACCTCCAATCGGTGCAGGCGGCCGTGTCGCCGGAGCAGTGGGCACGCTTCCGCCTCGTCGAGGGCGACATTCGCGACCCTGCAACCTGCCAGACGGCCTGCGAGGGCGTCGACTACGTGCTGCACCAGGCCGCACTCGGCTCGGTGCCGCGCTCCATCAACGACCCGCTGACCACCAACGCAGCCAACATCACCGGCTTCCTGAACATGCTGGTGGCCGCGCGCGATGCGAAGGCGCGCCGCTTCGTGTATGCCGCCAGCAGCTCGACCTATGGTGACCACCCCGGCTTGCCCAAGGTGGAGCACCTGATCGGCCGACCGCTGTCGCCGTATGCGGTGACCAAGTACGTGAACGAGCTCTACGCCGACGTGTTCGCCCGTTGCTACGGCATGGAATCCATCGGCCTGCGCTACTTCAACGTGTTCGGCCCGCGGCAGGACCCCGAAGGCGCCTATGCCGCCGTGATCCCCAAGTGGGCGGCCGCCATCCTGCGCGGCGAAACGGTCTATATCAACGGCGATGGCGAGACCAGCCGCGACTTCTGCTTCATCGCCAACGCGGTGCAGGCCAACCTGCTGGCAGCCACGACCACCGCGCCGGAAGCCGTGAACCAGGTCTACAACGTGGCGGTGGGCGACCAGACCACGCTCAACCAGCTCTACGCGCTGCTGGCCGAGCGCCTGCAGGCGCGCCGGCCTTCGCTGTCCGTCGCGCAGCCGGTCAAGCGCGACTTCCGCAGCGGCGACGTGCGGCATTCGCTCGCCGACATCGGCAAGGCGCGCGAGCGGCTGGGCTACGAGCCGACGCATCGCATCGGGCAGGGGCTCGACGTGGCCGCCGACTGGTACACGCGAAACGTTTGACGTTTGACCGCTGGTAACCGCCGGCTCAGCAGCGGTCGTCGGGCTGCCACAATGCCGCGTGCACCACGGCACGGCAACCGACGCATTTCCCATGAGCACACTCCCCCGCAAGGGCATCATCCTCGCCGGTGGCTCCGGCACGCGGCTGCACCCGGCCACGCTCTCGATCAGCAAGCAGCTGCTGCCGGTGTACGACAAGCCGATGGTCTACTACCCGCTGAGCACCCTCATGCTCGCGGGCATTCGCGACATCCTCGTCATCAGCACGCCGCAGGACACTCCGCGCTTCCAGGCGCTGCTCGGCGACGGCAGCCGCTGGGGCATCAACCTCAGCTACTGCGTACAGCCCAGCCCTGACGGCCTGGCCCAGGCTTTCATCCTGGGTCGCGAGTTCGTGAACGGCCACCCGAGCGCCCTGGTGCTGGGCGACAACATCTTCTACGGGCACGACATCCAGGGCCTGCTGGGCAGCGCCACCTCGCGTGAGCGGGGTGCGAGCGTGTTTGCCTATCACGTGCACGACCCCGAGCGTTATGGCGTGGTGGAGTTCGATGCCCAGCAGCGCGCCCTGAGCATCGAAGAGAAGCCCAGGGCGCCGAAGAGCAACTACGCCGTCACCGGTCTGTATTTCTACGACCAGCAGGTGTGCGACATCGCGGCCGACATCAAGCCTTCTGCGCGCGGTGAACTCGAGATCACCGACGTGAACGCACGCTACCTTTCGAACGAGCAGCTCAATGTCGAGATCATGGGTCGAGGCTACGCCTGGCTGGACACCGGCACGCACGACAGCCTGCTCGAAGCCAGCCAGTTCATCGCCACGCTCGAAAAGCGCCAGGGCCTGAAGGTGGCTTGCCTGGAGGAAATCGCGTATCGCTCGAAATGGATCACGGCCGAAGCACTGGAGAAGCAGGCGCAGCCGATGCTCAAGAACGGCTATGGCCAGTACCTGCTCAAGGTGCTGAAGGAGAAGGTGTTCTGATATGAAAGTGACCCCGACTGCGCTGCCCGAAGTGCTGGTGATCGAACCCAAGGTGTTCGGCGACGAGCGCGGCTTCTTCATGGAAAGCTTCAACCAGCGCGCCTTCAACGAGGCCGTGGGCTACGAAGTGAACTTCCTGCAGGACAACCATTCGCGCTCTGCCAGGGGCGTGTTGCGCGGCCTGCACTATCAATTGCCGCCGCATGCCCAGGGCAAGCTGGTGCGGGTGGTGAGCGGCGCGGTGTTCGATGTGGTGGTCGACATGCGCCGCAGCAGCCCGAACTTCGGCAGATGGGCGGGCGAGGAGCTGAGCGCCGCCAACCACAAGCAGCTGTGGATCCCACCGGGCTTCGCCCACGGCTTTCTGGTGCTGAGCGACACGGCAGACTTCCTCTACAAGACCACCGACTACTACGCCCCCCAGGCCGAAGGTTCGGTGCGCTGGAACGACCCGAACCTCGCGATCGCATGGCCGGACGCCGGTGTCGTACCGCAGCTCTCCGCCAAGGACGTCTCCGCCCCCATCTTCTCCCAGGCTGAAACCTTTGCTTGAGGTGTAAGAAAGCTCCACTACACTTGCGCGTTCACGTCATGAACGCACCTGTGAGGAGCATGAGACAGCCGACGCCTTCTGCTGTGGATCCGGACGCAGCCGCCACCCTGGACGCGCTGCGCCTGCTGGCCGAACGGCCGGAGATGTCGCAGCGGCAACTCTCCCAGGAACTTGGCCTGAGCCTCGGCAAGACGCACTACGTATTGCATGCCTTGCTCGACAAGGGGCTCGTGAAGATCAAGAACTTCAAGCGCAGCGACAACAAGCTGGCCTACGCCTACCTGCTCACGCCCAGGGGGCTGAGCGAGAAGCTGCGGCTGACCCGCTCCTTCCTGGCCCGCAAGGAAGCCGAATTCGAGACGCTGAAGGCAACGATCGCCCAATTGCGTCAGGAAGTGGCCGCGAATCACAACCAGTAGCAGCGGACGCATCGTCCGCACACCTCCGGCACGCACTTCCTTCGCACTTTTCTTCTTTGCCCCGCAAGCCCCCACCATGAGCCTAGAGCTGTCCCCCCTGGAGCACGCGCGATTCGGCTTTGTCACTGCGCGTGGCGAGCTTGCGCCCGAGGCATCGATCGATGCAGTGCTGCAGCGCGCACACGAGCTTGGCGCCGAGGTCGTGATGCTTCGCGTGCCCACCTCGAACCTGCGGGGCGCGCAGCAGGCGCTGGCCGAAGGCGCGATCCTCGCTGACACCCTGGTCTACTACGAGGCCGCAGTCGGCGATCCAGCACCGGTCACGCTGGCTGCAGGCCTGCACCATCGGATGCTCGGACCGCAGGATGCCCAAGAGGTGGAGACGCTCGCACGCGCCGCGTTCCGGGACTATGTCGGTCACTACCATGCCGACGACCGGCTTTCGCGCGAGGCCGCCGACGAGACCTACGCTTCCTGGGCCTCCCGCTCCTGCGAAGGCCCGCCGGTGGCGGACGCCGTCATCGGTGTCGAAGACAACGACGGCAGCATCGTCGGCTTCATCACGCTCAGGCGTGCGGGCGAGCTGGCCTCCATCGAGCTGAACGCCGTGTCTCCGGACCACCAGCGCCGTGGCATCTACGCCGGCCTCGTCGGGCTGTCCATGAACTGGGCGTCGCAGCAGGGCTGCCGCAAGGTGTCGGTCTCGACGCAACTGAACAATGTCTCGGTGCAGAAGGTGTGGTGCCGGTTCGGCTTCGAACCCGCCAGGAGCTACTACACCCTGCATCTTTGGATTCCTGCTCCACGATCATGAGCACAACGCACACACAGCAGCCCATCATCATTCCGTTCAACAAGCCCTATCTCGAGGGCCGCGAGATGGGCTACATACGCGACGCCATCGCGACCGGCAAGATCTCGGGGGACGGCGCGTTCACCAAGAAGTGCCACGCCTACTTCGAATCGCGCTATGGCTTCGCACGGGTCCTGCTGACCACCTCCTGCACCGACGCGCTGGAGATGGCCGCGCTGTTGCTTGACATCCGCGAGGGCGACGAAGTCATCGTGCCGGCCTTCACGTTCGTGTCAACCGCCAACGCCTTTGCGTTGCGAGGCGCCAAGCTGGTGTTCGCCGACAGCCTTCCGGATCACCCCAACATCGACCCGCAGCAGGTCCGCGCCTTGGTCACGCCCCGCACCCGCGCCATCTGCGTCGTGCACTACGCCGGCATGGCCTGCGACATGGACTCGATCCTCGAGATCGCTGCAGGCGTGGGCGCCGTCGTGGTCGAGGATGCTGCGCAGGCGGTGGATTCCTACTACAAGGGCCGGCCGCTCGGCACTTTCGGAACCTTCAGCGCCTTCTCCTTCCACGAAACGAAGAACGTGATCTGCGGCGAGGGCGGGATGATCGCCATCAACGATCCGAAATACGTGCCGCGCGCCGAGATCGTGCGAGAGAAGGGCACCAACCGGTCCGCCTTCTTTCGCGGCGAGATCGACAAGTACGGCTGGGTCGACGTGGGCTCCTCGTTCCTTCCCTCCGACGTGCTCGCGGCCTACCTCTGGGGCCAGCTCGAGTGTCTGGACGACATCCAGCAGCGCCGCAAGGCGATCTCGGCGCGCTACAGGGCCCGGCTGGATGCGCTGGCAAAGCGCGGGTATTTCGAGCTTCCCCAGGTGCCCGCGCACGCCACCGACAACGGCCACATGTTCTATCTGGTGTGCCGCAGTCTCGCCGAGCGCACGGACCTGATCGCCGCGCTTCGAGCCAACGGCATCCTCGCGACCTTCCACTACCTGTCGCTGCACTCCAGCCCGTACTTCACCGAGCGGCACGACGGCCGGGCGCTGCCCAACAGCGACCGCTTCACCGATTGCCTGTTGCGCCTGCCGCTGTACTACGAGCTGTCCGACGAGCAGGTCGACTTCATCTGCGGCTGCATCGAAGCATTCTTTCGCACGCGGGAGCTATGAGCTTCCTGCGTGCGGGCCTGATGCTCGGCGCATCGACGGCGACCAGACTCGCCGCCGCGCTGGCCGCGGTGAAGCTGATCGTCGTCTACACCGGCGCCGACGGGCTCGGGCAGATCGGCTTCCTGATGAACGCAATTGGCGTGCTTGCCACGGTGGCTGGCGCAGGCATTCTCAACGGCGTCATCAAGCGCGTCGCCGAGACACAGGACCGCACGGCTGAACTCCGCCTCGTAACCGGGACCAGCACCACCATCTGCATCGCCTGGTCGGTGCTGGTCGGGGCTGTCCTGGCCGCGTTCGCCGAGCCGCTCTCGCAGCAACTCTTCCGGAGCGGGACGCACGCGGACGTCTTCCGCTGGCTGGCTGCGGGCCAGTTCTTCATGACCTGCGCCACGCTGCTGGGCGGCTACATGAGCGGCCATCGCATGACCTCCGAGTACGCCGTGCTGTCGGCGATCGGTTCGTTGATCGGCATGGGCGGCGTCGCCTTCGGCGTGTGGCGGTGGGGGCTACCCGGGGCCATGCTGGGGCTCGTGTGGCTCAACGCATGTCCGGGTCTGGTGATGCTTTGCTGGGCCTGCTTCGCCTGGCCGCGCGCCAGCCTCGCGCTGCTGCGGCCCACGTGGGCCAGGCCCGAAGCCGCCACCTTGTTCAAGTTCTCGCTGATGCTCAGCGTCTCTGCGCTGACGCTCCCCTTGACGCAGCTCTATCTGCAGCAGCTCATCCATGGCCACTCCGGCTGGGACGCCGTCGGCTACTGGCAGGCCGCGGTTCGCTACACCGACACGGCGACGCAGTTCCTCGCCGTGCTGCTGACCAACTACTACCTGCCCCGGCTTGCGCAGGCGAACCACACCGCGCTGATCACCCAGGTCGTGCGCGAGGCCTACGTGTTCGCCGTTCCGGTGCTCCTCGCGTTTGCCGCCCTGAGCATCCTGCTGTCCAGGCCGATCATCCTGCTGCTCTACAGCAAGGAGCTCCTGCCGGCGCAGGAGCTGTTTTCCTGGCAGGTGGTCGGCACGGTGTTCAAGCTGCTGGCCTACATCATCGGCTACGTCGGAGTGGCCCGCGCCAGCGCGCGGCTGTACATCGGTGCCGAGATCTTCCAGGCCGCGACCTTGTGCGTCACCGGCACGCTGCTGGTGGCGCAATTGGGAGCCGCAGGCGCGAGCATCGCGTATGCCATGACCTACCTCGTCTACTTCGTCGTGTGCGTCGTGGCACTGAGGATCTTCGTCTCGAAATCGAAGGAAACCTGACCCCATGCGTCACATCCTCTTTGTCTATGGGGCACTGCAGATGGGAGGCATCGAGACCTTCCTGGTTCGCGTGTCGCGCCGCCTGAGCGCTGCGGGGGTGCGCGTGACCGTGCTGCTGGCCTCCCGCAAGGGCGCCCCCGAACTGAGCGAGGAACTCGCGCGCTGGGCCAGCATCGTGTACCTGGAAGACCTGCACGTCTTCAAGGTGAAGGCCCTTCGTCGCCTGACGCTCTACCAGTTCTTCGCGCCGATCTCGCGCACCCGGGCCGAGGCACTGCTGGAAGACGTCGACCACATTCACTTCCTGGAGTCCTTCTCCATGCTCACGGCATGCCGGCTCGCCCGGCTGTGCGGGGGTCGCAAGGTGACCGGCGGCGTCTACTACCAATACGAGTTCGCGACGTGGGACATGCGCAGCTCCTATTTCGTGAATGCAGTGGCGCATACGTTGCGGCATGTCGTGCCTCCGCGGAACATGGTGTTCTTCAACGAGGCCTGCCGAAGCACCTATGCGCGCCATCTGGGACAGGACTATTCCGAGTCGGCCCTGCTGCCGATAGGGGTCGACCTCTCCCGTCTGGTTCGCCGGGATCCGGCACGTGCGCGCAAGGGTCGCGTCGTGTCGATTGGTCGCATCAATTCGTTCAAGACCTACAACTTCCAGTTTCCGCGCGCGGTGCAGGCCCTTGCCGCCAAGGGACTGCAGATCGAGTACCACGTCTATGGCGACGGTGACCGACGCCAGGCCCTGGAGGCACAGATCCGCGAGATGGGGTGCGAGCAGCAGATTCACCTGCATGGTCCGATCGAGTACGCCCGGCTGCCCGAGGTCCTCGAAGACGCCTGGCTGTTCGTCGGCAGCGGCACGGCCATCATCGAGGCGGCCGGCTGCGGTGTGCCTGCGTTGATCGGCGTCGAATCCGAACCGCAACCGCAGACCTACGGTTTCCTTCATTCGATGCCCGGCATCGACTACCAGGAAGCCGACATCGGATACGAAAAGCGCAGCTTTGCCGAGTTCTGCGAGCAGCTGCACGCCTTGTCCGACGAGGAATACGCGCAGGTCTGCGAACGCTCGGCGCGCAAGGCCGAGGAGTTCTCCATCGAACGCCTCATCGAGGGCTTCCTCGAGCTGGACAAGCGGGCCGGCGTCGTGAACGCCTCGGCTCCGTCCACGCGCAGCCTGCTGCTCTTCGCCAGCGCACTTGTCGATCGCCTTGCGCCGCGCGCACTGGGCACAGGCTTCTGGCGTCGCTACGAGGCCCGGCGCTGAAGCGCGGGCCCCCGGGATCTTTCATGCAGGTCGCCCAGCCCTCGCGTTCCTTTGCCCTCGCCATGGTGCTGCTCATCGCCACCTTGCTGGCGGCGCGCCCGATGGGGCTGGGGCTCGACGACGAGAACTACCTCGAGTACTTCAATGGCGCGCAGGAGATCCTCTCCCGCTACGAAGGACTCAGCTACGTCTTCAACGAGCCGCTGTGGCTGCTGCTGTGCTACTCGGCCAACGCCCTCCTGGGAGACGAGGGCGCCCTGCGATTCGTCATCTTTGCGAGTTCAGCATTCGCCGGAGTCGGCGTCGCGCGCATGAATCGCTGGAGCCTGCTGCCGATCGTGCTGTACTTTGCGCTGCCCACGAGCCTGAAGAACCATGTGGACCACCTGCGCCAGGGGTTCGCGCTTGGCTTGTATGTGTTCCTGTTCACCGCCGAAGGGCGATGGCGAACGCTGCGGTTCGCCACGCCGCTCGTGCATGCATCGTTCTGGGTGGTGATCGTGATCGACGTGCTGCTGGCCCGCTACTACGATCGTCACCCGGAACGCACACGCGTCGACGCCTTGAAGATCCTGCTGGTGTCCGCAGGAGTCTCGGTCGCGTTGTCCTTCGGGCTGGCGCAGGTCGCGGCGGCGCTCGGCTTCCGGCAGGCCGATGTGTACGACTTCCTCGCCTCCGAAGGCTCCGGGGCTGCATTCCTGAGCTGGCTCGTGTTGCTGCCGGTGCTGTTCGCGCTGGCCAACCGGCAGTACTTCGGCCCGTTTGCCGCCTTCCTCGGCTTCTATCTCGGCGGCTACTACTTCAGCCCCGTGGCCGCCCGCATCTTCGAGAACTCGTACTTCCTGCTCTGCTCGTCCGCACCCACGGCGTCACGCAGCAAGCGGCTGGTGTTCTGGGCGATCCTCATCGCGATGTGCATCGCCCTCGGCTTCACGGGCAGCCTGTATCCGCGCCTGCTGGGCATGTCCGCTGACTGAGGAGTCCTGGCATGACGAGCAGCCCCTCTCCATGAACGGTTCTTCCTGCTGATGAAAAAGATCTGCTTTGTGATCACCACCCTGTCCACGGGCGGGGCTGAGATGATGCTGCACAAGCTGCTGCAGAACATGGACCGCTCGGAGTTCGACCCGGTGGTGATTTCGCTCACGGACATGGGAGAGATCGGTCCGCGGATCCAGGCCCTGGGCATCCCGGTCATTGCACTGGGCCTGCGCAAGTCGCTGCCGAACCCCGTCGCGCTGTTCCGGCTCGTCGCGCAAATCCGGCGCTTCCTCCCCGATGTGGTCCACACCTGGATGTACCACCCGGACCTGCTGGGTGGCATTGCCGCGCGGCTGGCCGGCGTGCGGCGGGTCGCCTGGTGCCTTCACCAGGCGAACCTGTCAAAGATGGCCAACAAGCGGACGACGCTGATGATCATTCGCCTGTGCGCCCGCCTGTCGCGCCACCTCCCCGACCGCATCGTCTCGTGCTCGCAGCGGGCCCTGGACGCCCACGTGGAGATCGGCTACGACCGCTCTCGCAGCTGCGTCATCCCCAACGGTTTCGAGCTCGCCCGGTTCCGCCGGGACCCGCAGGCGCGCGAGTCGGTGAGATCCGAGCTGGGCATCAGCCAGGATGCCCCGATCGTCGGACTCTTTGGTCGACACGACGTGCAGAAGAACCACGCAGGGTTCATCGAGGCCGCGCGGCGCGTGCGTGATGCGATACCCCAGGTCCGGTTCGTGTTGGCCGGCGGTGGCGTGACCGCGGACAACCACGAGCTGACCGCCAAGGTGAGGTCCGTCGGCTTGTCCGACGCCACGCACCTGCTGGGGCGGCGAGACGACATGCCCCGCCTGATGGCCGCGATCGACGTGCTGGCCTCCTCGTCCTTCGGGGAAGCCTTTCCCAACGTCCTCGGCGAAGCCATGGCATGCGAGGTGCCTTGTGTCGCTACCGACGTAGGGGACTGTTCCGAGATCGTCGGCGACGCCGGGTACGTCGTGCCGTCGGGCGACATGGAGGCTCTTGCCAGCCGGCTCGTCGAGGTGATTCGGATGCCTCCGGAAAAGAGAAGCCTGCTCGGCGAGGCCGCCCGTCAGCGCATTGCGCAGCGCTTCGAGATCGGCCACGTCGTCAGGCAGTACGAGCAGGTATATCGATCGATGATTGAAGAGATCCGTTGATGTGCGGTTTTGCAGGCTTCCTTGTTCCGACAGGATTCGGCGCTGACGTTGCCCGCGCGACGGCAGCCCGCATGGGCGACGTCATCCGCCATCGCGGACCGGATGACGGCGGCATCTGGCTCGACGCAGCGGCCGGCATTGCGCTGAGCCACCGCCGGCTGGCGATCGTCGACCTGTCACCGGCCGGCCACCAGCCGATGTCCTCGGCCTCCGGCAGGCACGTCATCGCCTTCAACGGCGAGATCTACAACCACCTGGAGATGCGAGCCCGGCTGGAGGCTGAAGGCCTGGCCTGCGCATGGCGTGGTCACTCCGACACGGAGACGCTGTTGGCCGCGATCGACGCCTGGGGGTTGCAAGCCGCGCTGACGGCCGCGGTAGGCATGTTCGCCCTGGCCTTGTGGGACCGGCAACTGCGTACCTTGCATCTCGCGCGCGATCGTGCGGGTGAGAAGCCCCTCTACTTCGGCTGGCAAGGCGAAGGCCATGCGCGCGCACTGCTGTTCGGCTCCGAGCTGAAAGCACTGCGCGCGCACCCCGCGTTCGCCGCCGCCGTCGACCGTGACGCGTTGGTGCAGTTCATGCGCCACGGCTATGTGCCGGCTCCGCGATCCATCCACCGTGGAATTTCCAAGGTGATGCCCGGCATGGTGGTCACCATCGACGCGTCGGGTGCGGTGACGAGAAATGAAGCGTTCTGGTCCGCCACGCAGGCCATGCTCGACGGAACGGCAAACAGCCTGGTGCTGCCCGAGCAGGAAGCCGTCAACGAACTTGAACGCGTCCTGCGGTCTGCCGTGGCCGGACAGATGGTGGCCGATGTCCCACTGGGAGCCTTCCTCTCCGGCGGCATCGACTCCTCCACAGTCGTGGCACTCATGCAGGCCCAATCCTCGCGTCCCGTGCGGACGTTCTCGATCGGCTTCCATGAAGAGGGCTTCAACGAGGCGGAACATGCGAAGGCCGTCGCAGCCCACCTGGGCACCGACCACACGGAGCTCTACGTCACGGCACAACAAGCCATGGACGTCGTGCCCTTGCTGCCGTCGATGTACGACGAGCCGTTCGGCGACTCCTCGCAGATCCCCACCCGCCTGGTCTCCCATCTCGCCAAGCAGCATGTCACCGTCGCGCTGTCGGGCGATGCGGGCGACGAGCTCTTTGGCGGCTACAGCCGCTATGCGATCACCCAGCGCCTGTGGGGCAAGCTGAGCCGGATCCCGCTGCCGCTGCGGCGAGCCATCGCGAGTGCGTTGCGCAGCCTGCCCGAGACCGCATGGAACCGCCTTGCTGCCTTTGGGCCTGGAGGTCTGCGCGGCAGCAATGGCTACGCGCGCCTCGGCGAGAAGATCCACAAGGGTGCGCGTGCCATGTGCAGCCCTGCCCTCGATGCGCTCTATCTCGAGCTGGTGTCGCAGTGGTCGGACCCCGCCTCCCTGGTGCGTGGCGGCACCGAGCCTGCCACGGTGCTCACGCAGGCGGATCCGGCGCTCGCCTCGCTGGCGGGGGTGCCTCGCATGATGGCGCTGGACTTGTTGACCTACCTGCCGGACGACATCCTGGCCAAGGTGGATCGTGCCGCGATGTCGGTCTCGCTGGAGACTCGAGTGCCCATGCTCGACCATCGGGTCATCGAGTTCGCATGGCGCCTGCCCATGGAGCACAAGATCCGTGACGGCGTGTCGAAATGGGCCTTGAGGCAGGTGCTCTACCGCCATGTGCCCCGCGCCCTGCTCGAGCGGCCGAAGATGGGTTTTGGCGTGCCGATCGACCATTGGCTGCGTGGGCCGCTGCGCGACTGGGCCGAGGCGCTCCTGGATCCGCGGCAGCTCGAGGCGGGCGGGCTGCTCGACCCTGCGCCGGTGCGCCGCGCCTGGGCCGAGCACCTGCAAGGCGTGGCCAACCGCCAGCACCAGCTGTGGAACGTGCTGATGTTCCAGGCCTGGAAGCAGTCGGTGGATGCTGACCGGAACGCGCCTCGATGAGGATCCTCTACGTCGTCAACAACGCGGCCTTCTTCTGCTCGCACCGGCTGCCGCTGGCCCTGGCTGCGCGAGCCGCCTGCCATGAGGTGGCACTGGTCACAGGGCAGGCCGGCAGCCCCACGCTGGAAGCCGACGCATTGCAGCGGCTGGCAAGCCTGGGCATTCCTCACACCGCGACCGGCTTCCGCAGCGGCGGCCTGCACCCGTTCGCCGAGGCCAGGGGGCTGTTCGAACTGGCCCGCACGATGCGGCGCTGGCGGCCAGACCTGGTGCACTGCGCCTCGCCCAAGGGCCTGCTCTACGGCGGACTTGCGGCGCGCATGACCGGCTGTCCGGCCCTGGTGCTGGCGGTCTCCGGCATGGGCTCGCTGTTCACCGGCGAGGGCAGCACGCGCCTGATCTGGCTGCGCCGCGCTTACTCGGCCATCGTGCGCATTGCCTACGGGCACCCGCACCGCCGGGTGATCGTGCAGAACTCCGACGACTGGGCCCTGGTGTCGAAGGCCGGGCTGGCCAGTGAAGCTGATCTGCGGTTGATCCCGGGCTCAGGGGTTCCCCTGGGCCGCTACGTCGACCTGCCCCTGGAAGGGCGCCAGCAGATCGTGGTGCTGCCCGCCCGCCTGCTGAAGGACAAGGGCGTCGAGGAATTCGTCGAGGCGGCCCGCCGCATCCGGCAGTCGGGGAGCCCTTGGCGCTTCGTGCTCGTGGGCACTGCCGACTATGAAAATCCATCGGCCATACCGGAGTCCCGGGTCCGGGGCTGGGTCGACGAAGGCGTGGTCGAGTGGTGGGGGCACCGGACGGACATGGCCGAAGTGCTGGGCCAGGCACCGATAGTCTGCCTGCCCTCCTATCGCGAAGGCATGCCCAAGGCGCTGCTGGAGGCCGCCGCCGCCGGCTGCGCCGTCGTTACCACCGATGCAACAGGCTGCCGCGACGCGATCGAACCCGGCGTGACCGGCGACCTCGTGCCCGTGGCGGACGCGGTGCAACTCGCGGCCACCCTGCGACGGCTCATCGACGAGCCGGCGCGCCAGCGCGCCTATGGCGAGGCAGGACGCCATCTCGCTCGCCGGCGGTTCGACCTCGAGGCCGTCGTGAAGGCGACCCTGGCGATCTATGGCGAACTCCGTGGCTGAGCGGCTGCCGCTCCTCCGTTGCAGCCGCCGCGGCAGCCCCGGCACAATCGGCTCCGCCCTCTCACCTTCTCCCAAGCCATGTCCGTGAAGCCCCTCATCGTCATCCAGCTGAACGAGGTCAATTTCGACGTCGTCCGGCACTACGCCGGAAAGTACGACGACCTCCCGGCGTTCAAGAGCCTCCTGAACGACTTCCGCGCGCTGGAGACCTTTGGCGAGCAGCGTTACGAGGAGCTGGAACCCTGGATCCAGTGGGTTTCCGCGCAGACGGGAAAGACCTACGCGGAACACGGCGTCTTCCGGTTGGGCGACGTGGTCAACACGCCTGACAGCCTGGTACAGATCTTCGAGGTGCTGGAGTCCAAGGGCCTGCGTGTCGGCGCCATCTCGCCGATGAACGCCCGCAATCGCCTGCAGCGTCCGGCCTATTTCGTGCCGGATCCGTGGACCGATACGCCCTCGGACGGTTCAGGCTTCTCCCGCCGCCTCACCGAGATGCTGCGCCAGACCGTGAACGACAACGCCTCGGGCCGTATCACCAAGCGCTCCCTGTTCACGCTGGCCGAGGCCGTGCTGCGCAGCTTCCACTTCCGGGGCACGACCGACCTGCTTCGCCTGATCCGCGGCACGCGGCGCAAGCCCTGGACCAAGTCGCTCATCCTCGATCAGCTGATTCACCTCGTGCACCGGTCGCTCTGGCGGCGCGCCCGCCCGGACGTGTCTTTCGTGTTCCTCAACGCCGGGGCCCACATCCAGCATCACTACTTCTTCAACGCCGAAATCGACCGCAAGTCCTCGGCGAATCCGGCCTGGTATATCGCCCCCGAGGCCGATCCGGTGCGTGACATGCTGAAGGTGTACGACCGCATCCTGGGCGACTACCTGGCACTCACCCGCCAGGGCGTGCGGCTGATGGTCGCCACCGGCCTGACCCAGGTGCCCTACGACCGGGTGAAGTACTACTACCGGCTCAAGGAACATGCCCGCTTCCTCAGCCTTGCCGGCATCTCGTGCCAGCGGGTGCTGCCCCGCATGACGCGCGACTTCGAAGTGTTCTTCGACGACAACGCCCAGGCCCAGGCGGCCGCCGAAGCGTTGGGCGCCATGCGGATGGAGCGGACGGGGGCCGTGGTCTTCGGCGAGATCGAGCTGCGCGAGCGCGGCTTGTTCGCCACCCTCACCTACCCCGACGAGATCACGCCGGACGACGCCATCGTGACTGCGAACGGACGGATCGAGCGCTTCGGTGAACTGGTCGCCTTCGTCGCCATCAAGAACGGCATGCACAGCACCCGTGGATTCGCATTCGTCTCCCCGGACGTCCAGGAAGCCCTGCCCGCGCCCCCGGTGCACGTGGCCGAGCTGTTCAACCTGACCCAACGCCTCTCCATGTCCTGACCGCCGCGGAGGCAACACGACACAAGCTGTGCGGATCTTCCTTACAGCTCGTGTGACGCCTCCGATAAAGTGCAGGATTCATCAAGTTTTCAAAGTGAACGACATGCCGGCGAATACGCTTGGTCGCCGATTCCTGCGGATCGGCCAGCGACTCAGCCTCGCGTTGTGCGTGACGGGGCTTGCCGGTTGCGGCGGGGGCGGGGCCGACGGTCCGGCGCCCGTGAGCCTCGACTCGGTGTTTCCGGTTCGCGGCAGCGCCGCGGGGGGCACGAGGATCCAGCTGACCGGGCAGGGTTTCTCTTCCAGCACCCAGGTGAAGGTGGATGGGCAGGCCTGCGAAGACACCACGGCGCTCAGTTCTTCATCTCTCACGTGTGTGACCCCTGCCCATGAGCACGGGAGCGTGGACATCCAGGTGTTCAACTCGGACGGAGGGCTGGCCAGGCTCCCTGCCGCCTACACCTACCGCCCCAGCGGCAGCGACATCACGAGCTTCGGCATCCTGTCGGCAGCCCCCTTCAAAGGCATTTACCCAAGCCCATATTCCGCGAAGCTCGAATCGGTGATCACCGGGTTCGATCTCGCGACGGCAACGCGTTCCTGGGTCGTCAACGACAAGCCTTACAGCGAAGGCGACACCCTCACCCTGGAGGCCGGAAGCCATACGGTGAGCCTGACCGTGCGCGACGCAACCGGCGACAGCGACCGCGTGTCATACACCATCGTCGTCGGCGAGCCGACGGAGCCGAGCATCAGCCTCGAAACCGAGAGCGAGACGTTCACCCTCAGTCCCGGCACCTCGATCTCCGTGGTGAACACGGGCTTCCTCCCATTGCTCAACCCCAGGCTGGTCGGGGCGGGCAAGCCCGACTACGTGGACTGGCCCGGCTACCTGAACAGCCTCGCCCGGCTCGGCAACCTGCCGACGGATGCATCCGAAAGCAGCCGGGCAAGGCTGCTCGAGGCAGCCTGGAAGGACCTGTCCAACGCGACGGTTCACGTCTGCTCGCCCGGCCGGGAAGCAGAGAACATCTACGATCCCGTCCTGCTGGTGCGAGGCTATGGCTCCGAGTGCTGCTCGAATGCATCCCGGGCACTGGCCTACCTCGGATCCCTTCTCGACATCCCGGCTCGGGTGAGGACGACCGCGGCCCATGAGTTCCCGGAATTCACGGTGGGCGGCAGGATGTTCATCCTGGACCCGGACCTGCGCTTCCGATTCTGGGGGGAGGGCCAGCTACCCCTGAGCGCCTGGACCACCAACAGCACACCGGTGTCGCTTGAGAACGTGACCCGCTACACCGCGGAGACGCCCAAGGGCGAGTATTTCGAAGCCCAGCCTGGTGGGACCCTGCCGATCTGGAGTTCGACCCAACACCCCGAGCAGTCCATTCGTGCCTTCTACTTCTCGGGCATCGTCGGGGAATCCGTCTGGGGCTATCACGAGGCATTCTCGAACTCGAGCTACGTCCTCTACCCGAACGAGAAGATGGCCTTCCAGCAGTCCTCGGCCTATGTTCCGCTCCAGTGGCGCAACAGCGACGGCAGCACAGCGGATGGCAACCATGCACCTGCCGTCGGCAAGGTGGTGTTCAAGCGGGTCTGGTCTGCGAGCGGCCCACGAGCCTTCCAGGAGGACAGCGAAGGCAACCGGACGATCCCGCTGAATGACCTGCCCTATCCGATACAGGACCTGGTCTTTCACTTCAGCAAGCCGATCACTCCCGAGGACATGTGGCTGACCTCGGACGGCAATACCTGGCGCATCGGCGACTTCACCTCGAATACCTGGACGGTGTCGGCTCAACAACTGCGGGTTCTCCGCCACCTCTCGGACCTGACGGCCGTGGTCCCGCAAAGCCAGAACCTGGTGGCCGTGGACATCGGCATGCAGTTCAACCCTGGCATCTTCGGTGACCCCACCGGCGCCGTATCAGTGGACTACGCGGACGACAGCGGCACCTGCCAGCGCCAGTTGAGCGTCAACACCGCCGGCGGCATGAAGGAACTGGTCATCGGCTCTGCTCTCTGTGATCCACAGGGCCCGCAGAGGGTGGCAACCAGCTACAGCCTCCAAAGGGGCAAGCCGGGTGTGAGCGTGATCTCAGGCTATGGCAACTCCTACCAAGGCACCTGGGGGCTTGCCGCCGCAGCGGGCGTGCGGGCCTACGCCGAGATCTCGCTGCCGCGGACGCCTGGCCTCCCGGGAATGCTGCGGGCGACAAACGAGGGCCTTTTCGCCGATTGGCAGATCCACGACGGCATCAACTGGATTCCCCTCAGCGCGACCGACGTGGCGACCTCGCAGTGGATCACGCTGCCGGCCACTTCTTCGCCCACGACCCGCCTGCGGGCAACCCTTCGACAGGCGCCGGCCGCAAACAGTACCTATCTCAGCTACCTGAGCCTCATCGAAGGACGGGGCATGACGCGACTTCCCTTCGTCGGCGCGACGACCGATTAGCATCGGTGGCCATCGCAGCTCCCGGACAAGGATGGCCATGGACACGATTCGGTACACATTCGGCAGGCGGGATTGGCTGCTCGCCGCCTCGGCGCTGGCGTTGGCGCCCGCGGCGTGGGCAGCACCTGCCGCTTCGCCCGGCCCGAAGGTGCAGCTCAGCCAGTACGTGACCGAGCCCGGAGCCGACGACACGGACGCCTTTGTCGCGGCCCTCACGGCGGCAGTCGGTGGCACGCTCGTCGTGCCAGCCATCGAGTTGACGCTGCGACCGGTGACGGTGCCGTCCAACGTACGCATCGAATTGGCACCCGGCACGGTGCTGAAGGCCAAGTCGGGATTCGGTCCCAATGACCGCCTGCTCAACATCACCAATGCGACGAACGTGACCATCATGGGCAATGGCGCGACGGTGCAGATGCCAAAGGCCGAATACAAGGAAGGTGAGCAGCGCCACGGGGTGTTCATCTTCGGCAGCTCGGACGTGCAGATCCACGATCTGGTGTCGCGCGACAGCGGTGGCGATGGCTTCTACATCGGCCGCTCGGGCAAGCCCGGCACCCACAGCCGGCGCGTGTTGCTCAACAACTGCCGGGCGATCAACAACCGGCGCCAGGGTCTCTCGATCGTTTCCGGGGAGGACATCGAGGTGCGCGGTGGCATCTTCGAATCGACTGCCGGCACGGCGCCTCAGTACGGCATCGACATCGAGCCCAACAACAGCGATGACGTCATCCGCAACGTCCGGCTTCTCGGCGTCCGCACACGGAACAATCGAGGCGGGGGACTGCTCATCGTCCTGCAGTCGTACGCCAACCGCGCCGACGTCAGCGCAAGCGTCGAGGTGGTCGACTTCACCTCCGAGCAAGATGGCTTGCAGGGGGCCAGCGCGGGAATTCGCCTTGCCGGGTTCGGCGGAACATGGGGAAAGAGCGTCAGCGGCCAGGTGAAGATCCGCAACGCAAGGATCGTGAATCCAGGTCACTCGGGCATCCGTCTGGACCGCTGGGACGCGGACCGTGCCCCGCTGGTCCAGATCGACGACGTGGAAATCGTGAATCCGGGTTCTGCGAGCGCGGGCGCGCAGGCCCCCGAAGAGCGCAGCGGTCTCGTCATCTGGGCCTCGCATCTGGGCGGCGCCAATTTCGGCAACCTGCAAGCCAGCCGGGTCCGCGTGCGCGACACGCGCGGCCAGCAACTCACCTACAGCCCTGTCTACATCTACGGCACACCCGGCCAGAGCGGCGTGGGTCATGCGACCCGCATCACGTTGCGCGACTGCGTCGGCGTCGGTCTCAAGCCCACCAGCGGACGGGGGCACCTGGTCGCGGCCACCGACCTGGACGAATCGAGCGTGGAGTACTCGACCGAACAGGTGGCGAGCGACGTCCCGGCCGACGACGTGGTGGCGACCCGCTCGCTGGCCGGCTACACGATCACACAAGCCTCGGGCGCCGCGATCCGCCTGCCGCCCCAGGCCACGAACCGCGGCCTGACGTGGTCGTTCCGGCCGGCAGGCAGCGGGGCGCAACTCAGGCTCCGCCCCGACCCATCGGACCGGCTCAATGTCCCGGTCGATGCGACGGGCGACCTGGTGGTGCGGCCCTCGAAGCAAGGCCTGCGCGTGCGCATGGACCCGCAGGCCGGCCTGGTTTCGACGCAGGAGCGCTGAGGCCGCAGGGGCACTCTCAGGCCGAAAACTCCGGCACCAGTGCACGCAGCCGGTCGCGAATGACGAGATCGCCGTGCTCATGCGCGGCGCTCGCCAGCCACTCGCCGACGTCCCCTAGCGCAGCCCCCTGGTTCAGGCGTGCAATGCGCAGGCGCGGGTGCTGCGTGGGCAAGGTGCTGTCCGCATCCGCCAGCAGCTCCTCATACAGCTTCTCCCCCGGCCGCAGGCCGGAGAAGCTGATCGAGATCTCGTCCACCGTGTGACCGGCCATGCGGATCATGTCCCGGGCCAGGTCCACGATCTTCACCGGCTCGCCCATGTCGAGCACATACACCTGCCCCGTCTCGCCGATCGCCGCGGCCTGCAGCACCAGCCGCGCCGCCTCGGGAATCGTCATGAAGTAGCGGGTGATCTCCGGGTGCGTCACCGTCACCGGACCGCCCTTGGCGATCTGCTCCTTGAACTTCGGGATCACGCTGCCGCTGGAGCCCAGCACATTGCCGAAGCGCACGGCCATGAAGCGGGTCCTGAAGCCGCCCTGCGCCGCGAGCTGCGAAATGGCGATCTCGGCGGCGCGCTTGGTGGCCCCCATCACGTTGGTCGGGTTCACCGCCTTGTCGGTGCTGATGAGCACGAAGCGCTCCACGCCCGCCTCGCCTGCGGCCTTGGCCGCCAGGTAGGTCCCCAGCGTGTTGTTGCGCAGGGCCGCCCAGGCGTTTTCCTCTTCCATGAGCGGCACATGCTTGTAGGCGGCTGCATGAAAGACCACCTGCGGCTTGTAGCGCTCGAAGGTGAGGCGCAGGTGCTCGGCGTCCTTCACGTCGCCGATCAGCCGCACCAGCGGCAGGTGCGGGAAGGTCTCGCTCAGTTCCTGCTCGATGGAGTACAGCGCGAACTCGCTCAGCTCGTATAGCACGATGCGGCTCGGGCCATAGCGCGCCACCTGGCGGCACAGCTCGCTGCCGATGGAGCCGCCGGCGCCGGTGATCAGCACCGTCTTGCCGCTCAGCGTGCCGGAGATGCCGCCCTCGTCCAGCACCACGGGCTCGCGTCCCAGCAGGTCTTCAGGCTCGATGTCGCGCACATTGGCCACCTTGCGGCCTTCGCGCAGTTCTTCGGCCGACGGCACGGTGAGCACCGGCAGATGCGTCTGCGCCGCCAGGTCGAGCGCGCGCCGGCGCTCACTGCCGCTGGCCGAGGGCATGGCCACCACGACGTGGCTGATGCCATGCAGCGCAGCCCAGTGCGTGGCCGAGTCGAGCGGCCCCAGCACCGGCACGCCGTTCACCCGCGCCCCGCGCTTGGCCGGATCGTCGTCGAGCAGCCCCACCACCACCCAGCCCTGGTGCTGGACGCCGACGATCAGCAACCTGGCCGCGTCCCCCGCCCCCATCACCAGCGCGCGGCGGGTTTCCTGTGAGCTCCCGGTGATGCGCCCCCGCATGTGTTCGTAGAGCATGCGATAGGCAATGCGCACCATGCACAGGCCCATCAGGCTCACCACCGGGTGCAGCGCCAGCACTGCCCGGGGCACCTTGGTGAGCTGCACCATCAGCACCACCACAGCGCCCACCACGCCGGCGATGAAGCACGCCATGGTGAGGCGCTTCACCTCGCCGAAGCCTGAGAAGCGCCACATGCCTCGGGGCACGCCGAGCAGCATGAACACCGCCAGGTACAGCGCCACGAGCCCCAGCAGCACCCAGCCGTCATAGCCGGGCCGTGCGCTGATCCAGCGCTCGAAGCCCAGGCGGAACAGGTAGGTGATGTTCCACGCCGCCGCGATGACGCAAGCGTCGAGCAGCAGCGACAGGGGTTGGCGCCAGGGGCGGATGCGGGTGAGAAAGCCGTCGAGCTGTTGCCAGGCCATGGAGTCTTCTTGGGTCGTCAGCCGCTCACGAGCGTCTTGAGGGTGAGTCCGATGATGCGCAGGTCGGTCGCGAGCGACGCCTCGTCGACGTACTGCGCCGCATAGCGCAGCTTCTGGGGCATCACCACCTCGACGTACTCGCGCTCTGGGTCGGCCGCCTTCGCGAGCAGTTCGCTTTCGCGACGGAACTCCAGCGAGGCGAGGTCGGTGATGCCCGGCCGCACCGAGAGCACCTTCTCGCGCAGGGCCGCCGGGTATTGCGCCACGTAGCGCGGCACTTCGGGGCGCGGGCCGACGAGGCTCATGTCGCCGCGCAGTACATCGATGAGCTGCGGCAGCTCGTCGAGTTTGCTGTGGCGCAGCCACTGCCCTGCCCGGGTGATGCGCGGATCTGCGCCCACGGTGATCTGCCGGTGTGCAAGGCGCGGGTCGCTCACCATGGTGCGGAACTTGTGGATGCGGAACACCCGGCCATGGCGGCCCACGCGCTCCTGGCGGAAGAACACCGGCCCGGGCGAGTCCAGCCGGATCCACGCGGCCAGTGCGATGAACAGCGGCAGCAGAACCAGCAAGCCCATGCCCGCCAGCAGGATGTCCATCAAGCGCTTGGCCATCGCAACGCGAGGTTCATTCAGCCGCGCAGGGCTTCGCGCGCGGCCGCGGCCACCCGCTCGACGTCGGCGCCGGTCATGCGGGTGTACAGCGGCAGGCTCACCATGCGCTCGTAGGCATGCTGGCTGCGCGGAAACTGCTCCGGCGACAGCCCGTAGCGATCGCGCCAGTACGGGTGCTGGTGCAGCGGGATGTAGTGGACGCTGCAGCCGATGCCGGCGGCAAACAGCTTCTCGATGAAGACATCGCGCGACACCGCGGCGCCATCGGCCAGCCGCACGACGTAGAGGTGCCACGAGTGCACGTCGCCTTCGGCCGGCTGCGGCGGCAGCACCAGCGGCAGGCCGCTCAGTGCCTCGTCGTAGCGGGCGGCCAGCTCGGCGCGCTTGCGCTGGAAGGCATGCGCCCGCTTGAGCTGCTGCAGGCCCAGCGCAGCGGCGATGTCGGTGAGGTTGTACTTGAAGCCCGGCGCGACGATCTCGTAGTACCAGCTCGGCACCTTGGCGGTGAAGCGGTCGAACGCATCGCGGTTCATGCCGTGCAGGCGCATCACCTTGGCCCGCTTCGCGAGCTCGGGGTCGCGCGTGACCAGCATGCCGCCCTCGCCGGTGGTGATGGTCTTGTTGGCGTAGAAGCTGAACACCGTGGCGTCGCTTTGCAGCGTGCCCACCAGCCGGCCGCCCACCGTGGTGGGCAGCGCATGCGCGGCGTCTTCCACCACCTTGAGGCCGTGCTTGCGGGCGATGGCCAGGAGGGCCGGCATGTCGGCCGCAAGGCCGGCGTAGTGCACCGGCATGATGCACCTGGTGCGCGGCGTGATGGCGGCTTCCACCGCCTGGGGGTCGATGTTCAGCGTCGCCGGGTCGATGTCCACCAGCTTCACGTCGGCGCCGAGGTAGCGCACCACCTCGGCGGTGGCGGTGAAGGTGTGCGTGGTGGTGATGACCTCGTCGCCGGGGCCGATGCCTAGCGCCTCCAGTGCGAGGTGCAGCCCTGCGGTGGCCGAGTTGACGGCGATGGACTCGAGCGACGGATCGCCCAGGAACTCGGTGAACGCCTGCTCGAAGCGCTTCGCCTTGGGACCGGTGGTCACCCAGCCGGACTTGAGCGTGTCCACCACCTCGGCGATCTCTTCGTCACCGATCTCGGGCAGGGCAAAGGGAAGAAAGGGTTGGCTCATGTCGAGTCGATTCACAGGGACTTGCCGATCCAGCACAGCACGTGGCTGCGCAGCAGCGGCACGGTGTTGGCGGCAGTGTAGAGCGCGGGGTGCAGCCGGCACAGCGCGCGGGCCAGCGGCGGCGCCAGCGTGACGCGCCGCGCGCGCAGCCGCGCCTGCGGGAAGAGCTCACGCACCCGCGAGAGCGGCACACCGCGCACGTCGGGATTGCGGGGGTTGTCGAAGGTGAAGTCGTACCAAAGCACGCCGCCGCCCGGCTTGACCCAGCGCCACATCGCATCGGCGAGCGCCTGCTGGAAGCTCTTGTCCAGCAGCGAAGAGAAGACGGTGGCCTGCAGCACCACGTCCTGGCTTGCGGGCTCGACGCCGGCGGTCGTCGCATCGCCGAGATGCAGGGTCACCGCAGCCGGCAGCACGGCTCGCGCCTGCGCATGGCGCTGCGGCAGCAACTCGATGCCGGTGAGGCCTTCCGGCATGAAGCCGAAGCGCAACAGCTCCAGCAGGTTGCCGCCTGCGCCGCAGCCGACTTCGGTGGCGCGGCGCGCCGACAGGTCATGCCAGCCCAGCGACGCGAACAGCTTCAGCATGGCGCGCTGTCGCTCCTGCACCGTCTGCCAGACGTCGGGCTTGAGCAGGCTGTAGCGATCGCCTGCCATGGCAGCGCGGCGCGCATAGCGCTCTGCCACGGCCCGGGTTTCTTCGTGCGGCGAGCTCATGGCTGCGCGGCGCATGCCTGCAGGAAGCGCTGCGCCAGGACCGGGTAGGTGTGGTGTGCCAGCACGAACGCCCGGCCGCGTTGGCCCATCTCGCGGCGTTGGCCGTCGCTCATGGCCGCCAGCCTTCGCAGGCCTTCGGCCACTGCCTGCGGCGACTCGGGCGCCACCGTCACGCCGCAGCCCGCCTCGGCCACCGGGTCGTTGCCCGCCTCCACCGAATGCAGCACCGGCACCGAAGCCATCATGTAGTCCATGAGCTTGTTGGGTGCGATGCCGAAGCGGTAGATCGGCACGCGCTGCCAGCCGATGTAGGCCATGTCGATGGCGGCGAGGAAGCTCGGGATCTGGGCCTTGGGAATGGGCGTGAGCATGGTCACGTTCGCCAGCCCTTCGCGCTGCACACGCTGCGCCAGGCGCTGCTTCTCATGGCCGTCGCCCACCATCACGATCTGCAGCGGCGCGTCGCGCAGCAGCGCCGCCGCATCGAGCAGGGTGTCCAGCGCGTTGGGCAGGCCGTGCGAGCCGGCATAGCCCACCACCTTGCGGCCGGCGTCGCGTGCGACCCGCAGCGCGGCCTCCACATCGGAGCGCAGGGGCTGCGGCTCGCCTTGCCATTCGTCGAGCGTGATGCCGTTGGGCACGATGGCGAGCTTGTGCAGGGCCAGCCCGCGCGAGGCCATGTAGTCGTGCACCTTGGGCAGCATGGACACCACCACGTCGGCCGTCCGGTAGGCCGTGTCTTCGGCGTATTGGCACAGCATGATGAACGGGTGCCGCCTCGACATGCCCGACAGCTCGATCGGCGACAGCGGCCACAGGTCGTGCACCTCGTACACCAGCCTGGCGCCGGCCTTGCGCGCGATGCGGCGCGCCACCCAGATGTCCATCGGGTAGGTGCTGGAGGCGATCACCAGGTCGGGCCGCATGTCGCGCACGAGGGTGCCGGCCGCAGCCCACACACGGCGCAGGAAGGCCCAGATGTTCTTCACGCGGCCCAGCCCGTTGCCCTGGTAGGGCGGGGTCGGGAACCATCGGTAGTCGATGCCGTCGATGGCCTCGGCCTTCGGCTGGTCGCCCACTTCCGGCTGGCGCGCCCGCACGTGCGAATAGCTGGCGGCCACCATCGTCACCCGGTGCCCGGCGCGCACCCATTCGCGGGCCAGGTAGTACGGGCGGTACTCCATGCCGAGTGCGGGGCTGCCGGCGTAGTGGTTGAGGTAAAGGATGTTCATGCCGGCCCCCCGGGCGCGGCCTCGCGCAGGCGGGCGAGCAGCCGGGCGATGGCGGGGGCGAACAGGCCGTGTTGCTGCACCCACGCCCGGTTGTCCCTGGCGATGGTCTGGGCCCTGCCCAGCAGCACCTCGAGGTCGGGCAGCGCCGCCAGCTCCGCATCGCGCAGGATCAGGCCGTTGCGCCCGGGTTCCACCAGTTCGCGGTTGGCCGGCAGGTCCGACAGCAGCGGGATGCAGCCATGCCCCATGGCCTCGAGCACCGACACGGCCACCGAGTCGCTTTCGGGCAGGCTCAGGTACCACTGCGCGCGGGCGTAGTGGCGCTCCTGCTCGGCCGCCGCCAGCCGCCCCACGAACTGCACCCGGCCGGCCAGGCCCTGCGCCTGCACCCAGGCTTCGAGCGCGGCACGCAGCGAGCCGTCATTGGCCACCACCAGCTTCGCAGCCGGCTGAACGGCTGCCACCGCGGCAAACGCTTCGAGCACACGCTGCGGGCGGTACAGCGGCTCCAGCCCGCGGTTGGCATAGAAGAGCCAGGGCTGCTTGCCGGGCGAAGGCGGCGGCAGGCGCTCCAGGCCGAACGGGAAGACCATCACCTCCTTCGCGCCCAGCTCGCGCATGCATTGCGCCATGTGCTGCGAATCGCTGGTCGACAGATCGCAGGCCTGCAGCACCTGGCGGGTGAGCCAGCGGTACACGCCGTGCCGTTGCGGCGTGAGCAGGATGTCGCTGCCCCAGGCCGAGCCGACGAGGCGGCCGCGCAGGCGCCAGCCGCGCCGCGCGGCCCAGGCCAGCGTGCCGTGCGAGGTGAGGTAGTGCGGGTTGATCCAGTCGGCGTCGGCCCGCTGCAGGAAGCGCCCGAGCGCGGGCAGCTTGAGCATCAGGCCGAAGTTGTCGCCGGCGTGGGCCGGCTCGGCGCCCAGGGCGAGCTGCCGGTGCAGCGGCAGCAGCGTGGCGAACTCCGGCAGGAAGTTGCGGCTGGAGGCGACCCAGAGCTCCACATGCGGCTGCAGGGCACGGGCCCACTTCAGCAGGTGCGGGCTTTCGCCGTCGCCGACCAGGGCGTAGCGCAGGCGGGTGCTGGCCATCAGCGCTCCCCTGCCCACTCGTCGTAGAGCGCGCGCAGCTCGGGGTGCCGCGCCAGCAGGGCTTCGTCCTTCGCCCGCGAATCGCCCACCACCTGCGCCGGGCTGCCGGCCAGTACGGCGAAGTCCGCAAACTCGCCGCGCACCACGCTGCCGGCCCTCACGATGGTGCCGCGACCGAGCCAGGAACCGGCTTCGATGACCGAATGCGGGCCGATGAAGCTGTAGGCGCCGATGCGCACCGGCCCGGCCACCCAGCCGGGCGGGATGGGGCCGGCGCCACCGGTCGCATACGCACGGCCGAGCAGCCGCATCGCGCGGTGCGAGCTGTGCGTGACGATGGCGACGTGGCTCGTGATCTGCACGCCTTCTTCGAGCGTGACGCCGCCGCTGGCCTCGATGTAGTTGAACGGGCCGATGTAGACGTGGTCGGCCAGCACGAGACGCTCTTCATGCTCGATGAAGGTGGAGGGCGAGATGCGTGCGTGCGGAAGCAGCCGGCCCTGTGAGCCCTCGCCGAAGACCATGCGAAACAGCAGCCCGCGCGCGAGGCGGCGGCGCCAGCGGTTGAGAGCGGCCCGCAGCGAGACGTTCACCCAGGCTCCCCTGCCTGGGGCGGCACCGCGAGCGGCCAGGTGGCGAGCTTCCAGAAGTACCAGCCGAAGTACAGCAGCGTGGCGGCCGACACGCCCCAGCCCGCGCCCTGCAGACCGCCCGTCCAGAGGCCGGCGGCCAGGCCGGCCAGGAACATGAGCTGGCCGAGCATCGAGTAGCGCAAGGCCCATCCCTGCGCGTTCCAGGCCATCGTCACCACCGCGAGCGGCGACGCGACGAAGTGCACGCCGATGTAGAGCGCAAGGCCTCGCGCCAGATCGCCGGCTGCCCGCCATTCCTCGCCGAAGAGCCGGGCAAAGGCCCAGGGCCCGGCGAGCCACAACGCAAGCACCAGCGGCGCCGCGATGAGGCCGAGCATCAGCATGACCCGCACGACGTCGGCGCGAGCAGCTGCGGTGGCCAGCCCTTGCGACTGCGCGAGACGCGGGTACAGCGCCTGCGACACCGCACTGCCCACCAGCGTGGCCGGCGCCTTGAGGTAGCGCAGCGTGAGCCCCCAGAAGCCGGCGGCCGGCGCCCCGGCCATGGCCGCGATGAGCGAAAGCGACAGCGTGTCGAGCAGCGCGCCGTTGAAGGCGTGCGGCGTGTTCAGCAACGGGAAGCTGCGGTGCTGCCGCGCCGCCGCGAGCAATTGCGCCCGCGGCACCTGCCACCAGGCCGCCAGCCGCAGGCGCGCCTGCGCCATGAGCAGCAGCACCGCCGCGCCGGCAGCGGCGAGGGGCGCCACGATCAGGCCGGCGAGCCCCGCCTGGGCCACGCCCGCGGCCGCCTGCGCCAGGGCGCCCCCGCCGTGCTGCACCACGCGGCTCGCCGCCAGCGCCTTGAAGCGCTGCTCGCGCGTGGCGAGCAGCGTGGCCACCGACATGGCGCCCAGCGCCAGCACGGCGACCGGCAGCCACAACACCCAGGTTGCGCCGGTCCGTGCCCACCACACGACCGCGCCCGCCGCGCACAGGAGGGTGGTCAGCAGCAGCAGCCAAGCCGACAACGCCAGGAGGGACCGGCCCTCGTTGTCGTCGCGCGCCAGCGGCAGCGCGAACTCGTAGCGCGCACACGCGACCACCGCCGCATTGGTGGCCACCGCCATGAACAGGTGGTACAGGCCGAAATCCTGCGGCGTGTAGAGCCGCGTCAGCAGCGGCCCCAGCAGCAGCGGCAGCAACTGCGCCAGAGCGCCGCCGGCCAGCAGCGTGAGCACCGCTCGCAGCAGCCCGGGTGGCGAACCTGTGTCGGCTGCGGGTGCGTGCATCAGGGCTGGTGTCGCCATGCCGGAGGGTCAGGCCGCCAGCGCCCGGCGCAGCGCCACGAGCACCCGGTCCTGATCGGTCGTGGACAGGTCCGCGCTCATCGGCAGACTCAGCACGCGCTCGGCCGCCGTCTCGCTGTGCGGAAGGTTGCGAGCCGGTGCGAAGCCCCTGTAGGCCGGCTGGCGATGCAGCGGCTTCGGGTAGTGCACTGCAGTCGGGATGCCGGCGTCCTGCAGGGCGGCCTGCACACGTGCGCGGTCGGGCACCAGCACGGTGTACTGGCCCCAGACGCAGTTGCGGTCCGGCCGCACCGCCAGTCGCTGGACGCCGGGCACGGCGGCCAGCAGCTCGTGGTAGCGCGCACCGATGGCCAGCCGCTGCTGCAGCTCCCATTCGAAGCGCTCCAGCTTGGCCAGCACCACCGCACACTGCAGCGTGTCCATGCGCCCGCCGACGCCGACACGCGTGTGCGTGTAACGGGCGCTCTGACCGTGCACCCGCAGCTCGCGGCAGGCCTGCGCCAATTCGTCGTCATTGGTGAAGACGGCGCCGCCATCGCCATAACAGCCCAGCGGCTTGCTGGGAAAGAAGCTGGTGCAGCCGAAGGTGGACAGATTGCAGCTGCGACGACCCTGGTAGGTGGCCCCGAAGCTCTGCGCGGCATCTTCGATCACCGACAGGCCGTGGCGGGACGCAACGGCGTTGATGGCTTCCATGTCGGCCACCTGGCCGTACAGGCTCACCGGCATGATGGCGCGCGTGCGCGGCGTGATAGCGGCCTCGATGAGGCTCGCATCGATGTTGCAGGTGTCGGGTTCGATGTCCACGAACACCGGCCAGCCGCCCAGCAGCACGATCATCTCGGCGGTGGCGGCAAAGGTGAACGGGGTGGTGATGACCTCGTCGCCGGGCTTCAGGTCCAGTGCCAGCAGCGAGATCAGCAAGGCTTCCGTGCCGCTGGCCACGGTGATGCAGTGACGGGCGCCGGTGTATGCCTGGAGCGCCTCCTCGAGTTCGCGGACCTCCGGCCCCATGATGTACTGGCCATGGTCGAGAACCCGCTGGATGCGCGCGTCGATGGACGTCTTCAGGGCCGCGTACTGCGACTTGAGGTCGATGAATTGCATGGGGGGCTCATTCGAGAGGTTGCAGCGTGTCGCCGTGCAGGCGGTAGCGCTCGCCGGTGGACGGGCAGGCAGCTTCGCCCTCGCCCCGGACGGGCAGGGCCAGGCGCTCTCCGTGGCGGCTCATCCAGCCGATGCGCCGGGCCGGCACGCCCACCACCAGCGCGAAGTCGGGTACGTCCTTCTGCACCACGGCGCCGGCGCCCACGAAGGCGTGGCGGCCGATGGTGACGCCGCACACGATCGTGCAGTTGGCGCCCAGTGTGGCGCCCTGCCGCACCAGCGTGCGGCGGTACTCGCTCTTGCGCGAAACGGCGGCACGGGGGTTGTAGACGTTGGTGAACACCATGCTGGGGCCGCAGAACACGTCATCTTCCAGCGTCACGGCGTCGTAGACGGAGACGTTGTTCTGGATGCGCACGTTGCGGCCGATCTGCACGTCGTTGCCGACGAAGACGTTCTGCCCCAGTGCGCAGCGCTCGCCGATGCGGGCCCCGGCGCTCACATGGCAGAAGTGCCAGACCTTGGTGCCTTCGCCGAGCTGCGCACCGTCGTCCACGATGGCGCTGTCGTGTTTCCAGTAGGCCATGTCAGAAGACCAGCGGCAGGCCGACGCGCACGCCGTCGCGTGCCGAGCGGTAGGCCGCGATGATGACTTCGAGCGAGCGCAGGCCCTCGTAGCCGTCCACTTCGGCGCTGGCCTCGCCGCGCAGCGTGCGGATCACGTTGTCGTAGTAGAGCGGGTGCCCGAAGCCGTAGACCGAGGGCGTCGCGTAGCTGGCGTTGCGAACGTCCGCATCTTCGGGGCGCGGCTCGTCGAATTCCCAGTGCTGGATCTCGTTGACCGCCACGCCGCCCATGCGCACCGTGCCGCGCTCGCCGAGCAACGTGATGCTGCCTTCGAAGTTCTTGCCGTGGGTGAGCATGGTGACGTTGATGGAGGCGAGCGCGCCGGAGCGCAGCCGCAGCGACATCACGCCGGTGTCCTCGGCCTCGATGTCGCGCGCCAGGGTGGCGGTGTACGCATGAACGTTGTCCACCGGCCCGATGAGCCAGTCGACCATGTCCACATAGTGGCTGGCCTGGTTCATGAAGGCGCCGCCGTCCATGTCCCAGCGGCCGCGCCACGGTGCCTCGTCGTAGTAGCTCTGCGGGCGCGTCCAGAACACGTTGACGTTGGCCATCACGATGCGGCCGAAGCGTCCCTGATCGATGGCCTGCTTGAGCCGCTGCATGGTGGCGTTGAGGCGGTTCTGCTTCACGACGAACAGCTTCACCCCGGCGTCCCGACAGGCGCGCACCATGGCCATGCCTTCGTCCCACTTGGTGGCCATCGGCTTTTCGGTCAGCACGTGCCGGCCCGCCTGGGCCACCTTGATGGCCTGCCGCGAATGCAGCCCGCTCGGGGTGGCCAAGATGACCACGTCGGCGTCGCTTGCGGCCAGCAGCGCATCGAGCGAGGCATGAGCGGCGGCGCCGGTCGCAGCGGCCGTTGCCGCGAGCACGTCCGCCCTGTTGTCGCACACCGCGACCAGTTCGGCGCGTCCGGTGTGGCGCTCGAGGGCCGCGATGTGATTCCTCGAAATGCGGCCGCAGCCCACCAGGGCGAAGCGGATCTTTCTGTCAGTGACGGGATGCGGTGCACTCATGGAAAACCGTGCGCCCACTCGAGGGAAGCCGGGCAAAGCGGCAAGTTTACCGGGGCACCGCGGGCGCGGCCCTAAAATTGCCAGCAAATTCAACGAGTTGACGATGACCTCCACGCCCCAACCGCAAGCCGCCCCCGTCGCAGCCGACGACAACCAGCTGATCGCCGAGCGCCGCGAAAAGCTCGCCGCCATTCGCGCCCAGGGCGTGGCCTTTCCCAACGACTTCAAGCCGCGCGACCATGCGGCCGACCTGCACCGGCAGCACGAAGGCAAGACCAACGAGGAGCTCGAATCGCATCCGCTGGTCGCCTGCATCGCCGGCCGCATGATGCTCAAGCGCGTGATGGGCAAGGCATGCTTCGCCACGCTGCAGGACGGCTCGGGCCGGCTGCAGATCTACGTGACGGCCGACGGCGTGGGCATGGACGCGCTCAATGCCTTCAAGCACTGGGACCTGGGCGACATCCTCGGCTGCGAAGGCACGCTCTTCAAGACCAAGACTGGCGAGCTGACCATCAAGGTGTCGAGCATCCGCCTGCTGACCAAGAATCTGCGGCCGCTGCCCGACAAGTTCCACGGCATGGCCGACCAGGAGCTGAAGTACCGCCAGCGCTATGTCGACCTCATCATGGACGAGCAGGCGCGCGCCCGCTTCGCGGCTCGCAGCAAGGCGGTCGCTTCGATCCGCCAGTTCATGGTCGAGCACGGCTTCCTCGAAGTGGAAACGCCGATGCTGCACCCGATCCCGGGCGGCGCCAACGCCAAGCCCTTCGTCACGCACCACAACGCGCTCGACCAGGAGATGTTCCTGCGCATTGCGCCGGAGCTGTACCTCAAGCGCCTGGTGGTGGGCGGCTTCGAGCGCGTGTTCGAGATCAACCGCAACTTCCGCAACGAAGGCATCTCGGTGCGTCACAACCCCGAGTTCACCATGATGGAGTTCTATGCGGCCTACTGGAACCACCACGACCTGATGGACTACACCGAGGCCCTGCTGCGCCACGCGGCGCGCAAGGCCACCGGCTCGGCCCATGTGAAGTACCAGGGGCAGGACGTGGACCTGGAGGCGCCGTTCGCGCGCCTGTCGGTGCGCGACTCCCTGGTCAAGTACGCCGGGCTGTCGGAGGCCGAGTCGCGCGACGCCCGGGTGCTGCACGACAAGCTCAAGGCCCTGGGCGAGGAGCCGCCGGCGCACTGGTCGCTGGCCGAGCTGCAGTTCGGCCTGTTCGAGGCAGCCGTGGAAGAGAAGCTCTGGCAGCCGACCTTCATCATCGACTACCCGGTCGAGGTGTCGCCGCTGGCCCGCGCCTCGGACACCGACCCGACCATCACCGAACGGTTCGAGCTGTTCATCACCGGCCGCGAATTCGGCAACGGCTTCTCGGAGCTGAACGACCCGGAAGACCAGGCTGCGCGCTTTGCCGCCCAGGCCGCCAACAAGGATGCCGGTGACGAGGAGGCGATGTACTACGACGCCGACTTCATCCGCGCGCTCGAATACGGCCTGCCGCCCACCGGCGGCTGCGGCATCGGCATCGACCGGCTGATGATGCTGCTGACCGATTCACCCAACATCCGCGACGTGATCCTGTTCCCGGCGCTCAGACGGGAAGGGTAGTGACCAGTGATCGGTGACCAGTGACTTGTGACTGGTCAATGCAAAAGCCCCGGCACCTTGCGGTGCCGGGGCTTTGTTCCTTGTGGGCGACCCGTCACTGATCACAGTCACTGATCACCAGTCACAAGTCACTCTTACTTGGCTTGCGCGTACTGCGGCTGGGCTTCCTTGGCGGCGGGGGCCAGGAACACGCCGTAGTCGGCCGGGTTGTACTCGGCACGCACGTCGGCGCGGGCCTTCGGAGCCTGGGCACGCACCGGCTCGCTCACCTGCTGCTGTTGCACGGTGGGCAGGAACACGCCGCTGTTGGCGGGGTTGCGCTCGGCGAACCAGCTTTCGGTGCGGGCACGCTGCTGAACCTGAGCGCGCACCGCTTCACGGGTTTGCGTGCTCTGGGCTTGCGGTGCCAGGAAGACGCCGTAGTCCTCGGGCTTGGGATCGGCAGCTTGTGCGCTCGTGGCAGCAACGGCGACAAGAAGGGTGGCAACGGTGGCAGACAGCTTGTTCATGACAGTTCCTTTCGCACATCCGGGTTGGGTAGGTTGGGTGGGCTGGCGTCGGTGGATGCGCATCCGGCGTCGTCCATGGCCGTAACTTTAGAATTCACGGATTCGAAGATAAATCGCAAAATCGCGAACCAACCGTTCCTGAATTTGCAACTATCCGCGAACGGCCGTGAGGGGCTGGCGCCAGGACGATGGCCCTGCGATTCCCCGCAAAACGCTCTACGCCCACCCGCGGGCGATGGATGCACAAGGCCGAGTGCCCCCATCCCCTCGTTCGCGGGCAGCAGCGACAATCGCCGTCTTCTCACACGACCCCCTGCCCCACCGTGACCGCCCTGGCCCGCTCGCCCGCGCACCAACACTCCGTCCCCGGCTCCACCCGGCCCGCCCCGGTGGCCGCCCGGCTGGCTTATGCCGGCCTGCTGCCTTTCGTGCTGGGCGCCCTGCTGGTGTGGCTGGTCCGCCCCGACGCCCACCCCTACGTGGTGGACGCCCTGGCCAAGTACGCGGCGCTGGCCGTGTCGTTCCTTGCGGGCGCCCATTGGGGGCTGGCGATGCGGCAGTCGGTGCCATCGCCGGTGCCGTTTGCATGGAGCGCCCTGTTCGTGTTCGTCGCGTGGGTGGCCGTCGTGATGCCGGCCTATGCAGGCCTCGTGCTGCAGGGAGCGGCCCTCATCGGCTGCTACCTGGCGGACCGCAAGAGCTACGCATCGTCGGGCGTCGCGACCTGGCTCACGCTGCGTTTCCGGCTCACTGCCGTGGCAGCACTGTGCTGTTTCCTCGCCGCCGCCGGCAGCTGAATCACGCCCTCACCATGATCCGATACCGCATCGAAGTCTTCGACGCCAACGCGCATCTCTACCGTGTCACGCTCAAAGTGGCCGAGCCCGAGGCCGAACAGGTGCTCAGCCTGCCGGTGTGGATTCCCGGCAGCTACCTGGTGCGCGAATTCGCCCGGCACCTCTCGCATTTCGAAGCGAAGCAGGGCAGCCGGCCGGTGCGGCTGGTGCAGCGCGACAAGGCGACCTGGGTGGCCCACTGCGACGGCCGCGGCGCCCTGACGGTGAGCTATCTCGTCTACGCCTTCGACACCTCGGTGCGCACCGCCTGGCTCGACGCGCAACGCGGCTTCTTCAACGGCACCAGCGTGTTCCTGCGGGTGCACGGCCGCGAAGCCACGCCGCACGAGCTGCAGATCGGCAGCCTGCCGCGCGGCTGGGAAGTGGCCACCTCGCTGCCTGCCGCCAGGTCGGGCGGCCGCGGCCTGCATGAGGCGGCCGACTATGACGAGCTGGTCGACCACCCGGTGGAGCTCGGCCGCTTCTGGCGCGGCGAATTCAAGGCCGCGGGCATCACGCACGAGTTCGTCGTGGCCGGCGCCATGCCCGGGTTCGACGGCAAGCGCCTGCTCGCCGACGCCCGCAAGATCTGCGAAGCCCAGATTGCCTTCTGGCACCCCGACGGCGCCAGGCCGCCCTTCAAGCGCTACGTGTTCCTGCTCAACGCGGTGGACGACGGCTACGGCGGCCTGGAGCACCGCGCCAGCACCGCCCTCATCGCCAACCGGCGCGACCTGCCGCGCACGGGCATGCAGGGCCTGCCCGAGGGCTACGTGACCCTGCTCGGGCTGATCAGCCACGAGTACTTCCACACCTGGAACGTCAAGCGCCTGAAGCCGCGCGAGTTCGCGCCTTACGACTACACGCGCGAGAACTACACGCAGCTGCTGTGGTTCTTCGAAGGCTTCACGTCCTACTACGACGACATCTTCCTGGTGCGCGCCGGCCTCATCGACGAGGCACGCTACCTCAAGCTGGTAGCCAAGACGGTCAACCAGGTGCTGGGCACGCCGGGCCGGCAGGTGCAAAGCGTCGCGCAGTCCAGCTTCGACGCCTGGGTCAAGTACTACCGCCCGGACGAAAACAGCAGCAATGCCACGGTGAGCTACTACACCAAGGGCTCGCTGGTTGCGCTGGCGCTGGACCTCACCCTGCGTGGAGAAGGCAAGGGCACGCTCGACGCGGTGCTGCAGGCGCTGTGGCAGCAGAGCCAGGGCGGCCCGATCGACGAAGCAGACATCCTCTCCGCGCTGCAACAGGTCGGCAAGCGCAGCTACCGCCGCGAACTCGGCGCATGGGTGCACGGCACCGGCGAGCTGCCGCTGGCCGCGCTGCTCGAAACCCACGGCGTGGCCTGGAAGCAGGATGCCCCGTCGGCGGTGCAGCGCCTGGGCGCGCGCGTGAACGAAGCGAACGGCAGCCTCAAGGTGCAGTCGGTGCTGCGCGGCAGCGCGGCCGAGGCCGCCGGCTTGGCGGCAGGCGACGAACTCATCGCCCTGGGCGACTGGCGCCTGCGCAAGCTCGACGACCTGGTGCTGCTGCGCGCCTTCGACCAGCCGCTGCCGCTGCTGGCTGCACGCGACGGCCGCCTGCTGCATCTCACGCTGCCCACCACCACCGCGGCTCAAGGCACCGTGACCCTCACGCCCAACACGCAGGCGGGCCATCCGGCGAACAAGCGCCGTGCCGCCTGGCTGGCGCCGCGTTGACGTCCGGCGCCTGCGCCCGGCCGCCGTTGCTGCTGCTGTCGCGACCATGAAGCCGTTGCAGCGCCGCGCTGCCTTCGTGGCGCTGGTGCTCGCCGTCGCGCTGGCCCACCTGCTGCTGGGCCGGCACTTCGCGAGCCAGATGGCCCTGCTGCACGAGGCCGCGCGGCTGCCGCCGCGCCTGCAGGCCACCTACGTTCGCACGCTGGCAGTGGCCGAGGCACCGGCGACGGCGAAACCCTCACCCCCGCCGCGCCCGCGCAAGCCGGCCCGCCTGGCCTCGCACGTCGCCGCCGTGGCCGACACGCCCGCATCCGCGGCATCGGCCGCCGAGGCACCGGCCTCGGTGCCCGCTGCGCCGCAGGCAGTGGCCGAGGCGGCTTCCGTCCCACAGCCGCCCGACCCGGCAGCCTCTGCGCCGGCAAACGTGGCACAAGCGGCGCCGCCCGCTGCATCGGCTGCTGCCTCACAGCCGGGCGAGGGCTTCTCCTGGCCGGCTTCGACGCGCATCGACTACGTGTTCAAGGGGCAGTGGCAGGGCGAGGTGCAAGGCACGGCCCAGGTCGAGTGGGTGCATGCGGGCGAGCGCTACCAGGTGCATGTCGAGCTGTTCGTCGGGCCGCGTTTCGCGCCACTGGCCACCTGGCGCATGAGCAGCGACGGCCGTGTCACGCCCGCCGGCCTGGCGCCGCAACGCTACGACCAGGAAACCAAGGTGGCCTTCGGTTCACCGCGGCGAGCCGGCATGCGCTTCGGCGAGACGGAAGTGCAACTCGCCAACGGCAGCCGCCTGCCGCGCCCGCCGGGCCTGCAGGACACGGCGAGCCAGTTCGTGCAGCTCACCTATGTGTTTTCGGTCACGCCGCAGAAGCTGCGCGCCGGCGAAAGCGTCGTGCTGCCGCTGGCCTTGCCGCGCTACATCGCGAACTTCGTCTACGACGTCGTGGGCGAGGAGACGCTGTTCACCCGCTTCGGCGAGCTGCAGGCCTTTCACGTGAAGCCGCGGCGCGAGGTGCTGCGCAGCGGCGACCGCAGCGTCGAAGTCTGGATCGCCCCGCGGCTGCAGTACCTGCCGGTGCGCATCCGCATCGTGCAGGACGAAGCCACCTGGCTCGACCTGCTGATCGACGAACTGCCCCGGCAGGCTTCGAGGTGACGCGACGGGTTCAGGCGCCCGTCGTGCCGAACCCCGAGGTACCGGACATGTTGGCCGGCGTGATGATGTCGTCCTGGAATTCCAGGGCACGGGCGGCGCCGAGCTGGTCGCGGATCACGTTGCGGGCCGACAGCAGGGCCGCCTGCAGCTCGTCGGGCGACTTGGCCGCCTCGATGCGCATGTTCACCATGTCGCCCAGCGGTCCCATGCGGTCGGAGATCCAGCGCACGGCGCGACGGCGCGATTCCTCGGGCGTGCGAGCCTCCGATCCCGACACTGCAGGCGCCGTTGCAGCCGCACCCGCCGACCTCGCAGCCGGCTTGTCGGGCGTGACCACCGCCACCTCGATGAAGCCCTCGTCCTGCAATGCCTGCAGCGTCTCCTCCGGCTGTGCGGCAATGAGCTTGCGCAGTTCTTCGTCGTTGCGCTTGCCGTCGATCAGGATCAACGCCGAGCGCAGGCGCGGCACCAGCTTGAACTGCCGGGTGGAGATCTCGGCCTGGCCTTTTTCAGTCTTGCGGTAGATGGTGCCCATGCATGCGAAACGCGAACCAGCGGGCCGCAGAGCTTACCTGTTCCTGACAGTCTTGCCCACGGGGATGGGCCTGGGCCCTGCAGCCCGAGCGAGACATATTCCCTGCCGATGCTTCCGTATAGTCGGCCGATCCGACGAGGAGACCTCCCATGAGTTACGAACTTCTGACCGCCGAGGCGCGCCGCGTGTCGGCCGCCCCCGAGGCGCTGGCCTGTGGCTGGATCACGCTCAACCGACCGAAGCAGCTCAATGCGCTCAATGACGCGCTGATGGACGAGCTCGGTGCCGCGCTGCTGGCCTTCGACGCCGACGACGGCGTGGGCTGCATCGTCATCACCGGCAGCGAAAAGGCCTTCGCCGCCGGCGCGGATATCGCCGTCATGGCGCCCAAGACCTTCATGGACGTCTACAAGGGCGACTTCATCACGCGCAACTGGGAAACCATCAAGCGCGTGCGCAAGCCGGTGATCGCCGCGGTGTCCGGCTATGCGCTGGGCGGCGGTTGCGAGCTTGCGATGATGTGCGACTTCATCATCGCGGCCGACAGCGCGAAGTTCGGCCAGCCCGAGATCAAGCTCGGCATCATCCCCGGGGCCGGCGGCACGCAGCGCCTGCCTCGCGCGGTGGGCAAGGCCAAGGCCATGGACCTCGCGCTCACCGCCCGCATGATGGACGCTGCCGAGGCCGAACGCGCCGGGCTGGTGTCGCGCGTGGTGACGGCCGACAAGCTGCTCGACGAAACCGCCGCCGCCGCGGCGGCCATCTGCGAGTTCTCGCTGCCCTCGGTCATGGCCGCGAAGGAATGCGTGAACCGCGCCTATGAGCTGCCGCTCAACGAAGGCCTGCTCTTCGAGCGGCGCATGTTCCACGCCCTGTTCGCCAGCGCCGACCAGAAGGAAGGCATGGACGCTTTCCTCAACAAGCGCAAGCCGGCCTTCAAGCACAGCTGAGTCCCTGAGTCCTACCCCTAGAAAAGGACGCTGAATCCGGCTTTTCCCCGCCTGGAAAGCCCGCCGGCCCGCCGACAATGCGGGCCGGCGGCGTTTTCGGGCGGAGGGAGCCTGGAGCGGAGGGAACGGCACTGCATCAGGAGCCGGCTTCGTGCCGTCGTCCCTTGCTTGCCCCCATCCATCCAGTGCTCGTGAATCCAGCCGTTTCGTCCAGTGCCGGTGCACCCGCAACCAAGCGCGTGCTGGTCATCCACTACTCGCAGACCGGCCAGCTCAGCGCCGTGATCGAGCAGATCGTCGCGCCGCTTGCGGCCGACGCCCGCATCAGCGTGCACATCGAGACGCTGAAGCCGCTGCCCGGCTATCCGTTCCCCTGGCCCTACTTCCGCTTCTTCGATGCCTTCCCGGAGTCGGCCCACATGGTGCCGCCCGCGCTGGCACCGCTGTCGCTGTCGGGTGACGAACACTTCGACCTGGTGATCCTGCCCTACCAGGTGTGGTTCCTGGCGCCCTCGCTGCCGATCACGGCCTTCCTGAAGCACCCCGTCGGCCGCAAGCTGCTCGCCGGCAAGCCGGTGGTCACCGTGATCGCCTGCCGCAACATGTGGATGCTCGCGCAGGAAAAGCTCAAGGCCCTGCTCGCCGACGCCGGCGCGCGGCTCATCGACAACGTGGTCCTCACCGACCCGGGCCCCACGCTCGCCACCTTCATCACGACGCCGCGCTGGCTGCTCACCGGCCGGAAGGCCGGCTTCTGGGGCATGCCCGACGCGGGCGTGAGCCCGGCGCAGATCCGGGGCACGCGCCGCTTCGGCCTGGCACTGCGCGACGCCTTGCACCAGGGCCTCGAGCAGCAGCCGGGGCCCCTGCTGAACGGGCTGGGCGCGGTGCAGGTGGAGCCCCACCTCTACCTCAGCGAAAAGGCCGGCACGCGCGGCTTCTACCTCTGGGGTGCGCTGCTGCGGGCCGCCGGCGGCCCGGGCAGCCCGCAGCGCGTGCCGCTGCTGGCCTTCTATTCGGCCTTCCTGGTCGTGGCCATTGTCACGATCGTCCCCGCCAGCTTGGCGCTGCAGGCGCTGCTGCGGCCGTTCCTGCGCGGGTGGCTCCATAGAATCAAGCAGCAGTTCGAACTTCCGTCCGGGTCGGGCACCGACCGTCTTGCGTCGTATGAATGAAGTATTTCTGACCCGCACGGGCGCTTTCCTGCCCTTCGCGCCGGTCGGCAACGAAGAGATCGAGGAAGTTCTGGGCCAGGTGGGAGGCAAGGCCTCGCGGGCGCGCCGGCTGGTGTTGCGCAGCAACGGCATCCAGTCGCGCCACTACGCCATCGACCGCGCCACCGGCCTGCCGGCCATGAGCAATGCACAGCTCACCGCGGCCGCCATCCGTGCGCTCGGCCCGGACATCGGCGACATCGACTGCCTGGCCACCGGGACCTCGCTGCCCGACCAGCTCATGCCCAACCATGCGGTCATGGTGCATGGCGAGCTCGGCTGGCCGGCGCTCGAGGTGGTGTCGTGCGCCGGCATCTGCCTGGCCGGCACCGCGGCGCTCAAGCACGCATGGCTCTCGGTGCGCGCCGGCGACGCCCGGCGTGCGGTGGCCACCGGCTCCGAGCTGGCGTCGCCCATCCTGATGGCGCGCAACTTCGACGCCGAGGTCGAGCACAAGGTGAAGGAGCTCGAAACCCGGCCCGAGATCGCCTTCGAGAAGGACTTCCTGCGCTGGATGCTGTCCGACGGCGCCGGCGCGGTGCTGCTGGAACGCGAGCCCCGCGGCCCGCTGTCGCTGCGCATCGACTGGATCGAGCTATCGTCGGCCGCGCACCGCCTGCCGGTGTGCATGTATGCCGGCGCCGAGAAGAATGCCGACGAATCACTCACCGGCTGGCTGAGCTTCGAGGCGCGCGACCGGCACGACCTGTCGGTCATGGCGGTGAAGCAGGACGTTCGCCTGCTCAACGACAACATCGCCCGTGCGATGCGCGACTCGCTCGAGATGCTGATGCAAAAGCGCCCGCTGAAGGTCGACGACGTCGACTGGTTCCTGCCGCACCTGTCGTCGCAGTACTTCGCCCAGGCGGCGGTCGACGGGCTGGCCCATGCGGGCCTGCCGATCCCGCGCGAGCGCTGGTTCACCAACCTCGCCAGCAAGGGCAACACCGGCTCGGCCTCGCCCTACATCATGCTCGACGAGCTGTTCCGCTCCGGCCGCATCGAGCGCGGCCACAAGCTGCTGATGTTCGTGCCCGAGAGCGGGCGTTTCTCCAGCGGCTTCGTCTACATGGAAGCTGTCTGATGGATCTCGATTCCGTTCCGCAGGAAGGCAACGCCACGCTCGGCGGCCACCGCAAGGCGGTGTACGCGCGCGATGCGCAGGGCCGCATGGTGATCGCCGCGTCGCGCGGCTGGGAGGCCGAAGAGATCGTCACGAGCCATGCGGTCGAGGCGCTGCAGGCGCAGGCCGAAGCGGCACGCTCGCGTGTCGAGGCCGGCCTCGCCTCGCCGCTCGAGTACTGGATGTACGCCCGCCGCATGGACGTCGGCCTGCTGGCCCAGAGCACCGGCTTCTGGCGCTGGCAGGTGCGCCGCCACCTGCGGCCGGAGGTCTTCTCCAGGCTGTCGGCCGCCAAACTGCAGCGCCATGCCGACGCCCTGGGCCTGCCGGCCGACCTGCTCAAACGCCTTCCATGACCCTGATGACGCCACAGGCCACCCCCTTCGACCATCGTCACGCGGCGCACTGCGAAAGCGGTGTCATCGCCAACCTGCTGCGCCATCACGGCGTGCCCATGACCGAAAGCCTGGCCTTCGGCCTCTCTGCGGCGCTGTCGTTCGCCTACATCCCGCTGCTCAGAATGCAGGGCATGCCGATGGTGGCCTACCGCATGCCGCCCAAGTCCATCATCAAGGGCCTGCTGGCGCCCCTGGCGGCGCGGTTCCGCTTCGAGACCTTCCGCACCCCGGCCGCCGGTCGCGCCCGGCTCGACGCACTGCTCGCGCAAGGCCAGGTGGTGGGCCTGCAGACCTCGGTGTACTGGCTGCCCTACTTCCCCGAGGACATGCGCTTCCACTTCAACGCGCACAACCTGCTGGTCTACGGCAAGGCGGGCGACGACTACCTGGTGAGCGACCCGGTGTTCGAGGAGCCGGTGCGCTGCGCAGCCGCCGACCTGGACCGTGCCCGCTTCGCCAAGGGGCTGCTCGCGCCCAAGGGCCTGCTGTACTACCCCCAGGCCATCGGCCACAAGGTGGTCGATGCGCAGGCGGTGAAGGCGGCCCTGCGCAAGAACGCCCGCATGATGCTGGCGCCGGTGCCCATTGCCGGGGTGCGAGGCATGCGGCTGCTGGCGCGCAAGATCGAGAAGCTGCCGCCCGCCGAGGCCCACAGCGCCGCCTTCATCGGCCACGTGGTGCGCATGCAGGAAGAGATCGGCACCGGCGGTGCGGGCTTCCGCTTCATCTACGCCGCCTTCCTGCAGGAGGCCGCGCAGCTGGCGCAGCTGCCGCAGCTCCAGGGCTTCTCCGAGCGGCTCACCATCATCGGCGACGGCTGGCGTGCCTTCGCGCTGGCGGCGGCCCGCATGGTCAAGGGCCGCGATCCGCTCGACCCGCCCGGGCTGGCCGCACGGCTGCGCGAGCAGGCGTCGCAGGAGGAAGCCTTCTTCCGTGACCTGCAGGCCGTGGTGCGCTAGGGCCATGCTCCAGATCCGCGACCTCGGGTTTCGCTACCCGCGCGCCGACAAGCCCGCGCTGGACGGCGTGTCGCTGCAGGCGCAGCGCGGCCGCGTGTTGGGGCTGCTGGGACCCAACGGCGCCGGCAAGACCACGCTCATCTCCCATCTGGCGGGCCTGCTGCCGGTGAGCCAGGGCGAGATCCTCGTCGACGGCCTGCCGCTGCAGGCCGTGCGCCGCCGCGAGCCCACCCGCATCGCCGTGGCGCCGCAGGAATATGCCTTCTATCCGATGCTCGACGTGCGCGAGAACCTCGCCTGCTTCGGCGCCGCCGGCCGGCTGTCGGGCGCAAGGCTGGCACAGCGCATCGAGGCCTGCCTCGCCTTCGCCCAGCTCGAACGCTTTGCGGCGACACGCGCCGACCGGCTGTCGGGCGGCCTCAAGCGGCGTCTCAACCTGGCCATCGCGCTGCTCCCCGAACCCGAGCTGATGCTGTTCGACGAGCCCACCGTGGGGGTCGATCCGCAATCGCGGGCCTTCGTGCTCGACGCCATCAGGAGCCTCGCGACGCAGGGCGCAGCGGTGATCTACACCTCGCACTACATGGAAGAGATCGAGGCCATCGCCGACGACGTGGTGATCCTCGACCACGGCAAGGTGCTGCGCGACGGCACGCTGGCGGCACTGCTGGCCGAAGGCGCCATGCAGCTCTCGCTCGCGGCCGACGGCATAGATCCGGCCGCCCTGCTGGCGCTGTTGTCGCGCTTCGGCACGCCCGAGCAGCATGGCGATCGCGTTGCGCTGCAGGTGGCCGCGCCGCACACGCCGGCCGCCGTGCTGGCCGCTGTCGAAGCCGCCGGCGCGCGCGTGCGCCAGGCGGACTTCGGCCGCTACAACCTGGAGCAGCTGTTCATGGCACTCACCCACCGCTCGCTGCGCGACGACTGACCGATGCTCGCGGCCCTCATCAAGAAGGAACTGCTCGCGCTCACCCGCGACGTGCACGGCATGGCGGCGCTGTTCCTGATGCCGGTGATGTTCATCGTCATCATGTCGCTCGCGCTGAAGGACGTGTACAACCCGCCGCTGCGCACGCTGCGCCATGCGGTCGACGCGCGCGACGCCGGCGCTCCCGCCAAGGACCTGCTCGCTGCCTGGACCAGGGGCCATGGCGCTGCGGCGGAGCTGCCGCCCGACTGGCAGGCGCAGCTGCGCGACGGCCGGCTGAAGTACGTGATCTCCATCGAGGCGGGCGCCTCCGAAGACCTGGCCGAGCCCACCTTGCCCACCCGGCCGCGCATCCACCTGCTCACCGAGCCGGCACTCGACGCCAACCTGTTCAACGCCCTGCAGGCCGAGCTCATCGCGGCCGTCGGCGAGATGAAGGTGCGCGGCGTGCTCGCGGCCGCAGGCGGCGGCGCCGAGGCGCAGCAGCCGGCATCGCCGTCTTCGTCCGAAGCATCGGTGCAGGCCATGGTCACCGCCACCCGCTTTGCTGCCGGCGGCCCGCGCCCCACGGCCGTGCAGCAGAACGTGCCCGCCTGGCTGGTGTTCGGCATGTTCTTCGTGGTGGCGTCGCTGGCGGGCCTGTTCGTGCAGGAGCGCAGCAGCGGCGCACTGGCGCGGCTGCAGAGCCTGGGCGTGCCGCGCTCGATGCTGATCGCCTCCAAGGCCCTGCCCTACCTGGGCGTCAATGCACTGCAGGCCGTCCTGATGCTTGCCGTGGGCGTGTGGCTGATGCCGCGCATCGGCGGCGACGCGCTGTCGCTGGCCGGCATCGACTGGCCCGCCCTGTGCCTGGCGCTGGCGGCGGTGAGCGCTGCCGCGGTGAGCCTCGCGCTGGTGCTCGCCTGCCTGGTGCGCACCCACACCCAGGCCACTGCGGTGGGCCCCATCCTCAACGTGCTGATGGCCGCGGTGGGCGGCATCATGGTGCCCAAGTTCGTGATGCCCGCCTTCATGCAGCGCCTGGCGGACTGGTCGCCGATGAACTGGGGCCTCGAAGCCCTGCTCACCGTGCTGCTGCGCGGCGGCGATGCCGCTGCCACGCTGCCGCATGTGGCGCGCCTGGGCGGCTTTGCCGCGGCGATGCTGCTGCTGGCCCTGCTTCTCTTCCGTGCCCCTTCGTCGAAATGAACAAGCTCACCGCCACACGCCCGGAACTCATCGCCGAACTCAAGGCGCTGGTGCTCGAAGCCACGGAGAAGCAGGCACCCCAAGGCGGCCTGGCCGACGATGAAGTGCTGTTCGGCCCCGACACGCGGCTGGCGCTCGATTCGCTCGATGCGCTGCAGGTGTCGATGGCGATCCAGGAGCGCTATGGCGTGCGCCTGACCGACAGCAAGGAAACGCGGCGCGCCCTGAGCTGCATCTCGCACCTGGCGGACTATTTGCTCGCCAAGCCCACCCCATGAACGAGCTGTGGCTCGCCGGGCGAGGCCTCGCCTGCGCGCTGGGCCCCGACGTGGGCCATGCCGTGGCAGCACTGCGGCAAGGCGGCGTGGCGCCGGCGCGCTTCGAGGTGCCGGGCGGATTCGGCTGGCCCTATTTCGCGCTGCCCGCCGAAGACGGCGACTGGCTGGAGCGCACCTGCCGCACCGTGCGCCGCGTCGCCCGCGAAAGCGGCGCGCTCGACACCCCGCGCCGCGGCCCGCTGTTCGTGGCCTCCTCGTCGATCGATCTCGGCGAACGCGAAGCCAGCGGCGACTTTGAGCGGGACTTCCACGCCTTCGCCGAAACGCTGGCCGAAACGCTCGACTGGCAAGGGCCGGTGTTCACCGTCTCGACCGCCTGCACCTCGGCCCACAACGCGGTGCTGAGCGCCGGCGCCTGGCTGCGCGCCGGCGATGCGGCCGAGGCACTCGTGCTGGGTATCGAGCTCGCCAACCGGCTCACCGTGGCCGGCTTCGGCTCGATGCAGCTGCTCGCGCCTGACGCGGCCCAGCCGCTGGGCGCCTCGCGCCGCGGCCTGGTGCTCGGTGAAGCCGTGGCGGCCCTGCGCCTCACGTCAGCCCGCGGAACCGCCCGCTGGCGGGTGGCCGGCGGCGCCAACGTGGTGGACGGGCGCGACCCCGCCGGCGCGGTGCCGTCGGCCGTGGAGGCCATGTGCCGCGAGGCGCTGCAGCGCAGCGGCCTCACGGCCGCGCAGATCGGCCTCGTCAAGCTGCAGGCGGCCGGCAGCCCGGCCAACGATGCCAGCGAGATCGACGGGCTGCGGCGCGTGTTCGGCAGCGGCCTGCCGCCGCTGGTGTCGCTCAAGGCGGCCATTGGGCACACGCTGGGCGCCTCGGGCGCGGCCGAGCTGGCGCTGCTCACCGCGTGCCTCGAAACCGGTGCCTGGCCGTCATCCGTCCATGCGCACGACCCCACCCTGGGCGCCAGGCTGGCGGCGCAGGCACCGCCCGATGCGCGATACGTGCTCGCGAACATCCTCGGCTTCGGCGGTGGCCATGCGGCGCTGGTGCTCGAAGACCGTGGTGGAGCTCCCGCATGACGCAGCCCTGGCGCACCGTGGCCCACTTCGTGGCCGAGCCCCCCGAGCCGCTGTGGCGCGACGCACTGGCCGCCCGCCTGGGGCAGCGGCCCCGCCGCATCGGCACCTGGGCGGAGCTGGCGCTCTACGGTGCGCGCCGCTGCCTGGATCTGGCCGGCGAGACCAGCTTGCCGCCCGGTGCCGCATTGCGCGTGGCCAGCCTGTTCGGCCCCAACAGCGCCACGCGCAGCAGCGTCGAGCAATGCCGCAGCGGCCTGCCCATGCCCTTCGGCTTCCTGCAGAGCCAGCCCAGCCAGATGCTCGCGGCGCTGAGCCAGCACCTGGGCTGGCAAGGCGATGCGCGTTTCGTCGCCTGTCGCGACGCCGAAGCGGTGCTGGCGCTGCTGCAGCGCGAGGCCGACCACCCCACCGGCCTGCTGCTCGGGTGGGTGGAAGAAGGCAACGAAGCGCGCGGGCTGCCGATGCGCAGCGAATGGTGGCGGCTCCTGCCGCCCGCCTGAGACCGCTGCCTACTTCTTGGCGGCGGCGGCAGCGAGCTGCTTCTCGACGTCGGCCGCCGGCAGGGCGCCGGGCACCCTCGTGCCGTCCTCGAACACCAGCGCCGGCGTGCCGTTGATGCGGTACTTCTGCGCGAACGCCATGTTGCGCGCCACCGGCGACTCGCACTGGCCCAGCAGCTTGGGCGGCTGGGTGCCGTCGACCATCCAGTTGCGCCAGGCGGCGGTGCGGTCCTTCGAGCACCAGATGGCCTGCGACTTCTGCGGCGAGTCGCCGCCCAGGATGGGGATGAGGAAGGTGTAGACCGTCACGTCCTTCACGTTCGTGAGGTCTCGCTCGAACTTCTTGCAGTAGCCGCAGTTCGGGTCGGCAAACACTGCCAGCTTGCGGGTGCCCTTGCCGTTCTTCCAGACGATCGCGTCGGCCAGCGGCAGGCTTTCGAAGGCGATGGCCGACAGCTTGTTGACCCGTTCCTCGGTGAGGTTCTTGCGCGACTTGGTGTCGATGATGTTGCCCTGGACGAGGTAGTTGCCCTCGGCGTCGCTGTAGATCACCTCGCTGCCCAGGCGCAGCTCGAACAGGCCGGGGATGGGCGTCTTGTTCACCTCGTCGATGGTCACGTCGGGGTAGCGCGACGAGAGGTTCTTGCGGATCACGGCTTCGTCGGCCAGCGCCTGGGCTGCGAGCGTGAAGGTGGCCAGCGCCACGGCGGCGAATCGACGGGTCATGGAAGGTCCTGCAGGTCGAGTAAGGAACGCGCCGTCACTTGAAGGCCTGACCGGCCAGCCAGCGCTTGAGCGGCTTCAGATGATGAACCAGAGTCAGCCCGCTGTTGCGGAGTTCCCGCAACGGCAGGCCGGGCTGTGCAAACAAATGCAGCAAACCGTCGGTGAGCTGCGCCATGGTCCAGGTGGGCGAGGCGCGTTCGCGCACATAACGCGACAGCAGCCGCTCGTCGCCCAGCGGCCGCCACGACTCTTCGCGCTGGCGCTCGGCCAGCACGCGGGCCAGGGTGGCCACGTCGCCCAGGCCGAGATTGAGGCCCTGTCCGGCCAGCGGGTGCACCACATGGGCCGCATCGCCCAGCAGTACCCAGCCGGGGCCGCACCAGCGCGCCGCGCGGCCGATCGACAACGGCCAGGCGGCGCGTTGCGAGGCCAGCTTCAGCATGCCGGGCGCCGGGCCGGCGGCTTCGTTCAGGGCGGCGTTGAAATCCGCCTCGTCGAGCGCCATCAGCTGCTGCGCCCGCTCGGCCGGCACCGACCACACCAGGCCGAACGACCGGCCGGCTTCCGGCCGGTCGAAAGGCAGCAGCGCCAGCACGTCGGGCGAGCGGAACCATTGCCAGGCCACGCCCATGTGTTCGCGTTCGCACACCAGCCGCGCCGCCACGGCGGTCTGGCCGTAGGCATGCTGTTCGAAGCCGGCACCCAGCGCCTCCCGTGTGGCCGAGGCCTTGCCTTCGCACACCGCCAGCAGTTCGGCCGGCGCCGGCTCGCCGACGAGGCTCACATGGGGCGCGAAACGCAAGGCAGTGGCCAGTTCCTGCTCGAGGGCCGCGGCATCGACGATCCAGGCCAGCTCGCGCACCCGCTGTTCCCAGGCCGAGAACTCCAGCCGGCCTCGCGAGTCGCCTTCGATGCGCATGTCGAGCACCGGAGTGGCCGCGCCTTGGGCGGGCAGCGATTCCCACACCTTGAGTTCGGCCAGCAGCCCGATCGAGCCGGCATTGAGCGCATAGGCTCGCACGTCTTCACGCGCGGCTGCGGCACCCGGCGGCTGGGCCGCCTGCACCAGCGCCACGCTGAAGCCCTGGCGCGACAGGGCCAGCGCGAGGGCCTTGCCCACCGCACCCGCACCTTGCACGCAGACGTCGAATCTTTTGGTCACCAAGGCATTGTAGGCAGCGGCCTGCCCGGCAGATGCCGCATGCACAATGTCACGTCCACCGATTTCTGCCACAAGCAATGAAGATCTGGATCCGCCGTGTGCTCATCGGGCTCGGCGTGCTGCTTGCGCTGCTGGTCGCCACCGCCGCCTACCTCGTCGCGACCTTCGACCCCAACCGCTACCAGGGCCTGCTGATCGACTGGATGCGCGAGAACCGGCAGCGCACCCTGGCCATCGGCGCCCCCATCGAACTGAAGGTCTTCCCGCGGCTGGGCGTGAAGCTGGCCAAGGTGTCGCTCAGTGAACACAAGGCGCCCCAGGAGTTCGCCGCGTTCGACGAAGCCACGCTGTCGGTCGACCTGCTGCCGCTGCTGCGCAGGCAGCTGGTGATCGACCGGGTGCAGGCCAAGGGCGTGCGGCTGGTCTACCAGCGCGATGCGCAAGGCCGCAGCAACATCGACGACCTGCTGGCCTCGGACCCCAAGGATCCGCCCGCCGACCCCGGGGCAGACGCCGGCAAGCCGCTCGCGTTCGACGTGGGCGGCATCGACTTCGAGCAGCTGCAGGCCACGGTGCGGGACGCGAAGGCCGGCCTCGACGGCGAACTGGTGATCGCCCGGCTGAAGACCGGCCGGCTGGCCAATGGCGTCGAGTCGGACGTGGACCTGGCCGCCCGGCTGGCGATGAAGCAGCCGCGCGCCGCGGCCACGCTCGAAGGTTCGTTCAAGCTGACGCCCGAGCTCGGCACCAGCTCTGCAAAGGCGCGCGACATCAAGGTGTCGCTCAAAGGCGAAGTTCCCGGCGCGAGCGGGCTGGACATGCTGGTCACCGGCGCTGCGGCGTACAACGGCGCCAACGGCGCGGTGCAGGCCGACAAGCTCGACGTCAAGCTGGCCGCCGTGCAGACCGCCGGCCTGCGCCTGAAGGACAGCAGCGCCTCGATCCAGCGGTTCGACTACCAGCCGGCCGGCAAGGTGATCACGCTCGACAGCCTGAAGCTGCAGCTGTCCGGCCAGCGCGCCACCGGCGAGCCGGTGGCGCTCAAGCTCGACTGGCCGCAGCTGGGCGTGCAGGGCGAAAGCCTCAAGGGCAGCGCGCTGCAGGGCGAGTTCTCGATGAGCGGCGCGACCACGGTGAAGGGCCGCTTCAGCTCGCAGGCGCCGGCCGGCAGCTTCGACGAGCTGCGGCTGCCGGGCGTGCAGTTCGACTTCGACGGCACGAGCGGCGCCCGCAAGCTCGCGGGGCAGGCGCGCGCCGAACTGCGCGTGAAGCCCGCCGCCGGCGAGCTGGCCATCGAAGCCCTGAACCTGCAGAGCACTGCGCAGGACCCGGCGCTGCAGCCGCTGAAGGTCGGCGTCACCGGCCGCGCGCAGGCCAGCGCACGCAACGCGCTGTGGGCGCTGGCGGGCAGCCTCAACGACAACGACTTCACCACCAAGGGCCAGGCCAACCTCGCAGGCGACGTGCCGCATGTGCAGGCCGAAGCCCGCTTCCAGGCGCTCGACCTGAACCGCCTGCTGCCCAATGCGGTCGGGCCGAAGCCGGGCGCCGCGTCGGCGCCGGCGCCGCTGGCCGCCCAGCCGGCCGACACGCCCATCGACCTGTCGGCGCTGCGTTCGCTCACCGGCCGCTTCAGCGTGCAGGCCGGGCAGCTGGCGGTGAAGCAGTACCGCCTCGCCGATGCTCGCATCGAGGCCACGCTCGACGGCGGCATGCTGCGGGTGCAGCAGCTGGCTGCCCAGGCCTGGGGCGGCCGCTTCGACGTGAAGGCGCTGGCCGACGCACGCGCCAGCCGCGTCACGGTGCAGGGGGTTGCCCAGGGGGTGAACATCAACGCGCTGCTGAAGGACGTGGCCGACTACGAGAAGCTCGAAGGCACCGGCCGGGTGACGGTGGACCTCGACACCGCCGGCAAGACGGTGGGTGAGATGAAGTCGCGCCTCTCAGGCACGGCCGCGGTGCAGCTGCGCGACGGTGCCGTGCGGGGCATCAACCTCGCCAAGTCGCTGCGCCAGGCCAAGGCGGCCCTGGGCCTGCAGAAGGACGAAATGCAGAAGGCCCAGCAGACGGAGAAGACCGACTTCTCCGAGATGAACATGAGCTTCCAGATCGCCGACGGCGTGGCCCGCAGCAACGACCTCGATGCCAAGAGCCCGCTGCTGCGCGCGGGCGGGGCCGGCAGCATCGACGTCGGCCGCAACCGCATCGACTACGTGGCCCGCGCCGCCGTGGTCGGCACGAGCAAGGGCCAGGACGGCGCCGAGCTCGCCGCGCTCAAGGGCCTGACCATCCCGGTGCACCTGAGCGGGCCGCTCGACGCCGTGGGCTGGCAGATCCAGTGGTCGCAGGTGGCCGTGGGGGCGGCCGAGGCGACACTCAAGAACCGCGCGGAAGAGAAGCTGAAGGAAAGGCTCGGCGAGAAGCTGGGCCTCAAGCCGCCGGCCGGCAGCGCCAGCGGGCCGGCAGGTGCAGCCAGCTCGCCGCAGGATGCCGCGCGCGACAAACTCAAGGAAAAGCTGAAGGGGCTGTTCAAGTGAGCGATGACGTGGAGGTCCGGGTGGCGTCCCTGTACGTGCACCCGGTGAAGTCGTGTGCGGGCATCCCGGTGCCGGAGGCGCTGCTCATCGAAACCGGCTTCGAGTTCGACCGCGCCTGGATGCTCGTCGACGAGTCGGGCGTGTTCGTCACGCAGCGAGAGCTGCCGAAGCTGGCGCTCGTGCGGCCCCAGCTGCGCCACGCCGACATGGTGTTGCGTGCACCCGGCATGCTGGCGCTGCACATCGCGCTCGACGCGGTGGAAGCTCCCACCCGCGTGCGCGTCTGGAAGGACGAGGTGGCCGCCTATGACATGGGCGACCTCACGGCCCAGTGGTTCAGCGACTTCACCGGGCGCAAGCTGCGCCTCGTGCGCTTCGACCCGGAGCAGAAGCGGCTGTCGAGCCGCCAATGGACCGGCGACATCGAGGCCGAGAACGCCTTCTCCGACGGCTATCCGGTGCTCGTGACCTCGGTGGCCGCGCTCGACGGCCTCAACGAACGGCTGGCGGCGAAGGGCGTGCCGGCCGCCGTGATGTCGCGCTTCCGCCCGAACCTCGTGCTCGACGGGCTCGATGCACACGGCGAGGACTTCCTCGACGAGATCCGCTTCGACACCGACGAAGGCCCCATCCGCCTGAAGCTGGTGAAGCCGTGTGCCCGCTGCACCATCCCGAGCGTGGACCCCGACACCGGCGAGCAGGGGTTCGAGCCCGGCGACACGCTCGGCACCTACCGCGCCGACTCCCGGCTGGACGGTGCCATCACCTTCGGCATGAATGCGGTGATCCTCGAAGGCGTGGAACGGGTCCTGAAGGTGGGCATGACGGGCACGGCCGGCATCGCGTTCTAAGGTCTGTCAACGCGATGTACTAGCTGGTACAAAATGCGCGCATGAAGCCAGATGCTCCCGCCCGCGCCCGCCGGGCGCCCGCCGCTGCCGCAAAGGCAGGTGCCGACGCCACGCCGCCGCGCACCAACGACCCCGACCGCACGATGCAGAACATCCTCGAGGTCGCCACCGAGGAGTTCGCGAGCAAGGGCCTGAGCGGCGCCCGCATCGACGAGATCGCCGCCTCCACGCGCACCAGCAAGCGCATGATCTATTACTACTTCGGCAGCAAGGAGGGGCTGTACGTCGCGGTGCTCGAAGAGGCCTACCGGCGCATCCGCGCCATCGAGGCCGAGCTGCACCTCGAGGACCTGCCGCCCGAAGACGCGCTGCGCAAGCTGGTCGGCTTCACCTGCGACTACCAGCTCGCCAACCCCGATTTCATCCGCCTCGTGATGACCGAGAACATCCACCGCGGCGAATTCCTGGCGCAGTCCAGGACGATCCAGCAGCTCAACGTGCCGGCCATCAACGCGGTGAAGGACGTGTACCGCCGCGGCGTCGAGGCGGGCGTGTTCCGCTCGCACATCGACCCGGTGGACCTGCACATGTCCATCAGCGCGCTGTGCTTCTTCAACGTGTCGAACCGGCACACCTTCTCGCTCATCTTCAAGCGCGACCTCGACTCGCCCGCCGCCATCGTGGCGCGCCGGGACGCGATCATCGACATGGTCGTTCGCTACGTCCGCAAGTAGCCCGATAGCAGGGTTCTTTGCCCGTCGCGGGTTTACCCGCATCGCAAAACTAACTAGTTCGTACATTATTTGAGCACGGCTTGCGCCTGCTCAAGGAAGCAGCGTGCGCCGCCGGAGAACAGGAGACGAGATGACCCGCTGGATCGACCGCTACTGCCGCCTGCTCGATGCGATTTCAGCGTCGTGCCTGGCGCTGATGGTGGTGCTGGTGTTCGGCAACGTGGTGCTGCGCTACGCCTTCAGCTCGGGCATCACGGTGAGCGAGGAGCTGTCGCGCTGGCTGTTCGTGTGGATGACCTTCCTGGGC
>NZ_SWAR01000204.1 GCF_006386545.1 Methylibium rhizosphaerae | reverse complement strand
GCCGCTCATGTCGAACGTTAGGCACCAGAAGCAACTCTCGTTGCATCAAGGAAGATAGGCATGCCGTCCAAGAAGAGCAGCAGGAAACCCGCACCTTGGCAGGAGTACGCCGTAACGATCCGCCGCCTCGCCGAAGGCGAGCGGGGAGTCGATGCCTCTGACCCAGAGAGCTTGGGGCTACGAACGAAGTTTGGTGGCACGCCAGACTGGGAACAGGAAGACGAACATCCGACCTGCAAGGCCTGCCAGACTGCGATGAACTTCGTGGGCCAGATTGACTCGTTCGAACATCAATCGAAGCGCAACCCCAATTCACGGTCTGCCATGGGTGTTCAAGACTTCATGTTCGGAGACGTCGGCATGATCTATGTCTTCTATTGCATTCCGTGTGCAAAGGCGAAGGCAATCGTTCAGTATGGCTAGCGATCGCTCATGTTCCGGCACGTATGCGTCTGCCGCTCACTCGCTCGGCCCAAAATCGAAGTCGTTGCCGGTGCCTAACCCCT
>NZ_SWAR01000203.1 GCF_006386545.1 Methylibium rhizosphaerae | reverse complement strand
GCGAAGGCGGCGTCGCTGACCATCATGGTGGGCGGCCCGCAAGGGGCGTTCGACAAGGTGCTGCCGCTGTTCCAGCTGATGGGCAAGAACATCACGCTGGTGGGGGGCAACGGAGACGGACAGACCACGAAGGTGGCCAACCAGATCATCGTGGCGCTGAACATCGCGGCGGTGGGCGAGGCGCTGGTGTTCGCGAGCAAGGCGGGTGCGGACGCGGCGAAGGTGAGGCAGGCGCTGATGGGCGGGTTCGCGGCGTCGCGGATCCTGGAGGTGCACGGCGAGCGGATGGTGAAGAGGACCTTCCAGCCGGGGTTTCGCATCGGGCTGCACCAGAAGGACCTGAACCTGGCGCTGCAGGGGGCGAAAGCCCTGGGGGTGGCGCTGCCGCAGACGGCGGGGGCGGCGCAGCTGATGCAGGCGTGCGCGGCGCAGGGCTGGGGGCAGCTGGATCACTCGGCGCTGGTGAAGGCGCTGGAGCTGATGGCGGCGCACGAGGTGGCGCAGGGGTGA
>NZ_SWAR01000202.1 GCF_006386545.1 Methylibium rhizosphaerae | reverse complement strand
GCCTAACGTTCGACATGAGCGGGCCGCAACGGCGCGCTCAGTGTGGCCAAAGCGCGCAACCGCACCTCGCCGTTGTGGGTCCGCTCGATGGCGGGGTTAGATGACGGCATACGACGCAACGTCGTCTTTGTCTTCGATTTCCACACGCCGACCGTTCCCAAATCGGAAGACAACTTTGCTTCCCTCAACTGTTGGAAGCATCTCAAACGACTCCAATGGCTGGCCAACTATGCCGGCAAGCGCGCCCACGTCGGTGTGCGGGTAATCCCAAGATTCTGCTTCGACTTCCCATGGCATTGGCTCCTCGTCGAACGAACGCCAGAAGACAAGGCGAACCTCGAAGTAGAGGCGAAACCACGCGCCACCAAAGTTGAGGTATGTGACGTTGGCCGACGCCACTGACTCGCCTTCGTATATGTACCCCTCGCAGATGAGGCCCTCGCACACACGCCCCACCATATCCGGCGGCGTACCGTTCACTTCGAGCGTAAGGGCTGGCAGCTGAGTCATCTAACGTT
>NZ_SWAR01000201.1 GCF_006386545.1 Methylibium rhizosphaerae | reverse complement strand
TTAGCGTGGTCTTGGGTAACGTCATCGACATTGGTGAGCCGGCGTGGCAGTGCGCAGCTGCCGCGCCGGTATCCCGTTTGAGAGAGTGAGCACGACGACGTCCCCGATGCGGCGCCACATTCCGCAACGAATGATGGAGCAAGCCTTGGCCCAACGCAACGCAAGCGTCAGTCTCAAGAACGGCAAGTCCCGACAGGCGCTGACCCTGACCCACCCCAACGCCGCCGGCGTCGACATCGGCAGCGCCTCGCACTACGTGGCCGTGCCGCCGGATCGCCACGACGAGTCCGTGCGCGAGTTCCCCAGCTTCACCGCCGACCTGAACCGCCTGGCCGACTGGCTCGATGCCTGCGGCGTGGACACCGTGGCGATGGAATCCACCGGCGTGTACTGGATCCCCTTGTATGAACTGCTGTATGAACTGCTCGAGTCGCGCGGCTTCACCGTGCTGCTGGTCAACGCGCGCCACGTCAAGAATGTCTCGGGCCGCAAGTCCGACGTGCTGGACTGCCAGTGGCTGCAGCAGCTCATGAGCTATGGCCTGCTGCGCGGGGCGTTCCGTCCCGCCGACGCCGTGTGCGCATTGCGCTCGCTCGTGCGCCAGCGCGCGACGCTGCTGCGCAGCCAGGCGCGCCACGTGCAGCACATGCAAAAGGCGCTC
>NZ_SWAR01000200.1 GCF_006386545.1 Methylibium rhizosphaerae | reverse complement strand
CGCGACGCGGCAGATGTGGCGGCAGCGGCGCTCGCTTGGGCGGTTTCTTCTCGTCGGCGGGCTCGGGCCTGGGCTGCAGCGCTTCGATCTCGGCGGCCACCGCTGCCAGATCCATGTCCAGCGCCTCTTCCAGCAGGCTCTTCTGCTCGGCGGTGTACGCCTCGCTCTTTGCGGCGAACTTCAACCGCTTGAGTACGGCGTTCTCGTGCGTGAGCTTGTCGATGATGGTCTGCTTGAAGAGCAGTGCCTCGTCCTTGCGCGCCATCTCGGCGCGCGCCACGCGTAGTGCCTCGCGCAGCTGTTCGGGATCGAGTGTGTCGAGATGGTCGTCGGCGATCACGAGGCGTGATCGTGCCGAGGCCAACGGCCACGCGCCATCGGCGTATGCCGCAATTGCTGCGAGCTACAGCACCGTGATGATCCCGGCCTCGCCGAGGCGCTGCCACGGCAGCCCAAGTACGAGGGCGTCGAGCTGCGGCCTTGTGAGGGTCAGCGAGCCGTTCACGTCCTTGGGCCAGGCGAACC
>NZ_SWAR01000199.1 GCF_006386545.1 Methylibium rhizosphaerae | reverse complement strand
GGCTGTAGCGAATCGTCGTGGTGCGGTTGCCCCGGGCGTCGTAGACGTGTTCGGTGAGGTAGCGTTCGGCGTCGAGCTCCGCCACCAGCTTGCCGCGTGCGTCGTAGATCAGGCGGGTGGTCTCGTCGGTGTTCGTGGTGGCCGACAGCTCGGGGCCCTCCAGGGCGGCGCCGGGCGCCAGGGCGCCGGCGCCCGCCGTCGCAAGATCCAGGTGTGCCTGGGCCGCGGCGTACCAGTCGCGCACGAGGGTGACAACGTTCGAGCCGAGGCTGCTGATCTCGAGATCGTTGCCAACCTGGCGGAACAGCAGACGGCTGGCGACGCCCGGGGCGCCAGGCAGAACCGGGTTGGTGTCGTTGGGCGCAGGAGGCGGCACGGTGACCCGTGCGCTGATGGCTGCCGTGTTCCAGGTGGTGCCGTCGGCGAAGCGGATCTGCTCGATGCGGTAGTAGTTGGTCGCGTTGAAGTGGTTCTGCACACGCAGGCTGTCGGAGCTGCCCACGATCGACAGCACGAGCTCGTCGCCCGA
>NZ_SWAR01000198.1 GCF_006386545.1 Methylibium rhizosphaerae | reverse complement strand
CTGGGCACCAATGCCGACACCATCGTGCTCGGTGCGGGCATCACGCCTGCGGACGTCACGCTCACTCGCTGGTATGACGACCTCGTCATCAGCATCAACGGCACCGATGACAGGCTGACCGTCCCGGGCTACTTCTACAACGACGGGACTTCGGTGTATGCGGTCGAGGCCATCCGCTTTGCGGACGGCACCAGCTGGAACTACGCGACGACCAAGAGCAAGGTGTCGACGGCGACCACGCCAGCCGGGGCCACTTTCAACGGCACGGCCAGCGCGGACTCCGTTGTCGGAACCCAAGGCAACGACACCCTGCGGGGCGACGCCGGCAACGACACGCTGGACGGCGGTGCGGGCAACGACACGCTGGACGGCGGCACCGGCAACGACACCTACCTGTTCGGCCGCGGCTCTGGCAAGGACACGATCAACTCGTACGACACCACGGCCGGCAAGCTCGACGTGGTGCAACTCGGTGCCGGCATCACGGCCGCAGACGTGGTGCTCACCCGCTCGGGCGACGAGCTCGTGCTGTCG
>NZ_SWAR01000197.1 GCF_006386545.1 Methylibium rhizosphaerae | reverse complement strand
TTGCTTCACTTCTTTTGCTTGCCACCAATGAGTTCTAACCTCTCCATCGAGCGGACCCACAACGGCGGGGCGCAGCGGTGCGCTTCGGAAGCGCTCGTTGCGCCGTCGTGCGCCGCTCATGTCAAACTACAAGGGCTTCCCCCTCTGTCAAGCGAAGAGAGGCCTTGACCTTCAACGAAGGCCACCAGCAGCAAGAGACTGGCTTCGAGCTGGCGACAGCTGCGATGGGGGAGGAGACAAGGGTGCGGACTGGCAAGACTACCTGCAGACCCTGATGCAAGACGCACGCGGGAGCCTCATTCGTTAGTCGAGGTGGGCCGCAGCCCCCTCCACGACATGATCAGGCACGGCCCGCGCAGGTCCAACCTTGACTCATCACCACAAGCCGTCACACGGCGGAAGATCGATCCAGACTCAAGCGGGCATCGCGAAGGCCTCACCGCGTCGCAACATGGCCCAGGCCATGCGAGCGTTCTTGGCGGCAATGGCCACGACGGCGCGCCAGTAGCCGCGGCGCTCCTGCAGCGCCAGGGCCCAGCAACTCAGCGCATCGGTGCGGCCCTTGGCCGCGTTGAGCACGGCACGCGCGCCCAGCACCAGCAACGAACGCAAGTAGCCATCACCGGCCTTGGTGATGTGGCCCAGGCGGGTCTTGCCGCCCGAGCTGTACTGCCCGGGCACCAGGCCGAGCCAGGCGGCGAACTGGCGCCCGTGCGCGAACTCGTGCGCATTGCCCACGCTGGCCACCAAGGCGGTCGCGGTGGTTTCGCCGATGCCGCGCAGCTGCATCAGCTGCCGGGTGTCACCTTCCACCGTAATCAGGCCACTTCGTTTCCGGCGTAATCGAGCCAGTCGGGGCCGCCGGGACGGCTTGGCGTTTTCGGCGTAATCAGGCCAGTCCGTTTCCGTCGTAATCAGGCCAC
>NZ_SWAR01000196.1 GCF_006386545.1 Methylibium rhizosphaerae | reverse complement strand
CGGGTGGTCCTGATCTTCTTCGCGCTCACGCTGCTGAAGATCTCCTTCCTCAAGCTGGTGGGCGCGGCCCTGCTGATCTGGATCGGCATCAAGCTGCTGCTGCCCGAGGACGAGGACGAGCACGCCAACATCCAGGCCAGCGACAAGCTGTGGGCGGCCGTCAAGACGGTCATCGTGGCCGACTTCGTGATGAGCCTGGACAACGTGATCGCGATCGCCGGCGCCGCCGAAGGCGCGGGCGGCGACCACCAGATGCCGCTGGTGATCTTCGGCCTGCTGGTGTCCATCCCGATCATCGTGTGGGGCAGCCAGCTGGTGATCAAGCTGATGGACCGCTACCCGATCATCATCACCGCCGGCGGCATGCTGCTGGGCTGGATCGCCGGCACCATGGCCGTCTCCGACCCGGCGGTGCTGCCCTACCTGCCCACGGTGCCGGCCGAGAAGGCCGGCGCGGCGCCCGAGGTGATCGCCGCCATCCGCTACGGCGCAGGCATCGCCGGCGCGCTGCTGGTGCTGGCCATCGGCAAGCTGGCGGC
>NZ_SWAR01000195.1 GCF_006386545.1 Methylibium rhizosphaerae | reverse complement strand
GCGCCTCCGCGGTGAATGAATCGGGGGTTCCGGCCATGGCGCACAGCCACTCTCCGTTCGGGCTGAGGTATCGAAGCCCTTCGACGCTTGATGGCGGCCCTTCGATACCTCAGGGCGAACGGGGGGCTGTTGTTCGCGCGTGAGGTGCCGAATGCCTTCACCGCGGAGGAACACATCTTCTCTGGGGTCCTCCGCGTCCTCCGCGCCTCCGCGGTGAATGAATCGGGGGTTCCGCCCGTTCCGCACAGCCACTCCCCGTTCGGGCTGAGGTATCGAAGCCCTTCGACGCTTGGTGGCGGCCCTTCGATACCTCAGGGCGAACGGGTGGTCGTTGTTCGCGAGCGGGATGCCGAATACCTTCACCGCGGAGAGCGCGGAGCCGCGGAGGAATACAAGGCCTTCTCTGCGGTCCTCCGCGTCCTCCGCGCCTCCGCGGTGAATGAATCGGGGGTTCCGGCCATGGCGCACAGCCACTCTCCGTTCGGGCTGAGGTATCGAAGCCCTTCGACGCTTGATGGCGGCCCTTCGATACCTCAGGGC
>NZ_SWAR01000021.1 GCF_006386545.1 Methylibium rhizosphaerae | reverse complement strand
GAGCATTTGCAACGCGGAGGGCGCCCGTTTCCTGGGATCACCCGCAGGGCTTGGGTCCCTGGGGGCGCATGCCGTCGTTGCCGCCTCGTTGTGTGCAGTGAGCACACCGCCTCGGCGGCGCCTCGGCCTGCGCCCCCAGGGATCCAAGCGTGAGGCTCCAAATAGCGTTAACAGGCCCTAGCCGCCTACACCAGCGCCGCGAACTCGGTGTCCAGCCGCTCCCGCTTGGGCGGCACCCAGCGCCGGACCCAGGCGCCGAACTGCTCGTGGGGCATGGGCTGCGCGATGAAGAAGCCTTGCGCCTCGTCGCAGCGCAGGCCTTCGAGCAGGGTCCAGGCCTTGGCGTTCTCCACGCCCTCGGCCACGACGGACAGGCCCAGGTTGTGCGCCAGGTCCACGGTGGAGCGCACGATCTTCGCGTCGTCGAGGTCGCGCTCCATGCTGAGCACGAAGCTCTTGTCGATCTTCAGCTCGTCCACCGGCAGGCGCTTCAGGTAGGCCAGCGACGAATAGCCGGTGCCGAAGTCGTCGATCGACAGCTTGAGGCCGATGCCATGCAGGCGCTCCAGCGTGGCCAGGGCGCGCTGCGGGTCGTCCATGATGGCGCTCTCGGTGATCTCCAGGCACAGCATCGACGGGTCCATGCTGTGCTGGCGCAGCGTCTGCTCGAGCTTGGGCGGCAGGTCCTGGTCGAGCAGGTCGCGCGTGGAGAGGTTGATCGACAGCTTGAGCTTGCGGCCTTCGGCGTGCAGCTGGTGCAGCGCCGCGGCGCCGCGCTCGATCATCCAGCCGGTGAGCACGCGGATGAAGCCGGTGCGCTCGGCAAACGGAATGAACGACAGCGGCGCCACCAGGCCGCGCGTAGGGTGCTGCCAGCGCACCAGCGCCTCGGCGCCCACCACCTCGCCGGTCTGCAGCGCCACCTTGGGCTGCAGGTACAGGCGCAGCTGCTCGCGGTCCACCGCGCGGCGCAGCTCCGACAGCAGCGACAGCGACTCGTCGCTGGCGGAGTCGAGCGCCGGCTCGTACACCACGATGCCGGCCTGGCGGGACTTGGCCGAGTACATCGCGATCTCGGCACGGCTCATCAGCAGGTCGGCCTCGATGCCGTGCGAAGGGCAGCTCGCAATGCCGATGCCGGTGCCCAGGTCCACCGTGTGGTCGTCGAGCTTGAGCGGCGTGTCGAACACCCGCAGCACCCTTTCGGCCACCCGCCGCGCCGCCTTGGCGTCGGCCTCGTTGAGCAGCACCGCGAACTCGTCGCCGCCCAGCCGGGCCACGACGTCGGGGCCGCGCTGCGCCTCTTCGGCCAGGCGCAGCGCCACCTGGCACAGCAGGCGGTCGCCGAAGCGGTGGCCCAGCACGTCGTTGACGTGCTTGAAGCGGTCGAGGTCGAGCATCAGGATCGAGCAGGGGATGCCATGGCGGTTGGCGCGCACGATGGCCTCCCGCAGGTCGGCGCGGAACTGCTCCCGGTTGGGCAGGTGCGTCAGCGTGTCGCGGAACGCGAGGCGGCGGATCTCGCCTTCGCGTTCGCGCATGGCCAGGCGCATGTGCTCGAAGGCCCGGGCCAGCTCGCCGAGCTCGTCGGCCGACTTCACCTGGACCGCGGCGTCGTAGTCGCCCTTGCCGAGCCGCCAGGCCGAGCGCGTGAGCGCAGACAGCGGCGTGGTGATGCGGCGCGCCGCGAGCACGCTGCCCAGCGCGAACAGCAGCACGCCAGCCAACGAAAGCCCCAGCAGGGTCCATTGCAGGCGTCGGGAGGGTGCCACCGCGGCGTCCACCGACTGCAGCAGCAGCGCGCTCGTCTGCTGCGCGCCGTCGTCGGGCAGGGCCACCAGGCGGCCGTCGAAGGCTTCGGGGCCGAGCGGCATCGGCTCCGGCAGGGCTCCGCTGGCCGGCAGGGCGGGCGCCGCATCGCTGAGGAGGCGGCGTTGCAAGGCGTCCGCCTGGGCGGCATCGAGGCTGTGCCCGGTCACCTGCCAGCGGCTCGCGTGCCGGCCGTCCACCGTGCGCACCAGCAGGGCCACATGCAAGCGCAGCATCGTGCGCAGGTCCTGCAGCTCGCTTCTCTCGCGCCGGCGCGCCGCGTCCGTCGCCAGCAAGCGCAGCAGCAGGGGCTCAGCGGCGGCCAACTCCTGGCGGATGGCGGCACGGACGCTGCGCTCGACGCTGCTGCCGATGAGCACGAAGCTCGCGATCTGCACCAGCAGCAGGAGCCCGAGGGACAGCGCGACGAATCGGAACTGGAGGCTGCGCGACAGCAGTTGCCAGAACGACGCGCCCGGGAGCGCCCGGCCGTCCTGACCCTGCCTGCTGGTACCACTGGGGCCACTGGTGCCACTGGTGCCACTGGTGCTGTTGTTGTTCATCGCCCGTCCCACCGCATCCGAGTGAAGGAGAGCCGCGCCGCCGCCTGTCGATCCAGGCGCGACACGGGGCTCGTTCACCGGTTTTCGGCCGTTCCGGCGGACAGATGAAGCCCGGCGCGCGTGACCTGCAGCACGCTCAGGCGGGTCGATCGGTGCGATGGACGGCTCGGCTGTCGGTGGGCGCCTGCTCACGTTCGTGCAGGCCGTAGTCGCGCTGCACCTCTGCCACCCGCAGGCGGTAGTCGGCGAACAGGCCGCCGCGGCCGGCACCTTGCGCCTGACGGTGCAGCGCCAGGTTGCGCCATTGCTGCACCGCAGCCTCGTCGCGCCAGAACGACAGCGACAGCAGCTTGCCCGGCTCGCTCAGGCTTTCGAACCGCTCCACCGAGATGAAGCCGTCGATGCGCTGCAGTTCGTCGCGCAGGCGGGCGGCCCACTGGAAGTAGGCGTCGCGGCCCTCGGCAGTGGGGCGGACTTCGAAGATGACGGCGATCATGATGAGGCGTGCTCCTGGGCGGGTGAAAAGCGGGCGATGCGGGCGTTGGGCAGCGGGTACCAGTGCCGGGCCGGGCCGGTGCGGCGCGGGTCGAGCCCGGCGTCCAGCAGGCCCTGCACGGCTGACGCCGCCAGGCTGCGTGCGAGCGTTGCGCCGGGGCAGGCATGGCCGCCCAGCCCGAAGGCGAACGACACCGGTGCGGCACGCGCCGGGTCGAAACGTTCTGGCGACGGGTTCACCGCCGCATCGTGGCTGGCTGCGCCCAGCAGCACCAGCACCGCGTCACCGGCGCGCAGCGTGTGCCCCAGGAGCTGCGCCTCCTCGGCGAACCAGCGTCGGGTGTTCTGTATCGGCGCGTCGAAGCGCAGCACCTCGTCCAGCAGGTACGGCAAGGGCACCGAGCCGCGCCGGACCGCCTCGCCCAGGCCGGCATCCACGGCCAGACGGTGCAGCGTGTTGGCAACGAGGCCGGCGGTGGCGTCCTGCGTCTGCACCAGCAGGCTCAGCGAATTGGCCGACAACACGGCGGCGTCGACCCCGGCGCTGCGGGCCGCGCTGGCCAGCAGCGTCTGCATCGGCGTGGCCTGAGCCTGCTGCCAATGCTGCTGCAGGGTGCGGGCAGCCGCGTCGCCTCGCTCACGTTGCGCGGCGTCCGCCCGGGGCGAAATGGCGGCCACCACCGCTTGCACCTCGTGGGCCACCGCCTCGGCCGGCGCGAGCCCGAGCAGCTGCGCCATCGCCCGCACCGGCCAGCCGAGCACGAAGGCGTCGAGCGCGGCCGGGCCTTCCAACGCCTGCCGGCAAGCCTCGCCGGCAGGCTGCCAGCGCGGCGCCGGCAACGCGCCGAGCGCGCCTTGCAGCATCGGCTTGACCGCGGCATGTGCGCTGCCGTCGTTCATGCGGGCCCAGCGGCCGAACATCGCACCGACCGCCGAGCCCGCCAGCGGCGCCGGCACCGGCTCCAGAGGCGGCCGCACGCGTGCTGCGGGATGGGCCAGTACCGCGCGCACCGCTTCGGCACTGGCGGCCACCCACAGGCCCAGTTCGGCATCGAACACGAGCGGCGCTCGTGCCACACGCTCGCGATACCAGGGGTAGGGGTCGGGATGCACCACCGCGTCGAGCGCGTGGCGGGGTGGGGGCAGAGGTCGTGGTGTGAGGTCCATGCCTCGCAGCATGCCCCGCCCGCGGCCGCGACACTTCGGTGTGGCCCGAAGTGTGGACGCGAGCCTGGCCCAGAATGGCGCGATGACCGACCCCGACACCCGTCTTGCGCAGCTGGCCGCGGCCGTGGCCGAGCCGGCCCGCGCCCGCATGCTGTGCGCGCTGCTCGACGGCCGCGCCCGCACCGCCACCGAGCTGGCCGCTGCGGCGGACATCGCGGCCTCCACTGCCAGCACCCACATCGCACGACTCGAGGCCAGCGGCCTCGTCCACGTGGTGCGGCAGGGCAAGCACCGCTACGCGCAGCTGGCCGGCCCCGCGGTGGCGAGGGCGCTCGAATCGCTGCTGGTGGTGGCCGGCGTGCCGCGCGCCGCCGGCTTCGAGCCCAGCACGCCGCAGGCCTTGCGCCATGCCCGCAGCTGCTACGACCATGCGGCCGGCGAGCTGGGCGTGGCGCTGCACGACCGCCTGCTGGCGCTGCGCTGGCTGCATGGCGAGCGCGACGAGGGCGACTACACACTCACGCCGGCCGGCAGCACCGCGCTGCAGGCGCTGGGGCTCGACATGGCCGGCCTGTCGCGCACCCGCCGCCGCCTGGCCTGCGCCTGCCTCGACTGGAGCGAGCGGCGCGCCCACCTGGGCGGCGCACTGGGCGCGGCCCTGCTCGAGCTGCTGCTCGCGCGGCGCTGGCTGCAGCGCGACCTCGACAGCCGCGCGCTGCGGCTCACGCCGGCCGGCAAGCGGCTGCTGCGGGAACGCCTGGGGTTGGAGCTCGGCGCCCCGTGATTGGCACGCTCAGGCTCCCAGCACCAGCTTGAGCCCGCCGCCGCTGCGTGCGCCGGCAGGGGCGGCGGTCTGCTCGGCGAGCATGAGCGCCAGGCGCTTCAAGCCTTCCCACGGGTCGACCGGCCAGGCCGGGTGCCGCAGGCCCTTGACGAGGCCGTCGCACACCTGCGCGGCGTCGACCAGGTGGGCCAGCGCCGACTCGCTGAGCAGCGGCACCACGCGCTCGAACAGCCGCTCCTTCACGCCCCACACGCGGCTTTCGCGCAGCGCCATGGGCAAGGGCTTGCCGGCGGCCACCGCGTCCTTCACCCGCTTGAGCGCGCGGATGTCCTCGGCCAGCGTCCAGTGCACCAGCACCGCCGCCTCGCCTTCGGACTGCAGGCCGTCGAGCATGCGCAGCACGCGCGACACCTGGCCGGCCAGCACCGCTTCGCTGAGCTTGAAGACGTCGTAGCGCGCCACGTTCAGCACCGCGGCCTCGACCTCCTCGAAACCGAGCTCGCCCTGCGGATGCAGCAGGCCGAGCTTGGTGATCTCCTGGTGCGCGGCCAGCAGGTTGCCTTCGACCCGGTCGGCAAAGAAGGCCAGCGTGCGCTGGCCTTCCTCGCCTTCGCGCACGCGCTGGCCCTGGGCGGCCAGGCGCTGCGCGATCCACTGCGGCAGCGCGCGGCGCTCGATGGGATCGAGCTTGATGGTGGCGCCGGCGCCGTCGAGGGCGGTGAACCAGGCGCTGGAGAGCTGCGTGCGGTCCAGCCGCGGCAAGGCGACCAGCGTGATGACGTCGTCGCTCAGGCTGTCGCAGTAGCGCTGGATGGCTTCGGAACCGTCCTTGCCCGGCTTGCCCGACGGGATGCGGATCTCGATGAGCTGCTTGTCCGCGAACAGGCTCATCGCCTGCGAGGCACCCAGCAGGCTGCTCCAGTCGAAATGCGCGCCGGCCACGGTGTGCACCTGGCGTTCGGTGTGGCCGGCCGCGCGCGCGGCGGCCCGTATTGCATCGGCGGCTTCCTGCGCCAGCAGGGGTTCGTCGCCGTGGAGCGTGTAGATGGGACGCAGGCCCTGCTTCAGGTGGGCAGCGAGTTGTTCGGCGCGCAGCTGCATCGAGCGTCCGGACTCAGAGCCTGACGGCCGCCAGGCGCCGCATCACCTGGGCCACCACGTCGCTTTGCATCGAGCGGTACAGCATCTCGGACTCCTGCTCCTTGGCCAGCGCGCTGGTTTCGCTGTAGCTCATGTCGCGGCTGAGCAGCAGCTCGGTCGGCCCGATGAGTTCGCGGCCGGACGGCGCGGTGAGCTGGAACCTGAAGCGCAGGCGCAAGGTCAGTTCGCGCACCTGGCCCGCGGCGGTCTGCGCGGCGATGACCTGTTCGCGCTTGTCGCCCAGGGACTCGAGCACGGCCTCGGCCTGCGGCGTGGTTTCGACCACCTGGGTGCCGCCGGACTGCAGCGTGCGCCGGAGTTCGTCAGCCAGGGGCGAACGCTTCTCGAAGCCCTTGAGCATGACCCGCTTGAGCTGCAGCTCGGGCGGACGGCGCAGCTCGAAGCCGCAGGCGGCGAGCAGGGCCGCCGATGCTGCGGCCAGCCAGGCGCGACGCGGGTGGGTCATCAGACCACCACGTTGACCAGGCGCCCCGGCACCACGATCACCTTCTTGGCCGGCTTGCCTTCGCCGAACCTGGCGAACTCCTCGGTGGCCAGGGCAGCCGCTTCGATGGCCGCCTTGTCCGCCGAGGCAGGCACCCGGATGGCGCCACGCAGCTTGCCGTTGACCTGCAGCATCAGCTCGAGCTCGTCCTGCACCAGCGCGGCTTCGTCCACCTGCGGCCAGTGCGCGTCCAGCAGGTCGCCCAGGCGAGCGGCATAACCGAGCTGGGACCACAGCCCGTGGGTGATGTGCGGGCAGGCCGGGTAGAGCACGCGCAGCAGCACCGAATACGCCTCGCGCAGCGCGGCGTTCGAGCCGGCGCTGCCGTCGCCCTTGTAGCCTTCGAGCGCGTTGAGCAGCTTCATCGCACCGGAAACCACGGTGTTGTACTGCATGCGTTCGTAGTCGTAGCTCACCTGCTTGAGCACGCTGTGCACCTCGAAGCGCAGCGCCTTCGCATCGGCGTTCAGGCCGCTGCCCACGTCCTGGGCCGACTGGATGGCGTCGGCATGCTTCTGGCCGAAGCCCCAGACGCGGCGCAGGAAGCGATGCGCACCCTCGACGCCGGAGTCGCTCCATTCGAGCGTCTGTTCCGGGGGCGAGGCGAACATCACGAACAGGCGCGCCGTGTCGGCGCCGTACTGGTCGATCAGGTCCTGCGGGTCGACGCCGTTGTTCTTCGACTTCGACATCGTGGTCATCTCGTGCTCGAGCGGCGTGCCGTCGGCCTTCAGGCGCGCACCGGCGATCTGGCCCTGCTCGTTGGTGACGATGTCGACCTCGTGTTCCCAGTAGTAGTGCTTGCCGCCGCCTTCGGGCTTGTGGAAGAAGGCGTCCTTCAGGACCATGCCCTGCGTCAGCAGGCGGGTGAACGGCTCGTCCACCTTCACCATGCCCAGGTCGCGCATCACCTTGGTCCAGAAGCGGGCGTACAGCAGGTGCAGGATGGCGTGCTCGATGCCGCCGATGTACTGGTCCATCGGCATCCAGTACTGCGTGCCGGCGCCCACCATGGCGCGGTCGTTGCGTGCGTCGCAGTAGCGCATGAAGTACCACGACGAATCGACGAAGGTGTCCATCGTGTCGGTCTCGCGCCGCGCCGGCTTGCCGCACTTGGGGCAGTCGACCTTCAGGAAGGCCTCGCACTTGTTGAGCGGGTTGCCGGAGCCGTCGGGAATGAGGTCTTCGGGCAGCACCACCGGCAGGTCCTTCTCGGGCACCGGCACCGAGCCGCAGCTGTCGCAATGGATGATGGGGATCGGCGTGCCCCAGTAACGCTGGCGGCTGATGCCCCAGTCGCGCAGGCGCCAGGTGGTCTTCTTCTCGCCCAGGCCCTTGTCGGCCAGCGCCGAGGCGATGGCATCGACCGCCGCCTGGTACGACAGGCCGCTGTAGTTGCCCGAGTTGATGGTCACGCCGCGCTGCTTGTCGGCATACCACTCCTGCCAGTGGTCGGTGGTGTAGTGCTCGCCGTCCACCGTGACGACCTGCAGGATGGGCAGGTGGTACTTCTTGGCGAAGGCGAAGTCGCGCTCGTCGTGCGCCGGCACGCCCATCACGGCGCCGTCGCCGTAACTCATGAGCACGTAGTTGCCGACCCACACCTCGACCTTCTCGCCGGTGAGCGGGTGCGTCACGTACAGGCCGGTGGGCAGGCCTTCCTTTTCCTTGGTGGCAAGCTCGGCCTCGGTGGTGCCGCCCTGCTTGCAGGCCTCGATGAAGGCGGCCAGCTTGGGGTTGCCCTGCGCCGCATGGGCGGCCAGCGGATGCTCGGGCGCGACCGCGCAGAAGCTCACACCCATGATGGTGTCGGCACGGGTGGTGAAGACGTACAGCCTGCCGTCCTGGATGGGCTTGCCGTCGGCGCCCTGGATGTCGTGGGTGAAGGCAAAGCGCACGCCTTCGCTCTTGCCGATCCAGTTCTCCTGCATCAGCCGCACGCGCTCGGGCCAGCCGGGCAGCTTGTGCTGCACGTGGTCGAGCAGCTCTTCGGCGTATTTGGTGATGTTGAGGTAGTAGCCCGGGATCTCGCGCTTTTCGACCACGGCGCCCGAGCGCCAGCCGCGCCCGTCGATCACCTGCTCGTTGGCCAGCACGGTCTGGTCGACCGGGTCCCAGTTGACCACCTGGGTGCGGCGCTCGGCGATGCCTGCCTCGAGCATGCGCAGGAACAGCCACTGGTTCCAGTGGTAGTAGTCGGGCGAGCAGGTGGCGACCTCGCGGCTCCAGTCGATGGCCAGGCCCATCGCCAGCATCTGCTTCTTCATGTAGGCGATGTTGTCGTAGGTCCACCTGGCCGGCGGCACCTTGTTCTTCATCGCCGCGTTCTCGGCGGGCAGGCCGAAGGCGTCCCACCCCATGGGCATGAGCACGTTGTAGCCCTTCATGCGCAGCTGCCGGGTCAACATGTCGTTGATGGTGTAGTTGCGCACGTGGCCCATGTGCAGCTTGCCGCTAGGGTAGGGCAGCATCGAGCAGGCGTAGAACTTGGGACGGCTCGCGTCTTCGACGACACGGTAGGCGTCCTTGGCGTGCCAGTGCGCCTGGGCTTGTGCTTCGACCGCGCGATGGTCGTACTGGGTGTTTGAAGTGCTCATGCGGGTGGGCCGGCGCGCGGCAAGGCGGCGCCTCAAGGGATCGGGCGATTATAGGAAGCGACCCCGCGCGAAGGCGCGTGTTCAGCGGGTCGCGGGGCCAGGGTCGGCCACGAAGGCGATGCGGTTGAGCCCGGCCTTCTGGAGGCGGCCGATCAGTTCGGCCACACGGCCGTAGGGCACGCTGCGGTCGGCCCGCAGCTGCACCTCGATGTCGGGCGCACGCCTTGCCGCTTCGGCCACGCGGGCGTCGAAGGTTTCGGCGTCGAGCTTTTCATCGGACAGGTAGAGCGCACCGTCGGGTGTGAGCGCCACCGCGAGCGCTTCGGGAGAGGTGCCGCCCGCCTGCGCAGCATCGCTTTTCGGCAGGTCGAGCTTCAGGCTCGACGTCATGAGGGGCGCGGTGATCATGAAGATCACCAGCAGCACCAGCATCACGTCGATCAGCGGCGTCATGTTGATGTCGCTCATCGGCTGCGGGCCGGTGGTGCGTTCGAGGCGGCCGAAGGCCATGGTCCTGCCCCGCCTTGCTACTCGGCGCGCGGTGCCGCGCCGTGGATGTCGAGCACCATCTCGCGCAGGTCGTGCGCGAAGCCCTCGAGTTCGGCCTCGCAGGCGCCCACCCACTTGCCGAACAGGTTGTAGGCCAGCACCGCCGGTATGGCCACCGCCAGCCCGGCGGCGGTCATGATGAGCGCCTCGCCCACCGGGCCGGACACCTTGTCGATGGACATGCTGCCGCTGGCCGAGATGCCCACCAGCGCGTGATAGATGCCCCACACCGTGCCGAACAGCCCGATGAAGGGGGCCGTCGAGCCGATCGACGCCAGCAGCACCTGGCCGAACTGCAGGTGGTGCAGCACCGCATGAAGCGCATCGCGCAGGCGGCGGGTGAGCTGGGAAGCGAGCTGGCCGGACGCTTCGAGGGTGCGGGGGGTGGCCGTCTGCGTGGCGGCTTCCAGCAGCGGCGCGACGATGCGCTCGCGGTCGAAGGCCGCCAGCTGGGTGCGGCCGGTGTCGATGTCCGGAGCGGCCCAGAAGGCCGGCACGGCACGGGCGATGTCCTTGCGGGCGCGACGCAGCAGCCAGGCCTTCCAGAAGATCACCACCCAGGCGCTCACCGACATGGCCAGCAGCAGCAGCGCCACCGCCTGCGTGATGGCGTCGCCCTCGGACCAGAACTTTCCCAGGCCGGCCATGTCGGGTCAGGCCAGGCCCAGCACGTCGTCCATGCCGAACAGGCCCTTGGACTGCCCGGCCAGGAAACGCACCGCGCGCAGGCTGCCCTGGGCGAAGGTGGCGCGGCTCGACGCCTTGTGCGAGATCTCGATGCGTTCGCCGATGCCGGCGAACAGCACGGTGTGGTCGCCCACCACGTCGCCGCCGCGGATGGTGGCAAAGCCAATGGTGGACGGGTCGCGCTCGCCCGTGACGCCTTCGCGGCCGTAGACCGCGCAGCTCTTGAGATCGCGGCCGAGCGCCTGCGCCACCACCTCGCCCATCTTGAGCGCGGTGCCGCTGGGGGCGTCGACCTTGTGGCGGTGATGCGCCTCGATGATCTCGATGTCGTAGCCCTCGGCCAGCGCGCGCGCGGCCTGCTGCAGCAGCTTGAGCACCACGTTGACGCCCACGCTCATGTTGGGCGCCATCATGACGGCGGTGTCCTTCGCGGCTTCGGCGATCTGCGCCTTCTGCGCGTCGGAAAAGCCGGTCGTGCCGATGACCACCTTCACGCCCAGTTCGCGGCATACCGCCAGGTGCGCCAGCGTGCCCTCGGGGCGGGTGAAGTCGATGAGGAACTGCGAGTTGGCAAGGCCCGCCCGCAGGTCGCTCGTGATGGCCACGCCGCTGGTCCTGCCGAGGAACGCGGTGGCGTCCTGGCCGAGCGCGGGGCTGCCGGCGATGTCGAGTGCGCCGGCCAGCTGGCAGTCGGGCGAGGCGGCAATGGCCTCGATCAGCATGTGCCCCATGCGGCCGGAAGCGCCGGCCACCGCGATGCGCAAGGGCTGGCTCACTTGGTGCGCTCCAGCGGCGGGTAGCTGCGCGCCGGCCCTTGCGGCGCGGCGTCGGCCAGCGTGGCCTCGGGCTTGGGCGGCACCGGCAGGGCCTTGATCTGTTCCTCGGTCAGCTCCAGCACCGGCACCCGGCCGGTCTTGGCCACGTCGATGGAATTGACGAAATCACGCTCGGACGGCAGTTCGGCGGCTTCGAACTTGCTGACCTTGTCTTCCTGGAACAGCACCATCACGTTGCGCTGCTGCGGCTCGGCGCCACGGCGGCGGATGGTGAAGACATAGTCCCAGCGATCGGCGTGGAAGATGTCGGTCAGCAGGGGCGAGCCGAGGACATCACGCACCTGGGCGCGGCTCATGCCGGGCTTGATGAGCGCGGCCTGCTCCTTGGTGACCACGTTGCCCTGCACCACCTCGACGCGGTAGGGCGTGATGACGCCGAGGAAGTTGTCCGAAGACTGCAGCGAACTGCACGCTCCGAGCGACAGGGGGAGAAGCGCCGCCAGCAGCGGCCGCAGGAGAGAGTGCGTCATGAGCGGAGGATTGGGCGGCGTGGCGGCCCAACTCGATATGATGGAAAGATTCTAGCGGGGGCACCTGCCTCCCCCGTTCCTGGAAGCCTCAGGTGGAATCCCCATGTCAAATGCTGAAGACCTCAAGAGCAGCGGCCTCAAGGCCACGCTGCCCCGCATCAAGATCCTGGAAGTCTTCCAGCGCTCCAGCGTGCGCCACCTCACCGCCGAAGACGTGTTCAAGGCCCTGCTGACCGAGGGCTCCGACATCGGGCTGGCAACCGTGTACCGCGTGCTGATGCAGTTCGAGCAGGCGGGCATCCTCTCACGCAACCATTTCGAGTCGGGCAAGGCGGTCTTCGAGCTCAACGAGGGCAAGCACCACGACCACCTCGTATGCGTGGTCTGCGGCCGCGTCGAGGAGTTCTACGACCCGGAGATCGAGCGGCGCCAGCAGGAGATCGCCAAGGAACGTGGCTACGACCTGCAGGACCACTCCCTGGCGCTCTACGTGGTGTGCCGGCGCGAGGGCTGCAAGGGAAAGGGGCAGTGACTGGGTCACCGCTCACTATTTCTCCCCTTGCTCCATCGCCTTGCGGTGGCGCTCGATGAATTCCTTGTAGGTGTCGATGCCGCGCAGTTGCAGCACGGTGTTGCGCACGGCGGCTTCCACCAGCACGGCCAGGTTGCGGCCGGCGTCCACCGCGATGACCGCCTTGCGAACCTTCACGCCCAGCACCTCCTCGTACAGCGGCTCGTAGGGCAGCCGCTCGAACTCGCGCTCCATCGTTTCCTTGCGCACCAGGTGCACGATCAGGCGCAGCCGCATCTTCCGCCGCACCGCCGTCTCGCCGAAGATGGCCTTGATGTCGAGCAGGCCGATGCCGCGCACCTCGAGCAGGTTGATGAGCAGCGGGGGGCAGCGACCCTCGATCGATGTCTGCGACACCCGGTACAGGTCCACCGCATCATCGGCCACGAGGCCATGCCCGCGTGAAATGAGCTCGAGGCCGAGTTCGCTCTTGCCCAGCCCCGACTCGCCGGTGAGCAGCACGCCCACGCCCAGGATGTCCATGAACACGCCATGGCGGGTGAGCCGCTCGGCGAAATGCTGGGCCAGGTGGCTGCGCATCACGTCGATCACATGGCCGGCCGATTCCTGCGTCACGAACAGCGGAATCTCCGCGCGGCCGCAGATGGCGACCAGCTTTTCCGGCGGCGTCTGGCCATCGGCCACCACGATCACCGGCGGCTCCAGGGTCACGATGCGCGAGATGCGCCGCTCCTGGTCTTCGACCACCGCGTCGGAGAGGTAACGCACCTCGCGACGGCCGACGATCTGGACCCGGTAGGGGTGGATGTAGTTGAGATAGCCGACAAGGTCGGCGGCCGACTGGGCGTCGCGCACGGCCACTTCGTCGAAGCGGCGCTCCGGGTGGGCATGGCCGGCGATCCATTCCCACCGCAGCGAATCGCGGTGAGCCTCGAATAGCGCCTCGGCGCTGATGACGGTGGGCTTCATGGGGCCGGTTTTTACCAGCCTGGCCGCTGGTTCAGGCCACCGACTTGAGCGGCTCCCAGTTCGAGATCAGCTCGTGGACCTTGGCAGCTTCGGGCTCGGTCTTCAGGCGCTCGCGCAGTTCACGGTCACTCAGCAGCTCGGCGATCTCGGAAAGGATTTCCAGGTGGCGCTGGGTGGCAGCCTCGGGCACCAGCAGGAAGATCAGCAGCGACACCGGCTCGTCGTCGGGAGCGTCGAACGGGATGGCGGCCTGCACGCGCAGCACGGCGGCCAGCGGGTTCTTCAGCCCCTTGATGCGGCCGTGCGGGATCGCCACCCCATGGCCGAGGCCGGTGGAGCCGAGGCGCTCGCGGGCAAACAGGTTGTCCGTGACCGTGGCACGCGCGATGGCGTGCTGGTTCTCGAACATCAGCCCGGCGTGCTCGAACGCGCGCTTTTTGCTGGTGGCATCCACATCCACCAGCACGTTGGCGACAGGCAGGATGGCGGCAAGACGGTTCATTAGCTCACAGCGTCGGTTTCGGCCGGGCAGGACCTTGGCGGACGCACTTCCAAATGAAGCGGCGGATTATAGGAATCGCCCCCTGAACCAGAAGCGTATACCCAACGCCAGTCGAACAATTGTGCACATCCTGCTGCAACGCAACAAGATGTGCTGAATGCCGCAGATAACGGCGGGCGCCAAAAGCAAAAAGCGGCCCGGGTGGGCCGCTCTTGACGGTTGGCTTGGGTGGCAAGCCGGGAATTCACGGCGCCTCTGTCGCGCCGTTGCGCTTGGGCGAATCGTGGTGGTGATCGTGCAGGCGGTCCTTGTGGCGGCAGACCTGACGGTCGAGTTTGTCCATGAGCTGATCGATTGCTGCGTAGAGGTCCTCGTGGGATTGTTCGACGAAGATGTCACGACCCTTGACGTGCAGATTCACCTCGGCTTTCTGGCGGCGCTCCTTTTCCTTCTGCTTCTCGACGGTGAGCAGCACGTTAATGTCCACCACCTGGTCGAAATGACGTGTCACCCGGTCCAGCTTCGTTAGCACGTACTCGCGCAGAGCCGGCGTCACTTCAAGGTGGTGTCCACTGATCGTCAGATTCATAAGACCTCCTTTCGAGAGGGGTTACGGCAAAGTCCCAAATGCAGGAGTGCCACGCCCACGCGCGGAGCCCTCCTCGCCGAACCAGTTTGCGCCTCGACCGTCGGCATGACAAGCCGATGACAGCCATCGGACTGGCCCGCGTGGAAAAGGCCCCCGCGGCTGGGAAATCGGTTCACAATCCGCGAGGCGACGAAGGGCTCCAGGCTGCTGGCCGGGAGCCCTTTCTTGTGTGTGCGCTGCCTCTGCCTTCCCTGGACTCCCGGAGCATTCGGGTTGCTGCATCGCAAGGCCGAATGACATAATTTTCGTTTTCATCAGCGGAGCATCACTTGGACAGCAGTCACCCTCGGTGACCGTCCACTCCAACCGCAGGGCCTGCGTTAGCAGCAGGTGCCGGGTTCTGGGGTGAGGCGGTACCGGTTCCCCACCCCCAGTTCCTCGCCAGGCCAAGTCACGGCGCGTTGCCGTGATGTTTGTTGGAGCCTCCATGTTGAATGTGTTCACGTTGGCCAGCGGCCGGCTGTTTCAGGAAGAGATCGAAAGCGCCGAGGCTCTGGCGCATGTGAAGCCGGTCTGGGTGGATCTGGAAGCGCCGACGCCCGAGGAAAAGGGCTGGCTCGCCGGCCGCTTCGGCCTGTCGATCCCGGACAACATCGTCGACGACGACCTCGAGGAGTCCGCCCGCTTCTACGAGGAAGACAGCGGCGAACTGCACATCCGCACCGACTTCCTGATCGACGATGAGGAGCGCGGCTCGCGCAACGTGCGGGTGGCCTTCATCCTGCACGACAACGTGCTGTTCTCGATTCACACCGAGGACCTGCCGGTTTTCCGGCTGCTGCGCATGCGCGCGCGCCGCATCCCGGCACTGATCGAGGACGCGAAGGACGTGCTGCTCAAGCTCTACGACGCCGACGCAGAGTACTCGGCCGACTCGCTCGAAGGCATCTACGACGCGCTGGAGATGGTGTCGGCCCGCGTGCTGAAGGAAGAAGTGAACGACCAGGCCGCCGGCGAGGCCCTGGCCGCCATCGCCCGCCAGGAGGACTTGAACGGCCGCATCCGCCGCAACGTGATGGACACGCGCCGCGCGGTCAGCTTCATGATGCGTTCGCGGCTGCTCAATGCCGAGCAGTTCGAAGAAGCTCGCCAGATCCTGCGCGACATCGACTCGCTCGATTCGCACACGGCGTTCCTGTTCGACAAGATCAACTTCCTGATGGACGCCGTGGTCGGCTTCATCAACATCAACCAGAACAAGATCATCAAGATCTTCTCGGTGGCCAGTGTGGCCCTGCTGCCGCCCACGCTGATCGCGAGCATCTACGGCATGAACTTCAAGGCCATGCCGGAGCTGGACTGGTCGCTGGGCTACCCGTTCGCGCTGGCGCTGATGCTCGCGTCGGTGGCCGCACCTTTCATCTACTTCCGCCGCAAGGGCTGGCTCAAGTAGAGGCCAGCACCCGCTCGGCCAACGCCCGGCCGCTCGAGACGGCCCGCTCCACGTCGTTCTCGCCGGCTGCGCCGGACCAGGCGTCGCCGCAGGCGCCCAGTCGCAGTCCGGGGCTCCAGCCGCAGGCGTCGGCCAGGGGCTGCAGCACCCTGGCCTGGCGCCACAGGTGGGCCGCAGCGTACGCAGGCCTCGCCAGGCGCCGTCCGGCCGCCTTGCCGAACGCATCGAGCAGGTGCCGCATCACTTGCGCGGCCGGCACGTCCAGGTTGTTGGCGCTCCAGTAGGGGGTGGCCTGCAGCACCCAGCGGCTCGCGTAGCCGGCGACACGGCCGCTGCCCGGGCTGCGTTCTTCTTCGCGCACCTGGCGCAGCGGGGCATCGCAAACCACCGCCTCCGGTTTCAGGCCGAGCGGCGCAGCCCAGGCTGACACGACGCACCAGCAGGGTTCGCTGCGCACGCCGCGCAAGGCGGCCGACAGTTCACCGGCGGGCTGCAGCAGCACGGCAGCCGGCTCGGGCGGCGTCGCGACGATCACTGCATCGAAAGGACCCTCGGGCGCCCGCCCGGCATGGAAGCGCAGGCGCCAGCGCTCATCGCCCGCCGGCTCGATGGCCGCCACCTCGTGCCGCAGAGACAGCCTGGCAGCCAATGCCCGGACTTGTTCGTCGAAAGCCTCGGCGTGCCCCGCAAACCCGGCCGCCCCGTGATGGAACTGGCCTGCAGGCGTGGACAGGCTTGCGCAACGCCCGCCCGGCCGCTCGCCCTGGTCGAACACTGAGACCTCCACCCCGCAAGCTTGCAGGTGCGATGCACACGCCACGCCGGCCACGCCCGCGCCGACGACCGCAACCCGGCGGGCCGTCATGCGTTCACGCGCCGCTTGAGCCAGCGCATCAGGGCGCCCAGCAGCGGCAGCTTCTCGTACAGCTCTTCAGCGGCGTCCCAGTAGTCGCGATGCATCACCACCCGCCCGTCGGCGGCGAACCGCAAATGGGTGCTGCCGCGCACGATCTGCCCGGCTTGCGAGCGGCCCTTGAACCGGAACAGGAAATCCCACACCAGAAAGCACTCGTCACCCTCTGCCACCGCCGCCTTGACGACGAAGCGGGGCTCATGGACCTGCACGAACATGTGGTCGAACACGCGCTGCACGGCCTGCAGGCCGCGCACGTCGTTGAACGGGTCCTTGAAGGTCGCGTCGTCGCTGTAGTGATCACCCAGGTGCGGCACGTCGGCCCGCTGAAGCGACTCGAACAGGCGGACGACTCGTGCGACACGCGGGTCGGGATGATGGGCGGGAGCGGTGGCATGCATCGGCCGAAGTATCCCGCCTCGTCACAGCCCCGTCGCGCGACGCACCGCCGAGAAGTACCAGCCGTGCCCCATATGCTGCAGTGCCTTCAGCCACCAGGTGAAGCGCCGCGGAAAGTGGATCTCGAAGCGCCCGGCCTCCCACCCGGCCACGATTTCGGCGGCGGCCTGTTCCGGCGTCAGCAGCGCCGGCATCCTGAAGCGGTTCTGTGCCGTGAGCGGCGTCTCGACGAAGCCGGGGTTGATGACCGATACGCCCAGTCCCTTTGGTGCCAGGTCGAAGTACAGCGTCTCGGCGAGGTTGATGAGCGCAGCCTTGGTGGGTCCGTAGGCCAGCCCGTTGGGCAGGCCGCGGTAGCCGGCCACGCTACCCACCAGGCTCAGGTGGCCGCGGCCCGCCTCCTGCATGGCCGGCAGCACCGCATCGAGCATGTGCAGCGCACCGACATAGTTGACCTGCTGGTGGCGCAGCATCTCGCCGAGGTCGAACGCAGCGGCCCGCTGTGCCTTGTAGTGCCCGGCGCAGTACATCGCGAGATCGATGCGGCCGAAACGCCGCCGCAGCTGGGCCTGCGCATGCCGCACCGAAGGTGCATCGGCTGCGTCGAGCGGCAGGCACGTGCTGCCCGGATGGGTCGCCACGAAGGCCTGCAGCGCGTTCACGTTGCGTGCCGACACCACCACGCTGGCCCCCAGCGAGTGCAGTCGCGACGCGGTGGCGCGGCCGATGCCGCTGGAGGCACCCAGCAGCCACACCACCTGGCCGGGCCAATGCTCGAAACGCGGATTGAGGCTTGCCATGGTGGGGGCTCAGGGCGTGGTGAACGGTCGAACCCGCAAGACCGGCGAGGCAGGCGCGTCGGGTGATGCCACGGCGTTCAGGGACGCCTCAAGGTGAACTGCACGACATCGGTGTTGCCTGTCGCAAACGCCGCCTCGCAGTACGCGAGATAGAACTCCCAGATGCGCAGAAAGCGGTCGTCGAAGCCGATGCTGCGCACCTGCGGCTCGTGACGCAGGAACCGCTCGCGCCAGCGCCGCAGCGTCTCGGCGTAGTCGCCTCCGAACGCGAAGGTCTTCTCGACCGCCATGCCCGCGCGGGCTGCCTCGGCATGGAAGGCAGCGATGCTGGGCAGCAGCCCTCCCGGGAAGATGTACTGCTGGATGAAGTCGGTGGACTTCACATAGCGCTCGAACAGGTCGTCGCGGATGGTGATGCTCTGGATGCAGGCGCGGCCGCCCGGCTTCAGGCAGCGCTTGAGCATGTCGAAGTAGCCGGCCCAGTACTCGCGACCCACGGCCTCGAACATCTCGATCGAGACGACAGCGTCGAAGGGCGCATCGCTGATGTCGCGGTAGTCCTGCAGGCGCAGGTCGGCCGGCAGTTGCTGGCGCGCCATGCGCTCGCGCGCCCAGGTCAGCTGTTCCTGGGACAGGGTGACGCCCGTGATGCGGGCACCGAAGTCGCGCGCGGCGACCTCGGCCAGGCCGCCCCAGCCGCAACCCACCTCGAGCACCCGGGCGCCGGCGGTCACGCCGGCCTCTACGAGAGCGCGGCGGACCTTGGCCTGCTGCGCCTGCTCCATCGGCTGGCTGCGGTCTGCGCCGAACCACGCGCTCGAGTAGCTCATCGTGTCGTCGAGCCACAGCCGGTAGAACTCGTTGCCGAGGTCGTAGTGCGCGTGGATGTTCTTGCGGCTGCCGCTGCGCGTGTTGCGGTTGAGCAGATGCTTCGCCCGGTACAGCAGCGAGCCCCACCAGCTGCCGTAGAGCAGCGCCTCGATGGCCTTCCGGTTGGCGATGAGGAGCTCGAGCAGGGTCGTGAGGTCGGGCGCGGTCCAGTCGCCTGCGATGTAGCTTTCGGCGAAGCCGATGTCGCCGGACTTCAGTGCAGCGGCGCAGACGTTCCAGTTGCGCAGCCGGATCACCGCTCGCGGGCCTTCGCCGGTCCCGAAGCGGGTCGTGTTGCCGTCGGGGAGCTGGACCTCCAGCGTGCCGTGCCGCAGCTCGCGCAGAAGCCGGAAGATGACACGGGCCGCAGCGGGAGCGGGCGAAGGCAGCGCCGCCGGTTGCGGGGCGTACAGCGTGTTGTTGTTCATGATCGCGACACAGGCAGCTTGGGCGGTTGCGGCTTGGTGAAGAACGGCACGCGCTTGAGCCACAGCTTCAGCGCCTGCCAGTGGATGCGGGCGATGACGCCGAACGTCATCAGCGGCATGCCGAAGAAGGCGCGTCGCATCGCGGCGGCGTCGAGACGCTGCAGGGCACCGCTCACGCTCGTCTTCAGCAACGGGCCGTGGGCATCGTCATGGTCGATACGCACCACCGTGCGAAGCGGATGCGCCGCGCTGCTGCCCGTGCGCATGAACCGGAAGCGGTAGCTGCCTTCGACACGGCAGAACGGCGAGACGTGGAACGTCTTGTTCGCCTGCAGCTCGCGGCCCCAGGCGAGCTCCGCGCCCGAAAGCAGGTAGCAATGGCGCTCGCCGAAGGTGTTGTTCACCTCGACCACGATGGCCGCGAGTGATTCGTCTTCGCGGTGGCAGTACCAGAAGCTCACCGGCTTGAACGCGTAGCCCAGCACACGTGGATAGGTGTGCAGCCAGACTTCGCCTGTTGCATTTGCCAGCCCTTCACGGGCCAGCAGTTCGTCGAGCCAGGCCAGCGCGTCGGCGCGGCCGTCGCCGTGGTCGGCGTCGAAGAAGCTCACCAGCCCGAAGCGGTTGCGGCACAGCGCCGGGTCGGCGCTTTTGCGCAGGCTGCGCATCGGCAGCATCAGGAAGTAGGTGGGGTACGAGAACTCGTGGCGGGCCGGGCGCAACCGGGTGTGGCTCACGGTTCCGAAGCCGATGAAGGACCTTGCGGCGCCCATTCAGGCCACCAGCCTGTCGACGGATGCGGCGGCAAAGCGGGACTGCAGGCCGCGGGCTGCTGCCAGGCCCGACTTGAGGCCGTCTTCATGGAAGCCGTAGCCGGTCCAGGCGCCGCAGAACCAGCTGCTGCGCCGGCCCTGGATCTCTGCGAGTCTGCGCTGCGCGGCGATGGCCGCGAGGTCGAAGACCGGATGGCTGTAGTCATACTCGCCCAGCACTGCCTCGGCCTTCGGTTCGCGCGCCGGGTTGAGCGACACCAGCAGGGGCTGCGAGAACGGCAGCGGCTGCAGCCGGTTGAGGAGGTAGTGAAGGCAGACGGCCGCCTGCTCGCGGGAATGATCGGTGGAGCGTTCGTAGTTCCATGCCGCCCAGGCGAGCTCGCGGCGCGGCAGCACGCCGGTGTCGGTGTGCAGCAATGCGCGGTTGCGGTGGTAGCGGATGGCGCCCAGCACCTCGCGTTCGGCACGGGTGGCATCGTCGCCCAGCAGCGCAAGCGTCTGGTCGCTGTGACAGCCGAACACGACTGCATCGAAATGTTCGACGCCGGAGGGCGTGAGCACCTCCACGCCGGCCGCCTGCTGCTCGGTGCCGAGCCGGCGAACTCCACGCACCGGCGTGCGCAGGCGGGCGTCGGACAGGCGCGGCAGCATCTTCTGCACGTAATTGCGCGCGCCACCGGTCACCGTGTACCACTGGGGGCGGTTCGCCACCTGGATCAAGCCGTGGTTGTGGCAGAACCGGATCATCGTGCCGAGCGGAAATTGCAGCATCTGGTCGGTCGGGCAGGACCAGATGCAGCCGATCATCGGCAAGAAATACCAGTCGCGGAATTCACTGCTGAATCGATGCGTGGCGAGAAAGTCACCGATCGGCTGCAGCAGCGAGACCTCTTCGTTGCGCTCCGCGATGCCGGTGGCCAGGCGGTTGAAGCGCAGGATGTCGGCCAGCATGCGCAGGAAGGCCGGCCGCAGGAGGTTGCGACGCTGCGCGAACACGGTGTTGAGGTCGCAGCCGCTCCACTCCAGGCCGGTGTCCGGCACCTGCACCGAAAACGACATGTCGGACGCGGCCACATCGACCTGCAGTTCGGCGAAGAGGCGCAGCAGTTCCGGGTAGGTGCGCTGGTTGAACACCAGGAAGCCGGTGTCCACCCCGCATCGGCTGCCCTGCAGGCTCACGTCCACGGTGTGGGTGTGGCCGCCGAAGTAGTCGCCCGCCTCGAACAGGGTGACCCGTACGGCGCTGCCGGGCGCTGCAAGGCTCCAGGCGGCAGACAGCCCCGATATCCCCGAGCCTATGACGGCCACTCGCGTCATGCGGCGGGCCCTCCCAACAGCACAGCGGCGGTGAGACCTTGAGGGTCATCACCGCCGCGGGCTGCTATAGAGAACGCTGCGAAGCGCCCAAGAGCCAAGGAGGGAGGGAGGGAGGAGGAGGAGAGATGCTCTAAGGTTGCAACCGGTCGAACCGGAAGGCTTCGCAGCGGAAAGTTGTCTGAATCACGTTCGGCAATCGCCGTGCCCGCAAGACTCCGCTGCCGGACTGGCGCACCACCAATCAGGACCATTCGAGGGACCCCCCGGTCAGTAGTTCCGTGCTCCATTGTTCGTGTCTGTTACCGGTTGCCCGGACATCCTGCGCAGTTCATTTTTTGAACTGTACAGTTCAATTCACAGACTTTCCAGTATTTTTTCCGCGCTTGCCGCGATCTTCGAACGGTACGCGGGCGAGGCGCCCCCGGATGCAGGCCAAAGCCATGGCGTGACGCGGGCGTGACACATCGGCCGCCTACAATGCCGGGCACTTTGCGAGGGCCGTTGCCATGCTGTATCCCGAACTCTTCAGACAACTCGAAGCCGTCCGCTGGAACATGGACAAGGACATTCCTTGGGACCAGTTCGACGCCAGCAAGCTGAGCGAAGAGCAGGCGCAGACGATCAAGATGAATGCCATCACCGAGTGGGCGGCGCTGCCGGCCACCGAGATGTTCCTGCGCGACAACAAGGACGACAGCGACTTCTCGGCGTTCATGAGCGTCTGGTTCTTCGAGGAGCAGAAGCATTCGCTGGTGCTGATGGAGTACCTGCGCCGCTTCCGCCCCGACCTGGCCCCCACCGAGGCCGAACTGCACGAGATCCGCTTCGAGTTCGACCCGGCACCGGCGCTCGAAACGCTGATGCTGCATTTCTGCGGCGAGATCCGCCTCAACCATTGGTACCGCCGCGCCGCCGAATGGCACACCGAGCCGGTCATCAAGGCGATCTACGAAACGCTGGCGCGCGACGAGGCCCGCCACGGCGGCGCGTATCTGCGCTACATGAAACGTGCACTGCAGAAGTTCGGCGACGAGGCCAAGGCCGCCTTCGCCAAGGTGGGCGTGCTGATGGCCAGCGCCCGTCGCACGGCGCAGGCGCTGCATCCGACCAACCTGCATGTGAACGAAAAGCTGTTCCCGCGCGACACCATCCAGAGCCGCCTGCCCGATCCGGCCTGGCTCGAGGCATGGCTCGACAAGCAGATCAAGTTCGACGCCGTGTGGGAGACCAAGGTGGTCGAGCGCATCCTGCACAACCTGAGCCTGCTGATGGAGCGCAGCTTCTCGAGCGTTCAGGAGCTCAACCGCTACCGCAAGGAGCTGATGACCCAGTTGGCCGCCGCCGGCCGTGCGGCACCCGACGCCAGCCCGGCCTGAGCGTCACGGCCCTCGCCATGAAAACAGCCTGGCGGATGTGTGCGGCGGCATCCCTGGTCGCGGGGCTGGCCGGCTGCCAAAGCATCAGCCTGGTGTCGCAGGCGCCGCTGCTGGGCGTGACCTGGACGCTCGTCGAGCTCGACGGCCGGCCGGCGGGCGGTGGACAGGCCAGCCGGCCCGCCACGCTGATGCTTGACGTCGACACGCCCCGAGCCAACGGCTTTGCCGGCTGCAACCAGTTCAGCGGCAACTACGCGCTGCAACCGCCGTCGCTGCAGATCTCCAGCCTCGTCAGCACGCGCATGGCCTGCGCCGGCGACGGCGATGCGCTGGAGCGCCGCTACCTCGCCGCCTTGAGCGCGGCACGCAGCTACCGGCTCGAAGGCAAGGTGCTGCAGCTGCTCCACGAGCAGCGGGTGCTGGCCCGCTTCGAGCGATAGACCCCTACCCCTGGGCCACCTTGGCCGCGATGGCTGCGGTGCGCTGCTGCTGGTCGGCCTTGCGGTCGGCCGCCACCTTTTGCGCGGCGGGCCGCTCCTCGATGAACTTGACGTAGGGCTTCCAGTCGACGCCGGCCTCGGCGACCACGTCGCGGCCATAGACCGCACGGCTGGCCATGGCCGCCACCGGCAGGTGCACATAGGCCGAGCAGTCGGCCAGCGTGAAGCTGCTGCCCGCCACGTAGGGCGAGAACTTCGCCAGCTGCTTGAACGCACGCAGGCCTTTTTCGAGCTGCCCCAGCACCCGCTCGGTGAACTTCTCCGGCAGTGCCGGCATGCCGAAGAACGCCTGGCCGTACAGCTGGCGCGCCACCAGCTCGACATGCAGTTCCAGCACGATGTTGAGCTCACGCACCTTGGCGGCGGCCCACGGGTCCTGCGGCAGGAGCGCGGGCGCAGGCCAGCGCGCCTCCGCGTACTCGACGATCGCCTGGCTTTCGCACAGCGCGCCTTCGTCGGTCAGCAGGTAGGGCACCTTGCCCATCGGCGAATGTTCGAGCGCGCCGCCGGGCACCAGCACCTCCTCGAACGGCACGCCCTTCTCCAGCAGCACCAGCTTGGCCTTGTTGTGATAGTTGGACAGCGGAAAGCCGCACAGCTTGAGCATGGAACGTCTCCTCGGTTGGATGCGGTGCAGTCTATGAGGCGCCCGCCGCCGCGACTGCCGCGCAGGCGACAATGCGCCGATGAGCGACACCCCCCTGCCGCTGCCGGCTTTCTACGACAAGCTGTGCACCCGCGAAATGCTGGCCGAGCGCATTGCCGGACTGCCCCGTCCGCTGGTCTTCACCAATGGCGTATTCGACATCCTGCACCGCGGCCATGTGAGCTACCTCGCGCAGGCGCGGGCCCTGGGCGCGAGCCTGGTGCTCGGTCTCAACAGCGACAGTTCGGCCAGGTCGCTCGGCAAGGGCCCTGACCGGCCGCTCAACGGCGAGGCCGACCGCGCCGCCGTGCTGGCCGCGCTCGAGAGCGTCAGCCTGGTGACGCTCTTCGACGAATCGACGCCGGTCGAGCTCATCAAGCTGGTGCGGCCCGACATCTACGTGAAGGGCGGCGACTACGACATGGAGACGCTCGAGGAAACGCGGGTCGTGCGTGGACGGGGCGGCCGTTCCCTGGCGCTGCCGTTCGTGGAGGGCTACTCCACCACCGCGCTGGTCCGGCGCATCCGCAGCTGAACCCGTCGCCATGCCGAGGTTTTACGTCGATCTGCCGCTTGCGGCCGGACTCGCCGCCGCCCTGCCGGCCGCCGCGGCCCGCCATGCACAGGTGCTACGTCTGCAACCCGGCGAGGCGCTGACGCTGTTCAACGGCGAAGGCGGCGAGTGGTCGGCCGAGATCACCCACATGGGCCGCAGCGAAGTCGCGGTGCAGGTGGGCCGGCACCACGCGGTCGATCGTGAGCTGCCGCTGCCCATCACGCTCGCCGTAGGCATGCCGGCCAACGACCGCATGGACTGGCTGGTCGAAAAGGCCACCGAGCTGGGCGTGGCGGCGCTGCAGCCGCTGGTGTGCGAACGATCGGTGCTGCGGCTGGCCGGCGATCGCGCCGCCAGGAAGGTCGAGCACTGGCGCGGCATCGCCGTCGCAGCTTGCGAGCAGAGCGGCCGCACCCGGCTGCCGCAGCTTGCCCCGGTCATGACGCTGAGCGACTACCTGTCCAGCCTGGAGGACGCGGCGCCGACCCAGCGGTTCGTGCTGAGCCTGCGCCACGCGCGCCCGTTTGCCGAAGCCCTCAGGCCGGCCCTCCATGCCGAAGCCTGCTCGCTGCTGTTCGTGAGCGGGCCGGAGGGCGGGCTGACCGATGCCGAGGAGTCCCTGGCCGACAAGGCCGGCTGTCGGCCGGTGAGCCTCGGCGCACGGACCTTGCGGGCCGATACGGCGCCCCTCATGGCCGCTGCAGCCTTGGCTGCCCTGTTCTAGGTCCGCCGGAACCCTCTGCACAAACTTCAAGTCCGGCCACCCCCTAACCATGGGGGCGGGGCTGTGAATTGCTTCACGAAATTTGTGTTCGCAAGCAGGCGCGCCCGTTCCATTCTTGCCACTCGTCATGCGCCACATGGTTCAATGGGAAAACATCCCACCTGTCGAGCCGAGTCCTGCCATGCCGCCGTCGTTCCGAGGTTTCACGCTGATCGAGGTCATGATCGTCGTGGCCGTGGTGGCCCTCCTTTCGGCCATCGCCTACCCGAGCTACCAGGAGCACGTGCGTCGCTCGAACCGCTCGGCGGCTCAGGCCTTCATGCTCGATGCGGCGGCCCGGCAGCAGCAGCGCCTCATCGACCTGCGCAGCTATGCGCCCGACCTGGCCACGCTGCGGGTGGCTCCGCCCGCGGACGTGGCGCAGCACTACGACTTCGCCATCGCTTTGGTGGCAGGACCGCCCCCGGGCTTCAGCCTGACAGCCACACCGAAGAGCGCCCAGGCAAGGGACAAATGCGGAACGCTCGGCATCGACAACACCGGCAGCAAGAGCGTCAGCACGGCTGCCACGGGCTGCTGGTAGGAGCATCGACATGGACCAGACCCGTCATGGCCGCACCCGCTCTGCGATGCGCGGTTTCACCTTGATCGAACTCATGGTCGTCGTTGCGCTGGCGGCCATCGTCGGCTCGATTGCCGCTCCCTCGTTCCGCGAACTGACGATCAACTCGCGCACGCGCTCGGCTGCCTCGGCCCTGCACGAAAGCCTGTGGCTCGCCCGCAGCGAGGCCATCAAGCGCAACAAGCCGGTGACCTTCACCCTGACGACGCTCGAAAGCGGCTGGACCATCACGCCTGTGGATGACCCGGACCGGGTGCTGCGCAGGCAGGACGGCATGCAGAACCTGGAACTGCACTTCAACCGCGGTACCAGCGCGACCTTTGAGTACAACTCACAGGGAAGGCTCGCCGATGGCGTGGCCGCACTCAAGATGACGCTGTCCGGCTCGGGTGGCCAGGGCAGCCGTTGCATCAGCTTCGATGCGGCCGCGCGGCCCAAGCTCACGGCGGGGGCCTGCGCATGAGACAGCATCGCTTCCAGGCGCGGTCGCACGGCTTCTCGCTCATCGAGGTGCTGGTCACCATCCTCATCCTCGTGATCGGCCTGCTGGGCATGTTCGGCATGCAAAGCCGCGCCAGCGTGGTCGAAATGGAGGCCTACCAGCGCGCGCAGGCGCTCGCGCTGCTCAAGGACATGGAGTCGCGCATCCGCACCAACCGGGCGCAGTTCGACGCGGCCTTCACCGCCGCCTATGCCGACATGGGCAAGCCGCTGGTGTTCGGCACCAACTCCGCCGTGGACTGCACGGACGCCGTGGGCGCCAAGCGCGAGGTCTGCCAGTGGAGCGACGTGCTGCTGGGCGCCGCCGAGACGCTGTCGGCTGCGCCTGCCACGCAGGTGGGCGCCATGATCGGCGCACGCGGCTGTGTGATGGCCCTGCCCGCTCCGACCAACTCGGCGGTGAGCGAGTTCTTCGTCGTGGTGGTCTGGCAGGGCCTCAACCCCTCCGAGGGACCGGATGACGGCACCCCGGCCGCTGTCTGTGCGCAGGACGTCGACTTCGGCAGGGGCCTGCGCCGCTACGCGACGGCGCGCGTGCTGGTGCCCAAGCTGGAGGGTTGATCGTGGCCGCGAAGCGTTGTGTTTCCTGCCACCGCGCGCCGCTTCGGGCGCAGCGCGGTCTCACCCTGGTCGAGCTGATGGTGGCGCTGGCGCTCGGTCTGGTGCTGCTGGCCGCCATGGTGGCGCTATTCGCCAACACCAGCGCCGCACGGCGCGAGCTCGACCGGTCAGCCGAGCTGCACGAGTCGGGACGCTATGCGCTCGATTTCCTGCGCGACGAACTGCTGCATGCGGGCTTCTACGGGCCGCTCACCAGCATCAGTGGAACCGTCGACGAACCCTGCACGACCGACGTGAACAAGTGGCGCGATTCGCTCGCCCTGCACGTGCGCGGTAGCAACCAGGCTGACGCCGGCACGCAGTTCGATTGCATCAAGGCTGTGCGCAAGGCCGGAACCGACGCAGTGTTCATCCAGCGGGCCTCCACCTGCATGGCCGGCGAACCGGGCTGCGCGCCGCAGACCCCGGGCGTGCCATACCTGCAGGTCTCGGGCTGCGGCGAGGAGTACTCGACCCAGCCGTTCGTGGCCGCGGTGGCCACCGGCGACCCGTCGACGTCACCCTTCACGCTGCGCACGAAGGAGTGCGTGGTCACCAAGCCCGCGCCTGTGCGCCAGTTCCTGCGGCGCATCTTCTACATCGGCACGGACGACACGCTCAACTACGTGGACGTCACGCCCGCCGGGCTCACGGCGCCGGTGCTGGTCACTGCAGGCATCGAGAACCTGCAGATCGAGTACGCCGTGGACAGCAACGGCGACGGTTCGCCGGACGACTACACCTCGGCGCCGGCCGTCGCAGACTGGCCCAACGTGGTGGCGAGCCGCCTGTGGGTGCTGTCGCGCGCGATGGACGCCAGCGCGGGCGGAGAAGGCAAGGCCTTCACGCTCGCGGACACGGTGTTCGTGCCGGCCGACAACGATCGATTCAAGCGCCACGTGTTCTCGAGTTTCGTCACCTTCGCCACCCCGCAAGGCATCAGGGAGTAGGCCATGCGCAGGAAGCCTTACCACCACCGGCCTGCCACGGGCCAGCCGCAGCGCGGCGCCACGCTGGTGATCGGCCTGATCATGCTCGCGCTGATCACGCTGATTGCCGTCGCGGCCATCCGCATGTCCACGACCCATGTACAGGTGGTCGGCAACGAACGCTTCAGAAGCGAGGCCACCACCGCAGCCAACTACGCGCTGGACCTCGTGATCAACAACAAGGATTTCGTCGACGCCAAGCTGTCGGCAAATCCGGTCATGGTGAACGTGCTCGATACGCAGGAACAGGCAGCCGCCGGCGCCCTGACGGCCAAGTACGAAGACCCGAGCTGCTCGCGCTATCGCTACATCAAGAATGCGGAGCTCATCAAGACCGTGACCGACGCGAGCGGCAACTCGGTTGCGGTGCCCAAGAGCAAGACCGACCGGGCCTGCTTCAACAACCCCAAGGTCGACATCACGATCGTGGACGAAGCGGTGACGGGCGACCCCAACGCCAACTCCCTGTGCGTGACCACCATGTGGGACGTGGCCGCATCCGTCGAGGACCCCGACACCGGCGCTGCCGTGACTGTCAACCAGGGCATCGAGATGCGCATGGAGATCACCGACGCCGAGAACAGGTGCAAGCCCTGAGCGGCGCATTCGCTTCGGCCCCGCCAGACAGCAAGACAGAAAGGACGGAGGAAACCACCATGTCCGCGACCCCACTCGTGCGCAGCCTTTGCAGCGCCGCCGCCCTGGCCGGCGCACTGGCTGCCGCTTTGCCGACGGCGCATGCCGAAGACATCGACCTGTACGCCGTGGGTGGCGGCAGGGCCGGCGCGCCCAACGTGCTGTTCTTCCTCGACAACACCTCCAACTGGTCGGCGGCCAGCCAGGCCTGGAACAAGACCGCGGTGCGGGCCAAGTGCGGTGGCGACACCACCTGCCAGGGTTATGTGGACAGCGTGTTCGGCTCGGATACCGACCTGAAGCAGGGCCTCGTCGAGGTGCGCGCGCTCAAGCTGGTGGTCAACGAGCTGCTGTGCGGCACCGGCACCAAGCTGAACGTCAACCTGGGCATCATGCTCATCTCGGACTCGGGCTCCACCGAGTCGAGCTCCTGGGCAGGAGGCTGGTTCCCCAAGGCCATCGAGGGCTACGACTCGCCCGGCGTCTGCACACGGCTGATCCAGGTGCTCAACGACCTGGACGCGAACTTCCAGTCGTCCGACTACAAGGCGCCGTCGAACGCGAGCTACGGCGCGGCCATGTTCGAGGCATTCAAGTACTTCGGCGGCTACACCAACCCGGCACGCGCCGGCTCCGAAGTCGCCGGCACGCCCGTCGCACCCTATGCCTTCGGGCCGCAGCGCTACACGCTGCGCCATGCGCGCGAAGACGCCACCGCCTTCGTCGACGGCACCCCCAGCACCTACAGGAGCCCGATCGACGCCGAGGCCGGCACCTGCGCGAAGAACTACCTGGTGCTGGTGGGCAACACCTGGCCGAACCAGGAGCCGCTGAACGCCGCCAAGTACGACCAGCAGCTGGCTCGCCTGGGCTACACCGGACAGATCAAGAGCTCGACAGCCGCCAACCTGCGCTTCGCCGACGAGTGGGCCAACTTCCTCGCCACCACCGACGTGAGCCCGGCCGCCGGCCAGCAGCCGCTGATCACCTACGCCATCGACGTCTTCAACGCGAAGCAGGACTCCCAGCAGTCGGCCCTGCTGCAGGCCATGGCACGGGCAGCCGGCCTCGACGAAAGCGGCTACTACCGCGTAGGCGGCGACCTCAAGGCATTGATCGACGCCTTCAAGAGCATCTTCACGCAGATCTCCTCCACCAACAGCGTGTTTGCGTCGACCTCCCTGCCGGTGAGCGTGAACGCCCAGGGCACCTTCCTGAACCAGGTGTTCATCGGCATGTTCCGCCCCGACGACAAGGCCCGCCCGCGCTGGTACGGCAACATCAAGCAGTACCAGCTGGCACGCAACACCGAGGGCAACATCTTTTTGGCCGATAAGGACAAGAAGCCGGCGCTCGACAACGCCAACACCGGCTTCGTCGACGCCTGCCGCAGCAGCTTCTGGACCACCGACAGCGGCACCTACTGGTCGAGCGTGCCCACGACGCAGACGCCCCTGAGCACCTGCGAGACCAGCCCCTACGAGCGGACCTCTGACCTGCCCGACGGTGCCCTGGTCGAGAAGGGTGGCGCGGCCCAGCTGCAGCGGGCGGCCTCGCCGTCCACCCGCGTGGTCAAGACCTGCTCCAGCCTGGACTGCAGCTCGGTGGTGGACCTGGACAGCACCAGCCTCACCGCTCTGGCCACAGCCACCGGCGTCGCCGCGCCCTCGGCCGACCTCGCGAAATGGATCCGCGGCTTCAACACCGGCGACGGCCCGAAGACCGCCACCGGCGGCTATGAAACTTACGACGCGCTCGGCTCGAGCGTCGCGCGCCCGACCATCCACGGCGACGTCGTGCACGCGCGCCCGCTGGCGGTGAACTACGGCAGCGGCAGCACCAACGACATCGTCGTGTACTACGGCGCCGGTGACGGCCTGCTGCGCGCGATCAACGGCAGCCAGACCGGTTCCACGGCAGGTGCCGAGTTGTGGTCGTTCTTCGCGCCGGAATTCCTGGGCCGCATAAACCGCCTGCGAGAGAACTCACCGATCGTGGCCTATCCGTCGGTGCCCGCGAGCCTCACGCCCACGCCGCAGCCGAAGGACTACTTCTTCGACGGCTCCATCGGCGCCTACCAGTCGCGCAGCGCCACGGGTGCCATCACCGCAGTGCACCTGTACCCCACGATGCGCCGAGGCGGCCGGCAGGTCTACGCATTCGACGCCACGGCCCGGCCCGATCCCGCGCAGCCGAGCTCGATGCCCACGTTCAAATGGAAGTTCGGCTGCCCGAACCTCACCAACGACACCGGTTGCGGCCCTCAGGCAGGTGACCTGGGCCAGACCTGGTCACTGCCGCGCGTGGTGCGCCTGCGCGGGGACACCAAGCGCTACCTGGTGTTCGGCGCGGGCTACGACAACTGCGAGGACACCAACACCTGCGCCACCGATTCGAAGGGTCGCGGCATCTACGTGCTCGATGCCGACACCGGCGCCTTCGCGGCGTTCATCGACCTCGCAGCCAAGAGCGGTGCGGCCGGCCGCGTGGTGGCCGACGTCGTGCCGGTCGACGCCAACGGCGACGGCTATGCCGACGTGATCTATGCAGCCGACACCCAGGGCAACCTCTGGCGTGTGAACATCAGCGACCCGCGGGCCACCACGCCGTACACCGGCTACGCACCCACCCAGTGGGCCGCACGCACGCACCGCATCGCGCGCGTGGCTGACTGGAGCGGCGCAAGCGCCGCGCAGAAGCGCAAGTTCATGAATGCGCCGGACGTGCTGGTGCTCGGCAGCACGGCCTACATCGCCATCGGCACCGGCGACCGCGAGAAGCCGCTGTGGGAAACCGCGGTCATCGGCGTGAAGAACCGCTTCTACGCACTGCGCGACAACTTCAACGTCGGTGCCTCCGGGGTGGAGGCATCGCCGGAGCTCATCGACGCCACCGACTGCGATGCGGCCGGCGACGTGACCCTCAGTTCGGGATGCACCGTGCTGAATGTCACCAGCACCTCGCTCGACTACAGCGAAACCATGGCGAGCCCCACCGTGCGCGGCTGGCTCATCGACCTGTCGGCCACGGCCGAGCAGGTGGTCACCCCGGCCCTCACCACCGGCGGCGCGGTGTACTTCAGCACCTTCCAGCCCAGCGATCCGGGCGCCAAGGGCCAGGCCTGCAAGCGCGGCACGGCGCGCGGCTATGCGATGGACTTCCTGACCGGCGGCCTGCGTGACGGCGACAAGTCGCGCGAGAGCGTGTTCACCACCGACGGCATGCCGCCGCCGCCGATGGCCGGTGTGGTCGAGATCGACGGCCGCAAGGAGGCCATCATCATCGGCGCGCGGCCGCCCGGCGCCGGCTCCGACATCGAAACCGCCGGCGGCTCGACCATCGAGGCCCGCAAGGTGCTCATCAACCTGCTGAAGGCGCGCAAGAAGATCTACCGCTACCAGAAGATCGACAAGTAGGCGCGGGCCTCAGGCTCGCCTCACGCGCCGCCACCCGGCGGCGGTTCGCGCATCGAGCCGGCCACGAGGTCGAAGCGGAACAGCCGGCATTCGATCGGGCCGTTCCACATCACCGTGCGCCGGCTTTCCTTCAGGCGCATGGCCTGGGGCAGCTTCATGTCGGGGCTCAGCACCCAGGCCGTCCAGCCGGCATAACCGCGCTTCCAGTGCGAGGCCAGGCGGGCAAAAAAGTCGGCTGCTTCGGCGCCGCCTTCGAAACCCTCGCGCGCGGCCGGGGCAGTGCGGGCACCGCGCGAGCCCTTGGGCTCGATGCGCTCGCCATAGGGCGGGTTGAGCATCAGCGTGCCGCGTTCGGCAGGCGCCGGGCGCTGCAGCGCATCAGCGGTCTTGAACTGGATGGCATGGCCCACGCCGGCCCGCTCGGCATTGCGGGTGGCGAAGTCGGTCATGCGAAAGCTCACGTCGCCGGCGAAGACCGGCACCGCCGGTGCATGCACCCTTGCACGGGCTGCCTCGCGCAACTGCTGCCAATCGCGCTGCGTCGCGCGGAAGGGCGCCAGCTTCTCGAAGGCGAAGCGGCGGGCGAGGCCCGGCGCCACGCCGCAGGCGATCTGCGCAGCCTCGATGGCGATGGTGCCGGCCCCGCACACCGGGTCCAGCAGTGGGCCGTCGTCGGCGCGCCCCTGCCATCCGGCGGCGGCCAGCATGGCGGCGGCCAGGGTTTCCTTCAGCGGTGCCTCGCCCTTGTCCTCGCGCCAGCCGCGCTTGAAAAGCGCCTCGCCGGAGGTGTCGACGTACAGGCTCGCATGGTCGGCCGACAGGTGCAGCACGAGGCCGAGGTCGGGCCGTTGGGTGTCGACGCTGGGCCGTGCACCGGTGGCCTCGCGCATCACGTCGCACACCGCGTCCTTGATGCGCAGCGCGGCGAAGTTCAGGCTCTTCAGCGGCGAGCGCTGCGCCGTCACGTCCACCCGCAAGGTGTCGCGCGGCGTGATCCAGTCGGCCCAGCGCACGCCACGCCCCAGTGCGTACAGGTCGTCCTCACCCCGATAGGGCGCCGAGGCGACCAGCCACAACACCCGCTGGGCCAGGCGGCTTTCGAGATTGGCGCGCATCGCCAGAAGCTTCAGCGCGTCGGCCGACGGCGCGCCCACCGCGACACCGCCGCGGGCTTCGTCCACCCGGGCCGCCGCGCCCAGGAGTTGGCGCAGTTCGGCGCCCAACAAGGGTTCGACGCCCTGGGCGCAAGACAGGAAAAGGGAAGGCTGCATGGGGCCGATTGTCGGGGCGCCGGGAGGGTCGGGGCGCGAGCCTGTCACACCTGTCAAGCTTTGTCAGCGAAGCGGGCCCCGGTCAGTGATGGAGTGCCCGCTTCGAACTGCCTCAAATCGAGGCATGCTTGTTGCTCTTGGATAATCCGCGCCGCAGCGTGACTGCTTGTTCCAGAAATTGTTGGGGAGGTAACAAATTGAAACGTAGAAACCTGGTGCTCGCCGGGCCCGGCCTGCTTTTGGGCGGCTTGGGACTCACGGTGCCGGCTGCGGTCCGCGCTCAGGCGACTGTCGTCAAGTTCGGCCAGTCCGCCTCGCTGAGCGGCGGCCAGTCGGCCTACGGCAAGGACGTGCAGGACGGCGTCGCCGCCGCCTTCGCCGCGGCCAACAAGGTCGAAGGCTCCAAGGGCCTGCGCTTCGAGCTGGTGACGCTCGACGACGGAGGCGACAAGGAGCGTTGCAGGCAGAACGTCAAGACGCTGGTCGACCAGGGCGTGTCCGCCGTGGTTGGGCTCACCAGCGGCGCCGCGGCCGAAGCCGCGCTGCCGGTGTTCGAGGAGGCCCAGGTCGCCATGCTGGGCACCGCCAGCGGCAACATGGGCATCCGGGCCGCCAAGCTCACCACCGCCTTCCATGTGCGCGCCGGCTACGACGAGGAATACCGCCGCATGGTGCAGTACGTGAAGGATTACGGCTTCACGCGCGTCGGCTACGTCTACCTCAAGGACACCACCCAGGCCAACCAGCTCGCCATGACGGCGGCGCTCGAGGCGGTGGGCGTGAAGCCGACCGTCACCGTGGCCCTCGACCGCAATGCCAAGGGATTCGAAGCCGAGGCCAGGCAGCTGCTCGACGGCAAGCTCGACTGCGTGCTGTTCACCACCAACGCCGGGCCGATCAACCAGATCGTCGACCTCATGCATGCCGCCCGCTATCCGGGGCTGTACTTCTCGTCGTCGTTTGCCGGCCAGGTGCTGATCGACGAGATGGCCAAGAAGGGCATCTCGGTCATCATGACCCAGGTGGTGCCGCGGCCGCACCAGATCGCACTGCCGGTGGTCAAGCAGTACCACGCCGACCTTGCCGCGGTGAACGGCGCCCGCGTGGGCTACACCAGCTTCGAGGGATACATCGCCGGCCTGGTGGCCGTGGAGGCCGCGCGCGCAGCGGCCAGGAACGGCGGCACCAACAAGGCCCGGCTGAAGGAGGCCCTGGCCGGCCTGCGCACCGACCTGGGCGGCTACAAGATCAATTTCACCGGCAGCAGCACGCGCACCGCTTCGCGATTCGTCGAAGTCGTGGCGCTCGACCGCTACGGCCGCGTGATCGGCTGAACAACAACAAGAGTTTCCCCACGGCCGCTCGCGTTGCTCGACTCCAGAGACGACTCGGCGTGCCACTTTTCGTGACGTCGCAGAAATCAGGAGAGGACATCGATGAGACTCGCTTTGCTCGCACAGGCCTGCACATTGGGCCTGTCTGCCGTTCTGAGCAGCGCCGCGGTTGCACAGACCGCGGAAACCCAACAACGCGTCGAACGCGTCGCCGCCACGCTGGCCGCTGAACTGGCCACCCTGTGCCCGGCGGCCGACGTCGGCGACCAGAACGCCTTCGTGGCGTGCAAGCAGGGCCTGTACAAGGACTCGCAGCTCAAGAAGAGCCTGCCTGACTTCGTACTCTGGGGCCGCCAGCGTGACCCGAAGCTCAGGCTGAAGGACACCAAGCTCACCCAGTTCGGCCCGGACGCCTTCACCGGCCTGTACCTGCCGATGTTCATGTTCAACGGCAAGCAGCGGGTCGAATACATCGAGAGCGAAAAGCTCTACCAGATCCGCTTCGAGACGGCCTTCCGCAACCGCCTGCCGCCCGGCCAGTTCCCGTATCCGTTCTGGCACGAGGCCGAGAAGTGGGCGATGTATGAAAAGGCCAACGAGATCATCGTGTGGTGGGACGCTGCCAAGGACCGCGCCAAGGTGATCCAGTTCACCGTGTTCGGCCCCAACGCGCCGATCGCTTCGCACACCCCGGTGGTGCACAAGTTCGACGGCCAGTGGCTGTGGACCGACGACAGCGGCAAGACCCAGCCGCAGGCCACCGTGTTCGACGGCATGTTCCGCGCCGACAACCCCTACATCGGCAAGCTCGACGCGGCCTACAAGACCTTCGCGCTAAAGATGCGCGACGGCAGCTGCAACCAGTGCCACGTGCCCAACAACCCCGACGGCATGAAGAAGCTGGTGCTGCTGCAGACCCCGGTGCATGCCGCTTCCGAGATCAAGCGGGTGCTGAAGACGGTGCGCGCGGACACCATGCCGCTCGACGAGCTGGGTGTCGAGAAGCCGCTCGACAAGGCCACCAAGGAAGCGCTGCTGAAGGAAGGCGTGATCTTCGACCAGCTGCTCGACGAGGCCAAGGCCTGGGAAGCCGCGCAGGACGCGAAGCTGTCGAAGAACTGATCGTCCGCAGGGCCGGGGCGGTGCGAACCCACCGGCCGGCCCCAGAAAAAGCCGGCGTCGTGGCCGGCTTTTTCATTGGGGCTCAGAGCGATCTGCGCAGGTTGGCAGGCGCGATCTTCAAGGCCTCTCGGTACTTGGCCACCGTGCGGCGCGCCACCTGGATGCCCTGCTCCTCCAGCATCTGGCTCAGCTGGCTGTCCGACAGCGGCTTCTTGGCATCTTCGGCGCTCACCAGCTGCTTGATCAGCGCGCGCACCGCGGTGCTCGATGCATTGCCGCCGGCTTCAGTGTTGAGCGACGAGCCGAAGAAGTACTTCAGCTCGAAGGTGCCGTAGGGGGTGGCCATGTACTTGGCGGTGGTCACCCGCGAGATGGTCGATTCATGCAGGCCGAGCTCGTCGGCGATCTCGCGCAGGACCAGCGGCTTCATCGCGATCTCGCCGTGGCTGAAGAAGTTCTTCTGGCGCTCGACGATGGCCTGCGACACGCGCTGGATCGTCTCGAAGCGCTGCAGGATGTTCTTCATGAACCAGCGCGCCTCCTGCAGCCGAGCGCTCAGGCCCTGGCCGCCTTCGCTGCCGCGGCCCTGCTGCTTCACCGCCAGCGCGTAGAGGTCGTTGATGCGCAGCTTGGGCATCACGTCGGGGTTGAGCACCACCTTCCAGCCGCGCCCCGACTTCTGCACGATCACGTCGGGCACGATGATGTTGGCCTCGGCCCGGGTGAACGGGCGGCCCGGCTTGGGCTCGCACTGCACGATGAGCGCCTGCGCTTCCTTGAGCAGGTCCTCGTCGGCGCCGGTGGCGGCCATCAGCTTCTTCGCGTCGCGCCGCGCCAGCAGCTCCAGGTGGTTCTTGCAGATCAGGATGGCGATCATCTGCGCCTCGCAGCGCGGGCCGGCGCGCAGCTGCAGCGCAAGGCACTCGGCCAGGTCGCGCGCGCCCACGCCGGTGGGCTCCATGCTCTGCAGCCAGCGCAAGGCGCATTGCAGGCGCTCGAGCAGCTCGATGCGGGCCTCCGGGTCCTCATCGCCAGCCAGCCGTTCGGCGATCTCTTCGAGCGGGTCGGCGAGGTAGCCGTCCTCGTTGAGCGACTCGATCAGCACCTGCACCGCGGCCGAGTCCTCGGGCGCCAGGCGCATGCCGCGCAGCTGCTCGCGCAGGTGGTCCGCCAGCGTGGGCGCCACCGTCGAGCGCTCCATCGGGTCGAGGTCGTCGTTGTCGCCGCCCGCACCGCTGCCGGCGCTCGGCGTCTCGCGAATGCCGTCAAAGTCGTCGCGCTCGGTCCCGTTTTCCCAGTCGTCGCGCTCGGTGGCGCCGAACTCCATCGAGTCGACCGCGGGTTCGGCCTCGCCGTTGGCCTCGCCGCCTTCGCTGCCGGACGACCAGTTCTCCTCGGCATCGCTCGCGCTGCGCTCGGAGGCGCTGGTGCGTTCCGGCAGCGGCTGGCTCTCGAAGGGCGTGGGGGATTCCTCCTCCATTTCGAGGAAGGGGTTCTGCTCCAGCATCTGCTCGACTTCCTGGTGCAGCTCGAGCGTGGACAGCTGCAGCAGGCGGATCGATTGCTGCAGCTGCGGCGTAAGCGCCAGATGCTGGGACAGGCGAACCTGCAACGACGGTTTCATCGGCAGGCCCTGCTACATGCGGAAGTGTTCGCCGAGATAGACCTTGCGCACGTCCGGGTTCTCGACGATCTCGCCGGGCGTGCCTTCGGCCAGAACGCGGCCCTCGCTGATGATGTAGGCGCGGTCGCAGATGCCCAGCGTCTCGCGCACGTTGTGGTCGGTGATCAGCACACCGATGCCACGCGACTTGAGGAATCCGATGATGCGCTGGATCTCGATCACGGCGATCGGGTCCACGCCGGCAAACGGCTCGTCGAGCAGGATGAAGCGCGGCTGCGTGGCCAGCGCCCGCGCGATCTCGACGCGCCGGCGCTCGCCGCCCGAAAGCGCCGGCGCCGGGCTCGCGCGCAGCTTCTCGATGCTCAGGTCCTGCAGCAGCGCGTTGAGCAGGTCATCGACCAGCTCGCGCTTGAAGGGCTGGCCCTGCGGGTCGACCTGCAGCTCCAGCACGGCGCGGATGTTCTCCTCCACGGTGAGCTTGCGGAAGATCGACGCCTCCTGCGGCAGGTAGCTCAGGCCCAGGCGTGAACGCTGGTGGATCGGCAGCCGTTCGACCGGGCGGCCATCGATGCGGATCTGCCCGGCATCGGCCCGCACCAGGCCCACGATCATGTAGAAGCTGGTCGTCTTGCCCGCCCCGTTAGGGCCCAGCAGACCGACCACCTCGCCGCTCTTCACCGCCAGGTGCACGTCCTTGACGACCTTGCGGGCGCCATAGGTCTTCTGCAGCCCGGAAGCCTCGAGCCGGCTGCCCTCGGAAGCCTCGATGCGGGGTCGCATGTTCAACGCCGTTCCCCCGGGGGAGACGATGCTTCGGGCGCCGACGCGCTCTGGCGCGGCGCCAGCACGCCGCGCACGCGGCCCGTGGGAGCCGATGCAGCCTCCGACGGCGCCGAAGGTCCGCCCAGCGCCTGGAACACCTCGGTGGTGTTGTCGTAGGTGATCAGGTTGCCGGTCACCTCGTCGGCCAGGGCCTGGCCGCGGAAGCGCCGGAGCACGGCACGGTTGACGAAGCGCACGGTGTCGGAGCGGGCGTCGTATTCGATGCGCTCGGCCTCGCCCTCGATGGTTTCGGCCGTGCCCTCGCGCTTCTGCCGGAACTGCGCGAGCTTGCCGCCCGACGCCGTGACCACCGCCGAGGCATAGCCTTCCGGGCTCTGGCGGATCTGTGCCTGGTCGGAGCGGATCTGGATCGTTCCCTTGGTGATGATGACGTTGCCCTTGAGGGTGTAGACCTGCTTGAGGCCGTCGGCCTCGGCCCGGTCGCCCTCGTAGTGCAGCGGTTGGTAGCGGTCGCCCCTTTCGGCGAAGGCCGGGAGCGCCGCCAGGCACAGCGCCGCCAGCACGGCGGCCAGGGCGGCGCGCGGGTTAACCATGAGACGGAGGGAAGGTGACACGAAGGCGGTCATTGCGGCATGGAACTTGCAGATCATTCTAGCCACAAGACTGCGACACAACGCCGTTGTCGCGCATGAAAAAAGGCGCTGTCGAAGCGCCTTTTCGAGACGCATCCGGATGCATGCGAAAGACTTCAGGCGCCCTTGCGCAACCGGGCCAGCAGCCAGTCGACCACGGCCAGCATGTCTTCATGGCTGACCAGCGAAGCGCTGGTGAAGTAGCGGCCGTTCACGCCCAGCGCCGGCACGGCATCGATCTTGTAGCCGGCCGACTGGCGCGACGCCTCGTTGCAGGCGGTGTTGATGCCCATCGACTGGTACATCTCGAGGAACTGCGCCCGGTCGACGCCGTTGGCGGCCGCGAAGTCGGCCATCGCCTCGGGCGTGTCCAGCGGCTGGCGCTGGCGGTGGATCGCGTTGAAGACCCGCGCGCGCAATTCGGCTTCACGGCCCAGCGCTTCGAGCGTGTAGTACAGCCGCTGATGGGGGCGGTACGGCGCGTTGAGCGCCACGTGCACGCGGCGGAAGGCCACGTCGGCCGGCGCGCGCTTGATCCAGCTGTTGAGCACCGGCTCGAAGGCAAAGCAGCTCGGGCAGCCGTACCAGAAGAACTCGATGACCTCGATCCGGCCTTCCCCGGCCTGCACATGCTGCGCCTGGGGCAGGCGCACGTAGTGGCGCCCCTCCACGGGCCCGCCCTGCGCCGCTGCGCGGCCTGGCAAACCGGCCAGGAGCGCCCCGCCCCACCCCGCGGCAGCCGCCGTCATGGCGGTGAAGTCGCGACGTTTCATCACCTGTCCTTCCTCGTTGTCCGTTCGCTCAGGGCCTTTGCACCCGCACCAGCGCCGAATCGCCGGCGCCGCTCGTGTCGAGCTTTTCCTTCACCGCTTCGGCATCGGTGCGCTTGTCGTAGGGACCCACGCGCACGCGGTAGATGGTCTTGCCGGCCTGGTCACGCTCGGTGATGCGAGCCTCCAGGCCCAGCATCGCGAGCTTGGCGCGCTGCTGCTCGGCTTCTTCGGTGCGGGCAAAGGCACCGGCCTGCACGAAGTAGACGAACGCATCGCTGGCGGCGGCTTGGGTCGCCGGCGTCGCCGCGGCGGCGGCCGGTGCCGGGTCCCTGGCCTGCGCCGGCGCGTTGGCGTTCACGCCGGCAGCCGGCGCAAACGCAGGCGCGGGCCGCGCCGCGGTGCCATTCGCAGGCGTGGGCGCCGACGGGCCGGAGGCAGCCGCTGGTGCCGGTGCTGCCGGCTTGGCGGGGGTCTTGCCGGCCAGCGGCGCGTTGGGGTCCCAGTTCTTGTTCTTTTCCGCCTCGGCCGCGTCCTGCTCGGCCGTGCGCTGAGGCACCTTGTTGACGAAGGGCACCGGCACCTTGGTCACGTACAGCGCCACGGCGAGGGCCAGGGCCAGGCCGACCAGCAGGCCGACGATCATGCCGACGAAAAAACCACCGCGTTGAGATTTCATGGAGGTAGGAGTCGCCTAGAAATGGAGAAGAGCTCTGGATGCGCCGTGCCCGGGCATCACATCTTGTCGGGCGCGCTGACGCCCAGCAGCGCGAGGCCGTTGCGCAGCACCTGCGCGGTAGCCTGCAGCAAGGCGAGACGGGCCCGCGCCAGCGCGGCATCGTCGACCAGGAAGCGCTCGGCGTTGTAGTAGGTGTGGAAGGCACCGGCCAGGTCGCGCAGGTAGAAGGCCACGTCATGCGGGGCCAGGTCGCGCGCGGCAGCCTCGAGCATCTCCGGGTACTCGGCCAGCTTCAGCATGAGCGCGCCTTCCGAAGGCGCCACCAGCAGCGACAGGTCGGCCTGTGCCAGCGACGCGAGCTCACCACGCTGCTGCTCGACGAACTGCTGCAGCACCGAGCAGATGCGCGCATGCGCGTACTGCACGTAGTACACCGGGTTCTCGTCGTTCTTCTTGACCGCCACGTCCACGTCGAAGGTGAACTCGGTGTCGGCCTTGCGGCTGATGAGGAAGAAGCGCACCGCGTCGCGGCTGGTCCAGTCGATCAGGTCGCGCAGCGTCACGTAGCCGCCGGTGCGCTTGCTGATCTTGACCTCCTCGCCGCCCTTCATCACCCGCACCATGGTGTTGAGCACGTAGTCGGGGTAACCCTCGGGAATGCCCAGGCCGGCCGCCTGCAGGCCGGCGCGCACGCGCGCGATGGTGCCGTAGTGGTCGGTGCCCTGGCAGTTGATGACCTTGGTGAAGCCGCGCTCCCACTTGTTGATGTGGTAGGCAACGTCGGGCACGAAGTAGGTGTAGCTGCCGTCGGACTTCCTCATGACGCGATCCTTGTCGTCGCCATAGTCCGTGGTGCGCAGCCACAACGCGCCTTCCTGCTCGAAGGTCTTGCCGGCTTCGACCAGCTTCTTCACCGTGGCCTCCACACGGCCGCTGGTGTACAGGCCCGACTCGAGGAAGTAGTTGTCGAAGGTCACGCCGAAGGCCTGCAGGTCGAGGTCCTGCTCGTGGCGCAGGTAGGCCACCGCGAACTGGCGGATGCCGTCGGCATCTTCGGGGTCGCCAGAGGCGGTGAACTCGCGGTCGTCGGCCTTCACCGTCTTCTTCGCCAGGAAGTCGGCCGCGATGTCGGCGATGTAGTCGCCGTTGTAGGCGCTCTCGGGCCAGCCGGCATCGCCGGGCTTGAGCCCCTTGATGCGTGCCTGGGTCGACGCCGCCAGCGTGGCGATCTGCACGCCCGCGTCGTTGTAATAGAACTCGCGGGTGACGTCCCAGCCCTGGGTTTCGAACAGGTGGCAGATCGAATCGCCCAGGGCGCCCTGGCGGCCGTGGCCCACGTGCAGCGGCCCGGTCGGGTTGGCCGACACGAACTCCACCATGAGGTGCCGGCCGTTGGCCGGCTTGCGGCCGAAGGTGTCGCCATCGGCCAGCACGTCGGCCACCACCGCCTGCTTCGCGGCGGCCTTCAGGCGCAGGTTGATGAAGCCGGGCCCCGCGATCTCCATCGCCTCGACCCAGCGCGCCACGGCCTCGCGGCGCTGCAGCGCATCGATGAGCGACTGCGCGACGGCGCGCGGATTGCTCCGCAGGGGTTTGGCCAGCTGCATGGCAGCGGTGCAGGCGAGGTCGCCGTGTGCGGCCTGCTTGGGCGATTCGAATACGGCGGGCACCCGGTGCTCGGGGGCCAGCTCGGCCAGGGCATCACCCAAGGCGGACAAAAGCTCTTGCTTGGCGCGGATCATCCGCAGATTCTACGGGTGGGGTCTGCCGTCACGAGGCACAGGCAAGGCTCCCCGTACGATGTGACAAATTGCATGACCAACTGGCCGTTATTCCGGATTGTGCGGAGTGCGGCCCGGTGGAAAGATGCCGATGTCTCCCATTCCACCAATGAACGCTCCCGACTCGCTCTCCGGTCCTCAGCAGATCGGCAAGTACCGTGTGATCCGCAAGCTGGGCGAAGGCGCCACCAGCGAGGTCTTCCTCTGCCGCGACGACTTCCATGACCGCGATGTCGCGGTCAAGCGGGTGCGCGCCGGCGCGCTCGACGAAGCCAGCGAAGGCGGCAGCCACATGCATGCACGCTTCTTCGCCGCCGAGGCGGCGCTGGTCGGGCGGCTGCAGCATCCGAACGTGGTGCAGATCTACGACGCGGTGGCCGACCCGGTCGAGCCCTACGTGGTGATGGAGTACGTGGGCGGCACGACGCTGCGGCCCTATTGCCGGCCCGACCAGCTGCTGCCGCTGGAGCTCATCGTCGAAATCGGCTTCAAGTGCGCCATGGCGCTGGGCTACGTGTTCCGCCAGGGGCTCATCCACCGCGACGTGAAGCCGGCCAACCTGCTGGCGGTGATGCACAACAACACCGTCACCGACGTGAAGATCAGCGACTTCGGCAGCGTGCTGAACCTGGCGGCCGACACCACGCAGGTGTTCCGCGTCGGCTCGCTGGCCTACATGTCGCCCGAGCAGCTCGACGGCAGCGCCGTCTCGGCGCAGGCCGACATCTATTCGCTGGGCGCGGTGCTCTATCACCTGATCGCCGGGCGGGCACCGTTCGAGGCGCCCCAGCAGTCGGTGATGATGAACCTCATCTACACCCAGACGCCCGCACCGCTGACGGCGCTGCGCGCCGGCGTGAGCGAGGCGCTCGATGCGGTCATCCAGCGCGCGCTGGCCAAGCGGCCCGACGAGCGATATGCCAGCTGGGACGAATTCGCGCAGGCGTTGTCGGGCCTCATCGCCAACCAGCAGGTGCCGCGCGGGCAGCTGCAGGGCGTGCTCGACTCCGAACGCTTCAACCTGCTGCGCGCGCTCGACTTCTTCTCCCACTTCGGCGACGTCGAGCTGTGGGAGGTGGTGCACCGCGCGAAGTGGCAGCGCTTTCCGGCCGGCTATGCGCTCTACAAGTGCGGCGAGGAAGGCGACAGCTTCCACATCATCGCCACCGGCGGCGTCGAGGTGTTCCGCGACAGCGTGCGCGTGGCGCAGCTCGGCGCGGGCACCTCGGTCGGCGAAATGGCCTACCTCGCGCCCAGCCCCGAGCTGCGGCTGCACAGCACCGACGTGATCGTGACCTCGCCCACCACCACCATCGCCTTCGTGCCGCAGTCGCTGTCGCAGCTGTCCCCAGGCTGCCGGCATCAGTTCGACGAGGCCTTCATCCGGGTGCTGGTGCGCCGGCTGCATGCGGCGCATGAGGCCTTGGCACATCCGCGGCGGATCCTGTAGGGCAGGATCCAGTCACTGTGTCGGTCGCGACACGCTCGCCGCGCCGCTGCTTGCTGCGCGCTGTGGGCCGATGCTTCAATCCCCTGCGGCAACATCGCCCACCAAGGAGAGGAAGCAAATGAGGAAATCGATCACCGCCGTCGCGCTGGCCTGTGCGTGGCTCGCTGCTCCGGCATTCGCCGCCGAAGAGGCCAAGAAGCCGATGACGGCCCAGCAGGGCAAGATGGCCACCTGCAACAAGGAGGCCACCGGCAAGACCGGCGACGAGCGCAAGGCCTTCATGAAGCAATGCCTGTCGGCCAAGAGCATCAGCACCAGCGCCGGCACCAGCACGGCCACGACGGCCGGCGCCGACCCGAAGGCCGCCCAGCAGTCGAAGATGAAGGCCTGCAACAAGGATGCGACCGGCAAGACCGGCGACGAGCGCAAGGCCTTCATGAAGGAATGCCTCAGCAAGTAGGCGCCCCATCAGGAAGAAGGAAAGAAAAAAGCCCGGCGTCGCCGGGCTTCTGTCTGGTGGCTCGGTAGCGCCCGCGCTATCGCACCCACACGCCGCGCGCCAGCATCACCGCCGCCAGCGGGATCAGCAGCATCAGGTGCGCCTGCACCATCACCAGCCGCCGCGTGCTGCGCACCTCGGCCTCGGCGGGCAGGCTGCCGTTGGCGGCCAGCGCCTTCTTCCAGCGAACGAAGGTCAGCGTGGGCTTGATCGACATCAGGCCGATCACCACGAACAGCGTGAACTTGATGTGCAGCAGCGGCTGGCTCCAGTACCACCCGGCTCCCTTCACGCCCCACACCGTGCGCGCCACGCCGGTGAGCAGCACCAGCACCGCCGAGGCGGCATAGATCATGTCGACCCGGGCCAGGCGCTGCACCACGGCGGCATTCATCCATTCCGGCCGGCACAGCGCGGCTTCGCTGGTGATGAACACCACCAGGCTCAGGATGGCCACGAAGTGCGCATAGGCGAGCAAGGATTCGACGAGCATCGGGTTCCTCCGCAATGAAGTGCCCGCGATTATTCATGCGCGGGCACTTCATTGCGAAAGCCGGTGCCTCGGGCCCGGCCCGGGACTCGGGTCTCAGAACGGCACGACGGTGCCGTTCACTTCGATGAACAGGCCCTCGGCCGTTGCGAACAGCCGCCCCACCAGCACGCCGGCGCTGGTGAGCCTCACCTCGCCGGAGCCGCCCAGCAGCACCGGCAGCCCACCGCTGGTGTTGTAGTCGAGCTGGTAGAAGCCTTCGGCCAGGTAGCCGACGCCGCCCACCGAGAAGTTCATCGCCGAGTACTGGTGACGCAGCGTCTTCAGCCGCTCGGTCGCCACCACGGTCACGAAGCGGGTCTGCAGCGACCCGGAATTGAAGGTGGCGAGCAGGCCGGTGGCCTCGTTGCGCAAGGTCGCATTGGCGCCGGGCGTGATGGTGTAGTCGTACGTGCTGTCACCGTTGGCCAGGGTGTTGGCGATGGTGAGGCTCACGCCGCCGTTGGCGGTGAAGTCGCTGCTGTGGGTGATGCGCAGGTTGTTCATCGTGGCCGTGGCGCTGCCGCTGGCCGGCTCGAAGCTCGAGAAGTTGTAGGCCACCGAGCTGCTGCCCTGGTACCGCGCCTCGGCTTCGGTGATGCACTGGCTGAAGCTCGCGGCCAGCGTGCCCGAAGGCGGCAGGGTCACGCCGGCGGCCAGCGTGGCGCCGTTGAGGGTGCCGCTCACCGAACCACCGCCCGGGCACACTGCCGCGCTCGGCAGCGCCTTCATGTCGTCGCCCACCAGTTCGAGCGGCGCCGCACCGGCCTCCAGCAGGCTGCCGGCCAGCGAGAGCAGGCGCAGCAGTGCGAGCTTCTGCTCGGTGTCGTCGGCCGCCACGGTCAGCGTGGCCGCCGCGCTGGTCGTCGCGCCGGCAGCATTGCTGACCACCACGCTGAAGCTGGCGCCGTTGTCGGCCGCGGTGACCGGGGGCGTGATGTAGGTGGCCGAAGTGGCCCCCGCTATGTCGGCACCGTTGCGTCGCCATTGGTAGGTGAACGGCGCCGTGCCACTCGCCGTCACGCTGAACGCCGCACTCTGCCCCACCGGCACGCTGGCGTTGGCCGGCGGCTGGGTGATGGTGGGCGCCACGACGGTGCTCGTCACGGTGAGCAGGGCCGCATCGCTGAGCGTGCTGCCGGCGGCGTTGGACACCCGCACGCTGAAGCTGGCGCCGGAATCCGAGGCGCTGACCGGCCCGAAGCTGTAAGTCGCGGACGTGGCCCCGGCGATGTCCACGCCGTTGCGGCGCCACTGGTAGCTCGCGGCACCCGCCGCAGCGACCGAGAACTGCGCGGTGGCGCCGTCGAGCAGCGTGAGCGGCGCCGGCTGCAGCACGATCACCGGCGCTGTCGCCGCGCCAACCGACAGCAGTGCGCTGGCACTGGCCGACCCCACGTCATTGCTCACCAGCACGGTGTAGGCGCCGGCGTCGTCGTCGGTGAGCGGGCCGCGCAGCAGGAAGGCGTGGGTGGCGCCGGGGATGTCGGCACCGTTGTGGCGCCACTGGTAGCGCAGCGGACCGCTGCCGCTGGCCGACACCTGGAACACCGCCAGGCCGCCGGCCGTGACGGTCTGGTCCGCCGGCGGCACGACGATCTGCGGGGCCATCGGCGCATCGTTGAGCACCAGGCATTGGGTGAGCGTGATGTCGGTGGCCGAGGGGCCGACCTCCACGACGTTGGAGCCCTGGCCTTCGTCGGAGCGCACGGTGGCCCGCCCGTTCTTTCGGATCGGCACCGAGAAGCGCCCCTCGTCGTCGGTGAAGTCGTAGCCCAGGCCCGAATAGTCGATGCCTTCGCTGATCACGCTGGCCCAGGTGGCCGGGCTGCCGTTGGCATGGCGCAGGCAGCCGTGCACATAGATGGTGTCGGCCACCTGGTCGGCGTTCCAGATCGAGAAGTGCGAAACGCTGCCTTCGTAGTACTGGTCCGGCGCGGTGCCCTGCAGCGTGGCGCTGCCTTCTTCGACCCACCGCCCGGTGGTTTCGTTGAAGTGGAACAGCGGGATGGTCGCCGGCGGGTTGGCCGAACGGGTGGCCAGCGGAATGCGCACGGTGGCGCTGCTGCCGGCCTTGAGGTTGAGGCGGTTGCCGGCCGCGTCGGTCAGCACCACGCCCAGCGCGCCGAAGCTCTCGAGCGTGGCGCCGGTGCTGGTGGTGTAGTCGCCCGGCATGCTGCGCGGGTCGCCGGCCGGATCGATGGGCGTGAGGCGTGCCGTCAGCGTGCCGGTGGCGGCGGCACCGCTGCCTTCGACCACCAGGGCGTTGGCCGGCAGCACCACCTGCGCGGTGGACTGCGCCACGCCGAGCGTGGCCGCGGCATCGGCGGCGAAGGTCTGCGGCGGGGCAGAAGGGGCGATGCGCAGCTCGATCGTGCTCGCCTTGCCGGCGCGCACCTCGGCGATGCCGAAGTTCTCGCCATGGCCGCTGGCCTGCGCCTTCACGACGACGCGGGCAGATGCCGGCACGTCCTGCAAGGTGAAGCGACCCTGCGCATCGGTCTGCACGCTGGCGCTGCCGGCCGATACGCTGGCATTGGTGACCGGTGCGCCGTTGGCCGCGGAAACGACCCGGCCCGACACGCTGCCGGTGGACGCCGGCGGGGGGCCGTCACTGCCGCCGCCGCAGGCGGTCAGCACGAAGGCCAGGAAGGCCACGGCCCATGCGGCCGCGGCGCGGCCCATCCCTCTGCGCAAGAACATCGCAACTCCCTGATCTGCTTCGAAAACGCGGCGCAGTGTACGGAGGAGGCGATGTCGGACGCGCCCCCTAACTCGAGCGTTTCGGGGCCCTTGCGGAAGCTTCGCGCGCGTGCTTGCCTGGCCTAGGCAGCAGCATGCGGCGACCAGTAGCCCGTGTCGCCGTAGGTGTGCTTCAGGAAGTCGATCCACAACCGCACCCGCAGCGGCAGGTGCTTGCGCTGCGGGAACACCGCATAGATGCCGTTGGGCGGCGCGGCAAAGTCGTCCAGCACGCTGACCAGCCGGCCTTCGGCCACCTCGCGCTCGACTTCCCAGGTGGAGCGCCAGGCGATGCCCAGGCCCGCCAGGCACCAGTCGTGCAGCACCTGGCCATCGGAGCAATCGAGCCGCGCCGAGGGGCGCAGGTGATGCAGTTCTGCGTCGATGGTGAAAGCCCAGCCGCGGGTCTGGCTCGCGTCGGAGCTGAGCGTGAGGCAGTCGTGGTGGGACAGCTCGTTCGGATGGCGCGGCGTACCGTGGCGGCGCAGGTAGTCCGGCGTGGCCACGCACAGCCGCCGGTTGTCGGCCAGCCGCACGCTCACCAGGCTGGAATCGGGCAGGTCGCCCACCCGCACCGCACAGTCGAAACCTTCGTTGACGATGTCCACCACCCGGTCCGACAGGTTCAGCGAGATCGACACCTCCGGATGCAGCTCCGCGAAACGGGGCACCAGCGGCGCCACATGCCGTCGGCCGAAGCCGGCCGGAGCGGTGAGCCGCAGGTGGCCGCTGGCCTTCACGCCGCCGGCGCTCACGCTGGCTTCGGCATTCGCCAGGTCGGCCAGCAGGCGCTGGCAGTCCTCGAGGAAGGCGCTGCCTTCATGGGTGAGGGTGATGCGGCGGGTGGTGCGCACCAGCAGCTTCACGCCCAGGCGCTCCTCCAGCGCGTCGATGCGCCGGCCGATGACGGCCGGGGCCACGCCTTCGGCATTGGCGGCGGCGGTGAGGCTGCCCTTGGTGGCCACGGCGACGAACGATTCGATCTGCTTCAGGCGGTCCATAGCCCGGGCAGATTAGCCCCTGTTTCGGCAAAGATCAACCGATCCTGGCGATATTTATCGCTACCCAGGTCAGCATTAGAGTGCTCGACTCATGAAGCCCCAAGCCGTGCTTTTCGATGCCTACGGCACGCTGTTCGACGTGTACAGCGTGGCGAGCCTGGCCGAGCAGTTCTATGCCGGCCAGGGCGAGAAGCTGGCTGCGCTGTGGCGCGACAAGCAGATCGACTACACCCGCCTCGTGTCGATGAGCGGACCCGAGCACTACCGGCCGTTCTGGGAGCTGACCCGCTGCGCCCTGCGCTACGCCGCCGAGCGCCTGGCGCTGGCGCTGCCCCCCGAGCGCGAGGACCGGCTCATGAACCAGTACCGGGCGCTGGCTGCCTTTCCGGAAAACAAGGCGGTGCTGCAGGCGCTGAAGAAACGCGGCGTGCCCACCGGCATCCTGAGCAACGGCGACCCCGACATGCTGGGCGTGGCAGTGAAGAGCGCCGGCTTCGACGGCCTGCTCGACCATGTGCTGTCGGTGCACGAGGTGCGCCGCTACAAGACCGACCCGGCCGCCTATGCCCTGGGACCGCAGGCACTGGGCCTGCCGGCAAGGAACATCCTGTTCGTCTCGAGCAACGGCTGGGACGCCCTGGGCGCCACCTGGTTCGGCTACACCACCTTGTGGGTCAACCGCCAGGGCGCGCCGGCCGAGCCGCTGGGCGCGCCCTCGCGCACCGGCACCAGCCTGCGCGACGTGCTGGCCTTCTTTCCCGCTTCCTGACGCTTCGCTTCCAAGACTCCCAGAGAGGTTCATCACCATGACCGCACGCACCACCATCCACCGCCTCCAGGTCGCCAACGAGCTGCATCGTTTCATCGAAGAAAAGGTGCTGCCGGCCACCGGCGTGGCCAGCGCCACGTTCTGGCAGGGGTTCGACGCCATCGTGGCCGACCTCGCGCCGAAGAACATCGCGCTGCTGGCCGAACGCGACCGCCTGCAGGCCGAGCTCGACACCTGGCACCGTGCCAACCCGGGCCCCATCACCGACATGAAGGCCTACCGCGCCTTCCTCGAGCAGATCGGCTACCTGCTGCCGCAGCCCAGCGGCGTGCAGGCCACCACCACCAACGTCGATGCGGAACTGGCGGTGCAGGCCGGCCCGCAGCTGGTGGTGCCCATCCTGAACGCCCGCTACGCGCTCAATGCCGCCAACGCCCGCTGGGGTTCGCTGTATGACGCGCTGTACGGCACCGATGCCATTCCAGAAAGCGGCGGCGCCGAGAAAGGCAGCGGCTACAACCCGGTGCGCGGCGCCAAGGTGATCGAGTTCGCCCGCAACGTGCTCGACCAGGCGGCGCCGCTGGCCCAGGGCTCGCACAAGCAGGCCACCGGCTACCGCGTCGAAGGCGGCAAGCTGGTGGTGGCGCTGGGCAGCGGCACCACCAGCCTGGCCGACGGTTCGCAGCTCGTGGGCTACCAGGGCGATGCCGCTGCGCCGTCGTCGGTGCTGCTCAGGCACAACGGCCTGCACATCGACATCCGCATCGACCGCGCCACGCCCATCGGCAAGACCGACCCGGCCGGCATTGCAGACGTGGTGCTCGAAGCGGCGCTGTCCACCATCCTCGACCTCGAGGACTCGGTGGCGGTGGTCGATGCCGAGGACAAGGTGCTCGCCTACGGCAACTGGCTGGGCATCCTGCAAGGCACCCTCACCGAGCAGGTCGCCAAGGGCGGCAAGACCTTCACCCGCGGCCTCAACCCGGACCGGCAATACACCGGCGCCGACGGCGGCAAGCTCACGCTGCACGGCCGCTCGCTGATGTTCGTGCGCAACGTCGGCCACCTGATGACCAACCCCGCCATCCTCTACGGCGAGGGCCGCGAGATCCCCGAAGGGATCATGGACGCGGTGATCACCGTGACCATCGCGCTGGTCGACCTGAAGCGCCGTGCCAACTCGCGCACCGGCTCGATCTACATCGTGAAGCCCAAGATGCACGGGCCCAAGGAAGTGGCCTTCGCCAGCGAGCTATTCGGCCGCGTGGAACAGCTGCTCGGCCTGCCGGCCAACACGGTGAAGCTGGGCATCATGGACGAGGAGCGCCGCACCAGCGTCAACCTCATGGCCTGCATCGAGGCCGCCGCGTCCCGCGTGGCCTTCATCAACACGGGCTTCCTCGACCGGACCGGCGACGAAATGCACACCGCCATGCTGGCCGGCCCGATGTTCCGCAAGGGCGACATGAAGACCAGCGCCTGGATCCAGGCCTACGAGAAGAACAACGTGCTGGTCGGCCTGTCGGCCGGCCTGCGCGGCCGCGCCCAGATCGGCAAGGGCATGTGGGCCATGCCCGACCTGATGGCCGCCATGCTGGAGCAGAAGATCGCCCACCCGAAGGCCGGCGCCAACACCGCCTGGGTGCCCTCGCCCACCGCCGCCACGTTGCATGCGCTGCACTACCACCAGGTCGAGGTGAGCGAGGTGCAGAAGGCGCTGGAAAAGACCGACGCGCATGCCGAGCGCGACAACATCCTGGCCAACCTGCTGCAGATCCCGGTCGCACCCGAGGCGAAATGGACCGCCGCCGAGCGCCAGCAGGAGCTCGACAACAACGTGCAGGGCATCCTCGGCTACGTGGTGCGCTGGATCGACCAGGGCGTGGGCTGCTCCAAGGTGCCCGACATCCACAACGTCGGCCTCATGGAAGACCGCGCGACGCTGCGCATCAGCAGCCAGCACATCGCCAACTGGCTGCACCACGGCGTGGTGAGCGCCGAGCAGGTGCACGCCACCTTCGAGCGCATGGCCAAGGTGGTGGACCAGCAGAATGCCGGCGACCCGCTGTACCAGCCGATGGCCGGCCGCTTCGACACCTCGGCCGCCTACAAGGCGGCGCTCGATCTCGTGTTCAAGGGCATGGCCCAGCCCAGCGGCTACACCGAGCCGCTGCTGCATGCCTGGCGCCTGAAGGTCAAGGCCGGCCAGGCCTGAGCGCCCGGGCCGCCTGCGGCCCGCTCCCGAAAGGGGATACGCAAAGGAAAACGGCGCCCGAGGGCGCCGTTCTTCATGAGGGGCCGGGCGGGCCTGCAGGGGCTGGAGAGAGCAGTCCCGCCGCAGGCCGCCGGCTTTCTTCTGACCTTACTTGCGCTCGCCGCGCACCGAGCCCTGGGCTGCGCTTTCGGCGCCCACGCCGGCGCTGGCCGAACCGCGCTGGGTGCTCAGGCCTGCCTCGGCTGCAGCGCTGCCGGCGCCGCCGGCTTCGACGCTCGCATTGCGGGCGCGTTCTGCGGCATCGCGGGCCACGCCCACGCCGGCTTGCGCGCCGGCCTGTGCGCCGGCCCGGCCGGTCGCGGCCGCTTCGGCACCCTGCTGCATGGCGGCGTCGCGGCCGCTCTTCACCGTGGTGGCCGCGCGCTGCGCAGCGTTGCCGGCCTTCTGCGCCGCCTTCTCGATGCCACGCTCGGCACTTTCGCTGCGAACGGCGCCGTGGGCCGAGCCTTGTGCGGCACCACCCACGCCGACCGCCACACCACCTCGCGAGCCGCTTGCATTCACGCCGCCGGAGAGGCCCCCGCCGGCGGCACCCGCACCGCCAACGCCGCCCTGGCCACCACCGTTGAAGCCGCCACCCAGGCCGCCTCCCAAGCCACCGCCGAGACCACCGCCCACGCCGATGGCGTGCGCCGGCCATGCGGCCGCGAGGGTGGCGGCCAGACCCAGGGTGACGAACCAGTGATTGCGCTTCTTCATGACGAACTCCTGTCTCAGTGTTGTGCCGCGTTCACCTGCGCGCCTCGCCGGGCGCCGCAGAGCCACGAACTGCGGCCTCATGAGCAACAACGACAGGGCCGGCGGATTTCTTCCGGTCACCGGAAACGAAGACGCAAGCGGGTGTAACAGCGCCGCTCACTGCCGCTGGAGCAGGCGGTGCGCGGCGGCCTCGTCGGCACGCGCCAGGCGGGACGGGTCGATGCGCAGCGCCTGGCCCACCAGGCCGTGGCCGAACACCGCGTCGCGCCCGCTGGCCCCCAGATCGACAGCCGTGGCTGCGAGTTCATGGACCGCACGCTCGGCGAGCAAGGTGTCGGGCCGGGGCAGCCGGGCCGCCAGCAGGCCGGCCACCAGCGGCGCGGCGAACGAGGTGCCGCGTGCAGCCACATAACCGGCGTCACCCACCGCCGCCACCGCCACCTCGGCACCAGGCGCCGCGAACGCCACATGCGGCCCCTGGCCGGCTTCGGGCAGCACGCGGCGACGCGCATCCACGCCGGTGACCGCCACCACGCCGGGATAGGCTGCCGGGTACAGCGGTGGTGCCGCCGGGCCGTCGTTGCCGACGGCCGCCACCACGAGGTGCCCTCGTGCCAGCAACGCCGAAACCACGCGCTCCAGCAGGCGGTTGGGCGGCCCCACCAGGCTCATGTTGACCACCGGCACGCGTTCGCGCGCCATCCACGCGAGCGCCTGCGCGATCGCATCGGCGGCTCCGCCGGTGGCTTCTGCGCAATACACGTCGGCGGCAAACAGCATGGCACCGGGCGCGGCCCCGGTGAAGCGGCCTTCGCCTCCCACCAGCAGCGAGGCCACGGCGGTGCCGTGCGCGCTGGGCACCGGCTTGTCTGCGCAGCCATGGGTCTGCAAGGCGATGCCGCGCAGCGACGGATGGCCACGGTCCACGCCGCCGTCGACCAGGCCGATGCGCAGCGACGGCTCGCCCGGCGCAGCCTGCGCCGGTGCGGCGGCCTTGTTGCCGGCCGCCGCCGTGCCGCTGCGAAGGTAGACATGGTTGTGGTCGTACTGGCCTTGCGGGTCGAGCGCGCGCAACTGCTGCAGGGCGGCCCCGGTGTCGAGCCCAGGCGGCGCACGCAGCACCACCACGCGTTCGCCCAGGCCCTCGAGCACCTGCTCGCGGGCGATCACGAAACCGGCCGCCCGGGCCGCGGCCAGCGCCGCGGGCGTGGGCGACACCGCCACCACCTCGCTGCGCACCGCCAGCTCGCCGGCAGGGTCGCGCTCCAGCCGGTCCGGGGCGCGGCGCAGCAGCTCGCCCACGGTGCGCTGGCGCAGCTCGCGCAGGTCGATGCGCTGCGACGACAGCTGGTTCAGGCCGCGGTCCACCCGATCGACCGGCACGGAGGGCAGGCTCGGCACTTGCGGGACTTGCGGCAGGCGCAGCTGCGCCACCGCGGGAAGCGCCATGGTGCAGGCGAGGGCAACGAGGATCTTTTTCATGCAGGTCGGTCAACGCGCCGGCGGATGACCCTGCCGACAACAGCAACAACGTCCGGGCCATGGAAGAAAATCCGCCGCTCCGACGTTTTGTCCAATATGACATGAGCGCATCGAGCGAGCTGGTACGTGAGCAACTCGCCGGCCTGCTGCCGCGGCTGCGGCGTTTCGCGCGCGCGATCACGCGCCACCGCGAAGACGCCGACGACCTGGTGCAGCTGGCGGTGGAGCGCGCACTCGTGCGCTGCGACCAGTGGCAGCCGGGTACCCGGCTGGACAGCTGGGTGTTCAGGATCATGAAAAACGCCTGGATCGACGAGGTGCGGGCACGGGCTCGGCGCGACGAACTCTTCGCGCCCGAGGAGGCCGGCGAACACGTCGGCGATGCGGTGATGGAAAGACGCACGGACATGATGGCGGTACAGCAGGCGATGGCCACACTCAATGACGACCAGCGGCTGGTGGTCGGTCTCGTACTGGTCGAGGGGTTGCCCTACAAGGAGGCGGCCGAGGTGCTCGACATCCCGATCGGCACCCTGACCAGCCGCCTGGCACGTGCCCGCGAAGCGCTGCAGGCCGCTCTGCTTGGAGGTACCGCGCGATGAACACAGCGCCCCGCTACACCGATGAAGTGCTCATGGCCTATGTGGACCATGAACTCGACGCGGCCGCCAGCCGGGAGATCGAGGCGGCGATGTCGGCCGACGCCGAGCTGGCTGCCCGGGTGGCGCGCCAGCGCGCCCTGCGGGGCGTGCTGCATGGCGCGTTCGACGCGGTGCTCGACGAGCCGGTCCCCGAGCGACTGCAGGCGGTGCTGCGCGGCGACACCGCAGTCGAGGCACCCGGCAAGGTCGTGGCCATCACCGCAGCGCCGCGCCGCCGCATGCCGCTGTTCGACAGCCGCTGGGGCCAGTGGGGCATGCTGGCTGCCAGCCTGATGCTGGGCGTCTGGCTGGGCCGCAGCCAGTTCGCCGCGCCGTCGGATGCCATGTGGGCGCGCGCGGAGGACGGCCGGCTGGTGGCGCAGGCCGAACTCGCGCAGGCCCTCACCAGCCAGCTGGCCAGCCAGCAGCCGGGCGATGCGCGGGTGCGGGTCGGCGTCAGCTTCGTCGCCCGTTCGGGCGACTACTGCCGCAGCTTCACCCTGCCGGCCGGCCTGGCCGGCCTGGCCTGCAAGCCGGGCACCGGCGGCGACTGGCAGCTGCCGCTGCTGGTGCAGCAGGGCGCCGGCGAGGCGGGCGCGGGTGCACAAGGGGCCTACCGGCAGGCCGCCAGCAGCACCACACCGGCTGCCGTGCTGCGCGCGATCGACGACCAGATCGACGGTGCGCCGCTCGACGCCGCCGGCGAACGTGATGCCGTGCAGCGCGGCTGGCAGCGCGCCCGCTGACGCCGCCGCCCATGCCGCAGCCGCTCGAGACCATCGCCGAACTGCGGCAACGCTTCGGCGAGCGCTATCGCTGGCGCGTGCTGCTCACCGTGATGCTGGGGACCATGGCATCGATCATGGCCTCCACCATCGTCAACGTGGCCGTGCCCGACATGAGCCGCCATTTCACGCTGGGGCAGGAACGTGCGCAGTGGCTGTCGGCCGGGTTCATGGCCGCCATGACGCTGTCGATGCTGCTCACGCCCTGGCTGCTCGCGCGCTTCGGCTACCGGCGCACCTATCGCGGCGCCGTGCTGCTGCTCATGGCGGGCGGCATGGCCGGCGGCCTGTCGAACGTCTACGAACTCGTGCTCGCGATGCGCGTGGCCGAAGGGCTGGCCGCGGGCGTGCTGCAGCCCATTCCGGGAATCATCATCATGCGGGCCTTCCAGCCGCACGAGCAAGGCCGCGCGATGGGCATCTTCGGCTTCGGCGTCGTGCTCGCGCCGGCGCTGGGCCCCAGCATCGGCGGGGTGCTCGTCGAATGGTTCGGCTGGCGCTCGATCTTCTTCGTGGTGGTGCCGTTCTGCGTCGTCGCCTTCGCGCTGGCACGCCGCTACCTCGCCACCACCGGGCCGGGCGACCAGCCTGCCGGCCGGGACACGCCGCCGCTGGACCTGCCCGGCTTCGTGCTGGTAACGCTGGCGATCCTCGCGCTGCTCAACGGCCTGGTCGAGCTGCACGGCCGCACGCCGCAGGCCGGCCTGGTGCTGCTGGCGGTGGCGTCCGCCTCGCTGCTCGGCTTCCTGTGGCACCAGCGGCGCACGCCGCATCCGCTGGTGCAGCTGGCGCTGTTTCGCCACCGGCCGTTCGCGATGGGCAGCTGGGTCGCCTTCAGCTACGGCATGGCGCTGTTCGGCTCGACCTACCTGGTGCCGGTGTTCATGCAGATCGGCCTGTCGCTGCCGCCTTCGCAGGCCGGCGCGGTGCTGTTGCCGGCCGGGCTGGTACTGGCCGCCACCATTCCGGTGGCCGGGCGGCTGGCCGACCGCTGGGCGGTGAACCGGCAGGTGAGCGCCGGCCTTGCGCTGCTGGCCCTTTCATTCCTGCTGATGGTGGGCGTGGGCCCGGGCACGGCGCTGGCGCTCATCACCGTGTGGGCCATCGTTGGCCGCATCGGGCTCGGGCTCATCCTGCCTTCACTCAACCTCGGCGCGATGCGCGGGTTGCCTCAAGGGCTGATCTCGCAGGGCTCGAGCACCATCAGCTTCGTGCGGCAGTTGGGCGGTGCGGTGGGCGTGAGCGCGACCGGCATCGTGCTCGAGTGGCGCCTGCAGGTACACGGCGGCAATGCCACGCGCGCCTTCCATGAAACCTTCGCGCTGGTCGCCCTGGTGACCGCAGTGGCCATCGTCGCGGCCTGGCGCATGAGCCCGCGGCCGGCCCGAGGCGGCGAAAATCCGGCGCCATGACCCCGCTCCAGAAGCCTCTCGCTCCGATCCCTGCCCTGTCGCAACCGCCCGCGCGCTGCGACGTGCTGGTGGTCGGCGCCGGTCCGGCCGGCAGCGCCACCGCCATGACGCTGGCACGCGCCGGCGTCGACGTGGTGCTGGTCGACCAGCACGACTTCCCGCGCGAAAAGGTGTGCGGCGACGGGCTCATTCCGGATGCCCAGGCCGCGCTGCGGCGCCTGGGCGTCTTCGACGAGGTGATGGCGAGCGCGCAGCGCGCCTCGCATGTGGCCTGCATCGGCCCGCGCGGCGGCCGGCTCGAGGTGGCCGGCGCCCTGGCGGTGCTGCCCCGGCGCGAGCTCGACCACATCCTGTGCCGCGCGGCGGTTGCGGCCGGCGCGAAGCTGGTGACGCCGGCAAGGTTCGATGCAGCGCTGGAGGCCGACGGGCGGGTGGCGGGCGCGCGCCTGCAGATGGGCGGCGCGAGCCACGAAGTGCAGGCGCAATGGGTGGTGCTGGCCACCGGCGCGTCGCCCCAGGCGCTGCAGGCCACCGGCATGTGCACCCGCCGCACGCCCAGCGGGATGGCGCTGCGAGGCTACGTGAAGAACGATGCGATGGCCGGGCGCATCAAGGCGCTCGAGGTGGTGTGGCACCCGAAGATGAAGCCCGGCTACGGATGGATCTTCCCGGCCCCCGACGGCCGCTTCAACATCGGCGTGGGCATCGCGCCCAGCCACGTGAGAACCGCCGACGGCCGCTACGAGATGCGCAACCTCAACCTGCGCGAGGTGTTTGCGGCCTTCACCGAGTGCTATGCCCCGGCACGCGAACTGATGCAAGGCGGCCAGCTGCAGGGCGAGCTGAAGGGCGCGCCGCTGCGCTTTTCGCTGGAAGGCGCCCACTGGTCGCGCCCGGGTCTGCTGGTCACCGGCGAGGCCGCCGGCAGCACCTATGCCTTCACCGGGGAGGGCATCGGCAAGGCCATGGAAACCGGCCTGCATGCTGCGGAGGCGCTGCTGGCCGGCCGTTCGCAGGGGCAGTCCGATGCGGACATCCGTGCGGCCTACGAGGCGCGGCTGGCCGCCCTGCGGCCTCGCTTTGCCATCTACGAGCGGGCCAACCGGGTCAACAAGCATCCGTGGATCGCCGACCTGGTGGTGTGGAGCGCCAGGCGCAGCCCGCAACGACTCAAGCGCATGGAAGGCGTGCTGGCCGAGACCCACATCCCGAGTGACGTGGCATCGCTGGGCGGGGTGCTGCGGCTACTGTTCGACCGCCGCTGAGTCCGCATCCCGGCCGGCTGCGTTCACGAGCACGTGGATGAACTGCAGCTTGGCAACGGCAGGGCGAGGCAGCACGAAGGGGTAGAAGTCGTGCTGGCCCATCGCGCGTGACAGCTCGTTGAGCACCGCGGTCAGCTCCACCCAGGCATTCAGGAAGCTCAGGAATTCCGCCGCGCCCTGCGCCTTTGCATCCCACAGGTCGTCCTTGCCGAAGGGCTCGGCGCTCAGGTCGACGTCCTCGCCGTCGATGCCGAAGCTGAGCGCCGTGTCGACCGTGTCGACCATGTGCAGGTAGTGCGCCCAGGTCTCGGCCCAGTCTTCCCACGGGTGCACGCTGGCATAGGCGCTCACGCAGCGCTGTGCCCAGTCGGGCGCCGGGCCGTTGTCGTAGTGATCCTTGAGCGCCGCCGCATAGTCTGCACGCTCGTCGCCGAACAGCTCGCGAAACGGCTCCAGCCAGGCCGTGCCGTTGACCAGCCGTTCCCAGTAGTAGTGGCCGACCTCGTGGCGCAGGTGGCCCAGCAGCGTGCGGTAGGGCTCATGCATCTGCGCGCGAATGCGCTCGCGGGTGGCGTCGTCGGCTTCCTCGATGTTGATGGTGATCACGCCGCTGGCATGGCCGGTGGTGACCGGCGCATCCGGCAGCGGCCGCAGGAAGTCGAACACCAGGCCCTTCTCGGGGTCGGCATCCGGCGCCCCCTCGACGCCGGACGCGACCGGCAGGCGCAAGGCCAGCAGCTGCGACACCAGCTGGCGCTTGGCCAGCTCGATGCGGCGCCAGGCTTCGCGGTTCTCTTCGAGCGTGAGGTCGGGGATGGTGCGGTTGAGCCGGCAGGCCACGCACAGCGGCGCATGCTTTCCCTCCGCCTCGGCGGGCACCAGCCAGTTGCAGCCGGCGGCACTGCTGAAGTTGCCGCAGCGCCAATACTGCGCGGCGTCCGGCGGGCTGCCGTGGAACTGCCAGGGGCCCAGCACGTCGGCCTGTGCATCGTCGACCCCCGGCGGGCGCTGCAGCGGCAGCACCCGCGCCTGCCCGGTGTCGTATCCGAGCTGCGTGCCGCAGGCCAGGCATTGGCTGTTGCGGAAGAAGACCGGGCGGCCGCACTGGCAGCGATAGGCCCGGGCCGCGCGCGGCTCGGCGCTGCGCAGGTCCGGCTTCCAGGCCAGGCCGAGGCGCCGCGTGACGAGTTCGAACAGCGTGGCCATGCCGGGCTCCTGTTTGCAGTCCCGGTGAGTCTGGCACGCGTTAAGCTCGTCGCGCGTCAGACTTCATCACCCTCGATTCCCGGCCCCACCATGTGCCAGCTGCTCGGCATGAACTGCAACACGCCCACCGACGTGATGTTCAGCTTCACCGGTTTCGCCACGCGTTCGGTCGAACACAAGGACGGCTTCGGCATCGCCTTCTTCGAAGGCAGGGGCGTGCGCCTCTTCGTCGACGACCAGCCCGCCGCGGCCTCCCCGGTGGCCGAGCTGGTGAAGCGCTACCCCATCCGCAGCGAGAACGTCATCGCGCACATCCGCAAGGCCACGCAGGGCCGGGTCGGCCTCGAGAACTGCCACCCCTTCGTGCGCGAGTTGTGGGGCCGCTACTGGGTGTTCGCCCACAACGGCGACCTCAAGGGCTTCTCGCCCAAGCTGCATGCGGCCTTCCGCCCGGTGGGCGACACCGACAGCGAACGCGCCTTCTGCTGGCTGCTGCAGGAGCTGGCCAAGAACCATGCCTCGGTCCCCACGGTCGAGGCGCTGACGCAGACGCTGCACGAGCTGGTGCCGCAGGTGGCCGCCTATGGCACCTTCAACTTCATGCTGAGCAACGGACAGGCGCTGTGGGCCCATTGCTCCACCCACCTGCACTGGCTTGCGCGCCAGCACCCGTTCAGCCACGCGCGGCTGCAGGACGAGGACCTCACCGTCAACTTCGCCGAGGTGACGACACCCACCGATCGCGTGGCGGTGGTGGTGACCGAGCCGCTGACGCGCGACGAGGCCTGGGTGCGATTCGCGCCTGGCGAGCTGCGCGCCTTCGTCGACGGCGCACCGCTGCCCGATTGACGATCGAACCGGGCCCGCGCGCCGGCTCGAAATGCAAGCAGCACATCCCCCCGAAATGAGGGCCCGCGGCCTGTAAGCCCTGGCAGGTGCGGGGCAGCAGGCTTCCCCCACAATGAGGACTCCGCGGCAATCGCACCGCGTCGATCCACTGCCCAGCCCATGCACGCCCGTTCGTCGAGCGCCCCTCCAACCGCCCTGGTGGCGGACGATGAAGAAGCCCCTCGCGCGCAGCTCATGGACGCCTTGCAGCGTCTGTGGCCGCAGCTGCATGTGGTGGCCGAAGCGCAGAACGGCGTCGACGCATGGGACGCCTTCCTCGAGCATTCGCCGCAGGTGTGTTTCCTCGACGTCCGCATGCCCGGCTTCACCGGCATCGACGTGGCACGCCGCATCGCCGGGCGCGCCCATGTGGTGTTCATCGCGGCCCCGGGCGACCATGCGCTGGCGGCATTCGAGTCGGGCGCCGTCAGCTACGTGCAGAAGCCTGTCGATGACGAGCGCCTCGCGCCGGTACTCGCTCGCCTGCGCGAGCAGCTGGCGCGCCCCCCGGCCGACCTGCACGGCCTGCTCGACAGGCTGATGGGCCAGGTGCGCAAGCCCGCGCCGCTCGACATGGTGCAGGCGAGCGTGGGCCGCGAGGGCAAGATGATCCCGGTGGAAGACGTGGTGTATTTCGAGGCCGATGCCCGCTACACCCGCGCGGTCCACCTGGGCGGCGAGGACCTCATCCGCCAGCCGCTGAAGGACCTGCTCGCCGAACTCGACCCCGAGCTCTTCCTGCAGATCCACCGCTCGGTGATCGTCAACCAGCGGCACATCGCCGGCGTGTCGCGGTCTGGCGACAACGACATGGTGGTGAACCTGCGCGGCCGCTCCGAGCGCCTGCCGGTGGCCCGGCACTTCCAGCCGCTGCTGCACGGCCGCTGACCCCCGCTGCTTCCTGCATGAACGGGCGCGCCGTTACACGCGCTCACAGCCCGGCTTTGTGTCGGCGCGATAAATGGGATAACTTCCCACTATTCGAGCCAACGCCTTTTGGAGAGTCGGTCATGTCCAACTCAAGCACCCGAGTTCCCCGCGCCGCCAGGTGGCTGCCTGCGCTGATCGCCGCCGTGCTGGCGGCCTGCGGCGGCGGTGGTGACGCCCCCGCCACCGGCACGATGCGCGTGTCGCTGACCGATGCGCCGGCCTGCGGCTACGACGCCGTGCACGTGACCGTCGAGAAGGTGCGCGTGCACCAGAGCGGCACCGCGGCCGATGCCGACGGCGGCTGGCAGGAGCTGGTGCTGGCGCAGCCGCGCCGTGTGGACCTGCTCTCGCTCACCAACGGCGTGCTGGAAGACCTGGGCAGCACCACGCTGCCGGCCGGCACCTACACCCAGGTGCGCCTGGTGCTGGCCGACAACTCCGCAGCCGACCCGATGGCCAACAGCGTGACGCCGACCGGCGCGGCCGAAGTGGCGCTGGACACGCCCAGTGCCCAGCAGAGCGGCCTCAAGATCAAGACGAACTTCACCGTCGCGCCCACCCAGGTGGCCGACCTCGTGCTCGACTTCGACGCCTGCAAGTCGGTGGTCAAGCGCGGCACCACCGGCCGCTACAACCTGAAGCCGGTGCTCACCGCCATCCCGGTGTTTGCCGCGGCGGGCAATGCAGTGCAGGGTTATGTGGCGCAGGCGCTGGCCAACGGCAGCACCGCGGTATCGGTGCAGCAGGCCGGGGTGGTGGTGAAGGCCACCGCACCCGACGCAGCCACCGGCAGGTTCGTGCTGTCGCCGGTGCCGGTGGGCAGCTATGACCTCGTGCTCACCGCCGACGGCCGCGTCACCAGCGTGATCACCGGCGTGCCGGTCATCGACACCGCCCGCACCACCATCGGCAGCGAAACCGCCCGCCTGGATCCCCCGGCCAGCACCATGCGCACCGCCAGCGGCACCGTGCTGTTCTCCGGCGGCGGCACCACCATCCCCGACGCGATGGTGCGCGCCCTGCAGAAGCTGACCGGCGGGCCGACCGTCGAGCTGATCGCCCGTCCCACCGACGCCGTCACCGGCGCCTTCAGCTACGCCCTGCCGGCCTCCGCTCCCCAGCGCGGCGGCTACGTGGCCGGCCCCGCGCTGCCCACCTTCACCGCCGACACCGGCGCGGCTGCCAAGTACACGCTCGAGGCACTGGTGCCCGGCAAGCCCGCCCAGACGGCGGACATCGATCTCAGTGGAGCAGACGTCACCACGCTGTTCACTGTCGCCCCCTGACCGGCCCTCCAGTGGTCAGTTTCACGGCGCCTTCGGGCGCCGTTTTTTTTGCTGTTGCGTCCGGGCACCGGTCCTTCAAAATGCGCGCGGCCCGGCCGCCACGAGCGGCATGCGCCTCGTCCCGTTGTTGCCGACCCAGCCCGCCATGACGACACAGAACACGCCTCGCCTGCCAGCCCCCCGCTTCGACCGCTTCCATCGCTACGACGAACTCGTGGCACTGCTTCGTGCCTATGCCGAGGCCAGCCCGCAGCTGGTGCAGCTGCGCTCGATCGGCAAGAGTCACGAGGGCCGGGACATCTGGCTCGTGGCGCTCACCAACCGGGCCACCGGCGACGATGCCGACAAGCCGGCCTTCTGGGCCGACGGCAACATCCACGCCGCCGAGCTGACCGCCAGCACCGCGGTGCTGTACTTCCTGCACCAGCTGGTGACCGGCTACGGCAGCGACCGCGAGATCACGCAGCTGCTCGACACGCGCGCCGTCTACCTCGTGCCGCGCCTGAACCCCGACGGCGCCGAGCTCGCGCTGGCCGAGCGGCCGCGCCACATCCGCAGCTCGACCCGGCCGTATCCGTTCGACGAAGACCCGGTCGACGGGCTCACCGCCGAAGACATGGACGGAGACGGCCGCGTGCTGTTCATGCGGGTGCGCGATCCGCACGGCACCTACAAGAAATACGCGGCGGATCCGCGGCTCATGGTGCCGCGCGAGCCGGGCGAATTCGGCGGCGAGTACTACCGGCTCATGCCCGAAGGGCGGCTCGAGAACTACGACGGCCTCACCGTGCAGGTGAACCGCGACAAGGAAGGCCTGGACCTGAACCGCAACTTCCCGGGCTCGTGGCGCCAGGAACACGAGCAGCTGGGCGCCGGTCCGTATCCGACCAGCGAGCCGGAAGTGCGCGCGATGGTCGACTTCATCGTGAAGCATCCGAACATCGGCGCCGGCGTGAGCTTCCACACCCACAGCGGCGTGATCCTGCGGCCCATGGGCACCGAGCCCGACGATGCGATGGCCCCCGAGGACCTGTGGATGTACCAGCGCCTGTCGAAGCTGGGCGAGCAGCTCACCGGCTACCCGGCCGTCAGCGTGTTCCACGACTTCAAGTACCACCCGAAGGAAGTCATCACCGGCACGCAGGACTGGGTGTACGAACACCTCGGCGCCTTCTTCTGGGTGGTGGAGATCTGGTCTCCCAACAAGGAGGCCGGCATCACCGACTACAAGTGGATCGACTGGTACCGCGACCACCCGGTCGAAGACGACCTGAAGCTGCTGAAGTGGAGCGACGAACAATGCGGCGGCCAGGCCCATGTGGACTGGTATGCCTTCGAGCATCCGCAACTCGGCCCGGTGGAGCTGGGCGGCTGGGACAAGATGAACTTCTGGCGCAATCCGCCCCCGGCGCTGCGCGAACGGGAGGCGGCGCGCTTCCCGAAGTGGCTCACCACCCTGGCCTTGTCGCTGCCGAAGCTCGAGCTGCTGGCAGCACGGGCAGAGCCGCTCGGCGAGCAGCACGGCGTGATGCATTGGCGCATCACCGTCGACGTGGGCAACGCAGGCTACCTGCCAGCCTACGTGAGCCGGCGTGCACTGGCACGCGAACAGGCCCGTGGGCTGGTGTTCGAACTCGACCTTCCGGCCGGCGCCACGCTGGTGACCGGCAAGCCCCGCGTCACAGGGCCCCACCTCGAAGGACACGCACCGAAGTCATCGCTGCAGGCCTTCCTGCCCACCCGTGAGATCACCGCCGACCGCGCACGCGCCGAATGGATCGTGCGTGCGCCGGCCGGCGGTGCAGTGAACGTGACGGCCAAGGCAGATCGTGCCGGCGTGCTGCGCGTCACCATCGGCCTTGACCACTGAGCAACGCTACTCGGGCAGCGGCTCCGGCTCGACCTGGGTGGTGCTGCTGAGCCCCGGCTCGCCGGCAGCCGGCGCGTAGACCTCCAGGTACTCGTCGTAGGTCATCTCGCCGCTTTCCACGGTCTCGGCCATCGCAACCTGCTGCTGCAGGTCCAGCGCGGCCTGGCGCTCATGCTCGGCCTGCAGGTTGGCCGCGACGATCTCTTCATACTGCTGCGCATTCTTCGCCTCGCGGCGCGCCAGCACTTCCGGCGACGGGCCGGAGCTGCTGTCGTCCAGCAAGCCCTCTTCGCGCGCCTGCAAGTACTCCGCCTTCACCTCTTCGCGGGTCAGCTGGCCGGCCACCGGCTGCGCCACCACTTCGAGACGCCCGGTTTCCTCACCCATCGAGGGGGTCCAGCCCATCGCACGGGCGGCTTCCAGCTCGGACACCACCTCGGCGCGGGTGCGCGGTGCCTGGTCGGTCTCGGTGTTGTCTGCCGCGGCAAAGGCCACGGGAGCCGACAAGGCACCAAGCACCGCCGCCATCACCATCGATCGTTGATATCGGCGCAACATCAGGAACTCCTTTCCGTTGTTGAAACGAGGGCAGCCGCGCGGCCGCCGTGTCTTGTGGGATACAGGCGTTTTCCCCAAGGTTTCGCAACCGGATCGAAGAGATGTTGGGGCTTGCAAGGAAGCCGGTGCACGGGTCCGACGCGCGTCGTGCGCGCCGTCCGACAAGCGGGCCACCACCTCTGCCGCCCCGCCTCCTAACCTTGCGCGGCGATCTGCCGCAACGCCTGCTCGAACACCTCGGGAGGCTGGCCGCCCGAAATGAGGTGCCGGTCGTTGACGATCACCGCCGGCACCGAATGGATGCCATGGTCGAGGTAAAAGCGCTCGCGCTGCTTCACCTCGTCTGCATAGGCCCCGCTCGCGAGCACCTCGCGCGCACGCGCCGCATCGAGCCCGACGTCGGCTGCCAGCTGCACCAGCACCTCGTGGTCGCCCGGATTCCTGCCGTGGGTGAAGTAGGCCTCGAGCAGCGCATGCTTGAGCGGCAGCTGGCGGCCCTCGAGTCCGGCCCAGTGCAGCAGCCGGTGCGCGTCGAAGGTGTTGTAGGTGCGCGAGCGCTTGTCCATCTCGAAGCGGAAGCCCACCGAGGCGCCGCGCTCGCGGATGTTGTGCTGGTTGCGCTCGATCTGCTCGGCGTCGATGCCGTACTTCTGGCTCAGGTGCTCGACGATGTCCTGCCCCTCGGGGCCCATCTGCGGATTCAGCTCGAAGGGCTGGAAGTGCAGCTCGGCGCTCACCTGACCGTCCAGCCGGGCCAGCGCTGTCTCCAGCGACTTGAGCCCGATGGCGCACCACGGGCACACCACGTCGGACACGATGTCGATCTTCATTGCGTTCATGCGGTTCTCGTGACGAATTGGACGCGCGAGGGTAGCGCGTGAGGGTTCCCCCCGGGGTTGAGTGGGTGCTCGGGCGCCACGGGGCACTAGGCACGGGGGCCGGATAGGCGCACATTGGCGCCACGCCGCCGCGTGCTCCCATGAAACACTCCGCCATTGCCTCCGCCCACCGGCTCGCAGCCCTAGCGGCCTGCTGGGTGTTCGCCTGTGCTGCCGCCGCGGCACCGCAGCAGGCGCCCTCGGTCGAGCACACGGCGCAGCTGATGCAGCAGCTGCGCGCCGGCGGCTACGTGGTGGTGGTGCTGCATGGCGCCACCGAACGGCAGGACCGCCAGGCGCTGTCCGACACCGGCCGGCTCAACGCCTCGGGCATCGGCAAGCTGCTCGCGGCCGAAACGGTGCCGGTCGGCCTCGTGTACGCCAGCACGGTGGGCAGCAGCGCCGAGACCGCCGAGCGCATCGCCGTGCGCGTGCAGAGCGGACGCTGGCGCGTCAGCAAACTCAGGGAGCTGGCGCCGCCGCCCCAGGCCAGGACGGAAGTGCTGCGAACCCTTGCCGCCACCCAGCCGGCCCCTGGCACCAACACGCTGGTCGTCACCCACCGCGCCAACCTCGCCTCGGCCTTCGGCCCGCGCTTCGCCCAGGCAGGCCCCGGCGAACTCGCGGTGTTCAGGCCGGCGATCAAGGCGTCGGGTTATGAGCTGGTGTCGCGCGTGCCCTTGCCGGTGCTTGCGGCCTATCACGGCGCGGTACGCAGGCGCAGTGACTGATGGTTGCTGTCGCCGTGACGCGACAGCTGCTGGGGAATCCTCCCCAGACGAGCGGGACCCCCTGGCAGAGAATGCCGGCTCGCACTCCGAGGGAGCCCCAGCCATGCAGCTCAACATCAACGGGCGCCTTTTCGACCTGCCCGACGCTCAAGTCGACCCCGCGATGCCCTTGCTGTGGGCCCTGCGCGACGTGTTGCAGCTCACCGGCACGAAGTTCGGCTGCGGGGTGGCCGCCTGCGGCGCCTGCACGGTGCGCCTCGACGGCGAAGCGGTGCGCTCCTGCGTCACGCCGCTGGCCTCGGCCCAGGGCCGCGCGATCCAGACCATCGAGGGCCTGTCCGACCCGCAGACCGCCGCCGCCAAGGGCTCGCCTGCCGGCCCGGCGCTGCAGCGGGCCTGGGTGCAGCACCAGGTGCCGCAATGCGGCTACTGCCAGAGCGGCATGCTGATGGCGGCCGCTTCCCTGCTCGACAGGAACCCGAAACCCACCGACCGCGACATCGACGCGGCCATCACCAACCTGTGCCGCTGCGGTACCTACCCGCGGGTGCGGGTGGCGATCCACAGCGCGGCGCAGGAACTGGCCAAGCCGGCCGGCGCCAGGAAGGCCCTCGCATGAAACGCCGCCACCTGCTGCTCGGCGGCGCCGCGGCGGGCGGCGCGCTGCTGGTGGGCTGGGGGCTCCTGCCGCCGCGCTCGCGGCTGGGCGGCCGCGACCTGCTGGCCACCGCGCAAGGCGAGATCGCGCTCAACGGCTGGGTCAAGATCGCAGCCGATGGCCGGGCCATGCTCGCCATGCCGCGCAGCGAGATGGGCCAGGGCATCCACACCGCGCTGGCCCAGCTGGCGGCCGAGGAGCTGGGCGTTTCGCTCGAGCAGCTACAGCTGGTGCAGGCCGGGCATGACGCGCTGTACGGCAACGTCGAGATGTTCGTCGGCAGCCTGCCTTTCCATCCGCGCGACAGCGAGCCGGGCCGCGAAACCGACATGGTGAAAGCCGGCCGCTGGTTCGTGGCCAAGCTGGCCCGCGAGCTGGGCGTCAATGCCACCGGCGGCTCGTCGAGCGTGGCCGATGCCTGGGAGCCGCTGCGCTGGGCCGCCGCCACCGCGCGCGCCCAGATCGTCAACGCCGCATCGCTGCGCTGGAAGCTGCCGGCCGACGAGATCGAGGTGACCAGCGGCATGGTCAGCCATGCCTCCGGGCCGAAAGCTCATTTCGGCGAGCTGGTGAAGCAGGCGTCGGCCACGCCCGCCGGCACGGTGACGCTCAAGCCGCGCGAGCACTGGCGGCTGATCGGCCGGCCGCTGCCGCGCATCGACGTGCCGGCCAAGAGCAGCGGCCGGGCCGTCTTCGGTCTCGACGTGCGGCCGCAAGGGCTGGTGCATGCCGCGGTGCGCATGTGCCCGATGCTGGGCGGTGCGCCGCGGCGCATCGTCAACGAAGACGAGGTGCTGCGCCGTGCCGGGGCGCTGCGGCTGGTGCGGCTGCCACCAGCCGCGGGCTCCACAGCCGGCGTCGCGGTGATCGGCACCACCACCTGGCATGCACGCCAGGCAGTCGAGGCGCTGCAGATCGAGTGGGCGCCGCCGCCGGCCGGCACGCTCGATTCCGCAGCCATCGTGCAGCGGCTCGAGGCGCAAGCCCGCGAGGCCTCGTCTCAGGAGGGCGGCTTCGCCTTCCACCAGCGCGGCGACGTGGCGGCTGCCGAGGCCGGCGCGCCGCGCACCCTCGAGGCGGTGTACCGCGCGCCCTACCTCGCGCATGCCGCGATGGAGCCGATCAACTGCACCGCCCAGGTGAAGGACGGGCACGTCACCGTGTGGGCACCCACGCAGGTGCCTGGTTTCGCCCGCGCCGCCGCGGCGCGGGCGGCCGGTGTGCCGGAAAGTGCGGTGACCGTCCATGTGACGCTGCTCGGCGGCGGCTTCGGGCGCCGGCTCGACATCGACTTCGTCGCGCAGGCCGTCACCGTGGCCCAGGAAGCGGGCGGCCAGCCGGTGCAGCTGGTGTGGTCGCGCGAGGAAGACACCACCCACGACTTCTACCGGCCTGCCGGCGTGGCGGTGCTCAAGGCCACGCTTGATGCACAGGGCCAGCCGCAGAGCCTGCGCTTCTCGAGTGCGGGCGACGCCATCACGCCGCGCTGGCTCGAACGGGGCCTGCCTTCGCTGGCCGGCCCGGTGGACATGCCCGACAAGACCGCCATGGAAGGCCTGTTCGATCTGCCCTACGACGTGCCGCACCAGCGCATGGCGCACGTGGCCACGAAAAGCGGCGTGCCGATCGGCTACTGGCGCTCGGTCGGCCACTCGCACAACGCCTTCTTCAGCGAAGGCTTCTTCGACGAGCTGGCCCACGAGGCGAAGCAGGACCCGGTGGCCTTTCGCCTGTCGCTGCTGAAAGGCATGCCCCGCCATGCCGCGGTGCTGCGGCTGGCGGCCGAAAAGGCCGGCTGGAACGCACCGCTGCCTCCGGGCCGGGCCCGCGGCGTGGCGCTGCACGAAAGCTTCGGCTCCATCGTGGCCGAGGTGCTGGAGGTCTCGCTCGACGAGACGGGCAGGCAGCCGCGGGTGCACCGGGTGGCGTGCGCCATCGACTGCGGCACCGTGGTCAATCCGAACATCGTGGCGCAGCAGATGGAAAGCGGCGTGATCTTCGGGCTCACCGCAGCGCTGCACGGCCGCATCGACATCGCCGGCAGCGTGGTGCAGCAGACCAACTTCCCGAGCAACCCGCTGCTCGCGCTGAAGGACACGCCGCTCATCGAAACCCACATCGTGCCCAGCACGAACTCACCCACCGGCGTGGGCGAACCGGCCACGCCACCGGTGGCGCCGGCACTGGCCAATGCCCTGTTCAAGCTGACCGGGCGCCGGCTGCGCGAGCTGCCGCTGCGGCTCTGAGGCCGCGACACCCGTCCCCGCAGAACCAGCCGCCAATCAAGGCGGCTTTTTTCATAGCGCTCGAAAACCCTGGCATCTTTCAGCTTGATTGAACCCATATTTTGTATACAACATATGGGTACGAGCGGTGCCATACCGTCGCCGACCGGACCGGGTGGAGGAGACAAACCCCCGGGACCGAACCGCCCCAAGCTGCGAGGATTGCAATGAACACCACAGCCCTGGCCGACAGCGCGGCAAGCGCCCAGCCCACCCCGGCGCACCCCGCTCACGAGAGCAACGCCTTGATCAAGCCCGGCTACCACGACCGGCTCACCAACGAAGACCTGGCGCCGCTGAAGAAGCAGACCTGGGGTCAATACAACATCTTTGCGTTCTGGATGTCCGACGTGCACAGCGTGGGCGGCTACATCACCGCCGGCAGCCTGTTCGCGCTCGGCCTGTCGAGCTGGCAGGTGCTGGTAGCGTTGCTGGTGGGCATCTGCATCGTGCAGTTCTTCTGCAACCTGGTGGCCAAGCCCAGCCAGGTGACCGGCACGCCGTATCCGGTGATCTGCCGCGCCTCGTTCGGCGTGCTGGGTGCCAACATCCCGGCGGTGATCCGCGGCCTCATCGCGGTGGCCTGGTACGGCATCCAGACCTATCTCGCCTCGGCCGCCTTCATGGTGGTGGCGCTGCACTTCTTCCCGCAGTGGACGCCGTATGCCGACGTGTCGCAGCACGGCTTCGCCGGCCTGTCGACGCTGGGCTGGGTCGCCTTCATGGTGATGTGGGTGCTGCAGGCCTTCGTGTTCTGGCACGGCATGGAGTCGATCCGCCGCTTCATCGACTGGGCCGGCCCGGCGGTCTACGTGGTGATGGGCGTGCTGTGCGGCTGGCTGGTCTGGAAGGCCGGCTGGAGCAACATCAACATGAACCTGGGCGGCATCAAGTTCGAAGGCTGGGACGCGCTGCCGGTGATGCTGTCGGCGATCGCGCTGGTGGTGAGCTACTTCAGCGGCCCGATGCTCAACTTCGGCGACTTCTCGCGCTACTCGAAGAGCTTCGACGCGGTGAAGAAGGGCAACTTCTGGGGCCTGCCGGTCAACTTCCTGTTCTTCTCGCTGCTCACCGTCATCACCACTGCCGCCACGCTGCCTGTGTTCGGCGAACTCATCACCGACCCGGTGCACACCGTGAGCAGGATCGACAGCACCACCGCTGTCGTGCTGGGCGCGCTGACCTTCATGGTGGCCACCATCGGCATCAACATCGTCGCCAACTTCGTGTCGCCGGCCTTCGACTTCTCGAACGTCGCGCCGCAGCGCATCAGCTGGCGCACCGGCGGCATGATCGCCGCGGTGGGCTCTGTGTTCATTACGCCCTGGAACCTCTACAACAATCCCGAGGTGATCCACTACACGCTCGACGTGCTGGGCGCCTTCATCGGGCCGCTGTTCGGCATCCTCATCGCCGACTACTACCTGGTGCGCGGCCAGCGGGTCAAGGTCGACGACCTGTATTCGATGAGCCCCAAGGGCGAGTACTGGTACCGCAACGGCTACAACCGCCGCGCCATCGCCGCGCTCGTGCCCGCCGCCCTGGTGCCGATGCTGTGCGTGTTCATCCCGGCCTGGCGGCCCGCCGCGAACTACGCATGGTTCATCGGCATGGGGCTGGGGTTCGTGTTCTACGCCCTGCTCAATGCCAAGCGCTGAGGGACGCACGACCGTGAAGATCAGGATCATCAATCCCAACACCACCTGGAGCATGACCGAGAAGATGGCCGCGAGCGCGCGTGCCATCGCGCGGCCCGGCACCGAGGTCGTGGCCGTGAGCCCGTCGATGGGGCCGGCGTCGATCGAGAGTCACTACGACGAGGCGCTGGCGGTGCCCGGCCTGCTGCAGGAGGTGGCGCGCGGCGAACGCGAAGGTGTCGACGGCTACGTGATCGCCTGCTTCGGCGACCCGGGCCTGCTCGCCGCGCGCGAGCTGGCGCGCGGCCCGGTGGTTGGCATCGCGGAGGCCGCCATGCACATGGCGAGCTTGATCGGCAGCCGCTTCAGCGTGGTCACCACGCTGGGGCGCACCACCGGCATCGCCTGGCACCTGGCCGAGGCCTACGGCATGAAGCGCTTCTGCGCCAAGGTGCGGGCGTGCGAGCTGCCGGTGCTCGAACTAGAGCGGCCGGGCTCGAATGCCCGGGCACTGATCACCGACGAGTGCCGCCGCGCCCTGGAGGAAGACGGGGCCGACGTGATCGTGCTGGGCTGCGCCGGCATGACCGACCTGTGCGAAGCGATCTCGCACGAGATCGGCGTGCCGGTGATCGACGGCGTGACTGCCGCCGTGCAGCTGGTGGATTCGCTGGTGAGCCTGGGGCTGCGCACCTCGAAGCGGGGGCCGCTGGCGGCGCCGCCGGTAAAGGCCTACAGCGGGGTGCTGCAGGGGTTTGCCTTGCAGGACGGGGGGTTGAAGCAGGTGGCTTGAGTTCAGCCTGTTGCTTGAGTGACGGGTGGTGTGTGTCTGAGAGAGCCTGCCCGATCCCTAAAATCCCGGGCATGCCGCGCAAGCCAGCCGCCCCTCCGCAGCCTCCCACCGACGACGAGCCGGAAGCCCCCGAGCGCGGCCCCACCGTCGAAGCCATCGCCACCGACATCGCCGCGGCCATCGTCGACAAGCGCCTGCCGCCCGGCACCCGCCTGCGCGAAGAAGCCCTCGGCCGCGTCTATGCGGTGAGCCGCACCAAGATCCGCGCCGCCCTGCTGGTGCTGTGGCGCGACAAGCTCATCGAGATGGTTCCGGACAAGGGCGCCTATGTGAGCAAGCCCAGCGTCGAGGAAGCGCGCCAGCTGTTTGCCGTGCGCCGCGTGCTCGAAGCTGAGGTGGTGCGCCTGTTCGTGGCCCGCGCCAAGCCGGCCGACTACCGCGAGCTCGAGCAGCATGTGCGCTTCGAGCGCAATGCGCTCGGCTCGCATGCCACCGCCGCCACCGCCCCGGCGCGCGAGCGCCTGCTGGGCGACTTCCATGTGCTGCTGGCCGAAGCCTGCGGCAATCGTGTGCTGGCCGAGATGGTGCGCGAACTCGTGGCGCGCAGCTCGCTGATCGCCATGCTCTACCAGAGCAGCAACGACGCCAGCTGCTCCACCCATGAACATGCCGACTTCCTGCAGGTATGCCGCAAGGGCAACGTCGAGGCGGCGGTGCGGCACATGACCGAGCACCTCGACCGTGTGGAAGCCACCCTGCGGCTCGACCCAGCCGACGCGCCCGCCGGCCGCAGCACCGACCTGGTGAAGGCGCTGCTGAGCTGAAACGACCAGGCCTGCCCCCTCGAGGGGGAGCGCCGAAGGCGCTACGGGGGTGGGCGACGCACCCAGCGCAGCACCACGTCCCTGAGCCGCTGCGACTCGATCGGCTTGGTGACGAAATCGTTCATGCCCACCGCCAGCGCATGCTGCTGTTCGGCCACCAGTGCCGCGGCGGTGAGCGCGACGATGGGCAGCGCCTGCGCATCCCAGCGCTCGCGCAATCGCACCGTGGTCTCGTCGCCCGACAGGCGCGGCATGTGCACGTCCATCAGCACCAGGTCGAGCCCGCGTCCGCCGGGTTCGCCGCATTCGCGGCCCACCACCTCGATGGCTTCGTAGCCGTCGCCGGCCTTCAGCACCTCGACGCCCCATTGCCGCAGCATCGAATCGGCGATGAGCATGTTGACCGGGTTGTCCTCCACCACCAGCACGCGCGCGCCCTCGAGTGCACGATCATTGCTGCCGTTGCCCTCGGCCAGGGTGCCGTCGGCCGCTGGAGGCACCGCCATCGCATCGGCCGCGGGCGCCGGCGGCAGGGGCAGCTCGACCCAGAACTCGCTGCCCTCATTCGGCGCGCTGACGACACCCACCTCGCCGCCCATGAGCCCCGCCAGCTCGCGGCAGATGGCCAGGCCCAGGCCGGTGCCGCCGTAGCGCCGCGTCACCGATTCGTCGGCCTGCACGAAGGGCTGGAACAGGCGCGCCTGCGTGGCCGTGTCGATGCCGGGGCCGCTGTCGCGCACCATGAAGCGCACCCGCTCGCCGCCGGCCGGCTGCACCTGCATCGACACGCTGCCGTGCAAGGTGAACTTGAGCGCGTTGCTCAGGAAGTTGTCGAGGATCTGCCGCAGGCGCACCGCATCGCCCAGCACCCGCTCGGGCAGCGCCTCGTCGAACGAGACCGAGAGCACCAGCCCGCGCTGGTGGGCCACCGGCTCCTGTGCATAGGCCACGGTGGTGCACAGCGCCTTCAGGTCGAAGGGCTGGTATTCGAGGTCCAGGCGGCCGGCCTCGATCTTCGACAGGTCGAGGATGTCGTTGATCACGGCCGACAGCGCACGCGCACTGTCGACCAGCCGCGCCAGGTATTCGGCGCGGCGGGCCTCGGGCAGCTCCGGGTTGCGCGCCAGTTCGGCCAGCCCCATGAGGCCATGCAGCGGCGTGCGGATCTCATGGCTCATGTTGGCCAGGAAGGCACTCTTGGCCCGGCTGGCCGCCTCGGCGGCATCGCGCGCGCTGGCGAGTTCGCGGTCCACCCGGCGGCGCTCGGTGACGTCCTCGAGGATCCAGATCGTGCCGCCGCGCCGGCCGTTGTCGGCGCCCACGCTCTGCGCCCGCACACGGCACCAGAAGCGGCTGCCGTCGCGCCGGTGCATGTGCCATTCGCCGTCGAGCGGGTGGCCTTCGGCGAGCGCGGCGATCGAGCGGGCCTCGACCTCGGCATGTTCCTGCGGGCCGCTCCACAGCGCCGCCACCGGCTGCCCGGCCAGGCTGCCGACGGGCCAGCCCAGCATCTCCTCGAAGCGCCGGTTCACCCGCCGGAACTGCCGGTTGCGCGTGAAGGCGATGCCGACCGACGCATTGGCGAGGATGGCTTCATGCTCGCTGCGTTCGGCTTCGCGTTCGGTCACGTCGCGGGCGATCGCCACCAGGCAGGGCTGGCCGTCGAGGTCGAACACCGCGGCCGACACGCTCACCGCGAGGTCGCGGCCCGAGCGGGCGTGGTAGACGGTGGGCAGGTCCTGCACCAGGCCGTTGCCGGCCTTCAGCGCCGAGACCAGGCGCTCGCGTTCATGCGGCGTCAGCAGGCCCAGCTCCAGCGGCGTGCGGTTGAGCACCTCGGCAGCGCCATAGCCGCTGACGCGCTCGAACATCGGGTTGACCAGCAGGTAGCGGCCGGTCGCCAGCACGGTCACGGTGATGATGTCGGGGCTGGCCGTGATGAGCCGCGACAGCATGGCACCCGAACGCAGCAGCGCGCGCTCGTTGTGGCGCAGCTCGCTCACGTCGAGGTAGATCGACTCGCAGGCCGGGCCGTCGTCGAGTTCGACGCGCGAGCTGGCCACGGTGACGTACACGCTGCTGCCGTCGCAGCGGATGAGCCTGAAGTCGGCCGGCTCGATGGTGCCGCCCGGCGGCAGGCTCATGGCACGCGCCAGCCGCTGGCCCATCCTTTCATGGTCGGCGCCTTCGTAGTGGATCTGCAGCGGGTGGCCCACCAGGTCGGAGGCCCTGGCATAACCGAGCAGGCGCAAGGCCGCGTCGTTGGCCATCAGCACCCGGCCGTCGCGGTGGGTCACGACCGCCAGCGGCGAGCAGGCGAACAGGTTGCTGTAGCGCAGGTCGCGCAGGTGCATCTGCGCCGCGCTGCTCTTGAGCACCGCATCGATGAGGAAGGCGGTGGCCGCGCCGCAGGCGATGGCGAACAGGTGCCACACCGCACGCGCCCAGCCGGACGACACCGGCCCCACGAGCGTACCGGGGCGCGGCTCCCACAGCGCCAGGGCCAGCACCAAGGCGGCCGACACCCATGCGAGCACAGTGGCGTGCGCACGACCGACCAGCAGGCCTGCGAGCGCGACCAGCAGAGGCAGCAGGCCCAGGGCCGCCATCTGCAGGCCTGCGCCTGTGATGACGGCAATGGCCGCGAGGGTCAGCGTGGAGGCCACCAGCGCGGCCATGAAGGCCGGCGTCTGCCGCTGCGGCAGCACGGGCTTGCGGCCATACGAGGCCAGCACCAGGCCCAGCAAGGCCACCGGTGCCGCGGTCAGCAGGCGCTTGTCGATACGCAGGGCGTCGAGCGTCCACAGGATGAGCAGCGCGCTGAGGACCGCGAGGGCGGCGCCGAGCAGGAAGAACGACCGGGCAACCTTCGGCGGGATGAAGAAGCGCGGCGCCGGGAACTGCGAGATGCGCGGGAACGGCATGGTGACCTGCGGCATGGGCCCCAAAAGGCCGGGTCAGTGTATCGGCGGGCCTTTCGGCAAGACCCTGTGCATTACCCGCAGCGTCGCAGTCGCGGCGTCACATGCCCCGGCGCGCTTCGTTGAGGATGTCACGCGTGCCCCGCGCCGCTTCGCGTGCCGCTTCGGCGAAGTCGTCGCCGCTGCCGGCATACAGCACGGCGCGCGACGAGTTCACCGCGATGAGGCCGCTGCTGCCCTGGCCGCCGCGCAAGCCGGCGCGCACGGTGGCTTCGGCATCGCCGCCCTGCGCGCCCACGCCCGGAATCAGCAGCGGCAGGTCCGGCGCCAGCTCGCGCACGCGGGCGATCTCGCCCGGGAAGGTGGCCCCCACCACGAGGCCGAGCTGGCCGTTGGTGTTCCATTGCGTCTGGGCCAGGTGGGCGATGTGCTCGTACACGCGCGGCTGGCCGGCGACGTCGTGCAGACGCTGGTTCTGCAGGTCGGACCCGCCGGCGTTGGAGGTGCGGCACAGCAGGATGGCGCCCTTGCCGGGGTAGCGCAGGTAGGGCTCGATCGAATCGAAGCCCATGAAGGGCGACAGCGTCACCGCATCGGCCTGGTAGCGCTCGAAGGCTTCCTTCGCGTACTGCTCGGCGGTGGAGCCGATGTCGCCGCGCTTGGCATCGAGGATCACCGGCACGTCGGGCGCGACGCGGCGCATGTGCGCCATCAGCTGCTCGAGCTGGTCTTCGGCTCGGTGCGCGGCGAAGTAGGCGATCTGCGGCTTGAAGGCCAGCACGAGGTCCTTGGTCGCATCGACGATGCGCGCGCAGAAGTCGTAGATGCGTCCGGGATCGCCCTTCCATGCGCCCGGGAACCTGCCCGGTTCGGGGTCGAGCCCGACGCACAGCAGCGAATCGTTGAGACGGGAGGCTTGTTGGAGTCGGGCGAGGAAGCTCATGGGGCGCCATTGTAGGAACCCGCGCGCCGCGGGCGGGTTCAGCGGCCCGGCGGCGCGTTGAATGGCGCCAGCAGGTCGCGCCACGGCTTGCGCGCCAGCGCCTTGACCTTGTCGCCCACCCACAGCTGCGGGTTGGACGGCGGCGTGAGCTGCAGTGCCTTCTCGCGCTCGGCCACGCGTGCGGCGCCGCGGGCGAACCACTGTTCGATGTTCTGCGAGGCGTCCAGCCCGTCGTCGAACAGGGCCTCGACGAAAAACGTGTTGCGGCTGTCGGCCTCGCAGCCGAACGACGAAGTGCGCTCCGACGCGGCCGTGACGATGATGCGGTTGGGCTGCTCCAGCAGCGGGATGAGCGATCCCGAATAGCAGGCCGAGACGATAAGCAGGGTGGGCGTGGTCTCGCCCAGCGGCGCCAGCCACTCGCGCAGCTCGCTCACATGCACGCTGCTGTTGTCGCTGGCATGGCGGGCGGCCGACAGGTAGCCCACATGACCGTGCGAGGTGAGCAGCACCACGACCAGCGAGCCGGGCGCGGCTTCACCGGCCACCAGCGTGCCGGCCAGCGTGAACATCTGGCGCATCGAGCGCGCCGTCGCATCCGGTCCGGCCTGGCGGCGCAGGCCGTTGGCCAGGTGCAGCACGCTGGCCGAGCGCGGCACCTGTGCACGAAACGCCTGCTCGAACAGCTTCACGTCGCCGACGAAGGCGGTGGACGAGGCATCCATCGCGGCGCCGGCCAGCACGAGGCGGTGGTGGCCGGCCTTGTCGGCCACGGCGCGCGCCTGCTCGTATTGCGAAGCCAGCGACACGCCATGGTGCGCCGAGGCCGGCACGGCGGCCAGCAGGCCCGGCAGGCATGCGGCGACGAGCCGGCAAACCAGCAGCGCGCTGCGCAGGGGGCCGGCCGCTCGCGTGATCGCCATGCCGCTCGTCTGCGCGGGTGTCTCAGCGGATGCGCCGCGCCAGCTCGGCCGCACGGCCGATGTAGTTGCCCGGCGTCATCTCGCGCAGCCTGGCCTTTTCGGCTTCGGGCAGCTCCAGCGTCTCGATGAAGGCGGCGATCGCCTCGCGCGTGATGGCCTTGCCGCGGGTGAGCTCCTTCAGGCGCTCGTACGGGTTGGGCAGCGCATACCGGCGCATCACGGTCTGGATGGGCTCTGCCAGCACTTCCCAGGCGGCATCGAGGTCGGCGGCCAGCGCGGCTTCGTTCACCTCGAGCTTGCCCAGGCCGCGGGCCAGCGAGTCGTAGGCCAGCACGGCATAGCCGAGCGCCACGCCCATGTTGCGCAGCACGGTGGAGTCGGTGAGATCGCGCTGCCAGCGGCTGATGGGCAGCTTCTGGCTCAGGTGCGCGAGCAGCGCATTGGCCAGCCCGAGGTTGCCTTCGGCATTCTCGAAGTCGATCGGGTTGACCTTGTGCGGCATCGTCGAGCTGCCGATCTCGCCGGCCTTGGTGCGCTGCTTGAAGTAGCCCAGGCTGATGTAGCCCCACACGTCGCGCGACCAGTCGATCAGGATGGTGTTCGTGCGCGTCACCGCGTCGAACAGCTCGGCCATGTAGTCGTGCGGCTCGATCTGGATGGTGTACGGGTTGAACGAAAGACCGAGCTGCTGCTCGACCACGCGCCGGCTGAAGGCTTCCCAGTCGACGTCCGGGTAGGCCGACAGGTGGGCGTTGTAGTTGCCCACCGCGCCGTTCATCTTGGCCAGCAGCTTCACCTCGGCGATGCGCATGCGTGCGTGGCGCAGGCGCGCCACCACGTTGGCGATCTCCTTGCCCACGGTGGTGGGGCTGGCGGTCTGGCCATGGGTGCGGCTGAGCATCGGCAGCGCGGCCAGCTGCTCGGCCATGCCGGCCAGCGTGTCGATCAGGCCGTCGACGGCCGGCAGCAGCACCGCCTCGCGCGCCGCCTTGAGCATGAGGCCGTGACTGGTGTTGTTGATGTCCTCCGAGGTGCATGCGAAGTGCACGAATTCGCTGGCCTTCTGCAGCTCGGGCTGGCCTTCGAACCGGGACTTGATCCAGTACTCGACCGCCTTGACGTCGTGGTTGGTGGTCTTCTCGATGTCCTTGATGGCCTGCGCATCGGCTTCGCCGAAACCGCTCACCAGCGCGCGCAGCTGCCGGCGGCTCGCCTCGCCCAGCGGCGCGAACTCGGGCAGGCCGGCATCGGACAGCGCGATGAACCATTCGATCTCGACCTGCACGCGGCGGTGCATCAGGCCGTATTCCGACAGCAGCGGGCGCAGCGCGGACACCTTGGCGGCATAGCGGCCATCGAGCGGGGACAGGGCGGTGAGGGCGGACAGAGGAGCGGTCATGGCAGGAGCGCGCGAGAAGGCGCGGCGTAGCGGCGGCACAAGCGGAAAGCGAGCCCGAATTGTAGGCGGCGCCCCGTTGGGGCCCGGGCGCGCCGCCATCGGCGGCTGGACTGCGCTGTCTGCGAGTCCTTCACACAGGGTTACCCGAAAACCGCTGGCAAACCCGGTGGCACGGCGCGGCATCGGTCCTGGATTCCGCGGCGACCACCACCACAGCCAGGGAAGGATCGAAGATGAAGTGCTTGCGCTGCCCAACGGCCTGGCCGTCACCCAGGACGGCCGGCTGCTGTTGGCCGACTACAGACTGCCGGGCGCCGCGGGTGTCGCCCGGGTGGCGCTCGACCTCACGGGCGAGCGGCCGCGCATCACCGCCTCCGAGCGCGACTGGCTCGCCGCAGCACACGGCATCGGCCACCCCAACAGGGTGCGCGTGCTGGGCCGCGAGTTGTTCGTGAGCGACTTCTCCTTCGTGAAGCGCTACCTGTTCGACGACCGCGCCGAGGTGCCGCTGTCGCTCACCTTGCCCGGCGGCGTCACGGTGAAGAACGAGGTGCGGGTGTTCCAGGGCGCCACCGCGGTGGACGACATCGAACCCTTCTGCTGCTCGGTGAAGCTCGGCCGTGCGCCGCTGTTCGACGGGCACGACGTTCTGATCACCGAAAAGGGGCTGCTCGGCGAATTCAGCAGCGACTACGGCAACCGGCTCTCACGGGTGAAGGCCGGCACCGACCTGTCGGACCCGGCCGCCTGCGCCAGCCTCAACGCCCGATAGGCGTGGGCATCGCCCGCGCCGCCTCGCGGAAGCGCGCAATGCGCTCCGCGTCGGCCGGGTGGCTCGAGAAGGCGATGCCCAGCAGCGACTCCTCACGGGCCTGGCCCGGCTCGGGCTTGCGCTCGCCCTCCTTGCGGCCGGCCTTGCCGGCGGCCTTCTCGTCGGCCCAGGCGCCGATCCTTTCGAAGAACACCACCATGGCCTCGGGCGATACGCCGGCCTTTTGCATGATGCGGATGGCTTCGCCGTCGGCTTCGCGCTCGGCGTCCCGCGAATAGCCGGCATGGCCCAGCAGCACCGGCAGGCCGGCGAACAGGCCGCTGAAGTCGCCGAAGGCCAGGCTCGAGACGGCGCCCAGCACCGTGACCTGCACCAGCGCACGCATGCCGTGCCGGTGGCGCACATGGCCCAGCTCGTGCGCCAGCACGCCGACGATGGCATCTTCGCGGCCGGCCACCAGCGTCACCAGCTCGTCGGTCATGACGATGGTGCCGCCCGGCAGTGCAAACGCATTGGGACCCAGCCCGCTCTTGTGGAATCGCAGCGTGTAGGCCGGAGCCTCGCCGGGCACGAACGCGGCCGCCACCGCCCGGTCGAAGGCGGCGCGCAATCGCTGCTGCTGGTCGGCGGGCAGCCGGGTCGGTTCGAGCCAGCCGTCGGGCAGCGACTCCAGCGCCACCTCGCCGACCTTTTCGTCCACCGACAACGGCACCAGCGCCACCACGCCGCGCGACAGCCACGGCAGACCCCAGACGTACAAGCTGCCCACCAGCAGCACGAGCGCCGCGACCGCACCGAAGACCCAGCGCCAGCTGCCCTCGACACGGGCCACCATCGAGGCCTCGAGTCCCGAAGCCGCCGCCCAGGCGTCCCATGCCGCGCCGTCTGCGCATTGCAGCGAGGCGCCGCTCGCAAAGTGCGCAAGGCGGGCGCCGCGCTGGCCGGCGGGCGGCCACTGCACCTGCGCCAGCGGCACGGCCAGCGCGATGCCGTTGCCGCGCAGGTAGAGCTGGCCGCCGCTCACATGGGCGCGCACCCGGTGCGCGCGAGCCTGGCGGCCGTCGAAGTAGTCGGCCTCGACGTGCGGCGAGGCCGTGGCTGCGGCGACGGCGCTCACCAGCCGAAGTCCAGGCCGAAAAGCTCTTCGCCCATCTCGGCCGCGGCGTCGCCGGCCTTCGGCCGCACGGCCATGGCCAGCTCCTCCGGCTCGACGCGCGACACCACCGTGATGGCCGCCAGCCGCATGCGGCGCGTGCTCACCACCGCCCACGGCCAGTAGAAGCCCATCGAGAACATCACCAGCAGCCAGTTCACCAGCTGCAGCTTGATGTAGGGGCCGAGCGCGAGCTGGCTGCGCAGGCGCACGTAGCGGTTGCCGGTTTTCGTCCAGGCCAGGTTCTGCATGCGCACGGTGAAGTAGGCCGGCGCCACGAGGTACACCACCACCACGCCGGCGAGCATCAGCGCGAACATGAGCGGCAGCAGCAGCACCACGCCGGCGCCGAACGAACTGCCGGCGCTGATGCCGGCCATGCCCGCCACGATCAGCACGATGGGCACGAGCACGATGCCGAAGGCGCGCAGGCACAGGGCATACACCGCGCGCAGCTCGCCTTTCCACTCGGTGCGCAGCTGCCCGAGGCGGAAATGGCTGTGCTGGTAGCGCTTCAGGCGCCAGAGGAAGTAAGGCAGGCCCAGCAGCATCAGGACGGCCGCGATCACCACGATGGCGTCGAGCGCCTGCAGCGTGGCCGGCGCGAGCCCCAGGTCGGCCTCATGGAACGCGGCCAGCGTGGCCGGCAGCAGGAACAGCAGCAGCGGCGGCGCCACCGCAGCGTAGGCCTCGCGCACCGAGCCCGAGAAACTGAAGCGCAGCCCGCACCAGCTGGTGTTGGCCAGCCGGAACTGCAAGGCGGCGCGCAGCATCAGCGGCCACAGGCCCGCGACGACGGCCGCCGCCAGCAGCCCGGAGAGGGGGGAGAACTCGCCCGCCACGCTGTAGGCCACCACCAGCAGCCCGGCCAGCATCGTGCCTCGCAGCATCTTGCGTGGTTCGCCGTGGAAGTCGAAGGCATGGCCGGCCAGTTGCGTGTGGCCATAGAACCAGCGCAGCTTGCGCACCTTGGCCCACGGGTAGTACAGGCCCAGCGTCACCAGCGTGAGCAGCAGGTTGACGATCCAGATGCGGAAATACTCACCGCCGGTTCCGCCGAACTCGATCGGCAGGTGATGCGCCTGCTGCGCCGCGCGCACGCGGCCGAACAGCGGCGCGGGCGACGTGGTCGGGTCGGCCGATACGCCGATGGAGCTCACCATGCCCACGACGTCGGAGCTGTCGACCACGATGCCGCCGATGTCGCTGACGCTGTCGGCCCCGCCGAAGCGCCCGCCGTGGGACGCGGGAAAGCTCGAATTCGCGCCGGCGCTGGCGGGATAGGCGCTGCTTGCGGGCATGTTCTTCATGGTGAGGCGCGATCTTGCACGCGCGTGCCGTGGCGGGACTCCCCCCGGAATAGGGAGACTGTAGCGGCCCGCCCACAGGCCTCCGGGAGACGGCGCAACACTAGAATGAATCGCTCGATTCCCTCCTGCGGGGTCTCTTCCCGCCCACGACATGAAACTCATCGGTTCGCTCACCAGCCCCTATGTGCGCAAGGTCCGCATCGTGCTGGCCGAGAAGAAGCTGGACTACCAGTTCGAACTCGAAGACGTGTGGTCGCCCAGCAGCACCATCGCGACCGCCAACCCGCTGGGCAAGGTGCCTTGTCTCGTGATGGAAGGCGGCGAGGCGATCTTCGACTCGCGCGTGATCGTCGAATACATGGACACCCTCTCGCCGGTCGGCAAGCTGATCCCGCCGACCGGGCGCGAGCGCGTGGAGGTGCGCACCTGGGAAGCGCTGGCCGACGGACTCATGGACGCGGCCATCCTCGCCCGCCTGGAACAGACCTGGAACGGCCGCACCGAGCTGCAGCGCTCGCCCGCCTGGGTGACGCGCCAGATGGACAAGGTGCACGCCTGCGTGCAGGCCATGGGCAAGGGCCTGGGCGACCGCGCCTGGGCCGCCGGCGGCCACTACACGCTCGCCGACGTAGCGATCGGCTGCGCGCTGGGCTACCTCGACTTCCGCTTCTCGCACATCGACTGGCGCGGCGCGCACCCCAACCTCGCGAAGCTGTACGACAAGCTGATGCAGCGGCAGAGCTTCATCGAGACCGCGCCGCCTGCCGCGGCTTGACTAGGCCGTACCAGCCTCGCCGAGCGGAATCCTCACCGACACTTCCCAGCCCTCTTCCTGCGGGCCGATCTCGAGTTCGGCCTTCAGGCTCTGGGCGCGCCGCCGGATGTTCGCCAGGCCGCGACCGCCGCCGGGCGCTGCCAGCGGCTCGCGTGCCGCGCCGGGCTCGGCCGACTGCGCTGCGCCGTTGTCCACCACGCTCAACCGCAGCTGCCGGCCTGCGGCGCCCATCAGATGTTCGAGGTGTTCGAGCCGCAGCCACACCGTGTTGGCACGCGCATGCTTGATCACGTTGGTGAAGGCCTCGCGCACGATGCGCAGCACATGCAGCGTGTCGGCCGCCGACAGCGTGACGTCACTGGCCGCCTCGTCGACCTGCCACACCACCCGGATGCCGGCGGCACGCAGCGACGGCTCGACCCGGAAGCGCAGCTCGGCCAGCGCCTCGACGACCGGCTGGGCCTCCGTCTCGAGCGAGTCGAGCGCCAGCCGCAGCTCGGTGAGGCAGTCGTCGAGGGCGAGCTTCAGCTCGCGCAGCGCTTCGGCCGGCTCCAGCGGCCCCGCACGCTGGGCCAGCGCCAGCGCGGCCACCAGCCGCCCGCCCAGGCCGTCGTGCATCTCGCGCAGGATGCGGTCGCGTTCGGCCAGCGTCGCCTGCTCGCGCTCGCGCAGGCGCGAGTTCTCGAAGGCCACCGCCAGCTCGTGCTCCTTGGCGGCGATGCGGTCGCGCAAGCCGCGGTTCAGCTCGCGCAGCCGGGCGCCCGAACGGGCGAAGTCGTTCACCAGCATCCAGGCGAGCGCCGCCATCAGCAGCACGATGGTGTAGCGCGCCCAGGTGTAGGCACCGTAGTCGTACTGCACCCGGAACACGTAGAAGTCGCGCGCGCCGACCACCACGCAGATGGCTGCGCAGGCGGTGAGCAGCAGCGCCGGGGTGGTGCGGTCGTGCACGGCCGCCTGCGCGAGCCGCACGAACAGCCACACCGCCAGCACCAGCATGCCCATCAGCACCAGCGAGCGCGGCCATGGCCAGCCGCCGGCCACGCCCAGGGTGGTGAGCGCGACGGCGGCCAAGCCCCCCAGCAGCAGCCAGCGCCGCACGCGCGGCCCTTCGCGGCCGACCATGGCCAGCGCATACAGCGACATCAGCACCACGAAGCCGACGTACGACACCTGGAAGCTCCAGTGCCGCAGTGCGAGCCAGGGCCCGCCGTCGCTGTTGAACAGCGCCGTCACGCGCCAGGCCCACAGCAGGCTCGCGATGCCGAACCAGGCGTAGCGCGCCTCGCGCGTGCGCCAGCCCAGCAGCAGGGCCAGCAGGCCCATCGCGGCCGAGGCCGATGCGACGAACCAGGCGCTGCGCACCTGCGCGGCCACGGCCCTCTGGTACAGCGGCTCCAGCTCGTGCAGCGGGCCCACCCACACTTCCGACAGGCCGGGCTCGCGGCCGGCCTCTCCGGTGACGTCGATGCGCAGTTCATTGCCGGTGGCCGCCACCAGCGCCTGCGGCAGCAGCACCAGCACCGGCTCGCGGCTGTAGTCGGCCTGCGGTGCATGCGCGCCGCCGTAGGACACGATGGCTTGGCCATCGAGCGACAGGCGGAACATGTTGCCGGCCCGGCGAATGAACACGGCGGACTGTTCGCCCTGGACGGCCGCGTCGGGCAGCGGCAGCCGGTAGGTTGCGGTGCCGCTGCGGGCCGGCGCGGTGGACTCCCAGGCATCGGGCAGGGCCACCACCTTGGGGGCGCCTCCTTCCGCCGGCTGCATCGACGCACTGCGGATCTCGACCGCCGCATCGACCCGGACCGGCGCCGGCGTCAGCAGCCAGGCCGCCAGTGCCAGGGCGGCCAGCCACAGTACCGCCGCCCAGGCGATGGCCGGGGTCGACCAGCGCCGGCGCGGCGGGCCGTCAGGCTCGTGCGTGCGGGGGGACACGCTAGCGTCGCGCCGCCGGCTGGCGCTGAGCCGCCAGCGACCGCTTGCCGAGCTGCAGCTTCTGGTAGATGTCGCGGATATGGGTGGCGACCTCGTTGGCCGAGGTGCGCAGCCGCTCGCCGATCTCTTCGGTGACGTAGCCCTGCGCCACGAGCTTGAGCACCGCGGCCTCGCGCTCGCTCAGCGTCGAGGCGCTGCCGGAGCCGGCATCGAGCTCGCCGAAGCCGGACTCGGCGAAGGCCGGGTCGCGAAAGCGCTTGAGCACGTAGCGGGCAATGGCCGGCGAGATGGGCGACTCGCCGCGCGCCGCCTGCTGCACCGCACGGATGAGCTCGTCCGAGGTGCAGCCCTTGAGGAAGTAGCCGTCGGCACCGGACTCGATGGCGTTGATGACACGCGACTCGTCGCCGAACACCGAGAACACCAGGATGTGCGGATGCCAGCCCGGTGTGCCGCCGGCCTGGTGGGTGTGGTGGTGATGGTCGAGCTCGCCGATCAGCTCGGTGCCGTCGCCGTCGGGCAGTCCGAGATCGGACAGCAGCACGTCGGGCTTGCACTGGGGCAGCTGGCTGCGCGCGGTGGCCAGCCGGTCGGCATGGCCGACGCAGCGGATGCCTTCGGCGGCGTTGAGCGCGTCCTGGACATGCCGCGAAACAAGAGGGTCGTCTTCGACGAGGTAGACGGTGAGCACGTCCTGTGAGGCCATCGGGGCCGTCCTGCTGGGTTGGTCGCGCGGATTCTGCGGACCGGGCCAGGCAGCGGCCACCCCACGAGTGAGGGGCGAGCCCTACGCAGGCACGGGAATCGTGCCGAGTGCCGCGGGCGCCGCGGCCAGGGCGCCGGCCACCGCGAAGCTCTCGGCCCGTGCCATGGGCCAGTAGAGGCGGTACACGTTGTGCGGCCAGTCGGCCTCGCCGCGGTCGGCTGCCAGCAGCGCCCCCGGTTTCACGAACGGCAACAGGTTCGACAGCAGCCGGACCTCGTGGTCGGCGGTGCGGCGCACGATGTGGGCGGCGGTGATCTCGCCGGGATGCCTGAGCCCGGCCGCCTGCACCAGCTCCTTCAGCGCCTCGAGCGTCTGCTCGTGGAAGCGGTACACGCGCTCTGCCTTGCCCGGCACCACCAGCGCGCGCTGGCGCAGCGGGTCCTGGGTGGTCACGCCGGTCGGGCAATGGCCGGTGTGGCAGCTTTGCGCCTGGATGCAGCCCAGCGCGAACATGAAGGCGCGGGCCGAATTGCACCAGTCGGCGCCCAGGGCCATCAGCCGGGCGATGTCGAAGGCGCTCACCACCTTGCCCGCGCAGCCGATGCGGATGCGGTCGCGCAGGTTCAGGCCGACCAGCGTGTTGTGGACCAGCAGCAGGCCTTCCTGCAGCGGCGCGCCCACATGGTCGGTGAACTCCAGCGGCGCGGCGCCGGTGCCGCCCTCCGCGCCGTCGACCACGATGAAGTCCGGCGTGATGCCGGTGGCCAGCATGGCCTTCGCCATCGCGAACCATTCCCACGGGTGGCCGATGCACAGCTTGAAGCCGGTGGGCTTGCCGCCCGAGAGTTCGCGCAGCCGTTCGATGAACCGCATCATCTCGATGGGTGTGTCGAACGCGCTGTGGCGCGAGGGCGAGATGCAGTCGACCCAGGGCGGCACGCCGCGCGCCGCCGCGATCTCCAGCGTGACCTTGGCACCGGGCAGCACGCCGCCATGGCCGGGCTTGGCGCCCTGGCTGATCTTCAGTTCGATGAGCTTGACCTGCGGGTCTCGGGCGTTTTCGGCAAAGCGTTCGGCGTTGAAGCTGCCGTCGTCGTTGCGGCAGCCGAAGTAGCCCGAGCCGATCTCCCAGATCAGGTCGCCGCCGTGTTCGCGGTGGTAGCGCGAGATGCTGCCTTCGCCGGTGTCATGCGCGAAGCGCCCCTTGCGGGCGCCGGCATTGAGTGCCCGGATGGCATTGGCCGACAGCGAGCCGAAGCTCATGGCCGAGATGTTGTAGATGCTGGCGCTGTAGGGCTGCGCGCGGGTTTCGCCGATGGTGAGGCGGAAGTCGTGCGAGTCCAGCGTGGTGGGCGCGATGGAGTGGTTGATCCATTCGTAGCCGTGCGCGCCCACGTCCATCTGCGTGCCGAACGGACGCTTGTCGGCGTCGCCCTTGGCGCGCTGGTACACCAGCGAGCGCTGGGTGCGCGAGAACGGCGCCGCCTCGTTGTCGCCCTCGATGAAGTACTGCCGCATCTCGGGGCGGATGAACTCCAGCAGGAAGCGCAGGTGGCCGATGACCGGGTAGTTGCGCAGCACCGAGCGCTGGGTCTGCTGCACGTCGTGGAAGCCGGTGATGACCAGCGCGGCGAACAGCAGCGTCCAGAACACCGCGTCGCCGATGGCGACCCACACGAGTGCGCTGAGGAAGAACCCGACCGCGCAGAGCAGCCAGGCGGCATAGCGGATCGGGAAGTGCTCGTTGAGCTTCAGCAGCCAAAGCGGCATGGGCGCTCCTTCTCCTGGAAGAGAGCGCCCATGCTAGCGGCGACAGGGCCTGCCGCCGCTCAGGGTTGTTGCCGGCTACTGCGTCGACAGCATGACGTTGCGCACCTGGAAGTGCACACCCTGCTGGCTGTCCCACACCGGGAAGATGCCGAAGGGCACCGAGATGTTCTCCAGGCTGAAGCACTCGTTGTTCTTCTGCGCGGCCACGTCGGCAACATTGAGGACCAGGGAGTGGAACTGCCCGTCGGCCGGCACCGAGGCCTGCGGCACGATGTAGTCGACGTTGCGGCAGCCGTCGCCCGGGCTTTCCATCTTGATGGCCAGGCCCGCGGTGTTGCTCCCCCAGCTCAGCACCTTCACCTCGAAGCTCAGCTTGCCGGCGGCGGCATAGTTGGCCAGGTTGATCGGACCGCCGCCGCCGATGGTGACGATGCCGTTGCCGCCGTCGGCCAGGAACTGCAGGTCCATGACCCCGGTCGTGGTGGCCGCGTCGGCCACCACGTGCGTGCCGTTGGTGGACCAGGTGCCCAGCGAGAAGCCGGCCAGGAAGCTGCCGTCGGTGCCGAACAGCGTGGCGCTCGGCCCGGGCAGCGGGTCGATCACCGGCGGGGGAGGCGGCACGAGCGCGTCGCAGGCCAGCGCATCGGCGTCCTTCGCCGCGTTGATCTGCCAGCGGATGTCGGCGAAGGTCGCGGTGAAGGGCTTGTCGGTGAAGACCAGGAAGGGCACGTCGATGCCGGTGAAGTCGGTGCCTTTGGCAAGGAAGCAGGCCAGCGGGATCTTCAGCGTGCGCCTGGTGTCCAGCGGCAGCCCCTTGAGCACGGTGGTCGCGTCGAGTTCGCCGATGCACGGGTAGGTGCAGTCCACGCGCATCTTCACGTTGCCTTGCGGCGCCTGGTTCACCGACACGTCGAACACCAGCGCCGCCTCGGCGGTGAGGTAGCCCGAGTAGTCGGTCTTCACGCCGACGGACTGCGCCATGAACTGGCCGGTGGAGGTCCAGGTGACCTTCTTCGCGTCCTGCTGGACGTTGAGCTGCGCGGTCTCGACCTTCACATGGCCGTCGCTGGTGACCACGGCGTTGTTGAGGTCCGAGCCCACCGGCAGCGACCAGTTGGGCGGCGAGCCGATGTAGAGCTTGTGCAGCGGACTTTCGACCTGGCGGAACACGACGAGGTCTTCGGTGGCTGCCGGGCCGTTGGGCGTGGTCTGGCCGCAGCCGAGGGCGGGCGTGGTCTCGTCCAGCGCTGGCACGCTGCCGCCGCTGCCATAGGACAGGCCATAGCCGTAGGCGAACAGCGGGTCGTAGCTGGCGTCGCCCTTGTTCAGCGGCACCTGGCAGGCCGCCTTGGGCCACGAGAACGACAGCCTGCCGGTGAAGTCGAAGTTCACCGAGCCGTCGGCCTTGCGGAACAGCACGTCGGCGATGCCCTTGCCTTCGGTGCCGGGCAGCCAGGCGGCCACGAACGCATCGCTGCGGTTGAGTTCCTTGTTGGCCCACACCGGCCGGCCCGCCAGCAGCACCGTCACCACCGGCACGCCCTTGCCGGTCACCAGGTCGAGCACGGCCAGGTCTTCCGGGTAGCGCCGGGCATGCTCCAGCGTGCCGGACTTGCCGATGTCGCCCACGCCTTCGGCATAGGGCGTCTCGCCGATCACCGCGATCACCGCCTTGAAGTCGGCCACGTTCACGCCATTGCCGGTGGCCGAGTAGACGACGTTGGCATCGCCCGCGGCCTCGCGGATGCCGGCCAGCACCGAGTCGGCGTTCGGGAAGTCGGCGTTGGTGTTGCTCGTGCCCTGCCAGGTGAGCGACCAGCCGCCGTTCTGGTTGGACAGGTTGTCGGCGTTCTTGCCGACCACGAGGATCTTCTCGCCGCGTGCCAGCGGCAGCACGCTGTTGGCGTTCTTCAGGAGCACCAGCGACTTGCGCACCGCCTCGCGGGCGAGGTCGCGGTGCTGCAGGGCGGCAGCGTCGCCGGCGCCGCTGCGCAGCGAGGGCTTCGTGGAGACGGTCTGTCCGTTCTCGATCTTCATGAGCCCCGAACGCAGCTTCACCCGCAGGATGCGCTTGACCGCATCGTCGATGCGGGCCATCGGGATCTCGCCGGCCTCGACCGAGGCGATGGTGTTGGCGATGAAGGCCTTCCAGTCGTTGGGCACCATCACCAGGTCGATGCCCGCGTTGATGGCCACCGGGCACGACGAGTTGGTGCACTGGCGCTCGACGCCCTGCGCATCGGTGTACTTCACCTGGCCGATGCCGTCCCAGTCGGAGACCACCAGGCCGTCGAAGCCCATCTTCACCTTGAGCACGTCGGTCAGCAGGTACTTGTTGCCGTGCATCTTGGTGTTGGCGAAGTTCAGGGCGGTGCCGTCGGGCGCCGTGCCCTGGAAGGTCCAGCTGTTGAACGAAGCCATCACCGTCTGCGCACCGGCGGCGAGCGAGGTGTAGTAGCCCGCGCCATGGACGTTGATCATGTCGGTGAGGCTGGCCTTGTTCTCGCCCTGGTCCTTGCCCTGGTCGGTGCCGCCGTCGCCGATGTAGTGCTTGGCGGTGGCCACGACGGTGGGCCGGCCCGAGGCGGCGAAGCGGCCCTGCAGGCCGGTGGTGTAGCGCCCGCCGTAGCTGGCCACGATGGCCGGATCTTCCGAGAAGCCTTCGTAGGTGCGGCCCCAGCGATCGTCGCGCACCACGGCCAGCGTGGGCGCGAAGGTCCAGTCGATGCCGGTGGCCACCACCTGCTTCGCCACCGCCGCGCCGATGCGCTCGATCAGCTCGGGGTCGTTGGCCGCGCCCAGGCCGATGTTGTGCGGGAAGAGGGTGGCGCCGAAGACGTTGTTGTGCCCGTGCACGGCATCGGTGCCCCAGATCACCGGGATCTTCACCGCCATGTCGGTGTTCATGGAGGCCTGCCAGTAGGCGTCGGCCAGCGCCAGCCAGTCGGCTGCGGTGGCCCGCTTGTCGTTGTTGGGCCAGGCGCCGCCGCCGTTGAGCACCGAGCCGATGTAGTACTGCGTCACCTCTGCCGGCGTGATGGCGGTGATGTTGGGCTGGGTCATCTGGCCCACCTTCTGCGCCAGCGTCATGCCCGCCACGATGGTGCCGATCTGCGCCTCCTGCGCCGCCTCGGGCGCGATGGCGCTGGTGATCCTCGGCCAGTCCGACAGGCCGGAGGACGGCGGTGGCGCATCGTCATCGCCGCCGCCGCAGGCAGCCAGCGCCGCGGCCAGCGCCAGCGAGAGCGCGCCGGCCTGCAGCTTCCATGTGTTCTTCATGCTGTCTCCTCGAATCGTGGCCCGCCGTGGAACCGATTCCACCGCGGGAGCCGAACTCTAGGAGTTCTTATCGAAGCCTTTCCACTAGGTTAACTACTTATTAAAGGTGGACCGACACTTGCCCGATGCTGCACCTCCTTCATGAAACCGCAGTCTTCAAGGGTTAGCCCCCATACGCCAGGGCGCATCGACTGCTCCAATCGCACAAACTGGAATCGGTTCCAGTTAACGAAAGGTTAAGTTTTGGACCAGGCCGTGCTGTCTTCTGCCTCGGGTGTGGCACCGCCCGAGGGCTCTGCCATGTGGCGCCGCGATTTCCTGTTCGGCGCCGCCACCGCCGCCTACCAGATCGAGGGCGCCGCCGGCGAAGACGGCCGCCTGCCCTCGATCTGGGACACCTACTGCGCCACGCCCGGCCGGGTGGTCAACGGCGACAGCGGCGCGGTGGCCTGCGACCACTACCACCGCTGGGAGTCCGACCTCGCGCTGCTCAAGCAGCTGGGCTTCGACGCCTACCGGCTGTCGATCGCCTGGCCACGGGTCATCGGCCTGGACGGCCAGCTCAACCCGCGGGGCGTGGACTTCTACAAGCGGCTGCTCGACCGCCTGCAGCAGCAGGGCCAGAAGGCCTTCGTGACGCTCTACCACTGGGACCTGCCGCAGCACCTGCAGGACCGCGGCGGCTGGCTCAACCGCGACACCGCCCACCGCTTCGCCGACTATGCGGAGCGCATCGGCCGCGAGCTGGCCGGCCGGGTGAGCGCCTGGACCACGCTCAACGAGCCCTGGTGCTCGGCCCATCTGGGGCATGGCGAAGGCCGCCATGCGCCGGGCCTCGCCGACACCCGCTATTCGGTCGAGGCCATGCACCACCTGCTGCTGGGCCACGGCCTGGCCTGCGCGGCCCTGCGCAGCAGCGACCGGGCCCCGGTCGGGCTGGTGCACAACATCAATGCGGTGAGTGCCGCCAGCGACAGCGCGGCCGACCGCCAGGCGGCCCGCCTCGCGCACGCCTGCTCCAGCCACTGGGTGCTGGACCAGGTGCTGCTGGGCCGCTACCCGGAGGCGATGCGCGAGCTGTGGCCGCTGGCCGAGCCGCCGGTGCGCGACGGCGACATGGAGACCATCCGCGCGCCGCTCGACTACCTGGGCATCAACTACTACTTCCGCCAGGTGGTGAAGAGCGACGGTGCCCACGGTTTCGTCGACGCGCCGTTGCCCGGCGTGGAGCGCACGCAGATGGGCTGGGAGGCCCACCCCGACGGCCTGCGCGACCTGCTGGTCGAGTTCAGGCAGCGCTATGCGAACCTGCCACCGATCTACATCACCGAAAACGGCATGGCCAGCGACGACCACGTGCAGGCCGGCCGCGTGCACGACGAGCAGCGCACCCGCTACCTGAAGCGACACTTCGCCGCGGTGGACGAAGCCATGCGGCAGGGCGTGGACGTGCGCGGCTATTTCGTCTGGTCGCTGCTCGACAACTTCGAGTGGGCGTTCGGCTACGAAAAACGCTTCGGCGTCGTGCACGTGGACTACCAGACCCAGCAACGCACGCCCAAGGACAGCGCGCTGGCGCTGCAGGCATTCTTCACGCGCCGCGCGCAGACGGCGTGATCCCAACCGAGAGGAGACGAACATGACGAAACTGCACACCCTGGCCGCGGCCCTCGGCCTGGCCTTCGCGGCGGCGTCCGGCGCCCAGGCGCAGGCCCGCGCCGAGGTGATCCACTGGTGGACCTCCGGCGGCGAATCGGCCGCCGTGAAGGAGTTGGCCGAGGCCTACAGGAAGGCCGGCGGCACCTGGGTGGACAGCGCGGTGGCCGGCGGCGAAGCAGCCCGCGCGCAGGCCATCAACCGCATCGTCGGCGGCACGCCGTCCACCGCGGCCCAGTTCAACACCTCCAAGCAGTTCCACGACGTGATCGACGGCGGCCTGCTCAACAACGTGGACGAGGTGGCGAAGCAGAACAACTGGGACCAGCTGCTGCCGGCCCCGATCCTCAACTCGATCAAGGTCAAGGGCCACTACTACGCGGTGCCGGTGAACATCCACATGCCGGCGTGGTTCTGGTATTCGAAGGCCGCCTTCGCCAAGGCCGGCATCAAGGACGAACCCAAGACCCCCACCGAATTCTTCGCCGCGCTCGACAAGCTCAAGGCGGCCGGCGTGGTGCCGCTGGCGCTCGGCGGCCAGCCATGGCAGGAGAAGCTCACCTTCGACGCGCTGCTCGCGCACATGGGCGGCGCCGAGCTGTACCTCAAGGTCTACCGCGACCGCGACGCGAAGGCAGTGCAGAGCGACGCCTTCAAGAACGTGCTGGCCTCCTTCAAGCGCCTGAAGAACTACGTGGACCCGGGCTCGGCCGGCCGCAACTGGAACGACGCCACCTCGATGGTCATCGCCGGCAAGGCCGGGGTGCAGATCATGGGCGACTGGGCCAAGGGCGAGTTCCAGGCGGCCAACCAGACGGCGGGCAAGGAGTTCGGCTGCTTCCCCGGCTTCGGGCCGAAGTCGCCCTACATCATCGCGGGCGACGTCTTCGTGTTCCCGAAGACCAGCGACGCCAGCCAGATCAAGGCCCAGCACCTGCTGGCGACCACCTTCACCTCGCCGGCCACGCAGGTGGCCTTCAACAACAAGAAGGGCTCGATCCCGATCCGCACCGACGTCGATGCGAAGTCGATGGACATCTGCGCCCAGGCCGGCCTGCAGGTCATGAAGGACGCCTCGCGCCACCTGCCCAACCCGGAGATGCTGGTTTCACCCGATGTGAACGGCGTGATGCAGGACATCATCACCAAGTTCTGGAACACCAACCAGTCGACCGACGAGGTGGCCAAAGCCTTCGCGTCGGCAGTGAAAGGCAGCTGAACCCGACATGCGACGACCCCGCCACCTGGCCGCCCACGCGGCGCTGCTGCCGATGGCGGCCACGGTGATCCTGGCCTACCTGGGCACGGTCGCGTGGTCGGTGCGCATTTCGTTCAGCGGTTCGCGCACGCTGCCGCTGTCCGACTTCGTCGGCCTCGCGCAGTACGAGCGCCTGTTCGGCACCGAACGCTGGATCCTTTCGCTGCAGAACATGGCGCTGTTCGGGGTGCTGTTCATCAGCGCCTGCCTGGTGCTCGGCTTCCTGCTCGCGGTGTTCATCGACCAGCAGGTCCAGGGCGAGGGCCTGCTGCGCACCGTCTTCCTCTACCCGTATGCGATGAGCTTCGTCGCCACCGGCCTGGTGTGGCAGTGGATGCTCAACCCGGAGCTGGGCCTGCAGTCCACCGTGCGGGGGCTGGGTTTCGAGGGCTTCACCTTCGACTGGATCGTGCGGCAGGACGCGGTGATGTACGCCATCGTGCTGGCCGCCGTGTGGCAGGCCTCGGGCCTGGTGATGGCCCTGCTGCTGGCCGGCCTGCGCGGCATCGACGAAAGCCTCTGGAAGGCCGCCCGCATCGACGGCATCCCGAAGTGGCGCTTCTACCTGAGCGTGGTGCTGCCGATGCTGGGGCCCTCGTTCGCCACCGCGCTGGTGCTGCTGGCGGTGGCGGTGGTCAAGGTGTTCGACGTGGTGGTGGCCATGACCCAGGGCGGCCCCGGCCTGGCCAGCGAGGTGCCGGCCAAGTTCATCATCGACCACCTGTTCGGCCGCGCCAACATCGGGCTCGCCTCGGCCGCCTCCACCGTGCTGCTGCTCACCGTGCTCGCGGTGGTCACGCCGTGGTGGTACGCCAGGCAGCGCGCGGGTCGCGGGGTTGGACGATGAGACGTTCACGGGCCGAGCGCCGGGCCGCTCCCAAGCCGGCCCGCATCCCCTTCTATGAGACCCGCTTTGTCAAGCGCGTCGTTCATGGGGGTTTGTTGGAGGATGTCGTTGGGGTTTGCCTTCCCGCTGGCCGGAAGGGGCGCAGGGGATGGGTGGTGGGGTGGATCT
>NZ_SWAR01000003.1 GCF_006386545.1 Methylibium rhizosphaerae | reverse complement strand
GGCCTTGCTTGGGGCGGCCCGGCGCGGCGGCCCGGGGGATGTCCGCACCCCGCTCGCCGAGTACGGCGATCGACCCTCCGAGAGGGTCGGGCCTTGCTTGGGGCGGCCCGGCGCGGCGGCCCGCTGGAGTGACATCCACCCGTCTCGCTGAGCGCCCCACGCGATGGCACTTGCGCGCCGCAGAGCCGCCGCGCCCCGCGCGGCGGCGACATCCCGGTGGACACCGCGGATCCGGCTCCGCCGGTCCGCCGGTGTCGCCCCCTCGAGGGGGCGCGCGAAGCGCGTAGGGGGTGGGCCCTACTGCACCTTGAAGTCGTCGTGACAGGACTTGCAGGTCTTGGCGGCGGCGCCGAAGGTCGCCTTGATCTGGGCGAGGTCCCCCGCCTTGGCGGCGGCATTGAGCTTCACCACCTCTTCCTGCATCTTGGTCGCGCTTTTCTTGAAGTCGTCGGCTTCGGTCCAGACCTCGGGCTTCGACTTGCTGCCCTTTTCGGTGCCGGGGACGAAGCCGGTGAACGTGAGCTTTGACACATAGGCCACCACGTCGGCGTTTTCGGCGGCGGCCTTGCCGTCGAACGGCGCGCGGCCGCTGGCCATGGCACCGATGCGACCGAAATGGGCACCCAGCACGCTCATCGTGCTCTGGCGGTACTTGATCGCCTCCTCGGGCTTTGCGAACTGCGCCGCAGCGGGCAATGCACCGACCAGGCCGGCGCTCGCAAGGGCGACCAACAACACTCGCTTCATGAAGAACTTCCTCCTGTGTTTCGTGGGGGCGTGAGAGCAGGTTTCCCCAGGAGGCAAGCAAGCGCAGGACCAGCCGCCGAAACGACGAGTTTCGTCAGTGGCAAGAGCGCCGCCCCTCCCGCGGCGGCGGGATTATCGCGAGGTCTGCGAAACCTGGCGAGACACCAGCGCCCGGATCTGCTCCAGCGCTGCCGGGTCCTCGATGGTGGTGAGGTCGCCCGGGTCACGGCCCTCGCACACGGCCTGGATGGCGCGGCGCAGCAGCTTGCCGGAGCGCGTCTTCGGCAGCACCGTGACGAATCTCACGCGCGCCGGCCGTGCCACCGCGCCGAGCTGCTCGTCCACCCGCTTCATGATCTCGCCCTCGAGCTTCAGGGCGTCGGCCTCGGTTGTGATCTTCGACGCGTCCTTCACCACCGCGAAGGCCATCGCGACCTGGCCCTTGAGCTGGTCGGCCACGCCCACCACCGCCACCTCGGCCACGTTCGGATGGCTCGAGATGCTCTCCTCGATCTCGCGGGTGCCCAGCCGGTGGCCGGCCACGTTGAGCACGTCGTCAGTGCGGCCGAGGATGAAGTAGTAGCCGTCGGCGTCGCGGATGCCCCAGTCGAAGGTCGAATACACCTGCTTGCCGGGGAAGCTGCTCCAGTAGGTGGACACGAAACGCTCGTCGTTGCCCCACACCGTCTGCATGCAGCCCGGCGGCAGCGGCCCGGCGATGGCCACCACGCCCTTCTGGCCCGGTTCGGTGAGCTCCTCGCCGGTCACCTCGTGCAGCAGCTTCACGTCGTAGCCGTACATCGGCACGCCCGGCGAGCCGAGCTTCGACGGCTTCTTCTCGACGCCGTTGGCGATGGTGAGGATGGGCCAGCCGGTTTCGGTCTGCCAGTAGTTGTCGATGATGGGCTTGCCCAGGGCCCGGGCGATCCAGTCGGAGGTGGGTTCGTCCAGCGGCTCGCCGGCCAGGAACAGCGCGCGCAGCGAGCTGAGGTCGTGCCTGGCAAGCGCCGCCGGGTCCTGCTTCTTCAGCACCCGCACCGCCGTCGGCGCGCTGAACATCACCGTCACCTTGTACTTCTCGACGATGGACCACCAGATCGCCGCATCGGGCCGGATGGGCAGGCCTTCGTACAGCACGGTGGCCATGCCGGCGATCAGCGGGCCATAGACGATGTAGCTGTGCCCCACCACCCAGCCGATGTCGCTGGTCGAGAAATAGGTCTCGCCGGCCTGGCCGCAGAAGATGTGCTTCATGCTGGCGGCAAGCGCCACCGCATAGCCGCCGGTGTCGCGCTGCACGCCCTTGGGCTTGCCGGTGGTGCCGCTGGTGTAGAGGGTGTAGCTCGGATGGGTCGAGTCCACCCAGCTGCAGGGCACCCGTGCGTCCAGCTGCGCTTCGCGCTGGGTGGCGTAATCCACGTCGCGGCCGGCCACGCGCTCCATCGGCGCCAGGCCGCGGTCGACCAGCAGCACCTTCTGGGGCGGCTGCTGCGCCAGGCGAAGCGCCTCGTCGAGCAGCGGCTTGTAGGCCACGACCTTGCCGCCGCGCGAGCCCGCATCGGCGCTGACCACCACCTTGGGCCGGGCATCGTCGATCCGGCTCGCCAGCGAGACGCTGGCAAAACCGCCGAACACCACCGAGTGGATCGCGCCGATGCGGGTGCAGGCCAGCATGGCGAACACCGCCTCGGGAATCATCGGCATGTAGATGAGCACCCGGTCGCCCTGTCCGACCCCCAGGCTCTGCAGCACCGCGGCCATGCGCTGCACTTCGACATGCAGCTCCCGGAAGCTGTACACGCGCTCCTGCTCCACCTCGGTGGAGATCCAGATCAGCGCGTTCTGGTCGGCCCGCTCGGCCAGGTGGCGGTCGACCGCGTTGTGACACAGGTTGGTCAGCCCCCCGCAGAACCATTTCGCGAACGGCGGCCGGTCGTGATCGCACACCCGCTCGAACGGCCGCTGCCAGTCGATGAGTTGCGCCTGCTCGGCCCAGAAGGCGTCGCGATCCTGGATCGAACGGCGATGGAAGTCGGCATAGCTCGTCATGTGCTTGTCTCCTCGGCGGCCCATTGCAGGGGGGGCCGCTGACGTGTGACTGACTTCACGGCGCCCGGATGTTGATGCCGGTCAACCCGGCGGCAAAAGCGGGTGCGCCGCGTTCTCTTGTGCCCTCGTGGAGAACTTCATTCCATCCTCGCAAACCCTCTCTAAGCGCCCGAAAACAAAGGCTTTTTTCCTTGACGATGGACGCCGCGGTGCACTAATCTCGCGCCCCATGAAAAGGTCGTCGGGTCAGCGCCTGCCAGGGCGCGTGCGAATCTGCGTGCTGCTCGGCGCACTGGCGCTGGTGTCGGCCGCCCAGGCCGCGCCCGAGCAGGACGCCGTGACCCGCCTGCTCCACGAAAAGGGCCTGCTCAACGCCCCGGTGGCGTCGCCGCCCGCCGAAACCCAGCCCACCACGCCGCCGCCCAGCTTCGTGCAGCAGGTGCGCACCAAGGCGTCCAACGTGGCATCGGACCTGGTGCTGTCGGCGATGAACTTCCTCGGCGTGCCCTACAAGCGGGGCGGCCAGTCGGCCGAAGCCGGCTTCGACTGCAGCGGCTTCACCCGCCACATCTTCGAGATGAGCCTGGGCCTGGTGCTGCCGCGGCGCTCCGAGGAGCAGGCGCGCGCCGGCGGGCTGCTGCAGATCAAGCGCGACGAGCTCAAGCCCGGCGACCTGGTGTTCTTCAACACCATGAGGCGCGCCTTCTCCCACGTGGGCATCTACGTGGGCGACAACAAGTTCATCCACTCGCCGCGCAGCGGCGGCGAGGTCCGCATCGAAGACATGCGGGTGGCCTACTGGACCAAGCGCTACAACGGCGCCCGGCGCGCGCCGCAGCCTTCGAACGCACAGGCGACCGACGGGATGCAGGCCGCAACGCAGGCGGCCGAGACCGCCAACACCACGGCCCCGGCCGCCGCCCCCGCGATCGCCCCGCGCGCAGCCGACTGACCCTGGAGTACGGGGGGCCGCCTCCGCGGGCTGCCCCCGCCGCAGGGGTGCGAGGCACAATCGCCGCATGGCTGAACGCAGCATTCCCCTCGTGGACCACCGGTCGATCGGCCGCGTGCCGCGCGTTCCTGCCGCCGCTCCCCCGCCCACCGGCGTGCTGCTGGACACCCGGCAGCGCCCGTTGCGCGACTTGCGCATCTCGGTCACCGACCGCTGCAACTTCCGCTGCAGCTACTGCATGCCCAAGTCGGTGTTCGACCGCGACCACCCTTTCCTGCCGCACAAGGACCTGCTCACCTTCGAGGAGATCACCCGGCTGGCCAAGGTGTTCATCGCCCATGGCGTGCAGAAGGTCCGCCTGACCGGCGGCGAGCCGCTGCTGCGCAAGGACCTCGACAGGCTGGTGGCCATGCTGGCGGGGCTGCGTACCGCAGAAGGCCGCCCGCTCGACCTCACCCTCACCACCAACGCCTCGCTGCTGGCACGCAAGGCGCGCGACCTGAAGGATGCCGGCCTGCAGCGGGTGACGGTGAGCCTCGACGCGCTCGACGACGCCGTGTTCCGCCGCATGAACGACATGGACTTCCCGGTGGCCGATGTGCTCGCCGGCATCGAGGCGGCGCAGGCGGTGGGGCTCGGGCCGATCAAGGTCAACATGGTGGTGCAGCGCGGCGTCAACGACCACGAGATCCTGCCGATGGCGCGCCACTTCCGCGGCAGCGGCATCGTGCTGCGGTTCATCGAATACATGGACGTGGGCGTCACCAACGGCTGGCGCATGGACCAGGTGCTGCCGTCGGCCGAGGTGCTCGAACGCATCGGCCGTGAATTCCCGCTCGTGCCGCTGCAGGCCAACACGCCGGGCGAAACCGCCGAACGCTGGGCCTACCGCGACGGCGCCGGCGAAATCGGCCTGATCTCCAGCGTGACCCGCGCCTTCTGCCGCGACTGCAACCGCGCCCGGCTGTCCACCGAAGGGCAGCTCTACCTGTGCCTGTTTGCCAGCCAGGGGCACGACCTGCGCAGCCTGCTGCGGGGCAACGCGAGCGACGAGCAGATCGCCGCGGCCATCGGCCACATCTGGCAGCAACGCGACGACCGCTATTCCGAGCTGCGCGGCAGCGCCCAGGCGCCCGAGCGCAGCGCCAAGGTCGAGATGAGCTACATCGGCGGCTGACGCGCACCACCCCATGGCCGACATCCTCCGCTCCCACATCACCGGCCTCGTGCTCGCCGGCGGCCGCGGCAGCCGCATGGGCGGCGTCGACAAGGGGCTGCAGCTGTTCTGCGGCCAGCCGCTCGCCTGGCGCGCCATCGAGCGCCTGGGCCCGCAGGTGGGCCAGGTCGCCATCAACGCCAATCGCAACATCGAGCTGTACCAGCGCTTCGGCGTGCCTGTGTGGCCCGATGCGCTACCCGACCACCCCGGCCCGCTGGCGGGCTTCCTGGCCGGCATGGAGCATTGCGGCACGCCGTGGCTGGTCACCATGGCCTGCGACACGCCGCTGCTGCCGCTGGACCTGGTGGCGCGCCTGGCCGCCGGCATTGCGCACCAGCCGAACGCCCGCATCGCCATGGCCTGGGCCGGCGGGCGGTCGCAGCCGGTGTGCTGCCTGCTGCACACCTCGCTGGCGCCCAGCCTGAAGGACTACCTCGACCGCGGCGAACGGCAGGTCGAACGCTGGATGCGCGAACACGAGATGGTGGCCGTCACCTTCGACGACGATCCGCAGGCCTTCGCCAATGCCAACACGCTGGAAGAGCTGCAGATCCTGGAGCGCGAACATGGCTGACGAGGTCCTCGTTCGCCGCCTCGGCCCGGCCGACCTGTCCGCCTACAAGGCCCTGCGCGACGAGGCCCTGCTGCTGCACCCCGATGCCTTCACGTCCGATCACGAGACCGAGCGTGCCCGTGCGCCGGAGAGCTATCTCGGCCGCCTCGGCCTGAGTGAAAGCCTGGGCGGCACCTTCCTGCTGGGCGCCTGGATCGGCGACCAGCTGGTCGGGTCGGTCTGCCTCGAGCGCGAGACGCGGCAGAAGACCCGCCACACCGCCTGGCTGGTGGGCATGATGGTGCGCGACGCCCATGCCCACCGCGGCATCGGCCGGCGCCTGCTCGAAACCTGCATCCGCGAGGCGCGCTCGGCGATCGGGCTGCAGATCGTGGTGCTGAGCGTCACGGCGTCGAACGAGCGCGCGCTGCGGCTGTACGAGCGCGCGGGATTCCGCCACTACGGCCTGCAGCCGCAGGCGATCCGCGTGCTCACCGCCGGCGGCGAGCGCTACTACGACAAGGCGCTGATGCTGCTGAAGCTGTAGCGTCAGTGCGCCTGCGCCGGCTCGGCCTGCGCAGGCGTGGTGATCGGGCCCGGCGCCGCCTTGCGGGCGAACAGCGAATACACCGTGGGCACCACGAAGATGGTGAGCAGCGTGCCCACCGACATGCCGCCCACGATCACCCAGCCGATCTGCTGCCGGCTTTCGGCGCCCGCGCCATGGGCCAGTGCCAGCGGCACCGCGCCCAGCACCATGGCGCCGGTGGTCATGAGGATGGGGCGCAGGCGCAGCGAGGCGCCGGCGATCACCGCATCGAGCGTGCTCATGCCTTCCTGGCGCAACTGGTTCGCGAACTCGACGATCAGGATGCCGTGCTTGGTGATGAGGCCCACCAGCGTGATGAGGCCGATCTGCGAATACACGTTGAGCGTGCCGCCGGCCAGCTGCAGCGCGGCCAGCGCCCCCACCATCGACAGCGGCACCGACAGCATGATCACGAACGGGTCGAGGAAGCTCTCGAACTGCGCCGACAGCACCAGGAAGATGAACAGCAGCGCGAGCACGAACACCAGCCCGAGCGCGCCGCTGGACGACTTGAACTCGCGCATCGAGCCGGCCAGCTCGGTGGAATAGCCGGGCTTGAGGATCTTGTCGGCGGTGGCATTCATGAAGGCCAGCGCCTCGCCCTGTGTGTAGCCGGGCGCCAGGCTCGCGGTAATGCTCACCGAGCGGCGCTGGTTGAAGTGGTTCAGCTCCCGCGGGCTCACCGACTCGCGCACATGCACCAGCGACGACAGCGGGATCATCGCCTCGACACCGTTCTTGCTGCCCCGCACGAAGATCTTCTCGATGTCCTCGGGCGTCGTGCGGCCGCTGGCCTGCGTCTGCACGATCACGTCGTACTGCTCGGCATCGCGCTTGTAGCGGGTCACGTTGCGCCCGCCCAGCATGGTCTCGATGGTACGGGCCACCTGGTCCACCGCCACGCCGGCATCGGCGGCCCGGTCGCGGTCCACCTGGATGAAGATCTCGGGCTTGTTCAGGCGCAGGTCGATGTCAGGCTGCACCAGCCCCGGGTTTTTGGCCATCTCGGCCAGGAACTGCTGCGCCACCCGCGCCAGGTTCTCGTAGGAGTCCGAGGTGACCACCACGTAATTGACCGGCCGCTCGCGGAAGCCGCCGCCCAGCGACGGCGGCGTGATCGGGAAGGCGCTCACGCCCGGCAGCTGCGAGAACCTGGGCTGCAGGTCGCGTGCAAGCTGCTGGGTCGTGCGGGAGCGGGCATCCCAGTCGGTGGTGCGCAGGAACGAGATGCCCTGCGACACCGTCGGGTTGCCGGTGACCACGAACACCCGGTCGAACTCCGGGTAGCTCATGCCGATGCGCTCGATCTCCTGCATGTAGCGCTGCGTGTAGGCGAGCGTCGCGCCGTCGGGCGCGTTCACGTTGGCCAGGATCACGCCGCGGTCCTCGAGCGGCGCAAGCTCGCTCTTGGTGGTTGAAAAGAGCCACCAGCTGCCGCCGCCCGCAAGCGCCATGACCAGCAGCACGAGCCAGCGGCGCCCCAGCACCCACCTCAGTGCCGACTCGTAGCGCCCGGTGATCCACACCAGCGCCGCCTCCATGCCGCGGTCGAAGCGGTTCGGGCTCGGGTTGTGGCGCAGCAGCTTGCTGCACATCATCGGCGTGAGCGTGAGGGCGGTGAAGCCGGAGACGATCACCGCGCCGGCCAGCGTGAGGGCGAACTCCACGAACAGCCGCCCGGTGCGCCCGGGGGTGAACGCCAGCGGCGCATACACCGCGGCCAGCGTGAGCGTCATTGCGATGATCGCGAAGCCCACTTCCTTGGCGCCCCTGAGCGCGGCCTGGAAAGGCGACAGGCCCTCCTCGATGTGCCGGAAGATGTTCTCCAGCATCACGATGGCGTCGTCCACCACCAGGCCGATGGCCAGCACCAGCGCCAGCAGCGTGAGCGTGTTGATCGAGAAGCCGGCCGCGGCCATGATGCCGAACACGCCGACGAGGCTCACCGGGATGGTGACCAGCGGAATGACCGACGCACGCAAGGTGCGCAGGAACACGAACACCACCAGCGCCACCAGCACCACCGCTTCGCCGATGGTCTGGTACACCGACTTGATGGAACGGTCGATGAACACCGAGTTGTCGTTGGCCTGCTGGACCTTCACGCCCGGCGGCAGGTCCTGCTGGATCCTGGGCATGACCTCGTAGACGCCGGCCGACACCTCCAGCGGGTTGGCGGTCGCCTGGCGGATCACGCCCATCGAGATGGCCGGCACGCCGTTGAGCCGCACGCTCGACCGTTCGCTGGCCGCCGCCTGCTCGATGCGCGCCACGTCGCGCAGGCGCACCGTGTAGCCGTTCACCGTGCGCAGCGCGATCTCGCCGAACTGCAAGGCGGTGGCGAGATCGGTCTGCGCTGTGACGCTGAATTCGCGCTGCTGGCTTTCGATGCGACCGGCCGGCACCTCGAGGTTCTGCTTGCGCAGCGCGTCTTCCACGTCCTGCACCGTGAGGCGGTAGGCGGCCAGCTTGTCCGGGTCGACCCAGATGCGCATCGAGAACTTGCGGTCGCCGTTGATCTGCACGTCGGCCACGCCGGGCACCGTCTGCAGGCGAGGCTTGACCACGCGGTTGACGAGATCGGTCACCTCCAGCGGCGACATCGACTCGCTGCTGAACGCCAGCCAGATGGTCGGCGTGGCGTCGGCCTCCACCTTCGAGATGACCGGCTCGTCGATCGCGTCGGGCAGCCGGCCGCGCACCCGCGAGACCCGGTCGCGCACGTCGGCGGCAGCGTCTTCCGGGCTCTTGTCGAGCTTGAAGCGCACGGTGATCTGGCTCTGCTCCGATCGCGACACCGAGGTGATGATGTCGACACCCTCGATGCCGGCGATCGAGTCTTCGAGCGGCTTGGTGACCTGCGACTCGATCACCTCGGACGACGCGCCGGTGAGCCGCGTGTTGACGTTGACCACCGGCTCGTCGATGCGCGGGTACTCGCGCACCTGCAGCTGCCGGAACGACACGGCGCCCACCAGCACCAGCAGGAGCGACAGCACGGTGGCGAACACCGGCCGGCGGATCGAGGTTTCTGCCAGTTGCATGGAAGCCCCCGCTCAGCCGGCCACCGCCGACGCGGCCGGCGCAGCACCCGATGCACCACCCTTCGGCCGCTGCGCCTCACCCGCCGCGCCGCCGCCACCGCCTCCGGTGCGGCCGAGCTGGACCACACGCACCGGCCGGCTCTGGCCGCGCATCAGCTGCGCCTGGCCTGCGGTCACCACCGTGTCGCCGGCGGCCACGCCGGACAGGATCTCGACCTTGCCGTCGCGGCGGATGCCGGTCGCCACCTCCAGCCGCTCGGAGGCCGGGCCCTCGGGGCCCTGCACCACCTTGAGCAGGAACTGCTTGTTGCCCTGCGGCACCAGCGCCTCTTCAGGCACGAGCACCGCATCGGGCTTCTCGGCCAGCACCAGCCGCACGCGGGCGAACATGCCGGGGCGCAGCAGCTGGCCGGCGTTGTCGACCCGGGCGCGCACCAGCAGTGCGCGACCGTTGGCATCGACCTGCGGATCGAGCGCCTCGACCCTGGCATCGAACTGCTTGTCGGGCAGCGCATCGACGGCCACCGAAACCTTCTGCTTCTGCTGCACCTTGGGCAGGAAGCGCTCGGGCAGGCGGAAGTCGACATACATGCTCGAGGTGTCTTCCAGCGTCACGAGGTCGGCGCCGTCCTTCACGTAGTCGCCCACGTTCACGTTGCGGATGCCGGCAGTGCCGTCGAAGGGCGCCACGATCTTCATGCGGCCGAGCTGCGCACGCGCCAGAGACACCTGCGCCTCGGCCACCTGCAGGTTGGCCTCGCTCTGGTCGAGCACGCTGCGGCTCACGAAGTTCTGCGCCACCAGTTCCTTGTTGCGCTGGTAGTTGCTGCGCGCGATGCTGGCCTGCGCCTCGGCCTGCTGCAGCTGCGCCACCTGCAGGGTGTCGTCGAGCTGCACCAGCACCTGGCCGCGCCTGACCCGCTGGCCGTCGGCAAAGCCCAGCCGCGCCACCCGCCCGCTCACTTCGGGACGCACCATCACGCCCTGGCGCGAACGCAGGCTGCCCACCGCGGTGGCATCGTCCTGCACGAGGCGGGACTCGGCACGCGCCACCTCCACCGGCACCGGGCCGGCGGAGCCCCCGGCGCCTGCTGGTGGCCGGGCCCGCTCTCCGGCCGGCGCGTCCGCCGCCGCGGTCTGCGAATTGGCGGGACGGTGCTGCCACCAGTAGGCCAGTGCCGAGGCGCTCAACAGGCCGACGACGGCCACGATGGCGTGGAGTTTTTTCATGGGGAGACTGCGAGGGAGCCGAGCGGCGGCCAAAGTAACGAAGCGTACCGCAAGGCCGTGCAATCGCTCAGAGGTTTACCGAGCAGAAACCTTCTCACCCGCGGCCGGACGAGTGAGCCGCTCAGGTGAAGCGCGCGCAGCCCTTGTTCGCCAGCGCGTCCGCCTTTTCGTTGCCGGGATCGCCCGCATGGCCGCGCACCCAGCGCCAGTCGATGCGGTGGCCCCGCGACAGGTCGTCGAGCCGCTGCCACAGCTCGGCATTCTTCACTGGCTTCTTGTCGGCGGTCTTCCAGCCGCGGGTCTTCCAGCCGTGGATCCATTCGGTGATGCCCTTGCGCACGTATTCGCTGTCGGTGTAGAGCACCACTTCGCACGGGCGCTTCAAGGCGGTGAGTGCCTCGATGACGGCCGTGAGTTCCATGCGGTTGTTGGTGGTCACCGCCTCGCCGCCGCACATCTCCTTCTCGTGCGCGCCGCTTTTCATCCATACGCCCCAGCCGCCGGGACCGGGGTTGCCCTTGCAGGCGCCATCGGTGTAGATCACCACGGCGCTGCCGCCTGCTGCTTCGTTCAATTCGCTTCCTTGTGCTTGTTGGTGGCCACGGCCGGCGTTGCGCGCGGCTTGGCGTTCTTGGTACGCGCGAGACCCAGCAGGCGCATGCCGCGCACCCGCTTGACCGCGCTCAGAAAGTAAACCGACCCGAGCACCGGCCACCAGCGCTCGCCGACCGGCTCGATCCACGCAAAACGGTCGATCCAGCGCTGCGAGCGCAGCGCCGGCCGATAGCAGCCGAAGCGGGCCGACTCGACCTCGAAGCTCAGCAGCCGCAGCCAATCGCGCAGTCGCCAATAGCCGAGGAAGTCGCCCGTCCGCGGCAGGAACAGGCTGCCGAAACCGAGCCGCATGCACATGCGGCCCCAGCGCTGGCGCAAGCCCCACAGGCTCGCCGGATTGAACCCGACGATGACCACCCGCCCCTCGGGCACGAGCACCCGCTCGACCTCCCGCAGGGCATGATGCGGGTCGCGCGCCAGCTCCAGCGTGTGCGGCAGCACCACGAGGTCGAGGCTCTGGTTCGGAAACGGCAGGGCATCGAAGTCGCAGTGCAGCGCCACGCCGCGGGGCGCCTGGTCGTCGGCACCGAACGACGGCGCGAGCACCGCGCCGGCATCGTCGTCGATGTCCAGCGCCAGCCAGCGGTGCGGCATGCGGTTGGCCTGCAGTGCATCAAGCTCGGGGCGGCCGAGCTGCAACGCATGGAAGCCGAACACGTCGGCCACCGCCCGGTCCAGCACTGCTTGCTCCCAGTCGAGCAGGTAGCGCCCCGGCGGGGTCTGCAGCCAAGGGTGCAACTCTACAATCGGAGGCGCTTGCGTCATGGAACTGATTGCCCTGCCCGCCTTCACCGACAACTACATCTGGATGCTGCACGACGGACGACGTGCCCTCGTGGTCGATCCGGGTGAGGCCGGGCCGGTATTGCGTGCGCTCGACGCGCACGGACTCGACTTGGCAGGCATTCTAGTGACCCACCACCATGGCGATCATGTGGGCGGCGTCGACGCCTTGAGGCCTCGCCTGCAGGGCCCTGTGTTCGGGCCGCGGCGCGAACGCATCCCGGAGCCCTTCGAGGCCCTCGACGACGGTGACCATGTCCGGCTCCTCGGACTCGACTTCGAAGTGATCGACGTGCCGGGGCACACCGCCGGTCACATCGCTTACTTCGCGCAGGTGCAGGGCCAGGCGCCGCTGCTGTTCTGCGGGGACACCATGTTCTCCGCAGGCTGCGGCCGCCTGTTCGAAGGCACACCGGCGCAGATGTTCGAGTCGCTGTCGCGCCTGGCCGCGCTGCCCGGCGCCACCCGGGTGTGTTGCGCGCACGAATACACGCTGTCGAACCTGCGCTTCGCCCAGGCGGTGGAACCCGGCAACGCCCAAGTGACTCTGCATACCGCCCACTGTGAAAAACTGCGCGCAAAAGGGCAGCCGACGCTGCCCAGTTCGATCGCGGTGGAGCTGAAGATCAACCCTTTCCTGCGCTGTGCCCGGCCGGAGGTGATGGCCGCGGCGCGCCGCCACGGAGCGCCCAGCGACGATGCCGTCGATGTGCTGGCCGCGATAAGACATTGGAAGAACGAATTCAGATGAGGCCTACGCCGTTCGTATCGGATCCCGCTCGCGCCTTGGCGGGCTTGCTGTTGCCGCTGCTGCTGGCGGCCTGCGCCAGCGTGCCCGTCCCCGAGGAATCCTCCGCCGACGCGCCGGTCATTGCCGCGGTGCAGGCCGCCAATGCCGCGTCGGCGGCCGAAGCGGCCTCGTCGCCGGCCTCGGCTGCGTCCGGCCCTGCTGCAGCGGCCTCCGCGCCCGACGAAGCCAAGGAAGCCGCCGGCCCACCCACCGACCCCTTGCGCCCCGACGAGCCGGTGAACCTGGCCGACAGCACAGCCCATGCCGACCTGTGGGCCCGCATCCGACGCGGCTTCAAGATGCCCGACCTCGCAGGCGACCTGGTGCGCAACCGCGAGCAGTGGTATGCCACGCGGCCCGACTACGTGCAGCGCATGACCGAGCGCGGCAGCCGCTACCTGTTCCACATCGTCGAAGAGGTCGAGCGGCGCAACATGCCCACCGAGCTGGCGCTGCTGCCCTTCATCGAGAGCGCCTTCAACCCGCAGGCCATGTCGGTGGCCAAGGCCTCGGGCATGTGGCAGTTCATCCCGTCCACCGGCCGGGACTACGACCTCACCCAGAACATCTTCCGCGACGAGCGGCGCGACGTGCTGGCCTCGACCCGCGCGGCACTCGACTACCTGAACCGCCTGTACGGCATGTTCGGCGACTGGCACCTCGCGCTGGCGGCCTACAACTGGGGCGAAGGCAGCGTGAGCCGCGCCATCGCGCGCAACCGCAAGGCCGGCAAGCCGACCGACTACGAGAGCCTGCGCATGCCGGCCGAGACGCGCTACTACGTGCCCAAGCTGCAGGCGGTCAAGAACATCATTGCGCAGCCGGAGGCCTTCGGCCTCACGCTGCCGCAGGTGGCCAACCACCCGTACTTCCTCACCGTGCCGATCCAGCGCGACATCGACGTGGCGCTGGCCGCCCGGCTGGCCGAGGTGGAGGTCGACGAGTTCAAGACGCTCAATCCCTCGCTCAACAGGCCGGTGATCCTGGCGGCCGGCACGCCGCAGCTGCTGCTGCCCTACGACAACGCGAGCCTGTTCGTGCGCAACCTCGAGAACCACCAGGGCCCGCTGGCCAGCTGGACCGCCTGGGTCGTGCCCAAGACCATGCGGCCGGCCGAGGCGGCCAAGCGGGTGGGCATGAGCGAAGACGACCTGCGCGACGTCAACCGCATTCCGGTTCGCATGCTGGTGCGCGCAGGCTCCACGCTGCTGGTGCCGCGCAACGGGCATCGCGAGCAGGACGTGTCCGAACGCATCGCCGACAACGCGATGATGTCGCTCGCCCCCGAAGGCCCGCAGGCGCGCCGCGTCACGCTGCGCGCCGGCAAGGCCGACACGGTGGCCTCGGTGGCCCGGCGCTACCGGGTGAGCGCGGCGCAAGTGGCCCAGTGGAACAACGTCTCGAAGAGCGCACGTTTCGCGCGCGGCGAGTCGATCGTGGTCTACGTACCGCGCGCAGCGGCCAAGGGCACCCGGTCGGCGGCGCGGCCGGCTGCCAAGGCCGGCGCCAGGTCGGCCAAGGCCTCCAGGCCGGCCAAGGCCACGCGCAGTGCCGCCCGCAGCAGCGGCAGCAAGTCCCGCCTGTCGGCAAAACGGTAGAAGAAGGGCTGTCGCCTCAGGCGCTGAAGAGAATGGCCACGTTGGCCGCCAGCGCCAGGGTCCATACCACTGAGCGCGCCGACGGCCTGTCGGCCAGGTACAGCGCCACATAGGCGGCGCGCAGCAGCAGCCAGAGCCCGGCCAGCGCCTCGATGCGCGCGGCCGGCGCCTGCATCAGCAGCGCATACAGCACCGCGCCGATGAAAAACGGCAGCGCCTCGAAGCAGTTCGCCTGGGCCGCATTGGCCCGCGCACGCCAGCCCTGCTGCCGGGCGAGCCACTCGCGCGGGTGGTGGTTGTCGAAGCCGCCTTCACGGCGCGGCCGCATCATCGCGCCCCACTTCGCCATGCCGGCACAGGCCACGGGCATCACCGCGGCCGCCAGCAGGCTCCAGGCGATGAGGTTCATGCGGCCATTCAGCGGCGGTCCACCAGCGCGTGCGCGATGGTGCCCAGGTCCACGTATTCGAGCTCGCTGCCGATGGGCACCCCGCGGGCCAGCCGCGTGGCCTTGATGCCGCGGACCTTGAGCGCCTCGGCCACCACATGCGCGGTGGCCTCGCCTTCGGCCGTGAAGTTGGTGGCAACGATGACTTCCTGCACCACGCCGTCGGCCACCCGCTCGAGCAGCTGGGCAATGCCGATGTCGCGCGTGCTCACGCCGTCCAGCGGACTCAGGTGGCCCATCAGCACGAAATACAGCCCGCGGAAACTGCCGGTGCGTTCGACCGCCGCCTGGTCGGCCGGCGTCTCCACCACACACAGCTGGCGCCCGTCCCGGGAAGGATCCAGGCAGGTCGCACAGACCGGCGCCTCGGTGAAGGTGTGGCAGCGTTCGCAATGGCGCACGTTCGACACGGCCGAACGCAGCGCCTGCGCCAGCAATTCAGCGCCGCCACGGTCGTGCTGCAGCAGGTGATACGCCATGCGCTGCGCGGACTTCACCCCCACCCCCGGCAACCGCCGCAAGGCATCGACCAGCGCAGACAGCGACGAGTCAGCACCAGCCACGGCAAGCGCAGAGGTCGAGCGGGCGCCGCGGATCCGGCTTCGCCGGTCCGCCGGCGCCGCCCCCTTGAGGGGGAGCGCCGCAGGCGCTACGGGGGGGAGCCATCAAAACGGAAACTTCATGCCCGGCGGCAGCGGCATGCCGGCGGTGAGCTTGGACATCTTTTCCTGGCTCACCTCTTCAGCCCGGCGGATGCCGTCATTGAAGGCGGCGGCCACCAGGTCTTCGAGCATGTCCTTGTCATCGGCCAGCAGGCTCGGGTCGATGCTGACGCGCTTCACGTCGTGCTTGCAGGTCATCACGACCTTCACCAGGCCGGCGCCGGACTGGCCCTCGACCTCGATCTGCGCGAGCTCTTCCTGTGCGCGCTTCAGGTTGTCCTGCATCGCTTGGGCCTGCTTCATCAGGCCGGCGAGTTGCCCTTTCATCATGATTTCAGTCCTTCTGGATCAGAGGGGTTTGATGGAGCCCGGCACGATGCGCGCGGTCTTGAACTGCTGCATCAGCGACAGCACCATCGGGTCGTTCTGGATCAGTTCTTCGGCGGCGCGCTGGCGGCGTTCGCGCTCGGCCATGTCGCGCAGGAACGGCGTGTCGGCCACAGCACCTGCCTCCAGCTCGAGCTTCACCGCATGGCCGAGCGACTTGGCCATGGCGGCCTCGAGGCGCTCGCGATGCGTGCCGCCGCGCAGCGTCTCGCGCTCGACGCGCAGGCGCCACAGCTGCGCCGCATCACCCTGCTCGATGGCCACGCACTGCCCCTGCATCGCGAGTTCACGCACCAGCGCGCCAATGGCGCCGGCATCGATGAGCGAACGCACCAGCGCCGCCCAGCGGTCGCCCAGTGCCAGCTCCGCAGCCGACAAGGCCGGTGCGGCAGGCGCCGCCGGCTCGGCGGCGCGCGGCTGTGCGCGCGGCACGATGATCTCGGCGGCTGGGGCCGGCCCGGGAGCGCCTGCCGCGGCGGCGTCGTCCGGCACGGCCGCATCGACCCACGGTGGAATCTCGGCGCTGCTCGAGCGGCTGGGCGCCGCCGGCGCACGCAGGGCCGCCGTGCGCGGCGCGGCCTGGGGCAGCGGAGCAGGCGCCGGGGCCGGGCGATGCAGCGCCTGCGCCGACTGCGCCATCGGCGAAGCCGTGCCGACCTTCGCAGCTGCCACGGGCCGCATCGGCGGTGCCGCCTGTGGCCGCTCGCCCTGGGGCTTGAAGGCCAGCAGGCGCAGCAGCACCATCACCAGGCCGCTGTATTCGTCCGGCGCCAGCGACAGCTCGCCGCGCCCATGGATCGCGATGCTGTAGAGCAGCTGGGTTTCGTCGGCCGGCAGCAGGCCGGCCAGGCGCTGCAGCGTCGGCGTTTCCGGGTCGGCCGCGTTGGCCGCGTCGGGCACGGCCTGCAGCACCGCCATCTGCTGCGCGATGCCGGCCAACTCCTCGAGCGCGCCGGCTGCCGAAAGCCCCATCGACCGCAGCGCATCCACCGTGGCCAGCAGCGCCGGCCCGTCGCCGGCCGCGAGTGCCTCGACGATGCGCACCACATGGCTGCGGTCAACCGCGCCCAGCATCTGGCGCACGCCCGACTCCTCGAGCTTGCCCGCGCCGAATGCGATGGCCTGGTCGGTGAGAGACAGCGCATCGCGCATCGAACCGCGAGCGGCCCGCGCCAGCAGGCGCAGCGCGCCGGGTTCGGCGGCAATGGCTTCGGCCTCGAGCACGCGCTGCAGGTGCTCGAGCACCGTCTCGGGTGCCATGGGCCGCAGGTTGAACTGCAGGCAGCGCGACAGCACCGTGACCGGCACCTTCTGCGGGTCGGTGGTGGCCAGCACGAACTTCAGGTATTCGGGCGGCTCCTCCAGCGTCTTCAGCATGGCGTTGAAGGCGGTGGTCGAGAGCATGTGCACTTCGTCGATCATGTAGACCTTGAAGCGCCCGACCACCGGCTTGTAGACGGCCTGGTCCAGCAGCTGAGAGATCTCTTCGACGCCGCGGTTCGAGGCCGCGTCGAGCTCAACGTAGTCGACGAAACGGCCGCTGTCGATGTCGCGGCAGGCGTCGCACCGGCCGCAGGGGTGCGCGGTGATGCCGCCGCCGCCGTCGGCGCCGGTGCAGTTGAGCGATTTGGCCAGGATGCGCGAGACGGTGGTCTTGCCCACGCCGCGCGTGCCGGTGAACAGGTAGGCATGGTGCAGCCGCTGCTGCGTGAGGGCATTGGACAGCGCCTGCACCACGTGCTCCTGGCCCACCATCTGCTCGAAGTTGAGCGGGCGGTACTTTCGGGCCAGGACGATGTAACTCATGGCGGGGCATTCTACGGGTCGCCCGGAGGTCGCCGCGGCCGCTGGCCGATAATCGCGCGTTCCGTCGATGCGCCTGCTGCCATGAACTCCACGCCCTCCACCGACACGCTCAGCTACGAACAAGCCGGCGTCAACTACGACCTGATCGACCCGCTCAAGGTCGCCGCGCAACGCGCCGCCAAGGACACCGCGAAGAACCTCGCGGCACACGGCTTCGGCGAGGTGGCCGCCTCGCGCGGCGAGTCGGCCTATGTGGTGGACGTGGGCCCCTTCTACCTGGCCTCGATCGTCGAATGCCTGGGCTCGAAGGCGCTCGTGGCCGACGAGATGGCCAAGCTCACCGGCCGCAGCTACTACGACGGCATCGCGCAGGACACCATCGCGATGGCGATCAACGACCTCATCACCGTGGGCGCCACGCCGCTGGTGGTGCAGGCCTACTGGGCCGCGGGCGGCTCCGAATGGTTCGGCGACGCGCAACGCGCGCAGGCCCTGGTGGCCGGCTGGAAGCGCGCCTGCGACGTGTGCGCGGTGGCCTGGGGCGGCGGCGAGACGCCGGCGCTCGCCGGCATCGTGGAAGCCGGCCGCATCGACCTGGCAGCCTCCTGCACCGGCATCATCAACCCGAAGGAGCGGCTGTCGGTGGGCGACAAGCTCGGCGCGGGCGATGCGATCGTGCTGCTGGCCTCGAGCGGCATCCATGCCAACGGCCTGAGCCTCGCGCGCAAGCTGGTCGAGCGGCTGCCGCAGGGCTATCTCACGCCGGTGACCTCTTCGCTCAACTACGGCGAGGCGCTGCTCGCGCCGACCGTGCTGTATTCGCCGGTCACCGAGGCGCTCTACAAGGCGGGCATCACGCCGCACTACTGCGCCAACATCACCGGCCACGGCTGGCGCAAGCTGCTGCGCCACCCGGCGGCCTTCACCTACCGCATCCACAGCGTGCCGGAAGTGACGCCGGTGCTGCGCTTCATCCAGCAGCATGCCAAGCAGGACGATCGCGAGGCCTACAGCACGCTCAACATGGGCGCCGGCTTCGCGCTGTTCGTGAAGGCTGCCGATGCGCAGCGCACCGTCGAGATCGCGCAGGCCCAGGGCATCCAGGCACTGGTCGCCGGCACGGTGGAGGCCGGCCCCAAGAAGCTGCTCATCGAGCCGCTGGGCATCGAGTTCGGCGACGACGACCTGCAGCTGCGCTGAGCGGCCGGCGCCATCGGTTGTTTCACCGAGCGTGGAATCACGTACCCAACGTAGTTCCACGCATGCGACCGGTGCGGGTGCCGCCTAAAACATGCCTACACGTTGCGCCGCGATGCCTTGGTGCCGCCGCAAACGCCGGAGGCAACCATGCAGTACCCGCCCGACCTGTGCACCGACCACCGCCCCACTGTGGGCAACGAAGAGCTGCTCGCGCGGCTGAAACGCGCCGAGAGCTTCAACCGCAGCGTCTCGCATGACCTGCGCGGGCCGCTGGCCGGCCTGTGCGGCCTGGCCCAGCTGACCTCCATCGCACTGCGCAAAGGCGACACGGAAAGCGCCGCGGAACTCGTGGCAGGCACTTCGCGCCAGCTGTCGATGCTGGTCGAGATGGTGGACGGCCTGTTGTCCCTCGCGAGCGCCAATGAAGCGCCGCTCGCACTCTCGGAGACAGACCTCGAAGGCTGTGCAACGCAGGCGCTGGAGCTCGTGCGCCTCGGCCTCGCGCACAAGCTGCCCGGTGCGCGCATGCCGGCCGTTCACATCGACCGGCTGCCTCGCTCAACGGCCGATGCCCGGCTGATGCGGCAGGTGTTCGCCAACCTGCTGTGCAATGCCGCCAAGTTCACCCAGCCGGTCGCGCAGCCGCGCATCGAGGTCGGCTTCATCCCCGGCGACCATGCATCGACATCGGTCCAGTACGTGCGGGACAACGGCATCGGCTTCGATCCGAAACATGCGGCGAAGCTCTTCGAGCCGTTTCGCCGCCTGCACGGCGCCGGCTTCCACGGCAGCGGCCTGGGCCTGAGCATCGTGCGCAGCATCGTCGAGCGCCACGGCGGGCGCGTATGGATCGAGTCGGAGCCCGGCGTGGGCACCACCGTCTTCTTCACGATCGCTGCCTTTCCCGGGACTGTTCGTCCGCTGGCCTACAATCGCGCCTGACGGGCCTCCCCGCATGGGGGCGCGGCCAACCGGGTCAGGTCGGGAACGAAGCAGCCCTAACCGTTTGCCTTCAGTGCCGGGGGTAAGGCTCGTCACCCACCCCCACCTCCCCTTCTCCCCTCCATAGCGCCTCGGCAGACAAAGTGTTGCACTTTGGTCGAAGCGTGCGTGCGCCTGCCACGTGCCCGGTGTACTCCCTGTAGTTCAACCGACTCGCTGACGAAACGGCGTTCTTCCGCCGACTACTCGCCTCCCCGCGAACCGCGCAGCACCCGCGATTGCTGCGACGCAGCGTGCCTGCCCGCGCTTCGGTTCATAGAGTCGCGCCCGCTCCGGCTGTGTGATGAGCGAGTGAACGAGCGTGTTGAACAACGAGGAGATTGCGATGAGTACATCCGTCCTGCGGCGATCCAGGGGCTTCGCCGCGGCTGCCTTGCTGGGTCTGGGCTTGCTGGGCAGTGCACAAGCCCAGAGCCGAACGGCCTTCGTGCAGCTGTTCGAGTGGAAGTGGACCGACGTGGCGAAGGAATGCGAAACCTTCCTCGGTCCGAAAGGCTTCGCGGCGGTGCAGGTGTCGCCGCCCAACGAGCACAACTGGGTGACCAGCGGCGACGGCGCGCCCTACCCGTGGTGGATGCGCTACCAGCCGGTGAGCTACAGCCTCGACCGCAGCCGCAGCGGCACGCGCGCCGAGTTCTCGGACATGGTGAGCCGCTGCAATGCCGCAGGCGTGGCCATCTACGTGGACGCGGTCATCAACCACATGTCGGGCGGCGCCAGCGGCACGTCGAGCGCGGGCAACGGCTGGACCGGCCACAACTACCCGCGCGTGCCGTACGGCTCCAGCGACTTCCACCAGCCGGTGTGCGGCATCGACAACTACAACGACGCGTGGAACGTGCAGAACTGCGAGCTCTCGGGCCTGCAGGACCTCAACACCGGCGCGGCCTACGTGCGCGGCAAGATCGCCGACTACCTGGTGGACCTGGTGAACCTGGGCGTGAAGGGCTTCCGCGTCGACGCGGCCAAGCACATCAGCCCCGCCGACCTGGGCGCGATCATCGACGGCGTCAACTCACGCGTCGCCAACAAGCCGTACTGGTTCCTCGAAGTCATCGGCGCCTCGGGCGAAGCGGTGCAGCCCGGCCAGTACTTCGGCCTGAACGGCAACCTCGTCAACGTGACCGAGTTCGCCTACGGCCCGCAGCTGCATGGCAAGTTCGCCGGCGGCGGCAAGCTGGCCGACCTGCGCACCTTCGGTGAAAGCTGGGGCCTCATGCCCGGCAACCGCGCGGTGGCCTTCACCGACAACCACGACAAGCAGCGCGGCCACGGCGGCGGCGGCAACTACCTCACGTACCACAACGGCGCGACCTACGACCTGGCCAACGTGTTCATGCTGGCCTGGCCCTACGGCTACCCGGCGCTGATGTCGAGCTATGCCTTCAACAAGTCGACCAGCTACGACACCAGCTACGGCCCGCCCCACTACAGCGGCGGCGCCACCAAGGGCCCGTGGGACGGCGGCGTGGCCAACCCCGACTGCTTCAGCCAGAGCGTGGGCGGCTGGGTGTGCGAGCACCGTTTCCGGCCGATCGCCAACATGGTGGGCTTTCGCAATGCCACGGTGTCGAACTGGAGCGTAAGCAACTGGTGGGACAACGGCAACAACCAGATCGCCTTCAGCCGCGGCAACCTGGGCTTCGTGGTCATCAACAAGGAAGGCTCCTCGCTCACGCGCACCTTCCAGACCGGCCTGCCGGCGGGCAACTACTGCGACGTGATCTCGGGCGACTTCAGCGGCGGCAGCTGCAGCGGCACGGTGGTGGCGGTGGACACCGCCGGCAATGCGACGCTGACGGTGGCCGCCTACAGCGCAGCCGCCCTGCATGCCGGCGCGAAACAGGGAACGACCAACGGCGGCAGCGCCAGCGTCACCTTCAACGCGGCGGCCAGCACCAGCTACGGGCAGAACATCTTCGTCGTCGGCAACGTGCCCGCCCTGGGCAACTGGAGCCCGGCCGCGGGGGTGGCGCTGACCTGGATCTCCGGCAGCGGCACGCAGGGCAACTGGCGCGTCAGCAACGTGGCGCTGCCGGCGGGTTCGTCCATCCAGTACAAGTACATCAAGAAGGACGGCAGCGGCAACGTGGTGTGGGAAAGCGGCGCCAACCGGGCGCTCAACACCGTGGGCGCCGGAGGCTCGCAGGCGGTGAACGACACCTGGAAGTGATGCGGATCGGACAGCGGCGGCGTCAGCCGTTGTTCGCCGTCCTGAAGGCCATCACCGCCTGGTTGCGCAAGGTGCGCAGCAGCGAGAGTTCCTTTTCCGACAGGGAAATGCCGCCCGGCTTGGCCTTGTCGGCGTAGATGAGCCCGAAGGTGGCGTTCTTCATCTGCAGCGGCAGCAGCAGGAAGGTGGGCGCCCTGACCTTCTCGCGAAACCAGGCCGGCAGGCGCGACTCGATGTGGCCGGTGGCGTCGGAGATCATCGTGTCGGCGCCCTTCAGGCACACGGCGGTGAAGAGGTCCGGATTGCTGCCCGCCGCCACCGAAAGCGGCACCTGGAACAGGGCCACCACCGGCTCGGCGCCTTCGCCGAGGCCGAAGCGACCGACCAGGCGGCCCGTCCTGGCGTCGCGCAGGCAGAACACCACCCGGCGGAAGCCCAGCGCGCGGTACATGGTCTCGAGGATCATGCGCAGCACTTCGTTGAGCTTGAAGTTCTCGACCACCATCGAGTTGGTGATGTCCTGGATGCCGGCCGCCAGCACGTGGGCCGGGTCTTCATGCGGCGGCAGCGCATCGAGCGGCAGCGGCGCGGTGGCTTCGAGCTGGTGGCGCGACAGCGTGTCGGTCATCGGGTCGCGTTCGGACCCATCCTTCGGCGGCTGCGGCTTCGGCTCCAGCAGGCGCTCGGCCGGCGAGCCGGGCTTCAGGTGAAGCTGCAGCCCGGCGGCCAGCTGGGTGAGCCTCGAACGTGAACGCACCACCGCGTCCTGCACGTCCTTGGGGTTCAGCCCCAGCGCCTTGGCATGGCGTTCGGCCACCTGGGCGACCAGCCGGGGCGCATCCTGCGGCTCGGCATGCAGCATCACATCGGCCACCTCGTTGGCGGCGGTGGCCAGCCACCGCAGGCGCTCCGGCGTCTGCTTCGGCGTCTCGGTGGGCGGCGTGCCGGTGGCCGCGCGCATGCAGCGCTGCAGCGTGTCGGGCAGGCCCCAGGACCTGGCAACGCCGAGGCCCAGTTCTTCGTAGCTCAGGCCGAGCACGGAGGCGGAGGCGGCCTGCTCGTTCATCGGCTGCCGCGGCGTCTCGCGGGCCAGGGTGACGCCCGGGTGCACCAGCGAGCGGATCTGCTCGGCCTCTTCATGGAAGTAGAACTCGGTGAGCAGCCGCCCCAGGCCCTGGAACATCGAGCCGATGAAGGCCTCTTCGCTTTCGCTGGTCACCGGGCTCAGCTCGCTGGCCAGCGTGCCGGCCATCAGCGAGCGCAGGAACTCCTGCTTGATCTGGTCGGCATGCAGCTTGTCGTTCATGTGCTCCAGCAGCACGAGCGACAAGGCCAGGTTGCGGATGCCCGCAAAGCCCACCAGCGCCACCGCACGCGACACGGTGCTGATGGTGCCGCCGCCGGCATGCTGGAAATGCGCGGTGTTGACCAGGCGCAGCAGCTTGTGGGTGAGGGCCACGTCCTTGAGGATCTCGCTGGACAGGCTGGAAAGGCTTTCGTTCTCGCTGGTGGCCACCCGCTGGATGCTGGCCACCGAATCGCTCAACGCCGGGAAGTCGCTCTTGTGGCGCATGCGCCGCAGCAGGAACTCGAGCGTGCCGCTGGCGTTGGACCTGGCAGCTGCGGGCCCGGTGCCGGCGCTGCCATCGTCCGCCGCAGGGCTCTTGGGCGCGAGCCAGGCCATCAGCGAGTTGCGCATCTCCCCGGCATGGGCAAAACGAACCGAAGGCTCGCGCGCCAGCGCACGCTGCACCAGCGCACGCAGGCCGTCGTCCACCGGCTGCGGCATCGCCGCGGGCAGGCTCAGGTCTTCATGGGCGATGCGGTACATCGCGCGCGGCATGTCCGCCTCGGCGATGAGCGGCTTGCCGGTCATCAGTTCGGCCAGCACCAGGCCGGCGGCAAACACGTCCATCGACGGCGCCGGCGGCAGGCCCCTCACCGCTTCCGGCGACAGATAGCCGGGGCTGCCCGCGGGCACGGCGCCGTCGGTGTCGCCCGAGCTCACCGCGATGCCGAAGTCCGTGACGCGGGCACGGCCGGCGGAGTCGAGCAGGATGTTGGAAGGCTTGAGGTCGCGGTGCACCACGCCCGAGGCATGCGCATGCGCCAGTGCGTCGAGCACGCCCAGCATCAGCTCGGCGGCGGCGCGCGGCGCATACGCGCCGTGCTGCCTGAGCCTGTCGGCCAGCGACTGGCCGGGCACGAACTCGAAGACGATGTAGGGCTGGGCGCCGCTGCCGTCGGCATGCACGTCGGCCTCGAACACCGGGACGACGTGCGGGTGGGCCAGCCGGCCCACCGTGCGAGCCTCGCGCAGCCATTGCTCCAGCGCGGCGGCGGCGTCCCCGCCGGCCGCACCGCCAGCAGGCAGGCGCATCAGCTTGATCGCCACCTCGCGTTCGAGGCGCGGATCGAAACCCAGCCACACGGTGCTCTGGGCACCACGGCCGAGCACGCGCTTCAGTTCGAAGCGGCCCAGGGTGGGGACGGGGGCGGCGGCGCTGCTGGACATGAGTGCGAAAGGTGCAGCACCCATTGGACCCTACCCCGCCCGCGCCGATGCCGGGATGAGCGGGGTGCGCCGGGCTTATTTCACGTCAACCGGCGGCGCGTTCTGCGGCCGGCAGGCCGTCGGCCAGGCGCCGGCCTTTCTGCAACGCCTCCTGCAGTTCCTTGGGCGTGAAGCCGAGCGCACGCGCATAGCGCTGGACGATCGCATTCATGGCCGAGGGCTGCTTGAGCGCCGGCAGCAGCAGCACGTCGACCGCCTCGTTGGCCGCGCTGGCCACACAGCGCAGCAGGCCGTACCGGTCGTCCGGCTTGTGCACCGACTTGTCGGTGGGCAGCCGTCGCATGATCTGCAGCATGGCCTCGTGCAGGCCCCAGTAGCGCGCCACCGCCACGCCCAGGGATTCGAGGTCGGCGCCCAGCACCGCACTGGCGGCGGCCACCTCGTTCATGCCGGGCTGCTCGGGTGCGTCGGGTTCGGGCCTGGGCCCGGGGAGCATGAGCTGGCGGATCTGCTCGGCTTCTTCAGGGAAGTGGTAGAGCACGAGCAGGCGCCCCAGGCTCTGGAGCAAGGCGCCGAGCAAGGCCTCTTCGGCATCGAGTCCGGCCGGGCACAGCATTTCGGCCACATGCGCACCGAAGCGCGCACGGTAGAGCCCGCGCTCCAGCGCCTGCGCCGGCTTTTCGCCCAGCGGCCCCGGCCAGCCCCGCAGGCCGCTGGCAGCGCTGCGCACACCCTGCAGGCCGATCAGCAGCACGGCACGCCGCACGGTGGTGACCGGCGCATCGCCATGGCCTGCGAACTGGGCCGCATTCACCGTGCGCAGCAGCTCGAAGGCCAGCGCCGGGTCCTGCACGATCACGTCGACCATCTCGTCGATGCGCTGGCGCTCCATGGCCACCAGCCGGGCCACACGCTGGGTCAGCCCGGACCGTGCCGGCAGGTGCCCCGCGGCCCGCATGCGGTCGAGCAGCAGCGGCAGCGGGCCGCCGTCTTCCTGTGCCTGGGCCTCCTGCCAGCCGCGCAGCGCACGCAGCAGCGTGCGGGCGCTCAGGTAGCGCTGGCGCTGCGCTCGTTCGGTGCTGCGGTTGACGATGGCCCGCAGGGTGTCGGGCACCGGCTGCGGCGTGGTCCACGGGAGGCGGACGATCTCCTGGCCGACCAGGTCGGCCGCCAGCGCGATGTCGGGCTGGTCGAGCGCCGGGTGGTCGGCCAGCAGGCCATGCAGCAGCAGGCCGATGGCCACGAGGTCGCGTTCACCGGCCGCGCGCTGCGAACGCAGCTGCGAAGGGTCGAGCGCGAGAGAGCCGCCGGCGGCAGCGGCCGGCGCGGCGTCCGCTGCGCCGGCATCCGACCCGGCAGCCAGGGACAGCGCAAGTACCTGCACGCGGCCGTTGCTGTCGATCCAGAGGTTGTGGGCGGCGATGTCGCCATGGGCCACCCCTGCCTCGTGGGCATAGGCCAGGCCCTCCAGCGCGTCGCAGGTCCAGGCCACGGCCTCAGCCGGACCCGGCACCGGGTGGGTCGCCAGGTGCTCCGCCAGCGTCGCGCCGGCGGGCGGCTGGCTCACCATGTAGGGCCAGCGTTCCTCGACGCCCGTCTCGAGCACCGGCACGAGGTGGGGATGGTTCAGCCGCGCAGCGGCTTGCGCCGCCTGTTGCCACCGTTCGAGGGCCTGAGCGTCGGCCGGCTGCTGCCGGGGCAGGCAGATCACCAGCTCCAGCCCGGCCCGTTCGTCATAGCCCAGCCAGTTCATCGTGCGCGAGCTCTTGCCGAGCAGGCGACGCAGCTCGAACCGTCCGAATCGGCGTGTGGTCAGTGAACCGGCGGTAGCGGGCATGCGGTCTGCAAGACAGAAGAAGGCTTGGGGAGTTGGCCCGATTGGATCGCAGGCCGCAATAGGCAAAGCCTTGATGAGGGTGGCGAATTCATGGTTTCTTCCACGGCAAGTGCCACTACTGCACTTCGACCAGGCGTCCTGCGCCGGTGATGAACGCGGCTCGCACCTCCTCGCCGGGCTGGGCCGCCTGCACGGCGGCGCGGTAGCGGGCCAGCTGGTCGCGGTAGGCCGCCAGTTCCTGCGGGGCGTGCTGCAGCTTGTAGTCGAGCACCCACCATTGGCGGCCGGCCTGGGTGTCCAGCGCCACCAGGCGGTCCAGCCGGAGCACCTCGCCACCCCAGGCCATGGGCACTTCGTTGCCGGCCCAGGCGAGGCCGGCGGGGTCGAGCAGGTGGGCCGCCTCGGCGCTGTGCAGCACCGGAAGCACCAGCGCCTTGATGGCCGCGGAGGTGCTGCCGGGCAGGCCGAGTTCGGCGGCGGCAGCCGCCACGGCCGTGGCAAGGGCCGCATCGTCGCGTTGCGGCACCGGCCGGGCGGTGAGCCATTCGAGCACACGGTGCACGGCACGGCCGAGCAAGGCCGCCTGGTCACCGCGGGCCGCAGGGGCGGACGGCGGCTCCGGCTCTCGCGTCTGGCGCTGCAGGCGAGGCAGCACCGGCAGCACGACAGGCTTGCGCCGCTCCTGCTCGCCGGCGCCATGGCCCGACGGGGCCGGCCGCCAGGGCTCGGCCGGCAGCACCGGGACCAGGCGCTGCCACCATGAGGGCGCGCCGGCGTCGCGATGCGGCTCGGTGCGGCTGAACACGAGCAGCTCCGCCGCACGCGTCATGGCGACATACAGGCCGTTGAGTTCTTCGCGGGCCTGCGCCTCGCGCTCGCGCTCGAGCAGCGGCTTCAGCGACGGCGGGCAACGGGCCATCGAGGCGACGAAGGCGCAGCACGCCGGGTGGGTGGCATCGACCGGCCATTCCACCAGCAGCGTGGCCGATTCCTGCTGCGGCGGCGCCGGGTCTGCGTCCATCACGAACACCGCTCGGGCCTCCAGCCCCTTTGCGCCGTGCACGGTGAGTAGCTGCACCGCCTCGGGGTGCGCGCGTGGCGGCACCTGGACCGCCCGCCGCTTGAGCGCACGCACGAAGTTGTAGGGCGTGGCGTAGCGAGCGCCGTCGAGCAGCAGCGCCTGGTTCACCAGCGCGTCGATCTGCTCCAGCGCCAGCGCCCGTGCATTGGGCGGCACCACCGCGGCATAGCGCTCGCGCACCTGGCCTTGCGACACGATGCGCTCGAGCAGGTCGTGCGGCGGCAGCTGCGCGGCCAGTTGCTGCCATTGCGGCAGCAACTGGCGGGCACGCTGCAAGGCCGGGCTGCCGCCGCGGCCCTGCATCACCGCCAGCCACCACTGGCGCGGACCGGCCTGCCCCTCCCGCAGGGCGGTCTGCACCTGCGCGGCGAGCTCCAGCAGTTCCTCGTCGCTCGCGCCGAACAGCGGACTCTTGAGCACTTGCGCCAGCGACAGGTCATGGTGCGGCGACACAAGAACGTCCAGCAAGGCCACCAGGTCGCGCACCTCGGGCGCGTCCATCAGCGCGTGTTCCTCCGGGGCCACGTGCGGCAGGCGCTGCTCGCGCAAGGCTTCGCCCAGCACGCGCAGATGCGCCCGCTTGCGGCTCAGCACGAAGATGTCGCCCGGCGCCCAGCCCTGCTCCACCAGCTCGGCGACGGCGAGTGCCACGTGGCGCGCCTCGGCCATGCGCAATGCTTCTTCCGGCTCGAAGCGCGGCTGCGTCAGCGAGTCGCGCCAGTCCAGGAGCCTGGCCGCCGCCACCTTCTCGGGCCGCGGGACGCCGGGCAGCGCACGCACCTCGCCGGCCGCCTGCGATTCGGTGGTGTGGCTGCGAAAGCCCGGCATCAGGCCTTCGGCCGCCGCCTGCTCGAACACCGGGTTCAGCGCAGCGATCACCGCCGGGGCGTTGCGCCGCGTGTGGTCGCAGGCGAGCAGCGCACCGCCCAGCGCTTCGCGCACGAAATGCTGGGCCGCCTCGAACACGCGCGGCTCGGCACGGCGGAACCGGTAGATGCTCTGCTTGGGGTCGCCCACGATGAACACCGAGGGCGCCCCCTGCCCGCCGCCCGCGCCGGCATAGCCCGCGAGCCAGGCGTGCAGCGCATGCCATTGCAGCGGGCTCGTGTCCTGGAACTCGTCGATCAGGAGATGGCGCACGCGGGCGTCGAGCCGCTCCTGCACCCAGCCGGCCAGCGTGGCGTCGCGCAGCAGCGCGAGGGCACAGCGCTCCAGGTCGGCCATGTCTGCGAGGCCGCGGGCCTGCTTCACGTCGCGATAGCGCGCCAGCAGCACGCGCGACAGGCGCACGAGGCGCAGGTGCTCCTCGCGCGCCGCGTGCTGGTCGAGCGCGGTGCGAATGTGCTGCAGGCTGTCGCACAGCGACGGCTGCTCGGGCCGGTCGCCCAGCTTGCGCGGCGTGCCGTTCCCGGTGAAGAGGGCCTTCCAGACTCCTTCGAACGCTGCCTGGTCGTCAGGCTCGCCGAGCGCCATTTCGAGCACCTGGGCGATCTTCGTCTGCGTGGACTTGCCCGAGGCGCCCAGCGCGCCGGCGAACTGCCACAGCGCGTTCGTGAGCGCAGGGCCACGCAGCAGGCCGGCGGGCGTGGGCAGTCCGGCGCATTCGGGCCACAGCGCGGCGGGATCGGCCACGCTGTCCTCCAGCGTGCCGGCGGCATCGGCCAGCTCCAGCTCGATGCGCTTGTCGAGCGCAGCCTCCAGCCATTTGTGCGTGGTGAAGCGCCCGCGCGCCAGCACCAGCGCGGTGTAGTCGGCGCGCAGCTCCGGCTGTGCGGCCACTTCGGCCAGGAACGCCCGCCACACCTGCGGCAGCAGCTCGGTGATGTCTTCGACCAGCTCCATCTCCGGCTGCAGGCCGAGTTCGGCCAGCAGCTCCAGCGGCGCCTGGCGCAGCAGCTGGGAGAACCAGCCGTGGAAGGTCCGGATCTCGACCGGCCGGCCGCCCGCGAGGACGCGTTCGTACAGCGCCGCGAGCGCGGGGGCCTGCTGCTGCGCTTCGTCGGGCCGCAGGCCGCGCTGCACCAGCGCCTTCACCCGGTCGGCTTCACCGGCCAGCGCGAACTCGCGCAACCAGTCCGACAGCCGCTGGCGCATTTCGCCGGCCGCCTTCTTGGTGAAGGTGATCGCCAGGATCTCCTGCGGATGCGCGCCGTCGAGCAGTGCACGCAACATGCGCGACACCAGCATCCAGGTCTTGCCCGCCCCGGCACAGGCCTCCACCACCAGGCTGCGCCGCGGGTCACAGGCGGTTTCGTAGAAGGCCTCGCGGGTGACCGTGCGGCCGTCGATGGCGTAGGCGGGGCGCGCCGGGTTCGTCGTCATCGGTCGCCCTCGTCGTCCGGCGCCCAGTGGTCGCGGCGGCACAGGCCGCGGGCGGCGCAGTAGTCGCAGGCGACTCCCTCCCCCAGCGCCGGCAAGGCGGCGCCGCCGGCGATGCGCTGCAGGTCGCTGGCCAGGCCTTCGAGCAGCTGTTGCGCGGTGTCGCCGACCGCCTCGTGCGGCAGCCACTTGACGTCCTTGCCGTCGAGCGAAAGGTAGCCGGCTTCGACGCCGGTGTCGTCCGGCGATCCGTAGCGGGCCCCCTCCAGCAGGGCCGCGTAGAACGGCAGCTGCGTGTCTTCCAGCGGTTCGGCGAGCTTGCCCTTCAGCCGGGCCGCACTGCTGGCCTTGTAGTCGACGATGCGCACGCGCGCCTCGCCGCCTTGGCGCACCCGGTCGACGCGGTCGAGCCGGCCGTGCAGCTGGGTGGGCGGCAGCCCGGGCAGCGCCAGTTCATCGGGCTGCCAGGCGAGCTCGACCTCGCCTTGCACGAAGGCGGCGCCGGCCTTTTCCTGGTCGTGCAGCCACTGCACGTAGTGCGGCGCCAAGCGCTCGAAGGCGGTGGCGAACGGCAGGAACTCCGCGTCGGCCCAGCCTTGCTCGGCCTGCACCGCCCGCGCACTGGCGAGCAGTTGCGCGAGGTCGTCCGCATCGGGCCATGGCGCCGCCTGCCGGTCTGCATGAAAGCGATGCAGCACCGCATGCAGCCAGGTGCCGTAGTCGCGCGCCTCGACGGTGTCGTCGAGTTCGTCGGCTTCGCGCAGCCCCATCGACTTGAGCGCCAGAAAGCGATACGGGCAGGCGCGCAGGTGTGCATAGGCGGTGGCGTCGAACCGGCGCGGCCACAGTGCCTGCCTGGCTTGGCCGCCGAGCACCGGCCGCGGCATGGGCTGGGGGCGGGGCGCAACGGTTTCGGTGGGCCGCGGATCGATGGCCGGGGGCAGCTCGATGCCCGAGCGCTGGAAGTGCAGCTGCAGGCGCTCCAGCAGCGGGCTCGGGGCGAGCGGCTGGTCGCCTTCGGAGCGGCGCCGCAGCAGCGTCAGTTGCGGGTGCCTCAGCAGCAGCGCGAACGCCAGCAGTTCGGACTCGCTGCGATCCCGCTGCGTCGGCAGGCCCAGTTCCGCCGCGGCGGCTTCGCCGACCAGCGGCGAACCGTTGCCAGGCGCTCCCAGGTGGTTCTCGTCGGCTCCGGGCATCACGACGGCGGCGAAGGGGCGCAGCACCGCACGCGAGAGCGGCGTGATCACGACATCGGCGCGCTCGGCCAGCGGATCGGGCCGGAACGACACTTGTTCCAGCACGTCGTCGACCCAGGCCAGCAGGCCGCCCAAATCCACACGGGCACCGCGTGCGGCGGTGTCCCATGCGAGCCCGGCACCGACCTCCGGATCGAGACGCAACGCGACCAGCACCTGGCGGCCAGCGGCGTCGGCAGAGAGCGAGTCCCATGCACCACAAGCCACCAGGGCCTTGCGCAGGATGGCCAGCGCCTCCGGCAGGCTCTTGCGGCCGACGTCCTGCACGGGCTGCAGCACCTCGCGCGCAGCCAGCCACAGGGCCGCCGCCTCGGCATGCAGGCGAGGCGCGTGCTGCGCATCGAAGCCCCAGGCCCGGGTGATGCCGGCGCGGCGCAGGTGGAACTCGAGCCGGCCGATGCGTTCGGCCGGTGGCAGGCACGCGGCATGCAGGCCCGGCCACGAAGCCATGCCGGACTTGAACCAGTCCAGCCAGTCGTCGCTGCCCGCCAGCGGACGCGCGGCACGCAGCAAGGTCATGACCGCCGCACCGGCGCGTGTGGTCGAAAGCTTCCAGCCGCTCTCGTCTGCCACCGTCACGCCGCTGCGCTCCAGCAGCGCATGCACCCGGCGCACGAGCACCCGGTCCTGAGCGACCAGCAGCACCGGCGCTTCGCCGGCGGCCAGGTGATGCAGCACCTGCCCAGCGGCACGCTGAGCCTCGTCCTCGGCGTCTGCGGCGACCGCCACTCGAGGTGTGAGCACCGCCTCGAAGGCCCGCTGCGGCTCGGCGTCGGCGACCAGGCGCAGGGCCGGCAGGCCGATGCCGGCCGCGTGATGCAGCACCGTGTCGACGAGGGCGTCACGCCCTGCTGCCACCAGCCCGGCCCAGGCCCCGCCGTGCGGCTCGAACAGCACATCAGTGACAGGCGCACTGGACGCCGCGGCCCACTCCAGCGCCACGCGCGCCAACAGGCGCTCGGTGCTGCCGATGTTGCCGGCAGGATTGAGCAGGACGCGAGCGCGCTGCCAGTAGGCAGCGCGCTCTGCCGGAAGCACGGCCGCAGCCTTGCGGGCGAAGGCGTGGGCGGTCTCGACGACACGGGCCACGCCCTGATCGAAGGCGCGCCGGTCGGTGCGCGCCCAGTCGAGCGCCCAGCTCTGCGAACGCAGGAGCCCCGCCGCCGTGAGCCGGTCGGTGGTCACGTCGAAGCTGACGTCCGAGGCGACACCTGCATGCGCCGGTGCCAGCGAAACCGCGAGCGTCTGCGGCGTCTCGAACCGCGGCGACCAGCCGCCCGGCGAAACGCCCGCCCACGCCTCGCGCGCCCAGGGCAGCAACTGAGCGAACGGCAGCAGCACGGTGAGGTCGCGCGGCGAAACGCCCGCTTCGAGAGTCCAGCCGGCCAACCGTTCGGCAAACTGCCGCCACCATGCGGGCGTCACCGCCGCAAGGGCCAGGGCACGGGATTCGAGGGAGGTCGTCAAGGCAGGGGGAAAGGCGCTTTGCGGCTATCAAGCCCATAGCGGCCACGGGGCGCCGCTTGAGAACGAGGCAGTAGGCTTTATGTCAGAATCATTGTGCCTTGGCCCTGGTGCCTGCCTGAGGATCAAAAAATGAGCAGTGAACTGATCAAACACATCTCCGACGCGTCCTTCGATGGTGACGTCCTGAAGGCCGACAAGCCGGTGCTGGTGGACTACTGGGCCGAGTGGTGCGGCCCCTGCAAGATGATCGCCCCGATCCTCGACGAAGTCGCCAAGGACTACGGCAGCAAGCTGCAGATCGCAAAGATGAACGTCGACGAGAACCGCGAAGTGCCGGCCAAGTTCGGTATCCGCGGCATCCCCACCCTGATGCTGTTCAAGGGCGGCCAGCTGGCCGCCACCAAGGTGGGTGCTCTTTCCAAGGCCCAGTTGACGGCCTTCCTCGACGGTCACCTATAATCCCGCCAATTGCACCGGGCGAGTGAGCCACAAGCCACCGCCCGGCTGCCCTTGATAGCCACGACGCAAGGCTTCATTCGCGTCGAGTCGGCCCCAACATCCCGCGTTCAGTACTTAGACGCTCGATTGCGAGGTTGTGCGAGAGACACGCACATCCGCCGCCGACAGAACTCCAGCCGTCTTGCCTGGCAAGAGACGGTTCCCGTTGAAGGGTGATCCCTCATGCATCTATCCGAACTCAAAGCACAGCACATCTCGGCTCTGACCAAGATGGCCGAGGAGCTGGAGATCGAAAACACCGGCCGCATGCGCAAGCAGGAGCTGATGTTCGCGATCATGAAGAAGCGCGCCAAGCACGGCGAGCAGATCTTCGGCGACGGCGTGCTTGAGGTCCTGCCCGACGGCTTCGGCTTCCTGCGTTCGCCCGACACGAGCTATCTGGCGAGCACCGACGACATCTACCTGTCGCCGAGCCAGATCCGGCGCTTCAACCTGCACACCGGCGACGCCATCGAAGGCGAAGTGAGGGTGCCGAAGGACGGCGAGCGCTACTTTGCGCTGGTGAAGGTCGACCGTGTGAACGGCCTCACGCCCGAGGAGAGCAAGCACAAGATCATGTTCGAGAACTTGACGCCGCTCTTCCCGAAGGAGCAGTTCAAGCTCGAGCGCGAGATCAAGGGCGAAGAGAACATCACCAGCCGCATCATCGACCTCATCGCGCCCATCGGCAAAGGCCAGCGCGCGCTGCTGGTGGCGCCGCCCAAGAGCGGCAAGACGGTGATGATGCAGCACCTGGCGCACGCCATCGTCGCCAACCACCCGGACGTCTACCTCATCGTCCTGCTGGTCGACGAGCGGCCGGAAGAAGTGACCGAGATGCAGCGCACCGTGCGCGGCGAGGTCATCAGCTCCACCTTCGACGAGCCGGCGGCGCGCCACGTGCAGGTCGCAGAAATGGTGATCGAGCGCGCCAAGCGCCTGGTCGAATTGCGCAAGGACGTGGTGATCCTGCTGGACTCGATCACCCGCCTGGCCCGCGCCTACAACAACGTGCTGCCCTCTTCCGGCAAGGTGCTGACCGGCGGGGTGGACGCCAACGCGCTGCAGCGCCCGAAGCGCTTCTTCGGCGCTGCGCGCAACGTCGAGGAAGGCGGCTCCCTCACCATCATCGGCACGGCGCTGATCGACACCGGCAGCCGCATGGACGAGGTGATCTACGAAGAATTCAAGGGCACCGGCAACTGCGAAATCCACCTGGATCGCCGCATGGCCGAGAAGCGCGTGTATCCGTCGATCCTGCTGAACAAGTCCGGCACGCGCCGCGAAGAACTGCTGCTCAAGCCCGAGATCCTCCAGAAGAGCTGGATCCTGCGAAAGCTGCTCTACCCGATGGACGAGATCGAGGCGATGGAGTTCATCCTCGACAAGATGAAGTCCACCAAGAACAACCACGACTTCTTCGACATGATGCGCCGCGGCGGCTGATTTCAGCGCTGTGGCATAATCGCCGGCTTTTCCCGCCCAGGAAAGTGCGCTGCATGGGGCAGCGTGGCTACCACCGAAGTTTCGCGAGGACCACATGAAACAAGGCATCCATCCCGACTACCGCGACGTCTGCTTCGTCGACCTGTCGAACGGCTTCAAGTTCGTGACCCGTTCGTGCGTGCAGACCAAGGAGACGACCAAGCTCGACGACGGCCGTGACGTGCCGCTGTTCAAGCTGGAAACGTCGAGCGAGTCGCACCCCTTCTACACGGGCACGCAAAAGAGCGTCGATTCGCTGGGCGGCCGCGTGGAGAAGTTCCGCAACAAGTTCGCCCGCGTCGGCATCAAGAAGTAAGCCGTCCGTGCACCCAGGAGAAGGCAGCCCCCAGGCTGCCTTTTTTGTTGGCTGCGCGGCGCTCGTCACAATCCGCGTGCTTTGCGGGCAAGATCGCGCCTGCCAGCCTTTCCGCCTCCGGAACTCGTGAACAGCCCCCCGACACCTGCCCTGGTCACACAGCGCGCCGCGCAGCGGCTGCCGCGGTTTGCCTTGCTGCTGTTCTGTGCAGCCTATCTGTTGCCTGGCCTGTTCGGTCGCGATCCGTGGAAGAACGCCGACATCACCGCCTTCGGCTACATGGTGAACATCGCCACCGGCGCGGCGTCGCCCTGGGCCCCCGCCATCGCCGGTCTCCCCAGCGATGCGGGCCTGCTGCCCTACTGGATCGGCGCCGTGGCGATCAAGCTGCTCGGGCCGCTGTTCGGGCCCGCGCTCGCGGCCCGGCTGCCCTTCATGCTGCTGCTGGCCGCGGTGCTGATGCTCACCTGGTACAGCACCTACTACCTGGCGCGCACCGAGGCGGCGCAGCCGGTGGCGTTCGCCTTCGGCGGTGAAGCGCACCCGGTGGACTATGCGCGCGCCATTGCCGACGGCGCGCTGCTGGCGCTGATCGCCAGCCTGGGGCTCCTGCAGCTCGGCCACGAGACCACGCCCGAGCTGGTGCAGCTGGCCGGCGCCTGCCTGTTCCTCAGTGCGATGGCGATCAGCCCCTACAAGCCCGCTCCCGCACGAGCGGCAGCGCTGGTATCCCTGCCGGTGCTGGCCGCCAGCGGCAGCCCCTTCGTGGCGGTCGCGCTGGCGGCCGTCGGCGTGGCTGTGTCCGCCCGGTCGAGCTATGAACAGGTGCGCCGCTTCACCATCTGGATCGCCGCCGCGGGCGTCCTGGCCGCGCTGGTGGCGACCGCGCTGTCCGCCTGGGAATGGAAACTGGGCAGCTCGGTGTCGCTGCGACAGATCGGGCGCCTGCTCGTGTGGTTCACCTGGCCTGCCTGGCCGCTGGTGGCCTGGGGCCTGTGGCGCTGGCGCCTGCACCTCAGGCACCGCCACATCGCGGTGCCCCTGGGCATGGCTGCAGTGGGGCTGGTCACATGCATCTGGATGGGCGGCTCCGACCGCGCCCTGATGCTGGCGCTGCCGCCCCTGGCCGTGCTGGCTTCCTTTGCACTGCCCACGCTGCAGCGCAGCGTGTCGGCCGCGATCGACTGGTTCTCGGTGTTCTTCTTCAGCTTCTGGGCCATCGCCTTCTGGGTCGTCTATGCCGCCATGCACACCGGTGTGCCTGCCAAGACGATGGCCAATGTGATGAAGCTGGCGCCGGGCTTCGTGCCGAGCTTTTCGGCCATTGCACTCGCGATCGCCGTGTTGGGCACCCTGGCGTGGCTCGCGCTGGTGCGGTGGCGCACCGGCCGGAACCAGCATGCGCTGTGGAAGAGCATGGTGCTGCCAGCCAGCGGGGTGGCCTTGTGCTGGCTCCTGCTGATGACGCTGTGGTTGCCGCTGCTGGACTACGCACGCAGCTATCGCCCGCTGGTGCAACGCATCGGCCAGCACGTGCCTGCCGATGCCTGCATCGCCGGGGCCGGGCAGCCGCGCAGCCTGCTGGCGGCACTCGAGTTCTTCGGAGGCTATCGGGTGGACGGACTGAAGCTGCCGGCCGATACCGAGTGCCGCTACCTCATCACCTCGATGCAGGCCCGTGCCGAAGCCCCGCAGCTGCCGGGCTGGGAACTGCTCGCCCGCGAGCGCCGCCCCACCGATCGCGACCTGGACACCGCCATCTACCGGCGCGCCGGACGCTGAGCCTACGAAGCGTCGCTGGCCGCGGCGCTGACGCGGCGCGGGTCGGGTGCCGGCTCGAGATAGCGCACCCGCGCCGCGGGAAAGACGATGCGGAACGACGAGCCCTTGCCGGGCTCGCTGTCGATGGCGAGCTCGGCGCCGTGGCGCTGCACCACATGCTTGACGATCGACAGCCCGAGGCCGGTGCCGCCGGTGTCGCGCGAACGGCTGCCGTCCACCCTGTAGAAGCGCTCGGTCAGCCGCGGCAGGTGCTCCCGGTCGATGCCGATGCCGGTGTCGGTGACCGAGAACTCGCCGGAGCCGTCGGCCAGAACCCGCCAGCCGACTTCGATGCTGCCGCCTTCGGGGGTGTAGCGAACCGCGTTGTTCACCAGGTTGGCCAGGGCGCTGAGCAGTTCGCCCTCCGCCCCGGCGATCTGTACGGCCGACACGTCGGCATTGCCGGCGAAGCTGAGCTGGTGCCGCCCCTGTGACAGGGTGCGAGCATCGCCTTCCACATGCGCGAGCAGCTTGCCCACCGCCACCCATCGGTCCGCGCTCGGGCGCGGACTGCCTTCGAGCTGGGCCAGGGTGAGCAGGTCGCTCACCAGCGTCTGCATGCGGGCGGTCTGCTGCGACATCAGCGTCAGCACCCGCTTGCGCTCCACCTCGGTGAGCGGCAGGTTGCTCATGGTCTCGATGAAGCCCGACAGCACGGTGAGCGGCGTGCGGATCTCGTGCGACACGTTGGCCACGAAGTCCCGTCGCATCGAGTCGGCCCGCTCCCGTTCGGTGACGTCCTGCGACAGCACCAGCTTCATGCCTTCGCCATACGGCCGGATGGACACCGACAAGGTGCCGGGCCCGCGCGAGTTCGGGAAGGTCACCGGTTCGTCGAAGGCGGCACCCTGCAGGTAGTTGACGAACAGCGGGGAGCGCACGAGGTTGGTCACCCGCTGGCGACGGTCGCGCTGCGGATCGAGGCCGAAATGGTCGGCCGCCACCGAGTTGCACCACTCGATCTGCTCATTGGCGTCGAGCAGCAGCACGCCATTGGGCGAGGCTTCGATGGCCGACAGGAACTGGGCCAGCCGGGTGTGCTCCTGCACGGCATGCAGTTCGCGCGAGCGGATCGCGCGCTCGATGCGGTAGCCCATCTCGCCCCACAGGCCCGCATCGCGGGGCGCCGGGCCATCCTGCGCGCCGCGCAGCCAGCTGATCAGGCGGTAGCCGCGCAGCGTGTCGAACACCGCCACCAGCCCCACGGCGGTTGCACCGCCGAACAACATGCTCAGCACCGGCGCGTGGATCGGATTGCCGACGAAGTAGCCGGCGGCTCCGCCGGCGACCATGGCCAGCATGCCCGCGACGATGCGGGGAAAGAGCCAGTTCATCGAACCTCGTCAGCGCTCATCAAGCGGAGAGCGCCTGCACCTGTTGAGTGAGCCGATAGCCGGCACCGCGGACCGTTTCGATCATCTGCGAGCAGCCGACCGGCGCCAGCGCTTCGCGCAGGCGCTTCACGTGCACGTCGACCGTGCGCTCCTCGATGAACACATGGTCGCCCCATACCCGGTCGAGCAGCTGCGCGCGGCTGTGCACCCGTTCCGGATGCGTCATGAGGAAATGCAGCAGGCGGAACTCGGTCGGGCCGATCTTGACCTCCTGGTCAGCCCTGGACACCCGGCGCGTGGCGGGGTCGAGCCGCAGGCCCGCCAGCTCGACAGCCGAATCGAGCGCCTCGGGTGCCTTGCGGCGCAGCACCGCGCGGATTCGCGCCATCAGCTCGTTGGTGGAAAAGGGCTTGGTGAGGTAGTCGTCGGCGCCTGCGTCCAGGCCGGCGATCTTGTCGGCCTCGTCGGCGCGGGCGGTCAGCATGATGACCGGCAGCTCCTTGGTGCGAGCCTCGGAGCGCCAGCGTTTCGCCAGCGCCAGTCCGGACTGGCCCGGCAGCATCCAGTCGAGGATCACCAGGTCGGGCAGCACGCGGTCCACTTCCATCTGGGCCTGGTCGGCCGCAGAAGCGATGGTGACTTCATAGCCCGCGTGGCGCAGGTTGATGGAGATGAGCTCGGCAATCGCGGACTCGTCTTCAACCACCAGCACTCGGCTCATTGCGTTTCTCCTCGGGGTTCAGCGCGCCAGCGACTCGAGCGACTCGAGCGGGTTGTGGCGCACGTCGGTGCCCTTGACGATGTAGATGATCTGCTCGGCCAGGTTCTTCGCATGGTCGCCCACCCGCTCGATGGCCTTGGCCACGAACACCAGGTCGATGCTCGACGAGATGGTGCGCGGGTCTTCCATCATGTAGGTGATGAGCTTGCGCATCAGGCCGTCGAACTCCTGGTCGATCTGGTTGTCCTGCTTGATCACCTCCACCGCCTTGGCTGTGTCGAGGCGCGCAAAGGCATCGAGAGCCTTGCGCAGCGAGGTGGTCGCCAGGCTGGCTTCGAAGGACACGTCGCCCACCGGCAGGCGCAGCCGGCTGGAAACGCCGGTGTTGATGAGGCGCTGCACCGTGCGTGCAATGCGTGCAGCCTCGTCGCCCACGCGCTCCAGGTTGCCGATGGTCTTGGAGATGGCGATCAGCAGGCGCAGGTCGCGCGCGGTCGGCTGGCGCCTCGCGATGATGGTGGACAGGTCGCGGTCGATGTCGACTTCCATCTGGTTGACGACGGTTTCCTGCGCCAGCACCTGCGTTGCGGTTTCGGCACTGAAGTTGGTGAGCGCATAGATCGCCTGCGCCACCTGCGACTCGACCAGCCCGCCCATCTCGAGCACGCGCGTGGAGATGCCGCTGAGCTCGGCATCGAACTGGGTGGAAAGATGTTTGTCGGTCATGGGATCTCCCTGTGCGCTCAGCCGAAGCGGCCGGTGATGTAGTCCTCGGTGTCCTTCTTCTTCGGCTTCATGAAGAGGTCGGAGGTGGGGCCGAACTCGATCAGGTCGCCCAGGTACATGTAGGCGGTGTAGTCCGAGCAGCGCGCTGCCTGCTGCATGTTGTGGGTCACGATGACCACCGTGTAGTCGTTCTTGAGCTCATGGATCAGCTCTTCGATCTTGCCGGTGGAAATGGGGTCCAGCGCCGAGCAGGGTTCGTCGAGCAGCAGCACCTCGGGCTTGATGGCGATGCCGCGCGCGATGCACAGCCGCTGCTGCTGGCCGCCGGAGAGGCCCGAACCGCTCTGGTTGAGCTTGTCCTTCACTTCGTTCCACAGGGCCGCCTTCTTCAGCGCCCACTCCACCCGCTCGTCCATCTCCACGCGCGGCAGCGTCTCGAACAGGCGCACGCCGAAGGCGATGTTGTCGTAGATCGACATCGGGAACGGCGTGGGCTTCTGGAACACCATGCCGACCTTGGCGCGGATGAGGGACACGTCGTCCTTGGACTTCAGGATGTTCTTGCCGTCCAGCAGGATCTCCCCCTCGGCGCGCTGCTCCGGGTAGAGCTCGAACATGCGGTTGAAGGTGCGCAGCAGCGTCGACTTTCCGCAACCCGACGGCCCGATGAAGGCGGTGACCTTGCGCTCGGGGATCTCCAGGTTGATGTTCTTCAGCGCGTGGAAATGGCCGTAGTAGAAGTTGAGGTTGCGCACCGACAGCTTGGCCTTTTCGGTGACGGGCATTTCGACTTTGACGTCCATGATGGATCCCTCGGGACTCAGTGTTTGTTGCGCAGGAAGATGCGCGCGAGGATGTTGAGCACCAGCACGCCGATGGTGATGAGGAACACCCCTGCCCAGGCCAGCTTCTGCCAGTTCTCGTAGGGGCTCATCGCGAACTTGAAGATCGTCACCGGCAGGCTGGCCATCGGCTCGGACAGGCTCGCCGTCCAGAACTGGTTGGACAGCGCGGTGAACAGGAGCGGCGCGGTTTCGCCCGAAATGCGGGCCAGCGCCAGCAGCACGCCGGTGATCACCCCGGCCCGGGCCGCCTTCAGCGTGATCGACGAGATGACCTTCCACTTGGGCGTGCCCAGCGCATAGGCCGCCTCGCGCAGCGAGTTCGGAATGAGGCTCAGCATGTTCTCTGTGGTGCGGATCACCACCGGGATCACGATCAGCGCCAGCGCCAGCACGCCGGCCCAGCCGGAGAACGACTTCATGCGCGCCACCACCACCGCATAGATGAACAGGCCCACCACGATGGAGGGCGCCGACAGCAGTATGTCGTTGATGAACCGGGTGATGCTGCCCAGCCAGCTCTTCTGGCCGTACTCGGCCAGGTAGATGCCGGCCAGGATGCCGATCGGCGTGCCGATCAGCGTGGCCAGCGCGACCATCAGCGCCGAGCCGAAGATGGCGTTGGCCAGGCCGCCCACTTCCTCCTGCGGCGGCGGCGTCATCTCGGTGAAGGTGGACAGCGCAATGCCGCCCACACCCAGGCGCACCGTTTCAACCAGGATCCAGATCAGCCAGAAGACGCCGAAGGCCATGGCCAGCAGCGACAGCGCCAGCGCGATCACGTTGACGCGCTTGCGGGCGCGGTGCCTGGCCAGGCGCCGGGCATCGAGTGCGATAGACGACGCGGCGGTCGCGGAGGTGGGTACGACGCTCATGTTCAGGCTCCTTCACCCTTCTTGAGCCGCGACAGCAGGACCTTCGAGAACGCCAGCACGACAAAGGTGATGAAGAACAGGATCAGGCCGAGGTAGATGAGCGAGGCCTGGTGCAGGCCCTCGCCGGCTTCGGCGAACTCGTTGGCCAGGGCGGACGTGATGCTGTTGGCCGCCTCGAACACCGACAGCGAATTCAGCTGGTTCATGTTGCCGATCACGAAGGTGACGGCCATCGTCTCGCCCAGCGCGCGGCCCAGGCCGAGCATGATGCCGCCCACGACGCCGGTCTTGGTGTAGGGCAGCACGACCTTCCAGACCACCTCCCAGGTGGTCGAGCCCAGGCCGTAGGCAGATTCCTTCAGCATCGGCGGCGTGACCTCGAACACGTCGCGCATCACCGAGGCGATGAACGGGATCACCATGATGGCCAGGATGATGCCGGCCGACAGGATGCCGATGCCCACCGGCGGCCCGGAAAACAAGGCGCCGAGCACCGGCACGTTGCCGAAGGCGCTCTGCAGCGGCTGCTGCACGAACTGCGCCAGCAGCGGGCCGAAAACGAGCAGGCCCCACATGCCATACACGATGGACGGCACGGCCGCCAGCAACTCCACCGCGATGCCCAGCGGCCGCTTGAGCCACTTGGGCGACAGTTCGGTGAGGAACAGCGCGATGCCGAAGCTCACCGGCACTGCGATCAGCAGCGCGATGATGGAGGTCATCAGCGTGCCGTAGATCATCACCAGGCCGCCGTACTTGTTCTGCACCGGGTCCCAGTCGGCGCTCCACAGGAAGCCCAGGCCGTATTCCTGGATGGCCGGTGCAGCACCGATGAACAGGGAAACGATGATGCCGGCCAGGACCGCGAGCGTCAGCAGCGCAGCCGAATGGGCCAGCACGGAAAACACCGTGTCGGCCCACGGCTTGGAGCGCCGCCGCTCAGGCGGCCGCCCGGTGGGGTCGGAACGCTCCATCTTGTCGTCTTGGTAGTGGCTGGCGGGCAGTGTAGCGGCCACGATGTTCTCCGAAGGATGCAAGACAGCTTGCAACAAAGGGCTGCGCCCGGGACAGGCGCAGCCCTTGCGGGTGCGAGGCCGTTACTTGAACGCGACCGCCTTGCCGGAACCGTCCTTGATCTCGGCCCATTGCTTGCGCACCAGGGCCTTCACGGCATCGGGCAGCGGCACGTATTCCAGGTCCGACGCCATCTTGTCGCCGTTGGCATAGGCCCACTCGAAGAACTTCAGCGCGTTGCTGGCGTTGGCCGGCTTGTCCTGCGCCTTGTGCATCAGGATGAAGGTCGCGCCGGTGATGGGCCACGATTCCTTGCCCTGCTGCTCGGTCAGCACCTGGTAGAAGCTCTTCGACCACTCGGCGCCTGCCGCGGCGGCCTTGAAGTTCACCTCATCGGGGCCCACGAAGTTGCCGGCCGCATTCTTCAGCAGCACGTGCGACATCTTGTTCTGCTTGGCATAGGCGTATTCGACGTAGCCGATCGAGTTCGGCAGGCGCTGCACGAAGGCCGACACGCCCTCGTTGCCCTTGCCGCCGGCACCGGTCGGCCAGTTCACGGCCGTGCCCTCGCCCACCTTGGACTTCCACTCGGCGTTCACCTTCGACAGGTAGTTGGTGAACAGGAAGCTGGTGCCCGAGCCGTCGGCGCGGCGCACCACGGCGATGGCGGCGTCCGGCAGCGGCACGCCGGGGTTCAGGGCAGCCAGGGCGGGGTCATTCCACTTGCTGACCTTGCCCAGGTAGATGTCGCCCAGCAGCTGGCCGGTCATCTTGACCTGCCCGGGCTGGATGCCCTTGATGTTGACCACCGGCACCACGCCGCCGATGACGGTCGGGAACTGCACCAGGCCGTCCTTGGCCAGCTCGTCGTCCTTGAGCGGGGCGTCGGAAGCACCGAAGTCGACCGTCTTGGCCTTGATCTGCCGGATGCCGGCACCGGAGCCGACCGACTGATAGTTGATACGGGCACCGGTGGCCTTGTTGTAGGCATCAGCCCACTTGGCGTACACGGGAGCGGGGAAGGAAGCGCCGGCACCCGTCACGTCCTGGGCGAAAACAGCACCGGTCGCAGCCGACAGGGCCGCGGCAGCCAGGAGAGAGCGGAACAGCGAGAGTTTCATCGTCACACCTTTCAAAAAGGGGGCCTTTCGAGGGACGGGGCGCACTGTATGAGTGCTTTGTGACAGCCGCGTGACGCTCCGGCAGGTGCCTTGGAGCTGTCATTCGGACGTCACGGTTCTGTCACGAGCGCTTTTTATCCTCCGCGGCGCCGGGGCCGCCAGGCCCTGATGACGACCTAAAAGGAGTTCCCATGACCCATCGCATTTGGCTGCTGCCCGCGGCTCTCGTCCTCGCCTTGGCCGCCGGCTGCGCCACCACCTCGGCCCCCGCGACCATCGCCGAAACGGCCGCAAAGACGCCCGAACTGTCCACTCTCAACAAACTCATCAACGACGCCGGCCTCGCGCAGACCCTGAGCGCCGAAGGTCCGTACACCGTCTTCGCGCCGAGCGACGCCGCCTTCAAGGCCGTTCCCGCCAAGACCATGGACGAGCTGGCCAAGGACAAGGAACTGCTCAAGTCGGTGCTGACCTATCACGTGGTGCCGGGCAAGCTGGCCTCCTCCGACGTCAAGAACGGCAACACGAAGACCGTGCAGGGCGCCAACGTCGCGCTGGCCAAGGCGGGCACGTTCGTCACGGTCGAAGACGCCATGGTGACCCAGGCCGACCTGCCGGCCACCAACGGCGTGGTGCACGTGATCGACCGCGTGCTCATGCCGCCCAAGAAGTAAGCAAAAAAGAACCCTGCGGCCAACGCAGCCGCTCGCTCGCTCTCTCGCTCGGCTTCCTCGCGGGCTTGCCTGCCGTTACCGGTGGCAAGCCCGCGCTGCATGCCGGGTGTTCACATCTCGAAAAAAGACTCGTTGGAACGGCAGACAACATGCCCATGACCGCCCCCCTCACCCGCCGGCAGGTGCTGGCGCTTTCGGCCGGCTTGTCGGCCAGCCTGGGCGTCGCCGCCCAGGGGCCGTCGCGCGGCAGCAGGACGCTGCGCGTCGCCCAGCTGCTGGACAGCTCGCCCGACCAGCAGGAACTCTCGCGCGATTACGCCACCGGCGTGCAGATCGGGCTGGCCGAATTCAACCGGAGCGGCCGCTCCGTCCAGCTCGTGAGCCTGAACACCGACGGCACGCCCGCGTCGCTGCGGCAGGCCCTGGCCACCGTGCGCGACGATCCGTCGATCTGCGCCCTGCTCGGCACCGCTGGCGGTCGGCTGGCGGTGGAAAGCGTGGCCGCGGCGCGGCGCGAGGGGCTCGCCATCGCGCACGTGGCGCCATGGATGGCCGATTCCCGTTTCGACACGGATGCCAACGACGACGTGTTTGCGCTCTTCGCCTCCCGCGAGATGCAGATCCGGCATGCCTTGGCCAGCCTGGGCAGCGTGGGCGTCGGCGAGCTGGGGCTGGTCTACACCAGCGCCCGGGATCAATACGCCTTGCATTCCGAAGTGGCGGAGGCGGCGGCGCGCCTGAAGCTGCGCACCCAGGCCTTCGTGGCCGGCCCCGGCGAAGACCTGGCAGCCCTGGGCATGCGGCTCGGTCCGCAGTCTCCGGTGATCCTGCTTTTCCTGGGCGGCACCATCGAACTGGCCCGGTTCACCCACGGCCTGCAGAGCCTGGGCGCCCGCGCCGCGGGGCGCTACGTGATGAGCCTGTCCGACGTGGACCTGCCCACCCTTGTGCAGCTGAGCCCGACCCGATCGGTGCCGCTCATCCTGACCCAGGTGGTGCCCAACCCGCAGAGCAGCACCCTGCCGGCGGTGCAGAGCTATCGCAGCGGCCTGAAGCAGCTGTTCGACGAAAACCCGTCGCATGTGAGCCTGGGCGGCTACCTGGCCGCGCGCTATGCCACCCATGTGCTGTCGCGCCTGCCGGGCACGCCCTCGCGGGCCGACACACTGGCGGAGTTTCGCAAGCGCGCCCCCGCCGACCTGGGCGGCTTCGCCATCCAGTTCGGCGCACAGCGCCGTGGCAGCAGCTTCGTCACGCAGGCCCTGCTGCTCGGAGACGGCCGGCTGCTGGGGTGACGGCCGCCCTTTCGGCCGACACCTCGGGATTTCAAGCATCGTGAACGGGGCGTTAGGCATTAAGCTCGCGTCCCATGAAGCTGCTCCTTGCCGAAGACGACGCCTGCCTCGCCGATGCGCTGAGTTCCAACCTGCGCCAGGCGGGTTTCGAAGTGGAGGTGGCTGAAAACGGTGCAGTGGCCGAATACCTGCTGCTGCGGCAGATGTTCGACTTCGGGGTCATCGACCTGGGCCTGCCGCTGGTGGACGGCTTGAGCGTGCTCAAGAAGGTGCGTGCCGCCAAGCCCGCGCTGCCGCTGGTGATCCTCACCGCACTCGACGGGCTCGACAACCGCGTGGCCGGACTGAACGCCGGCGCCGACGACTACCTCACCAAGCCGTTCGACTTTCCGGAGCTGGAGGCACGCATCCGCGCGCTGCTGCGGCGTGCCCAGGCCGCCGCCGGCCAGCAGGTGGCTCCGGCAGCAGGCAACGACGGCGTGCAGCATGCCGCCCGCCTGAGCTTCGATCGCGACGCCCGCCGCGCCAGCGTCGACGGCGAACCCATCGACCTGTCGCCGCGCGAGTGGCTGCTGCTCGACCTGCTGCTCAGCCAGCGCGAAAAGGTGGTCACCAAGGACCAGATCGCCCAGGCCTGGGAGCTCGAACCCAGCGACGCCGGCCCGAGTTCGCTCGAGGTCTACATCCACCGCCTGCGCCGCAAGCTTGAAGACTCCGGCCTCAGCATCCGCACGGTGCGCGGCCTGGGCTACCTGCTCGAGCCGGCCGCGGCTTGATGCTGCAGCGTTCCTGGCAGGGGCTGCGCCGGCTCATCAGCGGCGTGCCGGGCGTGTCGCCCGTGTCGCGCTCCCTGCACCGGCATCTGCTGCTGTGGCTGCTGCTGCCGCAACTGGTGCTGTGGCTGGCCGCCGCCTGGGTGACCTACGACGTGGCGGCGCGCTATGCCAACCTGGCCATCGACCGCAGCCTCTACCAGAGCTCGCGGGCCCTGGCGCGCCAGGTCAAGCCGATCGGCAACGGCCTGTTCATCGACTTCCCGCGGGCCGCGCAGGACATCATCGAGACCGACGCCGACGACAAGGTCTACTACATGGTGAGCGCGCCGCCGGGGCAGTTCATCCTGGGCAACAACCGCCTGCCGGCGCCGCCGCCCATCACCAAGCCGGTGCTCGATGCGCCCTATTTCTACGACGGCATGGTGGGCGACACGCCGGTGCGGGTGGCGGCGCTCTACCTGGCCTACGGCGAAGAAGGCGAGCCGCAGCGCATGCTGGTGCAGCTGGCCAAGAGCCGCGCCAGCCGCGAGGGGCTGGCGCGGCGCATCCTGATCGACACGGCCCTGCCGCTGTCGATGCTGGTGGGCCTGATGTCGCTCATCGTGTGGGCCGGCATCCGCGCCGGCCTGGCGCCGCTGGCGCGGCTGCGCGACGCGGTGAAGGACCGTGCGCCGAACGACCTCGCCCCCATCGAGATCGAGTCGGCGCCCGACGAGGTGCGCGCGCTGGCCAAGGCGCTCAACAGCCTGCTGGCCGCCGTGCATGAAAGCGTGAGCAAGCAGCGGCGCTTCATCAGCGATGCGGCGCACCAGCTGCGCACGCCCCTGGCCGGCCTGAAGAGCCAGACCGAGCTGGCGCTGCAGGACATCGCCGACCCCGCCAAGCTGCACGACGAGGCGGCCATGACGGCGCTGAAGGCGCGCCTGAAGCGGGTGCACGAAAGCGCCAATCGCAGCGCCCACCTGGTGAGCCAGCTGCTCACGCTGGCGCGCGCCGAGCCGGAGTCGGCAGCCGCCCAGGGGCGCACCCGCTTCGACCTCGCCAAGCTCGCCCGCGAGCTCACCGCCGAACAGGTACCCCGGGCGCTGCAGGCCGGCATCGACCTCGGCTTCGACGCACTCGGCGCCCGCGAAGCGCCAGTGGAGGTGGAGGGCAATGCCTTGCTCATCCGGGAGGCGCTGGCCAACCTGATCGACAACGCGATCCGCTATGCCGGCCGCGGCACCGAAGTCACGGTGCGGGTGCGTGCCGAAGGCCTGCACGCGGTGGCCGAGGTGGAGGACAACGGCCCCGGCATCGCCGAAGCCGACCGCGAGCGGGTGTTCGAGCGGTTCGTGCGGGCCACCCACGAAGGCAGCGGCTGCGGCCTGGGCCTCGCCATCGTGAAGGAGATCGTCGAACGCCACGCCGGCAGCGTGTCGCTACAGCCGGTGCAGCCCCAGGGGCTGTGCGTGCGGCTGGTGTTCAGGCGGGCGCGGTGACCTGTCGCGCCTCGGCGGCGGTGCACACCCGGTTGCGGCCGCCGCTCTTGGCCGCGTAGAGCGCCTCGTCCGCCCGCTGCAGCAGTTGCTCGAGGCCCGAGGCGCCGTCCGCGAACGCCAGCCCGGCCGACATGGTGACCTGCAGTCCGGCGGCCACCTCGCCCCAGGCCTGCGACTCGGTGGCCTGCCGCAGCCGCTCGGCCACCGCACGCGCTGCCTCGGCGTCGATGGCGCCGTCGATGAGCAGCAGGAATTCCTCGCCGCCGTAGCGGCCCATGCGGTCGCCGCCACGCAGGCTGCGTGCGGCCGTGATGACGAAGCGGCGCAGCACTTCATCGCCGACAAGGTGGCCGTGGCGGTCGTTGACCTGCTTGAAGTGGTCGAGGTCCAGCAGCGCGACGGCGAACGCCGGGCCGCCCTGCCGCCGGCGTTCGAGATGCTCGGACACGATGCCCATGATGGCCCGCCGGTTGAGCGCCCCGGTCAGCTCGTCGCGCGAGGCCAGGTCCTGCAGGCGCCCCTGGGCGGCGGCCAGCTCTCGGTTGCGCGAACCGAGCAGCTCGCGCACCGACGCCCCATACAGGCCGACGAATGCACAGCGCCCGACGGTGAACGAGACCCACAGGCCCGACAGCACCGCCTGCCACGGCGTGGCCGCCGGCAGCGCGAGCGGCTTCCCCGACAGCAGCACCACCGCCACGATGCCCAGCGAAACCGCCGCCCACACCGGCACCAGCTGCCGCAGCGTGAGCCGCAAGGCGCTGAAGGAGAACACCAGGAAGATGATGCACAGCAGCAGCGCGCCCACCTGCGGCGCCAGCCAGGCGACCACCAGCTGCAGGGTCGAGGCGGTGACGATCTGCGCGCTGGTCAGGTAGGGGTCCTGGAAGCGCTCGCTCCAGCCGCCTCGCAGCGCGAGATAGAAGCCCAGGCAGGCAGCGGCGCCGCCCAGTGCGTAATAGCCGGCGGCCAGCGGGTCCATTGCGCCGGCCAGCCCCAGCATCCCCAGCATCCCCGAATCGAACAGGTAGCTGACGAACACCAGCCCCAGCATGCGCAACCTTTCGCCGCGGCGACGCCGGGCGCGGGCCTGCATCTCCTCTGGCTGGCCGGGGGGCAGGTGCTGGGCGGCAGCTTCAATGGTCACGGAATGGGAGAGGCAAGCCGTTGGCCTGCGGGGCTAGGTGATGCGCCCTCTTCGGCGGCTGCGGCCGTGACTTGAGCATATCGAAACGAGGGTAAACACCAGTTTAAGGACGCATTAATTAATCTTTAACATTGCGCCGCTTGAGTGCTCAAGCTGAACAACACTGAAAGAGGAGTCAAAGGATGACAACGCAACGCACACTGAGCCGCATGAGCTGGGCGCTGGCGGCCGCTGGCCTGCTGGGTGCCACCGCTGCTCAGGCAGGTGAAATCGAGGTGCTGCACTGGTGGACGTCGGGCGGCGAGGCCAAGGCGGCCACAGCGCTGAAGCTCACCCTGCAGAAGAAGGGCCACCGCTGGAAGGACTTCGCGGTGGCCGGCGGCGGCGGCGACTCCGCCATGACCGTGCTGAAGTCGCGCGTCGTCTCGGGCAACCCGCCCTCGGCCGCGCAGATCAAGGGGCCGTCGATCCAGGAATGGGCGCGCGAAGGCGTGCTGGCCAACATGGACGACGTGGCCAAGGCCAACAAGTGGGACGAACTGCTGCCCAAGGCCATCGCCGACGGCCTCAAGTACAAGGGCAACTACGTCGCCGCGCCGGTGAACGTGCACCGCGTGAACTGGCTGTGGACCAACCCGGAAGCGTTCAAGAAGGCCGGCGCCAAGGTGCCGACCACCTGGGACGAGTTCTTCACCGCCGCCGAAGCGCTGAAGAAGGCCGGCATCGTCGCCGTCGCACACGGCGGCCAGAACTGGCAGGACTTCACCACGTTCGAAGCCGTGGCGCTGGGCGTGGGCGGCACCGACTTCTACAAGAAGGCGCTGGTGCAGCTGGACCAGAACGCGCTGAAGAGCGCGACCATGGACCAGGTGCTCACCACCTTCAAGAAGATCAAGGACTACACCGACAAGAACGCCCCGGGCCGCGACTGGAACCTGGCCACCGCCATGGTCATCAACGGCCAGGCCGGCATGCAGATCATGGGCGACTGGGCCAAGGGCGAGTTCCTGGCGGCCGGCAAGGTGCCGGGCAAGGATTTCGGCTGCGTGGCCGCCCCCGGCACCGCCAAGGCCTACACCTACAACGTGGACTCGTTCGCGATGTTCCAGCTGAAGGACCAGGCCAACATCGCCGCCCAGAAGGACCTGGCCGCCGAGATCATGAGCACCCAGTTCCAGGAAGTCTTCAACCTGAACAAGGGCTCGATCCCGGTGCGCCTGAACATGCCGATGGACAAGTTCGACGACTGCGCCAAGGCCTCGTCGAAGGACTTCGTCGATTCGTCCAAGTCGGGCGGGCTGGTGCCTTCCATCGCCCACGGCATGGCCGTCTCGTCGGCCGCCGAAGGCGCGATCAAGGACGCGGTGTCCAACTACTGGAACAGCGACAAGATGACCGTGGCCGAGGCAAAGGACAAGATCGCTGCCGCCGCCCGCACCAAGTGATGAGGGTTAGACCGATCTTCGTGTGTGTGAACTGCTGAAGCAGCATTGAGGCCGGCCAGGGTGACAGGCCCTGGCCGGCCTTTTTTTGACAGACGACCCTCAAGGCTTCATGAGTACTGCCCCGTCCCCCGCAGTCCGCAACTGGCTGCCCAAGCTGGTGGTGGCGCCCTCCTTCGTGCTGGGCTTCGCCTTCATCTACGGGCTCATCGCCTGGAACGGCTACTTCTCGGTGTCGGCCTCGCGCCTTCTGCCCAACTACGAATTCGCCGGCTTCGAACCCTACGTCACGCTGTTCGAGAGCGAGCGGTTCCAGGTGGCGCTCAAGAACCTGGTGATCTTCGGCACGCTGTTCATCGGCGGCGCCATGGCGCTGGGCCTGCTGCTGGCGGTGCTGCTGGACCAGAAGATCCGCGCCGAGGGCGCCCTGCGCACCATCTACCTGTACCCGATGGCGCTCAGCTTCATCGTCACCGGCACGGCATGGAAATGGATCCTGAACCCGGGCCTCGGGCTTGAAAAGGTGATGAATGACTGGGGGTGGACGAGCTTCAGCTTCGACTGGCTGGTCAACCCCGACTACGCGATCTACTGCGTGGTGATCGCGGGCGTCTGGCAGAGCTCCGGCTTCGTGATGGCCCTCTTCCTGGCCGGCCTGCGCGGCATCGACGAATCCATCATCAAGGCGGCGCAGGTCGACGGCGCGTCGCTGCCGCGCATCTACTGGCGCATCCTCATCCCGAGCCTGCGGCCGGTGTTCTTCTCGACGCTGATGGTGCTGTCGCACATCGCGATCAAGAGCTTCGACCTGGTGATGGCGCTCACCGCCGGCGGCCCCGGCTATGCCACCGACCTGCCGGCCACCTTCATGTATGCGATGGCCTTCTCGCGCGGGCAGATCAACCTGGGCGCCGCCTCGGCCACCATCATGCTGGCCACCGTGGCCGCCATCGTGGTGCCTTATCTCTACAGTGAACTGAGGTCGCGCAAATGAACGCGAACGCGAACACGATTCATCGCGTGATCCTGTGGAGCCTGCTCATCGGCTTCGCCATCTTCTTTCTCGCGCCGCTGTACGTGATGATCACCACGTCGCTCAAGGGCATGGACGAGATCCGCGGCGGCAGCCTGCTGGCACTGCCGGCCTCGCCCAGCTTCGAGGCCTGGAGCAAGGCCTGGTCTTCCGCCTGCACCGGCGTGGACTGCGGCGGCCTGAAGCCCTTCTTCTGGAACTCGGTGCTGATGATCGTGCCGGCGGTGGCGGTTTCCACCTCGCTGGGCGCCATCAACGGCTACGTGCTCAGCAAGTGGCGCTTCCGCGGCAGCGAGGTCATGTTCGCGTTGCTGCTGTTCGGCGTGTTCATGCCGCTGCAGGTGGTGCTGCTGCCCATGTCGCAGATCCTCGGCTGGTTCGGGCTCGCGAGCTCGATCTGGGGCCTGGTGATCGTGCACATCCTGTGCGGCCTGCCCTCCACCACGCTGTTCTTCCGCAACTACTACGTCGGACTGCCCGACGAGCTGATCAAGGCGGCCATGCTCGACGGTGCGGGCTTCTGGAAGATCTTCTTCCGCATCGTGCTGCCGCTGTCCACGCCCATCCTCGTGGTCACGCTGATCTGGCAGTTCACCAACATCTGGAACGACTTCCTGTTCGGCGTGGTGTTCTCCGGCTCCGACTCGAAGCCGATCACCGTGGGCCTGAACAACCTGGCCAACACCTCGAGCGTGGTCAAGGAATACAACGTGGACATGGCCGCCGCGATGATCGCGGGCCTGCCCACGCTGATCGTCTACATCGTTGCGGGCAAGTACTTTGTGCGCGGCCTGACTGCCGGTGCCGTCAAAGGATGACCACTCCCGCAGTGCCTTCAGCGGTCCGCAAGTACCGCTTTGAACAGACATCGAAAACGGAATAGGAAAAGCAGCCATGGGTGCACTTTCCATCAAGAACATTCGCAAGACCTTCCAGGGCACGGTCGAGATCCTGAAGGGCATCAACCTCGAGATCGAAGCCGGCGAGTTCCTCATCCTGGTAGGTCCCTCGGGCTGCGGCAAGTCGACGCTGCTCAACATGATCGCCGGCCTGGACACGCCGACCTCCGGCACCATCGAGCTCGGCGACCGCGACGTCACCTACGCCGCGCCCAAGGACCGCGACATCGCGATGGTGTTCCAGAGCTATGCGCTCTACCCCAACATGAACGTCGCTCAGAACATCGCCTTCGCGCTGGAGATGCGCAAGGTGCCCAAGGCCGAGCGCGACGCGGCCGTGGCCCGCGTGGCCAAGATGCTGCAGATCGAGCACCTGCTCGAGCGCAAGCCGGGGCAGCTGTCGGGCGGCCAGCGCCAGCGGGTGGCCATGGGCCGCGCCCTGGCGCGCAACCCGAAGCTGTTCCTGTTCGACGAGCCGCTGTCCAACCTCGACGCCAAGCTGCGCGTCGAGATGCGCGCGGAGATCAAGCTGCTGCACCAGCGCACCAGGACCACCACGGTGTACGTCACGCACGACCAGATCGAAGCCATGACGCTGGGCGATCGCATCGCCGTCATGAAGGACGGCGTGGTGCAGCAGTTCGGCACGCCCGACGACATCTACAGCCGCCCGGCCACCCGCTTCGTCGCCGAATTCATCGGCTCGCCGGCCATGAACATGATCGAGGCCAAGCGCGCCGGCGAAGGGCTGGCGGCGCACGGCGTCGACCTGCTGCTCACGCCCGAACAGCGCGCGGGCCTGAACCAGGCCGGCAACGACGTGACCTACGGCCTGCGGCCCGAGGCCCTGTCGTTCGGCAACGAAGGCCTGCCCGGCACCCTGAGCATGCTCGAGCCCACCGGCCCGGAAACCTATGCCTTCGTCGACACCGCCGTCGGCTCGCTGGTGGCCCGGGTGCCCGGCCGCTCGCACCACAACGTGGGTGAACGCGTGTTCGTGCGCTGGTCGCCGGAGCATTCGCACCTGTTCGACGCCGGCAGCCAGCAGCGCATCGCCTGAGCCGGCAGCCCAGGGCCTGGGCGAACCACCATGCCTCGAGAAGACACCCATGCCCGACTTCCGCTCCCCCGACTTCCTGCGCCAGCACATCCTGCACACGCAGGCCTTCTACGACGGCCGCTGCACCGACCCGACCGGCGGCTTCTTCCATTTCTTCAAGGACGACGGCACGGTCTATGACCGGCACACGCGCCACCTCGTCAGCAGCACGCGCTTCGTCTTCACCCATGCGATGGCCTACCGCCACTTCGGCCAGCCGCACTGGCGCGAAGGCGCGCGCCACGGCCTGCGCTTCCTCGAGCAGGCGCACCGCAACCCGGCCACCGGCGGCTATGCATGGATGCTCGACTGGCGGGACGGCCGGGTGGCGCAGGTGCGGGACGACACCAACCACTGCTACGGCCTCGCCTTCGTGCTGCTGGCCCATGCGCACGGCCTGATGGCCGGCATCGAGGAATCCCGTGCGGGGCTCGATGCCACCTATGCGCTGATGGAGCAGCGCTTCTGGGAGCCCCAGCATGGGGCCTATGCCGACGAGGCCGACGCGCAATGGCAACGCAAGCCCTACCGCGGCCAGAACGCCAACATGCATGCCTGCGAAGCCATGCTGGCCGCCTACGAAGCCACCGGCGACCAGCGCTTCCTCGACCGCGCCGAAACCCTGGCCACGACCTTCACCCAGCAGCGCGCCTCGCTGGCCGGCGGCCTCATCTGGGAGCACTACCACGCCGACTGGTCGGTGGACTGGGACTACAACCGCCACGACAAGACCAACATCTTCCGCCCCTGGGGCTTCCAGAGCGGCCACCTCACCGAGTGGGCCAAGCTGCTGCTGATCCTCGAGCGCCATCGCAGCAGCCCGTGGCTGCTGCCGAGAGCCTGCGCGCTGTTCGACGCGGCCATGCAGCACGCCTGGGACGACGAACACGGCGGCCTGGTCTACGGCTTCGCCCCGGATCGCAGCGTGTGCGACGCAGACAAGTACTTCTGGGTGCAGGCAGAAAGCCTGGCGGCAGCGGCCCTGCTGGCCGTGCGCACCGGCGAGCAACGCTACTGGCAGTGGTACGACCGCCTGTGGGCTTACAGTTGGGCCCACTTGGTGGACCACCGGCACGGCGCCTGGTATCGCATCCTGAGCCAGGACAACCGCAAGCTCAGCGACGAGAAGAGCCCGGCCGGCAAGGTGGACTACCACACCATGGGCGCCTGCTACGAAGTGCTGCAGGCCTTGGGCCACGGCCCTGCATAAGAACCGCCGCCCCTCGCCGGTCCGCTCGATGCATTCAACGTTCCCGCACTACCGCTCCGCTGCCTTCCTGAAGGAACACATCTTCCACACGATGTCGTTCTATCACCCGCGCTGCATCGACCGCAGCGGCGGCTTCTTCCACTTCTTCACGGACGACGGCACGGTCTTCGACCGCGAGACGCGCTACCTCGTCAACAGCACCCGCTTCATCTTCAACTACGCGATGGCGCACACGCACTTCCGTGCGCCCACCTACCTCGACGCGGTGCGCCACGGCCTGCGGTTCCTGCGCGAGGCGCACCTCGACCCGGCCACCGGCCGCTATGCCTGGGCGGTGCGTGTGCACGGCGAGCCGCAGCAGGTGCAGGTGATCGACGACACCGAATACGCCTACGGCCTGGCCTTCGTGATGCTGGCCTATGCGCATGCGCTCATGGCCGGCGTCACCGAGGCCCGCGAATGGCTCGACGACACCTGGACGCGCCTGAACGACGTGTTCTGGGAATCGGGCCCCGGCCTCTATGCGGACGAAGCCACCGCCGACGGCAGCCTGCGGCCCTACCGCGGCCAGGACGCCAACATGCACATCTGCGAGGCGCTGCTCAGCGCCTTCGAGGCCACCGGCGAGGCGCGCTTCCTCGACCGCGCCGAGCAGCTGGCACGCAACATCACCCTGCGCCAGGCCGACCTCACCGGCGGCCTCATCTGGGAAAACCATCGCCGCGACTGGACCACCGACTGGGACTACCACCGCGACCAGACCGACCTGCTGTTCCGCGCCTACGGCTTCCAGGTCGGCCACCAGACCGAATGGGCCAAGCTGCTGCTCATCCTCAACCGGTTGAAGCCGCAGGAATGGCTGGTGAGCCGCGCGCAGTCGCTGTTCGATGCTGCCATGCAGCGGGGCTGGGACGACACCGAGCTGGGCCTGCGCCACCGCCTGGGGCCTGACGGCCACACCGTGATCGACGACCGCAAGTTCTTCTGGACCCAGGCCGAGAGCATTGCCGCGGCGGCCCTGCTCGGGCAATGCACCGGTGTCGAGCACTACTGGCGATGGTTCGACCGGCTGTGGTCGTACGCCTGGACCTACTTCATCGACCATGAACACGGCGCCTGGTTTCACACGCTGAGCCGCGACAACCGCAAGCTCGACGACTTCAAGGGCCAGGCGGGCAAGACCGACTACCACACCCTGGGCGCCTGTTACCTGGCGCTGACCGCGCTGCCGGCCTGAAGGGAAGCGAGGGCTACACTGCGCCTCACCCTGTTTCCAGCGTGAGCCGCCACCCGCGGCTCGCGCCAGCCGAAAGCGAGGCGCAACCCATGCTCGACACGCTAGAGACCCAGGCGCGCAAGGCCGCGCCGTCAGGCATCCAACACTGGGCCGTGCGCGGCGTCAGTGAACGCTCCGAACAGCTGTGCGTGCGGCAGAACGTGGCCGAGGCACCAGCCCAGAGCCGCGACGAAGGCGTGATGGTCACGGTGATCGACGGCGGGCTGGGTTACGCGGCGACCTCCGACACTTCGGAGGCGGGCCTGCGCGAAGCCTTCTCGCGCGCCACCACGCTGGCGCGCGCCAGTGCCGGCAAGACGGTCTTCAACTACGCATCGCTGCAGATGCCGCGGCCCAGCGGCCGTTATGAAAGCCCGGTGCAGCAGAGCACCTCGACCCTGGGCCTGGCGGCCAAGCTCGACCTGCTGCACACCGTGAGCGCCGCGACCAAGGGCACCGAAGACCGCATCGTCGACTGGTCGGTGAGCCTGTGGTCGGTGCACACCGACCAGCTTTTCGTCACCAGCGAGGGCGGGCGCGCCGAGCAGCACTGGCGCATGCTCACGCCGGCCATCCAGGCCACTGCCCATGCCAACGGCGTGACGCAGACCCGGTCGTCGGCCGGCCAGTACAACGGCTTCTGCCAGCAAGGCGGCCTTGAAGTGCTGGAGCGCGCAGGCTTCCAGAGCGATGGCCCGCGGGTGGCGCGCGAGGCCCTCGAGCTGGTGCTGGCGCCGCAGTGCCCGAGCGGCGAGATGGACCTGGTGCTCATGCCCGACCAGATGATGCTGCAGATCCACGAGTCCATCGGCCACCCGCTGGAGCTCGATCGCATCCTCGGGGACGAACGCAACTTTGCCGGCACCAGCTTCGTGACGATGGACATGTTCGGCCACTATGCCTATGGCAGCGAACTGCTCAACGTCACCTACGACCCCAGCCAGGCCTACGAATTCGCCGGCTTCGCCTTCGACGACGACGGCTCCGGCGCCGAACGGCAGTTCATCATCGAGCGCGGCATCCTGAAGCGCCCGCTCGGCGGCGCCATTTCGCAGGCTCGGGCCCGGGCTCTCGGCTTCGAACTGGCCGGCGTGGCCACCACCCGCGCCAGCTCGTGGAACCGCGCGCCGATCGACCGCATGAGCAACCTCAACGTCGAGCCGGGCGATGCCGGGTTCGACCAGATCATCGGCTCGGTGGAGCACGGCGTGCTGATGCACACCAACTGCTCCTGGAGCATCGACGACTCGCGCAACAAGTTCCAGTTCGGCTGCGAATACGGCCGCGTCATCCGCAACGGCCGGCTCGCCGAGGTGGTACGCAACCCCAACTACCGCGGCATCTCGGCCACCTTCTGGCGGTCGCTCGCGATGGTGGGCGACGGCTCGACCTTCGAGGTGATGGGCACCCCCTACTGCGGCAAGGGCGAGCCGGCGCAGATCATCCGCGTGGGACACGCGGCGCCGGTGTGCAAGTTCGCGAAGGTGGCTGTGTTCGGAGGTGCGCAATGACTGCATTGACACAACGCGCCTACTTCGAGCAGCTCGCTGCAGGCGTCTGCCAGGCGGGCGGCAGCGACGAACGGGTGAGCCTGCACCTGGTAGCGGAAGCCTCCGACTTCCTGCGCTTCAACCAGGCCGCCGTGCGCCAGGCCACCCATGTGACCCAGGCGCATGCCACTGTGGCGGTGGTGCGGGGTCAGCGCTCGGCCGAGTCCACTCTCGCGCTGAGCGGCGACCATGACCGTGACACCCGTGCGCTGAACATCGAGCGCGACCGCCTGCTGCGCGACCTCGCCCAGCTGCCCGAAGACCCCTACCTGCTGCTGCCCGACACGGTGGTGAGCACCACCCGCGAAGACCACGGGGTGCTGCCCGAGCCGGCCGAGGTGATGGATGCGGTGCGCCAGCATGCCTGCGGTCTGGACCTCGTGGGCTTCTACGCCGGCGGGCCGATGGTGCGTGCGTTTGCCGACAGCCGCGGCCAGCGCAACTGGCACAGGGTCGAAGCCTTCACCTTCGAATGGTGCCTGTACCACGCGGCTGACAAGGCCGTGAAGACCAGCTACGCCGGCGCCCGCTGGGAGCCGGCCGAGTTTGCGCGCCGGGTCGACGAGGCGGCTCAGCGGGTGAAGCTGCTCGAGCAACCGCCCCGCACGCTCGCCCCGGGGGCCTACCGCACCTATTTCGCGCCGGCCGCCGCGGCCGACCTGGTGGGCATGCTGGGCTGGGGCGGCTTCAGCCTGAAGGCCCGCCAGACCGGCACGTCTTCTCTGATGCGGCTGGTGCGCGGTGACGTGGCGCTCGACGCCGGCGTGCAGATCGAGGAAGCCACCGGCCGCAGCATGGCCGCGGCCTTCACCGCCAAGGGTTTCACCCGGCCGGAGTCTGTGGCCCTCGTGACCGACGGGCGCCACGCCGGCAGCCTGATTTCGCCGCGCTCTGCACGCGAGTACGGCTTGGCGACCAACGGCGCCACCGCCCAGGAAACACCCGAAGCCCTGAGCCTGGGTGCAGGCACGCTGGCCGAGGCCGACGTGCTGAAGACGCTGGGCACCGGCCTGTACCTCAGCAACCTGCACTACCTGAACTACAGCGACCGGCAGGCCTGCCGCATGACCGGCATGACGCGCTTCGCCTGCTTCTGGGTCGAAAACGGCGAGCTGGTGGCGCCCCTGAACGTGATGCGCTTCGACGACGATTTCCTGCGGCTCTTCGGCCCCGGCGGACTGGTGGCGCTGACCCGCAATGCCGAGCTGCTCCCGGAAACCGTGACCTACGGTGCCCGGCAGCTGAGCTCGGTGTCTTCACCGGGCGCGCTGGTCGAGGGGTTCACCCTCACGCTTTGACCCAGGAGCCTGGGCGGCCCCGTCAGGCGTGCGCGACGCCCAGGCTGGCGATCAGGTCTTCGAGCCGGGCCGGCTCCACCGGCTTGACGAGGTGGCTGTCGAATCCGGCTTCCTTGGAACGCCGCTGGTCCTCGGCCTGTCCCCAGCCGGTGAGCGCCACCACCACGATGTCCTGCCCGGCCGGGTCCTCGCGCAGGCGCCTGCAGACCTCGTAGCCGTTGAGCTTGGGCAGGCCGATGTCGAGCAGCACCACATCGGGCTGGAAGCTCTGGGCGGCTTCCAGCGCTTCGAGGCCGTCGTGGGCGAGGCGCGTGTCGTGGCCCATCAGGTCGAGCAGGATGCTCATGGTCTCGGCGGAGTCGCGGTTGTCGTCGACCACCAGCACCCGCCGGCGCGCGCCGCCTCGGGCCTCCCGTCGTGGTGCCGGCGCGTCGGCGACAGCCGGCAGCTCGAGCAACGGCAGCCGCACGCCGAATTCGCTGCCCTGCCCCACATCGCTCACGGCATCGACGCTGCCGCCGTGCAGCTCGACCAGCCGCTTCACCAGGGTGAGGCCGATGCCCAGGCCGCCGTAGCGGCGCTCCAGCGAACGGTCCATCTGCACGAACATGTCGAACACCCGCTCGAGCTTGTCGGCCGGAATGCCGATGCCGTTGTCCCGCACGCTGACCCGCACCTCCGCGCCCTCGCGCGCGGCGCGCACCTCGATGCGCCCGCCCTTGGGGGTGTAGCGGGTGGCGTTGTTGAGCAGGTTGGCAAATACCTGCACCAGCCGTGTCATGTCGCCATGCAGCGGCAGCGGCTCGCGCGGCAGGTCCAGCATCAGCTCATGGCCGAATTCATCGATCAGCGGGCGGCTCGCATCCACCGCGCTCTGCAGCACCGAGGCGAGCTCGAGGCGCTCGCACTTGAGCTCGATCTTGCCCAGGCTGATGCGGCTCACGTCGAGCAGGTCGTCGATGAGCCGCGTCATGTGCGCCAGCTGCCGCTCCATCACTTCGCGCGTGCGCGCCACCTGCGCCGGGTCGAGGCTCCACTTGAGCACCTGCAGCCCGTTGCTGATGGGCGCGAGCGGATTGCGCAGCTCGTGCGCCAGGGTGGCGAGGAATTCGTCCTTGCGCTGGTCGGCGCTGCGCAGCGCCTCTTCCTTGCGCCGGTCCTCGGTGACGTCCATCACGCAGCCCACGAAGCCGACGAAACGATCGTCGGCCGCGAAGCGCGGCGTCACGTTGTCGGTCACCCAGCGGTACTCGCCGTCGCGCCGCCGCAGGCGGTATTCGAGCCGATAGGGCTGGCGCAGCTTGTCCAGGTGGCGGCAGGTCGTCTCCGCGCGCACGCGGTCTTCGGGGTGCACCGCGCCGAGCCAGCCCCAGTCGAGCGCCTCCTGCGGCTTCTGCCCGGTGAACTCGTACCAGCTCTTGCTCAGGTAGCTGCAGGAGCCGTCCACCTCGGCCAGCCAGATCATCACCGGCGCGTGATCGGCCATGTGGCGGAAGCGTTCCTCGCTTTCGAGCAGCGCGAGCTGGGTATGCACCCCTTCGACGATCTCGGCGGCATGGCGCGCGCACATGTCGGCCACCTGCACCTCGCGGCAGGTCGGCCCGCGCTGCTGCCGGAACTTGACCGACAGCACGCCCAGCACCTCGCCGCTGCGGGTGCGGATGGGCGTGGCATGCACCGAGCGGAAACCCATGCGTAAGGCCGCTTCGTGATACGCCGCCTGGTGGGTATCGGTGAACACGTCTTCGACCACCACCCGCTCGCCGGTGAAGAAGGCCGTGCCGCTGGCACCGCTGGCCGGCCCCGGCTTGACGCTGCCCAGCGCCTGCAGCGAGGCGTCGTCGAAGCCGATCGAGGCGGCCGGCTCCAGAAGCCCGGTGGCGGGGTTGTAGAGAGACACGAGGCCGAAATCGGCCTCGTGCAGGTTGAGCAGTGCGGCCAGCACCGCCTGCAGGGCCGGTGTCGACTCCCGGGTGCCGGCCAGTCGCATCGCCAGGTCGTGCAGCGACGCCAGCGCATCCACGTGGCGCGACAGGTCGTCCTTGGTGGCGGCCAGTTCGTTTTGCACCGTCTTGAGGTCGGTGATGTCCACCAGGATGTTGATCGCCCCGGTGAGCACGCCCAGCATGTTGTGCATGGGCTGCGGGTGCGCGAGCACCTGGCGGCGCGTGCCGTCGGGGCGCTCGATCTCGATTTCCTCGCGCAGCAGGGCACGGTCTTCCTTGAGCGCGATGGCCATCGGGCAGCGCTCCGGCTCCAGCGCCCGGCCCTGCTGCGTGTAGATGCGCCAGGAGCCGCACCACATTTCCTGGCCCAGCAGCGGTGCACGCCCCCACAGCTTGACCGCAGCCTCGTTGTAGAAGGTGATGCGGCCGCGCTCGTCGGTCGTGTACACGGCGGCCGGCAGGGCCTGCACGAGGCGCCGATAGCGCTCCTCGCTGGCATACAGCGCTCTTTCGGCCCGGGTGCGGTCGCGCAGTTCCTGCTGCGCGAAATGGCGCAGGCGCAGGTTGTCGATGGCGATCTCGGCCCGCGCCGCGGCGTCGGCCGCCTGCAGTTCGCTCAGCCTCTCGCGTTCGGCGGCCTGCGCCGTGGCGATGCCGGTGGACACATGGCCGGCCACCCGCTCGAGAAAGCTCTGGTAGCGGTCGTCGAGTGCACGCCGGGCGTTCACGCCCAGCACCAGTGCGCCAACAGGCTGGTCGACGTCGAGCCCGGTGATCGGCAGCACCACGGCCGAGCGCAGGGCCTCCGGCCAGGGCCAGCCCTCGACCACGCCGATGGTGGCGCCCGCGTCCATTGCGATGGCCGGGCTGCGTTCCCTCATCACCTGGGCCAGCGGCCAGGGGGCGTCGGCCTGCAAGGCCAGTTGCAGCGGCGCGGCCGCCGTGCCCGGCGACACGCCGGTGGATCCGGCCAGCCGCAACGAGGTGCCGTCGGCCGACTGCAGGTACAGCAGGGCGAACGGCAGGTCGTGGTGGTTGTGGTCCATGGCCGCGACCAGTTGCGCGCAGGCCTGGTCCAGGCTGCCGGGCTCGGCCGCCCGTGCGGCCAGTTCGTTGAGGGTGCGGCGGCGCCTTTCGCCCACCACGCGCAGGGTGACCTCCTGCACCGACACCACCACGCCGCCCACCTCGCCGCTTTCGTCCCACACCGGGCTGTAGGTGGAGTTGAAGTAGCACTCCTCGACGTAGTCGTAGCGCTGCAAGGCAAGCAGGCGGTCGCGCCGCGTGACCACGGCACCGTGCGTGCGCGCAGCATCGAGGCAGCTGCCGATCTGGTCCCACACCTCCGGGAAGATCTCGGGCACGGTGCGCCCGACCGCCGGGTGCTTCAGCAGCCCGAGGATGGGACGGTAGGCGTCGTTGTAGAAGAACTGGTAGTGCGGTCCCCAGGCCAGGTATGTGGGTTGCTCGGCTTGCAGCACCAGGTTGAGTGCGGTGCGCAGACTCTGCGGCCACTGCTCGATCGGCCCGAGCGGCGTACGGCTCCAGTCATGCTCGCGTATCAGGCCCGCCATCAGGCCGCCGCCCTGCAGAAAGGGCGGGACACGCGATGAAGACGGGGCGGACAGGGGGGGTTGGGGCATGAGAGCGGTGAATCGGCCGACCCCCAAGCATAGGACGCGATGGCCCCTGCGGCACCGCAAAAAGACTTCGCTACAAAAAAGAAACCGCCTTGACGCGTCGCTGGCGGGCGACAGGATTGCCCCGTCCCCGCCAGCGCCTCAGGCCGTGCCGTTCAGCGCTTGGCCGCCCGCAACTTCGTCAGCTCGGCCTGCACCTCGTTCCACAGGTCCATGCCCACGTTGGCCGCGATGCCGGCATTCACGCGGGTGAGCCGGTCGCGCATGCGGGCCGCTTCGGCGGGCGAGAGTTCGTTGACCTGCATGCCTTTCGCCTTGAGCTCGGCCAGCGCCTTGGCGGCTTCTTCGCGCGTGTCCTTGCGCTCGAAGTCGCGGCTCTTCCGGGCGGCGTCCATCAGCACCTTCTTCTCGGCGGCAGACAGGCCGTCCCAGTACTTCTTGCTGACCAGCACGATCCACGGGCTGTAGACGTGGTTGGTCACGGTGAGGTACTTCTGCACCTCGTAGAACTTGGACGAGAGGATGGTGTTGTACGGGTTCTCCTGGCCGTCCACCGTCTTGGTCTCGAGCGCGGTGAACAACTCCGAGAACGGCATCGGCACGGCGTTCGCGCCCAGCGTCTTGAAGCTCTCGAGGAACACGTTGTTCTGCATCACCCGCAGCTTGATGCCGTCGAGGTCTTCGAGCCTGGCCACCGCACGCTTGTTGTTGGTGAGGTTGCGGAAGCCGTTCTCCCAGTACACGAGGCCCACCAGGCCTTTCTCGTCGAGCCTGGCCTTCACCTTCTCGCCGATGGGACCGTCGAGCAGCGCGTCGGCTTCCTTGGCGTTGTTGACCAGGAAGGGCGTGTCCCAGATGGCCATCTCCTTGGTGATGCCCACCAGCGTGGCGGTGGAGCCGACCATCATCTCCTGCGCGCCGCCGATGAGCGCCTGCTGCATCTGCACGTCGGAACCGAGCGCGGCCGCGCCGATGCCGCGGATCTTCATCTTGCCGCCCGAGGCCTTTTCCACCTCTTCGGCGAACAGCCTGACCGCGCGCCCCTGGTTGCTCTGCTCCTGCAGTCCGTAGCCGAAGCGGATGAGGCGCGGCTTGATGTCCTGCGCGAGTGCGGCGCCGTGGGCGGCAAAGGCCACGCCAAGTGCGGCGATGAGGGTCTTGAGTCGGGTCATGAGAGTCTCCTTGTAGGCAACGACGATGGATCTCAATGGATCCATTTCAACGGGGTGAGGATCAGCGAGGGGAACAACACGAACAGGGCCAGCAGCGCCAGGTACACCATGAGGAACGGGTTGGTGCCCTTGATGACGGTTTCCATGCGCAGGCGGCCCACGCCGGCCACCACGTTCTGCACCGTGCCCACCGGCGGCGTGATGAGGCCGAGCGAGCCGACGAAGATGAACATGAAGCCGAAGTACACCGGGTCGATGCCGGCCTTCATGGCCAGCGGCGCGCACACCGGACCGAAGATCAGGATGGTGGGCGTGAGGTCCATCGCGGTGCCCACGAACAGCAGGAACACCATCATCAGCGCCATGAAGAGCACCGGCCGGTCCATCACCGGCGCGAAGGTGCCGGCCAGCTGGTTGGGCAGGTCGGCCAGCGTGATCATGTAGGCCGTCACCGTGGCGGCGCCACACAGGAACATCACGACCGCGGTGGTCTTGCCGGCGGCGATGAACACCTGCCGGACCTGCCCCCAGCCGAGCTCGCGGTAGACGAACATCGACACGACGAGGGCGTACACGGCCGCCACGACGGCCGCCTCGGTGGGCGTGAACACGCCGAACTTCAGGCCGCCCAGGATGATCACCGGCATCATCAGCGCCCAGATGCTGCGCACCAGCGCCCGCCCGCGTTCGCCCCAGCCGGTGCGCTCCATCGGCGCGAGCCGGTGCGACCGCGCGATCCACCACCAGGCGAACAGCAGGAACAGGCCCATCATCAGGCCGGGGAACACACCCGACAGGAACAGCTTGCTGATCGAGGTGTTGGTGGTGACGCCGTAGATCACGAACGGCATCGACGGCGGGATGATCGGTGCGATGATGCCGCCCGAAGCCAGCAGCCCGGCGCTGTAGCTGTCGGGGTACTTCTGGTCGCGCATCATCGGCAGCAGGATGGTGGCCAGCGCCGCGGTGTCGGCGATCGCCGAGCCGCTCATCGAGGCCAGCAGGATCGCAGCGGCGATCGCCACGTAGCCGAGGCCGCCGCGGATGTGGCCGACGAAGGCGCGGGCCAGGTCGATGATGCGGCGCGACAGGCCGCCCACGTTCATCAGCTCGCCGGCCAGGATGAAGAACGGCACCGCCAGCAGCGGGAAGCTGTCGAAACCGGCGAGCAGGTTCTGCGCGAGCAGTTGGGAATCGAAGAAGTCGAGGTACCACATGAGCGCCACGCCGGTGAGCACCAGCGAGTGGGCGATGGGCATGCCGATCAGCATGCCGGCCAGCAGCACCGCAAGGAAGATGACGGTGACCAGCATCTCACTCGACTCCCACGTCGGTTTCGTGGTGCTCGACCGGCCGGCCTCGCACCAGCTCGAACGCCAGCAGGGCCAGCATGCCCACCGCCATCACGAGCGTGGAGGCCGCCGCCAGCGCGAGCGGATAGCCCATCACCGTGCTGAAGCTGCCCAGGCCGGCCTTCACCTGTTCCCACGAGCCCTTGAGCACCAGCAGCAGGACGAACCCGACCAGCGCCTGGCTCACCCACCAGCACAGCTTCGCGGGCAGGCCCTTGAGCCGCGAGGTCAGCATGTCGAAGCCGAGGTGCTTGCCCTCGGCACTGGCGAGCACCGCGCCCACGCACACCAGCCACACGAACAGCAGCCGCGACAGCTCTTCATAGAACACGATGCCGGTGTGGAAGCCGTAGCGCAGCACCACGTTCACGAACACCGCCACCACCATGCCGGCGAGCGAGAGCGCCATCAGGGCTTCGGTGATGCGGGTCAGCCAGCCCGATCGGGCCTGCGCCTGTTGCGCCTTCATTGCTTGGTCTCCTGTTTGACCCAGGCCACCACCCGTTCGGTGATCTGCCGGATCTCTTCGGTCGCGTCCACCGCAAGCACGCCCGCCTCGCCGAGCGGCGGCTCCAGCGCCGCGAACTGGCTCTTCACCAGGCTGGGCGGGAACAGGTGTTCCGCGGCGCGCCGCGTGACCCGCTCCAGCGCGGTGGCCTCGTCGATGCGCAGCCAGACGAAATGCACGGCCGGCGCATGCAGGCGCAGCTGGTCACGGTAGCGCTTCTTGAGCGCCGAGCAAGTCAGCACCACGCCGGCTTGCCCAGGCGGACACGCCAGCAGGCGGCCCAGGGTGTCGAGCCAGCCGGCACGGTCTTCGTCGGTCAGCGGCGTGCCGGCGCGCATCTTGGCCTGGTTGGCCTCGGGATGGTGGTCGTCGCCTTCGATCAAGGTCCACCCCAGCGACCGGGCCAGCGCCTGGCCCACGCTGGACTTGCCGCAACCGGCCACGCCCATGACAACGATCTGCTTCATCGATCCACCGAATTCTTAAGACAGCGCTATCTCTTCTCTGACAAAAAATGCCCCTGCCACGGCGCCAGTATCGGTGCGCGTTCCGGCTTTGGGGCTTCTCCCTATGCTTGGGTAGCGCTATCCTAGGCCATACTCACAACGAAAATTTGAGGGATTACCCGCATGAGCTTTCCGGCTGCACCGCCTTCTTCGCCACCCGACGCCCCGGCCCGTCGCCGCCGCTCGAGCGGCCGCGTCACCTTGCAGGACGTGGCTGCAGCAGCCGGGGTCAGCCCCATCACCGCGTCGCGGGCGCTGCGCGGCCTGTCGAGCGTGGCGCCCGAACTGGTGGCCCGGGTGAACGAAGCAGTGGCCCAACTGGGCTACGTACCCGATCCGGCCGCGCGGGCGCTGGCATCGTCGCGCAGCACACAGGTGGCGGTGCTGGTGCCCATGCTGTCGAACACGCTGTTCGTCGACCTGCTGGAGGCGGTGCACCGCACGCTGTTCCCGGCCGGCTACCAGACGCTGATCGGCGTGACCCACTACGACCCGCAGGAAGAGGAGCAGCTGCTGCGCAGCTACCTCACCCACCGCCCCGCCGGCCTGCTGGTGACCGGCTTCGACCGCACCGAGGCGAGCCGCCAGCTCATCGCCGCCAGCGGCCTGCCCTGCGTGCACCTGATGGAAACCACCGACGCGCCCGGCGTGTACTGCGTCGGCTTCTCGCAAAACGAGGCGGGGGCCGCCATCACCGACCACCTGCTGGCGCGCGGGCGCAAGCGCATTGCCTTCGTGGCGGCGCAGCTGGACCCCCGCACGCTGCAGCGCGCCGAGGGCTACCGCCGCGCCTTGCGCACCGCCGGCCTCTATGACGCGCGGCTCGAGCTGCTGAGCCCGGAGCGCTCGTCCATCGCGCTGGGTGCGCAGCTGCTCGACGAGCTGCTGAAGACGCGCAAGGACATCGACGCGGTGTTCTTCTGCAACGACGACCTCGCGCAAGGCGGGCTGCTGGCGGCGCACCGCCTGGGTGTGAAGGTGCCCGAGCAGCTGTCGGTGGCGGGCTTCAACGATCTAGCCGGCAGCGACCAGATGCTGCCGCCGCTCACCACCGTGCACACACCGCGCTTCGAGGTGGGCGAGGCCGGCGCCAACATGCTGCTGAAGCTGATGCGCGGCGAAACGCCGCCCGCGTCGAGCGTGCGGCTGGGCTACGACGTGGTGGTACGCGCCAGCAGCTGAGGCGCTGCTCCGGGGCGGGCCCACGACACGGTAACAGGCAGCTAAATGCGCTTGTAGCCGAGGCGTGCAAGGCCTATGGTGGCGGTTCGCTGTCATTGCAGGCCCACCGCGCCCTGGTGGGCAGGTCGAACCCGCCTCACCCCCTGGAGAAATCAGCATGGCCACCCGTTCCCGCCGCAGCAGCGGCAGCAGCACCACGTCCTCCTCGGAGAAAGCCTCACGCAGCAGCCCTGCCCCAGAAACCGCGCCGGCCGAAACGCTCGTGGGCCAGGCCGTCAATGCGCCCACCACCGCCTTGCACAACGCCTGGGCCGCGTGGCTGCAGCTGGGCAAGGTCGAACTGACTGCGCAGGTCGAAGCAGCCCAGGCGCTGCTCAGGACGGCAGAAGCCGTTCGCCAGGCGCAGCTCGAGGCCAACCAGAAGGCGCAGGCGGCCCATGCGCAGGTCGCCGAGCAGATCGACAGCGTGGGCAACCTGAACGACGTGGTCGGCCTGCAGCTCACGCTGCTGCGTGAAGACCTGCAAGGCGCCCTCGCCCACTGGACGCACCTGGCGGAAGTGACCTCCGCCGCGGTGCTCGACGGCTTCACTCGGGGTACCGAGTCTGCCAGCCGGCTGCAGAGCAGCTTCTGGGGTTCGGCGCTGCAATGGACCCAGTTGGCGCAGACCGACGCCCCCGGCGCGGCCGAAGAGATCGAGGCGAGCGTCGATCACGTGGTCAACCCGTTGATCGCCAGCCCGCTGCTGTGGCCTTCGCAGGAAGCCGCTCGCGAAGCCATGACGCTGGCCAACTCGGCCTGGAAGGACTGGTTCTCCTGGTCGGGCCTGGGCGGCGACACGCAGGGTTCGCCCCGCTCGGTGCACTGAAGACGGCAACGCCGTGAGCCGCCGCGGCGGCTCACGCTCACTCGGCGATCGCCGGATCGCCCGGCTGGGCGCTCGAACCGCTGACCGCAGCCGCGCGTCCGGCAGGCTTGCGGCGGTCGCGCGCCACATACGAATACAGCACCGGCACCACCACCAGCGTCAGCAGCGTCGAGGTGATCACGCCGCCGATGATCGCCCGGCCCATCGGCGCCTGGATCTCGCCGCCGTCGTTGAGTGCCAGCGCCAGCGGCAGCATGCCGAACACCATGGCCGCGGTCGTCATCATGATGGGCCGCATGCGCACGAGGCCGGCCTGCAGCACCGCGTCGGCCATGCTCATGCCGGCGCGGCGCATGTGGTTGGCGAAGTCAACCAGCAGGATGGCGTTCTTGGTCACCAGGCCCATCAGCATCACCAGGCCGATCATCGAGAAGATGTTGAGCGTGGAGCGCCAGAACAGCAGCGCCAGCATCACGCCGATGAGTGACAGCGGCAGCGACGCCATGATGGCCACCGGCTGCAGGAAGCTGCCGAACTGGCTGGCCAGCACGATGTAGATGAAGATCACCGCCAGCAGCATCGCGCCCATCATCCCGCGCATGGCCTCCTGCTGCTGCTGGGTGTCGCCGCCCACGTCGAAGCTGTAGCCGGGCGGCAGGCTGGTTTCCTTCACCAGCTTCTGCACCTCGGCGCCCACGTCACCGGCCGGGCGCCCCTGCACGCCGGCGAACAGGGCCTCGCGGCGCTGCAGGTTCTGGCGGCGGATCACGTCGGGGTTCTTCACCGGCACGACGTCGGCCACCGTCTCCAGCGCGATCGGCGTGCCGTCGCGCGAGAAGGCCACCGGCAGCAGGCGCATCTGGTCGACCCGCTCGCGCTGCGCTTCGGGCAGGCGCAGCAGCACCTCCACCTGCTCGCCGTCGGGCGTGGTCCAGTAGGTGGCGACCTCGCCGTTCACATAGGCGCGCAGCGACGAGGCCAGCTGAATGGGCGTGAGGCCGAGTTCGCGCACCGCGCCCGGCTTGAGCCGCACCGCATAGGCCGGCAGGCCCGGCTTGGCCGACAGGTCCACGTCCACGACGCCGGGGATCTTCTTGACCTTCTCGGCAAACTCGTTGGCGATGCGGATCAGCCCTTCCGGGTCGTTGCCCAGGATGGCGACATAGATCGGCCGGTTGAAACCGACCTGCACCTCGATGCCGGGAATCCTGGCGATCTGCTCGCGGATGGCGTCCTCGACCTGCTTCTGCGTGCGCCTGCGCTCGCGGCGATCGACCAGCCCGATGTTCAGCGTGGCCTGCGCCCGGCCGACCGCAAAGCCGTTGCCCTGGCCGCCGACGTTGGTGGACACGTTGCGGACCTCCGGGAAGGACGCCACGATCTCCTCCACCTGGCGCACCTTGGCATCGCTGCGCTCCAGGCTCGAACCCACCGCCATGCGCAGCGACAGCTGGGTGAAGCCCTGGTCGGTCTCGGGGACGAACTCGCTGCCCACCAGCGGCGCAAGCATCAGCGCCACGACGAAGCTCGCCACGCCGGCCAGCAGGATCAGCGCGCGCGGCGTGATGCTGGCCCAGCGCAGGCGGCGCGGCAAGGAGGCATTGCGCTGGCCGTCGGCGCCCAGCGGGCGCGCATAGGCCGGCAGCGGCAGCCGGTAGCGCCGCGCGCTGAAGGCCCAGCGGATGAGCCGCTCGTAGAGCGCATGCAGCATGTCCATCGACCTGTCGGTGGCCCGGATCGCATGGCCGATCACCGGCCATGATTTCAGCCGCGCGTTCGGCGGGTCCTTCCACACGCTCGACAGCATCGGGTCGAGGGTGAAGCTCACGAACAGGCTCACCAGCACCGCCACGGCGACGGTGATGCCGAATGGATAGAAGAACTTGCCCACGATGCCGCCCATGAAGGCCACCGGCACGAACACCGCGCAGATCGCGAACGTGGTGGCCATCACCGCCAGGCCGATCTCGTCGGTGCCTTCGAGCGCAGCGGTGTGGTGGTCCTTGCCCATGGCCACGTGGCGCACGATGTTCTCGCGCACCACGATGGCGTCGTCGATCAGCAGGCCGATGCACAGCGACAGCGCCATCATCGTCATGAAGTTCAGCGTGAAGCCGAAGGCATGCACGGCGATGAAGCTGGAGATCACCGCGATGGGCAGCGTGAGCCCGGTGATGATGGTGCTGCGCCACGAATGCAGGAACAGGAACACGATGGCCACCGTGAGCAGCGCGCCCTCGATCAGCGTGTGCTGCAGGCCCGACAGCGAGCCCTTCACGAAGTCGCTCGACGCGAAGATCAGCCGCAGCTCCACGTCGGCCGGCAGCGTCTTGCGGATCTCCTCCATCGCCGCCTTCACCGCTTCGCCGGTGGCCACGATGTTGGCATCCTGCTGCTTGAAGACATTGAAGGTGACCGCGCGCTGGCCGTTGATGCGGGCCACCGAGTCCGGCTCACGTTCCCGCTCCACCAGCGTGCCCAGGTCGCCCAGCGTCAACGGCAGGTTGCCGCGCCGGCCCACCACCACGTCGACGAAATCGCGCGGGTCGCGCACCCGCCCTTCCACCCGAAGGATCGCATCCTGCCGCGCATCGGTGAGCAGGCCCACCGGCTGGTCGGTGTTGGCCTGCGCCAGCGCCGCACTCACCTCGGCCGGCGTGATGCCGTAGGCGCGCAGCCGCGACGCGTCGAGGTCGATGCGCACCTCCCGAAGGGCCAGGCCTGCGATGTCCACCCGCGCCACGCCTTCGACCCGCTGGAGCCGCTTGCCGACGTTCTGGTCGCCCATGATCGACAGCTCGCGTGCGCTGCGCGATCCGGACACCAGCGCCATCACCACGGTGGGCTGGGCGTTGTCGTTGTCGAAGCGCTGCACGGTGGGCGTCTTGGCGTCGCGCGGCAGCGCCGACTGCACCACGCCGAGCTTGTCGCGCAGGTCCTGCATCGCGCGGCCCATGTCGGCATTGAGCGTGAACTCCACCTGGGTCTGGCTGCGGCCCTCGAAGCTGCGCGAGGTGATGCGCTTGACTCCGGCAATGCTGTTGAGGCTTTCCTCGATGCGCTTGGTGACCTCGCGCTCCACCGCCTCGGGCGAAGCGCCCGGGTAGGCCACGTCCACGAAGGCGATCGGCGGCGTCACGTCGGGCATCTGCTCGACACCCAGGCGCGCATACGAAAACAGGCCCAGCACGCACAGCGCCACCATCACCATGGTGGCGAACACGGGGTTGTTGATGGAGACGCGCGTCATCCACATGGTGCGCCCTCGCCGATCACTTGAGGTTGGACGATGCGGGGGCGGAGGCCACCGGCACCGCCTGCGTCACCACTGCCTTGCTGCCTTCGCGCAGGTTGTCGAAGCGCGCGGCCAGCACCACCGCGTCATGCGTGAGCCCCTTGAGCACCTCGACGCGACCGTTGGCCTCGTCGCGGCGCCCGGTGGTCACCGCACGGCGCAGCAGCTCGCCGTTCTCGATGGTCCAGACGTGGTCCTGCCCCGCGGTGCTGCCGATGGCGGTGGCCGGCAGCACCATCCGTTGCGCCGGATCGGCCACCGTCACGCGGGCCATCGCGTACTGCCCGGCGCGCAGCAGCTCCTTGCGGTTGTCGAGCACCACCACCACGCCGATGGCGCGAGTGCCCGGCTCGGCAGCCGGTGCGATGCGGTCGATGCGCCCTTCATGCGGCTTCGCGTCTCCCTCCACCGTCACCTGCACCGTCATGCCGGGCCGCAGCGCAGACACCTCGTGCGTGCCCACCGTGCCGGCCACCTCGAGCGAAGACAGGTCCACCACGGTGAACAGCTGCTGCTCGGCGCTCACCTTTTCGCCTGGCACCACATGCCGCTTGCCGACGATCCCGGCGATCGGCGCCACCAGCGCCGCCTCCCGCACCCCCACGCGCGACATCGCCAGCTGGGCCTGGGCCGACTTGAGCTGGGCCCGCGCGGCATCGAGCCTCGCCTGGGACGACTGCAGCGCGGTCGATGAAATGAAGTTCTGGCTGGCAAGCCCGGTGTTGGCTGCGTGCTGACGCTCGGCATCGACCAGCGCCACCTGCGCCGACTCCACCGCGGCGGCGCGGTCGGCCACCCGGCTTTGCAGGTCGGCCAGGTCGATCTCGCCCAGCGGCTGCCCAGCCTTGACCCGCTGGCCCTCGGCCACCTTGAGCGACAGCAGCGTGCCGGCGGTCTTCGCCCGCACGACCGCCGTGCGCGGCGCCACCAGCGGCCCGGAAAACTCGATCAGCTGCGGCAGCGAAGCCAGGGCCGGCCTCACCACCTCGGCGGGGGTGAACTCCAGCGGCGGCGCCACCTTGTCCTTGGCGCCCTTCGAGCCGCTGCCCGGGCGGGGCGCGAACGTGAGCGCGACGCCAGCCACGACCAGGAGGCCGATCGCGCCCCCCACCCACATCCGGCGCCGTGCCTTGTGAGCGGGCGCCCCAGTCTGTATCGACGTGTTCATGGGCCGGCAGTGTAGGAGTCACCCTCCCGGCTGGCTCTCCCCATTGCGACGGATTGCAGATTCCGGGGTACGAGCCGTGGAACCTCCGGATGGATCGCGGGTCCGCTCGAGCCTCAGTTGTGGCCGATCACCGGGTGCGGCTCGTAACCCTCGCCGAGCGCTGCCACTTCCTCGGGCGACAGTGACAACGCCACCGCTGCAGCGGCATCGTCGAGCTGCGGCAGCTTGCTGGCGCCCACGATGGGCGCCGTGACGCCGCGGTGCAGCAGCCAGGCATAGGCCAGCGTCGCGGCGCTCACGCCGCGCCCGGCCGCCATCGCCTTCAGCCGCTCCACGGTGCGAAAGTCGCTGTCGCGGTAGTAGAAGCTCTGCGCCAGGTTGTCGGTCTGTGCCCGCGAGGTGGCGCCCGCCTCGGCATCGCCCCGGCTGCGGTTGCCGGCCAGGAAGCCGCGCGCCAGCGGGCTCCACGGAATGAGCGCCACGCCCTGGTCGCGGCACAGCGGGATCATCTCGCGCTCTTCTTCGCGGTAGGCCAGGTTGTAGTGGTTCTGCATGCTGACGAAGCGCGTCCAGCCGTTGTCCCTGGCGACCTGCTGGGCCTTGGCAAACTGCCAGGCCCACATCGAGCTCGCGCCGATGTAGCGCACCTTGCCGGCCTTCACCACGTCGTGCAGCGCCTCCATGGTTTCCTCGATCGGCGTGGCCGGGTCCCAGCGGTGGATCTGGTAGAGGTCGATGTAGTCGGTGCCCAGGCGCGCGAGGCTGGCGTCGACCGCATGGAAGATGTACTTGCGGCCGAGTCCTGCGCGGTTGGGCGCCGGCTGCGGCGAAGGCGCCACGCCGCCGAATTCGACGCCGACCGGATAGAACACCTTGGTGGCGATGACCACTTCTTCGCGGCGGCAGAACTCGCGCATGAAACGGCCGGTCAGCACCTCGCTTTCGCCGCCCGAGTACATGTCGGCCGTGTCGAAGAAGTTGACGCCCAGTTCGACAGCCCGCTTCACCAGCGGGCGGCTGGCCTCTTCCTGCAGCACCCAGGGCCGCCACTCAGGGGTGCCGTAGGTCATCATGCCCAGCGCGATGCGCGAGACGGAAAGGCCGGTGTTGCCAAGACGGGTGTATTGCATGCGCGAGCTCCTCACAAGAGCTGCGCAGCCTACGCCGGCTTGGCTGGCCTTGCTGTGTGTGGGTCTTGGGCGCTCAGCCCTTCGGGCCGGCGATGCGCGGCGTCGTCACGCGGACGTCACCGTTCTGCGCCCGGTGGCGCAGCGCATGGTCCATCAGTACCAGCGCCAGCATCGCCTCGGCAATCGGCGTGGCCCGGATGCCGACGCACGGGTCGTGGCGGCCATGGGTCTCGACGCTGGTGGGCTGGCCGTCGAGGTCGATCGACTGGCGGGCGGTGCGGATCGAGCTGGTCGGCTTGATGGCAATGGACACGGTGATGTCCTGCCCGGTGCTGATGCCGCCCAGCACGCCGCCGGCGTTGTTGGTCAGGAAGCCGCCCGGGGTCAGCTCGTCGCCATGCTGGGTGCCCTTCTGCGACACGCTGGCGAAGCCGGCGCCGATCTCCACGCCCTTGACCGCATTGATGCCCATCATCGCGTGCGCGATGTCGGCATCGAGCTTGTCGAACAGCGGCTCGCCCAGGCCCACCGGCACGTTGACCGCCTCGACCTGGATGCGTGCGCCCACCGAGTCGCCCGCCTTGCGCAGCGCGTCCATGTAGGCCTCGAGTTCGGCGATCTTGCTGGCATTGGCGGCGAAGAACGGGTTGTCGGGCACATGCTCCCAGCCCTCGAACGGGATGGGCAGCTCGCCGAGCTGCGTCATGCAGCCGCGGAAGGTGGTGCCGTACTGCTCGCGCAGCCACTTCCTGGCGATGGCACCGGCGCCCACCATCGGCGCGGTGAGCCGCGCCGAGGAACGCCCGCCGCCGCGCGGGTCTCGGATGCCGTACTTGTGCCAGTAGGTGTAGTCGGCGTGTCCGGGCCGGAAGGTCTGCAGCAGGTTGCCGTAGTCCTTGCTGCGCTGGTCGGTGTTGCGGATCAGCAGGCAGATGGGGGTGCCGGTGGTCCGGCCTTCGTACACGCCGGAGAGGATCTCCACCGCGTCGGGCTCGTTGCGCTGCGTCACGTGGCGCGAGGTGCCGGGGCGGCGCCGGTCGAGCTCGGGCTGGATGTCGGCTTCGCTCAGGGTCATGCCGGGGGGGCAGCCGTCGATCACGCAGCCGATGGCCGGGCCGTGCGATTCGCCGAAGTTGGTGACGGTGAAGAGGTGACCGAGGGTGCTGCCGGACATGGGGAGACGGGAAAAAGGCCGGGCCCGGGATGCAGGGCGCAACGGAAGGCCGATTTTACGGGGGGCGCCTCGATGCACCCGCCCAAAAGGCAAACGGCCGGCAACTGGTGTGCCGGCCGTGGGCACGTATGCCGGGTCAGGCTTGCGGCTGCGAGCCTTGCTCTTCCTCGACCGGCCAGTCGCGGATGTAGGCCTTGAGCATGCGGTTCTCGAAGTCCTGGCTTTCCACCACGGCCTTGGCCACGTCGTAGAAGGAGATGACACCCATCAGCGTCTTCTGCGACATCACCGGCATGTAGCGCGCATGCCGGTTGAGCATCATGCGGCGCACTTCGTCGATCTCGGTTTCGGGCGTGCAGGTGAGCGGGTGGTCGTCCATCACCGAGCGCACGAGGGTCGAGCCGACCGAGCCGCCGTTGCCGACCACTGCCTGGATCACTTCGCGGAAGGTGAGCATCCCGACGAGATCGCCATGGTCCATGACGACCAGCGAGCCGATGTCGCGTTCGGCCATGGTGCGCAGCGCTTCTGCCAGCGGCTGCTCGGGCACCACGGTGTAGAGCGTGCCGCCTTTGACGCGCAGGATGTCGCTGACTTTCATGGGGGTCTCCTTGGGGGCAGGTCGAAATCAATATAGCCCACAATGCCCGGCGAACACCAGAGCGGCGCCCCTGCAAACCTTTGCAGGATGCTCGCCGCCCGACGGCCCGATCCCACAAGGAGACTCCATGCCCGGCTACGCCGACCCCGGCTTCGACACGCTCGCATTGCACGCGGGTGCCAGCCCCGACCCCGCCACCGGCGCGCGGGCCACGCCGATCCACCTCTCCACCTCCTTCGTATTCCAGGACAGCGACCATGCGGCCTCGCTGTTCAACATGGAGCGCGCGGGCCACGTGTACTCGCGCATCTCGAACCCCACCAACGCGGTGTTCGAGGAGCGCATGGCCGCACTCGAGGGCGGCGTGGGCGCGATCGCCACCGCCAGCGGCCAGGCCGCCTTGCACCTGGCCATCTGCACGCTGGCCGGTGCGGGCTCGCACATCGTGAGCAGCTCGGCGCTGTACGGCGGCTCGCACAACCTGTTGCACTACACGCTGGCGCGTTTCGGCATCGAGACCACCTTCGTGCGCCCGGGCGACATCGACGCCTGGCGCGCCGCCATCCGGCCGAACACCCGGCTGCTCTTCGGCGAGACGCTCGGCAACCCGGGCCTCGACGTGCTGGACATTCCCGCGGTGAGCGCGGTGGCCCATGAGCACGGCCTGCCGCTGCTGGTGGACTCCACCTTCACGACGCCCTACCTGATGAAGCCGTTCGACCACGGCGCCGACCTCGTGTACCACTCGGCCACCAAGTTCCTGTCCGGCCACGGCACCGTGATCGGCGGCGTGCTGGTGGACAGCGGGCAGTTCGACTGGGAGAAGTCAGGCCGCTTCCCCGAGCTGACCCAGCCCTACCAGGGCTTCCACAACATGGTGTTCGCCGAGGAAAGCACCGCGGGCGCCTTTCTGCTGCGGGCGCGCCGCGAAGGGCTGCGCGACTTCGGCGCCTGCATGAGCCCGCACACCGCCTGGCTCATCCTGCAGGGCATCGAGACGCTCTCGCTGCGCATGGAGCGGCACGTGGCCAACACCCGCAAGGTGGTGGAGTTCCTGTGCCGGCAGCCCTTCGTCGAAAGCGTGGCCTACCCCGAGCTCGAGTCGCACCCGAGCCATGCGCTGGCCCGCACGCTGCTGCCGCGCGGCTGCGGCTCGGTGTTCAGCTTCAACCTGAAGGGCGACCGCACCCAGGGCCGGCGCTTCATCGAGACACTGAAGATCTTTTCGCACCTGGCCAACGTGGGCGACTGCCGCTCGCTCGTCATCCACCCTGCATCGACCACGCACTTCCGCATGGACGACGCCGCGCTCGCGCAGGCGGGCATCACCCAGGGCACCATCCGGCTGTCGATCGGGCTCGAGAGTGCCGACGACCTGGTCGAGGACCTGGGCCGGGCGCTCAAGGCGGCTGAAAAGGCGGGGGCGTCGAAATGAAGCTGCAGGTCCAGGGCCGCGAGGCCTATGTCTACACCGGCGGCAAGGCATTCGATGCCGCCCTGCCCTGCGTCGTGTTCGTCCACGGTGCGCTGCACGACCACAGCGTGTGGGGTCTGCAGAGCCGCTGGTTCGCACACCACGGGCGTGCCGTCATGGCAGTGGACCTTCCCGGCCACGGCCGCAGCGCGGGCCCGGCGCTTTCGAGCGTCGAAGCCATGGCCGACTGGCTGGTGGCGCTCCTCGACGTCGCCGGAGTGCGACAGGTCGCGCTGGTCGGCCACAGCATGGGCTCGCTCATCGGTCTGGAGGCGGCAGCCCGGCTGGGCGAGCGCGCCACGCGGCTGGTGATGGTGGGCACCGCCTACCCGATGAAGGTCACGCCTGCGCTGCTCGACATGGGGCGCGACACACCGCTGGCCGCGATCGACCGGGTGAATGTCTTTTCACACAGCACGCTGTCGGCGAAGCCCTCCGCGCCCGGACCCGGCAGCTGGCTGCATGGGGCAAACCGGGCATTGATGCGCCGTCTGCAGGCCGGCTACGCCCTGGCGCATGCAGGCGACAACCTGTTCTCGATCGACTTCAACGCCTGCAACCAGTACGCCAACGGGCTGGCGGCAGCGGCACGGCTGCAATGCCGCGTCGGCATGCTGCTCGGCGAAAAGGACAGCATGGCCATCCCTAAGTCCGCGAGTGAGATGGCACAGGCCACGCAAGCGAGGGTTCTTTACCTCAATGCCGGGCATTCCCTGATGTCTGAGGCACCGGACGGCGTATTGAATGGACTGCGTGACTTGCTGTCGTGAGTCCGTCCCGTTGTCCTGAGTCGTTGGATAGAGGAAGTCCGAATGTCGACCGTTGCGCCCCCTGGCGTGGACCCGAAGAGCTTCAAGAGCTTCGATGAGTTTTATCCCTTCTACCTGAGCGAGCACAGCAACCGCACCTGCCGGCGCCTGCACTTCGCCGGATCCACCCTCGCGCTGGCATGCCTGGCGATGCTGGCCATCACCGGCCGGCCGCAGTACCTGCTGTACGGCCTGTTGTGCGGCTACGGCTTCGCCTGGATCGGGCACTTCGTGTTCGAGAAGAACAAGCCCGCCTCCTTCAAGCGCCCGCTGTACAGCTTCATGGGCGACTGGGCTATGTACAAGGACATCTGGACCGGCAAGATCAAGCTCTGACGGGCGCTTCGGGCCGAGGCTTTCAGGCGCAGCCCAGCGCTGCCTCGCGCTGCTGCAGGAAGCGCCGCACCGCCGGGTCGCTTTCGAGCCCGATCGCACGCCGGTAGGCCTTGGCAGCTGCGCCGGCCTCACCGCAACGCGCCAGCAGTTCGGCCCGCGCGGCCCAGTAGGGCTGGTAATCGCGCAGCCGCGGGTCGGCTGCCAGCGCATCGAGTGCAGCCAGACCCGCCGTGGCACCCCGCGTGCGGGCCAGCGCCACCGCGTGGTTGAGCGCCGCCACCGGAGAGCCGGTGAGCGAACACAAGGCGGCATACAGCTGCTCGATCGCGGCCCAGTCGCTGCTGCCGGTGCGGCGCCGCACCGCATGCGCCGACTGCACCGCCGCCTCGAGCCGATAGCGGCCGACGCCATCACAGCGATTGGCCCGCAACAGCAGCGCCTCCGCCTCGTCGACCAGGCCGGCGTCCCACAACGCCGGATCCTGCTCGGCCAGCGGCACGTATTCGCCAGTGGCGCTGCGCCGGGCAAGGCGGCGGGCATGAGCATGCAGCATCAGGGCCAGCAGCCCAAGCGCCTCGCCGTCGTCGGGCAGCAGGCTCGCGACCAGCCTGCTGAGCCAGATGGCTTCATCGGCCAGGTTGCGCCGATGGGCATCGGTCCCGAGCGGGTCCGACCAGCCTTCGGCATAGGCGGCGTAGATGGCCTCCAGCACCGCATCGAGCCGTTGGCTCCATGCCGCGCGCCCGGGCACCTCGAACGGTATGCCGGCCTGCCGGATCTTTGCCTTGGCGCGCGAGAGCCGCTGCCCCATCGTGGCCGGAGCCACCAGGAAGGCCGAGGCGATGGTGGCCGCATCGAAGCCCAGCACGACCTGCAGCATCAGCGGGGCGCGCACATCGCGCTCGATGCCCGGGTGGGCGCAGGCGAAGAGCAGGCCCAGGCGGCGATCGGGCACCGAGGTCTCGTCGTCGTCGCCCTCGCGGAGCTCACCGAGCAGCTGCAGCTGCTCGCTCGCAGCGTCGCCGCGCAGCCTCAGCCGCACGGCGTCGACCATGCGGCGGCGCGCCACAGTGAGCAGCCAGGCTTCGGGCGAACGCGGCACGCCGCCACGCGGCCATTCGGCCAGCGCGGCGGCAAAGGCTTCGGACAGCGCGTCCTCGGCGCCCGCCACGTCGCGCGTGCGGGCCGCCAGAAACGCGATCAGCTTGCCGTAGCTGTCTCGCGCTGCCGTCTCGGCGGCAAGCGCTGCGACGCCGGGCGGCGGTTCCTGCATTGCAGCAAGCTCAGGCCTGGCCCATCGGCCAGATCGGGCGCACTTCGACGATGCCGTGGCTCGCGCCGGGGCAGCGCGCTGCCCATGACAGGGCTGCGTCCAGGTCGGGCACGTCGACCAGGAAATAGCCGCCCAGCTGCTCCCGGGTGTCGGCATAAGGGCCGTTGAGCACCTCGCTCTTGCCGGATTGCAGCCGCACCGTGGTGGCCGTCTGCGGCGGGCGCAGCCGGTGGCTGCCGCGAAAGACGCCCGCCTTCTGCAGCGCCTCGTGGTAGGCGCCGTAGGCGGCCAGCGCCTCCTTCACCTGCGATTCGCCCAGCCTTTCGAAGCCCGACGGGTCGGAATAGATCAGCAGCATGTATTCCATCTGGAGCGCTCCTTGGTCGTGTGACGGCGGGGCAACATGCCGCGCCTGGACAATGTCGCACGACGAAGGCCGATTTCGACAGCAGGCCGCCATCGAAAGAGCGCGCCAGGCGCGCTCAGGCTGCGAGGCGGTGCGACTGGATGTGGTTGAGCATGTCCTCGACCATCGAGTCGAGCCCAAACTGCGGCATCCAGCCCCAGTCATGGCGCGCCGCGCCGTCGTCGATGGACCTGGGCCAGGTGTCGGCGATGCCCTGGCGGAAGTCGGGCGCGTAGCTGACCGCAAAGCCGGGCACGCGCCGCGAGATCGCCGCGGCGATCTCGGCCGGCGTGAAGCTCACGCCGGCGAGGTTGTAGGAGCCGCGCTCGCGGATGCGTTCGGCAGGCGCTTCCATCAGCTCGATGGTGGCGCGCAGCGCATCGGGCATGTACATCATCGGCAGCCGCGTGTCGGCCGCGAGGAAGCACTCGTAGCGGCCGCTCGCCCGCGCCGCATGGAAGATCTCGATCGCATAGTCGGTGGTGCCGCCGCCCGGCGGTGTCTTGTAGCTGATGAGCCCGGGGTAGCGCAGGCTGCGCACGTCCACCCCGTGCTTCGCGTGGTACCAGGCGCACCAGCGCTCGCCCGCCAGCTTGGAGATGCCGTACACCGTGCCCGGGTCCATGACCGTGTGCTGCGGCGCCGGGTCGGCCGGCGTGCCGGGGCCGAAGGCCGCGATGGAGCTGGGCCAGAAGATGCGATCGAGCTTGAACTCGCGCGCCACTTCCAGCACGTTGAGCAGGCCCCGCATGTTGAGGTCCCAGGCCCACACCGGGTTCTGCTCGCCCCGGGCCGACAGCGCGGCGGCCAGGTGGTAGATCTGCGTGATGTCGTGGCGCCTGACGATCGCCGCGAGCGCGTCGCGGTCGAGCACGTCGAGCTTTTCGTAGCCGGCATCGGGCAGGCGGCCGGTGTCGGCGATGTCGGAGGCGACGACCGCCTGCCGGCCATGCCGCTCCATCAAGGCCTCTGCCAGTTCGCTGCCGATCTGCCCGTTGGCGCCGATGATGAGGATCCTGGTGTGCTTGTTCATGTTCAGCCCCGGATCAGTTCGAGTTCGCGCCCGGCCTGGCTGAAGGCAGCGACCGCGCGTTCGAGGTGCTCGCGCTCATGCACCGCCGACAGCTGCACGCGGATGCGCGCCTGGCCCTGCGGCACCACCGGGTAGAAGAAGCCGATGGCATACACGCCCAGCTCCAGCAGGCGGGCGCTCAGGGCCTGGGCCTTCTTCGCGTCGTAGACCATGATCGGCACGATCGGGTGTTCGCCGGGCTTGATGTCGAAGCCGGCCGCGGTGATGGCTTCGCGGAAATAGCGGGTGTTGGCTTCGAGCTTGTCGCGCAGCGCGGTGGAGCCTTCCAGCAGGTCCAGCACGGCAAGCGACGCGCCCGCGATGGTCGGCGCCAGCGTGTTCGAGAACAGGTAGGGCCGCGAGCGCTGACGCAGCAGCTCGATCACTTCGCGCCGGCCGCTGGTGAAGCCGCCGCTGGCGCCGCCCAGGGCCTTGCCCAGGGTGCCGGTGATGATGTCGATCTTCCCGAAGACGCCCCGGTATTCGTGCGTGCCGCGGCCGGTCTTGCCGAGGAAGCCGCTAGCGTGGCATTCGTCAATGCCCAGCAGTGCGTCATGGCGGTCGCAGATCTCGCGCATCCTGTCGAGCTGGGCGATGGTGCCGTCCATCGAGAACGCGCCGTCGGTGAACACGAGGACGAACCTCGCGCCGGCCGCACGCGCGTCGCGCAGCTGGCGCTCCAGGTCTTCGAGGTCGTTGTGGGCGTAGCGGTAGCGCTTCGCCTTGCACAGGCGGATGCCGTCGATGATGGAGGCGTGGTTCAGCGCGTCGCTGATCACCGCGTCGTGCTCGCCCAGCAGCGGCTCGAACAGGCCGCCGTTGGCGTCGAACGCCGCGGCATAGAGGATGGTCTCTTCGGTGCCCAGGAAGCGTGCGAGCCGCGCCTCGAGATCCTTGTGGATGTCCTGCGTGCCGCAGATGAAGCGCACCGAACTCAGGCCATAGCCGTGCGTGCGCAGCGCCTCGTGCGCCGCCTCGATCACCTTGGGGTGGGACGACAGGCCCAGGTAGTTGTTGGCGCACAGGTTGATGACTTCGCGGCCTTCGGCGGTCCTGACCACGGCGCCCTGCGGCGTGGTGATCACCCGTTCCCGCTTGTACAGGCCCGCCGTTTCGATGCCGGCGAGTTCGCCGCGCAGGTGTTCGTAGAAAGAGTCTGTGCTCATGGCTGCTGCAAGCTTTGTGGTTGGAGCCCGGTAGGGCACACTGCGTTCGCGTTCGACAAGACCTCATTTGCCGAACGATGTTCGATATATCGAACTCGTGTGCAGTATCAGCGACATCATTCGATCAAGTCAACCCATGGCCACCAAGCCCAAGCCCGCCGCCGCCCCACCCAACCCCGCGCACCCGCCACGGGTGGGCGAACGCATCCAGGCGCTGCGGCAGGCGGAGCACCTGTCGATGGACGAGCTGTCGCGCCGCGCCGGGGTGTCCAAGTCCATGCTGTCGCAGATCGAGCGCAACCAGGCCAACCCGACGGTGGCCGTCGTCTGGAGGCTGGCCAATGCCCTGGAAGTGCCGCTGGCCGAGCTCCTGGGCACCGGCGAGCCGGCGCCGCCGACCATCGTGACCGTACCGGCACATGCCACGCCTGCCTTGCGCACGCCCGACCAGCGCTGCGAGCTGCGCATCCTGGGGCCGGTGGAGCTGGCCGGGCAGTTCGAGTGGTACGAACTCACGGTCCAGCCGGGCGGCGCGCTCGAGTCGCAGCCGCATGAGCCTGGATCGCGTGAACACCTGAGCGTGCTGTCCGGCACGCTGGAGGTCACCGCCGGCGACGCGACCCAGCGCCTCAAGCACGGCGAAACCGCCCGCTATGCGGTCGACATGCCGCACGCCATCCGCAACGCCGGCAAGACGGTGGCCAGCGCCTTGCTTGTGGTGCTGCACAGCGCCTGAAGCCCCTGAAGCGCCTGCCGCAGCGTTGTCACCGCGCCGCAGCATCATCGGCCTCGGGGTCGTCCCTATGCCACAGCGGCCGGCGCAGGCCGATCATTCGCAACGATCTGTTTCTGGCTGTCATGCAGGATCCGCGTCTTTCCCACATCGAACGGCTCGTCGATGCCATCGATCTGCCGATCGGCCGCTGGGCGCGGGTGCCGGACGACGGCGACGCGGTGCTCAGCTACTGCAACCGCCCCTACCTGGGGTGGGCGCGGCGGCCGCGCGAGGAGCTCATCGGACAGAGCCTGGCTGCCATCTACGGCGACTCGGCATGGCAGGCCGCCCGTGGCGCCTTTGCCGAGGCCTTCGCCGGGCGCACGACCCACTATGACCGCGAACTCACCCACCTGGCCGGCCCGCCGCGCTGGGCCCGGGTGCAGGTGTTTCCCGACATCGACCCCCACGGCCGGGTCGATGCGGTCTACACCATCGCCTTCGACGTGCATGACTACCGGGTGCAGCGCGAAGCGCTCGAAGCCGCACGCCGCCGGCTCGACCGCTTCACCGAGAACATCCCGTACCCGCTCACCTATGTGGACTGCGGCTTCGTGATCCGCTTCGTCAACAAGGCCTACTGCGCGGCCACCGGCATGCCGCCGGAGCAGCTGATCGGGCAGCACATCGGCCTGATCCGCGGCCCGAGGCGCTGGGCCGAGCACCAGCCCTACTTCGAGCGGGCGGTGTCGGGGCAGCCGGTGCAGTACACCCGCCTGGTCGACCTGCCGGAGCAGGGCCCGCGCTGGCTGCGCACCAGTTACGTGCCCGACTTCGACGACGACGGCAACGTGATGGGCCTGTACACGGTCACGATGGACGTGCACGAACTCACCATTGCGCAGGAAGGCCTGCGCCGCAGCGTCGAGCGGGACGCCGTGACCGACGTGCTGAGCCGGCGCACCATCATGGACCGCATCGACGCTGCACTGGCCGATGCTGCGGTGTCGCCGGTGGCGCTGTTCTTCGTGGACCTCGACGGCTTCAAGGCCGTGAATGACGCGCTGGGGCACCGCGAAGGCGACGCGCTGCTGGTGCGGGTGGCCACTGCCTTGCAGGCGGCGGTGCGCGCCGACGACGCCGTGGGCCGTTTCGGCGGCGATGAGTTCCTGGTGCTGGCCCATGTGCGAGACGCCGCCGGCGCCCGCGCACTGGCGGTGCACCTGCTGAAAGCGCTGGTGCAAAGCGTTGCGGACCTGCCGCCCAGCCACCGGGTCACCGCCAGCATCGGCTACGCGCTCGCGCCGGAAGACGCGCAGAACCCGCACAAGCTGCTGCAGCGCGCCGACGACGCGATGTACGCCGCCAAGCGGCTGGGCAAGAACCGCGCAGTGCACTGCCGCGGCGAGGTCACCCCCCTGGGCGTCAGCGCCGCTGGGTAGTGACTGGTGACTGGTGACTGGTGACTGGTGACTGGTGACCAGTCACTGATCCCAAGTCACTGATCCCAAGTCACTGATCCCAAGTCACTGGTCACTGGTCACTGTTCGAGAAGGTCCCTGACCGTGAGGTCCTGGAAGCTTGCGCGCTGCCAGAAGCCGCGCACCACTGGCGTCGGGTCCAGCAGCAGGCGGCCGATCAGGCCTTTCGCCGGGGTGCTGGCCGGGTCGCACAGCAGCACGAAGCGGGCGGCCCCCTCCTCGTCGAGCCGGCCGACCCAGTCGAGCTCGACCAGTGCTTCGAGGATGGGCTCGATCTGCAGCGGGTCGGTGCGCAGCGTCTCCGACAGGTGTGCCGCACTCAGCCCGTGCGTGCCCACGCTGCGCGCCTTGAACAGCTCGCGCAGCAGCATCACCGCCAGCTCGAAGCGATGGCCGGCCGTGTTCGGCCGGCGCACCACCCGCATCTGCAGGCTCGGCGCATAGGCTGCGATCACCGCGCCCAGCAGCACGATCACCCAGCCGAGGTAGAGCCAGACCAGGAAGATCGGCACGGTGGCAAACGCGCCGTACAGCGTGGTGTAGGTCGGCACATTGCTCAGGTACCAGGCCAGCCCCTTCTTGGCCAGCTCGAAGCCGGCCGACACGAAAAAGCCGCCGGCCATCGCATGCGACCAGCGCACGTGCACGTTCGGCACGTACTTGAACAGCCCCGCCATGCCGAAGGCCAGCAGCAGGAACTCGATGATGTTGAGCAGCAGGCTCACACCGCCCGGCATGTCGGACACGAAGCCGCGCGACGCCGAGATCGCATAAGAGGTCATGCTCAGGCTCACCCCGAGCAGCAGCGGCCCGAGGGTCGCCGCCGCCCAGTACACCAGCACCCGTTGCGCGATCGGCCGCGGCTTGCGCACGCGCCAGATGGCGTTGAGGGTGCGGTCGATGGTGAGCATGAGCGCCAAGGCGGTGAACACCAGCACGATGAGGCCCACCGCGCCCAGCCGGTTGGCCTTGGTGGCGAACTGCGTGAGTGCCGCCAGCACCGGCTTGGCGATGCTGTCGGGCACCAGGCTCTGGATGAAGTACTTCTCGAGCGCCACCTGGAAGCTGCGGAACATCGGGAAGGCGGTGAACACGGCGAGCGTGACCGTGGCCAGCGGCACCAGCGCGATGGTGGTGGTGAAGGTGAGGCTGCTGGCGGTGAGGCCCAGGCGGTCCTCCCGGAAGCGCTGGCGCAGCGTCTTCAGCGTGTCGAGCCATGGCCAGGTCTGCAGCGTCTGCACGAGTTCTGCGAACCGCTCGCGCAACGGGCGCTTCAATGCCTGGGAAACGTTCGGGAGATTCATGGTCACTATGATGCCAGCCATGACTCGCTGGACCTTCGTCGACACCACCCGCGCACTCGCGGTGGGCAGCCTGCTTGCGCTGATCGCGCTGGGCCTCGCATGGGAGCTGTGGCTTGCGCCCCTGCGCCCGGGCGGCTCATGGTGGGCCTTGAAAGTGCTGCCGCTGGCCCTGCCGCTCGCCGGGCTGCTGAAGCAGCGCATGTACACCTACCGCTGGGTCAGCCTGCTGGTGTGGCTCTACTTCACCGAGGGCGTGGTGCGGGCCACCAGCGACCCGGACGGCTTCAGCGCCGCGCTGGCCGCGCTGGAAGTGCTGCTGTGCCTGCTGCTCTTCACCGCCTGCGCGCTGCACGTGCGCTGGCGCCTCAAGAACGCGCCCCCTGCCGCCACTGCTGCCGAGGCACAAGGATGAATCACACGCTCCTGAACGCGCTGCGCGACGCCCTGGGTCCGGCCCAGGTGCTGACCGATGGCGATCTGTCTGCCTACGAGCTCGACTGGCGCAAGCGCTACCGCGGCAAGGCCGCGGCGGTGGTGAGGCCGGGGAGTGCCGCCGAAGTGGCGGCCGTGGTGAAGGCGTGTGCAGTGCACGGCGCGAGCCTCGTGCCGCAGGGCGGCAACACCGGGCTGGTGGGCGGCTCGGTGCCCGACGGCAGCGGCACTCAGGTGCTGCTGAGCCTGGGCCGGATGAACCGGGTGCGCCAGGTCGACGCGGCCAACCTCACCATGACGGTCGAAGCCGGCTGCGTGCTGCAGGCGGTGCAGGAAGCCGCCGCGGCCGAAGGCCTGCTGTTCCCGCTGAGCCTGGCGGCCGAGGGCAGCTGCACCATCGGCGGCAACCTCGCCACCAACGCCGGCGGTACGCAGGTGCTGCGCTACGGCAATGCACGCGAGCTGTGCCTCGGGCTCGAGGTGGTGACAGCCGCCGGCGAGGTCTGGGACGGCCTGTCGGGCCTGCGCAAGGACAACACAGGCTACGACCTGCGCAACATCTTCATCGGCAGCGAGGGCACGCTGGGCATCATCACCGCGGCCACGCTGAAGCTGTATCCGCAGCCGGCGGCGGCCGGCACCGCACTGGCCGCCTGCCCGAGCCTCGAGGCCTGCGTGGCGCTGCTGCAGCTGGCGCAGGCCCGTCTGGGCGCCGGGCTCACCGGCTTCGAGGTGATGGAGCGCTTTGCGCTGTCGCTGGTGGAAAAGCACTTCCCGCACCTGCCGCGGCCGCTGGGGCCGAGCCCGTGGATGGTGCTGCTCGAACAGTCGGACACCGAAAGCGAGGCTCATGCGCGCGAGGGTTTCGAGGCGCTGCTCGAGGCGGCACTCGAGGCCGGCGTGATCACCGATGCGGCGGTGGCCGAAAGCCGGGCGCAGTCGCAGGCGCTGTGGCACCTGCGCGAGTCCATCCCGCTGGCGCAGGCCGAGGAAGGGCTCAACATCAAGCACGACATCGCCCTGCCCGTTTCGCGCATCCCGGCCTTCGTGGCCAGCACCGATGCCGCGCTGCGCACGGCCTTTGCCGGCGTGCGGCTGGTCAACTTCGGGCACCTGGGCGACGGCAACCTGCACTACAACGTGCAGGCGCCCGAAGGTGTGGTGGCCGACGAGTTCCTGGCCGCGCACGAGGCCTCGGTGAATGCGCTCGTGTACGACGCGGTGCTCGCCCATGGCGGCTCGATCTCGGCCGAGCACGGCATCGGCGCACTCAAGCGCGACGAACTGGCCCGGCGCAAGCCGGCGGTCGCGCTGGGGCTGATGCGTTCGATCAAGCGGGCGCTCGACCCGGAGAACCGGCTCAACCCGGGCCGGGTGCTCTGAAGCCGCCCCTTACTGGGTCGGGCCCTTGAGGGCTGCCGGCAGCGGCAGCGCCATCACCTCGATGCCCTCGTCGCGCAGGGCCTGCGCATCTTCGGTGGACGCACGCCCGCGGATGCCGCGGTGTTCGGTTTCGCCGTAGTGAATGCGGCGCGCCTCTTCGGCGAAACGTTCACCCACGTCTTCGGTGTTGGCCATCACGTGGCGCACCGCCCCCAGCCACAAGGCCTCGACGCTGGCCTGCTCGGGCGTGGGCGCCACAGGCCGGCCGGAAGACGGCACCACCATCACTTCTTCGCGCGAGCCCGACAGGTTGAGGCGCGGGGCGCTGGGCAGGCGGGTGACCGCCTTGTCGGCGCACAGCGGGCATTCGACCAGGCCGCGTTCGAGCTGGGACTGGTAGTCGTCTTCTGAGCCGAACCAGCCTTCGAAGCCGTGGCCGTGACTGCACTGGAGGTTGAGGACCTTCATCGTGCGGTCATTATCCGGCGGGTGTAACCGGCGGAACCGGCTGCCAGGACAAGTCCCAATGGCCGGCGCGCCATTGGCGCAGCCACAGCAGGCCGATCAGGGTCTTGGCATCGGTGAGTTCACCGCGGGCGGCCATGGCTTCCAGCTCGTTGGCCGACAAGGCGAACACGTCGAGGAATTCGCCGTCGTCGAGCGACCGCTCGCCGGCCGTGAGGCCGCGGGCGAACCAGATCTCGATGCCTTCGGTCGAGTAGGCGATGGCGTTGTGCAGCACCCCCGCACGGGCCCATTCGGCCGCGTGGTAGCCGGTTTCCTCGGCGAGTTCGCGGCGCGCGCAGTTCAGCGTGTCTTCGCCCGGGTCGATCTTGCCCGCGGGGAACTCGATGAAGCTGCGCTGCAGCGGGTAGCGGAACTGGCGCTCGACCACCAGCCGGCCGTCGTCAAGCAGCGGGATGATGACCACCGCTCCGGGGTGGACGATGTACTCGCGGGCGGCTTCACGGCCATTGGGCAGGCGCACCATGTCGCGCCGCACATCGAGGAAGCCCCCGCGCCAGGCCTGCTGGCTGCTGACCTGCGTCTCGCGCAGGTGGCCGTCGCCGTCCTTGTTGTCCGGGTGTTCTTGCGTCATGCGCCTGCCTCTCTGGCGGCGTGGCAAGCAAGGGCCACGCCAACGCTCGCCGGACTCAGCTGGCGAGCGATTTCTGGATCGCGTAGGCGCACATCGTCATCAGGCCGCCCGGCAGGACGCCGAACACCAGGACGGCCGCGCCGTTGAGCGACAGCAGCGCGCGGGCGCCACCGGCCGACGGGATCACCGAGGTGTCGGATGCCTCGTCGAAGTACATCACCTTGACGACCCGCAGGTAGTAGAAGGCGCCGATCAGCGACAGCAGCACCGCCACCACGGCCAGCCACACATAGCCGGCCACGTTGGTGGACACGAGCGCCTGCAGCACCGCCAGCTTGGCGTGGAAGCCCACCGTCGGGGGGATGCCTGCCAGCGAGAACATGAACACCGCCATCACGCCCGCGATCAGCGGGCTGCGCTGGTTGAGGCCCTTGAGGTCGTCGATCTCCTCGGCTTCGAAGCCCTTGCGGGCGAGCAGCATGATGGTGCCGAAGGTGCCCAGCGTCGTCAGCACGTAGGTGATGACGTAGAACATCGCCGAGCTGTACGAGTTGGCCGCCGACAGCGTGTTGCCGGTGACCACGCCCGAGGTGAGTCCCAGCAGCATGAAGCCCATCTGCGCGATGGTCGAGTAGGCCAGCATGCGCTTCAGGTTGGTCTGGGCGATGGCGGCGAGGTTGCCCACCACCAGCGACGCGACCGACAGCACCACCAGCATCTGCTGCCAGTCGACCGCGAGGCCCAGCATGCCTTCCACCAGCAGGCGGATCACGATGGCGAAGGCGGCGATCTTGGGTGCGCCCGCGATGAGCAGCGTCACCGCCGTGGGCGAGCCCTGGTAGACGTCGGGGATCCACATGTGGAACGGCACCGCGCCCAGCTTGAAGGCCAGGCCGGCCACCACGAACACCACGCCGAACACCAGCACCTGGGTATTGATCTGGCCCGTGCCGATGGCCTTGAAGACCTCCGGCAGGTCGAGCGAGCCGGTGGCGCCGTACATCATCGACAGGCCGTAGAGCAGGAAGCCGCTGGCGAGCGCGCCCAGCACGAAGTACTTCATCGCGGCTTCGGTGGACTCGGTGTGGTCGCGGCGCAGGCCGACGAGCGCATACAGCGACAGCGACATCAGCTCCAGGCCGAGGTAGATGACCAGGAAGTTGTTGCCCGACACCATGACCGAGATGCCCAGCAGCGAGAACAGGCTGAGCGTGAACAGCTCGCCCTTGAGGATGTCGCGGTCGGCGGCGTAGTAGCGCGAGTACACGAGCGTGACCAGCACAGCCAGCGTGGCGAAGAAGGCCAGCAGGTGCCCCATCGGGTCGGACACCACCATGCCCTGCATCGCGTAGAGCGTGAAGCCGCCCTGGAAGTAGGCCAGGTGCATCACCGCCACTGCCACCAGCGTCAGCAGACTGAGCACGTAGGTCGGCGTGCGCCGCTCGGAGGCGACGAACAGGTCGACGACCGCGATCACGCAGGCCATCGCCAACAGCAGGATCTCGGGATAGACCGCGAGCCAGTTCATTTCAGTCATGTCGTTCGGCCCCAGTTCCTCAATTGAGCTTCGAGATGCCCACGTGCTTGATCAGCTCGGCGACCGACGTCTGCATCACGTCGGTGACGGGCTTGGGGTACACGCCCATCCACAGCACGGCCGCTGCCAGCAGCGCCATCATGAAGAACTCGCGCTTGTTGATGTCGGACAGCGTGCGGACGTCTTCATTGGCGACGTCGCCGAAGTAGACCCGCTTGACCATCCACAGGGTGTAGGCCGCGCCGAAGATCAGCGTCGTGGCCGCCAGGGCAGCCAGCCAGAAGTTGGCCTGCACCGTGCCCAGGATCACCATCCACTCGCCGACGAAGCCGCTGGTGCCCGGCAGGCCGCAGTTGGCCATGGCAAACAGCACGGCAAAGGCAGCGAACTTGGGCATGGTGTTGACCACGCCGCCATAGGACGAGATCTCGCGCGAATGCACCCGGTCGTACAGCACGCCGATGCACAGGAACATGGCGCCCGACACGAAGCCGTGCGAGATCATCTGCACGATGCCGCCGGCGATGCCCAGCTCATTGAAGATGAAGAAGCCCAGCGTCACGAAGCCCATGTGGGCGATCGACGAATAGGCCACCAGCTTCTTCATGTCGTTCTGCACCAGCGCGACCAGGCCGATGTAGAGCACGGCGATCAGCGACAGGGCGATGACGAAGGCCGCCCATTCCTTGCTGGCGTCCGGCACGATGGGCAGCGAGAAGCGCAGGAAGCCGTAGGCCCCCAGCTTCAGCATGATGGCCGCCAGCACCACCGAGCCACCGGTCGGCGCCTCGACGTGTGCATCGGGCAGCCAGGTGTGCACCGGCCACATCGGCACCTTCACCGCGAAGGCCGCGAAGAAGGCGAAGAACAGCAGCGTCTGCGCCGACATGGGCAGCGGCAGCTTGTGCCAGGCGAGGATGTCGAAGCTGCCACCCGACTTGTAGTACAGGTAGATCAGCGCGACGAGCATCAGCAGCGAGCCCAGCAGCGTGTACAGGAAGAACTTGAAGGCCGCATACACGCGCCGCGGGCCGCCCCAGATGCCGATGATGATGTACATCGGGATCAGCGTGGCCTCGAAGAACACGTAGAACAGCAGGCCGTCGAGCGCCGAGAACACGCCGACCATCAGGCCGGAGAGGATGAGGAAGGCGCCCATGTACTGGTTCACGCGGGTGTCGATCACCTCCCAGGCCGAGATCACCACGATGATGGTGATGAAGGCCGTGAGCAGCACGAACCACACCGACAGGCCGTCGACGCCCAGGCGGTAGTGCACGTTGAAGCGCTCGATCCAGGGCAGCGTTTCGGTGAATTGCATCGCCGCCGTGCTGGCGTCGAAGCCGGTGATGAGCGGAATGGTGACGACGAAGCTCAGCACCGCGCCGGCCAGGGCGATCCAGCGCACGTTGTTCGCATGTTCGTCACGGCCGATGGCCAGCAGCAGCACGCCGACGGCGATGGGCAGCCAGATCGCGAGGGAAAGGTAAGCCATTTGTTCTAGTCCCCGCTGCTCACTTGTACTGCCAGACGAACCAGCTCATCAGCGCCAGCACGCCGACGATCATGACCAGGGCGTAGTGGTAGATGTAGCCAGACTGGAACAGGCGCACGACCGAGGCGACCCAGCCGACCACGCGGGCCGAGCCGTTGATCAGCACGCCGTCGATCACGGCCACGTCGCCGCCCTTCCACAGCCCGCGACCCAGGCCGCGAGCGGCGGGAGCGAAGATGTGCTCGTTGATCCAGTCCATGTAGTACTTGTTTTCCAGGATGCGATACACGAAGCCGAAGCGCGCCTTGATGGCCGCGGGGATCTCCGGCTTCACCATGTAGAAGAAGTAGGACAGCGCCACGCCGGCCAGCGCGAGCCAGAACACCGGCGTCGTGAAGGCATGCAAGGCCATCGCCACCGCGCCGTGGAAATGCCCGGCCAGCTCGGCCATCGCCGGGTGCCTGGCGGCGTCGACGAAGATCGCGTCCTTGAAGAACTCGCCGAACAGCATGGGCTGGATGGTCATGAAGCCAATCACGACCGAGGGCACCGCCAGCAGCAGCAGCGGCGCGGTCACCACCCAGGGCGACTCGTGCGGCTTCTCGCCGGGCGCCAGGCCGTGGTGGTGGTCGGCCGACGGCTCCTCGTCGTCGGCATCGCCATGGTGGTCGTGGTGGTGGTCGTCGGCGGCATGCCCGAAACGCTCCTTGCCGTGGAACACCAGGAAGTACATGCGGAAGGAGTAGAAGGCCGTGACGAACACGCCCGCCATCACCGCGAAGTAGGCGAAGCCCGAGCCGGCCAGCTCGCTGGCATGCACCGCCTCGATGATCATGTCCTTCGAGTAGAAGCCGGCGAACAGCGGCGTGCCGATCAAAGCGAGCGAGCCCAGCAGCGAGGTGATCCAGGTGATGGGCATGTACTTGCGCAGGCCGCCCATGTTGCGGATGTCCTGGTCATGGTGCATGCCGATGATCACCGAGCCGGCGGCCAGGAACAGCAGCGCCTTGAAGAAGGCGTGCGTCATCAGGTGGAACACCGCCACCGAGTAGGCCGAGGCACCCAGCGCCACCGTCATGTAGCCCAGCTGCGAGAGCGTGGAATAGGCCACCACCCGCTTGATGTCGTTCTGGATGATGCCCAGGAAGCCCATGAACAGCGCGGTGATGGCTCCGATCACGAGGATGAAGCTCAGCGCCGTGTCGGACAGCTCGAAGAGCGGCGACATGCGCGCCACCATGAAGATGCCGGCCGTCACCATGGTGGCGGCGTGGATCAGCGCGGAGATCGGCGTCGGGCCTTCCATCGAGTCGGGCAGCCACACGTGCAGCGGAAACTGCGCGCTCTTGCCCATGGCGCCGATGAACAGGCAGATGCAGGTCACCGTGATCAGCATCCACTCCGTGCCGGGGAAGTTGAGCTTGGCCAGCTCGCCGCCCTTGGCGAAGGCCTCGCCGTAGTTGAGCGTGCCCGCGTAGGCCACGATCAGGCCGATGCCCAAGATGAAGCCGAAGTCGCCGACCCGGTTGACCAGGAAGGCCTTCATGTTGGCGAAGATCGCCGTGGGCCGCTTGAACCAGAAGCCGATCAGCAGGTAGGACACCAGGCCCACCGCCTCCCAGCCGAAGAACAGCTGCAGGAAGTTGTTGCTCATCACGAGCATCAACATCGAGAAGGTGAACAGCGAGATGTACGAGAAGAAGCGCTGGTAGCCCGGGTCTTCTTCCATGTAGCCGATGGTGTAGATGTGCACCATCAGCGACACGAAGGTCACCACGCACATCATCATGGCGGTGAGGCCGTCGACGAGGAAGCCGACCTCCATCTTGATGCCGCCCACCACCATCCATTCGTAGACGGTTTCGTTGAAGCGCGCGCCGTCCACCGCGACGGCCTTGAGCACCATGGCCGAGATGATGAAGGCCACCAGCACGCCGAGGATGGTGATGGCGTGCGCGCCGCGGCGGCCGACCGCCTTGCCGAACAGGCCCGCGACGATGGCGCCGACCAGCGGCGCCGCCGGCACGGCGACGAGCAGGTTCTGGGAGAGTTGAGTCATGTTGTTGTTCGCTCCCTCGTCAGCCTTTGAGCGCGTCGAGCTCGTCGACGTTGATGGTCGAGCGGTTGCGGAACAGCACCACCAGGATGGCCAAGCCGATGGCCGACTCGGCGGCTGCCACGGTCAGGATGAAGAACACGAAGACCTGGCCGGCCATGGGATCCGAAGTGACCGGGTCGAGATAGCGAGAAAACGCCACGAAGTTCAGGTTGACCGCCAGCAGCATCAGCTCGATCGCCATCAGCAGCACGATCAGGTTCTTGCGGTTCAGGAAGATGCCGATCACCGACATCGCGAACAGGATGCCGCCCAGCGACAGGTAGTGTCCGAGGGTGATGCCGCTCATGCCTGGCCTCCTGCGTTGTTGGCTTCGGGCGCGGCAGGCGGCGGCGCCACTTCGGGCTTCATGTTCAGCACGCGCAGGCGGTCCGACTTCTTGACCTTCACCTGCTGGGCCGGGTCGATGTAGCGGGAGTCCTTGCGCCGGCGCAGCGTGAGCGCGATGGCGGCGATGATGGCCACCAGCAGGATCACGGCCGCGATCTGCAGCGGATAGAGGTATTGCGTGTAGACCTCGATGCCCAGCAGCTTGGTGTTGCCCATCTTGGCCAGTTCAGGCGACAGGCCCTTGGGCTCGGGCAGGTTGAAGCCGCGCATCAGCACCCAGGCCATCTCGATGGCGATGACCACGCCCACGAAACCGGCCACCGGGAAGTGCTTCCAGAAGCCCTGCCGCAAGGCATCGACGTTGATGTCGAGCATCATCAGCACGAACAGGAACAGCACCATCACCGCGCCCACATAGACGAGCACCAGGGCGATGGCAAGGAACTCGGCCTCCAGCAGCATCCAGACGCAGGCTGCGTTGAAGAAGGCCAGCACGAGGAACAGTGCCGCATGCACGGGGTTGCGCGCCGTGATCACCCTGAAGGAGGCGAACAGCAGGATCGCTGAAAAGACGAAAAAAAGCGCGGTCTTGGTATCCATGTCGTTCTCGTGAAGCGGGCCGCGCCTTCAGCGCGGCCCATCGCCTTGCGGCTGGCGAGGGTCGAAGCCCTCAGCGGTACTTCGCGTCCGCCTCCTTGTTCGCGGCGATTTCCTTCTCGTAGCGGTCGCCCACGGCCAGCAGCATGTCCTTGGTGAAGTACAGGTCGCCGCGCTTTTCGCCGTGGTACTCGAGGATGTGGGTTTCCACGATCGAGTCGACCGGGCAGCTTTCTTCGCAGAAGCCGCAGAAGATGCACTTGGTGAGGTCGATGTCGTAGCGCGTGGTGCGGCGCGAGCCGTCGGCGCGAACGTCGGACTCGATGGTGATGGCCAGCGCCGGGCACACCGCCTCGCACAGCTTGCAGGCGATGCAGCGCTCTTCGCCGTTTTCATAGCGGCGCAGTGCGTGCAGGCCGCGGAAGCGCGGCGACAGCGGCGTCTTTTCCTCAGGGAACTGCACCGTGATGTGCGGCGACAGGAAGTGACGACCCGTCAGCTTCATGCCCTTGAACAGCTCGGTGAGCAGGAAGGTACTGAAAAATTCTTTGACCGAAGCCACTGCGGACATGGCGCGTGCTCCTTTGATTGCTTACTTCCAGATGTTCCAGGGCGACTGGATCCACAGCCCCACGACCACCAGCCACACCAGCGTGACCGGAATGAAGATCTTCCAGCCCAGACGCATGATCTGGTCGTAGCGGAAGCGCGGGAAGGTCGAGCGCACCCACAGGAACAGCGTCACCACGACGAAGGTCTTGGCGAACAGCCAGAACCAGTTCCAGAACCACATCGAGTTCTGGATCCACGCCGGGGTGTCCATGCCGAACAGCGAGAACGACACCGGCGCCATCCAGCCGCCGAGGAACATCACGACGGCCAGCGCCGACACCAGGATCATGTTGGCGTACTCGGCCAGGAAGAACATGGCGAAGGCCATGCCCGAGTACTCGATCATGTGGCCCGCGACGATCTCCGACTCGCCTTCCACCACGTCGAACGGGTGGCGGTTGGTTTCGGCCAGGCCCGAGATGAAGTAGACGATGAAGATCGGCAGCAGCGGCAGCCAGTTCCAGGACAGGAAGGTCGCGCCGTGCTCGGCGAACCAGCCCCTGCCCTGCCCCAGCACGATTTCGGTCATGTTGAGGGAGCCGCTGACCATGAGCACCACGACGAGCGCGAAGCCCATCGCGATCTCGTAGCTCACCATCTGGGCCGACGCACGCAGCGCGCCCAGGAAGGCGTACTTCGAGTTCGAGGCCCAGCCGGCGATGATGACGCCGTAGACCTCCATCGACGTGATGGCCATCAGGAACAGCAGGCCGGCATTGATGTTGGCCAGCGCTGCGTCGGGCCCGAAGGGCACGACCGCCCAGGCGGCCAGCGCCGGCATGATGGTCATGACCGGGCCGAGCAGAAACAGGCCCTTGCTCGAGGCGGTGGGGAGGATGATCTCCTTGAAGATCAGCTTCACCGCGTCGGCGATCGGGGTCAGCAGGCCGAACGGGCCCACGCGGTTGGGGCCCGGGCGGATCTGAGTCCAGCCGATGGCCTTGCGCTCCCACAGCGTGAGGTAGGCCACGCAGCCCAGCAGCGGCAGCAGCACGCAGACGATCTTGATGAGCGTCCAGGCCACCGGCCAGGCGCCGCCGAGCAACGAACCGCCGAAGTTGTTGATGGTGTCGATCATGATGCTGCGGTCCTCAGGCCTTTTCGACGCGCACGGCGCCGAACATCGCACCCAGCGATGCGGTCAGCGGATGGCCGGCCGGCACGCGCACGGTGTTGGCCGCAAGGCCTGCATCCAGCCGCGCCGCCAGCACCACGCGGGCCTCGCCCTGCGACACCGACACCTGCGCACCTTCTGCCAGGCCCAGGCTCTGCCACAGCGCCGGCGGCAGCGAGGCCACCGGCGGGCGGGCATCGGCGGTGAGCTGCAGCGAAGGCGCGCGGCGCACCAGCGCGTCGGCGCTGTAGATCGGCACGTCGGCCACGCGCTCCAGCCCTTCGGAAGCAGCCGGGGCGGCGGCCACGGCAGCCTGGGTGCGGTTGCCGAGCTTGCCCGGCAATGCCGAGAGGTCGCCCAGCGCCTCGGCCTTCACTTCTTCGGAGCTTTCCTGCGCGAAGCCTTGCAGCCCGAGCAGGCCGCCCAGCACGCGCAGCACCTTCCAGGCCGGCCGGGTTTCGCCGCGCGGCTTCACCACGCCGTGGAAGCTCTGCACGCGGCCTTCGGCGTTGACGAAGGTGCCCGACGTCTCGGCAAAGGGAGCGATCGGCAGCAGCACGTCGGCATAGTCGAGCGCGCGGGTCTTGAAGGCCGTCATGGCCACGACCATCTCGGCACCGGCGACGGCAGATGCCGCCTGCGACGGATCGGCCGCGTCGAGTTCGGGTTCGGCGTTGAGCAGCAGGTAGGCCTTGAGCGGCTTGGCCAGCATCTGGGCGGCGTTGAGGCCGCCCTGCTTCGGCTGCGCGCCCACCAGCTGCGCGCCCACGCTGTTGGCGGCTTCGCCCAGGTAGCCCCAGCCGGCGCCGGTCTGTTCGGCGATCCACTGGCCCAGCGCGAGCAGCTGCTCGGCTTGCGGATGCTGCGCGGCGGCATTGCCCAGCAGCACCGCCTTGTTCTGGCCGGACAGCAGCGAGGCCGCGATGGCCTGCGCCGCCGCGCCAGGGTCTGCCGCCAGCGGCGCCGCGATGCCCTTGCTGGCGGCCACGGCCGCGGCCACTTCGGCCAGCGCCCCAACCCAGCGGCTCGGGGCGGCCAGCAGCCGCTGCGCCACCGGCAGCAGCCAGTCGTCGGCCACCGCATGCAGGCTGTGCACCTGCGCGCCGCGCTTGGCGGCGTAGCGCAGGCGCTGGGCGAACAGGGGGTGGTCCTTGCGCAGGAACGAGCCGATCACGAAGGCACGGTCGAGCGTGGACAGCGTGGCGATGGGCATGCCCAGCCAGCGGGCGCCGTCGGCGGCCTCGAAGGAGGCATGGCGCAGGCGGTGGTCGATGTTGTCGCTGCCCAAGCCGCGCACCAGCTTGGCCAGGAGGTGGAGTTCCTCGACGGTGCCATGCGCCGTGGCCAGTGCGCCGATCTGCTGCGCACCGTGTTCGGCCTTGATCTGCTTCAGGCCGTTGGCCACGTATTCGAGCGCCTGGGTCCAGTCGACCGGCACCCATTGGCCGCCCTGCTTGAGCATGGGCGTGGTCAGGCGTTCTTCGCTGTTGAGCGCTTCATACGAGAAGCGGTCGCGGTCGGCCAGCCAGCATTCGTTGACGGCCTCGTTCTCGAGCGGGACCACGCGCTTCACCTCGCCGCCCTTGACCTGGACGATCAGGTTGGCGCCGGTGGAATCGTGCGGGCTCACGCTCTTGCGGCGCGACAGCTCCCAGGTGCGGGCGCTGTAGCGGAACGGCTTGCTGGTGATGGCGCCGACCGGGCACAGGTCGATCATGTTGCCCGACAGCTCGGAGTCGACGGTGTTGCCGATGAAGGTGGTGATCTCGGAATGCTCGCCGCGATGGATCATGCCCAGCTCCATCTGCCCGGCCACTTCCTGGCCGAAGCGCACGCAGCGGGTGCAGTGGATGCAGCGGGTCATCTCCTCGAGCGACAGCAGCGGGCCGACTTCCTTGTGGAAGACGACGCGCTTTTCCTCTTCGTAGCGCGAGGCCGACTTGCCGTAGCCCACGGCCAGGTCCTGCAGCTGGCATTCGCCGCCCTGGTCGCAGATCGGACAGTCGAGCGGGTGGTTGATGAGCAGGAACTCCATCACGCCCTGCTGTGCCTTGACCGCCTTGTCGCTCTTGGTGCGCACGATCATGCCCTGCGTCACCGGCGTGGCGCAGGCCGGCATCGGCTTGGGCGCCTTTTCGACGTCGACCAGGCACATGCGGCAGTTGGCGGCGATGGAGAGCTTCTTGTGGTAGCAGAAGTGCGGGATGTAGGCGCCGGCCTTGTCGGCCGCATGCATCACCATGCTGCCTTCCGGCACCGAGACCTTCTGTCCGTCGAGTTCGATTTCAACCATGGTCGTTCGGTCCCTCGCTTAAACGTACGCCGGGACCTTGCAGGTCTTGTGTTCGATGTGGTGCGCGAACTCGTCGCGGTAATGCTTGATGAAGGCCCGCACCGGCATCGCGGCGGCGTCGCCCAGCGCGCAGATGGTGCGGCCCTGGATGTTGTCGGCCACCGAGTTCAGCAGGTCGAGGTCTTCGGGCCGGCCCTTGCCGTGCTCGATGCGCTCGATCACGCGCCACATCCAGCCGGTGCCTTCGCGGCAGGGGGTGCACTGGCCGCAGGACTCGTGCATGTAGAAGTACGACAGGCGCAGCAGCGACTTCACCATGCACCGGGTCTCGTCCATCACGATGACCGCGCCCGAGCCGAGCATCGAGCCGGCCTTGGCGATGGCGTCGTAGTCCATCGTCGTGTCCATCATGATGGCCGCCGGCAGCACGGGCGCCGACGAACCGCCTGGGATGACCGCCTTCAGCGCCTTGCCGCCCTTCACGCCGCCGGCCAGCTCGAGCAGCTTCGAAAACGGCGTGCCCAGGGGGATCTCGTAGTTGCCGGGGCGCTCGACGTCACCCACCACCGAGAAGATCTTGGTGCCGCCGTTGTTCGGCTTGCCGCATTCGAGGTAGGCCTGGCCGCCGTTGCGGATGATCCAGGGCACTGCCGCGAAGGTCTCGGTGTTGTTGATGGTGGTGGGCTTGCCGTACAGGCCGAAGCTCGCCGGGAACGGCGGCTTGAAGCGCGGCTGGCCCTTCTTGCCTTCGAGCGATTCGAGCAGCGCCGTCTCCTCGCCGCAGATGTAGGCGCCGAAGCCGTGGTGCGCATGCAGCTGGAACGAGAAGCCGGAGCCGAGCAGGTTGTCGCCCAGGAAGCCGGCCGCACGGGCTTCTTCCAGTGCCTCCTCGAAGCGCTCGTAGGCGCCGAAGACTTCGCCGTGGATGTAGTTGTAGCCCACGCTGATGCCCATCGCATAGGCGGCGATCGCCATGCCTTCGATCACGATGTGCGGGTTGTAGAGCAGGATGTCGCGGTCCTTGCAGGTGCCGGGCTCGCCCTCGTCGGAGTTGCAGACGAGGTACTTCTGGCCCGGGAACTGGCGCGGCATGAAGCTCCACTTGAGCCCGGTCGGGAAGCCTGCGCCGCCGCGGCCGCGCAGGCCCGACAGCTTGACCTCGGCGATCACCTGCTCGGGCGTCATGCCGCCTTCGGCAGCCAGGATCTTGCGCAGCGCCTCGTAGCCACCGCGCGCCACGTAGTCCTTCAGGCGCCAGTTGCTGCCGTCGAGGCCGGCATAGATCTGGGAAGAGATGTGGCGGCCATGAAAACAGGTCTCGCGACCGGTGGCCTGGAATTGGGAAAGGTCCAGCATCGCTTTAACGTGCCTCGGCCTTGAGCGTCTCGATCAGCGCGTCGAGCCGTTCGTTGTTCATGAAGCTGACCATCTGGCGGTCGTTCACCAGCATCACCGGCGAGTCGGCGCAGGCGCCCAGGCACTCGCTCTTCTGCACGGTGAACAGGCCGTCGGCGGTGGTGCCGCCCTCTTCCACCCCGAGCTTGGTGCACAGGTGCTGCAGCGCCGTCTGGCCGTCGCGCAGCTGGCACGGCAGGTTGGTGCAGACGTTGAGCTTGAACTTGCCCACCGGCTGCTGGTTGTACATGTTGTAGAAGGTCAACACCTCGTGCACCGCGATGGCCGGCATGCCGAGGTAGTCGGCCACCGCCTGCTCGCTCTCGGGCGACACGTGGCCCTGCTCCTGCTGCACGATGGCCAGGCAGGCCATCACGGCAGACTGCTTCTGGTCGGCCGGGTACTTGGCGACCTCGCGGTCGAAGCGCTTGTAGGTCTCGGGGCTGAACATGGTGGCAGCACTCATCTGTCGATCTCGCCGAACACGATGTCCATCGTGCCGATCACGGCCACGGCATCGGCAATCATGTGGCCGCGCGACATCTCGTCCATGGCGGCCAGGTGCGAGAAGCCGGGCGGACGGATCTTCAGGCGGTAGGGCTTGTTGGCGCCGTCGCTGACGATGTAGATGCCGAACTCGCCCTTCGGGTGCTCGACCGCGGCATAGGCCTCGCCCTCGGGGACGTGGAAGCCTTCGGTGAACAGCTTGAAGTGGTGGATCAGCTCTTCCATGTTGGTCTTCATGTCCACGCGCGACGGCGGGGCGACCTTGTGGTTGTCGGTGATCACCGGGCCGGGGTTGGCACGCAGCCAGTCGACGCACTGCTTGATGATGCGGTTGGACTGGCGCATCTCTTCCACGCGCACTAGGTAGCGGTCGTAGCAGTCGCCGTTGGTGCCCACCGGGATGTCGAAGTCCAGGCGGTCGTACACCTCGTAGGGCTGCTTCTTGCGCAGGTCCCACTGCACGCCGGAGCCGCGCAGCATCGGGCCGGTGAACCCGAGGTTGAGGGCACGCTCGGGCGACACGACGCCGATGCCGACGGTGCGCTGCTTCCAGATGCGGTTGTCGGTGAGCAGGGTCTCGTAGTCGTCGACGTTCTTCGGGAAGCGGCGGCAGAAGTCGTCGAGGAAGTCGAGCAGCGTGCCCTGGCGGTTCTCGTTGAGCTTGGCCAGCGCCTTCGCGTTGCGGATCTTCGAGACCTTGTACTGCGGCATGCTGTCCGGCAGGTCGCGGTACACGCCGCCCGGGCGGTAGTAGGCCGCATGCATGCGCGCGCCGGAGACGGCCTCGTACACGTCGAACAGGTCCTCGCGCTCGCGGAAGCAGTAGATGAGGATGTTCATCGCACCGCAGTCGAGCCCGTGCGCGCCCAGCCACAGCAGATGGTTCAGCAGGCGCGTGATCTCGTCGAACATCACGCGGATGTACTGGGCACGCAGCGGCACCTCGATGCCCAGCAGCTTCTCGATGGCCATGCAGTACGCATGCTCGTTGGACATCATCGACACGTAGTCGAGGCGGTCCATGTAGGGCAGCGACTGGATGAAGGTGCGGGTCTCGGCGAGCTTCTCGGTCGCGCGGTGCAGCAGGCCGATGTGCGGGTCGGCACGCTGGATCACCTCGCCGTCGAGTTCGAGCACGAGGCGCAGCACGCCGTGGGCGGCAGGGTGCTGCGGGCCGAAGTTGAGGGTGTAGTTCTTGATCTCAGCCATAACGTGCTCAGTGCAGGCCGCCGTAGTTGTCTTCGCGGATCACGCGCGGAATGATTTCGCGCGGCTCGATCGTCACCGGCTGGTAGATGACGCGCTTGCGCTCGGGGTCATAGCGCATCTCGACATGGCCGGAGACCGGGAAGTCCTTGCGGAACGGATGGCCGATGAAGCCGTAGTCGGTGAGGATGCGGCGCAGGTCCACGTGGCCGTCGAACACGATGCCGTAGAGATCGAAGGCTTCGCGCTCGAACCAGTTGGCCGAGTTCCACACCTCGGTGACCGACGCCACCATGGGCAGGCTGTCATCGGGCGCGAACACCTTCAGGCGCAGGCGCCAGTTGTGGGTGACCGACAGCAGGTGCGACACGACGCAGTAGCGCGGCCCCTCGAACACGCCGTCCTTGTAGGCGGAGTAGTCCAGGCCGCAGAGGTCGAGCAGCTGCTCGAACTTCAGCGTGGGGTGGTCCCTCAGCGTGAGGGCCGCCGCGGCGTAGTCGGCAGCGGCAACCGTGAGCGTCAGCTCGCCGTGGTCGCGCACCAGGGACTTGATCTTGCCGGCCAGCGCTGCCTCGAGCGCAGGTTGCAGAACGTCGAGTTTGTGATTCATGCGCCTTCGGGCCTTCAGCGGGCAATCGTGTTTTCGCGGCGGATCTTGGCCTGCAGCTGCAAGATGCCGTAGAGCAGCGCTTCGGCAGTGGGCGGGCAGCCGGGCACGTAGACGTCGACCGGCACGATGCGGTCGCAGCCGCGAACGACCGAGTAGCTGTAGTGGTAGTAGCCGCCGCCGTTGGCGCACGAGCCCATCGAGAGGACCCAGCGCGGCTCGGCCATCTGGTCGTAGACCTTGCGCAGCGCCGGCGCCATCTTGTTGCACAGGGTGCCGGCCACGATCATGAGATCGCTCTGGCGCGGGCTCGGCCGGAACAGCATGCCGAAGCGGTCGATGTCGTAGCGGGCGGCACCCGCGTGCATCATCTCGACCGCGCAGCAGGCCAGCCCGAAGGTCATCGGCCACAGGGAGCCGGTCTTGGACCAGTTGATCAGCTTGTCGGCCGAGGTGGTGATGAAGCCTTCCTTGAGAACGCCTTCGATACCCATAACTTGCTACCTCGTGGTCATTCCCAGTCCAGGGCGCCCTTTTTCCACTCGTAGGCGAAGCCCACGACGAGGATGCCCAGGAAAATCATCATGGCCCAGAAGCCGGTGGTGCCGATCTCGCGCAGCGCCACGGCCCAGGGAAAGAGGAATGCGATCTCGAGGTCGAACAGGATGAAGAGGATGGCTACCAGGTAGTAGCGCACGTCGAACTTCATGCGGGCGTCTTCGAAGGCCTCGAAGCCGCATTCGTAGGGGGAGTTCTTTTCGGCATCGGGCTTGCGCGGCCCGAGCAGGAATCCCAGCACCTGGGGCGCGACACCGACGCCGACGCCGACCAGGATGAACAAGATGACGGGAAGGTACTGTTCAAGGCTCATGCTGGTGCGCCGTGGTGAGATGGTCTAGCGTGGCTCGTGTGGTGTCTGGCTGCGCTGTCATCCGGCCAAAAACAAAGCGCGCTGCTGTGATCGGGCGGGGAATCCCTCCAGTTCACGATCAGCGCGCCCGCTTGTCCCTGTATCGCTTGCCGCTGCCAGGGCGCTCGGGCCAGCACACCGGATGAGGATGCGACCCGAAAAGAAATTCTTATGTTTGGTGCCGACGGCGAGACTCGAACTCGCACAGCTTTCGCCACTACCCCCTCAAGATAGCGTGTCTACCAATTTCACCACGTCGGCCCTGTTGCCAGGCCCCTGTTGCCAGGGTTCTACCAGGTCCGTCGAGCAGGTCTGATTGACCGCACTCAACATTCCTTGAGCTGCTCAGCTTGCATGAGGAAATGGCTCGCTGAACAGCCTGAGATTCTAACCCGATTCGTTTCGACTCTCAATCACTGCGCTGCATCGCAACAGCAATGTCAGCCCCGTGAAAGCCGGCCTCACTTGGTCGGGATCTGGGCAGGCCCCGAAGCTGCAGGCGCAACAGGTGCCGCGTCGGTGGCGGCAGCGCTCGCAGCACCCGGAATCGCAGGCGCGCTCGCGGCCGGAACAGGTGCCACGGGGCGGTCGAGCACGCTGCCGCCGTCGGTGGCCTCGCCGCGCTGATTGCCCAGGTAGGCCAGACCAAGCGTGCAGACGAAGAACACCGTGGCACACACGGCGGTGGACCGCGACAGGAAGTTGGCGCTGCCGGTGGCACCGAACAGGCTGCCCGAGGCGCCGCTGCCGAACGAGGCCCCCATGTCGGCGCCCTTGCCGTGCTGGATGAGCACGAGGCCGATCATCACCAGGGCGGCCAGCATCTGCGCCACCAGCATCACAGTCATCAACATCTGCATAGTCAGTTCTCCGGAAACTCTCGAGTTGCGCGGCGCCGGATCAGGCGGCCGCGCGGCAAATGGCAACGAAATCGCCCGCCTTGAGCGAGGCGCCCCCGATGAGGCCGCCGTCGATATCAGGCTGCGCGAACAGGGCCGCCGCGTTGTCGGGCTTCACGCTGCCGCCATAGAGCAGGCGCATGCCTCCGGCGTGCGGCGTGGCGGCATGCAGCTGCTTGCGCAGCAGCGCGTGCACCTCCTGCGCCTGCTCGGGCGTGGCAGTTCTGCCGGTGCCGATGGCCCACACGGGCTCGTAGGCCACCACGATCTCGCCGATGCAGTGGGTAAGCGTGTGGATCACGGCCGACAGCTGGCGCTTGACGACCATCTCGGTTTCACCGGCTTCGCGCTGCGCCAGCGTCTCGCCGACGCACACGATGGGCGTCACGCCGTGGGCCAGGGCCGCCTTCGCCTTGTCGGCCACGAGCTGGTCGGTTTCGTTGTGGCAGGCCCTGCGTTCCGAGTGGCCGACGATGGCGTACCGGCAGCCGAACTCGGCCAGCATGGTGGACGACACCTCGCCGGTGTAGGCGCCCTGCTCATGGGCCGACACGTCCTGCGCCCCCCACAGCAGGTGGCTGCCGGTCAGGGCGACGGCCACTTCCGACAGGTAGGGGAAAGGCACGCACATCGCCACGTCGGCCAGGTAGGGCTTGGCGGCCAGCACGCCGGCCAGCAGCTCGGCATTGGCAGCATGGCTGCCATGCATCTTCCAGTTGCCGACCACGAGTTTGCGTCGCATGTTGTGTTCTCCGTTGTTCACCACTGCAGCACGATCTTGCCGACGTGCGTGCTGGATTCCATCAGCGCGTGGGCCTGGGCGGCATCGGCGGCAGGGAACACCTGGTGGATCACCGGGCGCACACGCCCGGACTCCAGCAGCGGCCAGACCTTGTGGCGCAGCGCCGCCGCGATGGCAGCCTTGAAGGCCACCGACCGGGGACGCAGCGTCGAGCCGGTGACCGTCAGTCGCCGGCGCAGCACGGCGCCCGCATCGATTTCGGACTTGACCCCACCCTGCACCGCGATGATCACCAGCCGGCCGTCGTCGGCCAGGCAGGTCAGCTCGCGGGCCACGTAGGGGCCCGCCACCATGTCGAGGATCACATCGGCGCCCTTGCTCGCCGTCAGCCGCTGCACCGCCTCGGCAAAGTCCTCGGTCTTGTAGTTCACCGCATGGTCGGCGCCGAGCTGCAGGCAGGAGGCGCACTTGGCGTCGTCGCCGGCAGTGACGATCACCGTCGAGCCCAGCGCCTTGGCGAGCTGGATCGCGGTGACGCCGATACCGCTGCTGCCGCCTTGCACCAGCAGGGTCTCGCCGGGCTGCAGGCGACCGCGCTCGAACACGTTGGACCAGACGGTGAAGAAGGTCTCGGGCAGGCTGGCGGCTTCAAGGTCGCTGAAGCCGGCCGGCACGGGCAGGCACTGCCCCACCGGCACCGCGCACAGCTCGGCATAGCCGCCGCCCGACACCAGCGCACAGACCCGATCCCCCGGCTTGAACCCGGCGGCGGCAAGCGCCTGCGCGTCACCGCCGACGATCTCGCCCGCGACCTCGAGACCCGGCAGGTCCGAGGCCCCCGGCGGCGGCGGGTAGACGCCCTTGCGCTGGAGCACGTCGGGCCGGTTCACGCCCGCCGCGCGCACGCGGATGAGCGCCTCGCCATCGCCGGGAACGGGGTCCGGGCGATCGACGAGTTGCAGCACCTCGGGGCGGCCGGGTTGCGAGATCTCGATTGCGCGCATGCGTGCACTCCCGGGCAGGCACGACTCGAGCCGCGCCCGCCTCCACGAGCCTGCTTACTGCTGCTGTTGCTGCTGTTGTTGCTGCTGCTGGGCAGCGTCGCCGCCGCGCTCCTGCAGCACCTTCATCGACAGCTTCACGCGGCCCTTCTCGTCGGTCTCGAGCACCTTGACCTTGACGATCTGGCCTTCGCTCAGGAAGTCGGTGACTTTCTCGACGCGCTGGTGGGCGATCTGGCTGATGTGCAGCAGGCCGTCCTTGCCAGGCAGCAGGTTCACCAGCGCACCGAAGTCGAGGATCTTGGTGACCGGGCCTTCGTAGACCTTGCCCACTTCGACCTCGGCAGTGATCTCCTCGATGCGCTTCTTGGCGAAGGCAGCCTTGTCGCCGTCGGTGGAGGCGATGGTGATCGTGCCGTCTTCGGCGATGTCGATCGTCGTGCCGGTTTCCTCGGTCAGCGCACGGATGGTGGCGCCACCCTTGCCGATCACGTCGCGGATCTTCTCCGGGTTGATCTTCATCGTGTACAGGCGCGGCGCGAACTGCGACACCTCGGTCTTGGCGCCGGACACGGCGTCCTGCATCTTGCCGAGGATGTGCATGCGGGCTTCCTTGGCCTGGGCCAGGGCCACCTGCATGATCTCCTTCGTGATGCCCTGGATCTTGATGTCCATCTGCAGGGCGGTCACGCCAGTGGTGGAGCCTGCCACCTTGAAGTCCATGTCGCCGAGGTGATCCTCGTCACCCAGGATGTCGGTCAGCACGGCGAAGCGGTTGCCTTCCTTGATGAGGCCCATGGCGATGCCGGCGACGTGCGCCTTCAGCGGCACGCCGGCGTCCATCAGCGCGAGGCAGCCGCCGCACACCGAGGCCATCGACGAGGAGCCGTTCGACTCGGTGATCTCCGACACGACGCGGATCGCGTAGGCGAATTCGTCCTTGGCCGGCAGCACCGGGATCAGCGCACGCTTGGCAAGGCGGCCGTGGCCGATTTCGCGACGCTTCGGGCTGCCCACGCGGCCGGTCTCGCCGGTGGCGAACGGGGGCATGTTGTAGTGGAGCATGAAGCGGTCGGTGAACTCGCCCGACAGCGCATCGATGATCTGCGCATCGCGCTCGGTGCCCAGCGTGGCCACCACCACCGCCTGGGTCTCGCCGCGGGTGAACAGCGCCGAGCCGTGGGTGCGCGGCAGCAGGCCGGTGCGGATCTCGATCGGGCGCACCGTGCGGGTGTCGCGGCCGTCGATGCGCGGCTCGCCGGCGAGGATCTGGCCGCGCACGATGCGGGCCTCGATCTCGAACAGCAGGCCTTCGACCTTCACCTCGTCGAACTCGGCACCTTCGGCCTTGAGCGCTTCCTTCACCGAGGCATAGGCCTCGCGGGTGGCTTGCGTGCGGGCCTGCTTGGAACGGATCTGGTAGGCGGCGCGCAGCTTCTCTTCGGCCAGGGCAGTGACCTTGGCGATGAAGGACTCGTCCTTGGCGGGCGGCTGCCAGTCCCACTCGGGCTTGCCGGCCTCGCGGACCAGGTCGTTGATGGCCGCGATGGCGATCTTGCCCTGGTCGTGGCCGAACACCACGGCGCCCAGCATCACGTCTTCGGGCAGCTGGTCGGCTTCGGACTCGACCATCAGCACGGCGGCCTCGGTGCCGGCGACCACGAGGTCGAGGCGCGATTCGGTCTGCTGTGTCTTGCCGGGGTTCAGCACGTATTCGCCGTTGATGTAGCCCACGCGCGCTGCGCCGATCGGGCCATTGAACGGGATGCCAGAGACGGCCAGCGCGGCGCTCGAGGCGATGAGCGCGGCGATGTCGGCCTCGACCTCGGGGTTGAGCGACAGCACGTGCACGACCACCTGCACTTCATTGAAGAAGCCGTCCGGGAAGAGCGGGCGGATCGGGCGGTCGATCAGACGGGAGGTCAGCGTCTCGAGTTCGCTCGGGCGGCCTTCACGCTTGAAGAAGCTGCCGGGGATCTTGCCGGCGGCGTAGGTCTTCTCGATGTAGTCGACCGTCAGCGGAAAGAAGTCCTGGCCGGGCTTGGCGTTCTTGGCGGCCACCACGGTGGCGAGCACCACGGTGTCCTCGATGTTGACCAGCACCGCACCGGTCGCCTGGCGAGCGATCTCGCCGGTTTCCATCGTGACGGTGTGCTGGCCCCACTGGAAGGTCTTGGTGACTTTGTTGAACATGCTCATGGGTGTCTCCAGTTCAGCGTGCGTTCTGGCCGCACGGCTATGAAACGCACGCGTTGGGCCGCGTGCTTGGCCTGGAGCCCGGCACCTGAGCGGTATGCCATTCCAGCGCAACTGCCGCGTTCAGCGGCGCTGGAATGACACTGCCACACTCGCATCGTGTCCGGCTCCAAAAACAAAGAGCCTGTGCTGGACGCTGGTCGCTCCAGACAGGCTCTTCGTCATCTCGGCGACCTTACTTGCGCAGGCCCAGTTTCTGGATCAGCGCGGTGTAGCGGTCGGCATCCTTGTTCTTCAGGTAGTCCAGCAGCTTGCGGCGGCGGCTCACCATCTTGAGCAGGCCGCGGCGGCCATGGTGGTCCTTCAGGTGGGCCTTGAAGTGCGGGGTCAGCTCGTTGATGCGAGCGGTCAGCAGGGCCACCTGCACTTCGGGGGAGCCGGTGTCTCCAGTGCTGCGGGCGTTGGACTTGACGATCTCGGCGGTGTTGATGTCGGCGACGGACATGATGTGTCGATTTCCTATGTCGTGAAACCGGCACGGCCGCTTGGAGGACGTGAACGGTTTCGTTTTCACTTGCGGTCGCGGGTGAAACCTACCCGCGCCGTGCCTGTTTCGAGCCCCCTGGTCGGAAGCCGAAGCCGCGGATTATAGACCGAGTGCGGCCCGAGGCCGGCAGCCCCCACCCGCCCCTTGAAATGAAAACGGCCGCTCTCAATTCGAGCCGCATGGGGCGCTGCGAGCGTGCAGACCCCGCAAATCGTGGAGTCCGACATGTTCCTGATCCCCGCCACCCGCCGCGGCCATGGCCGCACCCTCTATGTGAACGGCGCGCTCGACCGACTGTTCGACGATGCCCTGGCCCATGCTTTCGGCCAGCGCGCACCCGCCCGCACCGCAGCCCGCACCCCTGCCCTCGACCTGAGCGAAACCGACACCGCCTACACGGTGACGGTGGACCTCCCCGGCGTGACCAAGGACGACGTGAAGGTGTCCGTCGACGGCCGCCAGGTCACCCTGGAAGCGCAAGCACAGGCCCCCCAGGAAAGGAAGGAAGGCGAGCGCACCGTCCACCGCGAGCGCTCCACCGTCAGCTATTCGCGCAGCTTCACGCTGCCCGTCGAAGTGGACGACGCAGCCTCCCAGGCGAAGCTCGACAACGGCGTGCTGACGCTGACACTGGCCAAGAAGGTGGCACCGGCCGCCTCGCGCATCACCGTCAACTGAGTTGAGCCGCGCCAACGCACCGCCCCTGCCCTTTCTTCAGGCGGTGCCGAGCTCCCAGCGCGGCTTCACGTCGAAGGCGTAGTCGCGCCGGGCCTCGGCCCGGCCCGACTCCAGCCGCATGGCCGCGGCGAGCGCGATCATGGCGCCGTTGTCGGTGCACAGGTGCAGCTCCGGGTAGTGCACGCGCACGCCGCGCTTGCGGCATTCGGCATCGAGCCGATCGCGCAGCGCCCGGTTCGCCCCCACCCCCCCTGCAACCACCAGCCGCTTCAGTCCGCTCGCCTTGAGCGCAGCCAGCGACTTGGCCACGAGCACATCGACGATCGCCGCCTGGGTGGCGGCGGCCAGGTCTGCCCTTGATTGCTCGCAGACATTGGGGCCCAGCTTGCCGAGCTGCACCCTCACCGCCGTCTTGAGGCCGGCAAACGAGAAGTCCAGCTTGCCGCTGTGGAGCAGCGGCCTGGGCAGGGCGAACGACGCGGCGTCGCCGAATTCGGCCAGCCGCGCCAGCGCCGGTCCGCCCGGGTAGCCCAGGCCGAGCAGCTTGGCCGACTTGTCGAAAGCCTCGCCCGCGGCGTCGTCGATGGTTTCGCCCAGCAGCTCATAGGCACCGACGCCGTCCACCCGCATCAGCTGGGTGTGGCCGCCGGATACGAGCAGCGCAATGAACGGGAACTCCGGCGGATCAGCCGACAGGAAGGGCGACAGCAGGTGGCCCTCGAGGTGGTGCACGCCGACGACCGGCCGGTCGAGGGCGGCGCCGAGCGCGCAGGCCACCCCCGCGCCCACCAGCAGCGCACCGGCCAGGCCCGGCCCGCGGGTGTAGGCCACCACCTCCACCGCATCCAGCGGCAGCCCGGCCGCGCCGAGCACCTGCTGCGCCAGCGGCAGCACGCGGCGGATGTGGTCACGCGACGCCAGCTCGGGCACCACGCCGCCATAGGCCTGGTGCATGTCGATCTGGCTGTGCAATGCATGGGCGAGCAGGCGCGGCACCGGTTGGTCGCCGGCCTTGACCAGGGCCACCCCGGTTTCGTCGCAGGAGGATTCGATGCCGAGCACGTACATGAGGCCCGCAGTGTAGCCACCGGGTCCCGGCCACCTCTTTCTGTCGCTCGCCCATCGTTGCGTGCCAAAAGTGTTGGTGAATACCCGAAAAAAACTCCGACCCCCCTTCCGCTTGTCACAAACTGGTACTACTCTGCGCCCGAAATGGGAAAACTGGCCAACAGGCCATCCCCAGACAACAAGAAAGTCGTTGGAGCCATGAAGGCCTACAAACTCATGGGCTGGCCGGACCTGCCGGCTGCCTATCACCGCACCGCCTACCGGCGCATGCTGCACGAGATGTCGCAGCGGCACGTGTCGGTCGTCCAGCTCATGCATGCCAGCGGACTCGCCCGGAACATGGTGAAGGAGTTCGTCGACATGCTGAGCGAGCACGGCGTGCTCGACGAACGCGGCACGGCGGAGCCCGACTCGCTGTTCGGCAGCCTCATGCCGCTGGGCTGGATCCGCCGCGCGCGCAACACCGTCGACCCGAACTGAATCGTGCGGCAGGCTGCGCCTGCACCAACAACGAGCAAGGGCCCCGAGCGGGCCCTTGTGCATTTGTGCACGGTTGCGGGCATTGGCGCAGATGTTGCTGCGCCAGTCGCATGACCCCGGTCCTTGCCCTGCGCATCGTCATCGTTGCACCAGATTCGCTCGCGCCCGACCCCGCGGACACGCAAGCGTGGTGGGAGGCGGAGCGTTCGCGCAGCCTGCGCATCGGCCTGCTCGAGAACGGCTACAACATCGTGGCGGTGCTGCCGGTCGACGCCTTCCTGCCCGACCGCATCTCGCAGATCCAGCCCGACATGATCATCGTCGACGCCGAAAGCCAGGCGCGCGACACGCTGGAGCATGTGGTCATGGCCACGCGGGAAGAGCGCCGCCCCATCGTGCTGTTCACCGACGACGACGACACCAGCCATGTGAAGGACGCCATCGCCGCAGGCGTGACGGCCTATGTGGTCGCCGGCCTGGCCTCGGACCGCGTGAAGCCGGTGCTCGAAGTGGCCATGGCCCGCTTCCAGCACGAGGAGACGATGCGCCGCGAACTCGCGGATGCACGCACGCAGCTCACCGAGCGCAAGGTGATCGATCGGGCCAAGGGCCTGCTGATGACCCGCAACGGGCTCAGCGAGGAAGAGGCGTATGCCCGGCTGCGCAAGACCGCCATGGACCGCGGCCTGCGACTGGCCGACGTGGCGCAGCGCCTGATCGACGTGGCCGACGTGCTCATGTGAGCTCACGCGGGGTGCGCCCGGGCATGCACATCTTTTGTGCGCAGCCGCACCGGATTCACTGGCACACCTCTTGCTCGCCTAGCGCCCAGGGATCAACGGCGATCCCTACCCCAAGAGCTCCTCGACGTTGAGGGCTCTTCGACAACGGCGTCTTCGCCCCGCTGCCTTCGCAGCGGGAGCGACGACGCCGTTTTTCATTGGTTCACGGGTGCTACTGGAGAGAGAGCAGATGTCCACCGAGTTCAAACCGAAGGCCAACATGGGACGCCGCAAATTGATCAAAGCCACTGCCGCCGTGGGCGCCACCAGCATGGTGCCGGGCCTGCATACCGCCGTCTGGGCTGCCGGGTCCGACAAGCCCGAGAAGGAAGAGGTCCGGATCGGCTTCATCCCGCTGACCGACTGCGCCTCGGTGGTGATGGCCTCGGTGCTCGGCATCGACAAGAAGTACGGCATCAAGATCGTGCCGACCAAGGAAGCCTCCTGGGCCGGCGTGCGCGACAAGCTGGTCAACGGCGAGCTCGACATGGCGCATGTGCTGTGGGGCCTCATCTATGGCGTGCAGCTCGGCGTGGGCGGCCCGAAGAAGGACATGGCCATCCTGATGAACCTCAACCACAACGGCCAGGCCATCACGCTGTCGAAGAAGCTGTCCGACAAGGGCGCGGTGGACGGCCCCAGCCTCGCCAAGCTGATGGCCACCGACAAGCGCGACTACACCTTCGCGCAGACCTTCCCCACCGGCACGCACGCCATGTGGCTGTACTACTGGCTCGCGACCTACGGCGTGAACCCGATGAAGGACGCCAAGGTCATCACCGTGCCGCCGCCGCAGATGGTGGCCAACATGCGGGTGGGCAACATGGACGGCTACTGCGTCGGCGAACCCTGGGGCCACCGGGCCATCGCCGACGGCATCGGCATCACCGCAGTCACCACCCAGGACATCTGGAAGGACCACCCCGAGAAGGCCCTGGGCACCACGTCCGAGTTCGTGAAGAAGTACCCCAACACCGCGCGCGCGGTGGTGGCGGCCATCCTCGAAGCGAGCAAGTGGATCGACGCCGGCCTGCAGAACAAGCTGAAGATGGCCGAGACGGTGGCCGACAAGGCCTACGTCAACACCAGCGTGGACGTGATCAACCAGCGCATCCTGGGTCGCTACCAGAACGGCCTGGGCAAGACCTGGGACGACCCGAACCACATGAAGTTCTACAACGACGGCCTGGTGAACTTCCCGTACCTCAGCGACGGCATGTGGTTCCTCACCCAGCACAAGCGCTGGGGCCTGCTGAAGGACCATCCCGACTACCTGGGCGTGGCAAAGCAGGTCAACCAGATCGAGATCTACAAGCAGGGCGCGGCCCTGGCCAAGGTCAACGTGCCCAAGGAGCCGATGCGCAGCAGCAAGCTGATCGACGGCACCGTGTGGGACGGCAAGGACCCGGCCAAGTACGCCGACGGCTTCAAGGCCAAGGTCTGACGCGAAAGGAGCACTGCCATGGTGAGCGCTGTCTTCCACAATCCCACCGGCGCGTCGGCCCCCGACACGCCGGCACGGCCCGCTGCCACCTCCGCACGCGCGGCTGCACCTGCTGCCGCGCCGGCGCAGGCCAGGCCCGCCCGCTCGCCGATCGACTGGCGCGCGGTGTCGCTCAAGGTGCTGCCGCCCATCTTCGGTCTCGCCCTGCTGATCGGCATCTGGGCGCTGCTCACGATGAGCGGTGCCAGCGGGTTTCCCACGCCGGCTGCCACCTTCGATGCCGCCGTCAAGCTCTTTGGCGATCCGTTCTACCGCAACGGGCCGAACGACCAGGGCATCGGCTGGAACGTGCTGAACTCGCTGCAGCGGGTGGGCCTGGGCTTCGGCCTGGCCGCGCTGGTCGGCATCCCGATGGGCTTCATGATCGGCCGCTTCGCCGTGCTCAACAGCATGGTGTCGCCGCTCATCAGCCTGTTGCGGCCGGTGTCGCCGCTGGCCTGGCTGCCCATCGGCCTCATGGTGTTCAAGTCGGCCAACCCGGCCGCCATCTGGACCATCTTCATCTGCTCCATCTGGCCGATGATCATCAACACCGCGGTGGGCGTGCAGCGGGTGCCGCAGGACTACCTCAACGTGGCGCGCGTGCTCAACCTGAACGAATGGAAGGTCATCACCAAGATCCTCTTCCCTGCGGTGCTGCCCTACATGCTGACCGGCGTGCGCCTGTCGGTGGGCACGGCCTGGCTGGTGATCGTGGCGGCCGAGATGCTGACCGGCGGCGTCGGCATCGGCTTCTGGGTGTGGGACGAGTGGAACAACCTCAACGTCGCCCACATCATCATCGCCATCTTCGTAATCGGCATCGTCGGCCTGCTGCTCGAGCAGCTGCTGATGGCGGTGGCCCGGCGTTTCTCGTTCGAAGACTGATGAAGGACCTGCCCATCATGAAAAACTTCATCGCCGTCCAGCGCACCGAGATGGTGTTCACCACCAAGAAGGGGCGTTTCCACGCACTGCGCGACATCAACCTGCAGGTCGCGCGCGGCGAGTTCGTCACGCTGATCGGCCATTCGGGTTGCGGCAAGTCCACGCTGCTGAACCTCATCGCCGGCCTGCTGACGCCCACCGAGGGCGGGCTGCTGTGCGACAACAAGGAGATCGCTGCCCCCGGCCCCGAGCGCGCGGTGGTCTTCCAGAACCACTCCCTGCTGCCCTGGCTCACCTGCTTCGAGAACGTCTACCTCGCGGTGGAGCGTGTGTTCGGCCATGTGGAACCCAAGGCACGGCTGAAGGAGCGCACCCAGGAAGCACTGGCCCTGGTGAACATGGCACATGCGGCCGGCAAGCGCCCGCACGAGGTCTCGGGCGGCATGAAGCAGCGGGTGGGCATTGCGCGCGCCCTGGCCATGGAGCCCAAGGTGCTGCTGATGGACGAGCCATTCGGCGCCCTCGACGCGCTGACCCGCGCCCACCTGCAGGACGAGCTGCTCAAGATCGTGGCCCGCACCAAGAGCACGGTGGTGATGGTCACCCACGACGTCGACGAGGCGGTGCTGCTGTCCGACCGCATCGTGATGATGACCAACGGGCCGGCCGCCACCATCGGCGAGATCCTGGAGGTGAACCTGCCGCGCCCGCGCAACCGGGTGGCGCTGGCCGAGGACCCGCAGTACGTGCACTGCCGCAAGGAGGTGCTGGACTTCCTTTACACCCGGCACGGCCACGTCGAGAAGGAAGCGGCCTGAGCGGCCCGCGCCACGAAGTGGCATGGGCCTTGCATCGGAGCAAGGCGTGACTGTTGTCAGTCACCTATCTCCTCAGTAGGGCCCAGCCCTTTGTCCAGCCTCCCGGCCGCAAGACCGGGAGGTTTTCTTTTGCACCCCTTCAGTGCGCTCGGCGGCCGGCCCACCACCAGATCGCAACGCCCAGCAGCACCATCGGCACGCACAGCCACTGGCCCATGCTCATGTTCAGCGCCAGCAGCCCCAGGAAGCTGTCGGGCTCGCGGAAGTACTCGGCAATGAAGCGGAAGCTGCCGTAGCCCACCAGGAAGGCACCCGACACCTGGCCGGTCGCACGCGGCTTGCGCGCATACAGCCACAGCAGCACGAACAGCAGCAGCCCCTCGAGCGCGAACTGGTACAGCGGCGACGGATGGCGCGGGATGTCGGTGCCCGACTGCGGATAGACCATCGCCCAGGGCAGCGACGGATCGGCCGCCCGCCCCCACAGCTCGCCGTTGATGAAGTTGCCGATGCGGCCGCTGGCAAGGCCGGTGGGCACGCACGGTGCGATCAGGTCGGTCACCTCGAAGAAGCGCCGGCCCTTGAAGTGCGCATAGAGCGCCATGGCAGCCATCACGCCCAACAGGCCGCCGTGAAACGCCATGCCGCCCTTCCACACCGCGAAGATCTCCAGCGGGTGGCTGGCGTAGTAGCCGGGCTTGTAGAAGAGCACGTAGCCGAGACGCCCGCCGATCACCACGCCGAGCACGCCGAAGAACAGCAGGTCCTCGACGTCGCGGCGCGTCCAGCCGGCCTGGGCATGCTGCGGCTGCCTGACCCGCAACGACGCGAGCCAGAGGAAAAGGCCAAAGGCGACCAGGTAGGTCAGCCCGTACCAGTGGATGGCCAGCGGGCCGAGCTTGATGGCGATGGGGTCGAACTGGGGATGGACGAGCATGGTGTGGCAAGACGCGATGAGCGCCGAACGATACCCGAGTCTTCTCAACGTTCGGGCTGGGCGCGAATGAAGTCGATGAAGCGCTGCAGTGCAGGCGGTGCAGGCTCGCGCCACACCAGGCTGGTTTCGCAGCGCGGCGCGCCCCCCGCCAGTGACGCAGGCAGCGGCCGGTAGGTGACGCCGGTGCGCTGCAGCTCGGTCACCACCTCCGGCACCCAGGCCAGGCCCAGCCCCGCCGACACGAGGTTGACGATGGTCTGCATCTGGATCGCCTCCTGGGCGATGGCCGGCGCGGCGCCATGGTGGTGGTAGAAGGCCAGCACCGCGTCGTACAGCGACGCGGCAATGCCGCGCGGAAAGATCACCAGCGGCTCGGCCAGCAGTGCCTTCAGTGACAGACGCGTCGCCGAGGCGAGCGGGTGCGCCTCGGGCAGGGCCAGCACCAGCGGTTCGCGCCTCACCAGCAGCCGCTCATAGCCCGGCGGGGCCATGCCCGGTGCATGGAGCACGAAGCCGGCGTCGATCTCGCCGGCCTCGAAGGCCGCCAGCTGCACGTCGGTGGTGGCTTCGCGCAGCGCCACGTTGACGCGCGGCTCGGCTTCGCGAAAGGCGCGCAGCCAGCGCGGCAGCGGGTCGAACCCGACGGTGGAGACGAACGCCAGCCGCAGCCGGCCCACCTCGCCTTCCCCCGCGGCTCGGGCCAGCGCCGGCAGGGCGTCTGCCTGGGCGAGCAACGCCTTCACCGGCACCACCAGGGCCGCACCGGCCGGCGTCAGCGCCACGGCGCGGCGCGTGCGCTCGAACAGCATCACGCCCAGCCGGCGCTCCAGCTGCTGGATGGCCTGCGTGAGCGGCGGCTGCGTCATGTGCAGCCGCTGTGCCGCGCGGCCGTAGTGCAGCGTCTCGGCCAGCACGAGAAACTGGCGCCAGGCTCGCAGGTCGATCGACTCATTCATTCGACAAGCGTATCAAACCACCATCAAACATATATTGGACTCGCATCTGCAGGTTGCCGATACTTCGCTGGCGAATCAACAAAGGAACCCCGATGAGCTTCAACCGCCGCTCCAGGAACATCACCGAGGGCGTGGCCCGCGCGCCCAACCGCTCCATGTACTACGGCATGGGCTACAAGGACGAAGACTTCGGCAAACCGATGATCGGGGTGGCCAATGGCCACTCCACCATCACGCCTTGCAACTCCGGCCTGCAGCGCCTGGCCGATGCGGCGGTCGAAGGCCTGAAGGCCGCGGGCGCCAACCCGCAGATCTTCGGCACGCCCACCATCAGCGACGGCATGGCCATGGGCACCGAGGGCATGAAGTACTCGCTGGTCTCACGCGAGGTCATCGCTGACTGCGTGGAAACCTGCGTCGGCGGCCAGTGGATGGACGGCGTGATCGTCATCGGCGGTTGCGACAAGAACATGCCCGGCGGCATGATGGGCATGCTGCGCGCCAACGTGCCGAGCCTGTACGTCTACGGCGGCACCATCCTGCCGGGCAAGTACAAGGGCCAGGACCTCAACATCGTCAGCGTGTTCGAGGCCGTGGGCCAGTTCACCGCCGGCAAGATGAGCGAAGAGGACTTCTGCGAGATCGAGCACCGCGCCATTCCCGGCAGCGGCTCGTGCGGCGGCATGTACACCGCCAACACGATGAGCTCCTCGTTCGAGGCCCTGGGCATGAGCCTGCCCTACTCGTCGACCATGGCCAACGTGGAAGACGAGGTGGTCGCCAACGTGAAGCAGGCCGCGGCCGTGCTGGTGGAGGCGGTGAAGAAGGACCTGAAGCCCCGTGACATCGTCACCAAGGAAGCCATCGAGAACGCGGTGGCGGTGATCATGGCCACCGGCGGCTCCACCAATGCAGTGCTGCATTTCCTGGCGATCGCCCATGCCGCCGGCGTCGAGTGGACCATCGACGACTTCGAGCGCGTGCGCCGCCGCACCCCGGTGCTGTGCGACCTCAAGCCCAGCGGCAAGTACCTGGCCATAGACCTGCACCGCGCCGGCGGCATTCCGCAGGTGATGAAGGTGCTGCTCAAGGCCGGCCTGCTGCACGGCGACTGCATGACCATCACCGGCAAGACGGTGGCCGAGAACCTGGCCGGCGTGCCGGACGCCCCCCGCGCCGACCAGGACGTGATCCGCCCGATCGACAAGCCCCTCTACGCCGAAGGCCACCTCGCCATCCTGCGCGGCAACCTGGCCACCGAAGGCTGCGTGGCCAAGATCACCGGCCTCAAGAACCCGGTGATCACAGGGCCGGCACGCGTGTTCGACGACGAGCAGTCGGCACTCGCCGCCATCATGGCCGGCCAGATCAAGGCCGGCGACGTGATGGTGCTGCGCTACCTGGGCCCCAAGGGCGGCCCGGGCATGCCGGAGATGCTGGCGCCCACCGGTGCGCTCATCGGCCAGGGGCTCGGCGAAAGCGTGGGCCTCATCACCGACGGCCGCTTCTCCGGCGGCACCTGGGGCATGGTGGTCGGGCACGTGGCCCCCGAGGCCTATGAAGGCGGCACCATCGCGCTGGTGCAGGAGGGTGACTCGATCACCATCGACGCGCACCAGTTGCTGCTGCAGCTCAACGTGGCCGACGACGAACTCGCCAGGCGCCGCACGGCCTGGAAGGCACCGGCCCCGCGCTACACCCGCGGCGTGCTGGCCAAGTTCGCGAAGAATGCCTCGAGCGCCAGTTCAGGGGCTGTTCTCGACAAGTGAGGCCATCGAGGCCCATGAAAAAAGGTCCCGCGAGGGACCTTTTTTCATGGGCGCGGCTTCAGCGCTTCTTGCGCTTGCGCGGCTCCATGCCCAGCGCGGCCATCTGGCTCTTGCGGCGTTCCGCCCGCTTGGCGTCCATCTTTTCCATCTGGCGCCGCTTGGTGAAGCCGGTGGCATCGGCCCAGGCCCACCACACCACCGCGGCCCCGAACGGGGCCAGGATCCACAACCATGACCACGCGCCCACCGGCCCGAAGTCGGTCATCTTCATCAGCAGAAGCAGCACACCCAGAACAACGAACCACATGACATCAGGACCCTTGGAATTGGCGAATCCGCACGGATGTGCCAGTCAACCCGCCTCACTAGAATGCGTTGAGACTGTAAACGAACCCCCCACGATCCGAAAGGAACCCATGAAACGCCTGCTCGCCCTCCTCGTCGCAGCGATGACTGTCGGCCCCGTGCTCGCCAATGCAGACCTCGCCCAGAAGAAGAATTGCATGGCCTGCCATGCCGTCGACAAGAAGCTGGTCGGCCCCTCGTACAAGGACGTGGCCGCCAAGTACGCCGGCCAGAAGGATGCCGCTGCCAAGCTGACCCAGAAGGTCATGAAGGGCGGCGTGGGCGCATGGGGCCAGGTGCCGATGCCCGCCAACCCGCAGGTCTCGGAAGCCGAAGCCAAGCAACTGGTGCAGTGGGTGCTGAGCCAGAAGTAAGCCCGCCCGGCATCAAGCTGAAGACACAAGGCCCGCCGTCGAGCGGGCCTTGTTCTTTTGCCGCGGCTCGGGGCTTGATCAGTTGGTCTGAGCCAACTGATCCAGGATCGCCGGGTTCTGGTGAACACATCACGTCGCACCGCGACATGAGTGCTCCCCGTCCCCGGCGCTGCGGCGCTCGCGCCGCGCCCCCTGCGGGGGCAGGATCAGTTGGTCTGAGCCAACTGATCCAGGATCGCCGGGTTCTCCAGGGTGGAGGTGTCCTGGGTGATCTGCTCGCCCTTGGCGATGGAACGCAGCAGGCGCCGCATGATCTTGCCGCTGCGCGTCTTGGGCAGGTTGTCGCCGAAGCGGATGTCCTTCGGCTTGGCGATCGGTCCGATCTCCTTGGCCACCCAGTTGCGCAGCTCGGCGGCGATCTTCCTTGCCTCTTCGCCGGTGGGGCGCGGGCGCTTGAGCACCACGAAGGCACAGATCGCCTCGCCCGTGGTCTCGTCGGGCCGGCCCACCACGGCGGCCTCGGCCACCAGCTCGGTGCAGCTCACCAGGGCCGACTCGATCTCCATCGTGCCCATGCGGTGTCCGCTCACGTTGAGCACGTCGTCGATGCGGCCGGTGATGGTGAAGTAGCCGCGCTCGGCGTCGCGGCTGGCGCCGTCGCCCGCCAGGTAGTAGCCCTTGAGTTCGGGCGGGTAGTAGCTCTTCTTGAAGCGCTCGGGGTCGCCCCAGATCGTGCGGATCATGCTGGGCCACGGCTTCTTGACGACGAGGATGCCGCCCTGGCCGTTCGGCACGTCATGGCCGGTCTCGTCGACGATGGCCGCGGTGATGCCGGGGAAGGGCAGCGTGCATGAGCCCGGCACCAGCGGCGTGGCACCCGGCAGCGGCGTGATCATGTGGCCGCCGGTTTCGGTCTGCCACCAGGTGTCGACGATCGGGCAGCGGCCGCCGCCGATGTTCTGGTGGTACCACTCCCAGGCCGCCGGGTTGATGGGCTCGCCCACCGAGCCGAGCAGGCGCAGGCTGGACAGGTCGTAGTTCTTCGGGTGCACCGCGGGGTTGGTCTCGGCCGCCTTGATGAGCGAGCGGATGGCCGTGGGCGCGGTGTAGAAGATCGTGACCTTGTGGTCCTGGATCATCTTCCAGAAGCGGCCGGCGTCCGGATAGGTGGGAATGCCCTCGAACACCACCTCGGTGCCGCCCAGCGCGAGCGGCCCATAGGTGATGTAGGTGTGGCCGGTGACCCAGCCGATGTCGGCCGTGCACCAGAAGACGTCGTCGTCCTTCAGGTCGAAGGTCCACTTGGTGGTGAGCGCCGCATGCAGCAGGTAGCCGCCGGTGGCGTGCTGCACGCCCTTGGGCTTGCCGGTCGAGCCCGAGGTGTAGAGCAGGAACAGCGGGTGTTCCGCTTCCACCCATTCGGGCTCGCAGGTGGCCGGCTGGCTGGCCACCACCTCGTGCAGCCACTTGTCGTGCGCGCTGTTCCAGGCCACCTTGCCGCCGGTGCGCTGGTAGACGATGACGTTCCTGATGGAGTCGCAGCCGCCCAGCGACAGCGCCTCGTCGACGATGGACTTCAGCGGCAGTGCCTTGCCGCCGCGCATCTGCTCGTCGGCGGTGATGACCATCACCGCGCCGGCGTCCTCGATGCGGTCGCGCAGCGACTGGGCAGAGAAGCCGCCGAACACCACCGAGTGGGTGGCCCCGATGCGGGCGCAGGCCTGCATGGCCACCACGCCTTCCACCGACATGGGCATGTAGATGACGACGCGGTCGCCCTTCTTCACGCCCTGCGCCTTCAGCGCATTGGCCAGCTGGCTGGTGCGCGAGAGCAGCTCCTTGTAGCTGACCCGGCTGACCTTGCCGTCGTCGGTCTCGAAGATGATGGCCGTCTTGTCGCCCAGGCCGCGCTCGACGTTGCGGTCGAGGCAGTTGTACGAGACGTTGAGCTTGCCGTCCTCGAACCACTTGAAGAACGGCGCATCGGACTCGTTGAGCACCTTGGTGAAGGGCTGCTTCCAGGTGAGGAACTCGCGCGCGAGCCGCGCCCAGTAGCCCTGGTAGTCGGCTTCGGCCTCGGCCTCGAGCTTCTTGTAGGCCTCCATGCCCGAGACATGGGCGCCTTTCACGGCGGCCTCGGGCGGCGAGTAGAGCTTGAGCTCGTGGGCGTCTTGGGTGGACATGCTGTCTCCTCAGTAGTGGCGAATTGAGAATCTGGACGCTCGAATTGCCCTGCACCTTAGAAAGGCGCTCTTACGAACCCCTTACTGTGGCAGCGCGCGGGCGAGCTGTCACTGGGGCCGCGCCCTTTGCCGGCCGGGCCTCCCGAGGCTTCTAGAATCCGCCGGTTCCGTTTGTGCCACCTCAAAGACCCAAGATGTCCCAGCCCGCCCCCCACGGCAGCGCCCGCCTGCGCCTGCTCCCCAACCTGATCTTCAGCAGCCGCTGGCTGCAGCTGCCGCTGTACCTGGGGCTGATCCTGGCGCAGTGCGTCTACGTGTTCCATTTCTGGGTCGAGCTGGTGCACCTCATCGAGGCCGCATTCGGCGACAGACAGGCGCTCGACATCCTCATCAAGAGCATCGGCTACGCCAGCGAGGCGGAGCCCAAGCTCAACGAGACGGTGATCATGCTGGTGGTCCTGGGCCTCATCGACGTGGTGATGATCTCCAACCTGCTGATCATGGTGATCGTGGGCGGCTACGAGACCTTCGTGTCGCGCATGGACCTCGAAGGCCACCCCGACCAGCCCGAATGGCTGAGCCACGTGAACGCCTCGGTGCTCAAGGTGAAGCTGGCCACCGCCATCATCGGCATCAGCTCGATCCACCTGCTCAAGACCTTCATCAACGCCTCCAACTACAGCGACAAGGTGCTGCTCTGGCAGACGGCCATCCACATCGCCTTCCTGCTGTCGGCCATGGCCATCGCCGCCACCGACCGCATCCTGGCCGGCGGCGCCAAGGCCTCCAACGGCCACTGAGCCGTGCAACGCGCTACGACCAGCGCGCAGCGTGCGTGCCCAGCGGCACGGCCGGGCGGTCCCAGCCCGGCGGCGTGACGTCCAGGCGCCCGGAGTGCCGCACCGCCTGCAGCCGGCCGAAGCCCGAGTCGCTGTGCTCCATCAGGTCCAGCACGTCCGCCAGCGTCGGGTCGGCCGCGGCAGGCCCGTCGGGCAGGCGCCCCAGGCTGCGCAGCCAATGCCCCGTCTGCGCAAGCGAGACCCGCACATGCCAGCTGCCGCCTTCTCGGGCACGGCGCAGCAAGGCCAGCTGCACAGCCAGTGCCAGCAGGTAGCCCGTCCCATGGTCGAGCGCCTGCGCGGGCAGCGGCCTGGGCTCGGCCACGCCGGCCGCCTGCGCCTCTGCCACGTTGAACCCGCTGGCGGTCTGCACCAGCGAGTCGAAGCCGCGGCGCCCGGCCCACGGCCCGACGTGGCCGTAGGCAGACAGGCTCGCGCACACGATGCCTGGCCGCAGACGGGCCAGCTCCGGCGGTGAGAAGCCCAGCGCGGCCAGCCCGCCCGGCCGGTACCCCTGCACGAACACGTCGGTCCCGCGCACCAGGGCGGCCAGCGCTTCGCGCCCCTGCGCGTCTCGCAGGTCGAGCTGCGCCGAGCGCTTGCCGCGCCCGGTGTCGATGACCAGCGACGCGATCGACGGCAGGCGCGGCGATGTGACCAGCATGACGTCGGCGCCTTGCGCGGCCAGTGCGCGGCCGCAGACCGGGCCCGCGATGACGCGGGTGAGGTCGAGCACCCTGAGCCCGTGCAGCGGGCGCGCGCCCGCCGGCAGCGCCGGCCACTTCGGCACGGGGGCCTCGCCGATGCGCTCGATCTCCAGTACCGGCAGCGCGGCCACCGCCCGGCCCTGAGGATGGGCGTCCCATTGCTCGAAGCTGCGCAGCGCCGTCACCACCAGCCCGGCTTCCGCGGCGGCGGTTTCGAAGTCCCCGGCCTTCCAGCCCTCGAGGGTGGCCGCCACCGCGGCGCGCTCGTTCGCGCAGCCGAGCAGGCGCAGCACGCCGTCGCGGTGATGGGCGAAGTTGGTGTGCAGGCGCACCCAGCCGTCCGCCGTGCGGTAGATCCCGGCGATGCGGTCCCAGGGATCCGGGGCCGGCGCACCGTTGACCTGCAAGTAGCGCTCGCTGCGGAATTCGATCTCCGCGTGGCGCATGTCTACCCGGACCCGCTGCTCGGGCCCGCCGCGCGCGCGGCCGATTTCTCGCGCGGCCAGCGTGGTGGCCGCGATGCAGGCCTGTGCCGCCGTGCCGACGGCAAACGACGAAGGCAGCACCGGCCCGAGGCCGGTCAGCTCGACAGCTTCCAGGGCCCGTGCCTCGCCGCCCTGCCCCAGCCACAGTTCGCGCAGCGCCGCCAGCGCCGTCATGCCTTGCCCCTGCCGCGCCACAGGATCATCGTGCCGAGCACGCCGGCCACGATGGAGCCGCCCAGCACGCCGAGCTTGAGCTGGGTTTCGTACAGCGGGCCTTGCCCGTCGAACGCCAGGCCGCCGATGAACAGGCTCATCGTGAAGCCGATGCCGCACAGCACGCACACGCCGAACAGCTGCATCCAGCTTGCGCCGCCGGGTGGCGCAGCCCATCCAAGGCGCACCAGCAGCCACGAGGTGCCGAACACGCCGATGGCCTTGCCGGCCACCAGGCCGACGGCAATGCCCAGCGGCAGCGGCGACAGCAGCGTCTGCAGCGACACGCCGGCCAGCGACACGCCGGCATTGGCGAATGCGAACATGGGCAGCACCAGGAAGGCGACCCACGGGTGCAGGCCGTGCTCGAGCGCCTCGAGCGGCGAGTCGCCGTGCTCGTCGCGCAGCGGGATCGCCAGCGCCGTGACCACGCCGGCCAGGGTGGCATGCACGCCCGACTTCAGCACGCACAGCCACATAACCAGGCCCACCACGATGTAAAGGTCCGCCCGCATCACCTTCTGCCGGTTCAGCACGGCCAGCAGCAGGCCGGCGAGGCCGGCGCCCAGCAGCATCGTCCCCGAAAGCTGGTGCGTGTAGAACAGCGCGATCACGACGATGGCGCCCAGGTCGTCGATGATGGCTACCGCGGTGAGGAACACCTTCAGCGATGCCGGCACGCGCGAGCCCAGCAGCATGACGATGCCGATGGCGAAGGCGATGTCGGTCGCCGCCGGGATGGCCCAGCCGCGCAGGGCCACCGGGTCGCCGGCGTTGATGGCCGCATACAGGAGCGCCGGCACCACCATGCCGCCCAGCGCCGCCGCCGCCGGCAGCACCGCCTGCGCACGCGAGGCGAGCTCCCCCTCGACGAACTCGCGCTTGATCTCCAGGCCCACGAGGAAGAAGAACACCGCCATCCAGAGGTCGTTGACCCACAGGATGAGCGGCTTGGCGAGCACCAGCGTTTCTGCGCCGATGCGCACTTCGCCGGGGAAGGTGAGGAAGCTCTGGTACCAGCCGCCGAGCGTTGAATTGCTCACGACCAGCGCCAGCACCGCGGCCATGGCGAGCACGATGCCGCCGGCGGACTCGCTGGCGAAAAAGCGCATGAAGGCGCTGTCCGGGTGTTTGTGTGGGTACCCCTCAGCCATGCGTCAGCCTCCCTTCACTAAAATCGCATTCTTGCCCGGATCGGCGTGCGGCCTTCGCACACACAGGGCAAGCCCCACGAGTCCGCTGCGAGAACCTCCTCATGACGACCACGACGATCCGCTACAACGACCTGGTGGAAAGCGTTGCCGCTGCCCTGCAGTACATCAGCTACTACCACCCCGCCGACTACATCGCCCACCTGGCCCGCGCCTACGAGCGCGAGGAAAGCGCCGCCGCCAAGGACGCGATCGCGCAGATCCTCACCAACTCGAAGATGAGCGCCGAAGGCAAGCGCCCGATCTGCCAGGACACCGGCATCGTCAACGTGTTCCTGAAGATCGGCATGGACGTGAAGTGGGAAGGCTTCGCCGGCTCCATCGCCGACGCGGTGAACGAAGGCGTGCGCCAGGGCTACCTCAACCCCGACAACAAGCTGCGCGCCTCGGTGCTCGACGACCCGCACTTCCTGCGCAAGAACACCAAGGACAACACGCCCGCCGTCATCCACATGGAAGTCGTGCCGGGCAACACGGTCGACGTGACCGTGGCCGCCAAGGGCGGCGGCTCCGAGAACAAGAGCAAGTTCGTGATGATGAACCCGAGCGACTCCCTGGTGGACTGGGTGCTCAAGACGGTGCCCACCATGGGCGCCGGCTGGTGCCCGCCGGGCATGCTGGGCATCGGCATCGGCGGCACCGCCGAGAAGGCGATGCTGCTGGCCAAGGAGTCGTTGATGGAAGACATCGACATGTACGAACTTCTGCAGCGCGGCCCGCAGAACAAGCTCGAGGAGCTGCGCATCGAGCTGTACGAGAAGGTCAACGCGCTGGGCATCGGCGCGCAGGGCCTGGGCGGCCTCACCACCGTGCTCGACATCAAGATCAAGACCTACCCGACGCATGCCGCATCCAAGCCGGTGGCGATGATCCCGAACTGCGCGGCCACCCGCCATGCGCACTTCGTGCTCGACGGTTCGGGCCCGGCCTACCTCGAGCCGCCCAGCCTCGACCTCTGGCCCGACGTGCACTGGGCGCCCGACTACAACAAGAGCAAGCGCGTCGACCTCAACACGCTCACGCGCGAGGAAGTGGCGAGCTGGAAGCCCGGCGACACGCTGCTGCTCAACGGCAAGATGCTCACCGGCCGCGATGCCGCGCACAAGCGCATCCAGGACATGCTGGCCAAGGGCGAGAAGCTGCCGGTGGACTTCACCAACCGCGTGATCTACTACGTCGGTCCGGTGGACCCGGTGCGCGACGAAGTGATGGGACCGGCCGGCCCCACCACCGCCACCCGCATGGACAAGTTCACCGACATGATGCTCAGCGCCACCGGCCTGATCGCGATGATCGGCAAGGCCGAGCGCGGCCCGGTGGCCATCGAGGCGATCAAGAAGCACAAGAGCGCCTACCTCATGGCGGTGGGCGGCGCGGCCTATCTCGTGTCCAAGGCGATCAAGGGCGCCAAGGTGGTCGGCTTCGAAGACCTCGGCATGGAAGCCATCTACGAATTCGACGTGACCGACATGCCGGTCACGGTGGCGGTGGACGCAGGCGGCACCTCGGCCCACGTCACCGGCCCGAAGGAGTGGCAGGCGAAGATCGGCAAGATCCCGCTCGTGGCGGCCTGAAGCCGGGGCACACGCCCCGGCTTCGCGCTCCCAACGCGTCGTCGTCGATCAGCGGAAGTCCGCCGACTGCAGGGCCGGGTCGTCGGTCAGGCCGAACGAGTTGGCCACCCGCCGGCCGATGGCCCCGGGCGAGGCCAGCGCGGCGCTGCCGCAGCTGCCGTTGGCCGGCTTCAGGATGGACCACAGCATCGCGCCGTCACGCGGGTTCTCGACCGGCGAGGTCGCCAGCACCGCGCCGGTGTAGCGCTCCACCGAGTACGGCAGGTTCAGGTTGTTGTTGTACTGGTCCAGCAGGATCACCGAGCCGGTGCACTGGGCGTCCGCGTTGTTGACCACCAGCTGCGCGCCGGCCCAGCCTTCCGGCGCAGGCTGCAGGCCGACCGAGACGATGGTGTGGGCGGGGAACAGCGCGCGGTACTGGTGGTAGGCCACCACGCCGTCATAGTGCTCGAAGCGGGCGTCGTAGGTCATGATGTTGACCAGGTCGAACATGTTGGCCACTGCCGGGTAGCGCATCTTCAGCAGCCGCTCGCGACCGGCCGCCCCGCCCCAGTACGACACGTTGCCCGCGCAGGCCGGGTCGGCCGCGGTGGCTGCGGTGCAGTCGGCGCCGGTGGACCAGGCCGCCAGCGACAGGGTGCGGCCGCCGCCTGCGAGGTTCACCGCGTTGCGCAGCGCCTTGGTCACGTTGGCCAGCGTCTCCATGCTCTCGAGCTCGTAGTCGTTGTCGAGCCCGTCGAAGCCGAGGTCGCGCTGGATCTGCGCCAAGGCATTGGTGATCGGCCCGCCGCCGGCCGCACCTTCGGCCGCCAGCGCGCCCCAGTTGTTGTAGGTCGCGCCGCCCACCGCCAGGATCACCTTGATGTTGCGCTGGTGCAGCACGTCGATCGCAGCCTTGATGTCCTGCGGCGTGGCGGTGAAGTTGAGGCCTGTGCCCGACCAGCTGTTGGCGGCCAGCCCGGCCCACGAGAAGTCGGGCTGGGCGAACGACGCCATCACATGGGTGTAGTTGGCCGGGATGCGGGCGAACTTGCTTTCGCGGAACACCTGGTTCGCCGTCTTGCCGGCGGCGCTGAACCAGCTGTCGCTCCAGCTCGGGTAGTAGCCCACGTAGACGCGCCGGTTCTGCACCGCCTTCAGCGCGGCCGGGTCGGTGAGCGTGCCGCCGGGTGATGGGGTGGGAGCCGGGGTGGGTGCAGGTGTTGGTGCCGGCGTGGGCGCAGGCGTCGGTGCGGGCGTCGGGGCCGGCGTGGGCGACGGGTTGCCCGCGGCGAGCTTCCACAGTGTGGGCGTGGTGGCAGGCGTCCAGCCCGCCCCGACCCAGGCGGTGTGCGCCTGGATGCATTCGTAGACCTTGCCGCCGTAGGTCACGCGCTGGCCGACGGAGTAGCTCGTGCCTTCCTGCCATGCGGGCGCGCCGGGTTGTGGTGCCGGCGTGGGCCCGGGCGTCGGGGCCGGGGTGGGTGCCGGCGTCGGTGCCGGCGTGGGTGCAGGGGTGGGAGCCGGCGTCGGCGTGGTGCCGGTGCCGCTCACGATCACGTCGCTGCACGAGTAGAAGGCTTCGGGGCTGTCGGCCCGCTGCCACACCATGTAGATCACGTGGCGACCGCTGCGGTCGGCGGGCACCCGCACGTTGAGGTTGTACTTGCGGTCGGAGGTGAGCGGCACGCCCGGGATGCTGGCGATCTTGTCGAGCTGGCTCCAGGCGATGGGAGCGCCTGGGTTCCACCCGTTGCGCGTCATGTAGACGTCGAAGTAGCGCGTCGAATGCGCGGCGGTGGCCCGGTAGCGCATGTTGAGGATGCCGCCGTTGGCCGCCGGGTTGATGGTGGTGGCCGGCCAGTCGCTGCGCGCCTGCGAGAAGCCGACGTACTTGTCGCGCCCGCCGGAGCACAGCATGCCGTCGCGGACCACCGCCTGGTGGTTGCCGTTGGCCTGGCCCTGGTTCACCTCGTTCCAGTCGTAGAAGGGCTGCGTGCCGCCCATGTTCCTGGCGGTGACGCAGGCGGCCGAGCGCGGGTTCTCCGGCCCCTCGAGGAAGCAGCCGTACACACGATCGACCGGGAATTCCATCGCGCCATGCGCGAACGCCCCCGAACATGCCCCCCAGGCCGCCAGCGAGACGGCGGTCAAACGACCCAGCTTCATAGGTTGGTCCTCACTGAATGACTTCTCGACACATCGCAGCGTGTCGGGCCGCGACGACCCGACATGGGCCGCCAAGCTCCGGGCAACGGCACCCCGAAGGCGGGCGCAGTCTAGTGAGGGCGAACGGGCGTTCGGAGGGCTTGCTTGCGCGGCGCCCAACTTGTTACGAGTTGGAGCCTATTGCAACACTCCTGGTACCAAGTGGTATGCATCCACGCTCGAATGGCGCACGCCTCGCCATAGCGGAAATGACAGCGCCACCCCGGTGCATACCAGTTGAATCAAGCGGCCGGCGCTGAAACATTGCGAAGCACACGCTGGGGGTACGGAATCTCGACCCCCTCCGCTTCGAGCGTGCGCAGGATCGCCAGGTTGACCTCCGAGCGGGCGCTCGACAGGCCGTTCTCCGGGTCCCGGATCCAGAACCACACGGTGAGCTCCAGCCCGCTGTCGGCAAAGGCGGTGAGGTGCACCGAAGGCCCCGGATCGGGCATCACACGCGGCACCCGGCCGATCTCGGCCAGGAGCTTCTGGCTGATGGCCGGCACATCGGTGCCGTAGGCCACCTGCACAGTGGTCGACAGCATCAGCGACGAGTCGGCCAGCGAGGCGTTTTCGATGCGCTGGGTGATGAGCAGCTCATTGGGCACGATGGACTCGCGGCCGTTGGCCGCGCGCACCACGGTGTAGCGCGTGTTGATGTCGGTGATGCGTCCCTCGAAGTTGTCGACCTTCACCAGGTCGCCGATGCGCAGCGAGCGCTCGGCCAGGATCACGAAGCCGCTCACGTAGTTGGACGCGAGCTTCTGCAGGCCGAAGCCGAGCCCCACACCCACCGCGCCGCCCAGCACGCTCAGGGCCGTGAGGTCGATGCCGGCAGCCGACAGCGCCACCAGCAGGCCGACGAAAAGCAGCAGCGCGCGGGTGGCGTTGGCCGCGATCTTGCGCAGCGACAGGTTGTCGGTGGCCCCCTTGAGCAGTTGCGCCTCGATGGCGGCCGAGATCCACAGCGACACCACCAGCACGACGATGGCGCTCAGCGACCCCTCGATGAGATTGCGCAGCGAGATGCGGGTGGTCCCCATCTTCCAGCTGATGCCGTCGAGCTCGGCCATCAGCAGGGGCAGCACGCCGGTGAGCCACAGCACCACGGTGATCCATGCCAGCCACGACACGCTGCGCTCGACCACCCGCATGACCTTGGAGCCCGGGAAGGCCGCCGTGAGCACGCGCACGACGAGGCGGATAACCATCAGCGACAGCAGGATCGGCATGGCGAGCCGGAACACTGCGATCGGCACCACGCCATGCAGCACGCGGCTGGCCACGAAGGCGAGCACGAAGGCCAGCACCGGGAACAGCACGCCGCCGACCACCCCTTCGCCGAACCACACCGAACCCGGCTTGGGGTTCGGCCCCCGCAGCAGGCGCACGATGGCCCAGGCCGCGCCCAGGCAGCCGGCCAGCACGGCGAGTTCGATGAAGGCGGTGGGCTGGGTGAGCGAATCGAGCAGGCGGCTGAGCTCCTGCGGGCTCAGGTGGGGAGTGTCTGCGCTGGGTGTTGCCATGTTGATGTCGAAAATAGGCCGTGGCGGTTCGCCCCGAAGGCCGAACGGCCGGATTCTTGCGCGGGTTGGTGCCGCCGGGTTCAGGCCACGCCGGCAAGCACCCGCAGGTGCGCGCCGACGCTGCGCGCAAGAGCGCCCAGGTTGTAGCCGCCCTCCAGGCAGGACACGACACGGCCGTTCGCATGGCGCTCGGCCACGTCGACGATGCGGCGCGTGATCCATTCGTAGTCGGCCTCGACGAGGCCGAGCTGGCCCAGGTCGTCGTCGCGGTGCGCGTCGAAGCCGGCCGACACGAAGATCATCTGCGGCTTGAAGGCTTCGAGCCGCGGCATCCACATGGCCTCGATCAGCTCGCGGATCTCCATGCCGCGCGTGTACGGCGGGATCGGCAGGTTGATCATGTTCTCGCCCTTGGGCACAGCACCGGAGCCGGGGTACAGCGGATGCTGGAAGAAGCTCACCATCAGCACGCGGTCATCGTTCGCGATGATGTCTTCGGTGCCGTTGCCGTGATGCACGTCGAAGTCGACGATGGCCACCCGCTTCAGGCCGCGCACGTCGAGCGCATGCCGCGCCGCGATGGCCACGTTGTTGAAGAAGCAGAAGCCCATGGCCGCGCTGCGGGTGGCGTGGTGGCCCGGCGGGCGCACTGCGCAGAAGGCGTTGTGCACCTCGCCGTCGATCACCGCGTCGGTGGCCGCCACCGCCGCGCCGGCGGCGCGCACCGCGGCCCGCCAGCTGTGCCGGCAGACCATGGTGTCGGGGTCGAGGGCGCGCGGCTGGCCGCCTTCCTGCACCTGCAGCATGAAGTCCTTCAGCTCGGCGACGTAGCCGCCCGTGTGCGCCAGCGCCACGTCGGACAGGTCGACCTCCGGCGCGTCGCAGCGCTGCAGCGCCACGTCGAGGCCGGTGCCGATGAGGTGGTCCTCGATCGCGTCGAGGCGCTGCGGGCATTCGGGATGGCCGGCACCCATGTCGTGCAGGCGGCAATCGGGGTGGCTGTAGAAGGCGGTGGCCATGCCGTTCCCTTGTCTTCCTCTTTGGTGCTTCGACTTTGAGCTAAGGTGCGGGCCTATGACGACACCGCTGCACACCCAACTCAAACAACTCGTTGATCAGATTAGCACGATCATCGTCGGCAAACGCCGGCAGATCGAGGACAGCGTGGCCTGCCTGCTGGCCGGCGGCCACCTGCTCATCGAAGACGTGCCGGGTGTGGGCAAGACGACCCTGGCCCATGCGCTGGCGGTGTCGCTGGGACTCAAGTTCTCGCGCGTGCAGTTCACTGCCGACCTCATGCCCAGCGACCTCATCGGCGTGAGCATCTACGAGCGCGGCAAGGAAGCCTTCGTCTTCCACGGCGGTCCGGTCTTCGCGCAGGTGCTGCTGGCCGACGAGATCAACCGCGCGGGGCCCAAGACGCAGAGCGCCCTGCTCGAGGCGATGGAGGAACACCAGGTCACCGTCGAAGGCGAGACGCGCAAGCTGCCCGAACCGTTTTTCGTGATCGCCACGCAGAACCCGACCGACCAGCTGGGCACCTACCCGCTGCCGGAGAGCCAGCTCGACCGCTTCCTGATGTGCATCACGCTGGGTTACCCCGACCGCCTGTCCGAGCGCGCGCTGCTGGCCGGCCGCGACCGGCGCGAGGCGATCCACGACTTGCGTCCGGTGATGTCCGCGGCAGAGCTGCAGGCAGTGCAGCGTGCCGTGCTGAACATCCACGCTTCCGAGCCGCTGCTGGACTACCTGCAGGCACTCATCGCCGCCACCCGGTCGGGTCATTGGTTCGTCGAGGGGCTGAGCCCGCGTGCCGGGATCGCGGTACTGCGTGCCGCCCGGGCGCGCGCGCTGCTCGATGCACGCGAATACGTGGCCCCCGACGACATCCAGGCCATCCTGCCGCAGGCCATCGCCCACCGGCTCGTGCCGGTGGCCGGTGCCGGCCGCGGCCGGCTGGAGCAGGTGCGGGCCATGATCGAAGCCACGCCACTGCCCTGAAGACGCAAGCTGCCATGCAACTGGCCCTGCCCCATCCGGCGCGTGCGGTGCGAGCACGCTGGCGCAACTGGTGGGAAGCGCGCCTGCCGCGCACCGACACCCTCACGCTCACCCAGCGCAATGTCTACATCCTGCCCACGCGCGCAGGGCTGATGTTCGGCGTCACGCTGCTGGTGCTGCTGGTGGCTTCCATCAACTACCAGCTCAACCTCGGCTATGTGCTCACCTTCCTGCTTGCAGGGGCTGGCGTGGTGTCGATGCACGTGACGCACGGCACCCTGCGCGGCCTCACGCTGCACCTGCGGCCAGCTGCGGCGGTATTCGCGGGCGACGCCGCGGTCCTGGAGGTGTCATTGCGCAGCACGACGAACCGGCCTCGATACGGCATCGGGATGCGCGTCGACGGCGAAGGCCAGGCCCGCGCGTGGAGCTGGAGTGACGTGCCCTCCGGTGGCCATGCCACCACTCACGTGAGCTTCGTGCCGCCGCGACGCGGCCGGCATCCCGTGCCCACACTGAAAGCCGAAACCCGCTTTCCGCTCGGCCTGTTCCGCGCCTGGACGAACTGGCGGCCGGTGGCCCAGGTGCTGGTCTACCCCAAACCGGAGCGTCCCGCGCCCCCGGTGCCGGCCGCTCGCGCCATGCCGGGCGGCCCCACCCTGGCGCGCAGCCAGGATGGTGGAGAAGTCGAAGGCGTGCGCGGCTATCGTCGCGGCGATCCGATGAAGCTCGTGGTGTGGAAGAAGGCCGCAAGGGCCCTGGAGACCGGCGGAGAACTCGTGACGCGCGACACCGCCTCGTCGGCACGGCTCGAGCTGTGGCTGGACTGGCAGCACACCGTGGGCCTCGCGCCGGAGGACCGCCTGTCGCGATTGACCGCCTGGGTGCTGGCGGCCGATCGTGCCGGCGCCGCCTACGGACTGCGGTTGCCCGGAAGCGAGCTTGCGCCCGACCATGGCGAGCAGCACCGCCGGGCTTGCCTCGAACTGCTGGCGACCTGGGGCCTGAGATGAAGACGCCCCTCACCCTGGCCGGCAGGTTCGCCGCACGGCTCGGCCATCTGCCGCGCGAAGCGCGCGACACCCTGTTCCTGCTGGCCGTGATCGCATGGACGCTGCTGCCGCACGCCGGCCGGTTGCCGCTGTGGTGTTCGCTGCTGGCAGGCTCCGTCCTTTTGTGGCGCACGCAGCTCGCCTTGAACAATGCCGCCCTGCCCGGCCGCTGGTGGCTGGCGATCGTCCTGGCGGCGGCCGCGGTGCTCACGTTCTGGAGCCACCGCACGTTGCTGGGCAAGGAGGCCGGTGTCACGCTGATCGTGGTGCTCACCGCGTTGAAGACGCTGGAACTCAGGGCAAGGCGCGATGCCTTCGTCATCTTCTTCCTGGGCTTTTTTCTGATCCTCACCCACTTCCTGTATTCGCAGTCGATGCTCACCGCGGCGGCGATGCTGATCTCTATCTGGGGCCTGCTCACCGCACTGGTGCTGGCCCACATGCCGGTGGGCCAGCCGGCGCTCAAGCAGGCCGGCACGCTGGCCGCCAAGGCGGCCCTGCTGGGCGCCCCGCTGATGGTGCTGCTGTTCGTGCTGTTTCCGCGGGTCGGGCCCCTGTGGGGCGTGCCGCAGGATGCCTCGGGCCGTACCGGGCTTTCGAACGAAATGCGTTTCGGCACCGTCAACGAGCTGGCCACGGACGACCGGGTCGCCATGGTGCTGCAGTTCCCCGCCGGCCGCGCACCGTCGATCCAGTCTCTGTACTTTCGCGGACCGGTGTTCGGGCAGTTCGACGGCAAGGAGTGGCGCCCGGTCGACGCGCATTTCAGTTCTCGCGACAGCAGCGCGCGCGCGCCGGTGCAGCTGCTGGGCACACCGACGAGCTACGAGGCCGTCATCGAGCCCCAGCGCTCGGCCATCCTGCCGCTGCTCGACCTGACACCCGAGGCGCCGACCATCGAGGGCGGGCCGGACAATCTGCGAGCCCTCAGGCGTGATGACCTGCAGTGGCTCACCAACCGCGCGATCACCGAGCGCCTTCGCGTAAGCGCCAGAGCCTGGACTGATTTCCGCCACGGCCCGTTGCAACCCGAACCCGGGCTGGCCACGTTCCTCGACCTGCCGGCCAATTTCAACCCTCGCACGCTCGCCTGGGCAAAGGCCCTGCGGGCGGAGCCGCGCCTGGCGAACGCCGACGCGCGCGGCCTCGCAGGCGCGGTGATGCAGCACATCCGCACCGCCGGCTTCAGCTACACCCTCACGCCCGGCCTCTACGGCGAGGACGGCAGCCCTGACCTGATCGACGAGTTCTGGCTCGACCGCAAGCTCGGCTTCTGCGAACATTTCGCGGCTGCCTTCGTGGTGGTGATGCGCGCCATGGACGTACCCGCTCGCGTCGTCACCGGCTACCAGGGTGCAGAGATCAACCCCTTCGACGGGACCTACGTCGTGCGCAACAGCTTCGCGCATGCCTGGGCCGAATACTGGCAGCGGGGCGTGGGCTGGCAACGCGCCGACCCCACCGCCGCCGTGGCGCCCGACCGCGTCGAACGCGCACGCAATCTGCGACCGCCCCCCGGGCTGGTGGCCAGCGCCATCGGCACCATGAACCCCGCCTTGCTGCAGCAGATGCGCGAGTTCTGGGAAGCGGTCAACAACCAGTGGAACCGCTGGGTGCTCAGCTACTCGCGCGGCTCGCAACTCGGCCTGCTGAAGCAGCTCGGGTTCGAATCGCCCAGTTGGTCCGACCTGGCACACCTGCTGATCGGTGCGCTCGCGGCGCTGAGCCTCGCCGGAGCCGCCTGGGCATGGTGGGACCAGCGGCGCATGGACCCCTGGCTGCGCGCCTACGGGCAGGTGCGCAGGGCACTGGAACGGTCCGCCGGCCTTCAAGCGCCGCCCCATCTGCCGCCACGCGGCCTGGCTGCCGAAGTGCTGCGGGTGCATGGCGCCAGCGGCAACGACCTGGCGCATGCGCTGCAGGCATTCGAAGGCCTGCGTTACGGTCCGCAGCCGGCGGGCCGCAGCGCCCGGGAGACCGCTACACTGGCCCGCAGCCTCGCACGCGGCATTGCTGTCCTGGCCGGCAAATTGCCAGCTCTGGAAGAGCCGCCATCGCAGGCGGCCGTTGCTCCGCGCTGAAGACCACGTTCCCCCTTAGCTCGCTCCGTCCCGATGTCTCCGCTCACGCGTTTGCGCCTTGCGCTCGTCCTCGGCCTGGCTGCGGCACTGACCGCCCCAGTGCTGACGCAGGCAGCCCCAAAGAAGCAGCCACGCCACAAGGTGCAAAGCGACCAGGCGCCCGACGTGGTGACCTACGGACGGCGCGACGACGTGATGGCTCTGGCGCGCCACATCGCCGAACGGCAGAACCTCGAGGTGCAGTGGGTGAGCGACACGCTGGCGCAGGCGCGCTACCTGCCGAATGTGGCCAAGCTCATCATGCCGCCGCCGGCGGGCACTGCAAAGGACTGGTCGGCCTACCGCGCACGCTTCATCGAGCCGACGCGGCTGCGTGCCGGCGTCGAGTTCTGGCGCGACAACGAACGCTGGCTGCGGGCGGCCGAAGAAAAGTACGGCGTGCCCGCGGACATCGTGGTCGGCATCGTCGGCGTCGAGACGCTGTACGGGCGCCACATGGGCGGCTTCCGCGTCATCGATGCGCTGGCCACGCTGAGCTTCGACTTCCCCACCGGCCGCAAGGACCGCAGCCCGTTCTTCCGCGATGAACTGGAGCAGTTCTTCGTGCTGTGCCACAAGGGTGGCATCGACCCGCTCTCGCTGAAGGGCTCGTATGCCGGCGCACTGGGCATGCCGCAATTCATGCCCAGCTCCTGGAACAAGTACGCGGTGGACTTCGACGGCGACGGCCGTGTGGACCTGCATGCGAGCAGCGCCGACGTGATCGGCTCGGTGGCGCACTACCTGGCCGAGTTCGGCTGGCAGCGCGGCATGCCCACCCACTACGAGGTTGCCGCGCCGGTCGAGGTGGTCGACCGTGCCGTGCTGCTGGTGCCGGACATCGTGCCCAGCTTCACGCCAGCGCAATTTGCTGAACGAGGCGCCGCGCTGCCCGAGGCCGCGCGGCAGCACAACGGCCTGCTCGCGCTGGTGGAGCTGCAGAACGGCGACGCCGCGCCCAGCTACGTGGCGGGCACCGCGAACTTCTACGCGGTGACGCGCTACAACTGGTCGAGCTACTACGCGCTCGCGGTCATCGAGCTCGGCCGTGCGGTGGCGAACATCGTCGCCGCCACGGTGCCGGAACCCCAGCAACAGCCACCGCAGCCGCAGCAGCCGCCTTCGTCGTAGTCACACCGGATACCACAGCACCGCAAGGAAGTGGCAGGTGCTGCCCGCCATCACGAACAGGTGCCAGACCAGGTGGCCGAAGCGCAGCTTCGAATCGAGCATGAAGAACACCACGCCGATGGTGTAGGCCACGCCCCCGCCGAGCAGCCAGAACAGGCCCGAAGGCGGCATGCGCTGCAGGATGGGGTAGGCCGCGACCAGCACCAGCCAGCCCATCGCCACGTACAGCCCGGTCGACAGCAGCGGATGCGTCAGGCGGTTCATCGCCTTCATGGCCGCACCGATCATCGCCAGGCCCCACACCAGTCCGAAGGCAGCCGCCCCCCAGGCCTCGTGCAGAGCGCCGAGCGCGAACGGCGTGTAGCTGCCGGCCATGAACAGGAAGATCGCGATGTGGTCGAGCCGCACCCAGAGCTTCTTGGCCCGGCCGGGGGGCAGCGCGTGGTAGCACATGGAGCACAGGTACAGCAGCACCATGGTGGCGGAGAACACGCTCACGCCGATGAGCTGGGAGGTGTTGCCGTTGCGGGCGTTCGTGGCCACCAGGAGGATGGGCACGGCGGCCAATGCGGCCAGGAAGCCGAGCCCGTGGCTCACGCTGTTGGCGACCTCTTCGACTTCACTCTGAGGACGCTCTTCGATCTCAAGTTCCAGGGCAGTCATGACGGCCTCCTGCTCCACAGGAGGCCACCGACTACACAGGTCGAATGTCCACCTGCACTTCCATCGTCTCACTGCCCCCACCCATGCGCACTCCCTTGATCGGGGGGCAGGCCGCGTAGTCGGGTCCCACCGCCAGGCGCACGTGGCGTTCGTCCATCAGGCATTGATGCGTGATGTCGATGCTCAGCCAGCGCCCGGCCTGCGGGTCCACGCACACATCGGCCCATGCGTGGCTCGCGAGCTCGGGCGCATCGGCGGCGTAGAAATACCCGCTCACATAACGCGCCGGCACGCCGTGCGTACGGCAGGCCGCAATGAAGACGTGTGCCTGATCCTGGCAAACACCATGCCCCCAGTCGAAGGCCTCGAGCGCCGTGGTGCCCACGTCGGTCTTGCCGGGCCGATAGCTCACCTGCTCGTTGACCGCTCCCGCGAGCGACATCAGCGTGGCCTCGTTCACCCCCTTGTCGAGGTGATGGGCTGCGAACTCCGCAAGGCGCTGGTGGCCTTCTGCCAGCGGCGTGGGCCGCAGGTAGAGCCAGGGCGACAACGCACCCGGGGCGTCGGTCACGCCGGCATCCGCATGCGTCTCGACCACGCCATAAGCCCGCACCGTGCCTCGCATCATCGGCCGCTTGATGGTGTAGGTATGCGCGAGGTTGCCGTAGCCATCGACCGACTCGAACAGCGTACCCGGCGCCTGAACGTGCCATTGCTGCACGGTCTGCTGCGCAGACTTCTGGGGCGTGAGGCGCAGCGTCTGGATCGCATGCTGCACCACGTGGCTGTAGCCGTAGTGGGTGCTGTGCTCGATGCGCAGACGCATCTCGCTCCCTTTCAGGCGTTCACGGGCACCAGGAAGTCACGGCTGATGCCGAGACCGAGGTCACCCACTCGATCGAGAAACTGCGTGAGGAAAGCATGCAGGCCGGTGGCAAGAATTTCGTCGATGCGGCCGAAGCGCAGGTCGGCGCGCAACCGGCCCGCCCGCCGCAGCGTCTCATGGCTCTGGTCGTTGGCCACCATGCGCAGGTTGTCGACCACCTCGTTCATGCAGGCGGCCAGCGAACGCGGCATGTCCGGCCGCAGGATGAGCAGCTCGGCCACGCGTTCGGGGCGGATGACGTTGCGGTAGACCTTGCGATAGACCTCGAAGCCCGACACCGACCGCAGGATGGCCGACCAGTGATAGAAGTCCACCTCCTGCTGGTCGCGCGGCTGGCCGGCGCCGAAGAACTCGCTCTGTGCCGAGTGGAACTTCACGTCGAGCAGGCGCGCGGTGTTGTCGGCCCGCTCGAGGAAGGTGCCGATGCGCAGGAAGTGGAAGGCCTCGTCCTGGAGCATGGTGCCCAGGGTGACGCCGCGCGACAGGTGGGAGCGGAATTTCACCCATTCGAAGAACTCGCCGGGGTCGCGCTGCAGCGTGCCCGACTTGAGCATGCGGTTGAACTCGAGCCAGGTCTGGTTCTGCATCTCCCAGACTTCGGTGGTGAGTGCGCCGCGCACGGCTCGTGCGTTCTCTCGCGCGGAGCGCAGGCAGGTGACGATGCTCGACGAGTTGTCCTCGTCGCTCACCATGAAGTCCATCACCGTGCGCGCGTTCACCGTATCGTGCCGCTTGTGGAACTCGTGCAGCAGCTCCGAGATGCTCAACAGGCCCCGCCAGCCCTGCTCCGCCGCCGCGGCCGACTGGGGCAGCAGCGCGGTCTGGTAGTTGACGTCGAGCATGCGCGCTGTGTTCTCGGCCCGTTCCATGTACCGAGCCATCCAGAACAAGTGATCTGCAGTCCGCGACAGCATCGTCATGCCTCCAGCACCCAGGTGTCTTTCGTGCCGCCGCCCTGGCTGCTGTTGACCACCAGGGAGCCTTCCTTCAAGGCCACGCGTGTCAACCCGCCGGGCACCATCTGCACCGTCTTGCCCGACAGCACGAAGGGCCGCAGGTCGATGTGGCGCGGCGCGATGCCGCTTTCCACGAAGGTGGGGCAGGTGGACAGGCTCAGCGTGGGCTGCGCGATGTAGTTGCTCGGGTTGAGCAGGAGCTGCTCGCGGAAGGCGGCGATCTCGTCCTTGGTGGCCGCCGGCCCCACCAGCATGCCGTAGCCGCCCGCGCCGTGCACTTCCTTGACCACCAGTTCGGGCAGGTGCGCGAGCACGTACTTGAGGTCCTCGGGCTCGCGGCACAGGTGCGTCGGCACGTTGTGCAGGATGGGCTTTTCGCCGAGGTAGAACTCGATCATCTTCGGCACGTACGGGTAGATCGACTTGTCGTCGGCCACCCCGGTGCCGATGGCGTTGCACAACGCCACGTTGCCGGCGCGGTACACGCTCAGCAGGCCCGCGCAGCCGAGCGTCGAATCGGGCCGGAACACCAGCGGGTCGAGGAAATCGTCGTCCACCCGGCGGTAGATCACGTCCACCCGCTTCGGGCCCTGCGTGGTGCGCATGTAGAGGTAGTTGTCGCGCACGAAGAGGTCCTGCCCCTCCACCAGCTCCACGCCCATCTGCTGGGCGAGGAAGGCGTGCTCGAAATAGGCCGAGTTGTACATGCCGGGCGTGAGCACCACCACGGTGGGCTCGTTCACGCCGGCCGGCGCCACGGCGCGCAGCGTTTCGAGCAGCAGGTCGGGATAGTGCGCCACCGGGGCCACGCGGTGCTCGCCGAAGAGGTCGGGGAACAGCCGCATCATCATCTTGCGGTTCTCGAGCATGTAGCTCACGCCGCTGGGCACCCGCAGGTTGTCCTCGAGCACGTAGTAGCTGCCGGAGCCGTCGGGGTTGGCGGCGCGCACGATGTCGATGCCGGCGATGTGCGAGTAGATGTTGCCCGGCACGTCCACGCCCATCATCTCGGGCCGGAACTGGGCGTTCTTGAACACCTGCTCCGCCGGCACCAGACCTGCCTTGATGATCTCCTGGTCGTGGTAGACGTCGTGGATGAAGCGGTTGAGCGCAGTGACCCGCTGGCGCAGGCCGCGCTCCATCTCCCGCCATTCGTGCGACGGGATGATGCGCGGGATCAGGTCGAACGGAATGAGGCGCTCGGTGCCTGCGCCGTCTTCGTCTTTCGTGCCGTAGACGGCGAAGGTGATGCCGACGCGACGGAAGATCATCTCGGCTTCGTCGCGCCGGATCCTCATCATCTCGCGCGGCTGGCGTGCGAGCCAGCGGTCGTACTGGCTGTAGTGGTCACGCACCCGAGTGCTGCTGGCGTGCATCTCGTCGTACGGCTGCATCAGCTTCCCCTTTCGTTGCACTGCCTATGCAGGGATTGTGCCAATTTGGGGCTTCGGCTCATACCCATTGCGGCACCGACTCCGTGCTCACCCGCACCGTGAGCGTGTGCTGCCCGCCGCCGCGGATCACGCCCTTCAGGGGCGTCACGTCGCCGTAGTCGCGCCCGACTGCCAATCGCACATGCGAGGTCCCCGGCACGCAGTCGTTCGTCGGGTCGAGGTCGAGCCAGCCGCCGGAGGCCAACGCGCCGGGTGCGTACACCGACACCCAGGCATGCGAGGCGTCGGCTCCCTGCAGGCGCGGCTGCCCGGGCGGCGGTTCGGTGAGCAGGTAGCCGCTCACGTAGCGCGCGGCCAGCCCCAGGCTGCGCAGGCAGCCGATCATCACGTGGGCGAAGTCCTGGCAGACGCCGCGCTTCTGCATGAAGGCCTGCAGGACCGGGGTGTTGACCTGGGTGCTCTGCGGTTCATAGCGGAAGTCGCGATGCACCCGCTGCATCAGCTCGATGGCCGCCTCGGCCACCGGCCGGCCCGGCCAGAACGAAGGCTTGGCATAGGCGTGGAGCTCCCGGTGCAGCGGCGCCATCGGCGACGGGAACACGAACTCGGCGGCCGGTTCGTAGCGCTCCCCGGCAATGAAGCGCAGCCGCTCGCGCAGCAGTTCCCAGGCGGGCGATGCCGCCGGGCGCAGGGCCGCATGGCGGGCCGCCACCCGCACCAGGCTGCGGGCCCGCACGCACAGCGACTCGTGCGGCATGGTGATGCTGAAGAAGCCGCGGCTGTTGCCGAAGGTGTCGCGCCCGGTGGTGTGGTGACCGGGCGCGGGCTCGACCTGCATCTCGAACACCTCGACGCGCTGGTGCTCGTCTTCGAGCGGCCGCAGGAAGGTCATGTGGTGGGCCAGCTCCACCGGGCTGGTGTACTGGTAGCGGGTCTCGTGCTCCACCCGCAGCAGCACCGGCCCAGGCGCCGTGCCCGCCGCGGCCTCAGGCGCTGAGGTGCTGCTCGTATCCATCGGCATGGGCGAAGTAGCGGCGGCCGACTTCGTCGGACAGTCGCGCGCCGGCCTCCATGAGGCGCTCGCACAGGGCGAGGATGCGGTCGTCGTGTGCGTCGCCGCTGGGCGCGCGCGGATCGGTCTCGCGATCACGCCGGCCCTGCAGTTCGTCGAGCGTGGCGCCGGCGCCTTCCTGCGGCAGCAGCGCCAGCAGCCCCTCGACCGGGCCGCCGGCCTGCGGCAGCTTGCGCAGCTCGGCACGCAGGCGGCGCAGCACGCAGGCCAGCGCGCGGGGGTTCGATTCGTCCATCACCACCAGGTCGACCAGTGCCAGCAGGTCCTGGCGGCGCTGGTAGCGAGCCCGGAAGGTGATGGTGCTGTCGAACAGGGACAGCAGCATGTCGAAGCCCTGCACGCCGTACACCGCGCGGCCGGCAAAGAAGGCCTGCAGCGTGCTGGCCATGCCCACCAGCCGTTCGGTCAGGCGGCCCACCGTGAGCAGCCGCCAGCCGTCGTCGCGCGTCATGCGGTCGGTCTGCGCGCCGGTCACCGCGGCCAGCTGGTCGGCCAGGTGTTCGAGCGCTTCCTGCAGCTCGGCGGCGGCAAAGCCGGCGCCGCCAGGGACTTCCGAAGCCGCGACCCAGGCCATGCGCGCCTCGAAGTCTTCGCCCATCTTGCGCACGAGGCGCCAGTGCTCGGGCGAGAGCCGGTCGCGCAGGGCGCCGGCGGCGCGCTCCAGCGACGCGAGGTTGAAGGCGATGCTGCGCTCGCCCTGCGCGTCGGCCAGCGCGGCGACCACCGCACGCTCGAAGATGCGCGGCGCCTGCGTCAGGCTGGGCGAACCGAAGGGCGCGAGGCCGGTGTTGCGCGCGAGCTCCGTCACGGCGTCGAGCAGGGCCTCGGGTGTGTCGTCGTCTTCATCGACGAGCGTCGAGGTGGCCAGGGTCAGGCGCACCAGCTGCTCGGTGCGCTCGGTGTAGCGGCCCATCCAGAACAGGTTCTCGGCGGTGCGGCTGGACACCGGCCGGGCACGGCCCGCCAGGTCGTCGATGCGCAGGCGCTGCTGCAGCATCGAGAAGGTGTCGACCGGGCCGTCGGTCATGACCCAGGTGTCGAGGCTGCTGCCGCCGTGCTGCATCGACACCACGTCGGGGTCGTGCTGCGCGATGCGGGTCATGCCGCCGGGCAGCACCTTCCAGCCGCCCTGGGCGTCGGCGATGGCATAGACGCGCAACATGGCCGTGCGCGGCAGGAACTGGCCCGCGGCCCACCAGGGCGTCTGGGAAAACGGCAGATAGCCGCGCAGGGTGTAGGCGTCGGGATCGGCCTCGATGCGCCGGCGCCACTCGGCGCGCGTGGCTTCGTTCAGGGGCGCACCGATGCCCGGGTCCACGCCGCGCCCGGTGGCACGCGGATAGGTGGCTCGAACCACGCCCACCTGGCCTGAATCGCGGGCTGCATCCCAGGCGGCCCGCTCGCCGCACCACCAGGTCGGCAGGCCCGGCAGGGAGAGCGGCGCGCCGAGCAGACGCTCGGCGACGGCCGGCAGGAAACCCTGCACCGCGGGCGACTCCAGGAAGCCGGCGCCCAGCGCATTGGTCACCACCACCCGTCCGGCACGGATCACCTGCAGCAGCCCCGGCACGCCCAGCGTCGAATCGGCGCGCAGCTCCAGCGGGTCGCAGTAGTCGTCGTCGAGCCTGCGCAGCAGGCCATGCACCGGCTCCAGCCCCTGCACCGTCTTGAGGTAAAGCCGGTCGTCGCGCACCGTGAGGTCGCCGCCTTCGACCAGCGGCAGGCCCAGGTAGCGCGCGAGGTAGGCATGCTCGAAATACGTCTCGCTGTAGGGGCCTGGCGTCAGCAGCGCGAGGCGCGGCGCATGGCCGTCGGCGCAGGGCGTGGCCAGTTGCTGCAGCGTGTCGAGCAGGCGGCGGTAGCCCGAGGCCAGGTGCTGCACCCGCAGCTCGCGGAAGGCTTCGGGGAACAGGCGCGAGGTGATGAGCCGGTTTTCCATCACGTAGCCCAGGCCAGAGGGCGACTGGGTGCGCTGGCCCACCACCCACCAGCTGGCGTCGGGTCCGCGTGCCAGGTCGAAGGCCACGATGTGCAGGTGCTGGCCGCCCACCGGCACCACGCCCTGCAGCGCACGCAGGTAGCCGGGGTGCCCCTGCACCAGGGCGCTGGGCAGCAGGCCTTCGTGCAGCAGCTGCTGCGGCCCGTACACGTCGGCCAGCACCGCCTGCAGCAGCTCGGCGCGCTGCGCCACGCCGGCTTCTATGTGCCGCCAGTCGGCTGGCTCGATGAGGAAGGGCAGCAGCCCCAGCGACCACGGCCGCGTGGGGCCGCCGCTGTCGGAGAAGACGTTGTAGGTGACGCCGTTCTCGTGGATCTGCCGCTCGATCTGCGCATGGCGCCGCTCCATGCTGCCGAGCCCCTCGGGCCCGAGCAGGCTCACGAATTCGCGCCAGGCCGGACGCAGCGCCAGGCCGCTCGCGTCGATCAGCTCGTCGTAGTGGCCGGCGTCGGCCGCCTTGGCCGCATGCAGCACGGCATGCGCTGCGGCATCGGCAAAGCTGGCGGTGGTGTCGAATTCGAGAGTGGACTGCTGCATCCCGTGCGCCGGTGATCAGGAAACATGGCGCAGGTCGACGGTGAAGGGGAACTCCTGGCTGGGCACGGCATGCTGCACCTGCAGCTGCCCCGGGGTGTGACCCAGCTTGAAGAAGCGCGCCAAGCGTCGGCTCTCCGCCTCATAGGCATTGACCGGGAAGGTGTCGTAGTTGCGCCCGCCCGGGTGCGAAACATGATAGCGGCAGCCCCCGATCGAACGCTGCAGCCAGGTGTCGACCACGTCGAAGGTGAGCGGCGCATGCACGCCGATGGTGGGGTGCAGCGCCGAGGCCGGCTGCCAGGCGCGAAAGCGCACGCCGGCCACGTGTTCGGCCACGCGGCCGGTGGGCTGCAGCGCCAGCGCCTGGCCGTTCACCGTGACCACATGGCGGTTGCCGTTGAGCCCGCTGGCCTTGACCTCCAGCCGCTCGAGCGACGAATCCACATAGCGCACCGTGCCCCCGGCCGCGCCCTCCTCGCCCATCACGTGCCAGGGCTCCAGCGCGTTGCGCAGCGTCAGGTGGATGCCCGCGACGCTGACCTCGCCCACCATCGGGAAGCGGAACTCGAAGTGCGGCGCGAACCAGGCTTCCTCGAAGGCAAAGCCGGCGCGCCCCAGCTCGGCCAGCACGTCGTGGAAGTCCATCTGCACGAAGGTGGGCAGCAGGAAGCGATCGTGCAGCCCGGTGCCCCAGCGGGTGAGCCGGGTGGCGCCACGGCCGGTATAGGGCTCGCGCCAGAACCAGGCCACCAGCGCGCGCAGCAGCAGCTGCTGCACCAGGCTCATGCGGGCATGCGGCGGCATCTCGAAGGCCCGCAGCTCCAGCAGGCCCAGGCGGCCGGTGGGACCGTCGGGCGAATACAGCTTGTCGATGCAGAACTCGGCGCGGTGGGTGTTGCCGCTCACGTCGATGAGCAGGTTGCGCAGCGTGCGGTCGATGACCCAGGGCGGCGTTTCGGCGGTGAGGCCGGCCTGCCGCTCGATCTCGCGCAACGCGATCTCGACCTCGTAGACCTGGTCGTCACGCGCCTCGTCGATGCGCGGCGCCTGGCTGGTGGGGCCGATGAACAGGCCCGAGAACAGGTAGCTCAGCGACGGATGGTTGTGCCAGTAGGTGAGCAGGCTGGCCAGCAGGTCGGGCCGGCGCAGGAACGGGCTGTTGCCCGGCGTGGCGCCGCCCAGCACGAAGTGGTTGCCGCCGCCGGTGCCGGTGTGGCGGCCGTCGACCATGAACTTCTCGCTGGACAGCCGCGACTCGTGCGCGGCCTGGTACAGGAACTCGGTGTGGTCCACGAGTTCGTCCCAGTTCGAGGCCGGGTGGATGTTGACCTCGATGACGCCCGGGTCCGGCGTCACCTGCAGCATCTTCAGCCGCGGGTCGCGCGGCGGCGGATAGCCTTCGAGCACGATCTTCAGGCCCAGCTCGGCGGTGGTGGACTCCACCGCGGCCAGCAGGTCGAGGTAGTCGTCGAGCTCGGCGAGCGGCGGCATGAAGACGTAGAGCACGCCGTCGCGCGACTCGACGCACATGGCGGTGCGGGTGATCCAGGATGCCGACTCGTGGCGCTGCGGCTTGTCGTCCGCCGCGCGAAGCCCGGGCGAGACCGGCGAATGGCCGGCGGCGGGCACGCCGATGCGGCCGCGCCAGTCGGTGCTCGGGGCGCCCTTGGGCGGCGCATAGCCGGCGTACTGGCTGCGGATCTCGGCCGCGGGCCGCAGGCGGTCGCGCGGCGCGTACGGGTCCTGCTCGATCTGGTAGGGCCGGTCGGCCTCGTTCACCCAGGGCAGCGAATCGAGCGGCAGCCGGTAGCCCATCGGCGAATCGCCTGGAAAGAGGTACATGCGCTCGTCGCGGAAGAACCACGGGCCGGTGACCCAGGCCGGTCCGTTCAGGCCGACGGACCATTCGCGCTTGAGGGGCAGCATGTAGCCCACCACCTTGTCGAGCCCCTGGGAGAACACGCGGCGCAGGCGCTCGCGTTCCAGCTCGTCGTCGAGCCGGGCGTCGAACGGATCCACGTTGACCGGCAGCCTGCGCTCGCGCCACAGGTAGTACCAGGTGTCTTCATAACCGGGCTGGATGTACTGCGGCCCCAGGCCCAGCTTGCCGGTCAGCGTGTGGATGAAGCGCTGTGCGTCGCGCTCGGTGCAGCCGCCGGGTTCGCGCTCGTCGGCAAACAGGCCGGGGTCATGCCAGCAGGGTTCGCCGTCGGTGCGCCAGCAGACCGACAGCGCCCAGCGCGGCAACTGCTCGCCCGGGTACCACTTGCCCTGGCCGAAGTGCAGGAAGCCGCCCTCGCCGTACTTGCTGCGCAGCTTCTGCACCAGCTCGGTGGCGTAGCCGCGCTTGGTAGGGCCGAGCGCGGCAGTGTTCCATTCGGCGCCTTCGCGGTCTTCCACCGACACGAAGGTGGGCTCGCCGCCCATCGTGAGGCGCACGTCCATCGCATCGAGTTCGTGGTCCACGGCGTGGCCCAGCTCGAGGACCTGCGCCCACTGCTCTTCGGTGTAGGGCTTCGTGACGCGCGGCGACTCGTAGACGCGGGTGACCGACATCTCGTGGCCGAACTCGACCTCGGACTCGTCCACCGCACCGGTGACCGGCGCCGCGCTCGAAGGCTCCGGCGTGCAGGCCACCGGGATGTGGCCCTCGCCGGCCAGCAGGCCGGAGGTGGGGTCCAGCCCGATCCAGCCGGCCCCCGGCAGGTAGACCTCGCACCAGGCATGCAGGTCGGTGAAGTCGGACTCCGCGCCCGAAGGACCGTCGAGCGCCTTCACGTCGGGCTTGAGCTGGATGAGATAGCCCGACACGAAACGCGCCGCGAGCCCCAGGTGGCGCAACGCCTGCACCAGCAGCCAGCCGGTGTCGCGGCAGGAGCCCGCGGCCAGCTCGAGAGTCTGCTCCGGTGTCTGCACGCCCGGCTCCATGCGGATGAGGTAGCGGATGTCCTTCTGAAGCCGCTGGTTGAGGCCCACCAGGAAGTCGATCGTGCGCACCTGCTCGCGCGGGATGCTTTCGACGAAGGCGGCGAAACGCGGCGTGAGCGGATCGCAGGCCAGGTAGGGCGCGAGGTCGTGCGCCAGCGCCTTTTCGTAGGTGAACGGATAGTTCTCGGCGCTGGGCTCGAGAAAGAAGTCGAACGGGTTGTAGACCGACATCTCGGCCACCAGGTCGACGGTGATCTTGAACTCGGTGGTCTTGTCGGGAAAGACCAGGCGCGCGAGGTAGTTGGAGAACGGGTCCTGCTGCCAGTTGATGAAGTGCTCGCCCGGCTCGATGCGCAGCGAATACGACAGGATGGGCGTGCGGCAATGCGGCGCGGGGCGCAGTCGCACCACCTGGGGCGACAGCCCGACGCGGCGGTCGTAGCGGTAGTGCGTGACGTGGTTCAGCGCGACATGGATGGCCACGAGTTCCTCCTCTGAGCCGTGGTGAGCCCCCCGCTCGATGCAAGACCCGGGCCATCATGCCATCGGATCCGCCACGGGACCACCATGCCGCCCACCCGCGGCGCCAGAGGAGGAACGCGCTCAACCCTGCGGGCGCTCCTCGGTCAGCCACACGTTGCTGCTCACGCCGCGCGGGTAGTAGCGGGCCGCGAATGCGATGCCGTTGTCCACCTGCTCGGTCCAGCAGTGCACGCTGTGCTCCGGGTGCATCTGCCAGCGCGCATGGGCCTCGTCGGCCCGGGCGCCGAGCGCGCCCAGGTCCATGCGCAGGATCTCCCGCGCCACGAACTGGCACACGTACACCTTGGCCGGGAAGGTGTTGCTGCTGGTCGAGGTGATGCGCCAGCCGCCGTCCGGGAAGAGGCAGGTGTCCTCGCGCAGCACCTGGTCGGCCATGTGGCGCTTCAAGGCAGCCAGGTAGGCCGCGTATTCGCCGTCGAGGGCCAGCGCATCGCGGCAGCCGCCGAACCACGCATAGGCCAGGCCCTCGATCACCGGCAGGATCACCGCATCGCCCGAGCCTTGCAGCAGCGCCGGGATGCGGCCGTCGGCCCCCGCGCTGGCCGCCACCGTGGCGGCGGCCCGCTGCGCGAGGCGTTGCGCACGCCGGGCGTCCGCCTGCCGGTCGACCTGCAGGAACAGCCGCTGCAGCACCAGGCCCGCCGCGAATGCCTTGCCGCCGATGTAGGTGTTGCCGCTGGCCTGGCCGAGCGAGGCATCGAGGCAGTCGTAGGTGGTGATCTCGCGGCCGCCCGCGCAGCGGCTGCTGTCGGCGCGCGGCACGCCGATGCGCTGCCGGTCGTCGGGGTGGTCGCGCTGCTCGAGGCTGAACAGGCAGCGCTCCAGCAGTTCGGCCCGCTGCCCGAGCCAGGCGAGGTCCTGCGAGCTGTGCACATAGATGCCGGCGCACAGCACCCAGTTCAGCAATTCCTCGGTGCTCATGTACGAGAACACGCCAGTCAGCCCGGCCAGCTCGTAGGCCGAATGCCCGGGTGCTGCGAAGTGGCCGTGCGCACCCATGTCGTGGTTGAACGCGATGCCGCCGGGCGCGGTTTCGCCGCTCGAAGCGAAGTGCAGCGTGTCCTCGTAGGCATGGCGCCGCGCGTACTGCTCCAGCAGGTTGCGGATCACCCAGGGGTGGTGCTGCGACTCGTACAGCGCATGGTCGGCCGCGAGGTCGAGGGTGTTGATCATGTTGTATTCGCCCTCGTTCACCACCCACAGCGGCGCACCCTCGTGCTCGAGCATCTGGGTGGAATAGAGATACGAACGGGTGGTGTGGGCCACGGTGAACTGCTGCGCGTCGCTCAGCGCACGCGCCTGCAGCTCGCTGTCGGCGCGCCGGCAGGCGGACACCGCCTCTTCGAAGTCGGACAGCGCATAGGCCCCCACCGATTCCACCGAGTCGAACCAGCGGGTGTAGTAGTAGCGCGCCGGCAGCCCCGAGGTCACCACGCCCGGGCGGTGGAAGCACCAGGCCAGGCGCAGCGTGCGGCGCTCGCCCGCCGGCACCTCGAACACCAGCGCGCCCCAGGGGCCGAGCATGGCCTTGCGGTTGAGCTCGGCGTGCGGGTCGTCGATGGATCCCAACGGATGAAAACCGATGAAGGAACGCGCGCCGGGCGCATCGGTCAGGAGGCCCATGTGCAGCCCGTCGCCCACGCCGACCACCCCGCCGTCCGCGCACAGGTGGCGCAGGCCGCGCACCGGGTCGATGCGGGTGAAGCCCACCACCAGCCGGCGCGTGTGCCGGCCCTGGCGGTTGTCCACCTCCACCTCCGCCCGCACTGCCGGCACGAGCGCCCGCCGGGCCGCAAGCTCCTCCTGCGGCCGCAGGCGCTCGAGGTCCGGAATGCGGCGCACCGGCGTGAACAGCGAGAACCGCAGGTCACCCGCGCGCCAGGTGTCGGTGGCGAGCTGGAAGTCGCGGCTCACCGCGGCTGGCGGCAGCAGCTGCACGCGGGCCGTCGCCGCAGCCGCCTCTTCGTTGGCGAACCGCTTGCGCTCGGCGTCATGCGGCAGCTCGGTGAAAGGCAGGGCCTCGAACACCCCCGGTTGTGCGCTCGACTCGAGCGCGACGAGGACCGACTGACCGGGCGCACGGCACAGCTCCAGGTCCATGCCGCCTTTCGGGCCGGGAAAGCCGAGCGTGAGGCTGGCATGGGCACCGATCGGCGCATGCTGGGTGTTAAAGAACGGGTTGGGCAAAGGCATGGTGCGAACACGGGTTGGACGATGAAAAATTCTTGGCCTGCCGTCGGGCGCTGGCCATGCCCCAACGCATGCCGCAGTTGCCCAAATGCTGGATGATGGCGCCCCCATCCCCCCGCCCAGGAGACCCCGTGTCCGAGCAGTTCCCCTTGCCGATGCGCCAGATGCAGCCGGAGCTGCGAACCGCGCTGATGCTCACCGGCGCCCACACCGCGCGCGTGCCGGCCGGCTGGAGCTACCCGCGGCACGACCACCCGTACTTCGAGGTGGGCCTGCTGCTGCAGGGCGAGCAGCACACCCGGCTCACCGGCCGCAGCCTGCAGCAGCGCGAGGGCGACCTGCTGTTCATCACGCCGTTCGAGGCCCATTCGTCGAGCACGCCGGTCGCCTCGAGCTTCTACTGCCTGCATTTCGACATCGACGACCTGGAGCTGCGACGGCTGCTCTGCCTGATCGGCACCCGGGTGTTCGACAGCGGTGACCCCATGCTCGAGCAGATCGCGCCGGTGCTGCGCCGCATGGGCCAGGGCGATGCGGCCGTGCCGGCGGCGTCGCTGGCGTGGCGACTCGAGATCAGCGCGTCGCTGTTCAAGCTGCTGGCGGTGCTGGCGGCCAGCCATGAGCAGCATGTCCGGGCCGCAGCAGCGCTGCCGCAGGCAGCCCTGCAGACCGCCGAGCGGCTGGCGGCATGGATCGAACGCGAGGTCGATCTCGGCCAGGAAACCTCCATCGCCTCGGCGATCCGCCGGCTGGGATACACGCCCAGCTACGGCAATGCGCTGTTCCGGCAGGTCTACGGCGTTTCAGCCCAGCACCACCGATCGATGCGCAAGCTGCGGCGAGCTCGCCTGCTGCTGCTCGACGCGGGCCTGAGCATCGGCCAGGTGAGTGAACGCCTGGGCTATTCGAGCGTGGCCCACTTCAGCCGGCAGTTCAAGCGCTGGTCGGGCATCTCGCCGCAGGCATTTCGCCAGCAGGCGGGTGCGGCCGAGGTGGCGGAGGCTGCGGCCGAAGGACGCTGAACGAGCCGCTCAGCCGGCCGGGATCGCCAGCGGGCCGGCACGCCGGGCGGCGTCGAGCACCACGTGGGTGGTGAAGCTGCGCACGTTGGGGTCATGCAGCAGGCAGGCTTCGCAGAAAGCCTCGTAGGCCGGCAACCCGGTCGCCACCACCACCAGCACATAGTCCACCGCGCCGGCCACACCGTAGACCTGCTGCACCTCGGGCCGCTCCTTCATGCGGCGCTGGAAGGCCAGCGTCTGCGGCGCCGATTCGTCGATCAGGTCCACATGCACGATGGCGGTGAAGGTCAGGCCCAGCTGCCGGCAGTCGAGCTGGGCCGTCTCGGCCACGATCACCCCGGTCTCGCGCAGACGCTTGAGCCGCCGCTGCACCGCCGCGGCCGACAAGCCGACCTGGGCGCCGATCTGTTCGGCAGGTGTTCGTGTGTCGCGCTGGTAGAGGTCGAGGATGCGGCGGTCGAGGGTGTCGAGCATTGCTGGGGTGTCGGGTCGTTCGCGGGGCCGCATGGGCGGCATCTGGAATGCGGCTTGGCCGCACGCCGGCACCGGCGTTCGCGGCCGGGCGCACCGGCCAGGACCGCACACTGCCGGCATGGCCACCAGCAAGCTTATCGAAACAACGACTCACCGCCTGTCGCCGGACCGCATCGAACGTGCGGCGGTCACCATCGACCCGGTGTTTCGCGACACGCCGCAGTTCGAATGCGAACCGCTGTCGCAGGCACTGGGCGCATCGCTTGCGCTCAAGGTCGAGACGATGAATCCGCTGCGCTCGTTCAAGGGCCGCGGCGCGGACTTCTTCATGCATGAAAACGCGCGGCAACTGGCCGGCCGGACGCTGGTGTGCGCCACCGCCGGCAACTGGGGCCAGGCCATGGCCTGGGTGTGCCGCAGGCGCGGCTGGCCGCTGGTGGTCTACAGCGCCACCAACGCCAACCCGCTGAAGGTCGAGCGCATGCGGGCGATGGGTGCCGAGGTGCGGCTGTTCAGCGACGACTTCGACACTGCGAAGGAAGAAGCCCGCCGCTTCTGTGCCGACAGCGGCGCGGTGATGGTGGAAGACGGCCGCGAAGCCGCCATTGCCGAAGGCGCCGGGACGATCGCGCTCGAGATGCTGAGGACGGGCGACGCCTTCGATGCGGTGCTGGTGCCCCTGGGCAACGGCGCCCTGCTCACCGGCATGGGCCGCTGGATCAAGTCGCACGCCCCGGCCACCCGGGTGATCGGCGTGTGCGCCGAAGGTGCCGACGCCATGGCCGTGTCATGGCGCGAAGGACGGCTGATCGACCGGCCTTCGGTGAGCACCATCGCCGACGGCATTGCGGTGCGCCGCCCGGTGCCCGAAGCCCTTGCCGACATGCAGGGCACGGTGGACGAGGTGCTGCTGGTGAGCGAGGCCGCCATCGAGCGGGCGATGCGGCTGGTCTTCGGCACCGCCGGCCTGCTGGTCGAGCCGGCCGGCGTGGCGGGCGTGGCGGCCCTGCTCGAACACCCGGAAGGGCTGCGTTCGCAACGCCTGGCCACCGTGCTGTGCGGCAGCAACCTGACGGCGGAGCAGGCCGCACGCTGGCTCGTCTGACGAACACACATCGAGGAGAGAGAACGTGATCGACCATGTTTCGCTGGGCACGACCCGCTATGCCGAGGCCACCGCCTTCTATCGCGCCGCACTCGAGCCGCTGGGCCTCGCGCTGCTGCGCGACACCGGCGCCGAGGCTGCGTTCGGCACCGAGTCGCACTGGTCGTTTTTCCTGTACCCGGCGCCAGCGCCGGTCACCGCCCCCGGCACCCACCTCGCCTTCGGCGCACCGTCCCGCGCGGCGGTCACGGCCGCCCATGAAGTCGCGCTGGCGGCCGGCGGGCAGGACATCTTCACGCCCCGCCTGCGGCCCGACATCAGCCCGACCTACTTCGGCGCGATGTTCCATGACCTCGACGGGCACCGCATCGAGATCGCGACGAACGCGGGCTGAAGCGGTGTCCTACGGCGCCCCTTCATCGTCCGCCGCATCGAACGCCTGCGCCTCGTGATGCCAATAGCGCCGCACCGCATCGCGCCAGCAGCCCTGCCGCTCGGTCGGCCATTGCCAGGCGCCGCATGAGGCGCTTTGCACCACCCGGATGCCGCGCGCCCGGTAGCGGGCCAGCACCTCGGCCGCCGGGTGGCCGAAGCGGTTGCGGTAGCCGGCCTGCACGACGGCGGTGTGCGGCATCACGGCGTCGAGGAAGGCATCGGTCGACGACGTCTTGCTGCCGTGGTGCGGCACCAGCAGCAGGTCGCTGCGCAGGGCCTCGCGTCCGGATGCCACCAGCGCGGCTTCCTGCTCGCGCTCGATGTCTCCGGCCAGCAGCGCGCTGGCCTGCTGCGTGCTCACCCGCAGCACGCAGCTCAGGCCGTTGGGCTTGAGGCCGGCGCGTGCATAGTCGGCCGGCCGCGGGTGCAGCACCTCGAAGCCGACGCCGTCCCAGACCCAGCGCTGCCCCGCCTCGCAGCGGGTCGCAGGCACGCCGGCCGCCCGCAGCGGATGCGCGTCTTCGAGCGAACTCCACAGGCTCGCGGCGCCCACCGCCTGCAGCAGCGAGGCGGCGCCGCCCACATGGTCGGTGTCGCGGTGGCTCAGCATCAGCCGGTCCAGCCGCGCCTCGCCCAGGCCCCGCAGCAGCGGCACCAGCACGCGCTCGCCGGCATCGCTCTCGCGCGAATACTGCGGGCCGGTGTCGTACAGCAGCGTGTGTCCGGCCGTGCGCACCAGCACCGCGGTACCCTGCCCCACGTCGGCGGCCAGCAGGTCGAAACTGCCGGGCGCGGGGCGCGGCACCGTGGGGGCGAGCAGGGGCAACAGCAGCGGCCCTGCCAGAAGGCGCAGGCGCCATGGCAGCGGCGCCACCAGCAGCACCGCCGCGCCCAACCCGCTCACCATGGCCCACAGCGGCGCGGCGGGCACCGTCCAGGTGGCCCAGGGCCACGCCGCCAGCCACGCCAGCACGCCTCCCAGCCACTGCACCAGCACCGCGCCGAACGACCACAACGGCGGCATCAGCGCCCCGGCCAGGGCCAGCGGCGTGACTGCCAGCGTGACCAGCGGAATGGCCAGCAGGTTCGCCGCGAAGCCGATCAGCGACACCTGCTGGAAGAACACCAGCGTCAGCGGCGCCAGGCCCACGGTGGCGATCACCTGGGTGCGCAGGCCCCCATGCGCCGCTCGCAGGGCGGCGGCAGCCCAACGCTGGCGGCGCGATGCGCCCTCCACCGCGGGCGTTTCGCCAGCCGGCGTGTCGGCGCCGCCGCTGGCCAGCAGCAAACCCACCGCCGCGAACGACAACCAGAACCCCGGCTGCAGCAGCGCCCACGGATCGGCCAGCGTCACCGCCACCGCGCTCATGCCCCACACCAGCGGCCAGGGCCAGCGCCGGCCCAGGCTGCCGGCCGCGGTGACCACCGCCAGCATGCACACCGTGCGCTGCGCCGGCACGCCCCAGCCGGATAGCAGCGCGTAGACGATCGCCGCGGCCAGGCCGATCCAGCGCCCGGCGGTCGCCGCAGGCAGCCGCAGCGCAAGGCGGGTGGAGCGCCGCCAGCACCATGCCGCGAGGCCGCCGGCCAGCCAGGCGAACATCGTCACGTGCAGGCCGCTGATGCTCATGAGGTGGGCCACGCCGGTGTTGCGGAACACCTCCCAGTCGTCGCGCTCGATGGCCCCCTGGTCGCCGATGGCCAGCGCCGCCAGCACGCCGGCCGCATGCGGGTCGGCCACCCGGCGCTCGATTGCGTCGCGCACCTGCTGGCGCCAGCGGTCGAGCCGATGGCCGGCCTGCTCGTCGAGCCGCTCGGGCGCGGCGCCGCGGTTGTCGCGCACGTAGCCGGTCGCCCGGATGCCCTGCTCGAACAGCCACAGCTCGTAGTCGAAGCCGTGCGGGTTGAGGTTGCCGTGCGGCTGGCGCAAGCGCACGGTGAAGCGCCAGCGCTGGCCGGCACGCAGCGTGGCCTGCGGCAGGCCTTGCAGGCTGCTCCCGCGCTGCGGGGCGTACCACCCCAGCGAGACCAGCGGAGGTACCGCCACCGGCTGGCCGCCGTGGCTGGCGCTCTCCATCTCGAAGCGGAACCGCACGCCGTCGGCATGGAACTGCGGCAGGCTCGCCACCACGCCCACGACTTGGAGGTCCAGGCCTTCGACGGCCGCAGGCAGCGCCTGCCCCAGCCGCTCGGCCGCGCGCCAGCCGGTGGCACCGAAACCGAGGAGCAGCGCCGCCATGGCGCCGAGCAGCGCAAGGGCTGCCGGCCGCGGGCGCAAGCCCCAGGCCACGCAGGTCAGCATCACGGCGGAGGCGCACAGCGCTGCGTACGCGGCCTGCGGCCACAGCGCCTGCTGCTGCAGCTGGGCCGCCGTGCCGGCCAGCAAAGCCAGCGCGGCCATCCAGGCCGTCCTTCCCTGCCCTGCTTGCATCCCGCCCTCTTGTTCTTGGAAGGGCCTAGTGTGCCGGAGCCGCACACGGCCCTGCGTGTAGGATCGCTGCTCCCTCTTCCACCCTCGTCCTGCGCCTGTCGCGGCGCATGGAGTCCATGCCATGTCGAAGATCGAAGCCACCCTCAAGGAACTCGGCATCACCCTGCCGCCCGTCGCCATTCCGGCTGCCGCCTACGTGCCCTTCGTGCGCACCGGCAACCTGGTGTTCCTGTCGGGCCACATCGCCAAGAAGGACGGCAAGCCCTGGGTCGGCCAGCTCGGCAAGGACATCGACACCGAGACCGGCAAGCAGGCGGCACGCGCGGTGGCCGTCGACCTGCTGGGCACCTTGCACGCAGCGGCCGGCGGGCTCGACAACGTGGCGCGCATCGTCAAGCTGATGAGCCTGGTGAACAGCACGCCCGCCTACACCGAGCAGCACCTGGTGACCAACGGCGCCTCCGAGCTCATGGCCCAGGTGTTCGGCGCCGAGGTGGGTGCACATGCGCGCAGCGCCTTCGGCGTGGCGCAGGTGCCGCTGGGCGCCTGCGTCGAGATCGAGCTGATCGCCGAACTCAAGCAATGAACGGTCTCGTGAGGAGACCCGCGCTGGCGCTCGGTCTGATCGGCCTGCTGAGCCTGGCGGCCGTGGGCGCGGCGCTGGTGTCGCAGCATGTCTTCGGCATGAAGCCCTGCCCCTGGTGCATCCTGCAGCGACTGGTGTTCGCGGTGATCGGCGTGGTGTGCCTCGCGGGCGCAGTGCTGCGGGCGCGGCCGGCAGTGGCCGGCGCCGGCTTCGTGGCGCTGGTGCTGGCCGCCCTGGGCGCTGTTGCGGCGCTGTACCAGCATTTCGTCGCGGCCCGTTCGGCCTCGTGCAACCTCACGCTGGCCGACCGCATCGTGAGCGGCACCCGGCTCGACGCGCTGCTGCCCGAAGTGTTCGAGGTGCGAGCCTCCTGCGCCGAGGCCGCCGTCGACCTGCTCGGCCTGCCGTACGAGTTCTGGAGCCTGGCGCTCTTCCTGGTCATCGCGGTGGCACTCGTGATGCTGGTGTTGCGCCGCAAGGCCTGAGTCGAGGTTCCTGGCGCCATGACACACCCCGTGTCAACCTGGACATCACGGGCCGAGCGCCGGGCCGCTCCCAAGCCGGCCCGCATCCCCCCGGGGGATCGGCCGGCGTACCCGCCGGACGAGGGGCAGGCATGAGCGCTCCCCAGTTCACCGCACTGATCGATGTTCCGGCGCAGCCGGCAGCGCCGCAGCAGCGGCTGCGCCGGGCCTTCCGCGCGCCGCGCGAATGGCTGGTGGCGCGTTCGCCCGGTGAGGTCAAGCCCATGCTCGACGCCGCCGAGGCCCATGCTCGCGGCGGCCGCTGGTGCGTGGGCTATGTGCGCTACGAAGCCGCCGCTGCGTTCGACCCGGCCCTCGTCACGCATGGCGCACACGGGCCGCTCGCCTGCTTCGCGGTGTTCGACACGGCCGAGGACTGGCCGGCCGATCGCGGGGATGCCCATGCCTTCGACCCCTGGCAGCAGACGCTTGGCGACGAGCAGTTCGCTCACGACGTCGAGCGCATCCGCGACTGGATCGCCGCCGGCGACGTCTACCAGGTGAACCACACGACGCGCCTGCGAAGCCGCCTGCGCGGCGATGCGCTCGCCGCCTTCCGCGCGCTGCACCGGGGCCAACCCCGCGGGTACGGCGTGTACCTGGCCCATGAAGACGCGCAGGTCCTCAGCGTGTCGCCGGAGCTGTTCTTCGACTGGCGCGACGGTTTCGTGACCACGCAGCCGATGAAGGGCACTGCCGCGCGCGGCGGCACGCCGGCCGAGGACGAGGCCGCCGCGGCCGCGTTGAAGGCCAGCGAAAAGGAGCGCGCCGAGAACCTGATGATCGTGGACCTGCTGCGCAACGACCTGTCGCGCGTCGCCACGCTCGGCTCGGTGCGGGTGCCCGCACTGTTCGACCTGCAGGCGCTGCCCACCGTGTGGCAGATGACCTCGACCGTCACCGCCACCTCCCGCCCGGGAACCACGCTCGCGCAGCTATTCGGCGCGCTGTTCCCCTGCGGCTCGGTGACCGGCGCGCCCAAGGTGCGCGCCATGCAGCTGATCCGTGCGCTGGAGCCCACGCCGCGCGGCGTGTACTGCGGCGCGGTGGGCGTGCTGCAGCCGGGCGGTACGGCCACCTTCAACGTGGCCATCCGCACGGTCGAGCTGACCCGGCAGCCCGGCGAGGCCTGGCAGGCGGCCTGCGGCGTGGGCAGCGCCATCACCGCCGACTCGCAGGTCGCCGCCGAAGCCGACGAGTGGCGGCACAAGCAGCGGTTCCTCGAACGTGCGGCGGTGCCCTTCGAGCTGCTCGAATCACTGCGGCTGCAGGACGGCCAGGTTTGGCTGCTCGACGAGCACCTGGAGCGGCTGCGCCGAGGCGCGGCCCACTTCGGCCATACGCTGAACGAGACGCACGTGCTGACCACGCTGGCGGAGCTCGCCACCGCGCACCCGCGCGGCGCGCACAAGCTGCGCCTGCTGGTCGATGCCTTCGGCGCCGTGCGCGGCGAGGCAGCGCCGCTGCAGCCCACCGCCGTGCCGCTGCGCGCCTGGCTCGCACGCACGCCCATCGACGCCCGCAGCGAATTCCTGCGGCACAAGACCACGCGCCGCGAGGCCTATGCCGCATTCGCTCCGCCTGCCGGCTGTTTCGACACGCTGCTTTGGAACACCGAAGGCGAGCTGACGGAGTTCGTGAACGGCAACCTCGCCCTGTGCCTGCGCGGCCGCTGGCTGACGCCGGCAGCCGCCGCCGGCCTGCTGCCCGGCACCTACCGCGCGCGGCTGCTTGCACAGGGCGTGCTGCAGGAGGCGCGGCTGACGCGGGACGACCTGCGGCAGGCCGAAGCGGGCGCCTTCTTCAACAGCGTACGCGGCTGGCTGCCGCTGGATCTCGGGGTCTTGCGGGCATGACAAGCCGGCGGGCGCGGGAGTAAGCTGAAGCTCCTGTTGACGACCTTTGGGGGACGTTGTTGCCATGACACCCCTGCACCCGTACTGGAGCCGCTGGATGGAACTCGCCAGCCAGGCGCCCGAGGAAGTGGCCCGCCGCGTGGACCTGATGACGCGCGCGCCCGGCTCGTCGCTGTCGCTGGCCGACTCGCAGCGCGTGATGTTCGAAAACTGGGCCAGCGCCAGCGAGGCCTGGTGGTCCTGGTGGAAGGCTGCCCATGCGATGCACTGGCCCAGCATGCCGTGGCCACCGGCCGGGGTGGTGGCCGCGCCGCAGCCGACGCCTGCCGGCGAGCCGCCGGCCAGCGAGCGCAAGCCCAGGGCATCGGCCGAAGCGGTGGCGGCCGACCACGCTCCGCCGGTACGGCGCAGCAAGGCCGGCGCCAAGCACCCGCGGCATCGCTGACAGCCTGTCACCTGTGCCCAGCGTCGCGAGGGGAATTGCGAAGCCTCCGCGCGGGTTCACGCGGCCATGCGCCTAAGCTGGCCCCTCCGTTCCGTTCTGTACCGGAGCCGCGTGATGCTCAAACTCTGGCAGCGATACCTGACCCATCACTGGGACATCGCCACCCATGCACCCCAGGTGATCACCCACCGCCTGGCGCAGATGGCCCACAAGCCCACCGCCAGCAAGACGCTGGTGGAGTCGCAGCGCATGGTGTGGGAGAAATGGGCGGCCGCCAACGAATCCTGGCTGGCCTTCTGGACCTCGATGCACAAGTCGGCGCGCTGGCCGGTGCCGGGCCACCCGATGCGGCCGATGAGCCCGGCCAAGGTGCATGCCCAGGCGCAGCGGGCGGCGGTACAGACCCTGCGCGCCGCCGGCCTGGCGTTGCATCCGGTGAGCCGGCGCGTCAAGGCCAACTCCAAGCGCCTGGGCGGCGTGGGCACGAAAAAGCGCTGAGCTTCACGAAAAGCCGCTCGAAGCGGCTCAACTGACCGCGCTTGCTGCCGATATTCCGTCGATCGGGGACTGCCCGGCGTCGCGAGACTCCGGGCACCGCTGCCTCGCCTGCCGGAGACCTGTCAATGCGCATTCCGTCCTTCAAGTCGATGTCGATCGCCACGCGGTTGACCCTGGGTTTCGTGAGCGTGCTGGTGCTGCTGGCCGGCGTGGCCGCCACCAGCAACGTGGCCATGCGCACGGTCAGCGGCCAGATGCAGCAGATCGTGGAGGTGAACAACCTCAAGATCGAACTGGCCAGCGGCATGCTCAACAGCATCAACCAGATCGGCCTGCACACCCGCACCGTGGCGCTGCTGTACGACGCCAAGCTGATCCAGCAGGAATCGGGCGCGGCCGAGGCGGCAGCGGCCGCCTACCTGAAGGCCGAGGGAGAACTCAAGTCGGTGCTCGAGGGCAAGGGCTCCACCGACACCGAACGGCAGCTGCTGGCCGACATCGCCACGCAGGCCGCAAAGGCACTGCCGGCGCTGAAGTCGGTGGTCGAAAAGGGCGTGGCGAGCGACAACGTGGCGGCGGTGCAGATCCTCACCGAAACGGCCGGGCCGGTGGAGAAGGCGTGGCGCGCCAAGGTCACCGAGTTCGCCGCGCTGCAGACGCGGCTCATAGACGAGGCCACCGCTACGGCGGCAGCCACCAAGAGCAAGGCCACCGCTGCCGAGCTGGCCCTGGTGCTGGCCGCGCTGGCCGCCGGCTCGCTGATCGCCTGGCGCATCACGCGCGGGGTCACCCGGCCGCTCGGTCGTGCGGTGGCGGTCGCCGAACGCATTGCCGAGGGCGACCTCACCTCTGAAGTGCAGGCCGAACACGACGACGAGACCGGCCGCCTGCTGCAGGCCATCGCCACCATGCAGGAACGGCTGAGCGCCCTGGTGGGCAACATCCGGCAGACGGCCGATTCGATCCAGACTGCCAGCTCCGAAGTGGCCTCGGGCAACCAGGACCTGAGCCACCGCACCGAACAGGCCGCCTCGAACCTCCAGCAGACGGCCAGCTCGATGGAGCAGCTCACCGGCACGGTGAAGCAGAGCGCCGATGCCGCCCGCCAGGCCAACCAGCTGGCCTCCTCGGCCGCCGAAGTGGCGGCGCGCGGCGGCACGGTGGTCTCGGAGGTGGTGACGACGATGGACCAGATCACCACCAGCTCGAAGAAGATCGCCGACATCATCGGGGTGATCGACGGCATCGCCTTCCAGACCAACATCCTGGCGCTCAATGCGGCGGTGGAAGCGGCACGCGCGGGCGAACAGGGCCGCGGCTTCGCGGTGGTGGCCGGCGAAGTGCGCAGCCTGGCCGGGCGCTCGGCCGAAGCGGCGAAGGAGATCAAGAGCCTGATCGGCGCGAGCGTCGAGCGGGTGGAGACCGGCTCGCGCCTGGTGGCCGACGCCGGCACGACGATGCAGGAGATCGTGGGCTCGGTGCAGCGCGTGTCCGACATCATTGCCGAGATCACCGCGTCGGCCGCCGAACAGAGCGAGGGCATCGGCCAGGTCAACACGGCCGTCGGCCAGCTCGACCAGATGACGCAGCAGAACGCCGCGCTGGTGGAGCAAGGCGCGGCCGCGGCCGAGAGCCTGAAGGAACAGGCGGCGCGCCTGGCGCAGATGGTCGGCACGTTCCGGGTCCACGCCTGACCGCGGCGGGCCCGGTGAACGACCCGGGCGCCGTCTCCTAAGATGCGCGGCCATGCGCATCCTCATCATCGGCGGCGGCGCCATCGGCTCGGCCACCGCCCTCTTCCTCAAGCGCCTGGGCGGCGCCCGGGTCGACGTGCAGGTCGTCGAGCGCGACAGCACCTACGCCCGCGCGTCGTCGGCCCTGTCGGCCGGCTCCATCCGGCAGCAGTTCTCGACGCCACTCAACATCGCGATGTCGCGCTTCGGCTTCGAGGTGATCGGCAGCGCAGCGGACGAATGGCTCTCGGTGGACGGCGAGCCGGTCGAGCTGGACTTCGTGCCTTCGGGCTACCTCTTCCTGGCCACCGAAGGCGGCAAGGCCACCCTCGCAGCCAACCATGCAGTGCAGACCCGTGCCGGTGCCGACGTGCTGTGGCTCGAACCGGGCGCGCTGGCCCCCCGGTTTCCCTGGCTCTCGGCCGAGGGGCTGGCAGCGGCGACGCTGGGCCTGTCGCATGAGGGCTGGTTCGACGGCTATTCCTTCGCGCGCGCGCTGCGCCGCAAGGCGGTGTCGCTCGGTGCGCAATACCGCCAGGCGGCGGTGACCGGCCTGCGGCGCAGCGGCGACCGGCTCACTTCGGCACAGCTGGACGACGGCACCGTCCTCGAGGCCGACGCCTTCGTCAACGCCGCAGGTCCCTGGGCGCGCGAAGCGGCATCGATGTGCGGCGTCGAGGTGCCAGTGTTCGCGCGCCGCCGCACCGTGTTTGCGCTCGGCTGCCCCACGCCCCTGCCGCGCACGCCGCTGGTCATCGACCCGAGCGGCGTGTGGTTCCGCAGTGAAGGTGCGGGCTTCATCGCCGGCTGGTCGCCCGGCGCCGGCCAGGAAGACCCCGACGACCTGCCGCTCGATGCCGATCTCACCCTTTTCGAGGACGTGCTGTGGCCGGCCCTGGCCGCACGCGTGCCGGCCTTCGAGGCGCTGCGCGTGCAGCGCGCCTGGGCGGGCTACTACGAGGTGAACCCGTTCGACCACAACGCATGGATCGGACCGCACCCGGACATCGCGAACTTCGTGCAGGCCAACGGCTTCTCGGGCCACGGGCTGCAGCATGCGCCGGCCGCCGGGCGCGGCGTGGCCGAGTGGCTGCTGCACGGGCGCTACGAAGCACTGGACCTGTCGCCTCTGCACATGGACCGCTGGCGGCGCAATGCGCCCTACCTGGAGCGCAACGTCATCTGAAGAACAGCAGCCGCGTCAGGAAGGTGTAGTCGGCCTCGGCCCACATCAGCCCCACCAGCACCAGCAGCGCCAGCGGCGGCACCAGGATGGCGTAGACGAGCGACAGCCGCTCCCAGGCCATGTGCATGAACACCGCGACGATGAGGCCGGCCTTCAGCAGCATGAAGACGATGATGAGGCTCCAGCGCAGCAGGCCCTGGAAGTGGAAGTAGTCCACCAGATAGGACAGCGTGCTGAGCACGAACAGCAGCAGCCAGATCTTGAGGTACAGCCCGACCGGGTGCTGCTGGTGCTGCTCGGCCTGTTCTTCGTGCTGCGCGGCGCCGGAGGCTTGCGTGGTGACCGAATGGTTCATGGCGATGCACCTCACCACAGGTAGAAGAACGCGAAGATGAACACCCACACCAGGTCGACGAAGTGCCAGTACAGGCCGGCGATCTCGACGATCTGGTAGTTGCCTGTCTTTTCGTAGTCGCCGCGCCAGACCTTCCATGCCACGACCAGCAGGTAGATGACCCCGCAGGTCACGTGCAGGCCGTGGAAGCCGGTGATCATGAAGAAGGTCGAGCCGAACTGGGCCGCCCCCATCGGGTTGCCCCAGGGCCGCACGCCCTCCATGATGAGCTTCGACCATTCGAAAGCCTGCATGGCCACGAACACCTCGCCGAAGGCGGCAGTCGCCACCATCAGCGCGGCGGCGTTGGCCCGGTCGCGGCGATAGGCGCAGTTGACCGCCATGGCCATCGTGCCGCTGCTGGTGATGAGCACGAAGGTCATGATGGCGATGAGCAGCAGCGGCACGTTGCTGCCGCCCACGTGCAGCGCAAACACCTCGCTCGGGTTGGGCCAGGGCACCGTGGTGGCGGACCGCACCGACATGTAGCCGGTCAGGAAGGTGCCGAAGATGAAGGTGTCGCTGAGCAGGAAGATCCACATCATCGCCTTGCCCCACGAGACGTGGAAGGCCTGCTGGTCGGACGACCAGTCGGCGATCAGGCCTCTGAGGCCGGGCGCGGGGGCGATCTGCGCTGCGGGCGGCACGGGCATGGTTGCGCTCATTTCGGGACCTCCGTGCCGCAGATGTAGGCCACGATCTCGGGCGTGAGCCAGCCCAGTGCTGCGAACAGCACCGCCCACACGGCCAGCAGGAAGTGCCAGTAGCGCGCGCACAGCGCGATGGCGCGCCCGGTGCCGTCGCTATCGGGCTGGAAGCGGCGCAGCGTTTTGCCCCAGGCCGCCAGCCCTCCGAGGACGTGCAGCCCGTGCATCGCGGTGAGCAGGTAGAAGAAGCTCGCGGAGGGGTTGCCGGAGGGGCTGACCCGCGCCGACTGCAGCGCCTGCCAGGCCCACAGCTGCACGCAGACGAAGGCCAGCGCGCACAGGCCTCCGGCGAGCAGCAGCGCGCGGGCACCGCTCCACCGGCTCTGACGGGCGGCGCGGCCGGCCAGGTGCAGCAGCGCGCTGCCTGCCACCAGCACCGCGCTGCTCAGCCACAGCTGCCAAGGCATGGCGATCTGCACCCAGTCGCCGCTTTGCATGCGCATCGCGTAGGCGGTGATGAACAGCGCGAACAGTGCGCTCGCCACGCCGATGAAGGCCCACAGGCCGATGCTGCCGGCGTGCGGCGCCGGACGCAGCGCTGCGCCGATCGGTGGCGGCATGCCGACGGTGGTGGTGGTGTTCATGCCGGCACCCCCTTGCCCGCATGCTGTTCCTCGGGCTCGTGGCCACCCGCTTCGGGCGGTGCGTTCTGCGCGACGAAGTCGTCCTTCGCATCGGGCATGTTGTAGGCGTAGGCCCAGCGGTACACCACCGGCATCCGCTCGCCCCAGTTGCCGTGGCCCGGCGGCGTGTCAGGCGTGAACCACTCCAGCGACGCGGCACGCCAGGGGTTGGGGTCGGCCACCCTGCCGCGCCACACGCTCGATATGAGGTTCCACAGGAACACCAGCTGCATCGCGCCGACGATGAGGGCGACCACGGTGATGAACTGGTTGAGCGCATGCGCCGACGCCGGGATGAACTGGTAGTTGTCGAAGGTGTGGTAACGCCTGGGCATGCCGAGCACGCCCAGGTAGTGCATCGGGAAGAAGATCGCGTAGGTGCCGATGAAGGTGGTCCAGAAGTGCAGCTGGCCCAACCGTTCGTCGAACATGCGGCCGGTGATCTTGGGATACCAGTGGTAGATCGCGCCGAACACCACCAGCAGCGGCGCCACGCCCATGACCATGTGGAAGTGCGCCACGACGAAATAGGTGCCCGACAGCGGAATGTCCACGCTCACGTTGCCGAGGAACAGGCCCGTCAGCCCGCCCGACAGGAAGGTCAGCATGAAGGCCAGCGTGAAGAGCATGGGCACCGACAGGTGGATGTCGCCGCGCCACAGCGTGAGCACCCAGTTGTAGACCTTGATGGCCGTGGGCACCGCGATGATGAGCGTGCTGGTGGCGAAGAAGAAGCCGAACCAGGGGTTCATGCCGGCCACGAACATGTGGTGGGCCCACACCACGAAGCTGAGGCCGCCGATCACCACGATGGCCCACACCATGGTGCGGTAGCCGAAGATGGCCTTGCGCGCATGCACGCTGATGAGGTCGGACACGATGCCGAAGGCCGGCAGCGCGACGATGTAGACCTCCGGATGCCCGAAGAACCAGAACAGGTGCTGGAAGAGCAGCGGGCTGCCGCCCTTGTAGTCGGTCACCTGCCCCATCGACACCAGCGCCGGCATGAAGAAGCTGGTGCCCAGCGTCTTGTCGAGCAGCATCATCACGCCCGAGACGAACAGCGCCGGGAACGCCAGCAGCGCGAGGATGGTGGCCACGAAGATGCCCCACACGGTGAGCGGCATGCGCAGCAGCGTCATGCCTTCGCAGCGTGCCTGCAGCACGGTGGTCACGTAGTTGAGGCCGCCCATCGTGGTGGCGACGATGAAGATCACCAGCGACACGAGCATGAGGATGATGCCCCAGTCATGACCGGGCGTTCCGGGCAATATCGCCTGCGGCGGATACAGCGTCCAGCCCGCGCCGGTGGGCCCGCCCGGCGCGAAGAAGCTCGCCAGCAGCACCACCACCGACAGCAGGTAGACCCAGTAGCTCAGCATGTTCATGAACGGGAACACCATGTCCCGCGCGCCGATCATGAGCGGGATCATGTAGTTGCCGAAGCCGCCGAGGAACAGCGCCGTGAGCAGGTAGATCACCATGATCATCCCGTGCATGGTCACGTACTGGTAGTAGCGCTCGGCATTGATGAACTCGAACGAGCCGGGGTAGCCGAGCTGCAGCCGCATCAGGTTCGACAGCACCAGCCCGATGAGGCCGACGAAGATGGCGGTGCCCGCGTACTGCACGGCGATCACCTTGTGGTCCTGGCTCCAGACGTACCTGGTCCAGAAGCTTTGCGGGCCGTGGTCGTGCGCGTGTTCAGCGTAGGCCATGCGTGGATCCCTCACTGTGTGGGGCCGCCGAGCGACTTGATGTAGGCGGTGACGGCGGCCACGTCGGCATCGCTCATGTTCGACGGCGGCATGATGGCCGGGAAGCCCTTGACGACCTCGGCGTTGGGCTGCCGGATGGCACGTGCGAGATAGGCCTCGTCGACCGCCACGCTGGAGCCGTCGGCCAGCGATTCGGTCTTGCCGAAGAGGCCCTTCCAGGTGGGCCCCGCACTCGCGGAGCCATCGATGGAGTGGCAGGCCACGCAGCCATTGGACTGTGCGAGCTCGCGCCCGTGTGCCGCCGCGGAGCCGGCTTCCGGCGCTGCCTTGCGCGCGGCCGCCAGCGACTGCGCGAAGGTGGGCTGCTTCTTCACCCAGGCATTGAACTCGGGCTCGTCGACCACCATCACGTAGCCGTGCATGTTGGGATGCCCCACCCCGCACAGCTGCGCGCACATCGCTTCGAAGCGGCCCTTCTGCGTGGGCGTGAACCAGAACGAACTCACCATGCCGGGCACGATGTTCATGCGCGCGCGGAAGTTGGGCACGAAGAAGTCGTGCAGCACGTCGTGCGAACGCGCCACCACCTTGACCGGGCGGTTCAGAGGCAGATAGACCTCGTTGCCCAGCACGACGACGTTGTCCTGCGCAGCCGGGTCGTCCGGGTCGAGCCCGAGCGGGTTGCTCGCGTTGACGAAGCGTGCATCGCTGCCGCCCAGCTTGCCGGACTCGCCCGGCAGGCGGAAGCGCCATTGCCACTGGTTGCCCACCACTTCGAGCACCATCGCGTCCTTGGGCGGGCGCACGTAGTCGGCATACACCACCAGGCCGGGCGCCAGCAGCAGCACGATGCCCACGGTGGTGACGCCGATCAGCCCGTACTCGAGCTTGCGGTTGTCGGGCGTGTAGTCGGCACGCTGGCCGTCGGCGCGGTGCCGGAAGCGCACCAGCGTGTAGACGACGAACAGGTTGATGACGACGAAGAAGATGCCGGTGATGACGATGGTGATCGTAAGCGTGTCGTCCATCTGCCCCCAGTTGGAGGCGAGCGGCGTGAGCCACCACGGGCTGACGAAGTGGAACAGCACCGAGGCGACGACGATCAAGACGAGCGCGATGGCAATGGCCATACCACTCCCTTCTCGTGATCGGGCCCGCCTCAGGCTGCGCGGGCCCGTGGGCTACGCACGATCCGCGGGTTCTTCGCGTTCGAACTTCCAGTACAGCCCCGCGGCGATGATGCCGAACAGCACATGGACGATGAAGGTCGCCCAGCCTCGCAGATCCTGGAGCCAGCTCCATTGGAAGATCTGCACCATGCCGTAGAAGTTGACGAGGTACAGCACGGCGCCGAACATCGCGCCGGCCAGCATGGCCACGCCCAGGCTCGAATCGCAATGGAACGGCGCCAGCACCACCGCCGCCAGCAGCACCGCGAACACGATGCCGAGCACATAGTGGGTGATGAGCGCCACCGCCATGACGGTGATCGCGCTGCTGGTGGGTTGCAGGGCGTCGGGGCCCATCGCCAGGGCGGCGATCATGCGGGACAGGTCGAGCGGGTGGCCGTCGATGGTGGTGGCCCAGAAGAGCTCCAGCACCATCACCGCGGCGCCCGCGGCAAAGCCTGCCACCGTCGCCGCGAGCCAGTCCGGCAGGCGGCGTTCCCAGTCATGCGGATGCATGCGCAGTTCCATGGTCACCTCCATGAGAGCGACTTGGCGCGCCGAGTGTAGACCTCGCGCTGCTGCGTGCAAAGCGGGGCAGTCCGGGGGGATACCCCCGGCTGCTGTCAGACAGGGACTACACGGTGCGGCTTCATGCCGGCGTCGAGCACCTTGCCCTTGCGCGCGCGCTTGCCGGCGTAGACCGCCAGCCCGGCGCCCTTGAGCTCTTCGTCCTTGGGCTTGCCGCCGCGCCCCGTGCCGTAGACCTTGATGGCGGAGGCCGCCGTCGTCACCGACACCAGCGGGTCCTTGGCGTCCACGTCCATCAGCGTGAGGCCGCGCCCGCCGTTGGGCTGCAGCTTCAACTCGTCGAGCGCAAACACCAGCAGCCGTCCCGACAGGCTCAGGCAGGCCACCTGCTTGTGCTCCGGGCCCACCGGCGCAGGCGGCAGCAGCTTGTCGCCGGCCTCGAGGCTCAGGAAGCTCTTGCCGCCTTTCTGGCGGCTTTGCATGTCGCCCAGCTTGGCCAGCAGGCCGAAGCCGCCGGTGTTGGACAGCAGCAGCGTGGTGTCGGCCGGCCCGGCCACGTAGTGCGCGATGGTGGTGCCGCTTTCGAGTTCGACCATCGTGGTGAGCGGCTGTCCGTCGCCGCGCGCGCCGGGCAGGCTGGCCACCGGCACGCTGTAGACGCGGCCGTTCGAGCCGAAGGCCAGCAGCATGTCGACGGTGCGGCATTCGAAGGTGCCGTACAGGCCGTCGCCGGCCTTGAAGGCGAACGAGGCGGCATCGTGGCCGTGGCCGGTGCGGGCGCGCACCCAGCCCTTCTGGCTCACCACCACCGTCACCGGTTCGTCGACGATCTTCACCTCGACCACGGCCTTCTTCTCGGCCTGGATCAGCGTGCGGCGCTCGTCGCCGAACTGCTTCGCATCGGCCTCGATCTCCTTGACCACCGTCCGCTTGAGGCTTGCCGGGCTGCCGAGGATGTCCTCGAGCCTGCCCTGCTCGGCACGCAGCTCCTTCAGCTCCTGCTCGATCTTGATGGCCTCGAGCCGCGCCAGCTGGCGCAGCCGGATTTCCAGGATGTCGTCGGCCTGCCGCTCGCTGAGCTTGAAGCGCTCGATCAGCGCGGCCTTGGGCTCGTCCGCATTGCGGATGATGCGGATGACCTCGTCGATGTTGAGCAGCACCAGCTGCCGGCCCTCGAGCACATGGATGCGGTCGAGCACCTTGGTGAGGCGGTGCTGCGTGCGCCGCTGCACGATGCCCAGGCGGAAGTCGATCCACTCGGCCAGCACCTGGCGCAGGCTCTTCTGCGTGGGCCGGCCGTCGGCGCCCACCATGGTGAGGTTGACCGGCGCAGAGCTTTCGAGGCTGGTCTGCGCCAGCAGCGTGTTGATGAGCTCCTGCTGACCGATGGTGCGGCTCTTGGGCTCGAACACGAGGCGCACCGGCGCGTCCTTGTTCGACTCGTCGCGCGCTGCGTCGAGCACCGACAGCACCGTGGCCTTCAGCTGCGTCTGCTCGGCGGTGAGCGCCTTCTTGCCGGCCTTGATCTTCGGGTTGGTGAGTTCCTCGATCTCCTCGAGCACCTTCTGGGCGCTGGTGCCGGGCGGCAGCTCGGTGACCACCAACTGCCACTGGCCGCGCGCCAGGTCCTCGATCTTCCAGCGCGCACGCACCTTCAGGCTGCCGCGACCGCTGGCATAGGCCTCGCGGATGTCGGCCTCGGCACTGATGATCTGGCCGCCGCCGGGGAAGTCGGGGCCGGGCAGCAGCTCGAACAGCTCGTCGTCGGTGAGCTTGTCGTTCTTCAGCAGGGCCACCGCCGCGGCCGCCACCTCGCGCAGGTTGTGGCTCGGCACTTCGGTGGCCAGGCCCACGGCGATGCCGGAGGCGCCGTTGAGCAGCACGAACGGCAGGCGCGCCGGCAGCTGCCGGGGCTCCTCGGTGGAGCCGTCGTAGTTGGGCACGAAGTCGACCGTGCCTTCGTCGATCTCGTCGAGCAGCAGCCGGGCGATCGGCGCGAGCCGGGCCTCGGTGTAGCGCATCGCGGCCGCGCCGTCGCCGTCGCGGCTGCCGAAGTTGCCCTGCCCGTCGATGAGCGGGTAGCGCTGAGAGAAGTCCTGCGCCATGCGCACCAGCGCGTCGTACGCGGCCTGGTCGCCGTGCGGGTGGAAGCGGCCCAGCACGTCGCCCACCACCCGGGCGCTCTTCACCGCCTTGGGTCCGGCCGCCGTGGTGAACGACAGCCCCATGCGGTCCATCGCGTACAGGATGCGGCGCTGAACCGGCTTCTGGCCGTCGCACACGTCGGGCAGCGCACGGCCCTTCACCACCGACAGCGCATATTCGAGATAGGCGCGTTCGGCGTAGTGGGCCAGCGTCAGTGAATCGGCGCTGCTGCCGTCGCCGCCGTCACCGGTGTTGTCGTTGAAGTCGATCGTCGTCTGGTCCATTGCCATTGCAGTTCAAAGTTCTTCGCCCAGCGCCACGCGGGCCTGGTATTCACGGTCGAGCATGGACATCACGATCAGCGAGTCCCAGCCGTCGCCTGCGCGCACGCTTTCGCGCAGCCGCCCTTCCTCGACGAACCCTTCGCTGGCATACAGCGCCTGGGCCCGCGTGTTGAGCGTCTTCACGTCGAGCCAGAAGCGATGCGCGTGGAGGTCGCGAAAGGCCATCTGCTTGAGCAGCCGCACGCAGGCGCGGCCCAGGCCCCGCCCCTTGGGCTGCAGCACGATGCGCTTCAACTCCACCGAGGCGTTCGGGTTGCGGCAGCCCTGCAGGATCACGAAGCCGGCCGGCTCGGTGCCCGCGCCGGCCTCGACGATGAAATGGCGGAAGTCCGGGAAGCGCACCGCCCCCTCGTGCTGGGTGCGCTCCCACGGCGTGATGAACGGGCGGTTCTGCTGGTCCTGCTCGACCGAGGTCACGAAGTCGAGGTCGGAGAGCATGGTGGGCCGCAGCCGCACCTGTGACGCGACGACCGCCATGTCAGACGTCCACCTCGACCGCGTCGCCGTGGATTTCCATCAGCTCGCGGCGCGATGCCGCCTCGCCCTTGCCCATGAGCTTGTTGAACGAGCCTTCGGTCGCACCGAAGTCCAGCGCGCCGTAGGCCACCTGCAGCAGGCGGCGGGTGTCCGGATTCAGGGTGGTGTCCCAAAGCTGCTCGGCGTTCATTTCGCCCAGGCCCTTGAAGCGGCTGATCGTCCAGGAGCCTTCGCGGGCGCCTTCCTTGCGCAGCTTGTCCAGCGTGGCGGTGAGCTCGCCTTCGTCGAGCGCATAGATCTTGGCCGCGGGCTTCTTGCCGCGCGCCGGCGCATCCACCCGGAACAGCGGCGGCTTGGCCACGTAGACGTGGCCCTTTTCGATGAGCTTGGGGAAATGGCGGAAGAACAGGGTGAGCAGCAGCACCTGGATGTGCGAGCCGTCCACGTCGGCGTCCGACAGGATGCAGACCTTGCCGTAGCGCAGGCCCGACATGTCGGGCTCGTCGCCCGGGCCGTGCGGGTCCACCCCCACCGCCACCGCGATGTCGTGGATCTCGTTGTTGGCGAACAGGCGGTCGCGCTCCACCTCCCACGAATTGAGCACCTTGCCGCGCAGCGGCAGGATGGCCTGGGTTTCCTTGTCGCGGCCCATCTTGGCGCTGCCGCCGGCCGAGTCGCCTTCCACCAGGAACAGCTCGTTGAGCGACACGTCGCGGCTTTCGCAGTCGGTCAGCTTGCCGGGCAGCACCGCCACGCCGGAGCCCTTCTTCTTCTCGACCTTCTGGCCGGCCTTCTGCCGCGCCTGGGCCTGTCTGATCACCAGCTCGGCCAGCTTGCGGCCCTGGTCCACATGCTGGTTGAGCCACAGCTCCAGCGCCGGCTTCACATAGGTGGACACGAGCCGCAGCGCGTCGCGGCTGTTCAGCCGCTCCTTGGTCTGCCCCTGGAACTGCGGGTCCAGCACCTTGGCGCTCAGCACGAAGTTGGCGCGTGAGAACACGTCTTCGGGCATCAGCTTCACGCCCTTGGGCAGCAGGCTGTGCATGTCGATGAATCCCTTCACCGCGCCGAACAGGCCGTCCTTCAGGCCCGCCTCGTGGGTGCCGCCGGCCACGGTGGGGATGAGGTTCACATAGCTTTCGCGCACCGCATTGCCTTCCTCGGTGAAGGCCACGCACCAGGCCGCGCCCTCGCCTTCGGCGAAGTTCTCGGTCTCGCCTTCCTCGGCATAGTGCTCGCCTTCGAACAGCGGGATCACCGGGTCGGCCACCAGCGTCTGCATCAGGTAGTCGCGCAGGCCGCCCTTGTAGAGCCAGGTCTGGGTCTCGCCGGACTTCTCGTGCGTGAGCGTGACCGTCACGCCGGGCATCAGCACCGCCTTGCTACGCAGCAGGTGCACCAGCTCGTTGCGGGGCAGCTCGGCGCTTTCGAAATACTTCGCGTCGGGCCACACGCGCACGCTGGTGCCCTGCTTGCGGTCTTCTGCCGTGGCGCGGCGCTTGGTGAGCGGCTCGATCACGTCGCCGCCGCTGAACACCAGCTGCGCCACCTGCCCCTCGCGGAACACCGTGACCTGCAGCCGCTTCGCCAGCGCATTGGTCACCGACACGCCCACGCCGTGCAGGCCGCCCGAGAAGCTGTAGGCACCGCCGGCGCCCTTGTCGAACTTGCCGCCGGCATGCAGCCGGGTGTAGACGATCTCCAGCACCGGCACCTTCTCTTCGGGGTGCAGGCCGAACGGGATGCCGCGGCCGTCGTCGTCCACGCTCACCGAGCCGTCGGTGTGCTGCGTCACCGCGATGCGCTTGCCATGACCGGCCAGCGCCTCGTCGGCCGCGTTGTCGATCACTTCCTGAATGATGTGCAGCGGGTTGTCGGTTCGGGTGTACATGCCCGGCCGCTGCTTCACAGGCTCCAGGCCCTTGAGCACGCGGATCGACGCCTCGCCGTACGAAGCCGTTGAACTGGGTTTGTTGCTGCTTGCCATGGCGGCGGATTCTAGGAGCCTGTTCGCCGCCCCCCGTACGGCCGGCCGGCGCGGCGAGTCGAGTCGCCCCACGCCAACTGGGGCTTGAAGCCCGCCGTTACATTCCGCCGATGACTTCGACCCCCACCCCCGCCACGCCTGCCCGGCTGTCGATGACCCAGGTGCTGCTGTGCGGCGCCTTCATCGTCACCCTGTCGATGGGCATCCGCCACGGTTTCGGACTCTGGCTGCAGCCGATCACGATGGAGCGCGGCTGGAGCCGCGAGACCTTCGCGTTCGCCATCGCGGTGCAGAACCTCATGTGGGGCATCAGCGGCCCCTTCGCCGGCATGCTGGCCGACCGCTTCGGCGCCTTCAAGGTGCTGGTCGCGGGCAGCGTGCTGTATGCCGTGGGCCTGGTGCTGATGGGGCTGGCGACCTCGGGCCTCGCCTTCACCGGCAGCGCGGGGCTGCTGCTGGGCATGGCGCAGGCCGGCACCACCTATGCGGTCATCTACGGCGTGATCGGCCGCAACGTGGCTCCCGAGAAGCGCTCGTGGGCCATGGGCGTGGCCGCGGCGGCCGGCTCGTTCGGCCAGTTCCTCATGGTGCCGGTCGAGAACTGGCTGATCGACAGCATGGGCTGGCAGCAGGCACTGTTCATCCTGGGCTGCCTGGCCCTGGCCATCGCGCCGCTCGCCCTCGGCCTCAGGGAGCCGCGTGCGGCGGCCGGCGCCCATGGCCACCACCAGAGCATCGGGCAGGCGCTGCGCGAAGCCTTCGCCTACCCCAGCTTCCAGTTGCTGATGGCGGGCTACTTCGTCTGCGGCTTCCAGGTGGTGTTCATCGGCGTGCACATGCCGAGCTACCTGAAGGACAAGGGGCTCACGCCGGACGTGGCGACCACCGCGCTCGCGCTGATCGGCCTGTTCAACGTGTTCGGCACCTACGCCGCCGGCGTGCTGGGCCAGCGGCTCGCCAAGCGCCACATCCTGAGCGCCATCTACCTGCTGCGCTCGATCGCCATCGTGGCCTTCCTGCTGGCGCCGCTCACGCCCATGAGCGTGTACATCTTCTCGTCGGTGATGGGCGTGCTGTGGCTGTCCACCGTGCCGCCCACCAATGCCGTGGTGGCGCAGATCTTCGGGGTGCAGTACCTGTCGATGCTGGGCGGCTTCGTGTTCTTCAGCCACCAGATCGGCAGCTTCCTCGGGGTGTGGCTGGGCGGCAAGCTGTACGACACGACCGGCAGCTACGACATCGTCTGGTACATCGCCATCGCGCTGGGCGTGTTCGCGGCGCTGGTGAACCTGCCGGTGCGGGAAACCGCCATCCAGCGCACCGCGCCGGTCGCGGCATGATCGGGCGATGAACATCCCCTCCCTCGCAAAGCACGTCGCGGCCTGGGCTGCCGTCGGGCTGGCCCTGGGCGCGGTGTTCTTCGCCTACCTGCAGCCCGCGCTGTTGGTGGACCTCGCCAACCGCGTTTGGAGCTGCTTCTAGATGAATGTGATGGTGATCACCGGTGCCTCCGACGGCATCGGTGCCGAACTGGCGCGCGAACTCGCCCGCCGGCACCAGGACCAGCTGGCCCTGGTGCTGGCCGCCCGCAGCGCCGACAAGCTGGAACAGGTGGCCGCCGACTGCCGCGCACATGGCAGCCAGGTCCTGGCGCAGCGGACCGACGTGTCGGTGCAGGACGACTGCAAGGCGCTGATCGACGCGGCATTCAGCCGCTTCGACCGCATCGACGTGCTGGTCAACAACGCCGGCATGTCGGCCCATGCGCTACTCGAGGACGTGGCCGACCTGGCCTGGTACGAGCAGCTCATGCGCATCAATCTCTGGGGCAGCGTGTGGTGCACCCATGCGGCACTGCCCTACCTCAAGGCCAGCAAGGGTCGCATCGTCGCGGTGTCCAGCCTGGCGGGGCTGATCGGTGTGCCCGGCCGCACGGCCTACTGCGCGACCAAGTTCGCCATGACCGGCTTCTTCGAGGCGCTGCGCGTCGAACTCGCCTCCCATGGCGTAGGAGTCACCATCGCCTATCCCGGCGTGGTGGCCACCGAGATCCGCTACCGGGGCTTCAACGCCGGCGGCCAGCCTGCCGGCAAGAGCGGGCTCGACGAGTCGGACGCCATGTCGGTCGAGGAATGCGTGCGGCTCATCATCGAAGGCATGGAGCGTCGACAGCGCGATGTCGTCATGAGCACCAAGGGCAAGCTCGGCCGCTGGCTCAAGCTGCTGGTGCCGCAACGCGTCGACGCGATGGCGCTGGCCGCGCTCAACAAGGAGGCGCGCCCGCAATGAACGGGCCGCATGCAGGGCAGCGGCCCTCGCCGTGGGTGGAGCGCTGGGCCGGGCTGCTGCCGAAGGACGCGCCGGTGCTCGACCTGGCTTGCGGCTGGGGCCGCCACACGCGCTGGCTGGCCGAGCGCGGCTGCCGCGTCACCGCGGTGGACCGCGACGCCGAGGCGGTGGCCGGGCTGCGGAGCGTGGCCGAGGTGGTGCTGGCCGACATCGAGGAAGGGCCCTGGCCGCTCGACGGTCGCCAGTTCGACGGCGTGGTCGTCACCAACTACCTGTGGCGGCCGCTGATGCCCCAGGTGGTGGCCAGCGTGGCCCCCGGCGGCGTGCTGATCTACGAGACCTTCGCCGTGGGCAACGAAACGGTGGGCCGTCCGTCGCGCCCGGACTTCCTGCTGCAGCCTGGCGAGCTGCTGGAGGCGGTGGCCGGCCGCCTGCGCGTGCTGGCCTACGAGGACGGTTTCATCGCCTCGCCGGACCGCTTCGTCCAGCGCATCGCGGCCGTGCGGGAGCTGTCGGCGAACCGTTCGCCGGTGCGTTATCCGCTGTGAACCGCGCCCAGGGGCTGCACCAGCCCGGCTGAGTAGAATCCACCGATTCCGAGGAAGTCCCGATGAAACCGATTGTTGGCAGCATCGTCGCGTTGATCACGCCGATGCAGGAAGACGGCAGCGTCGACTACGGCGCCCTGCGCCGGTTGATCGACTGGCACATCGCCGAAGGCACCGATTGCATCGGCGTGGTGGGCACCACCGGCGAGTCGCCCACCGTCACCGTCGAAGAGCAGTGCGAGATCATCCGCGTGGCCGTGGAGCAGGCCGCCGGCCGCGTGCCCATCATGGCCGGCGCCGGCGCCAATTCGACCCGTGAAGCCATCGAGCTCAGCCGCTACGCCAAGGGCGTGGGCGCCGACTGCACGCTGCAGGTCGTGCCCTACTACAACAAGCCCACACAGGAAGGCATCTACCAGCACTTCAGGTCGATCGCCGAGGCGGTGGACATCCCGGTGGTGCTGTACAACGTGCCCGGCCGCACGGTCGCCGACATGCAGCACGACACCGTGCTGCGCCTGGCGCAGGTGCCCGGGATCATCGGCATCAAGGAAGCCACCGGCAACCTCGACCGCGCCGCCTGGCTCATCCGGCAGGCGCCCAAGGGCTTCTCCATCTATTCGGGCGACGACCCGACGGCCATCGCCCTGATGCTGCTGGGCGGCCACGGCAATGTGAGCGTGACCGCCAACGTGGCGCCCCGCGCCATGCACGAGCTGTGCATGGCGGCCATCGCGGGCAACGCCGCGGCGGCGCGCGAGATCCACATGAAACTTCTGCCGCTGCACAAGCATCTGTTCACCGAGCCCAACCCCATCCCGGTGAAATGGGCCATGGCCCGGCTGGGCCGGTGCGGCGGCACGGTCCGCCTGCCGCTGACCGCTCCGGTCGCAGCCACGCAGGCTGCACTCGAGCAGGCCCTGAAAGACGCGGGCCTGCTCTGAACGGCTCCAGCGGTGCGGCCCGGGCTGCACCGCCGTCAATTGCCCCTGCCTCCTGCCCTACGGAGAACCCTACCGTGCGACGTTTCCCTCGCTCTCGCCTTTCCAACCGCCTGCTGCCGGTGGCCGTGTCCGCTGCCATGCTGGCGGGCTGCTCGTCCGTCAACGAAACCCTGCAGGGCGACAAGGTCGACTATCGCAGTGCTGGCTCCAAGACAGTCTCGCTCGACGTTCCTCCCGACCTGACGCAACTGTCGCGCGACCCGAAGTACCAGATGCCCGCGAGCGGCTCTGTGAGTGCGAGCACTTTCCAGTCCGGAGCCACCGGATCGGCGAGCACGGCAACCGCCAGCACGGTGGCACCGCAGGCGATCGGGGACGTCAGGATCGAGCGGGCAGGCGCCCAGCGCTGGCTGGTGGTGGGCCAGCCTCCCGAAAAGCTGTGGCCGCAGTTGCAGGAGTTCTGGAAGGAGCGCGGCTTCACCCTGACGACCGACAGCCCCGAGTCCGGCATCATGGAAACCGACTGGGCCGAGAACCGCGCGAAGCTGCCGCAAGACTTCATTCGTCGCAGCCTGGGTCGAGTGCTCGACTCCCTGTACGACACCGGCTTTCGTGACCGCTTCCGCACGCGTGTGGAGCGCACGGCCGACGGCAGCGAGATCTACCTGAGCCATCGAGGCATGGAAGAGGTCTACGCCGGCTCCCAGAAGGACAGCACCACCTGGCAGCTGCGCCCGGCCGACGCGCAGCTCGAATCGGAAATGCTGTCGCGGCTGATGCTGAAGCTCGGCGTCAAGGAAGAAGCCGCCAAGACGGCACTGGCCACGCCCGCGCCGCAACCCAAGGCCCGGGTGCTGGCCGACCAGCCCGGCGCGGCCCTGCAGCTCGATGACGGCTTCGATCGCGCTTGGCGCCGGGTTGGCCTGTCGCTCGATCGCAGCGGCTTCACCGTCGAGGATCGCGATCGCGCATCGGGCCTCTACTACGTGCGCTACGTCGACCCGAACCCGGCCAAGAAGGATGAAGGCTTCTTCGGCAACCTGTTCGGCAGCAAGGAGTCGGCGGCGCCCACGCGCTACCGCATCGCACTCAAGTCCCAGGGCGATGCGACCACCGTGGCCGTGCTGAACTCGCAGGGCTCGCCCGAGTCGGGCAACGCCGCCCAGCGCATCGTGCAGCTGCTCGTCGACGACCTGAAGTGACATGACGCCCGCTGCGCGGCGCGGCAAGGCCTGACATGGCGCTGCGCTTCTGCAGCCTCGGCAGCGGCAGCAGCGGCAACGCCACGCTGATCGAGGCCCGCGATGGCCCGACCACTACGCGGGTGCTGGTGGACTGCGGCTTCTCGCTCAAGGAACTCGAGCTTCGCCTCAACCGCATCGGCCTGGGCGCCGCCGACCTGGACGCCGTGTTCGTGACCCACGAGCATGGCGACCATGTGGGCTGCGCCCTTCCGCTGGCACGCCGGCATGCGCTCGAGGTGTGGATGAGCCGGGGCACCTGGCACGCGATCGGCGAACCGGATGCGGGAGACCGCCTGCGCTTCGCGCGCGATGGCGAACCCGTGGCCATAGGCGCGTTGGAGCTGAGACCCTACACGGTGCCGCACGATGCGCACGAGCCGCTGCAGCTCACCGCCACGGACGGCCAGGCCGTGCTGGGCGTGCTGACCGATGCCGGCTCGTCGACCACCCACCTGCTGGAGGCCCTGCAAGGGGTCAACGGCCTGCTGCTCGAATGCAACCACGACCGCGAGCGGCTCGCGGCGTCGAGCTACCCGCCCATGCTGAAGGCGCGTATCGCCGGCAGGCACGGCCATCTGGCCAACGACACGGCGGCGCAGATCCTCGGCGCGCTGCTGCACGGCGGCCTGCGCCACGTGGTGGCGGCCCACCTGAGCGAACAGAACAACACGCCCGAGCTCGCCTGTGCGGCACTCGCCCCGGTGCTCGGCAGCCGCGAGATTGTTGTCGCCGATCAGCGACTTGGCTTCGGATGGCTCAGCCTGGACTGAGCTGGTCAGGAAACGGACTCAGGAAACGGACGCAAAAAAGCCGCCTCGAGGGCGGCTTTCTCGTCAACCGGTAAAGGCTGATTACTTCGATGCAGCAGCGGCGGCAGCGGAAGCAGCAGCGTCGGCGGCAGCGGTCGCAGCGGTAGCAGCAGCGGAAGCAGCGTCGGCCACGGCAGAAGCGGCGGCAGGAGCGGAAGCCTCAACAGCCGGGGCGGGAGCCGGAGCGGCTGCAGCAGGAGCTTCTTCCTTCTTGCCACAGGCAGCCAGAGCAACGGCAGCAACCAGGGAAGCCAGCACAAGCGACTTTTTCATCATCTTTTTCCCTCAACAAAGAGTTCGAACAATTACCGGTAATTGACGGGCCCTCTTGCAGAAGGGTCCCAACGGAAAGGCCAGGAACGCTCGAGCATTCCCAGTCCAGCCCGCGATTATACGTGCCAATCCTCTTGCGCTAATCACAGTCCCAGTGTTGTGACCGGGAAGGCTTCTGTCGAACGTTGTGCGATGGCGTCAATCCACTCCTGGCAGCGGGCGAGGTCCGAACCCTCTCGATAGATGCGGCCGCGATAGAGGTCGTCTAGACGACGCACACCAACGCAGCCGGGCGCGAACAGCAGGCTCGGCATCTGCGGTACCTCATCTTCATGCACGGTGCGGCATTCGACGATGTGCGACCAATGCACACGCCACTCGAGCCAGCGCGCATGCCGCCTCACCACCTCGTCGAAGGTGCCTGCGAGCACCACGAGCTTGCGGTGTGCGTAAGCCCACTGCGTGAGCGACTCCACCACCGAGCGCTCGCCGAGCGGCCATTCCGCAAAGTCGCGATCGCACAGCCACAGTTCTCGCCCACCGTGCGCAGCCACTTCGACAAAGGCGTCACGCAAGGCCTGCTGGAAGGCGCCGCGCGATTCGAAGACCTGCGTACCTTGCGGCTCCGCATTCACCTCATCACTCATCGTCGTGCTCCTCGGGCTGCAACCAGCCGTCCTCACACCATTGCGACAGCAACTCGCGCGCGCCTTCGCTCGCGCCGTCCACCTCGCGCGCCGTGAGGCGCCGCCGGTCTGCGAGACGCTGCATCAGCCGGGCATCGCGCCCCCCTGCCCGCCAGGAATCGCCGTTCACGTACACGTGGCCGGCGTCGTACATCATGCGCGTGCGCGCATCGAGATGCACTCCCTGCCCGTCACCCAAGGGCTCGCGCAGCTCGAACCAGATCTGGGCCTTGGGTTCGGTGAGGTACTCGCCGAGCGCCACGCGCAGCGCCTGCGGGTCGCGCAGGGCGGCCTGCACCGCCTCGGCGGCGAACTGCACCAGCGTGTCGGGAATGCGGCCGGGCGTGCCGGTGGCCTCCTGCTGCGCGTCGCGGTAGAGCATGGCCGCCTGGTCGGTGTCCACCGCATCGGCGCAGCGCACGAGCAGCTCGCGCGCCAGCTCGCTGCGCATCGGCGCTCGAAAGCCGATCGAGCAGGTCATGCATTCACCGCCTTCGGCCACACCGTCGTGCGCCCAGCGCGGCGGCAGGTAGAGCATGTCGCCCGGCTCCAGCAGCCACTCCTCTTCGGCTTCGAAGTTGCTCAGGATCTTGAGCGGCACGTCGGGCTCGAGGCTCGGGTCCTCGAGCCGGCCGATGCGCCAGCGCCGCTTGCCGTGCACCTGCAGCAGGAACACGTCGTACGAATCGAAGTGCGGGCCGACACCGCCGCCTTCGGTCGCGAACGAGATCATCAGGTCGTCGAGCCGCGCCTCCGGCACGAAACGGAAGCGATCGAGCAGCGCGCGTGCCGAAGCGACATGCAGGTCCAGGCCTTGCACGAGCAGCGTCCACGCCGCCCGGTTCAACGGCGGCAAGGCACGCCGCGCGAAGGGACCATGCCTGAGCGACCAGCCCGCACTCCCCTTGCCGCGCGGCAGTTGCTCAATCAGCCGGCACTCGACGCCCTCCCGGCCCGCCAGCGCAAACAGTTCGCTGCGGGACACCGGTGCCTGCACGCCCGGCATGGCCTGCCGGATCAGCAGCGGCTTCTTCTGCCAGTGCTTCTTCATGAAGCGGCGTGGCGACAGCCCGCCCAACAGCGGGGCGGCCGCATCGACGTCGATGACCATGCTGGAATGAGTTTTCATGCGGCACATTTTGCCGGGGCGCCGCAGCGTTCATGCGATGATCGCCCGATGCAGATTTCAGCCCCCTGTGTCGTCAGCCTGACGTGGCGACTCCAAGATGCCCAGGGCCAGCTCATCGACGAGCTGGTCGATCCCGTCGAGTTCTTCTACGGCGGCGACGACCTCCTGGCCAAGGTGGAAGAAGCGCTGCTGGGCCAGAGCGAGGGTTTCGAGGCCGACCTGCACCTCGAGCCCGAGCATGCCTTCGGCGACTACGACGCCAACCTGGTGTTCTTCGAGGCACGCGACGTGTTCACCGGCCACATCGAGCCGGGCATGCAGTTCGACGGCCCGCCCGAGGGCGCCACCACCGCCGGTCTCCCGGCCGATGCGATCTACACCATCACCGAGGTGTACGACTCGCATGTGGTGCTCGACGGCAACCACCCGTTGGCCGGCATTGCGCTGAACCTGGCGCTCAAGGTGCGAGCGGTGCGAGAGGCCACCGAAGAGGAAGTGCAAGCCGGCTCGGTGGCCGAGCCGACCTTCACCGTGCTCAACACGGTGCCGACCTCACAGGACCTGCACTGAACGCCTGCACCGAGCGCGATGGCGCCGCTCAGTGCTTGCCGGTCGATCCGAACCCGCCCTCGCCGCGATGCGAGGCGTCGAAGTCGTCCACGCGGCGGAAGCTCGCCTGCACCACCGGCACGATGACCAGTTGCGCGATGCGCTCCATCGGCTGGATGGTGAAGGTGGACACGCCGCGGTTCCAGCAGCTCACCATCAGCTGGCCCTGGTAGTCGGAGTCGATCAACCCCACCAGGTTGCCCAGCACGATGCCGTGCTTGTGGCCCAGTCCTGAGCGCGGCAGGATCAGCGCGGCCAGGCCCGCATCGCCGATGTGGATGGCCAGCCCGGTCGGGATGAGCGTGGTCTGCCCCGGCTCCAGCACGACGGGTGCGTCGAGACAGGCGCGCAGGTCGAGGCCGGCGCTGCCGGGCGTGGCATAGGTGGGGATCTGCTCGGCCATGCGCGGGTCGAGCACCTTCAGATCGATCTCTGTCATTCGAAGTCAGTCTGTGCCCTCTCCCATTGGGAGAGGGTTGGGGTGAGGGCAGTCATGCGGTGCGGTTGGAAATGCGGCGCGCGATCTCGGCCACCAGGGCCCGCGCGAGGGTGAGCTTGTCGGCGGCACTGCCGTCGGCGGGCAAGGACTGCTCGCCGTGCGCGTCCACCAGCAGCAGCGCATTGTCGTCGCGGCCGAAGGTGGCAGGCCCCAGGTTGCCCACCACCAGCGGCAGGCGCTTGCGTTCGAGCTTGGCGCGCGCATGCGCCGCCAGGTTTTCGCTCTCGGCGGCAAAGCCCACGCAGTACGGCGGCTGCGGCAACGCGGCCACCGACGCGAGGATGTCCGGGTTCTCGGTCAGCTCGAAGGTCGGCGCGAGCTTCTTGCCGTCTTTCTTGATCTTGTGTTCCGACAGCGAGGCCGGCCGCCAGTCGGCCACCGCGGCGGTGGCGATGAACACCTCGTGGCGCTGCGCGGCCGGCAGCGTGACGTCGAACATCTGCTGCGCGGTGCGCACGTCGATGCGCGACACGCCGCGCGGCGTCGGCAGGTGCACCGGCCCGGCCACGAGCGTGACCTGGGCGCCGGCTTCGCGGGCCGCCCGCGCCAGCGCGAAGCCCATCTTGCCGCTGGACAGGTTGGTGATGCCGCGCACCGGGTCGATCGGCTCGAAAGTCGGGCCGGCGGTGATGAGCACGCGCTGGCCGGCCAGGGCCTTGGGCTGGAAGAAGGCAACGATGTCCTCCAGCAGTTCCACGGGCTCGAGCATGCGGCCGTCGCCCACCTCGCCGCAGGCCTGGTCGCCGCTGCCCACGCCCAGCACGAGGGCACCGTCGGACCGCACCGTCGCCAGGTTGCGCTGCGTGGCCGGGTGGGCCCACATCTCGCGGTTCATGGCCGGCGCCAGCAGCAGCGGGCAGCGCTCGATGGGCCGAGCCAGGCACAGCAGCGACAGCAGGTCGCCGGCCCGGCCCTGCGCGAGCTGCGCGATCAGGTCGGCACTGGCCGGCGCGACGACGATCGCATCGGCATCGCGCGACAGGTTGATGTGCGCCATGTTGTTGGGCTCGGCCGCGTCCCACTGGCTGGTCACCACCCGCTGGTTCGACAGCGCCTGCATCGTCACGGGCGTGATGAACTGCATGGCGGCCTCGGTCATCACCACCTGCACCGAGGCGCCGGCCTTGGTGAGCAGGCGCACCAGCTCGGCCGACTTGTAGCAGGCGATGCCGCCGGAAAGACCGAGGACGATGCGCTTGCCGGCGAGGTCAGGACGATCGCTCATGGTCACGCCGCCGTGATCTCTCGGGCGGTGATGGTGTACTTGAAGTTGTCCGGGTCCAGCGGGTCGTAGCGCCCCTGGGCGCTTTCGGCCTGCGGGTACATCAGGAAGCCCAGCCTGCCGCCCGACGACCCCGGCAGCATCACGTCATGCGCGGTGTTGTAGCCCAGCCAGTTGCCCTCCCAGCCGCCGAACAGCGCCTTGCGCACCGGAGCCACCACCGGATGGTCGGCATCCTTGATCCAGTCGCCGGTCTCCAGGCGCATCACCTTGCCGACGTCGGCCGGATCCATGGCCACCCAGCCGTACTCGCGCAGGAACACTTCGGCGCGACAGTGCTGCGCGCTCTTCAGGTTGGCCGGGTTGCCGCCCAGCTCGCGGTAGCCGAAGGCGCTGGGCACGAGGCGGATGCCGTACACGTCGCGCGCCGGCACGCCGGCGGCGCGGCACAGGCCGACGAACAGGCCGTTGATGTCGCCGCACTTGCCGCCGAAGTTCTGCGTCTCCAGCATGCTCTTGATGTCGCCAATGCCGCAGCCGCGCACCTTGGGTTCGCGGTAGGTGTTGGCAACGATCCAGTCGTAGATGCTGCGCGCCTTGTCGAGGTCGGTGCGGGCTCCCTTGGTGACCTGCAGCGCGGTGTCGCGCACGATGCCGTCGGTGGGCATGAGTTCGGTCGGGGCGAGCCATGCCTTCAGCGCGGCCGGGTCTTCCTTCGCAGCAGCGCGCGCCGACCAGTCGACCGAGCGGCTCATCGTCTGCACACGGCTGGTGAGCTGCACCACCGGGTCGGGCTGGTCGGCATCGAACTCGGCCAGCAGCATCCGGGCGCCGTACTTCTGGTCGGACACCAGCTTCATGCTGCGCGCGTTGCCCGACCAGCTGCTTTCGAGCGACCGCTGCCAGGCAGTGTCGACGGCCGGCACCGGCAGCCACACACGGCTCGCGCCCATGGCCTGGCGCAGCTCCACGCTGGTGGTGATCTCGAAGGTGCGCCACACCCCGGGTTGCGGCTCGAAGCGGCGCGTCGCGGCAGCTTGCGCATGGCCCGCGAACGACATGCCCGACAGCGCGATGGCCTTGGTGGTGGTCTTCAGCAGGGCGCGACGTGACATGTGGTAGGTCATGGCCGGTCTCCTAAGGTCTGGTCTCGAACTGGCGCGGATTATCGCGAGGCCGCCGGCGAGGCGGCCAGCAAGGGGTTGAGCAGCCGCTCGCCCTGCTGCCCCGCCCAGTCGAGCTCGCCGATCACGCTGATCGCCGGCCGGCCGTCACGCCCGATCAGCACGGTGGTCGGGAAGATGCGCGAAGTCCAGGTCTTGGCGGCTTCGCCGTTGCGGTCGAGCAGCACCGGATACGACACCGGCACGCCTTGCAGGAAGCGCCTGACCTTGACCTCATGCTCCTGGTAGTTGACGCCCAGCACCACCAGGTCGCCGCGCGCGGCGTGTGTTTCGGCCAGCCAGCTCAGCGTGGGAATCTCGGTGACGCAGGGTTCGCACCAGCTGGCCCAGAAGTTGAGGACGACCACCTTGCCGCGCAGGGGTGCCAGGCTCCAGCGCCGGCCTTCCAGGTCGTCGAGCGCCAGCGGCGGCGCCGGCTTGCGGGCCGGCCAGGGGCGCTCGATCGTGCTCGCGCGGCCGGGCAGCGGCAACGAAAGGGCGGCCGCCATGGCCAGCCAGCTGCGCCGGGAAGAACACTCTTTCAGACTCATGCTCGCCATTGTCGGGGGCACTCACTGCAGTTGCTCGCGCAGGAAGGCCAGCAGCCGCTCGCGCGAAGCCACCCGCGCGATCGGGTCGCCGCCCACGTGCACGCCCTGCCCCGGCGACACGCCATTGGGCACGTCGCGGCGCAGCCGCAGCTTCGCTTCGCTGTCGAAGCCGTGGTAGGCACCGGCATACACCTCGACCTGCACCTTTGCCCCCGCACGCTGGGCCAGGTCCAGGCAGGGCTGCGCGCCGGTCCAGTCGTCCTTTTCGCCGAGCAGCAGGAGCAGCGGCACCAGCGGGCGGTAGCCGCGGCCGAGCTCGAAGCTGCAGCCGGGATAGAAGGCCACCGCCGCACGGGGATTCACCGGTGACTGCGTCACCTCGCGGAGCCCTGCATTGGTGGCGGCCAGCACGGTGCTGCCGCCGTTGGACCAGCCCACCAGCGCCAGGCGTTCGGCATCGACCTCCGGCCGGGCCGCCAGCCATCGCAGCGCGCCGAGCGCATCGCGCCGTCGGTGCCCCTGCTTCACCGAGGCCGTGCCGGAGCGCTGCGTGCAGGTCTCGCGTTCGCCGCGCGATCCGAGCGAATCGATCACCAGCGCATGCCAGCCCTGCACCCGCATCCATGCGGCGTAGTCGGCCAGGCGATCCGACAGCTCGCCGTCACGCCCGTGCGGCCCGCCGCAGCCGTGCAGCAGCACCACGGCGGGACGGCGGCCGGTGCCGTCCACCGCGAACCAGTAGCCCGCCAGCTTCAGCGGCGCGCCGGCCCGCAGGTCCAGGCTGGGCACCTCGACCCGCTGCTGGGCGCAGGCGGCCGCCCAGGCGCAGCCTGCCAGCGCCAGCCCGGCGAACCAGCGACGCCATGTCATGGAAAGGCCGGCGGGTTGGGATGCAGCCGGGCCATCGCCAGCGCATCGACATACCGGCCCGCCCGCATGGCATAGGCGCGGTGCGTGCCTTCGACTTCGAAACCGAACTTGCGATACAGCGCAATGGCCGGCTCGTTGTCGCTGTAGACGGTGAGCTCCAGCCGCAGCACCTGTGCCCAGTGGTCGGCGTATTCGCACATGGCCTGCATCAGCGCCGATCCCACGCCCTGGTTCTGCGCCTGCCCGGCCACCGAGATGCCCAGCATCATCGCGTGGCGCCGCCGCAGTTGCGGCCCCACCGGGTGCAGGCCGCAGGTGCCGACCACCTCGCCCTGGCGCTCGGCCACCAGCAGCACGTCGTGCCGGCCCGTCACGCAGGTTTCGGTGAGCCACTGGCGCACCCGCTCCTCGTCGGGAAAGGGCACCTGCATCAGGCCCGGGAAGACATCGGGTGCGGCGACGATGTGGGCCCAGGCGGCGGCATCCTTGGGCGACGCACGGCGGACGGAAATGCTCATGTGCGGGCTCTCCTTGTGCCGCAACACTCTATCGCTTCGGCCGCTGCCGTCGCTTCCACTGCATTTCGTCGATTCGTACCGGTTCCGTCCCGGCGGGCGCGCGTGACGAGCCGGATCGCCCCCGCCGAATCGACCGTCGATTCCCCCGACCCCTGCCGCAGCCGCCGGCCGCCTTGCGCGAAACGGCCTGTTTTTTCGTGAGCTGCACCGATCGCCTTTCGGATCGCCTGCCTAGCATGACCTCACGGTTCGTCGCCGGCCTCACCAGCCCAGACCGGACCGGCAAGCGTCCCGCAGTCGATCCGGCCGCCTCGGGGGCGGTCAGGCACTCAAGGAGAAAACATGGCATTTCCGACAGCAGTCAACGACCAGATCACCGACTCCGTCACCCAGGCCAACACCAAGGTGCTGGGCGACGCGCCGGCGATCGCCATGGGCAACCTCTACCAGGCCACCGCGCAGGCCCTGGCCAACGCCGCCCACAACGCCACCAACGCGCAGCAGCAGAGCTACGTGACCGCGCAGTCGGCCACCACGATGGGCGTGGCCACGCTGTACTCGATCGACACCGCCTCCACCGGCGTCGCCACCAAGGACATCCTGAGCACCGGCGTCAAGGGCCTGGGGCCCTGAAGCATGTGCCCGGCCTGCAGGCCCGACCCGCGACGACGTAGACAACCACTCAGGAGGACACCGACATGGCATTTCCAACTGCCGTCAACAACCAGATCACCGACTCGATCACCCAGGCCAACACCAAGGTGCTGGGCGATGCGCCGGCCATCGCGATGGGCAACCTCTACCAGGCCACGGCGCAGGCCCTGGCCAACGCAGCCCACAACGCCACCAACGCGCAGCAGCAGAGCTACGTGACCGCACAGTCGTCCACCACGATGGGCGTGGCCACGCTGTATTCGATCGACACCGCCTCCACCGGCGTCGCCACGAAGACGGTGCTGGGCAGCTGACACCGCCGACCGCCTTTAACGCCAAGGAGCTGAGCACATGGCTTTCCCCACCGCCGTCAACAACCAGATCACCGACTCCGTGACGCAGGCCAACGTCCAGGTGCTCGGGACGTCGCCGGCCATCGCCATGGGCAACCTGTACCAGGCCACGGCACAGGCCCTCGCCAACGCGGCGCACAACGCCACGCTGGCGCAGCAGCAGATGTACGTCACCGCGCAGGCAGCGACCACGATGGGCGTGTCGCTGCTGTATTCGCTCGACACCGGCGCCACCGGTGCCGCCACCAAGAAGATTCTTGGCTGACGGCCCCCCGCGCTGACCCTTCGCCCTGCCGATCCACCACCACCCGCTAGGAGCAGACACCATGGCATTCCCGACCGCCGTCAACAGCCAGATCACCGACTCGATCACCCAGGCCAACACCAAGGTGCTGGGCGACGCGCCCGCCGTCGCGATGGGCAACCTGTTCGTCGCCACCAGCCAGGCCCTGTCGAACGCGGCGCACAACGCCACCAACAACCAGCAGCAGTCCTACGTGACGATGCAGGCCTCCACCACCCAGGGCGTGTCGACCCTGCTGTCCGTGGACACCGCCTCCACCGGCGTGGCGACCACCGAGATCCTCGGCCTGAAGTAAGCCGACGCTAGCGCGCACCCCGACCCGGGAGCCGCCGATTGCCGCGTCCCCCGGCCACCGCCCGGCTCGCCGGCCCGGCCGGTTCGGGCTCGGTGGTGGCCCTGGGCCAAGCCCCGGCATTCGCCATGGGCATGACCTATGTCGCGATGGCCGACAGCCTCGGCCTCGCGATGGAGAACGCGGTCGCCTGCCAGCAGCGAGGGCAGGTACTCGCCGAAGCCTCCGTGGCCCAGGTTCTTGCTTTGATCATCACCAAGGGAGCGGCCAGTTCATGACAGACGACAGCACCGTGAACAGCCAGATCGTCGACGCCGTCAGCAGCGTCGTGACGCTGGCCTCCGGCCAATCGCCCGCGCAGGCGCTCGGCATGCTCGACGCCGTGCTGCTCGAAACGCTGGGCATGGCGATGCACAACGCGGTCAACCGGCAGCAAAGCGCCGGCATGATCAGCTCGGCCGCCGTGACGGCAGCGTGCGCGAAGATGCTGTCCGCGCCTTTCCCCGTCGTTCCGCCGCCCACACCGGCCCCCAGCCCGGCACCGGTGGTGAACCCGCTGCCCGGCCCGGCGCCCGAGCCGCCGCCGCCGGCAGCCGTGATCGCCGCGGCCATGGCCGAGGGGCAGACGGCGATCCAGGTGCTGCAGGCCCAGGCCTCAGGCTCCACGCAGGACGCTGCCACGGCGCAGGCCGACCTGAAGCTGCTCGCACAGGCCGCTTCCGCTGCACCGGAGCCCGCGCCGGCCCCCACGCCAGCACCTGCCCCGACGCCTCCGGCGCCAGCGCCAGCCCCCACTCCCGTGCCCAGCCCGACACCAGCCCCGGACCCCGGCCCCGTGCCCTCGCCGGCGCCGTCAGGCGGTTGAGATCACGACACCCAAGGAGCGGTCATGGACCCGAGCAAGGTCAACCCACAGGTCATCGACGTCATCAACCAGGTCCAGCTCGCCACGATGAGCCCGCAGGTCGTGCTCACCAGCGGCGCGGGCAAGGCCTACCAGTCGGTGGCCCAGTCCACCGCCATCGCGGTGCAGGACGCGACCGACGCGCTGCGCAACATCTCGACCATCGCCACCACCGCCGTCGGCGTGGCGATGGCGCAGTACCTCGCCACCGGCGATCAGAAGTACGCCAACGCCATCAGCAAGGCGCAGGAGCTGATGCAGGGCGCCACCGACGACTACGCCAAGATCGGCACCGCCGCCGCCTCGGTGCTCAAGGGCTTCCCGGCGGGTTGACCCACGCGACCACAGGAGAACCATCGCCATGACGATCTCCGTCGCCGGCCGGCCCATCCCGCAGGCCGCATCCCTCTCCGAGCTGTGCCGGCTGGTGCTGGCGTTCATCGACGGCGGGCAGGAATGGCTCGCCTGGGCACTGGCCGCGCCGGCCGCGCGCTACGACTTCGCAGACGAGACCACCCTGGTCGCCCAGGTGCAGCAGGGCCTGCATGCATCGCCCCTCGCGCTGCTGCCCGTGCTCACGCTGCTGGTGAGCCCCGTGAAGCTGATGACGCTGGGCTTGGCCGACCTGCGGGCGCTCGCCAAGGCCGAAAGCGGCGACACCAGCACCGTCGTCGCGGCGCAGATGCAGCGCGTGCTGGCAGACCACCGCCTGCTCCCCCAGGCGGACCTGGCCGCCGTCGACTCCTGGCTCGCCGGCCTCGGCGTCGACCATGCACCGCTGTTCCAGGCCATGGGTCTGACAGAGCGCGTCGCGTTGTGCGAGCTCATGCGCGGCCCGAACGACCCGGATGCAGCGCCCGCCGACGGCCTTGACCAGGAGGCAGCAGCCTTCGCCATCCAGCAGGCCCGAACGCCGCTCGAATACGTCGACTACGTGCGCTTCTATCAGGCGCTGGCTGCCCAGCCCGGGACCTCGGCGCAAACGCCCGAGGCCCGCGCCAATCAGGCGACGCAAACGATGCAAGGCCTGCTGCCCCTGTTCTTCGGCGCGCTCGACTGCCCGCAGCTGAGCGGCCTGCCCTCGCCCGGCGAGGTATCGCAGACCGTGAGCGGCTGGCTCACCAGCGGCCGGCGCGTCGGTTTCTCCCGCCTGTCGGAAGGCCTGCAGCAGTTCGTGCGGCACACGTCCTACCACAACGAAACCGGCGCTGCCGCGCAGCGCCTGGTCGAGCTGTACATCGGCTCTGCACAGTCGTTTCTCGCCGCGGCCAGGCCTCGCCTGAGCCGCATGGGCCAGGACGGCGCCACCTGCACCTACACCCTCGAAGCCGGCAACCAGCAGGCCGAGCTGCAACTGGGCGCCAACGGCGTGATCTCGCTGCGCAGCTACGGGCTGCAACCGTCGGCGACCGCCGTGCAGGCCCCCACACCGCCCGCCATGCCCCAGGAGACTGCGTCATGACCCAAAGCCCCGCGCCGCCCCCGAAGACACCACCCGCGCCCGCCCCATCGGAGGCGAAGCCACCGTCACCGCCTGCCAAGCCGCTGTCGCCGGTGGACGTGGCCAACCAACTGGCCCAACAGGCCATGCAAACGGCCCAGCAGCAAGTCGATGCGGCCATCAGCGCCACCGGCAGCGCCGTACGACAAGCCGTCGACGCGACCGCCCAGGCAGACCTCGGCCAAGCGGCGACCCAGGCCGTCTCGCAAACCGAGCAGGCATTGAGCGCCAGCGAGGCGGCCGTGGTGACAGCCGTGCAGCAGGCCGGGCAGGCGCAGGAGCAGGCGGTGGCTGCAGCCCAGCAGCAGGCGGAGGCGGCGATCGCGGCAGCAGTGGCCGGCACGGGAACGCCTGGCACCTCGAAGTAGGCAGGCGCCGCCCCAAGTTTTCGTACCCCCAGGGGCACACACGAGGCACGCCCCGGCGCAAGGTCCAGGAGCACGCATGGAAACTTCCGACCAGAAGGCTGCACGCCGCGCGATGAGCGGCTGGCTGACCAAGCAGATCAACAACGTGGCCGACCCGGGTGGCCTGGAAACGCCGGCGATCCGCATCCAGGTGCTGGACGCGCTGCAGGAGATCGACAACCGCATCACCGAACTGAACCAGACCCTGCAGGACAAGTACTACGTCGTCGCAGGCCGGGACCTGGTGAAGTTCTACATGAAGGGCGGCAACGCCTTCGAATGCGTGCGCGACCCCAACGGCGCCGCGGCCATGCAAAACGGCGGCGGCACGTCCGACTGGGACACGCAGATCGTCATCGATCCCTGGGCGCCGGTGCCGCTGCAGGGTGTCATCTATGGCCTGGTGGAGGAACTGGTGACGGATGCGCTGGTCCAGGCCGGCGTGAACATCGCGCTGGTGGCCGGCGACTTTGCCAACGGCACGGTGACGCGCTGGCTCGCACAGCGCGCAAACCTGGACGGCAAGAACTACTCGGCCTATGTGCTCAGCTACGACGACCCGCAGTCGGTGCGGCGGGTGTTCGACCAGCAGCGGCTGGGGCTGTGGACCAATGATCGCCGCCCGGTCTCGGCGCCGGACATCCCGAACCCGGAACGCATTCCCGGCATCCTGCTCAACGACGCGATCCGACCGTTCGTGCTGCACCGGCTCGGCTACACCTGGCACGCCGCGCTCGATCCGGAGCCACCGGTCCAGCCGAACATGGGAGAGATCGCCAGGCCCCTGCTGATGGAGTTGATCGACGTGACGCTGCCGCGCCGCGACACGATCGAGGCAGTGGCCGTGTGGGAGGAGCTGGCGCAGCGCCAGATCACCGTCACCCGGCAGCCCGTCGGCGTGAACCAGCCGGGCCCCGACCTCGTGTACCTGCCGCTGCCGGACATCATGTACCACCTGCGCGAGATCGCCACGATGCTGTGCGAGATCGCCGACGACAGCTCGCGCCACCCCGACAAGCTCGAGAAGCGCTTTTCACGTTTCAAGGTCATCTGGGACGGCAGCAACCAGGCGCAGCAGCAGAACATCCTTCACGCGCTCAGTGCGATGGCCGGCGTTGCCGACATCACGGGGGGCCCGCCCCAGCACGTGGCCACGGTCACCGCCGCGATCAACCGGTACGGCGGCAACCAGGCCCAGGCCATCCTCGGGGACGGCGACCCGGCATACGCCTTGGCACGCAACCTGATGGATCGCATTGCCGATGGTGCGGTGGCCCAGAACGGCGACTTCACCCAGGACGGCCACGTCAGCGGCACGCAACTCAACCGCTTCGCCCAGGCGCGGACGCAGCTGCGGCAATGGCTCACCCAGACACTTGCGAGACTGCCCAGCTCCGTCGCTGCAGGTCCGCGCGCCGCGGCATTCAGCGACGACCTCGTGCTGATGCGCGTACTGGAGCAGGACGAATACCTCGCACCGCAGGAGATCGGCTTTTCGGGCGTGCTGAAAGCCGCAGTGCTTCGCGTGGACACGCAACTGCAGGTGGACGCCCTGTGCGAGCTGTTCCGCACGCAGCTCGATCCGCGCTATGCCGGCCAGGCAGGCGCCGGGCTCTCGACCTCGGTGCGCTTTCGCACCTACAGCGTGCCGCGGACGACCGGCATCACCTACGAGATGACGATGGTGGTGTTCGACAAGGGCAAGGCCACCACCTACCTCTCCGCCACCACCGCCAGGCCCGGCGAAGCGCCGTTCCGGCGCGACGCGGTCGATCCCGACGTGGCGTTCGCCTCGCTGCCGGAGATCGCCGCGCAACGCAAGGTCGCTGCCGCGCTGATCGAGGACTACCTGATCCGCACGGTGATCTCGCGGCAATACGAGGCGCTGAAGACGCTGCTGCCCGTGGTGTGAGCCCAGGCCCACGCCCTTTGCCACCTCCAACCCAACCTCAACCCAAGCGAAGGGAGCCTTCATGACACAAGTGACTCTGCAACTGACCGGTGGCTCGGAACAGGAAAACCTCCAGGCCATCACCATCGGCTCGGCCCGCTGGGGCGTGAACGGCCTGAACTGGGGCAGCAGCGCCAACCTCGACGAAAGCGACCCCACGGTCACCTCCTACTACCAGGGCGCCCAACCGCAGGCCGAGCAGTTCGTCGAGATCGGTGACGACCCGGTGACCTTCCAGGTCACGGCGAACGGCCCCGGGCAGACCACGCTGAGCGAAGCGTCGTGATGCTTGTGCCCGCGAGCCGCAGCGCCTGCACGAAGGCGCTGCAAGCCGCGGCCTGGCTGGCGTGCGCAGTGCTCGCGGCCTGCGACCGGCCAGTGCCTCCCGGCCCCGCCCCGAGCGCGCCCGCGCCCACGGCCGCCGCGAGCCGGGCCGCTGTCACGCCACCCATCGGCGGCGTGGACCTCTCCAACTGGCAGGGCAAAGTCGACTTCGCCCAGCTCAAAGGCGCCGGCACCGACTACGTCTTCATCAAGGCAAGCCAGGGCAGCACGGTGGCTGACCCCGACTACCGCGCCAACATCCAGGCCGCCCGCGCGGCCGGGCTGGCGGCGGGCAGCTACCACTACTACGTGACGAGCGACACGCCGCAGGCGCAGTTCGCGAACTTCTCGGCCCAGGTGAGCAGCCTGCAGCCGGGAGACCTGCCGCCGGTGGTGGACATCGAGAAGCTCAACGGCAATTCGTCGGCCGAACTCGCCGCGGCCCTGAAGCAGTTCCTGGGGCTCGTCGAGCAGCGATACGGGGTCAAGCCCATCATCTACTCGGGCGAGTCCTTCGCGAACCAGTACCTGTCGGGCTTCTCGGCCTACCCGCTGTGGCTGGCCGAGTACAGCCGCGCCGCCCAGCCGCAGTTGCCGCTGGACTGGACGACGTGGACCTTCTGGCAATACAGCCGGGCCGGCCGCGTGGCGGGTGTCGAAGGCGTGGTGGACCTCGACCGGTTCAACGGCACGGCCGAGCAGTTCGAAGCGGTGCGGATCCGCTGACTCAACCCGCTTCCGTGCGGCGGTACTCGCGCGGGCTGATGCCGATGATCCGCCGGAAGCTCTTTTCGAAGTGGCTCAGGTCGTTGAAGCCCACGCTCAAGGCGACGTCGGTGATGCGCTGGTGCTTGTCCGCCGCCAGCAGCTGCCGCGCGCGTTCGATGCGGATGCGCTGGAGCAGCGACTTGAAGGTCGTCTTCAGCACGCTGCGGAACAGGAAGTTCAGGTGCGATGGGCTCACGTGCGCCTGTTGCGCCAGCTGCCCCTGCACGACGGCTTCCGCATGGTGTTCGCCGAGGTAGAGCAGCGCCTTGCGCAGGCCGTCGTGCAGTTTGCCGAGCTCCTGCTGGTTGCCCGTCATCGCGCACCGCACCCAGTGGTCCGGCGCCGAAGCCGTGACCTTTGGCCGCGAGGGCACAGGTGGCGGTGGAGCAGGCCGCGGCGTGGCAGCTCGCCGCTCTGCGGCCATGTGCGGCGCGTGGTGCAGCATGTCGACATAGCGGATCGGGCGCCCCTTCGTCATCACGGCCAGGCGCGCGATCACCCGCTCCAGCTCGAACAAGTTCTCCGGCCAGGCGTGGGCGCGGCAGAGTTCGATCAGGTCGCTGGTCAGCAGCACACCGGGATCGAAGCCCTGGCGCTCGATGGCGGCAGCGACCAATGCCTCGATGTCGTCCCGGCGCTCGCGCAGCGGCGGCACGCGAATGGACAGGAAGTCGAGTTCGGCCAGCAGCGCCCGCGAGAAACGACCGTCCCCCGCCTGCACGCGCAGGTCCGCAGTGCAGGTCGCAACGACACGCAGCTCGCGCGTCTCGGGCACGCTGAGCCATTGGCACAGGCGCGAGTGCATGTGCTGTGGAAGCTGCCCCTGCAGGGCGGCGGGCAGCTCGTCGATGCCGTTGAAGAACAGCGTGCCGCCGCGGGCCTGCTCGAACCAGCTGGCCGGCGTACCCGCCGGATCGGCGCAATTCACTTCGATGAAAGGCCCTTCGGCACGCGGGCCGCAGCAATGGATGGCGGCCGCCAGCAGGGCCTTTTCGGTGCCGAACTCGCCCGTCAGCAACGCCGGCAGCGCACTCGCCGAAGCCATCTCGACGAAGGACTCCAGGCGAAACAGCCCCTCCGACGCGCCGACCAGCATCATGGGCCGCCCGAGGCGCTGACCGGTCCATCGCTGAATCGCATAGCGCTTGGCCAGCAGCGCGCAACGGTCTGCGAACTCTTCACACAGGGCCTCGTGCGCGTCCTGTGCAGCACGACCGCCGGGCCATGCAAGCTGCAGCTCGCCCAGCATCGCGGCGCCGTAGCGCAGCGGAAACACCGCCGGCTGCACCACCATCGAGGAATGACTGTTCCCGTTGCCGGCAGCGTGCTTCGCTGGAAGGGACCACCTGAATGCGCCGTTCGGCAAGCTGCCGGGCTGGGCATGGCCGTTGCGGGGCCGCGCGCCTGCGTCTTGCCAGTGCGCCACGAATGCACCGCCTGTGGATTCGAACGCCAGCGTGCCGATCTCGTGCAGCGCAAGAGCTCCGTGTGTCGCACCCGATCGGTCCGCGAGCGCTTCAAGCAGCCCACGCAGCAGTTCGGCCCATGACCGATGTGGCCGGTAGGCGTGGCGTATCAGCTCGGCGGTGAGCGCCGCGCGCGGCCGAGCACGGCGATCGACCCGACCGCCGACGGTATCCGTTTCAAGCACCATGGACTTGTTGTGATCCAAGCTGGCGCTACTGAGACACACCATGAAAGCAGCCGCCCCGCCGGGTTCGGCATGCCCAGAGCGGTCACCTCCCTGCGACCCATGGTGGCTCGATTCGTCGCCAACTCAGGCGCCGAAGAATAGGGGGCCGGCGACCACCATCCAACTGTCAAAGCTGACAGGTGCGGGGGCCTGCGACCTGTCAGCGTCGCGGCAGGCCGTCCGGATCGCGTTGCACCGCGGGCGGCAGGCGTTCCAGGTGCAGCGCCTGGGCGCCCGGCTGCTCGCCCAGCGTGGTGACCGCGCCCAACCCGTAGTCCTGGGAGCCGCCGACGCGGCGGTAGCGCCACTGCACCTGGCGCCGCCAGGCGCCGGCGCGCTCGATGGTGCGCTCCAGCGTCATCTCGGCCCTGGCCCCCTTGCCGACGAGCTGCGACACCGCCTGCTGGAAGGCCATGTGCAGCGCCGGCCCGGCGGTGCGTTCGGCCCACACGGTGCAGGGGCCGCCGGTCGCCGTGACCAGCCACACCGGCTGCCCGGGCATCGCCAGGGCCGTGCCCGGCTTGCCGGCCAGCAGCGGCTCGACGTTCGGCGACAGCACATCCAGCGGATCGAAGCCGTTCGAAACCGCCCAGTCCACCGCGGCGGTCTGGTCGCCTTCGGTGAGCACGCAGGCTTCGACGAAGACACGCGCCACCGCCTCGGGGGCCGGGGCCGGGCGCGGCGCTTCGCCGGCCAGCGGCACCAGCTGCGCCGCGGCCGGCAGGCACAGCAGCGCCAGGAAAAGCGCCCGCACGGGGCGCGCCAGGGCGGGCGTCATCGGCAGCGACCTGTGGCCGGCGCGCTCAAACGCGCTCGGCGACCCAGCCCTGCACCGAGGCCAGCGCCTGCGGCAGCCGGGTCGCGTCGGTGCCGCCGGCCATGGCCATGTCGGGCTTGCCGCCGCCCTTGCCGCCCACCTGCTGGGCCACGAAGTTGACCAGCTCGCCCGCCTTGACCTTGGCGATGCTGTCGTTCGTGACGCCGGCCGCCAGCTGCACCTTGCCGCCGTCCACCGCGGCCAGCACGATGGCCGCCGACTTGAGCTTGTCCTTGAGCTTGTCCATGGTCTCGCGCAGGGCCTTGGCATCGGCGCCCTGCAGCGTGGCGGCCAGCACCTTGATGCCCTTCACGTCCACGGCCTGCGCCAGCAGCTCGTCGCCCTGGGCCGAGGCCAGTTTGCCCTTGAGCGCGGCCAGCTCCTTCTCGAGCGAGCGCACCTGCTCCAGCACCGCGCTCACGCGGGCCGGCACCTCGGTCGGCGTGACCTTCAGCGCGCCGGCAACGCCGCCCACGGTGGACTCGAGCTGCTGCAGGTAGGCCAGCGCGTTGTCGCCGGTCACCGCCTCGACGCGGCGCACGCCGGCGGCCACGCCGCCTTCGGCCACGATCTTGAACAGGCCGATGTCGCCGGTGCGGTGCACGTGGGTGCCGCCGCACAGCTCGCGGCTGCTGCCGATGTCGAGCACGCGCACGCTGTCGCCGTATTTCTCGCCGAACAGCATCATCGCGCCCAGCTTCTGGGCGTCGTCGATCGGCATGACGCGGGCCTCGGTGCTGGCATTGGCCAGGATCTCGGCATTCACCTTGGCTTCCACCGCCCGGATCTGCTCGTCGGTCATCGGCGCGTTGTGGGCGAAGTCGAAGCGGGTGCGCTCGGCGTTGACCAGCGAGCCCTTCTGCTGCACGTGGGCGCCCAGCACTTCGCGCAGCGCCTTGTGCATCAGGTGGGTGGCGCTGTGGTTGCGCACGGTCTTGGCGCGCTGCTCGCCGTCCACCTTGGCGTTGATCGTGTCGCCGACGGAGACCGAGCCTTCGACCACGCGGCCGTGGTGGCCGAACACGTCGGCCTGCACCTTCTGCGTGTCTTCGACGATGAAGCGCGAGCTGTTGTTGCGCAGCTCGCCGGTGTCGCCCACCTGGCCGCCCGACTCGGCGTAGAAGGGCGTGTGGTCGAGCACGATCACCGCGTCGTCGCCGGACTTGGCGCTCTGCACGGGCGAGCCGTCCACGTACACCGCCGTGACCTTGGCGCCTTCGTGCGCGAGCTGCTCGTAGCCGTGGAAGGTGGTCGGCGCGCCGCTGTATTCGAGGCCGGCAGCCATCTTGAATTTGCCGGCCGCGCGGGCCTGCTCACGCTGGCGGTTCATGGCGGCATCGAAGCCGGCGGAGTCGACCGAGACGCCGCGTTCACGGCACACGTCGGCCGTCAGGTCGAGCGGGAAGCCGTAGGTGTCGTGCAGCTTGAAGGCCAGCTCGCCGTCGAGCACCCGAGTGCCGCCGGCCAGCGCGCCTTCGAGGATCTCCATGCCGTTGGCGATGGTGCGGAAGAAGCCCTCTTCCTCCTGCTTGAGCACCTCCATCGCGCGCTGCGCGTTCTGGCGCAGCTCGGGGTAGGCCTCGCCCATCTGCTCGACGAGCGCGGGCACCAGCGAATGGAAGAACGGCTTGCGCGCGCCCAGCTTGTAGCCGTGGCGGATGGCGCGGCGGGCGATGCGGCGCAGCACGTAGCCGCGGCCGGCGTTGCTCGGGATCACGCCGTCGACCACGGTGAAGGTGCAGGCGCGCAGGTGGTCGGCGATCACCTTCAGCGACGGCGACTCCTTGTCGCAGTCACCGGCGCCGGCCGCGTCGACCGCCTGCTTGGCCGCCGCCAGCAGCGCCACGAAGAGATCGATCTCGTAGTTGGAATGCACGTGCTGCAGCACCGCGGTGATGCGCTCCAGGCCCATGCCGGTGTCCACGCTCGGCTTGGGCAGCTTGTGCATGACCCCCGCCTCGTCGCGGTTGAACTGCATGAACACGTTGTTCCAGATCTCGATATAGCGGTCGCCGTCCTCGTCGGGGCTGCCCGGGGGGCCGCCGGGGATGCCTTCGCCGTGGTCGTAGAAGATCTCGGTGCACGGGCCGCAGGGGCCGGTGTCGCCCATCATCCAGAAGTTGTCGGAGGCGTAGCGCGCGCCCTTGTTGTCGCCGATGCGCACGATGCGCTCGGCCGGCACGCCCACTTCCTTGTGCCAGATGTCGTAGGCCTCGTCGTCCTCGGCATACACCGTGACCCACAGCTTCGCCGCCGGCAGCTTGAAGTGCACGGTCAGCAGCTCCCAGGCGTACTGGATGGCGTCGCGCTTGAAGTAGTCGCCGAAGCTGAAGTTGCCCAGCATCTCGAAGAAGGTGTGGTGGCGCGCGGTGTAGCCCACGTTCTCGAGGTCGTTGTGCTTGCCGCCGGCGCGGATGCACTTCTGCGCGGTGGTGGCGCGGTTGTAGGGCCGCTTGTCGAAGCCGAGGAAGACATCCTTGAACTGGTTCATCCCGGCGTTGGTGAACAGCAGCGTCGGGTCGTCGCCGGGCACCACCGGGCTCGAGGCCACGATGGTGTGTCCCTTGGACTCGAAGAACTTCAGGAAGGTGTTGCGGATCTCTGCGGCTTTCATCCGGTTCTCTCGTGGAGCGCGTGGTGGGTGTGCCGCAGGGGCGCGGCGTAACGGGCGATTATAGGAAGCGGCCCCTTCCCGCCGAGGCAGCCGGGAGTCCCCGGCCGCTCAGGCGGCGGCGCCTTGCGCATGCAGCTGGATCTGCGCGGCCAGGAAGCCGTAGAGCCGCTCGTCGTGGCTGAAGGCCACGTTGAAGCGCAGCCAGCCGGTCGGGTGCGGCGACACGAGGAAAAGCTCCCCGGGGCCCAGCATCACCCCTTCTGCCGCGGCCAGCCGCGACAGCTCGGCGCTGTCGGTCAGGTCAGGGTGGCGCGCCCACAGGTACAGCCCCGCCTTCGGCTCGTGGAACAGCTCGAAGCCCAGCGCCCCCAGCTTGGCGGCCACCTGGCCATGCGCTTGCGCCAGCCGGTCGCGCAGCGACTTCAGGTGCTTGCGCCAGCGGCCTTCGGTGAGCACGCCGAAGGCCAGGCGCTCGGTGAGGTCCGACGAGGTGAGGCCCGACACCATCTTGAGCTGGGCCAGGTTGTCCAGCAGCTCCGGCCGGGCCACCACGTAGCCCACCCGCAGGTTCGGCGAGATGGTCTTGGAATAGCTGCCGATGTGCACCACCCGCCGCAACTGGTCGAGGCTCGCGAGCGAGGGGCGCGGCTCCGGGTCGAGGTCGGCATAGAGGTCGTTCTCCACCAGCGTGAGGTCGTGGGCTTCGGCCAGCTGCAGCAGCCGGAACAGCTGCGCCAGCGGCGTGACCGAATTGGTTGGGCTCTGCAGCCGCGGCTGGGTGAAGAAGGCCTTGGGCTTGTGCTGCACCAGCAGCGCCTCCAGCGCCGGCAGGTCGTAGCCCTCGGGCAGGCGCGGCACGCCCACCGGGTGCGCGCCGAAAAAGCGCAGCATGAACATCTGGTTCGGGTAGCCGGGCTCGTCCACCAGCACCACGTCGCCCGGCTTCAGCAGCTGGCGGGCCACCAGGTCCAGCGCCTGGCTGGAGCCCTGGGTCAGCAGCACCTGCTCCGCGCCCACCGCGATCTGCCGTTCGGCCAGGGTCTCGGCGATCAGCAGCCGCAACGCCATGTGACCGTGCGGCAGGCCATAGCCGCCGAGTTCGACGCCGTCGGTCGCCAGGTGGCGCAGGCTGCGCCGCACGCCTTCCTCGAACAGCCAGTCCTGCGGCAGCCAGCCGCAACCGGCCTTCAGCGGCAGGTTGCGCGACTCGAAGATCTGCTGCAGGTACCAGCGCGCGTCGAAGCGGGGGTCGCTGCCCAGGCCCTCGCCCGCCGCCGGCGCGTCGCCCGCGCGCCGCTTCACGAAAAAGCCCGCGTTGGCGCGCGACACCAGCCAGCCCTGCGCGACCAGGCGGTCGTAGGCCTCCACCACGGTGAACACGCTCACGCCGTGCGAGGCCGCGAAGCTGCGGATCGACGGCAGCTTGGCCCCCGGCTTCAGGGCCTGCTCGGCAATCAAGCGGCGCAGGCCGTCGACGATCTGGGTGACCAGCGGGATCGGGGACGTGGGGTTGAGGGTAAACATCGCTCTCCGTGGGCACCAGCGTGGGGCGCCTTAGGGTCATCCCGTACAGGGGTTCCGGCCTGCACAGTGCACTGCAAGCGCCGGCGCCGTGTACATGGTATCGCCCGGGTCGGCCGCCTAGAGTGCATGGCATCGGACCACGGGAGACATGTCGCCATGCAACGCGAAGCCCAATTGACCAATGCCGCCCTCATGGCCCGCCGCCGCGCCGCCGTGCCGCGCGGGGTCGGCCAGGCGCACGAGATCTTTGCGAGCCGCGCCGGCAACGCCGAGCTGTGGGACGTCGAGGGGCGGCGCTACATCGACTTCGCCGGCGGCATCGCGGTGCTCAACACCGGCCACTGCCACCCGGGCGTGGTCGCCGCCGTCCGCGAGCAACTCGACCGCTACACCCACACCTGCTTCCAGGTGGTGGCCTACGAGCCCTACGTCGAGCTCGCCGAGCGGCTGAATGCGCTGGCCCCCGGCGCCTTCGACAAGAAGACGCTGTTCCTCACCACCGGCGCCGAGGCGGTGGAAAACGCGGTGAAGATCGCTCGCGCCTACACCCGCCGAGGCGGTGTCATCGCCTTCACCGGCGGCTATCACGGCCGCACGCTCATGACCCTGGGGCTGACCGGCAAGGTGGCGCCCTACAAGAGCGGCTTCGGCCCCTTCCCGGGCGAGGTGTTCCATGCGCTCTTCCCCAATACGCTGCACGGCGTGAGCGTGGACGACGCCCTGGCTTCGGTCGAAACCCTCCTGAAGAACGACATCGAGGCCGACCGGGTCGCCGCCTTCATCGTGGAGCCGGTGCAGGGCGAAGGCGGCTTCTACGTGGCTCCGCCCGAGTTCATCGCCGGCCTGAAGGCGCTGGCCGACCGCCACGGCATCCTGCTCATCGCCGACGAGGTGCAGACCGGCGCCGGCCGCACCGGCACCTGGTTCGCCAGCGAGCAGTGGCCGGTGGCGCCCGACCTCATCGCCACCGCCAAGTCGCTCGCCGGCGGCTTCCCGATCTCGGGGGTGGTCGGCCGCGCCGACGTGATGGACGCCCCCGGCCCCGGCGGGCTGGGCGGCACCTATGCCGGTTCGCCCATCGGCTGTGCCGCGGCGCTGGCGGTGCTCAAGGCCTTCGAAGACGAGAAGCTGCTGCAGCGCTCGCAGGCCATGGGCGAGGCGCTGAAGGCCGGCCTGCGGCGCCTGGCCGCCCGGGTGCCGGCCATCGTCGACGTGCGCGGGCTGGGCGCCATGGTCGCCATCGAGCTCGGCCGGGGCGGCGATGTGTCGCGACCCGATGCCGAGCTCACGCGGCGGGTGGTCGCCGAGGCGGCGCGCCGCGGGCTGATCCTGCTGTCCTGCGGCAGCTACGGCAACGTGATCCGCATCCTCGTGCCGCTGACCGCGCCCGACACGCTGCTGGCCGAGGGCCTGCAGATCCTCGAAGACAGCTTCGCCGCGGTGGCACGGTGATGGCCGCCAACGGGTCCGCCGCCGAAGCCGCCCTCGCCCCTGCCGCGCAGCCTGAACGCGAAGCCCTGGTGCGGTTCCGCGGGGTGCAGAAAACCTACGACGGCGTGCAGCTGGTCGTGCGCCACCTCGACCTCGACATCCGCGCCGGCGAGTTCCTCACGCTGCTCGGCCCTTCGGGCTCGGGCAAGACCACCACGCTGATGATGCTGGCGGGCTTCGAGTCGCCCACCGCGGGCGAGATCGAGCTGGCCGGCCGGCCCATCACGCGCACGCCGCCGCACCGGCGCCACTTCGGCATGGTGTTCCAGAACTACGCGCTGTTCCCCCACATGACGGTGGCGCAGAACGTGGCCTACCCCTTGAGCGTGCGCAAGGCGTCGAAGCAGGAGCAGGCCGAGCGCGTGGCACGCGCGCTCGACATGGTGCGGCTGCAGGGCATGGCCGATCGCCACCCGGCCCAGCTGTCCGGCGGCCAGCAGCAGCGCGTGGCCCTGGCGCGCGCACTGGTCTTCGAGCCGCAGCTCGTGCTGATGGACGAGCCCCTGGGCGCGCTGGACAAGCAGTTGCGCGAACACATGCAGATCGAGCTGAAGGAACTGCACCGCCAGCTGGGCGTGACCTTCGTGTACGTGACGCACGACCAGGGCGAGGCGCTCACCATGAGCGACCGGGTGGCGGTGTTCAACGACGGCGCCATCCAGCAGATCGATCCGGTGGAGCGCATGTACGAGACGCCCGCCAACCGCTTCGTCGCCGGCTTCATCGGCGACAGCACCTTCCTCAAGGGCACGGTGCGCGCCGCGGACGACGAACGCTGCGGCATCGTGCTGCCCGACGGGCGTGTGATCACCGGCGCCAACGTCAACGGCAGCGCCGTGGGTGCGCAGGTCGAGGCCGGCATCCGCCCCGAGCGCATCGTGCTGCACGCTGCCGCGCCCGCCGACCGCAGCAACGTGCTGCAGGCCCGCGTGAGCGGCGTCATCTACTACGGCGACCACCTGCGCCTGCTGTGCAGCCTGGGCGAAGGCCAGCCCGAGGCCACGGTGAAGCAGCCGCTGGCCGGCGCGCCCGCGCCGCGGCCGGGCGATGCCGTCTGGCTGGAACTGCCGCCCGAGCAGACGCGCATCTACGCGGTCTGACCCTCCCCTTTCCCCACCCGCCCTCCAAGGAGCCTGTCGATGAAAAAGAGCCTGCTGTTCTCCGCTGTCGCGATGCTCGCCCTGCCGGCACTTGCCCAGCAGCAGATCACCGTCGTGAACTTCGGCGGCGCCAACGCCAATGCGCAGAAGAAGGCCTACTACGAGCCGTTCGAGAAGACCGGCATCAAGGTGGTGCCGGTCGAATACAACGGTGAGCAGGCCAAGATCAAGGCCATGGTCGAGACCCGCAAGGTGACCTGGGACGTGGTGGAGGTCGAGTCGCCCGATGCCGCGCGCGGCTGCGACGAAGGCCTGTTCGAGAAGCTCGACTACAGCAGGATCGGCGACAAGGCCAGCTTCCTGCCCGCGGCGGTGACCGAATGCGGCATCGGCGTGTTCGTCTGGTCCACCGTGATGGCCTACAACGGCGACAAGCTGAAAGAAGGCCCCAGGAGCTGGGCCGACTTCTGGGACACGAAGAAGTTTCCCGGCAAGCGCGGCATGCGCAAGGGGGCCCGCTACAACCTCGAGTTCGCGCTCATGGCCGACGGCGTGAAGTCGGCCGACGTCTACAAGGTGCTCGCCACCAAGGACGGCGCGGAGCGCGCGTTCAGGAAGCTCACCGAACTGAAACCCAGCATCCAGTGGTGGGAGGCCGGGGCCCAGCCGCCGCAATTCCTGGTGGCCGGCGACGTGGCGCTGACCACCGTCTACAACGGCCGCATCGACGCCGCCAATCGCGAGGGCCGCAACCTCAGGATCAGCTGGACAGGCGGCATCTACGACCTCGACTACTGGGTCATCCCCAAGGGCACGCCCAACAAGGACGCCGCGCTCAAGTTCATCGCCTTCGCGAGCCAGCCCGACACCCAGGCCGAATACGCCCGGCACATCGCCTATGGCCCGACCAACAACAAGGCCCTGGCCAAGCTCGATGCCAAGGTGCTGAGCAACCTGCCCACCGCCCCCGCCAACTCGAAGGACGCGCTGCAGTTCAACCTCAAGTTCTGGGCCGACCAGGGCGAGGAGCTCGAGAAGCGCTTCGCCGCCTGGGCCACCCAGTAAGCCCATGAGACACCCTGTGTCACCCTCGGAGGATCGGCCGGCGTACCTGCCGGCCGAGGGGCGGACATCCTTCCGGGCCGCCGCGCCGGGCCGCCCCCAAGCAAGGCCCGCCCCCCTCCAGGAGGGGTGGCCGCCGCGCTCGGCGGACGGGGTGTCGTCATGACCACCCTGGCGCCTGCGCTTCCCGCCATGGCGAGCCCGCAGGGCTTGCGCCGCTCGCTGGCCCGCGCCGAGCGGCGGCGCAAGCTGCGCGCGCTGCTGCTCGTGCTGCCGTTGCTGCTGTTCCTGCTGCTCACCTTCATCGTGCCCATCGCGGCGCTGCTCAAGCGCGCGGTCGAGAACCCGGAGGTCGCCCATGCGCTGCCGCGCACCGTGGTGGCGCTGCAGGGCTGGGGGCGCAACGAAACGCCGGGGCCTGCCGCCTTCGCCGCCCTGGCCGCCCTGGCCGCCGACCTGGCGGCCCTGCCCGACCGCGCCGATGCCGGCGCACTCGCACGCCGGCTCAACAGCGACACGCCCGGCGCGCGCTCGCTGGTGCTCAATGCCTACAAGGCGCTGCCCCTCGAAGGCTCGCCTGCCGAAGTGAAGGCCCGGCTGCTGGAAGTGGACGAGCGCTGGAGCGAGCCGAAGTACTGGCAGGCGATCGCCAAGAACGGCTCGCGCTGGACGCCCGACTACCTGCTGGCCTCGCTGGACCTGCGGCGCAACGCGCAGGGAGAGGTCGAGCGGGTGGAGCCCGGGCAGCGCGCCTTCGGCGCGATCCTGGCGCGCACCTTCGGCATCAGCGCCGTGGTCACGCTGTGGTGCCTGCTGCTCGGCTATCCGCTGGCCTACTGGCTGAGCACGCTGCCGGCACGCCGCGCCAACGTGCTCATGACGCTGGTGCTGGTGCCGTTCTGGACCTCCATCCTGGTGCGCGTGGCCGCATGGATCGTGCTGCTGCAGTCCGAAGGGCTGGTCAACCGCGGCCTCATGGCGCTGGGCCTCACCAGCGAGCCGCTCGCGCTGCTCTTCAATCGCACCGGCGTGGTGATCGCCATGACGCACATCCTGCTGCCCTTCATGATCCTGCCGCTGTACAGCGTGATGAAGAGCGTGCCGCCCACCTACCTGCGCGCCGCGGTGTCGCTGGGCAGCGCGCCCCTGGCGGCCTTCTTCCGCGTCTACGTGCCGCAGACCTACCCCGGCATCGGCGCAGGGGCGCTGCTGGTGTTCATCCTCAGCATCGGCTACTACGTCACCCCCGCGCTGCTGGGCGGCGCCGACGACCAGATGCTGAGCTACTACATCGCGCAGTACACCAACGTGACCGTCAACTGGGGCATGGCCTGCGCGCTGGGCGCGGTGCTGCTGGTCGCCACGCTGGTGCTCTACGCGGTGTACCGCCGCGTCGTCAAGTCCGAACTCAGCCTGGGATGAACCGGCCATGAACAACAAGTGGGTGCCCGTCTTCCCTGCCTATGCCACGCCGCTGGACAAGCTCGGCTGGTGGGCGCTGCGCGCGGCCTGCGCGGGCGTGCTGCTGTTCCTGCTCGCGCCCATCCTCGTGATCATTCCGCTGTCGTTCAGCGAAAGCTCCTTCCTGGCCTATCCGATTCCGGCCTTTTCGCTGAAGTGGTACGAGAACCTCTTCACGTCGGCCGAGTGGGGCCGCGCCGCCCGCAACAGCTTCGTCGTCGCGCCAGCCGCCACCCTGCTGGCCACCGTGCTGGGCACCGCTGCCGCGGTGGGGCTGGCCCGCACGCAGTTCGCCTTCAAGGGGCTGCTGATGAGCGTGCTCATCGCGCCGATGGTGGTGCCCATCGTGGTGGTGGGCGTGAGCACCTACCTGTTCTTCGCCAACCTGGGCCTGGCCGACAGCTACACCGGCCTCGTCATCGTGCATGCCGCGCTCGGCGCACCCTTCGTGCTCACCACCGTGCTGGCCACGCTGCAGGGCTTCAACCACAACCTCGTGCGCGCCAGCCTGAGCCTCGGCGCCTCGCCGCTCACCACGTTCTTCCGGGTCACGCTGCCGGTCATCGCGCCGGGGGTCATCTCGGGTGCGCTGTTCGCCTTCGCCACCTCGTTCGACGAGGTGGTGGTCACGCTCTTCCTCGCCGGCCCCGAGCAGGTGACGCTGCCGCGCCAGATGTTCACCGGCATCCGCGAGAACATCTCGCCCACCATCGCCGCGGTGGCCACGCTGCTCATCGTCTTCACCACCAGCTTGCTGCTGGTGCTGGAATGGCTGCGCGGGCGCCGCCGCTGACCTGCCATGAAAACCGCCCAGCCCAACCAGCCGCAAAGCGGCAATGCGATGCCCCGCTTCGCGGGCCTGGCCACCATGATGCGGCTGCCCGCGGCGAGTTCGGCGCAAGGGCTCGACGCCGCCTTCATCGGCGTGCCTCTGGACATCGGCACCTCCAACCGCGCCGGCGCACGCTTCGGGCCGCGGCAGATCCGCGCCGAGTCCGCGCTGCTGCGGCCCTACAACATGGCCACCGGCGCGGCCCCGTTCGACAGCCTGCAGGTGGCCGACCTGGGGGACGTGCCCATCAACACCTATTCGCTCGACAAGTCGCTGGCCATCATCAGCGCCTTCTACGACGACGTGCTGGCCCACGGCTGCAGGCCGCTCACGCTGGGCGGCGACCACACCATCGCCCTGCCCATCCTGCGTTCGGTGGCTCGCCGGCACGGCCCGGTGGCGCTGGTGCACGTGGATGCCCATGCCGACATCAACGACGAGATGTTCGGCGAGCGATTCGCGCACGGCACGCCGTTCCGCCGCGCAGTCGAGGAAGGGCTGCTCGCTTGCGACAAGGTCTGGCAGATCGGCCTGCGCGGCACCGGCTATGCGGCCGACGACTTCGACTGGCCGCGCGCGCAGGGCTTCACCGTCGTGCAGGCCCACGAGGTGTGGTACCGCTCGCTCGCGCCGCTGATGGCACAGGTGCGCGAACGCCTCGGCCCGCAGCACCCGGTCTACATCAGCTTCGACATCGACGGCATCGACCCCAGCTTCGCGGGCGGCACCGGCACGCCGGAGATCGGCGGCCTGAGCGTGCCCCAGGCGCTGGAGATCGTGCGGGGCTGCCGCGGCCTCAACGTCGTCGGGGGCGACCTCGTCGAGGTGGCGCCGCCGTACGACCCCTCGGGCAACACGGCCCTGCTGGGAGCCAACCTCCTGTACGAGATGCTGTGCGTCATGCCCGGCGTGCCCTGCCGCTGAAAAGCAGCCTGCCCCGGGGCCTTGTCGGCCCCTGTCTGCGGCCCCGCCCCCGGCGCGGTAAATTCCCCGGCTGCCGCGCGCAGCCGAACCCACCATAGAGAGACCTCATGGACATGAAGACTTCCCCCCTGGCCGCACTGAAGGATCCGACCCTGCTCAAGACCGATGCCCTGGTCAACGGCGAATGGGTCGCGGGCAGCGCCCGTTTCGACGTGGTCGACCCGGCCACCGGGGCCAGGCTGGCCGACGTGGCCAACCTGGGGGCGGCCGATACCGAGGCGGCCATCGCTGCGGCCGACAAGGCCTGGCCGGCCTGGCGCGCCAAGACCGCCAAGGAGCGCGCCGCGGTGCTCATGAAGTGGTTCGCGCTGCTGAACCAGCATGCCGACGACCTCGGCCGCATCATGACGGCCGAACAGGGGAAGCCACTGGCCGAAGCGAGGGGTGAGGTCGTCTACGGCGCGAGCTTCATCGAATGGTTCGCCGAGGAGGCCAAGCGCGTCTACGGCGAGACCATCCCGACCACCGACAACAACAAGCGCTATCTGGTCATCAAGCAGGCCATCGGGGTGTGCGCGGCCATCACGCCGTGGAACTTCCCGATCGCGATGATCACCCGCAAGGTCGCGCCGGCCCTGGCCGCCGGCTGCCCGGTGGTGCTGAAGCCGGCCGAGCAGACGCCGCTGTCGGCCCTGGCCGTGGCCGAGCTGGCCCTGCGGGCCGGCATGCCGCCCGGCGTGCTGAACATCGTCACGGCCGACGGGCAGAACTCCATCGCGGTGGGCAAGGTGCTGTGCGCCAGCGACACGGTGCGGCACCTGTCGTTCACCGGTTCCACCGAGGTGGGCCGCATCCTGATGCAGCAGTGCGCCCCGACCATCAAGAAGCTGTCGCTCGAGCTGGGCGGCAATGCGCCCTTCATCGTGTTCGACGACGCCGACCTCGACAGTGCCGCCGAAGGCGCGCTCGCCAGCAAGTACCGCAACGCCGGCCAGACCTGCGTGTGCGCCAACCGCCTGTATGTGCAGGAAGGCGTGTACGACGCGTTCATCGCGAAGCTGGCCGAGAAGACCCGGTCCATCAAGGTCGGCAACGGCTTCGAGGCCGGGGTCAACCAGGGTCCGCTGATCGACGACACGGCCCTCGAAAAGGTGGAGCGCCACGTGGCCGACGCGCTCGCCAAGGGGGCGAAGCTGGTGACCGGCGGCAAGAAGCTGGGCGACCGCTTCTACGAGCCCACGGTGCTGGCTGATGCGAATTCAGAAATGCTGTGTTCGCGGGAAGAGACCTTCGGCCCGGTCGCGCCGGTGTTCAAATTCGCGACCGAGGCCGAAGCGGTGGCCCTGGCCAATGCCACCGAGTTCGGGCTCGCCAGCTACTTCTACAGCCGCGACGTCGGCCGCATCTTCCGCGTGGGAGAGGCGCTCGAGTACGGCATGGTCGGCATCAACACCGGCCTCATCTCGGTGGCCGAGGTGCCGTTCGGCGGGGTCAAGCAGTCGGGGCTCGGCCGCGAAGGCTCCCACCAGGGCATGGAAGACTACGTCGAGACGAAGTACCTGTGCCTGGGTGACATCAACAAATAGCAAGCAGCCAGCAAGCAGCAAGCAGCGCGGATCGGCGTCCGCACGAGGATGCTGGAGGAATGGAATACGTATGGAAGCATGGACGCTGGCACCGCGGCACTGGGTGCTGATCATCTTCATCGCCTCGGCGCTGTACGTGCACCTGCGCGGCAAGGTGCGCTTCGGCCTCGTGCGCGCTCTCACCGACTTCACCGTGCTGCTGGCCCCCTTCAACGCGTTGATGTACCTGTTCTCGCGCGCGCCGGCCACCGCCTACCTCGACCCGAAGCGGTTCAGGGAGCTCGAAGTGCTGCAGCAGAACTGGCAGGTGATCCGTGACGAGGCCCTGAAGCTCAACGACGAAGGCCACATCAAGGCCGCCTCGACCTACAACGACATCGGTTTCAACTCGTTCTTCCGCACCGGCTGGAAGCGCTTCTACCTCAAGTGGTATGGCAACGACCTCGCGTCGGCGCGCGCACTGTGCCCGAAGACGGTGGAGCTGCTGGCCGGCATCCCGACGGTGAAAGCCGCGATGTTCGCCTCGCTGCCGCCCGGCAGCCGGCTGGTGCGCCACCGCGATCCGTACGCCGGCTCGCTGCGCTACCACCTGGGTCTGGTGACGCCCAACTCGCCGGCCTGCTACATCGAGGTCGACGGCCAGCGCTACCACTGGAAGGACGGCGAGGCGGTGATGTTCGACGAGACCTACATCCACCATGCCGAGAACACCACCGACCACCAGCGGGTGATCCTGTTCTGCGACGTGGAGCGCCCGCTCTACCTGGCGCCGCTGCGCTGGTTCAACCGCCTGTTCGCCCGCGTGGTCATGACCGCCTCGGCCACGCAGAACGTCGAGGGCGAACCGGTGGGCGCGCTCAACAAGTTCTTCTTCCACTTCTACAAGGTCCGCGCTTCGGCGAAGGAGCTGAAGGCGAAGAACCGCACCGCCTACTACGTCGGCAAGTGGGCGCTGATCATCGGCGTGCTGTTCGCGATCTTCTATTGAACCCAGCCAGGGCGGGTTCAGGCGCTGGCTTCGATCACTTCAACGCCTGCACGACCTTGCCTTCATAGGTGGCCCGGCAGCTGGCCGGATCGCGCGGGTCCCAGTCCGTGTTGCCCTCGTTCAGCAACGCGCCGATGACGAGCTCCATGGCGAGTTCACGGTGTTCCATCACGGCTTCGCGGCGTGCTTCGGCCGCTTCTCGCAGCGCGCTCAGGCCGCCAGCCGGGGCTTTCGGCGCAGGCGCGGGTGCGGCCGCAGCAGCCAGCATCGATGCGACGCGAGACACGATCTGCTCGAGCTCATGGTGGAGCATGGCGCGCGGATCCGCAGCTTGATCGTCTTTCATGGCTCACCGGTAGTTGTTGTTGATCGCCGCCTGGTGCGCGGCTCGTTCGGCCGCCTGCTGCGCAGCAGCTTCTGCGGCAGAGGGCGCCGTGCCGCCCGCAGCGGCGCCGGAAGAGGCGTTCCCGGGCCGAAGCAGCTGCGGCATCGGCTCGGCAACGTGGTCGCGCGGCATGGGCCTGTCGTAGTCGAAATGGTTGTCGCGCTCCCACTTGTCGAGTGCACGCGCGAATTCCTGCGGATTCGTGTAGACCTTGCCTTGCGGGGCCGCCGTGGTGGCCGCCTCAGGCGTGGCTGCCTTCGGCGGGGAGTCCTTGCCGTCGGCAGCCGGGGGCTTGACCTGCGCCCGCGAGCCGGCCATCGCAGCCATGATCCCGGCGAGTTCTGCTTGAGCTTCGTTCAGGGGTTGCTTGCGGTTCAGCAGCGCAGACGCGGCATCACCAGCCGGGGCGGCAGGCATCGGCTGGGCGGCAGGCTTCGGCTGGGCAGCAGGCGCCGGCTGGGCAGCAGGCGTCGGCTGGGCTGCAGGCGTCGGTTGGGCAGCAGGCGTCGGTTGGGCTGCAGCCGAGCCTGGCTGGGGTGACGCAGGCGTGGACGTCTTGGCCTTGTCGAACCCGTTGTCCGCGACCCACTTGTCGAAGGCCGCGCTGAACCCGGGATCCTGCTCCAGGCGCGACAGGCCCGCCTGCGGTGCAGGCGCCGCGGCGGGCGCCTTGGGACTCTCGAACTTGTTGTCCGCGACCCACTTGTCGAAGGCCGCGCCGAAGCCGGGATCCTGCGCGATGGTTCGCGGCGGTTGCTGGGGCGCGGCCTCGAGCGCGAGCGGCGCAGGCATGGCGACCGCGGGGCGCTCGATCGGCGGCAGCTTCGCCCGCACGGGCGACAGCGCCGGATCGGCCGGCGTTGCAGCGCCGCCGGATGCACCGCTGCCCGCAGCAGGGCGGGCATGGGCACCGAACGTGGCCGCGGCCACCGAAGACGCCAGGTTCGTGACCGCCGACTTGACGTAGCCGACCGCCTCCTGCACGACCGCATCCGTGAGCCCGCGCAGCTTGGCACTGAGGATCTCGGCGGCATGGCCCGCCATCTTGCCCAGCAGGTTGAACCCGGTGCCGCCCGTGGCGTGACGGGTCCCGGTACTTGCCTGCGGGCTGCTCGTCGCGCCCGGTTTGATCGCCTCTGCACCCGTCAATTGACGCAGGTCGACGCGGCCTGAAATCTTCACTTGGCTCTCCTTTGCCTGGAGCCCCTGATCCGACAACGCTCGGGGCCCCAATGGCATGCATGCTGCAGGCAGGGCCCTGCCCGCTGGGCAGTGACGCGAACCCATGCACGGCGAAACGACGTACGCCTACAGCATCTCTTCAGGCGCGATCGGCGTCAGCAGCCACAGCAGCAGCCGCAGGCCCACGCCCGCCTGCGGGTCGCGCTCGAAGGTGACCGGCCCCTTGGCCGGGTCGTGATCGTCGATCCACTGCAGCCGGCCTTTGCCGCCGTTGCTGCCCAGGACCACCCGGTAGCTGCTGCGCTGGCTCACGTCGTCGTACAGCTTCACCAGTTGCTGGGCCAGCGGCGCGCTGCGCAGCACGAGTCCGATCTCACTGTTGAGGTTGGCCGAGCGCGGGTCCATGTTCATCGAGCCGACCAGCACCACGCTGCGGTCGATCACCAGCGCCTTCGCATGCAGGCTGGCCTGCGACGAGCCGAACGATCCGACCTTGCTGCGCAGCGTGCCGAGCTGCGGCCGCAGCTCGAAGAGCTCGACCCCCAGCTTCAGCAGCTCCGGGCGGTAGCGTGCATAGCCGATGTGAACCGCGGGCGCATCGGTGGCCGCCAGCGAGTTCGTCAGCACCCGCAGCTTCACGCCGCGGCGCTTGAGCTCACGGGCCAGCGCCATGCCCTGCTCGCCCGGCACGAAATACGGCGAGACGATGATCACCTCGCGACGCGCCGAGCGCAGCAGTTCCTCGATGTCGTCCGACACGGTTTCGGCGTCGCTGGGCTGGCCTTCGCTGGTGATCTTCGACGGCTTGTCGGCCAGCAGCGTGGCCGGCGCCCACACCAGCTTGAGTTCATTGCGCAGCAGCTCCTGCGTCAGCGTGCCGACCGGCGCCGGCGCAGCCGCCACCGGAGCGGCCGCAGCCGCCTCGCCTGCATGCACCGGCTCAGGCCCGCTGCACTTCGGCTCGCGCTTGACGAGGCTGCCGATCGGGTAGGCCAGGTCGTTGTTCCAGAAGCTGTCGAATGAGGCCGAGAGCTTGCGCACCACCGGCCCGGCCACCAGCAGGTCCAGGTCGAGGAAGTTGCTCTCCTTGCTCTGCACGAAATAAGCGTCGCCCAGGTTGCGGCCCCCGGTGACGGCCAGCGCGTTGTCGGCCACCAGCATCTTGTTGTGCATGCGCGCGCTGATGCGGGCAGCGTCGGTGGCGGAGGCGACGACACGGCTGATCGTGGAGAACCTCCCCATCGGGAACGGGTTGTACAGGCGCACCTCGATGTTGGCGTGGCGCTCCAGGCACAGCAGCAGGTCCTCCTCGCCGGAGGTGTTGAGGTCGTCCACCAGCACCCGCACCCGCACGCCGCGCTCGGCGGCCGCGAACACGCGCCGCAACAGTACACGTGACGACTCCTCGTCACGCACGATGTAGTACTGCAGGTCGAGCGAACGCTGCGCCCGGTCGACCAGCACCGCCAGCGCACCGAAGGCATCCTCGCCGGCCAGCAGCATTCGAAAGCCCGACACGGAAGGTCCTGGTGCGGCGGCCGCCACCTGCCGGCCCAGAGGGGTGGCCTGCGGCTCGGAAAAGGCCCGCACCGGCGGCTTGTCCACCGGCGGTGGCAGGCTCGCACAACCGGCCGAGGCCAGAAGGCCCAGCGGGGCCAGCACCGCCCGCGCAAACCACCACGCGAACTGGTTGGAGTCCATGCAGGCAATCTAGCCGCCTGCGCAAGACGGCGGCTGTAGGCCGAGGAGAAGAGGCGCTGTGCGACGGGGCCTGCACCGCCCCTCGGAGCTGTGCGGCAGAGAGGGTCCCGCGTCGGGTCTGCTCCTAGGTCAGCAGCTCGAAGCTCAACGAACCCAGCACCGCGCCGTTGACCAGCACCTGCGCCACATGCCGGCCCGGGTAGAGCCTGCGCGTGGTACGCGGCACGAAGTCGCGCCGGAACTCCATGCGCTGCGGCCGGCCCGGCAGCAGCTGCAGGTGGGCTCCCTTGAACACCTTGCAGCGATCGGCGCCCTCGCGCGCACCGGCATAGCGGATCGCATAGTCCACGCAGGCCAGCACCGGCTCCGCTGCCTGCGACTGCAGCTCGAACGACAGCGTGATGGTGTCGCCGATGCGCACCCGCCTGCTGCTGCACTTGAACTTCGACAGCTTCACGCTCGCCCCGACGTGGTAGCCCAGCAGCCCGAGCGCGCGCGCATCGCCATTCTTCACCAGCGTGCGCAACGCATGGCGCACCGTCTGCCGCCCCGCCTCGCCGGCGCCGGCGGCCCAGCGCTGCGCATGGTCGAGCGCGAGGTCCACGTCGAGGCGGCTCACGTCGTTCAGGTGGTTGGCGGCCGAACGCCGCACCACCTCCGACACGTCGGCAGCCAGCGGGCCGATGAGTGCGAGGCAGCGCTGCGGCTCCTGCTTCAAGGCGGCAACATGCCGCCCCCAGGGCAGCAGCGGCCGCGTGCCTTCCGAGGCCAGCCGCCTCACCCGCCAGTCGTCGTCATGCACACAGTGCTGCACCTGCGCGAGCGTGGCCTCGAGATGCCGCTCGAGGAAAGGCCGGATCGCGAACTCGGCAGTGAAGTGGCGCGTCAGCCGCTGCAGCGCCGGCAGCGCAACGTCGGGTTGCGCCAACCCCGCCAGCGCCACGAACTCCAGGAAGGGCGCCCGGCCGAATGCGGCGATGCCCTCGCCTTCCGGGCTGCGGGTGGGCGGCGGGCCCAGCGCCTTCTCGACGACGGCAAGCGCCGCCGCAAAATCCTGCGGCAGGGCCTGCTGCAGGACTTCGGCCACACGGCGCACCCGGGCCATCAGGCTCAACTCCTCGAAACCCCGCATGCAACCGGCAGTGAAGGCTGCGGCATCGAAACGCGGCGCGGCAGCCTTGACCTGCCGCGCGATGCCTTCCACGGTGGACAGCGAGAAGCCGTCCTTCAGCGCGTAGCTGCCTTCGGCGGTGGCGGCCATGCGTCTTCAGCGCGCCTTCAGCAGAGCGCCGGCGGCGATGTTGCCGATCGGCTCGTCCATGTTCTCGCGGAAATGGCGCTCGATGGAGGCGATGGCCTCGGTGCGGGCTTCCTTGCTGATCTCGATCCTCATGGCGGGCAGGCGCGCGAAAAGCGAAGCGGCAACGATACCGCAGCGCCTGCCCGTGCGCGCCGGTGCTCAGCGCTCCTGCGGCGGGTCGCGGTGGCCCTTCATCGGGCCGACCTTCTGCGCCGCCCGTTCACCCTTGAAGAAGCCCGGGCCGAGTTCGCCGTTGACGAAGAAGGTGCTCATCGAGAACATCAGCGTCGAATACGCCACCGCGTCCGAGTTCACGTCGAGTGCATAGGTCTTGACGTTGTCGTAGGTGTCGCAGGCCTGGTGGTAGCAGGGGTCGTAGGCCGTCCCCGCGGTGCCGCCCCAACGGGTGGCTTCCTCGGCCGTCTTCACGCCTTCGGCGCCGGTGAACAGGCCGCCCGACGGGATGCCCACCGCGATGAACGGCCCGTAGTCGGAACGGCCGGAGAAGTCGGTGCCCTTGTACGGGATGTGCCGCACCATGTAGTACAGCTCGAAGGCCTTCTCGATGTTGGCCGAGCCTTCCGGGCCGGGGCCCGCGCCCACCTGGTCGGAATCGTCGCCGTCGTAGATGAAGAACACGTGGTTGGGCGAGCCGATCATGTCGAAGTTGAGGTACAGCGCGATGCGCGAGCGCTCCTCGGCCAGCAGGTTGTTCACGTAGTAGGTCGAGCCGACCAGGCTGGACTCCTCGGCCCCCCACAGCGCGAAGCGCACCTTGTTGCGCGGCTTCACCTTGCCCATCTGCACCGCCGTCTCGAGGATGGCGGCCACGCCGGAGCCGTTGTCGTTGATGCCCGGGCCTTCATCCACCGAGTCGAGGTGGGCGCCGACCATCACCACGTTGTCGGCACGGCCCTCGCGGGACTCGGCCAGCACGTTGGCGGTGGTGGCGATGCCGCGGAAGGTGTCGGTCTTCAGGCGCAGGCGCAGGCCGGCGGTGGCGGCGAGCTCCCCACCGAGCGCCTGCGTGACCGAGGTGACCGGAACGTCCAGCGTGAAGTCCGGGCCGAGGGTGCCGTTCACATTGCCGGTGGCGTTGTTGTAGATCACCACGCCCACCGCCCCGGCATTCACCGCGTTGGTCGTCTTGGCGGCGAAGGTGCAGCCGCCGCGGCTCACCAGCGCGATGCGGCCCGCCGGAAAGCCGGCGAAGTCACTGGCCTCGCAGCCGGGCGTGGCGTCGGCGGCAGGACCCGGCAGGGCCGTCACGTCGGCCGTCACATCACCGCTGCCGGAGTAGCCGAGGATGGTGTTGACCAGCGGCGCGGCCGGCGCGGGCGACACCCGCTCCAGCACGCTGGGCGTCAAAGACACGAAGGTCTGGAACTGGAACTCCTGCCGGGTGACGAGGTAGCCCGCCTCGCGCAGCACCCGCTCGGCATAGGCCACCGACTGGTCGTAGCCCGGCGTGCCCGAGGCCCGTGTGCCGCCGTTGGCGTCGGCAATGGCCTGCAGGGCCGCCTGATGCCGGCGCACGCCGTCGAGCGTCACGCACTCGAGCAGCTTCTTGAAGTTGTCGTTGGCGCGCTGCCTGCAGGTCGCGGCCGAAGCGGTCGACTCGGCCGCCGCCTTGGTGAGCGGCTCCAGCCGGGCCTCGCCCTGCGCCGCCGCGTCGGGCTGCGCGCTGTTGTTGCTGCTGCTGCCGCCGCCGCACGATGCCAGCAGCATGGCAGCGCCTGCGATGGTTGAAACGCCCAGCCCCATGCGCAGCCTGCGCATGGGGTCTCGAAGCATGGTGTCCATGCCGTCCTCCGGATTGCCGAAACGCCCCTCCCGTTGCGTCTTGACGAGACCGCGGCAGCAACATCCTCCACAGCCAGGCGAAGAACCCCGCAAGTGTAGGCAGCGCGGTTGCGTTCTCAAACCGTTGATACGTCTGTTGCGGGGCGGCCGGCCCGATCGCGTAAACTCGCGGCCTGCTGCGGGTGTAGTTCAATGGCAGAACGGCAGCTTCCCAAGCTTCATACGAGGGTTCGATTCCCTTCACCCGCTCCAGCCGAACACCAGACAAAGGGCCCGCGCACGGGCCCTTTGTCGCTTGTGCCACAGCCTGTTGTCCCCCGCCATGAGCCCGACCGACCCGTCCGAGCAGCCACCGCCGCACCGCCCGATCCGCAGCTACGTGCTGCGCGCCGGCCGCATGGGCACCGGCCAGCAGCGGGCGCTGCAGGAGCTCGGCCCGCGCTATGTGCTGCCCTTCCGGGAAGAACAGCTGGACTACCCGGCCGTGTTCGGCCGCGAGGCGCCGGTGGTGTTCGAGATCGGCTTCGGCATGGGCGGCGCCACCGCCGAGATCGCCAAGACCCTGCCGGGCACCGACTTCATCGGCTGCGAGGTGCACGAGCCGGGCGTGGGCGCGCTGCTCAAGCGCATCGGCGACGACCACCTCACCAACCTGCGCATCGTGCAGCACGACGCCGTCGAGGTGCTCAGGCACATGGTGGCGCCCGGCTCGCTGGCCGGCGTGCACATCTTCTTTCCCGACCCGTGGCACAAGAAGCGCCACAACAAGCGGCGCCTCATCCAGCCGCCCTTCGTGGCCGAACTCGTGACGCGCATCAGGCCCGGCGGCTACCTCCATTGCGCCACCGACTGGGAGCCCTATGCCCAGCAGATGCTCGAGGTGCTGGGCGCCGAGCCGTCGCTGCGCAACACCGCGCCGGGCTATGCGCCCAAGCCGGCCTACCGGCCGCTCACCAAGTTCGAGCACCGCGGCCTGAAGCTGGGCCACGGCGTCTGGGACCTCGTGTTCGAGCGCCGCGCCGGGCTGTGACACAGCGCAGCAGCGCGCTGTCACAGCCACCGCTCCTTCCTGCAGCAACCGCCGCCCGGCGTGCGCCTGCGCGTCGGTACTAGCCCTCGCTCCCCCGCCCATTGCAAGGCCGCCGCCGGCCCGGCGCGCTCTGGCACGCCGCTGGCAACCCGCTCACGCAGCAGCCCTAACGCCCTGCCCCGCCGGTGCTGCCAGTGTGAGGGGCGCATCCGCAGGAGTGAGACAGACATGGACATGCTCGAACCCGGCCGCTTCGGCTTCGAAGTCAATTTCAAGAAGCGCTACGGCAACTTCATCAACGGCCAGTGGGTCGCGCCCGCGAAGGGCGAATACTTCGAGAACATCACGCCCGTCACCGGCAAGGCCTTCTGCGAGATCCCGCGCTCCAGCGCCGAGGACGTGGAACGCGCGCTCGACGCTGCGCATGCGGCCAAGGCGGCCTGGGCCCGCACCTCCACCACCGAGCGCGCCAACATCCTCAACCGCATCGCCGACCGGATGGAGCAGAACCTCGAGCTGCTCGCCACCGCCGAGACCTGGGACAACGGCAAGCCCATCCGCGAGACGATGGCAGCCGACGTGCCGCTGGCCATCGACCACTTCCGCTACTTCGCCGGCTGCATCCGCGCACAGGAAGGCTCGATCGGCGAGGTGGACCACAACACCTTCGCCTACCACCTGCACGAGCCGCTGGGCGTGGTGGGCCAGATCATTCCGTGGAACTTCCCGCTGCTGATGGCCGCCTGGAAGGTGGCGCCGGCGCTGGCGGCCGGCAACTGCATCGTGCTCAAGCCTGCGGAACAGACGCCCGCGTCCATCCTCGTGCTGATGGAAGTGATCGGCGACCTGCTGCCGCCGGGCGTGCTCAACGTCGTGAACGGCTTCGGCATCGAGGCCGGCAAGCCGCTGGCCACCAGCAGCCGCATCGCCAAGATCGCCTTCACCGGCGAGACCACGACCGGCCGGCTGATCATGCAGTACGCCAGCCAGAACATCATCCCGGTGACGCTGGAGCTGGGCGGCAAGTCGCCCAACATCTTCTTTGCCGACGTGTGTGCCAAGGACGACGGCTTCCTCGACAAGGCGGTCGAGGGCTTCGTGCTGTTCGCCCTCAACCAGGGCGAGGTCTGCACCTGCCCCAGCCGCGCGCTGGTCCACGAGTCGATCTACGACCAGTTCATGGAACGCGCGCTGAAGCGCGTGGCCGCCATCAAGCAGGGCAACCCGCTGGACAAGAGCACCATGATCGGCGCTCAGGCGAGCAGCGAGCAGATGGAAAAGATCATGAGCTACCTCGACCTCGGCAAGCAGGAAGGCGCGCAGTGCCTCATCGGCGGCGAGCGCAACCTGCTCGACGGCGCCTTGAAGGACGGCTACTACATCAAGCCCACCGTCTTCAAGGGCCACAACAAGATGCGCATCTTCCAGGAAGAGATCTTCGGCCCGGTGGTTTCGGTGACCACCTTCAAGGACGAGGACGAGGCGCTGGCCATTGCCAACGACACGCTCTACGGCCTGGGCGCCGGCGTGTGGAGCCGCGACATGAACACCGCCTTCCGGATGGGACGCGGCATCCAGGCCGGCCGTGTGTGGACCAACTGCTACCACGCCTATCCGGCGCATGCGGCCTTCGGCGGCTACAAGCAGTCGGGCATCGGCCGCGAGACGCACAAGATGATGCTCGACCACTACCAGCAGACCAAGAACCTGCTGGTGAGCTACAGCGAGCAGCCGCTGGGCTTCTTCTGACACCTCGGGATATGCGCGAGGGGCAGACACTCCAGCGGGCCGAGCGCCGGGCCGCTCCCAAGCCGGCCCGCATCCCCCCGGGGGATCGGCCGGCGTACCCGACGGACGAGGGGCAGACATGACCACCGACGTCCCCCAGGTCACTGCCACGGACGCCGCCCTTGCCCTCATCGCCACCCTCACGGCACGCCACGGGCCGGTGATGTTCCACCAGTCCGGCGGCTGCTGCGACGGCAGCGCGCCGATGTGCTACCCCGACGGCGAATTCAAGGTCGGCGACGGCGACCGGCTGCTCGGCCACATCGGCGGCATGCCGTTTTTCATCAGTGCGCCGCAGTACGAATACTGGTGCCACACCCAGCTCATCATCGACGTGGTGCCCGGCCGCGGCGGCATGTTCTCGCTCGAGGGGCCACTCGGGCAGCGCTTCCTCACCCGTTCGCGGCTGTATGAAGACGCCGAATGGCGGCAGCTCGTGCAGGCCGGCAAGGTTCAGGGTTAACCCTCATCGCTTCTTGATATCCCTCAAGTCGGCCGACGAACAGCCGACAAAGGCGACCAGCACAACAAACGCAGGGAGCCGTCATGTCCCCGACCACCGTGTCCAGCGCCGCCCCCGCGCTCGACCTGCAAAGCCTGCGCCGCGAAGCCGACCGCTGGATGCTGGCTGCACTCGCACTGGCCGCGCTCATGGCCGTTGCGCTGGGCGCCTGGCTAGGCCAGGCCTCGCTCGCGCTGGCGGGCGCCGCGACCGTGTTCCTGCCCGGCGTGGCGCTCTATGCGCTGGCGCGCGGCAGCCTGTTGGCGCGTTGCGGCTACCCGGTGCTGCTGATGGCTGCGGTAGCGCTGCACATCCAGCTTGGCGCCGGCCGCGTCGAGTTCCACTTCGGCGTGTTCGTGTCATTGGCCTTCCTGCTGCTCTACCGGGACTGGCTGCCGCTGGTGGTCGGCGCCGTGACCATCGCGGTGCACCACCTGGCCTTCGACCGGCTGCAGGCGCTGGGCTTTCCGGTCTACTGCATGACCCAGCCCGACTTCGCGCTGGTGTGGCTGCATGCCGGCTATGTGATCGTGCAGACCGGCTTCGAGATCGTGATCGGCTTGCGCATGCGGCGCGACGCCGTGCAGGCCCACGAGCTGCACCAGTTGGTGGGCCGGCTGCAGCAGGGAGAGCGCCTTGCACTCGATGCGCATGCCGGCGCCAGCGCGAGCTCTGCGGCGGCGGTGCTGCTGCAGGGTGCGCTCGGCCGCATCGCGCAGGCGATCGGCGACGTCGACCGCGCCAGCAACGCCATCGGCACAGCGGCGGTTCAGATCGCAGGCGGCCAGGGCGACCTCGCCCAGCGCACCGAGCAGGCGGCCAGCAGCCTGCAGCAGACGGTGAGCTCGGTACAGCAGATCACGGAGTCGGTGCGCCACAACGCCAGCTCGGCCCAGCAGGCGAACCAGCTCGCCGGCAGCGCCGCCCAGGCGGCCACCCGCGGCGGCGAGGTGGTGGCGCAGGTGGTGGGCCACATGAACGACATCGCCAGCTCGTCGCGCCAGATCGCCGAGATCACCGGCGTGATCGACGGCATCGCGTTCCAGACCAACATCCTCGCGCTCAATGCCGCGGTCGAGGCCGCCCGCGCCGGCGAGCACGGCCGGGGCTTTGCGGTGGTGGCCGGCGAAGTGCGCCAGCTTGCGCAGCGCAGCGCCCAGGCGGCCCGCGAGATCAAGGCGCTGATCCAGGCGTCGGTGCAGCGCATCAGCGACGGCGCGCAGCTGGTCGAGGTGGCCGGCAGCTCGATGGGCGAAATCGAAGCAGCGATCGGCCGTGTGACCACGCTGATCGCCGAGTTGAGCACGTCGGCCGGCGAGCAGTCGCAGCGCATCGCCGAGATCAACACCGCCATCGCCCGGCTCGACCAGATGACCCAGGGCAACGCCGCCCTGGTGCAGCAGTCCAGCGCCGCGTCGATGTCGCTGCGCGAGCAGGCGCAGCGGCTGGTGGAGGTGGTGAACGTGTTTTCTCTGCGGCGGGTCGCGGCCTAGCAGCCGTCGAGAGGCCGAATGAACGAGGGTTCCGGCCGCGGACACAGCCCCTCTTCGTTCGGGCGGAGCCTTGATAGCTCAGGGCGAACGAGGGGCTGTTGTTCGCGCGCGAGGCGCCGAATACCTTCACCGCGGAGGAACACATCTTCTCTGCGGTCCTCCGTGTCCTCCGCGCCTCCGCGGTGAATGAATCGGGGGTTCCGGCCATGGCGCACAGCCACTCTCCGTTCGGGCTGAGGTATCGAAGCCCTTCGACGCTTGATGGCGGCCCTTCGATACCTCAGGGC
>NZ_SWAR01000194.1 GCF_006386545.1 Methylibium rhizosphaerae | reverse complement strand
CGCGACGCGGCAGATGTGGCGGCAGCGGCGCTCGCTTGGGCGGTTTCTTCTCGTCGGCGGGCTCGGGCCTGGGCTGCAGCGCTTCGATCTCGGCGGCCACCGCTGCCAGATCCATGTCCAGCGTCTCTTCCAGCAGGCTCTTCTGCTCGGCGGTGTACGCCTCGCTCTTTGCGGCGAACTTCAACCGCTTGAGTACGGCGTTCTCGTGCGTGAGCTTGTCGATGATGGTCTGCTTGAAGGCCACTTCACGCTCGCGCCGCACGAGCAGCTCGTTCGTGAGCGCCATCTCGGCGCGCACCGCTCGCAGTGCCTCGCGCAGCTGCTCGGGATCGAGGGTGTCGAGTGGGTCGTCGGCGATCACGAGGGGTGATCGTGCCGATGCTCGTGGCCACGCGCCATCGGCATCTACCGCAATTGATGCGCGCTACAGCACCGTGATGATCCCGGCCTCGCCGAGGCGCTGCCACGGCAGCCCAAGTACGAGGGCGTCGAGCTGCGGCCTTGTGAGGGTCAGCGAGCCGTTCACGTCCTTGGGCCAGGCGAACC
>NZ_SWAR01000193.1 GCF_006386545.1 Methylibium rhizosphaerae | reverse complement strand
GTCGAGGCCATCCGCTTTGCGGACGGCACCAGCTGGAGCATCGCAGACGTCAAGGCCCGTGCGATCGCCTCCACCACAGGCGATGACGGTCTCACCGGTTACGCGACCAATGACGCGCTCAGCGGCGGCGACGGCAACGACACGCTCTCTGGCATGGCGGGCGCCGACACGCTCGATGGCGGTGACGGCCGCGACACGCTCGACGGTGGCGCCGGCAACGACATCCTCCAAGGCGGGACGGGCAACGACAGCCTCTCCGGCGGCAACGATGCCGACACGCTGCAAGGGGGAGCGGGCAACGACAGCCTCTTGGGCGGTAGCGGGAGCGACACGCTCGACGGCGGTGTGGGCGCCGATACGCTCTATGGCGGCGAGGGGGCTGACACCTACTTGTTCGGCCTGGGCTCCGGCCAGGACACCATCAACAACTCCGACAGCGATGCGCTGGGCACCAATGCCGACACCATCGTGCTCGGTGCGGGCATCACGCCTGCGGACGTCACGCTCACTCGCTGGTATGACGACCTCGTCATCAGCATCAACGGCACCGATGACAGGCTGACCGTC
>NZ_SWAR01000192.1 GCF_006386545.1 Methylibium rhizosphaerae | reverse complement strand
CATTGGCCCCAGTCGGCCTGGTCGAGCGTGGGCACGTGCAGGCCGCTGACGGTGCCGCTGTGGTTGGCGCCGGAATCGACCCCGGCGGCGAACAGCGGCGTGTCCTGCCCGTTGTAGAGCTGGCCCACGATGAGGGGGCGGTCGATGTCGGCCTCGACGAAGTCGACCAGCACCTCGGCGCCGATGCGCGGCGTGAAGGCGGCGCCCCAGTTGGCGCCGGCACTCGGCGTGGCCACCCGCACCCAGGTGCCGGACTGTTCGTTGCCGGGGGCATGGCCTTGCGTGTCGCCGGGGGTCTCGTGCGGCAGGCCGCCGGTCAGCGGCCGGGTGCCGCGCTGCCACGGGAACTGCACCTTCACCCGCAGCTCGCGGTCGGTGGTGAGGGGCTCGCCTTCCAGGCCCACCACCACCGCGGTCTGCGGGCCCAGTGCGCTGGGGCGGCGCCAGAAGGCCGGCACCAGCGGCACCGCTGCCAGCACGGCGCTGAAGTGGTTGCGGTAGCTGCCGGCCTCGAGCTCGGGGGCGTCGAGCAGGCGGGCGGCCTGGGCGCCCAGGTTGTTGGCGGCCTCATGTTCGATCGCCAGCACGGTAAAG
>NZ_SWAR01000191.1 GCF_006386545.1 Methylibium rhizosphaerae | reverse complement strand
TGGCCTGGTTCTGTGTGGCGGCGGCCACACCGCGTTCAGTCGCCAAGTGGGTCAGGAACGCCTCCACCTCGGCAGCACCCATCGATTCAGGATGACGTTTGCCGTGGAACAGGATGAAACGCCGGGCCCAATCCACATAGGTGTCCTCGGTGCGGATCGAGTAATGCCGCACCCGGATCGCATCGCGTACCCGGTCGAGCAGGCGGCGCGGGGTACCCGCCGGGCTCACCTGGGAAGCCTCGAGTCCCTCGGACGGGGGCGATGACGCCGGCGTGGCGGCACTCGTATGATCCGCGGGCGCGGAAGTCGTGAAACGATTCATCCGTCGGAATTTAGGCGGCCTAAACGGCCGACGCATCGCCCCCGAAGGGGGAGCGTGGCCCCTACTTCAAGGGGCATGAGGGGAGGGCCCGATGATCGTGAGTGCAGCTATTAGGCCGACGTTGGCAGGCAAAGCCTTTCGGCCCAATTTACGTTAGGCGCTTCGGGTGGACACGTACTCTCTAACCTCAGCTGAACAGCTGTTTGCAGCGTTCCCGGAGTGGCGCTCCTTGGCGCGGAGCGAGCAGGCAGAGGACGGCAGCTCTTATCTAAT
>NZ_SWAR01000190.1 GCF_006386545.1 Methylibium rhizosphaerae | reverse complement strand
AACGTTCGACATGAGCGGCACACAACGGCGCGCTCGGTGTGGCCGAAGCGCGCCACTGCGTCCCGCCGTTGTGTGTCCGCTCGATGGAGGGGTTGGGCGTCATGACCGCGAGTAACTTCGGGCCACTAGCTTGGAGTACCAGCGACGAAGGAACTTGGGGCGGTTGTGGTGCACAAAGGCCTCCACGACTTCAGGAGGAACTCTACCGGGCGCTACCAAAAAGATGAGCACCACATCGACTGCGACCACCATGAAGGGTGCGATTGCCAGGAAAACAAGCTTGAGTTCTGGGAGCTTGTATGGACAGCCGTTCGAGTAGGCGACAAAGCAATAGATGGGCTTGACCACAACGGACAGAGCGATGCTGATGCTTACGAACAGCAGAACCTGAGCGACCGCCAGAGACGAAACGCGGGACGGTGAGTTCATTCCTCGCTCGTGCGCACCCGCATTGGCACACGCATCGATTTCGACAGGCGGCAGTTCGCCTTTGATGGAATGGCAGTTCCAGCACTGGTTGAGGTGCGTCGACGTAAGTGCCCTGCAAGCCCTGCATTCCCAGTGCTCCACCACGCCTCCTATGACGCCCAACGTTCGAC
>NZ_SWAR01000189.1 GCF_006386545.1 Methylibium rhizosphaerae | reverse complement strand
GGCCGGGAGATCTGGAAGGAGATCGGCTACGGCACGCAGCCCATCACCCAGGGCACCCGGCTCGTCGTGCCGCGCGCGACGGATGCGGTCGACGTGAACGACGACAGCTTCGGCGACCTCGTGTTCGAGTACCGGGCGCTCGGCACTGCCGACTGGGCCCAGCTGGAAAGCGACAAGGTGGCCGACTTCGGGCGCTCCATCGTGGCCAACACCAGTGGCCTGGCGGCAGGCGCCTACGAGTACCGCGTGCTCTACCGGCGCCCGCAGGACCTCGCGAGCGCGGATCTCGTGCGGAGCCAGGGTCGCTTCCTGAAGAGCAGCCCGGGCGATGTGGACTCGCTGGCGATCGACCAGCTGCGGCCGCAGTCCGAGCAGCCGGTGGTGCACCAGACCTTCGACCGCTGGGGCAACCTGCTGAGCGTGAGCGACCCACGCAACCGCTACTGGCTCACCCACTACAGCTACGACTGGGGCAACCGCCTCGTGCAGGTGGACAAGCCGGCAGGCGATGACGACAAGCGCGCCGTCGAGCACACCACATACGACGCGCTCGGCCGCATGGTGGCCAGCACCGACGCGCTCGGCAACGTGAACCGCCT
>NZ_SWAR01000188.1 GCF_006386545.1 Methylibium rhizosphaerae | reverse complement strand
CCACGGCACGCAAGCACCCGAGCTTCCGTGAGCCCAGCGGCGCGGCCCTTGCTGCGTCGTTGCCGACATGTGCGCGCCAGAGCAGCACTCAGGCGCCCTGCGCCGGACGCGAAGCTCTATCGAGGCCCCACGGCGCGGTCGAGGTCGGCGCTCGACCATTCATCGGAGTACGGACTCGCGCGGGGAAGCTCGCTCGCGGCGGGCATGCACGCTACGACGACATTGCTGGCCGCCCACTGGCGCTGCAGCACCTCCACCGCGCACCGGCCCAGCTCCTGCTCGATGGTGGCCAGCACGTTGCGCGCGAACGCGCTGCGCAAAGCCGGGTCCAGCACCAGGTTCGCCAGCACCACGCCGTCGCCGGACAGCACCCGCCTCGTGGCGCGCCAGAACTCGGCCGTGAGCAGGTGCCCCGGGACCGCGTTCGATGAGGTGTAGACGTCCACGACGACGGCGTCGAAGCGCTCCCGCGTTGTCGCCACAAACCGGCGTGCGTCCTCGGCGACAAAGCGGCCGTTGATCGGCCCCCGAATGAACTGTCGCTCGGCCACGAACCGGATGTGCGGATCGATGTCGACGTAGGTGTAGCGATTGCTGGCGTCGCCC
>NZ_SWAR01000020.1 GCF_006386545.1 Methylibium rhizosphaerae | reverse complement strand
CAGACGGCGGGGGCGGCGCAGCTGATGCAGGCGTGCGCGGCGCAGGGCTGGGGGCAGCTGGATCACTCGGCGCTGGTGAAGGCGCTGGAGCTGATGGCGGCGCACGAGGTGGCGCAGGGGTGAACAGGCGCGGTCGTCTTCACCTGCGGCTGAAGAACTCCCACATCACGTCGTTGGCTGAGATCGCCGTCGAAGGCGACTCGGCCGCTCGTGCCTTGGTGCCTCCTGGCCATGAGTGGCCGCCGGACTCGGTGACGCACGACTGCACCCGGGCGCCGCCGCGGCAAGGCGCGTGTTCCTCGCAATAGGCGCCCGGTTTCTCCAGCACCCGCTTCGGTGGCGTCGCGGCACAGCCGTTGAGCGCGGCCCATTTCGCCACGCTGTCCGGCACCGAGGTGAAGTCGGTCACGAGGTGCCTGGCCACCGAGTCGGGCCCTGCGCCGCCTTCGAACAGCACGTGCGAGTCGTTCTTCGCATGGATGTGCAGCACCGACACCGGCCGCGCCGGCGTGCAGCTCACTGTGTTGTCGGTACCGGCCACGGGCGCGATGGCGCTGAAGACGTCGGACGCTTCGCAGGCCAGCCGGTACGCCATCAGACCGCCGTTGGACATGCCGGTGGCATAGACGCGTTGCGGGTCGATGTCGAGCTGTGTGCTCACCCGCGCCACCACTTCGCGGATGAACCCCACGTCATCGACCTTCGCGTCGCGCGCCGCGCCGCAGCAGCGGCCGGCATTCCAGGTGGCGAACTTGCCGCTGGCGAGCTTGCTGTAGCCGTTGGGGAACACGACCACGAAGCCTTCGCGTTCGGACTTGGAGAGCAGGCCGTACTTCGAGTCGTCGGCCTGGAAATCCATGTTGCCGCCGCCGCCGTGCAGGGCCACCAGCAGCGCAGCCGGCCGCTGGGCGAGGTAGCTGGCCGGCACGTGCACGCGGTAGGCGCGCGCAAGGCCGTCATGCTGCAGCGTGAAACGGTGGTCGCCCGGTGCGAGCGGGCCGGCGGGCGGTGGCTGCTGGCGCTGCTGCCGGCGTTCCTTGAGCCACTGGCGCACGGGGCCGTCCTGCGCCGGTGCGGGCGACGCGAGCAGGAGTGCCAACACCGTCAGCAGGGCAGTACAGATGGCGCCCGTTTCCTGGGTCACGTGAGGCTCCACATAGCGTTAACAGGCCCTAGTTAAGCCGCGGCCCGCGCGGCAGGCCGGCCTCGTCGTAGTAGCGGCGATGCGTGATCCATGCGGCCAGCCAGATGAGCAGGGGCAGGCCGGCAAGGGTCAGCACCCAGGGCCAGTAGCGAGCCAGGAATTCGAGGACGAGATCCGTCCACGACATGCCGTCGGCGACCGTCTGGGCCACGGCCGCGGGGGGCTCCGGCGGCGGGGTCGCCGCTGGAGCCGGCGTGGCCGTCGGTGCGGGCGTGGCTGCCGGCGTGGGCATCGCGGTCGGGGAGGGCGCCGGTGTGGGCGTTGCCGCCGGCGTCGGCCTGGGCGGCGGTGTGGCTGTGGCGGCCGCGACTTCATCGGGGGCGCTGGCGGACGCCTCCTCGGCCGCAGCGCCCCTGCGCAGCAGAACCTTGTAGGCCCCACCCTCGCAGGTGCCCACCACCTTGGCGCCCGCCGGCGTCTTCGTGGAGGCCGGCACCGATTCCAGCGTGAAGCCGGGCACGCGGATGCGCGCGGCGAGCGTCTCCTTGAACTGTTCGCAGCTTGCGCTCTGCGCATCGGCAGGCCCAGCGCCGAGCAGGCCGGCGGCGAGCAGCAGCAGGGATGCCAGCATCCCAGGGGGTGCGATGTGGCGTGGCGCGCGTACGGTGGTCATGGCGGCGAAAAGACGGAGCGGTGTCGGCAAGGTGCGAAGTATCGGCACTGTCGGGGGCCGCCTCACATCCCCGTAGCGGGGGATGCCCTTGTTGTGCACGGCTGGCAACAACGCGCCGTGCAGGAAGCCTCAGCCGGCGGTGGACGCCCGCTCGACGATGTGAAAGCCGACGTCGAGCACCCGCTCGCCGGTGGTTTCGCCGCGGCAGCGCTGCACGATGAGCTCGGCCGAACGCCGGCCGATCAGGGCGCCGTCCACCTGCACCGTGGTGAGCGCGGGCTCCAGGTGGGCGGCGAAGTCGGCGTCGCCGAAGCCGCACACCGCCAGGTCCTGCGGCACCCGCAACCCGCGGGCGCGGGCTTCGGTGAGCACGCCCTGCGCCAGCCCGTCGGAGCTGCAGAAGATCGCATCGACCTCCGGGTCCTTCGCCAGCAGCTCGGCGCAGGCGCGGCGGCCGAGCGCGAGGTTGCTGGGCGCGGGCACGACCGCAGTGGGCACGTCGTGGCCCACCACCGACAGGAAGCCTTCACGCCGGACGACGGCGCGCTGGTCGTTTGCCGTGGCAATAGCCACCCGCCTGAAACCCTTGCCCATGAAGTAGCCCGCCACCGCGGCGCCCACCTTCAGGTGCGAAAAGCCCACCACCATGTCCACCGGCCGGTCGCAGAGGTCCCAGGTCTCGACCACCGGGATGCCGAGCTTGCGCAGCCGGTCGGTCTGGGTGGCGGTGTGCAGCAGGCCGGCGACCACGATGCCGTCGACCCGCCGGCCGACCATGGTGTCGATCAGGGCCGCCTCGCGGGCGTGGTCGTAGCCCGTCTGGCCGAGGATGAGCTGGTAGCCCGCACGGTCGAGTTCTTCGGTGAGCGCCTGCACCGTGGGCAGGAACTGCGGCACCGAGATCACCGGCACCAACGCGGCCACCGCCATGCTGCGCCGGGACTTGAGGCCGCCCGCCAGGAAGTTCGGGATGTAGCCGGTGTCTTCGACGGCCTGGCGCACCCGCTCGATGGTGGCCTTGGACACCACCTCCGGGTTGGCCAGCGCCCGCGACGCCGTGATGAGCGACACGCCGGCCGCCTTGGCGACGTCGTGCAGCGTGATCGACTTGGTGCGGTTCGCGGGTGGCATGGCTGGCGGTGCGGCAGGCGGGCAGGGCTGCGGATTGTCCGACAGCGGGAAGGGCGCCTCCTGCTGGCGACGATGATAACGTTATCATCCGGCTTGGCAAACCGGATGAGTCCAGGAACGCTACTTCATTTGATTCGAGAATGACAACGTTGTCAGCCTCACCCAACCTACGGAACAGTCATGGCCGACCCTGACCTGCGTGATCCGCTCCACATCACCATGCACGAGGCCGACAACGTGGCCATCGTGGCCAACGACGGCGGCCTGCCGGCGGGCACGAGGTTCCCGTCGGGCCTGGTGCTGGTGGACAAGGTGCCGCAAGGGCACAAGGTGGCGCTCGTCGACATCGCGGCCGGCGAGGCGGTGCGGCGCTACAACGTGGTCATCGGCCGTGCGGCACGCGACATCCCGAAGGGCAGCTGGGTACACGAGCGCCTGCTCGAGATGCCCGCGGCCCGCTCGCTCGACGGCCTGCCCATCGCCAATGTGAAGCCGCCCTCGCTGCCGCCGCTGGAGGGCTACACCTTCGAGGGCTACCGCAACGCCGATGGCTCGGTGGGCACGCGCAACATCCTGGCCATCACGACCACGGTGCAGTGCGTGTCGGGCGTCGTGGAGTTCGCGGTCAGGCGCATCAAGGAAGAGCTGCTGCCCCGTTTCCCCCACGTGGATGACGTGGTCGGGCTGGAGCACACCTACGGCTGCGGCGTGGCCATCGACGCGCCCGATGCCATCGTGCCGATCCGCACCCTGCGCAACATCTCGATGAACCCGAACTTCGGCAACGAGGTGATGGTGGTGAGCCTGGGCTGCGAGAAGCTGCAGCCGGAGCGCCTGCTGCCGCCGGGCTCGTTTGCCATCGTGGACGAGCGCAACGTCGCCGACGTCGGCGCCACCGAGGCCGCCGGGCTCGACGTGGTGTGCCTGCAGGACGATGCGCACGTCGGCTTCATGTCGATGATCGACTCGATCATGAGCACGGCCGAAGAGCACCTCGAGCGGCTCAATGCCAGGCGGCGCGAAACCGTGCCGGCGAGCGAACTGGTGGTGGGCGTGCAGTGCGGCGGCAGCGACGCCTTCAGCGGCGTGACGGCCAATCCCGCGGTTGGCTTCTGCACCGATCTGCTGGTGCGCGCCGGCGCCACCGTGATGTTCAGCGAGGTGACCGAGGTGCGCGACGGCATCGACCAGCTCACCTCGCGCGCCACCAGCCCGGAAGTGGCCGACGCGATGATCCGCGAGATGGCCTGGTACGACGCCTACCTCGACAAGGGCCGGGTCGACCGCAGCGCCAACACCACGCCGGGCAACAAGAAGGGCGGCCTGTCGAACATCGTCGAGAAGGCCATGGGTTCCATCGTGAAGAGCGGCAGCGCGCCGATCTCGGGCGTGCTGTCGCCGGGAGAGAAGCTGCGCGACCGCGGCATCGAGAGGGGGCTCGTGTATGCGGCCACGCCGGCGAGCGACTTCATCTGCGGCACGCTGCAGCTCGCGGCCGGCATGAACCTGCACGTGTTCACCACGGGCCGCGGCACCCCTTACGGCCTGGCGGCCGTGCCCGTCATCAAGGTGGCCACCCGCAGCGACCTGGCGCGCCGCTGGCATGACCTGATGGACGTGAACGCCGGGCGCATTGCCGACGGGCAGGCGAGCATCGAGGACGTTGGCTGGGAACTCTTCCGCCTGATGCTGGACGTGGCCAGCGGCCGCAGGAAGACCTGGGCCGAGCATTGGAAGCTGCACAACGCGCTGGTGCTGTTCAACCCGGCGCCGGTGACCTGACGCCGGAAAGACCCCCGGGGCTTCAGCGGGCCGATCCGGCCGCCGCGCAGGGTCTTGCTGGGCGACTCACCGAAGCACCCGAAGGGCCCGCCGGTGGCGGGCATCGAGAATCGAGACGGTACGCAAGTTGCCGGACGAGACGCTGCCGTCGAACCGCTTGATGGAGGGCTGGCGCGCGGTGTGAAGTGGTGGAGCCACTGTCGTCGATCGCACCGGCGAGGGGGACACGCACTTCATCCCGCATCAACGACCGTCATTTCTGCCATGCGACACCATGCCCCTCGAAACCTCTGCTGGGTGCCCACGTGGAACTCCAACTTCCCCGGAATCGGCCTGGAGCACGTGCTTGTCGCGGCGGGAGCGGCTGACAGCTCCCTCGTTGCCGTCGATGAAGACGGCGTTCCGTTCCGCCTGACCTACCGGTTGCACTGGGACGAGCCGGCCTGCGTGCTTCGCCGAGCCGAGCTGAGCGCGCGCAAGGGATCGCAAGCCCGGTCGTTGTCGCTGAGCATCGATGACGCCGGCCGCTGGCTGGGCAGGGCTGGTGAGCACCTGGACCCTCTCGATGGCTGCGTCGACATTGACATCTGGCCCACGCCTCTGACAAACAGCTTTCCCATCTGGAGAAGCCACCTCCGGATCGGGGAGCGTCGGGAGTTTCGGATGGCATGGATGTCTGCCCCCGATCTCACGGTCGAAGCGAAGGCCCAGGCCTATACCCGGCTGGAGGATCGTCTGTACCTTTTCGAAAGCCTGGACGGAACCGGCTTCAAGGCCTTGTTGCCGGTCGATGGAGACGGTTTCGTGATCGACTATCCGGAGCTGTTCAAACGCGTCGCCTTGCGGGCTGATGCCGGGCTGAAGCAATGAACCCGACGACCCGGCAACGACTGCGCCTGTCCGGCGGCGCCGAGCTGTCAGGCGACCGGGCGGCGCCACAATGCGCCGATGCCGGACCTCTCGCTCACCGTCTTCGAAGGCCGCACCGCCGACCGCAACCCGCGTGCGATGGCGGGTGCCCGCCTGCTCGGTGCAGCGCTGGCCGATCGCCTGGGCATCGCGCCGGCACGCATCGGCACGCCGCTGCCGCCGCTCGGGCTGGCTTGGCGGGAGGAGCTCGACGCGGCGCGGCCGGTGCTGCAGGTGCTGGCGGCACATCTGGGCACGCAGCTCGAGGCTGGCAAGCCGGTGCTGACGGTGCTGAACCGTTGCGCCAGCAGCCTTGCAACGCTGCCCCAGGTGGCGCGCGGGCGCCCCGATGCCTGCGTGGTGTGGTTCGATGCGCATGCCGATGCCAACACGCCCGACACCTCCGCCACCGGCTACCTCGGCGGCCTCGTGCTCACCGGCGCGAGCGGTGCCTGGGACAGCGGCCTGGGCGCCGGCATGCCGCTCGCCAGCGTGGTGCTGGTGGGCTCGCGCGACATCGATCCGGCCGAGCAGGCGCTCATCGATGCGGGGGCGCTGCGGCATGTGGCGCCCGGCCCGGGCCTGCCCGGCCGGCTGGCGCAGGCGGTGGGCACGCGGCCGGTGTACGTGCACCTCGACTGCGACGTGCTCGATGCCGGCCTGCTGCCCACCGAATTCCAGGTCGGCGGCGGCCTGTCGTTCGACGACCTGCGCGCCGCCTGCGCCGCGCTGGCCGAACGCGAGGTGGTGGGGCTGGAACTCGCCGAATTCGAAGCTTGCTGGCCTGGCGAGGAGGGGCGCGAGGTGTCGCCCGCGCCGCTCGTCAGCGCGATCGAGCCGCTGCTGCGGCGCCTCGGCGCACCAGCCGCAGGTGCACGCCGCCCTGCGGCCGCAGCGTCACGTTGAGCACCGGCTTCGGCGGCGGACTTCCCGCCGGCAGCACGAGGCTGTAGCGCTGCAGCAGCAGGGCGGCCACCAGCGTCATCTCGAGCATGGCGAAGTGCTGGCCGATGCACACCCGCGGGCCGGTGCCGAAGGGCATCCAGGCGCCGCGGGGCAGCGCCGGCACGGCATCGGGCAGGAAGCGTTCGGGCACGAAGTCGCCCGGCCGGTCGTACACGCGTGGATCGCGCTGCAGCACCCACGGCGTAATGCGCAGCATGGTGCCCCGCCGGATGGACCAGCCGCCGAGCTCGATGTCCTGCGTGGTGCGGCGTGTCATCAGCGCCGCGATCGGCGGGTACAGCCGCATCGCTTCCTTGAGCGTGGCGGTGAGCCAGGGCAGCGAGGACAGGTCGTCCGGGCCGGGGGCGCGCTGGCCGAGCACGGCATCGACCTCGGCCTGCGCGCGTGCCGCAGCCTGCGGATGTTCAGCCAGCAGCCGGCTCCACCACAGCAGCGCGGTGGCGCTGGTTTCATGGCCGGCCTGGAAGCTGACCATGCACTGGTCGAACACCTCGGCCTGCGAGAGCGCCTCACCGGTGGCCTCGTCGCGCAGGCCCAGCAGCATGGCGAGCAGGTCGTCCCGCGGGCCTTCGGCGCCAGCGGCGCGGCGTGCGCGGATGTGCCGGCCGACCAGTTCGCGCAGGCTGTGCAGGGCGCGCCGCTTGGCCGCCTTGCCGGGCAGCGGCAGCCAGTCGGGCAGCGTCACCGGCCAGAACATCTCGCGCATCGCGGTGGCCGACAGCGTCTGGGTGGCCTCGGCGGCGGCGTTCACGTCGCCGTCGGCGCGCGTGCTGAACAGGGTGCGCAGAATCACGTCCATCGCCAGTTGCGAGAACAGCGTGTCCATCGACACGAGGGCCTCCTGCTCGCCGGCCGGCACCGCGGCGTCGAGCGCCGAGCGTGCCGCGTCGAGCATCAGCGCGGCGTAGCCGGCCACGCGGCGCGGCGAAAACGCCGGCTGCAGCATGCGCCGCTGCCGCTGCCACACCGCACCTTCGGTGACCAGCACGCTCTGGCCGAACACCTGCTCGAAGATGTCCATGCCGCGTTCCCAGCGCACCAGATGCGGCGCATGGTCCACCAGCAGGCGGCGCACCAGCTCCGGGTCGAACAGGTCGATGGCGCGCTCGTTGCCCAGCCGCATGAAGGTCACGTCGCCGTACTGGCGCTGCAGGCCGCTGGTGAAGCCGAGGTAGTCGCGTCGCATGGCGCGCAGCAGGGGCAGGCCCCACCAGCGGCGGCTCGGGCCGGGCGGCGTTTGCGGCGGGGTGGTCGAGGCGGGTCGGTCGTCGGTCGTGGTGTTCATGAAGCCGCATGTTGCGCTGCCGCGCGGCGCCGTTCTTGAACGATTCCGACATCGCGGCCTGTCTACACTGCCGCCCATGTCGCCCATGCCGCCGTCCGCCGCCCCCGTCTCACTCGCGGTGAACCGCCTGTGGCATCCGCGCCTGTCGCTGGCGTCCTGCGTGCGGGCGGTGCTGAGCCGCAACACGTTGGGGGTGAACCTCGACGACGCGCAGCGCTTCAATCACTTTCCGGCGTCGCCGCTGTGCAGCATCAGCTGGTGGTTTGAAGGCTGCAGCGAAATGCTCGATGACAGCGGCTCGGCGGTCACGCCGGGCAGCACCCGCCGTGCGCTGCCCATGCGCATCGCCTTCGGCGGGCCGTTCACCCGCCCGAGCGCATCCTGGAACCCGGGGCCGGTGCACGGGATGATGCTGATGCTGCTGCCCGATGCCGTGCGCCAGCTCACCGGCGTGGACCCCGAGGCACACCTCGACCGGCTGGTGGACGTGCGCGACGTGCTGCCGGCGCCTTGGGTGGGCCTGTGCGAAGCCGTCCTGGCGGTGCGCGACGACGATGCCCGGGTGCAGCTGATGCAGGACTTCATCGACCCGCTGTGGCAGGCAGAGCGCCCCCGGCTCGCGCTCGACGGGCACCGATATCTCGACTGGGCCCGCGGCCTGGCGCAGCGTGCAGCCCTGTCGGCCTCGGGCCGCAGCCTGCGGCAGGTGGAGCGGCGCATCAAGCAGTGGGCCGGGCAGCCGATGCGGGAGCTGCTGGGGGTCGGGCGTGCCGAGCGGGCGTTTTTCGAGGCGCTGGCAGCCGAAGGCGACGGCCGCCTCAGCTGGGCCGACGTGGCCGCCCAGAGCGGCTACGCAGACCAGTCGCACCTGGTGCGCGCCACCCGGCGCATCACCGGCTTCTCGCCCGAGGACCTGCGCCGGCGCATCGCCGAGGACGAGGCGTTCTGGGCCTACCGGCTGTGGCAGTAGGGCGGCCGTTCCGGCAGCTGTGCACCTGCTGCGGCTGATACAGCACCTGCACCAGACCCGCCGCCTGTGCCTGTGCGCACCGCCGCCCTGCTCCTATCGTGGACGGCATGGACACCCTGCCTCTCGGACGCTCGATATCGGCACCTCGTGCGGCGCACCTTCCGCTGCACAAGGGTTTGCGGCAGCGCGTCGCAGCCGCCTGGCGGTGGATGGTGCGCAGCGAGGAAGAGAAATTTCTGGCCGGCGCGACCGGGCTGGACGACCTGGAGCGCCGGCTCAGGGTGCTGGAGCGGCGCGCGGGCGCCGGCGAGGTGTCGCCACCCGCTCGGTCACCCTGGCACTGGTGAGTTCACGCAGCGCGTCCTTCCCGACCCAGCGCGCGGTCCGGTCCTGCGATGCAGCCAGCCTGTGCGCCACTTCGGTGGCAGCGGCATGGAGCGCCGGGTTGCGTTTGCCGATGGCCCGCAGCGCCATGTTCACCGCCTTCCTGACGAAGTTGCGCTCGTCTTCGGCCGAGGCTTCGATGAGTTGCAGCCCCTGCAGGAACGGGCCATCGGCGCAGGCCTTGTCGTGCACCGCCAGGGCCCACAGCAGCGCGAAACCGGCACGTTTCTCGAATTCAGGCTGGCGCGCGGCCCATGGCGCCACCTTGCTCCACGCATGGGCGGTGCGGTCGAACAGGGCGAAGCAGGCGGTGTCGCACAGCGCCCAGCTGTCGAAGTCCTTGCACCAGCGGTCCATCTGGGTGGCGCTCACACGCGCCGGCTCGTCGATGAAGGTGGCCAGCAACCGGGCTTCGTAGCGGTCGGTGTCCCACAGTGCCGCGGCGAGATCGTGGTTCGGGCCGATCTGCCTGGCCAGCTGGCGCAGGTCGGCCACCGACACGCCGAAGGCCTTGTCCGAGGGGATGGCAAAACGCGCCAGGCCTTCGAGGGTGGCGCGTTTCGCATGCTGCCCGAGCCACGCGAGGGTGGCCTGCAGCGGCTCTTCGGTGGAGGTGCTGGCGCGGCTCAGGAGGCGGCCGCCTTCAGGTAGCGCATCTCGAGGTGCCTGGCATCGGTGAGGTGCAGCCTCACCAGCAGGCGTTCGAACCACGTGAGCGGCTGGATGCGCCCGTCGGGCAGCATCAGCACGGGCCCGAGGATGGGCTCGTCCTCGATCTTGGATTCCTGGTACTGCGGCTGCTTGGCAAAAGCGTCCATTCCCGTTCTCCTTGCTGATGACCCAGGGATTCTAGGGACGCCGTTGCCCGACGAGAAGCCGGTGCGCTCTCTTGCCGTCCCTCCTTCGGGGGCGGCCGGCACACACGACATGCAGCCGTGCTCAAATCGCCAGCTTCCCGCTACTTGGAGGCACCATGACCTACATGCTGTTGATGGTGGAGCCCACCGGCCAGCGCCAGACGCGCACCCCGGCCGAAGGGCGTGACTGCTACGAGCGCATGGTGCGCTTCGGCGACGAGCTGAAGGCCCGCGGCCAGCTGCTGGCGGTCGAATCGCTGCGCTCGCACGACGAGGCGGCGCGAGTGGAAGTGCGCAACGGCAAGACCCGCGTCGTCGACGGGCCGTTCGCCGAGGCCAAGGAAATGGTCGGCGGCTTCTTCCTCGTCGACTGCAAGACCCGCGAGGAGGCGCTGGCCATCGCGGCGCGCTGCCCGGCGGCGGAATGGTGCACGGTCGAGGTTCGTTCGCTGGCGCCTTGCTACGAGGAATCGACGGCGCCTGCGGCCGTCACCGCTGCAGCCGCCTGATCGCACTAGGGCCTTGGATCCCTGGGGGCGCAGGCCTAGGCGCCGCCGAGGCGGTGTGCTCCCTGCACACAACGAGGCGGCAACGACGGCATGCGCCCCCAGGGACCCAAGCCCTGCGGGTGATCCCAGGAAACGGGAGGCTCCAAATAGCGTTAACAGGCCCTAGGGTTTTCACCTAAGCGCTGGTTTGTCGAAGCCGGCGCGCTCCGTTCGTCGTGGGTTCGTGGGCGCAAGGCGCCGCAATGAACAACCCTTCGACCCAGGAGCACCGCATGAAGACCCTCACCCTCGTGGCCGTCGTGGCCGTAGCCGCCGTCTCGGCGCTGCTGATGATCGCCGCCAGCAAGCCCGACACCTTTGCGGTGCAGCGCTCGGCCACCATCGCGGCCAGCGCCGAGAAGATCCACCCGCTGATCAACGACCTGCGCAGTTTCAACACCTGGAACCCCTACGAGCGCAAGGACCCGAACATGCGCCGCAGCTACCGCGGCAATGCGCGCGGCCCGGGCGCGGGCTACGACTTCGCCGGCAACAAGGAGGTGGGCACCGGCAGCATCGAGATCACCGATTCCCGCATGCCCCACCGCGTCGAGATGAAGCTCGACATGTACGAGCCCTTCGAAGCGCACAACATCGTCGAGTTCACGCTGGTGCCGCGCGGCGAGACCGCCACCGAGGTGACCTGGGCCCTGCGCGGCCCGGCCAACTTCATCAGCAAGCTGATGGGCGTGTTCTTCGACATGGACCAGATGATCGGCCGCGATTTCGAGGCCGGCCTCGCCAACCTGAAGGCGCTGGCCGAGCGCCCCTGAGCGGGGTGCCGCATGCCGACCACGCTCTCGCAGTTCTTCCTGTTCAACCCTTCACGACAAACCATCCCTCAAGGAGTCGCCCGCCATGGCACAGCAGATCTACGTGAACCTCCCCGTCAAGGACCTCGAGCGCTCGAAGGCGTTCTTCGCCAGGCTGGGCTACAGCTTCAACCCGCAGTACACCAACGAGCAGGCGGCCTGCATGGTGGTGAGCGAGAACCACATCTACGTGATGCTGCTGGTGGAGAGCTTCTTCCAGACCTTCACCAAGAAGCCGGTGGCCGACGCGACGAAGAGCACCGAGGTGCTGGTGTGCCTGTCGTGCGAAAGCAAGGAGCAGGTCGATGACCTGGTGGCCAAGGCACTGGCCGCCGGCGGCAGCACCCCCAACCCGAAGCAGGACCTCGGCTTCATGTACAGCCACAGCTTCGAAGACCTCGACGGCCACGGCTGGGAACTGGTCTACATGGACCCGAATGCGGTGATGCCGCAGGAGTGAGCGAGGCGGTCCTTCCTGCGTCGCGTCAGTCCACCAGGACGGGCTGCATCACCTGCGCCACCCACTCCATGAACGCCTGCACCCGCTTCGGCAGGTGCCGGCGGTTCGCATACAGCAGCGACACGGCCATGGGCGGCGCGCGGAACTCCGGCAGCACCTCGACCAGGCGCCCGGCCGCCAGCATCGGCGCCAGGCCCATCTCCGGCGCCTGGATGAGGCCCACACCGGCCAGGCACGCGGCCTCGTAGGCCTCGGAGTTGTTGACGGTCAGGGCGCCGGCCATCGCCACCGAGCGTGCTTCGCCGGTGGCGGTGTCCACATACTCGAAGCCTGCCGACCTGCCGCCCAGCATGGGCACGTAGTGCACCAGCCGGTGCTGCGCGAGGTCGGCCAGCGTGCGCGGCGTGCCGTGGCGCGCAAGGTAGCCGGGGCTCGCGAAGTTCTTCTGCAGGCAATGCCCCAGCGGCCGGGCCACCAGGGTCGAGTCCGACAGCGGGCCCACCCGCAGCACGCAATCGAAACCTTCGCGCACCAGGTCCACCCGCCGGTCGGTGCTGCTCAGCTCCACCTCGACCTGCGGATGCGCCGCCAGGAATTCCGGCAGCCGGGGCACCACCAGCTGCCGGGCCGCGCCCAGCGGCATGTCGACCCGCAGCCGGCCGGTCAGCGCCTCGTGCGCAGGACGGAACATGGTCTGCAGCTCGTCCATGTCGGCCAGCAGGTCGCGGCAGCGCTCGTAGAAGGCCCGGCCGTCCTGGGTGAGTGCGACCCGGCGGGTGGTCCGGTGCAGCAGCCGGGTGCCCAGCAGCGCCTCGAGCCGCTGCACCGAGGTCGACACGCTGGCCTTGGGCAGGCCGAGGCTGGCGGCCGCCTGGGTGAAGCTGCCCAGTTCAGCCACCCGGGCAAAGGCGAGCATGGCGTCGAGCGGATTCATGGGCAGATTGTCGTTCACGGCTGAACAGTCTTGTCGCTTGTGGCGCATTTATCTGCGAAGGCTCGCTCAATAGACTGCCCTTCATGCCACCTCCGGCAGCCACTCAAGAAGGAGCCTTGTCATGAGCACCCCGACTTCCAACCCCCGCAAGATCACCCTCATCACCGGCGGCAGCCGCGGGCTGGGCCGCAATGCCGCGCTGGCCGTGGCGGCGCGCGGCGGCGACCTGATCGTCACCTGGCGCAGCCGGCGCGACGAAGCCGACGCGGTGGTGGCCGAAGCCGAAAGGCTCGGCGCCCGCGCCGTGGCACTGCAGCTCGACGTGGGCGACAGCGCGTCGTTCCCCGGTTTTGCCGAAGCGGTGCGCGACGCCCTGCGCAAGCACTGGCAGCGCGAGCGCTTCGACCACCTGGTGAACAACGCCGGCGTGGGCGTGCATGCCGCGTTCGCCGACACGACCGAAGCCCAGTTCGACGAGCTGGTGAACGTGCACCTGAAGGGGCCGTTCTTCCTGACGCAGGCCCTGCTGCCGCTGCTCAACGACGGCGGTCGCATCGTCAACATCTCGAGCGGGCTGGCGCGGTTTGCGCTGCCGGGCTACGCGGCCTATGCGGCGATGAAAGGCGCGATGGAGGTGCTGACGCGCTACCAGGCGAAGGAGCTGGGCTCGCGGCGCATCACCTCGAACATCGTCGCGCCGGGTGCCATCGAGACCGACTTCGGCGGCGGCACGGTGCGCGACAACGCCGAGGTCAACGCCTTCATCGCCTCGCAGACGGCGCTCGGCCGCGTGGGCCTGCCCGACGACATCGGACCGGTGATCGCGTCGGTGCTGAGCGAGGACAACCGCTGGGTGAATGCCCAGCGCATCGAGGCGTCGGGCGGCATGTTTCTATAAGGGCGACCAGCGGCCGGTGCCTTCGAGCGCCGGCGACGGTTCCAGCAGGCGCCAGCGCCACGGCAGCGCGCAGGGCCGCAGCAGTGCGTGGTCCACCTGCAGCCGCACCAGGCGCTGGGCGCCGGCAAACGCCTCCACCTGCGGGCCCTCCCACACGATCTCGGCACGGCCGGCCACGTACAGCAGGCTGCCGCTGGCGAAGTCGGGCACCACGAGGCCGGCGCGCGGCTGGGCCACCAGGTTGCCGAGCGTGTTGAAGAACGAGTTGCCGATGAAGTCCGGCCAGGTGAGGCTGGTGCCGTCGCCGCGCACCTGCACGAAGCCGGGCCGCCCGCCCCGGTGCGACACGTCGCTGCCGCCGTTGGCGCCTTCGCCCACCGCGTGTGTCGCGATGAAGAAGGTGTCGGCGGTGCGCACCAGCGCCTGCATGCCGGCGTCGAGCCGGGCTGCCCGGCGAGGCGACTCGCCGGCTGCCGTGGCGGCGGGGCCCGGCAGCAGTTCGCGCGTCTGGATGTACTTGGGGCAGTTGCCGAAGCTTTGCGTCACATCCAGCGAAAAGCCGGTGTCGTCGCGCTGGCCCACCCGGCCGTTGGCCCGGTTGCGCCGCCGGGTGGGCAGCTCGATGCCCAGCAGGCCCAGCGGCGCCCCGGGGTCGAGCAGGCCGACCAGCGGATCGCCGGCCGGCGGCAGCGCATCGATGCGCAGCGTGGTCTCGTCGGGCGAGGTGACGAAGCCCGGCCCGCTGCCGGCCAGCAGCGTGGCCCACGGCTGGCCTTGCGCGTCCACCGCGCCCAGCACCACGAAAGGCAGCAGCGGAAAGAACTCGCGATGCTGCTGCGGCATCACGCCGCGCACCACGCGCTGGCCGATCTCGGCCATGCGCTGCGCGACGCCCACCTTCGCCTGCGCGGCCCGTTCGCCGGCATGGAAGGGCGCGACGTGCGGATGAGGCCAACCGGGCAGGGCAGACACGATGGCTCCTCGCTTCGTCAGGCCGCGGCCCGCAGGCCGACGTGCGACACCGGCATCGGCACGAACCCGGGCAGCGCCTCGATGCGGCCCAGCCAGGCCCGCAGGGCCGGGTAGGGGTCGAGCGACACGTTGCCTTCGGGCGCATGGGCGGTGTAGCTGTACAGCGCCACGTCGGCAATGGTGGGCTCGGCGCCCGCGATGAAGTTGTGGTCCGACAGGTGCTGCTCGACCAGCGTGAACAGGGCCTGGGCGCCTGCCACTTCGGTGCTGCAGTCGGCCGGCAGTCCGAACACCTGGATCACCCGCGCCCGCGCGGCCGTGGCGGCCAGCTGGCCGGCCGCCACCGAGAGCCAGCGCTGCACCTGCGCCGCGGCGAGCGGCTCGCGGGGCAGCCAGTGGGAGGCGCCGTACTTCAGCGCCAGGTAGGTCAGGATGGCGTTCGAGTCGGCCACCACCGTGCCGCCATCGTCGATCACCGGCACCTGGCCGAAGGCATTGAGCGCCAGGAACTCGGGCCGCTTCTGCGCCTTGGCACGCAGGTCCACGTCGATGCCTTCATACGGCAGGCCCAGCAGGTTGAGGAAGAGCTCGGCGCGGTGCGAATGACCCGAGAGGGCGAAGCGGTAGAGCTTGATCGGGCGCTCGGGCCGGGGCGGCGTGGTGGTCATGGAGGTCTCCTGCTGGGGTTGGAATGCCCGGATTCTTGGCTCGAGCGCCACTGCAATAAAGCCGGCCGTCTGCATTTGACTACTCCGGTTGCCGGAGCAATGATGGCTCCGATGGACAAGCTCAGGGCCCTGGAAACCTTCGTCGCCATCGTCGACCGCGGCAGCCTCACCGCCGCAGCCGACGCGCTCGATTCATCGCTGCCGGCCGTGGTGCGCCAGCTCGCCGCGCTGGAGTCGCAGCTCGGCGTGCGCCTGCTGCATCGCACGACGCGGCGGCTGTCGCTCACCGAAGACGGGCGCCTGTACCTCGAGCGGGTGCGCCGCATCCTGGCCGACGTGGAGGAGGCCGATCGTTCGCTGCTGGCCAGCAGCGCCGCATACGAGGCCGAGCCCAGCGGCACCGTCAGCGTGACGGCGCCGGTGCTCTTCGGCCACATGCACGTGGCGCCTGCGGTGGCCCGCTTCCTGCAGCGCTATCCGAAGATGCGTGTGAACCTGGTGCTGCTCGACCGCGTGGTCGACCTCGTGCAGGAAGGCCATGACCTGGCCGTGCGCATCGCCCACCTGGCCGATTCGAGCCTGGTGGCACAGGCGGTGGGCCGGATCGGCCGCGTGGTGGCGGCCAGCCCCGACTGGCTGCGCCGGCACGGTACGCCCCGGCATCCGCGCGAGCTGTCGAAGTTCAACTGCATCACCGGCGTGGAAGGCCGGCAGTGGACCTTCGTCGACGAGAACGGCAAGCCCTTTTCGGTGCCGGTGCAGGGCAACCTCGAATGCAACCTGGGGGCGCCGCGGCTGGAGGCCTGCGCGGCGGGGCTCGGCCTGAGCCGCTTCCAGTCGTACCAGGTGGTGCCCTACGTGCGGGAGAAGCGGCTGCGCGTGGTGCTCGCGGAATTCGAGGAGCCGCCGCGCAACGTGAGCCTGGTGTACCCGAGCGCGCGGCTCCTTCCGCTGCGCACCCGGGTGTTCATCGAGTGGATGAAGCAGGAGCTGCAGGCGACGTTGCCGCAGCAGTAGCAGGCTGCGGCGTGAGCTGCAGCAGCTGCGCCACCACCGAGACCGCGATCACCTCGGGCTCCTTTCCTTCGATGCCGGGCACGCCGATCGGGCAGGTCATGCGGTCCAGCACCTGGGGCGCAATGCCGCGCGCTTCGTAGCGGTGCCGGAAGCGGGCGCGCTTCGTCTTCGAGCCGATGAGCCCGAGGTAGCGGAAGTCCGCGCGCTTCAGGATCGCCTCTGTGATGCGCAGGTCGAGGTCGTGGTTGTGGGTGAGCACGAGGTAGCAGGCCAGCGGCGGTGCGATGCGCACCTCGGCCTCGACCGGCTCGACACACACCTTCTCTATGTGGGCGGGCAGGTCGTCGCCGTCCGGGAACTCGTCTTCGCGTTCGTCGATCCACTGCACCCGGCAGTCGATGCCGGCGAGCAGCCGGACGATGGCGCGGCCGACATGGCCGGCGCCGTAGAGCTGCAGGAAGAAGCGCGGCTGCGCAGCCGGCCAGGCGCGCAGCGCCGCTTCATCGAGCCGCGAGTAGCGCAGGGTGACGGCGCCGCCGCAGCATTGGCCGAGCGCGGGGCCGAGCGGGTAGTGGCGTTCCAGCGGCTGCAGGCCGCCCTCGGGCTGCGACAGCAGGGTGCGAGCGGTCTCGATCGCCAGCAGCTCCAGGTGGCCGCCGCCCACGGTGCCGTGTGTCTGCGTGAGCGACACCAGCATGCGGGTGCCCGCTTCGCGCGGCACCGAACCCAGCGCCTCCTTCACCTCGACGACCACGGCCCGCTGCCGCGTGAGCAGCCAGCGCGTGGCCGTGGCATGCAGCGAGAAGCTCACGGCTGCGCGCTCCGCACCGCGTCCACCGCATCCAGGATCGCCTCGCAGGTCGCAGGTGCGCGCAGCGGCGGATCGACCCGATGTCCGCCCAGCGCCGACACCGCATCGCGGATCGCCAGGAACACCGAGAACGGCAGCAGCAGCGGCGGCTCGCCCACCGCCTTGGAGCGGTGGATGCTGTCCTCCACGTTCGCGTTCTCGAACAGCTGCACGTTGAACACCGGCGGGCAGTCGTTGGCGGTGGGGATCTTGTAGGTGCTGGGCGCATGCGTCATCAGCAGCCCGCTGACGGGGTGCCACACCAGCTCTTCCATCGTGAGCCAGCCCATGCCCTGGATGAACGCGCCCTCGATCTGCCCGATGTCCACCGCCGGGTTGAGCGAGCGGCCCACGTCGTGCAGCACGTCGGCGCGCAGCAGCTTCCATTCGCCGGTCAGCGTGTCCACCACCACTTCGCTGAGGGCCGCGCCGTAGGCGAAGTAGTAGAACGGGCGGCCCTGCAGCTTCTCGCGGTCCCAGTGCAGGCCCGGCGTGGCATAGAACCCGTCGGACCACAGCTGCACCCGCGCCTCGTAGGCGAGCCGCGCGAACTGCGCAAAGGCGACGGTGCTGCCGTTCACCTGCACCACGTCGTTGGCGAAGCGCACGTCCTTCGCATCGCCGCCGAACTTCTGCGCCGCGAAGGCCGCCAACCGCTCGCGGATGCGCCGGGCGGCGTCCTGCGCGGCCTTGCCGTTGAGGTCGGTGCCGGTGGAGGCGGCGGTGGCCGAGGTGTTGGCCACCTTGGTGGTGTCGGTGGCGGTCACCCGCACCGCGTCGAAGCTCACGCCCAGCTCGTGGGCCACCACCTGCGCCACCTTGGTGTTGAGGCCCTGGCCCATCTCGGTGCCGCCGTGGTTCACCAGGATGGAGCCGTCGCTGTAGATGTGCACCAGCGCGCCGGCCTGGTTGAAGTGGGCCACGTTGAACGAGATGCCGAACTTCACCGGCGTGAGCGCCAGGCCTCTCTTGAGCACCGGGCTCGACGCGTTGAAGGCGGCGATCTGCGCGCGCCGCGCGTCATAGTCGCCGCGGGCGGCCAGCTGGTCCACCAGCGCGTGGATGACGTTGTCTTCCACTGTCTGGCCGTAGGGCGTGACGTTGCGCTCGCCCACGCCGTAGAAGTTGGCGCGGCGCACCTCCAGCGCGTCCTTGCCGAGCGCGCGGGCGATGGAGTCGAGGATCACCTCGGCCGCGATGGCGCCCTGCGGGCCGCCGAAGCCGCGGAAGGCGGTGTTGCTCTGGGTGTTGGTGCGGGCGCTGTAGCCGTGGACGGCCACGTCGGGCAGCCAGTAGGCGTTGTCGAAGTGGCACAGCGCGCGCGTCATCACCGGGCCCGACAGGTCGGCCGAGAACCCGGCGTTGGACACCATGTCGATCTCGGCACCCAGCACGCGGCCTTCGTCGTCGTAGCCGACCTCGTATTCGTATTCGAAGCCGTGGCGCCGGCCGGTGACCAGGAAGTCGTCGTCGCGGTCGACCCGCAGCTTCACCGGACGCCGCAGCTTCCGGGCGGCCATTGCAGCCACGCAGGCGAACAGGGCCGACTGGGATTCCTTGCCGCCGAAGCCGCCGCCCATGCGGCGGCATTCCACGTGCACATGGTGCGCATGCAGGCCCAGCGCATGGGCCACCGCATGCTGCATTTCGCTCGGGTGCTGGGTCGAGCAGTGCACCCGCAGGCCGTCGTTCTCGGTCGGGACGGCATAGGAGATCTGGCCTTCGAGGTAGAACTGTTCCTGCCCGCCCACGCTCAGCCGGCCCTTGAGCCTGCGCGGCGCGCCGGCGATGGCGGTTTTCGCGTCACCGCGCCGCAGGTGCATGGGCGGCAGCACATAGCGCTTCGCCTCGTGCGCGGCCAGCGGCGTCAGCAGGGCCGGCAGCGGCTCCACGCTGATCACCTGCTTGGCCGACGCGGCGGCGCGGCGCGCGAGGTCGCGGTCGGTGGCGATGACGGCGAACACCGGCTGCCCCAGGTAGTGCACCTCGCCGTCTGCCAGGATGGGGTCGTCGTGGACGATCGGCCCGCAGTCGTTGACGCCGGGAATGTCGGCCGCGGTGAGCACCGCCACCACGCCGGGCAGGGCGCGGATCTTCTCGACGTCCACGCCCTTGAGCCTGCCGTGCGCCACCGGCGACAGGCCGAGCGCCGCATGCAGGGTGCCGGCCAGCTCGGGCAGGTCGTCGATGTAGGCCGCGCTGCCGGCCACGTGCAGGTGGGCCGATTCGTGCGGGCGGCTGATGCCCACCCGCTGGCCCTGCCGGTGGCGCAGCGCCTCGCCGTCGGTGTCGATGCGCGCCTTCGTGTTGCGCTGGTAGTCGGCCCAGGGCTCGTCGGGCTGCTGCAGAAAGGCTTCGACTTGTTTGTTCATCGCGCGCTCCCGAAGGCGCCACGCGGGTGGGTCACGTGTTGCATCACGCTCCACACGCTGGTCTGGTCGATGGAAAGCGGCGCTTCGCGCCGGGTCTCGAGCCAGAAGCGCTGCAGCAGGTTCTGCGCGCTGCGCAGCCGGTAGCCGGCGCTGGCACGCATGTCACTGAGCGGCCGGTAGTCGGCGGCGAGTGCGGCCATCGCGGCCTGCACGGATGCCTGGTTCCAGGGGCGACCGAGCACCGCTGCCTCGGCGGCCGCGGCACGCTTGACGACCGCTGCCATGCCGCCGAAGGCGAAACGCGCGGCGGTCACCACGTCGTTCGCATCGCGGGTGACGGCCAGGCCGCAGGCCACCGCCGAGATGTCGCAGTCGAAACGCTTCGACAGCTTGTAGCCGCGCACCTCGGTGCCGGCTGCCGGCAGCGGCACCTCCAGCGCCTCGACGAACTCGCCGGCCTCCAGCGCGTTTTTCATGTAGTCGAGGTAGAAGCCTTCGAGCGGCAGGCTGCGCTGGCTCGTGCCGCGGCGCAGCACCACGCGGGCGCCCAGGCTCATGAGCACCGGCGCGCTGTCGCCGATGGGCGAACCGTTGGCGATGTTGCCGCCCATGGTGCCGGCGTTGCGCACCGGCAGCGAGGCGAAACGCAGCCACATGTCGGCCAGCGCAGGCACCTCGGCCACCAGCGCGGCCCAGGCATCTTCCAGCGGCGCGGCGGCGCCGATGCGCAGCATGTCGCCGTGCCTGGCGATGCGCTTCAACTCGGCCACGTCGCCGATGTAGAGCAGGTCGCCCACGTCGCGGAACATCTTGTTGACCCACAGGCCGATGTCGGTGGAGCCGGCCAGCAGCCGCGCCTGCGGGCGCTGTTCACGCAGCGCAGCGAACTCGGCCAGCGTCTTCGGCGCCCAGTAGCGGCTGCGCCGCGCGCTGCCGTCGGCATCGGGCCCTTCGTAGGCGAGGCCCGTGCCCTGCAGCGTGCGCAGCGCCTTGACGACGGGCCGCGTATCCAGCCGCGCGAGCGGCAGGTCGAACATGCGCTGGCCGGCGTCGATGATGGGCCGGTAGCCGGTGCAGCGGCACAGGTTGCCGGACAGGTCGTCTGCGATCTGCTGGCGCGTCGGTCGCGTGCCGGCTTCGCAGTGGCGCTCGTAGGTGGCCGCCAGCGACATCGCGAAGCCTGGCGTGCAGAAGCCGCATTGCGAGCCGTGGCATTCCACCAGCGCCTGCTGTGCCGGGTGGAGCGAGCCGCCGCCGATGCGCTGCAGGTCCTCGACGGTCAGCAGGGCTTTGCCGTCGAGCGTGGGCAGGAACTGGATGCAGGCGTTCACCGTGCGCAGCGAAAGCTCGCCCACGATGGTGGCCTCGGCCGAGGCGGTGCCCACCGAACGGGCACTGTCGGCCAGCTCGGCCACGATCACGGTGCAGGCGCCGCAGTCGCCTTCGTTGCAGCCTTCCTTGGTGCCGGTGCAGTGCGCGTCTTCGCGCAGCCAGTTCAGCACCGTGCGCGTGGGGGCCACGCCGTCGATGCTCACGACTTCGCCGCGGTCGTGGTGATAGAAGCGGATCGGCCTGGTATTGGTGTCCATCGCAGGGGAGGGAATCGGGTCGGGAGATACCCGAAAGGTACTCCGTTCAACGTCGATGTGTATATGCTTCGGAGCATATTGCGTATCAAGGCAAACATATGGCGGAGCGGGCCGTTTTCGACAAGATTGAGCTGTACCTCATCAGGGTTTTTCACACCGTGATCACCGAGCGCAGCGTTTCCAGGGCCGCTTTGCGGCTCTCGACCACCCAGCCGGCCGTCAGCGCCCAGCTGAAGCGCCTGCGCACGCTCATCGGCGACCCGCTGCTGGTGCGCTCGGGCCATGGCATGGCGCCCACCGACGTGGCGCAGGAGCTGCTCGAGCCCGCCGGCGAACTGCTGCGCAATGCCCAGCTGATGTTCGGCGCCAGAGCCAAGGCGCTGGAGTTCGACGCGGCGCATTCGAGCCAGACCTTCCGCATCGCCGCCAGCGACTACCTCGACCCGCTGTTCCTGCCGGAGCTCGTGGTGAGGCTCAAGGAAGCGGCGCCGGGCGTGAAGCTGGAGATCCTGCCGCTGTCGGGCGAGTTCGACTATCGCAAGAGCCTCTCGCGCGGCGAGGTCGACCTGGTGGTGGGCAACTGGCTCGAGCCTCCGGGCGAGCTGCACCTGGGACGCCTGCTCACCGACGAGATCGTCTGCCTCGTGGCCGAGGACCACCCCGCCGTGCGCAACCCGAGGAGCTGGACCGCCGAGCGCTACCTCGCCAGCGAGCACATCGCGCCCACGCCGCTGCACCCGGGCGCGCGCGGCGTGATCGACGAGCACCTCGACAGCCTGGGCCTGTCGCGTCAGATCGTCGTTCGCAACCCGCACTTCGGCCTCACGCCGCTCATGCTGGCCCGCTCGCGCCTGGTGCTCACCACCGGCCGGCTGTTCTGCTCGCGCTACATCAACAACTTCCCGCTGCGCATCGTGCGTTGCCCGGTGAGCTTTCCTTCGCTGACCTACTACCAGCTCTGGCACGACCTGAGCCATCACTCCGCGGCCGGCCGCTGGCTGCGCGAGCAAGTGCGCGACGTGGCGCGCGCCTTGCCTGCACATTGACGCGAACTCTCCTCAGAAGACGATGAACGCCACTTCCCCACGACGCATCGCCCTGCGCGGCGACCTGCTCGACTTCGATGCCGACCCCGGCTTCGCCGCGCCGGCGCATGCCCCGGGCGTGCGCTTCCGCCCCGACCACTGGCTGCTCATCGACGACGGCCGCGTGGCCGGCGTGCAGGCCGAGGAGCCCGATGCCGGCTGGACCCGCATCGACCACCGCGGCAGGCTGGTGCTGCCCGGCTTCATCGACACGCACGTGCACAGCCCGCAGCTCGACGTGATCGCCTCCTACGGCACCGAGCTGCTCGAGTGGCTCAACACCTACACCTTCCCCGCCGAGCGGCGCTATGCCGACCCGGTGGTGGCGGCCGCCGGCGCCGAGCGTTTCGTCGATGCGCTGCTGGCGCACGGCACCACAGCGGCGGTGGTGTTCCCCACCGTGCACAAGGTCTCGGCCGATGCCTTGTTCGCGAGCGCCGAGCGGCGCGGCATGCGCCTGGTGGCCGGCAAGGTGCTGATGGACCGGCATGCGCCCGACGGCCTGCGCGACGACGTGGCGAGCGCCGAGCGCGACTGCGTCGACCTCATCGGCCGCTGGCACGGCCGCGGGCGGCTCGCCTATGCGCTGACGGTGCGCTTCGCGCCCACCAGCACCAGCGCGCAGATGGACATGGCGGCCGACCTGCTGGCCGCGCACCCCGGCACCTACATGCAGACCCACGTGGCCGAGAACCGCGACGAGGTGCGCTGGGTGGGCGAGCTCTTTCCGCAGGCGCGCAGCTACCTCGACGTCTACCACCGCCACCGCCTGCTCAACGAGCGCGCGGTGCTGGCCCACGGCATCTGGCTCGACGACACCGACCGGGTGCTGCTGCGCGAGACCGGTGCGCAGGTCGCGCACAGCCCGAGCTCCAACCTGTTCCTCGGCAGCGGCCTGTTCGACTGGCTCGGCGCCGAAGGGCAGGGCGCCCAGGTGACGCTGGCCACCGACGTGGGCGGCGGCACCAGCCTGTCGATGATCCGCACGCTGGCCGACGCCTACAAGGTGCAGGCGATGCGAGGCGTCAAGCTCACCGCCTACAAGGCGGTGTACGGCGCCACGCGAGGCGCGGCGAAGGCGCTGCACCTTGCCGGCGAGATCGGCAGCTTCGACGCCGGGACGCTTGCCGACGTCTGCGTGTGGGACTGGAGCGCCACGCCGCTGCAGGCGCACCGCATGAGCCTCGCGCAGGACCTGCACGAGAAGCTCTTCGCCTGGATGACGCTGGGCGACGAGCGGCTGCTGCACACGGCCTACGTGGCCGGCGTGCCGAGATACCAGAAAGACCAGAAAGACCAGGGGACCTGACCGACCGCCTCACCCGAGACACGCACACACAAGAACCCGAGAACGGGCGTGCACACAGGAGACAACATGCAGATCACGACCACCCACGCCGACGGCGCGGTGCCCAGCGCTGCGAACAGCGAAACACCGCGCACCGCCATCGCGACCAGCCCTTCCTGGCTGAACCGCTTCTTCCAGCTGCAGGCCCACGGCACCACGGTGCGCACCGAGCTCATCGCCGGGCTCACCACCTTCCTGACGATGGCCTACATCATCTTCGTCAACCCGTCGATCCTGGGCGACGCCGGCATGCCCAAGGGCGCCGTGTTCGTGGCCACCTGCCTGATCGCGGCGCTGGGCACGGCCATCATGGGCCTGTATGCCAACTACCCCATCGCCATGGCGCCCGGCATGGGCCTGAACGCCTACTTCGCCTATGTGGTGGTGCTGGGCATGGGCTACACCTGGCAGGTGGCGCTGGGCGCGGTGTTCATCTCGGGCTGCCTGTTCCTCGCGACCACGCTGTTCGGCCTGCGCAAGACCATCATCCGCGGCATACCGCAGTCGCTGCGCATCGGCATCACCGTGGGCATCGGCATGTTCCTGGCCATCATCGCGCTCAAGAGCGCCGGCATCGTGGGCCCGTCGAAGGCCACCTACGTGACGCTGGGCGACCTGCACCAGCCCTCGGTGGTGCTGGCCATCATCGGCTTCTTCGCGGTGGTGGTGCTCGACCGGCTGAAGGTCCGCGGCGCGCTGCTGGCCGGCATCCTGCTGGTCACGGTGCTGTCGTTCTTCTTCGCCGGCAACCAGTTCAGCGGCATCTTCTCGGCACCGCCGTCCATCGAGCCCACCTTCCTGCAGCTCGACCTCAAGGGGGCGCTGGCGGCGGGCGTGTTCAACGTGATCCTGGTGTTCTTCCTGGTCGAGCTGTTCGACGCCACCGGCACCCTGATGGCAGTGGCCAAGCGCGCCGGCCTCCTGTCCGAAGCAGGGATGGGCCGCATGAACAAGGCCCTGCTGGCCGACAGCGGCGCCATATTCGCCGGCTCTCTGCTGGGCACCTCCAGCACCACCGCCTACCTCGAAAGTGCCTCCGGGGTGCAGGCGGGCGGCCGCACCGGGCTCACCGCCGTCACCGTGGCGGTGCTGTTCCTGGCCTGCCTGTTCATCTCGCCGCTGGCCGGCGCCGTGCCGGCCTATGCCACCGCGCCGGCGCTGTTCTTCGTGGCATGTTTGATGCTCAGGGAGCTGACCGAGCTGAACTGGGACGAAACCACCGAGGTCATCCCGGCCACCGTCACCGCGCTGGCCATGCCGCTGACCTACTCGATCGCCAACGGCCTGGCTTTCGGCTTCATCACCTACGCGGTGCTGAAGCTGTTCACCGGCAGGTGGCGCGAGGCGCACCCGATGGTCTGGATCATCGGCGGGATCTTCCTGTTCAAGTTCATCTACGTTGCTCATTGAGCAGTGACTGGTGACCAGTGACTGGTGACCAGGATTGCGCCGGAGGGAGAATGCCGGCCATGCAGGAGTTTCCCGACATGATCCCCCGCCTCGAGCTGCTGGGCATTTCCAAGCAGTACCCGGCCGTGCGCGCCAACGATGGCGTGAACCTTCGGGTGCTGCCCGGCCAGATCCACGCCGTGCTGGGCGAAAACGGCGCCGGCAAGAGCACCCTGATGAAGATCATCTACGGTGCGGTGCGGCCCGACGAGGGTGAAGTGCGCTGGAACGGCCAGCCGGTGGCGGTGCGCAATCCGAACGAGGCCCGGGCGCTGGGCATCTCGATGGTGTTCCAGCACTTCTCGCTGTTCGACACGCTCACCGCCGCCGAGAACGTGTGGCTGGGGCTGGCCCGGTCGGTTTCGCTGGCCGAGGTGACCGAGCGGGTGCGCAAGGTGTCGCACGACTACGGGCTCGACGTCGACCCGCTGCGGCCGGTGCACACCCTGTCGGTGGGCGAGCGCCAGCGGGTCGAGATCGTGCGGGCGCTGCTCACGAAGCCGCAGCTGCTCATCCTCGACGAGCCGACCTCGGTGCTCACGCCGCAGGCGGTGGACAAGCTGTTCGTCACGCTGCGCCAGCTGGCCGGCGAAGGCTGCTCCATCCTCTACATCAGCCACAAGCTCGACGAGATCCGCGCGCTGTGCCATCACTGCACCGTGCTGCGCGGCGGCAAGGTGACCGGCGAGGTCGACCCCACCCGGGAAACTAACGCCGGCCTGTCGCGCCTGATGATCGGCGCCGAGCCGCCGCAGCTCAGGCACCAGCAGCTGGCAGCCGGCGACGTGGTGCTCGACGTGAAGCAGCTGCACCTGCCCAAGGCCTCGCCCTTCGGCACCGCGCTGTCCGACATCGGCCTGTCGGTGCGTGCCGGCGAGATCGTCGGCATTGCCGGCGTGTCGGGCAACGGCCAGCAGGAACTCATGGCCGCGCTGTCCGGCGAGGACACCCGCGCGCCGTCGGGCTCGATCACCCTGTTCGGGCAGGACATCGCCCGGCATTCGCCGCGGCACCGGCGCAAGGCCGGCCTGCATTTCGTGCCGGAGGAGCGGCTGGGCCGCGGCGCGGTGCCCACCCTGTCGCTGGCGCAGAACACGCTGCTCACCCGCACCGAGGCGGTGTCGCGGCGTTCGGGCTGGGTCAGCACGGGGCAGGTGCAGCGACTGGCCGAGGCGCTCATCTCCCGCTTCAACGTCAAGGCCGGCGGCCCGGGCGCCGCGGCCAAGAGCCTGTCGGGGGGCAACCTGCAGAAGTTCATCGTCGGCCGCGAGATCGACGCGAACCCGAAGCTGCTGATCGTCTCGCAGCCCACCTGGGGCGTGGATGTGGGCGCTGCCGCCCAGATCCGCGGCGAGCTGCTCAGGCTGCGCGACGCCGGCTGCGCGCTGCTCGTGGTGAGCGAGGAGCTCGACGAGCTGTTCGAGATCTGCGACCGGCTGGTGGTGATGGCGCAGGGGCGCCTGTCGCCCAGCGTGCCTACCGCCGAGGCCACCGTCGAGCAGATCGGCGAATGGATGAGCGGCCTGTGGCCGCGCGGGGGCGGCGCCGCTGCTGCAGACACCGCAAGGACGGAGGTGGCCCATGCTCAAGCTTGAAGCGCGGCCGCAGCCCTCGAAGGCGATGTCGTTCGCCTCGCCGCTCATCGCGCTGGCGATCACCGTGGTCATCGGCGTGTGCCTGTTCCTGCTGCTGGGCAAGGACCCGCTGCGCGGCCTGCAGGTGTTCTTCATCGAGCCGGTGAAGAGCGCGTATGCGCTGTCGGAGCTGGCGGTCAAGGCGGTGCCGCTGGTGCTCATCGCGCTCGGCCTCGCGGTGTGCTTCCGCTCCAACGTGTGGAACATCGGCGCCGAGGGCCAGTTCATCCTGGGTGCGCTGGCCGGCGGCTGGGTGGCCATGCAGGCCGGACCCGACACCTCGCGCTGGATCGTTCTGCCCATCCTGGTGGCCGGCGTGCTGGGCGGCATGCTGTGGGCGGCCATCACCGCGCTGCTGCGCGACCGCTTCAACGCCAACGAGATCCTGGTGAGCCTGATGCTGGTCTACGTGGCCGACATGGTGCTGAGCTACCTGGTCTACGGACCCTGGAAAGACCCGCAGGGCTACAACTTCCCGCAGACCATCACCTTCGCCGCCGCTACCAAGATCCCGAAGCTGTTCGCCAGCTACCGGGTCAACATCGGCGTGCTCATCGCGCTGGCGGCGGTGGCGGCCTTCTGGGTGCTGCTGTTCCGCACCTACCGCGGCTTCCAGCTGCAGGTGGGCGGGCTGGCACCGGCGGCGGCGCGTTATGCCGGCTTCTCGTCGCGCCATGCCCTGTGGACGGCGCTGCTGCTCTCGGGCGGCATGGCGGGCCTGGCCGGCGCGCTCGAGGCCGCCGGGCCGCTGGGCCAGCTCACGCCGCACGTGCCGGCCGGCTACGGCTTCGCCGCCATCATCGTGGCCTTCGTCGGGCGGCTGCACCCGGTGGGCATCGTGTTCTCGGCGGTCCTGATGAGCATGTTCTACATCGGCGGCGAGCTGGCGCAGTCGCGCCTGGGCCTGCCCAAGTCGATCACCGGCGTGTTCCAGGGGCTGCTGCTGTTCGCGCTGCTGGGCTGCGACACGCTGATCCACTATCGCGTCCGGTGGGCCCGCGTGCCCAAGGTCGCGGCGCCACAGCCAGGCGCCACGTCGGCAGCCGTCGTGAAAGAGGCATGAGATGAAACCGATATGGCGCCGCATGGGCCCTCACCCCAACCCTCTCCCGCTTGCGGGAGAGGGGGAATCGCCTTTGCGCGCGGCGCATTGGAGCAACTGAGATGGACTCCTTCGCACTCCTCATCGCCGCCACCCTCAACGCCGGCACCGTGCTCGCCATTGCCGGCCTGGGCCTGCTCATCAACGAACGCGCCGGCATCGTGAACCTGGGCGCCGAAGGCATGATGCTCGTGGCCGCGATCGCCGGATTCGCCACTGCGGTGCATACCGGCAACGCATGGCTCGCTTTCGGTGCGGGCGCGGCTGCCGGGGCGGTGCTGGCGGCCGCCTTCGGCGTGCTGGTGATCTGGCTCAACACCAACCAGTACGCCTCGGGCCTGGCGCTGTCGCTGTTCGGCGTGGGCTTCTCGGCCTTCGTGGGCATCCGCTACACGCAGGAGAAGCTGCCGGCGATGCCGCGCTTCGAGCTGACGTTGCTGGGCGACCTCCCGTTCGTCGGGCCGGCTCTCTTCAGGCAGCACCCCATGGTGTTCGTCGCCATCGCGCTCACCGCAGGGCTCGCCTGGTTCCTGTACCGCTCGCGCGCAGGGCTGGTGCTGCGTGCGGTCGGCGAATCGCCCGAGTCGGCCCATGCGCTGGGCTACCCGGTGCGGCGCATCCGCCTGCTGGCGGTGATGGTGGGCGGAGCGCTGTGCGGCGTGGCCGGCGCCTACATCTCGGTCACCTACACCGGCCTGTGGGTCGAGGGCATGACGGCCGGCAAAGGCTGGATCGCGCTGGCCCTCACCACCTTCGCCACCTGGCGCCCGGCCCGGCTCTTGCTGGGGGCCTACCTGTTCGGCGGCGTGACGATGCTGCAGTTCCACCTGCAGGGCCAGGGGGTGGAGATCGCCAGCCAGCTGCTGACGATGCTGCCCTACCTGGCCACCATCGTCGTGCTGGTGCTGATCTCGCGCAACCCGACGTGGATCCGGGTCAACATGCCGGCCTCCCTGGGCAAGCCGTTCTTCCCCGGTGGATGACGGCGTCCCACCGGCCGCGCGGCGGCCCAATGCTGAAATAACATCCCGCTTTCTCGATCTTTCACCCGGAGACGACATGACCATGCTCACGAAGCGTTCGTTGCTCAAGCTCTCTGCCCTGGCTTCCGTCGCGGCGACCGCTGCGCTGGTGGGCTGCGGCAAGAAGGAAGAAGCGCCCACCGCGGCCGCGCCGGCTTCCGCACCTGCCGCCGCCCCGGCCAAGCCCGAGCCGCTGAAGGTGGCCTTCGCCTACATCGGCCCGGTGGGCGATGGCGGCTGGACCTACGCCCACGACCTGGGCCGCAAGGCCGTCGAGGCCGAGTTCGGCGACAAGGTGGTCACGAGCTACGTCGAGAACGTGCCCGAGGCGGCCGATGCGGAGCGGGTGATCCGCGACATGGCCGGCCAGGGCAACAAGCTGATCTTCGGCACCACCTTCGGCTACATGGAGTCGATGCTCAAGGTGGCCGGCGACATGAAGGAGGTGAAGTTCGAGCACGCCACCGGCTACAAGCAGGCCGAGAACCTGCGCACCTACGACAGCCGCACCTATGAAGGCGCCTACATGGCCGGCGTGATCGCCGGCGGCATGACCAAGACCAACGTGCTGGGCGTGGTCGGCTCGGTGCCGATTCCCGAGGTGATCCGCAACATCAACTCGTTCACGCTGGGTGCGCAGAGCGTGAACCCGAAGATCAAGACCAAGGTGGTCTGGGTCAACAAGTGGTTCGACCCGCCCAAGGAAGGTGAAGCCGCCGAAAGCCTGATCAACCAGGGTGCCGACGTGCTGATGCAGAACACCGACTCGCCTGCGGTGCTGAAGAAGGCCGAAGAGAAGGGCAAGCTCGCCTTCGGCTGGGACAGCGACATGACCGCCTACGGCCCGAAGGCCCACCTGGCGTCGGCCATCATCAACTGGGGCCCGTACTACAAGAAGGCGGTGAAGGACGCGCTCGACGGCACCTGGAAGAGCGAAGGCAACACCTGGTGGGGCGTCAAGGAAGGCGCCATCGACATCGTGTCGATCTCCGACAAGGTGCCCGCCGACCTGAAGGCCAAGGCCGAGGCTGCCAAGGCGGGCCTGAAGGACGGCACGCTGTCCATCTGGAAGGGCCCCATCGTCGGCTCCGACGGCAAGGAAGTGCTGAAGAAGGACGAAGTCGCCGACGACAAGTTCCTCGGCGGCATCAGCTTCTACGTCAAGGGCGTGGAAGGCAAAGTGCCGACGGGGAAGTGACGGCCCCTCGGCCGGCGGATACGCCGGCCACTCCCCCGAGGGGAGGCGGGCCTTGCTTGGGAGCGGCCCGGCGCGGCGGCCCGTGGTGGTGACATCCACGCGATCGCCGTGCGCACAAGGGCTGCTCCGATCACCCTCTTTCTGGATCCGCCCATGACCACCACGAACCGCTTTGCGCACATCCCGCGAGAACGCCTGCCGGCGCTGCTGCAGGGCATGCCAAAGGCCGAGCTGCACATCCACATCGAGGGCTCGCTCGAACCCGAGCTGATCTTCAAGCTCGCGCAGCGCAACGGCGTGAGCCTCGGCTACCCGAGCGTGGAGGCACTGCGCGCGGCCTATGCCTTCACCGACCTGCAGAGCTTCCTCGACATCTACTACGCCGGCGCCTCGGTGCTGCTCAAGGAAGCCGACTTCCACGACATGGCCTGGGCCTACCTCACGAAGGCGGCGGCCGAGAACGTGCGGCATGCCGAGATCTTCTTCGACCCGCAGACGCACACCGCGCGCGGCGTGCCGATGGAGACGGTGATCAAGGGCCTCACCAGCGCCACCTCGAAGGCGCGCCGCGAGCTGGGCATGAGCGCGGAGCTGATCCTGTGCTTCCTTCGGCACCTGAGCGAAGACGAGGCGCTCGAGACGCTGGAGCAGGCGCTGCCGTATCGCGAGCATTTCATCGGCGTGGGGCTGGACTCCAGCGAACGCGGCCACCCGCCCGAGAAGTTCGAGCGGGCGTTCTCGCGGGCCCGTGAACTCGGCCTGCACCTGGTGGCGCATGCCGGCGAGGAAGGGCCGCCCGAATACATCTGGAACGCGCTGGACGTGCTCAAGGTGGAGCGTATCGACCACGGCGTGCGCTGCCTGGAAGACCCCGAGCTGGTGGCCCGGCTGGTGCGCGACGAGGTGCCGCTCACGGTGTGCCCGCTGTCGAACCAGAAGCTGTGCGTGTTCCCGGACCTGCGCGACCACAACCTCGGCAAGCTGCTCGAGGCCGGCCTGAAGGCCATGGTGAATTCGGACGACCCGGCCTATTTCGGCGGCTACCTGAACCAGAACTTCACCGACACCTTCGGCGCACTCGGACTGGGTGCCGGGCAGGCATGGCAGCTGGCGCGCAACAGTTTCGAGGCGGCGTTCCTGGACACACCGGCCCGGGAACGCTACCTGGCGGAACTGGACGCCTACTTCGAAGGCTTTCAGTGAGACGCTGAGGCGGGGGCGAAGAGCCCCTCGTGCTCCTTGCGCAGCAGGTTCTTCTGCACCTTGCCCATCGCGTTGCGCGGCAGCTCGCCCACCAGGAACAGGCGCTTGGGCACCTTGTAGTTGGCGATCTGCCGCTTGAGCTGGCCGAGCAGGGCCGCCTCGTCGAGCCCGGCGCCGGGCTTGGGCACCACCACCGCGATGACGCCTTCGCCGAAGTCGGGGTGCGGCACGCCGACCACCGCCGACTCGGCCACGCCTTCGGTGTCGTTCAGGTAGCTCTCGATCTCGGCCGGATAGACGTTGTAGCCGCCGGTGATGATGAGGTCCTTGCTGCGGCCCACGATGGTGAGGTAGCCCCTGGCGTCGAAGCGGCCCACGTCACCGGTCTTGAACCAGCCGTCGGCGGTGAACTCCTCGGCCGTCTTCTCGGGCATGCGCCAGTAGCCGGCAAACACGTTCGGCCCCTTCACTTCGACGTTGCCGATCTCGTCGGCCGGCAGCGGCTGGCCGCGCTCGCCCACCACGCGAATCTGCACGCCCGGCAGCGGCTTGCCCACCGTGCCGCCCTGGCGCTCGCCGTCGCCGGCGCGGCAGGGGTTGGACGACAGCATCACCGTCTCGCTCATGCCGTAGCGCTCGAGGATGGTGTGGCCGGTGCGCTCCTGCCAGTCGCGGAAGGTCTCGATGAGCAGCGGCGCCGAGCCGGAGACGAACAGGCGCATGTGCGAGCAGGCCGCCCGGGTGAGGCCGGGCTCGGACAGCAGGCGCACGTAGAGCGTGGGCACGCCCATGAACACCGTGGCCCGCGGCAGCCGCTCGATCACCGCGGCCGGATCGAACTTCGACAGCCACAGCATCGTGCTGCCGTTGAGCAGCGCACCGTGCGACGCGACGAACAGGCCGTGCACATGGAAGATCGGCAGCGCATGGATCAGCACGTCGCCGGGCTGCCAGTCCCAGTACTCCTTCAGCGTGAGCGCGTTCGACAGCAGGTTGCCGTGAGAGAGCATCGCGCCCTTGCTGCGCCCGGTGGTGCCCGAGGTGTACAGGATGGCGGCCAGGTCTTCGGCGCGCCTGACGGCCACGTCGTGTTCGTCGCTCATGTGGGCGGCGCGTTCAAGCAGGGAGCCGGTGCGGTCGTCGTCGAGGGTGAACACGTGCTTCACGCCGGCCTTGAACGCGAGCTTGCTGACCCACGGGAAGTTGCGGCCGCTGCACACCACGACGCCGGGCTCGGCATTGCCGATGAAGTATTCGAGTTCGGCCTGCTGGTAGGCGGTGTTGAGCGGCAGGTACACGAGGCCGGCGCGCAGCGTGGCGAGGTAGAGCAGCAACGCCTCGACCGACTTGTCGGTGTGCGCCGCCACCCTTGCGCCTTCGGGCAGCTTCAGCGAAGCCAGCAGGTTGGCCAGCATTGCGGTGGCGCGCTCGATGTCGCGCCAGGTGTAGCAAAGACCGTTGTCGGTCTCGATCGCGGTGCCCTCGGGCCGCGACAGGAAGGCCGCCCTCAGCGCGGCAAACAGGTTGTCGTTGTTCATCGTTGGCTCACTCACGGTGTTTTGCGACCTCGCCCGCCGAGGAAGCGCGCCACGCCTTCGCGGTGGTGCGCCGCCTGCGCATAGGCGAAGTGGTGTGCGCGCTCGATGGCGCTCGGGCCGCCATTCTGGAGCTGGCGCAGGGTGCGCTTGTTGGCCCGTGCCACCTCCAGCGGCAGCGAGGCGATGCGTTCGGCCGTGGCCAGCGCCTCGGCTTCGCAATCGTCGGCCAGGCGCTGCAGCAGGCCCCGCTGCACGGCGGTGCGGGCATCGACGAAGCCCGCCTCCAGCAGCAGCTCGGCCGCCGTGTCGCGGCCGGCCGCCTGCAGCACCACGGCCAGTTCGTCGGGCGCCATCGGAAAGCCGAGCTTCGCGATCGGCGCGCCGAACCGCGCGGAAGGGTGGGCGATGCGGATGTCGCAGCAGCAGGCGATCTCCAGGCCGCCGCCCACGCAGGCGCCTTCTATCTGCGCGATGAGCGGCACGTCGGTGGACAGCAGCGCGGCCAGCGCCGGTGCGATCACGTCCTCGTGGTAGCGGCGCAGGCTTTCGGCCTCGAAGCGGAAGTCGGGAAACTCCTCGATGTCGGCGCCGGCCGCGAAATTGCCGCCTTCGCCGCGCACGATCACGGCCGCGAGCACCGGCTGCGCTGCTTCGTCGAACGAACCCGCCAGCTCGCGCAGCCGCTGCCACATCGCCACGCTGATCGCGTTGAGCTTGCCCGGATGCGCGAGCGTGAGCAGTCCGACCTCGGGATAGCCCGGGTGCCGCTCGAAACGGATCGTGCCGGCCATCGGGTCAGTCCAGCGTGGCGCCCGAAGCCTTGGCCACCTCGCCCCAGCGCTTGACTTCGGCCGCCACGAAATCGCCGAAGGCCTTGCCGGCCATCGTGGGCGTCTCGGAGCCGAGGCCGGTCCAGGCGGCCTTGAGTTCCGGCGTGGCAAAGGCCTTGGCCAGTTCGGCGTTCATGCGGTCCACCACCTCCCTGGGCGTGCCCTTGGGCGCCCACAGGCCGTACCAGGTGGCGACCTGGTAGCTGGGCACGCCGCCTTCGACGCTGGTGGGGATGTCGGGGAAGCCGGGGGCGCGCTTGTCGGCCGCCACCGCCAGCGCCTTGATGCGGCCGCCCTTGATGTGCGCGGCCGACGAGCCCAGCCCGTCGAACATGAGGTCCACCTGCCCGGCCATCAGGTCCTGCAGGGCAGGCCCCGCGCCGCGATACGGAATGTGGGTGATGAAGGTCTTCGTCTGCAGCTTGAAGAGCTCGCCGGCCAGATGGTGCGAGGTGCCGTTGCCGGCCGAGCCGTAGTTGAGCTTGCCGGGGTTGGCCTTCGCATAGGCGAGCAGCTCCTTCAGGTCCTTGGCCGGCACACGCTGCGGGTTCACCACGATGACCTGCGGCACCTTCGAGATGAGCGCCACCGGCACGAAGTCGGTGAGGATGTTGTAGTCCAGCTTGGGGTACATGGCCGGCGCGATGGCATGGTGCACCGCGCCCATGAAGAAGGTGTAGCCGTCGGGTGCCGCCCGCGACGCGAGCGACGCGCCCACCGTGCCGCCGGCGCCGCCCTTGTTGTCGATGATGACCTGCATGCCCAGCTGCCTGGTGAGCTGGGCCGTTAGCGGCCGCGCGAAGGCATCGGTGCCGCCGCCGGCCGGGAACGGCACGACGATGGTGACCGGCTTGGTCGGCCAGGCCTGCGCAGCGGCCCACGGCGCAGCCAGCGCGACCGCTGCGGCCGCCAGGGCCTTGATGGCAAAACGACGTGCATTCATTGTCTGTCTCCTCTTTTGGGTAGTGACCTGTGACTCACAGCTTCTGCGTGATGCGCCGGGCCGAGACCACCTCGCCGTGCATGAAGCGCTCGTGGCGCTCTTCCACTTCGCCCAGGTCGTACAGGTAGTTGACCATGAGTCCGAGTGATTGCTTCAGGCCCTTGCGGCTGCGGTCGGCGGCCCAGTTGAGCCGTTCCAGTCGTGCGCCGTTGCCCAGGTGGAACTTCGCCACCGCATTGCCGCGCGGCGTGACCGATTCGTGCGCCAGGTAGTGGGTGGCCAGCAGCTCGATCGCTTCGCGCTGGGCCGGCTCGGCCGCCTCGACGTCGAAGCTGCCGAGGCCCGACAGGTCTGCCGAGAAGCGCTCGCGCAGCAGCGCATCGGCTTCGGCCAGCTTCTCGCGCAGGCGCGGCCGCACGTCGGCGCGCTCGGCCCAGCCGCCGCTGCCGCGCAGCCATTCGGCGAAGCCCGGGATGGGCGACAGCGTGCAGAACGTGCGCAGCTGCGGAAACTCGGCCTTCAGGTGCTCGGCCACCCGCTTGATCAGGAAGTTGCCCAGCGACACGCCCTTCAGGCCCGGCTGGCAGTTGCTGATGGAGTAGAAGGTCGCCACCTTGAAGCTGCGCGGCGCCAGCGGCGCGGAGGCCGGATCGATGAGCGGGCCGATCGCGTCGGGCATCTCCGGCACCAGCGCCACCTCCACGAAGATCAGCGGTTCCTCGGGCAGCTGCGGGTGGAAGAACGCGAAGCAGCGCCGGTCGGGCTGCAGGCGCCGGCGCAGGTCGTTCCAGCCGTCGATGGCGTGCACCGCCTCGTGTTCGATGATGCGTTCGAGCAGCGCCGCGCTCGAGCGCCAGTCGACCTGCTCCATGCGCAGGAAGCCGGCGTTGAACCAGGATGACAGCAGGTGCTGGAAGTCGGCCTCCACCGCCAGCAGCTCGGGGCGTGTCTTCAGCACCTCCAGCAGCGCACGGCGCAGCTTCACGATGGCCGCGGTGCCGCCCGGCGCGCGGTTGAGCCGGCGCAGCAGCTCCTGGCGCGGCGGCTCGGCAGCGGCGGTGAGGCCGATGAGGTTGGCCGCGCTCGGCTCCTGCGCATAGCGCTGGGCAGCGGTGAGCACCGCCATCGGCTCCGGGCCGAACTGGCTTTCGAGCAGCTCGAAGAAGGCCACCCGCTGTTCCGGCGCCAGGGCCATGAGGTCCTCGCGCAGCTCGGCGGCGATGGCCACGCTGTTGGCTTCGCCGCGCTCGGACAGCAGGCGCCGGCAGGTGGCGGCCACCCGGTTGAGCCGGCGCGCGTCGGCGGCCGGGCTGGCGGGGCGCGCGGGGCCGCGGGGAGCCGCCTTGTCGGTGGAGCTGAAGGATGGCAGGCCGAACATCTTGGTGCTCCTGGTGTGTGCGGGTGTCGTGGGCGGGACGGATCAGGCCTTGGTGCGCCGCGCCGGCCTGGCAGCCGCAGCGGCTTCACTGGCGCGCAGCGCTTTCAGCGCGACGAGCTGCGCCATCAGGTGGTCGTGCATCAGCTGCGCGGCCCGCGGGGCGTCGCGGGCGGCCAGCGCGTCGATGAGGGCGCGGTGCTCGCCGATGGAGTCGTCGATGCGACCCGGCCGGGCGAGCTGGCGACCGCGCAGCAGCCGCATGAACACACGCAGCTGGTCGGTCGCGCGTGACAGCCACGGGTTGCCGGCCGCCGCCTGCACCCGCGTGTGGAACACATGGTTGGCCCGGTAGTAGCCCTCGGCGTCGTGCGCTGCCGCGGTGAGCTCGAGGTCCTCGTGCAGGCGCTGCAGTTCGGCCAGCTGGGCATCGCTGGCATGCAGCGCGGCTTCGTAGGCGCAGCGCCCCTCGAGCAGGGCCATCACCGGGAACAGCCGCTCGGCGTCGTCTTCCGTCACCTCGGTGACCACGCAGCCGCGCCGCGGCTGCAGCGTCACCAGGCCTTCGGCCGCCAGCACCTTGAGCGCCTCGCGCATGGGCGTGCGGCTGATGCCCCACTCGCGCGCCAGCGCCTGCTCGTCGACCCACTGGCCCGGGGCGAGGTGGCGCTCGAAGATGAGGGTGCGCAGCCGCGACGCCACTTCTTCATGCAGCGACACCGCGCGGATGGTGGAGTTGAGCTCGCTGAGGTCCGTCATGACGCTGGGGCGGCCGTCGGTGTGGATGCAGACGGCCGAAACTTAGCATCAAGAATTCATAATTACAAGCGGCGCGAACCCGGGCGAAAGGAGTTCGCATTGCGATCGGGAACTTCGTCCTGAGCCTGCCGTGCATGCAGTGCCCTGCCATCCTCCCCGGGCTTCGTCAGCAGTGTTGATGGGAGTGCTTGATGTCAGGCAGTGGGACCTCGGGGATCGGCCGGGGCAGCGTGTCGCCCGTGAGGGCACCAGTGGGCACGCCGGGCGCCAACGATGCGTCCGACCTCGCGCGCATCGGCGAGCCCGTCGTGGCGCCTCCCGGACTGCCGGCCCGGCGGCCTTCGCCTGCCTCGTCCACCTCGGAATCAGCGTCCGGGCAGTCGGCCCGGCGGGTGGATCTTCGGAGCCTGCGCCCCGCGGACGCAACGTCCGGCAGTTCGAGCCGCGAAGTTGCCGCCGTGTCCGATCTCAAGCGGCTCGGGTCGCGAGTGAAGATCATCCACGACGTGGTGACCCGGCATGCTGACCGTGCCAAGGCCGAGCAGACGCTCCAGGCCGAGCTCCCGTCGGTGATGCAGGCCTTGGACATCTACACCGCGCTTTCGAGGTGGGGAGACGGGGCCAGCGCCGACGTCAAGACCGCCCTGCGGGAGCACGGCCGCCGTCTCCCGCAGTACTGCTACACGCTCGCCATGAGGCGCATGTTGCAGATCGACCAGGGGCTGCAGGCGTCCAGTCCCATGGACTTGGCCGCGGTGAAACTGGAATGCGCAGCCTGCGCTGACCTGATCAGGAAGTCTCGCCACGCGCTCGAATCGCAGAAGACGCCTGCCGGAGAACCCGCCGCCGGCACGCTCTCCTTGCCGGCAAGGTCGCGCGAAGAAGAACACATCGCGGCGGTCCGGCGCCGCATCGACGGGCAACTGATGGAGGCGCACTGTCGGCGGGTCCTCAGCTTCACGACGCTGTCGGCGGAGCTGCGGGCTTCCTTCAGCGAACTGGTGATAGCCGCATCCGAGGCCGCGAACTTGAGCACGGCCGCTCGCGAGGCCGGCGCGGGCAATGCGGGCGACCAACACGCCGCGGCCCTGAAGGCCATCGGAAACGTCGACGACCGGGCCGATCGCTTTGCGGTGCATGTCGTGCAGCAATGGGACTGCCCGGCCGACCAATGGCAGGAAATGATCGACTTCGCGCATTCGCTGAAGGACGCCCTGGCAGGGCTGCGCGAAATGGCAGGTCCGCGTCCACGGCACGCGCCGCAGGGGAAGACCGCCTCCAACGCGTCGTTGCCGGCGGCCTCGGCCGAGGCCGCGGGACCGTCGAACAGCAAAAGGAAGAAAGGCAAGGCCGCAGCGGGCGGCTCGCCTGCCGTGGACGCACGCAGCACGGCACTCAACAAGGCCCACGAGATGCTGCAGCAGCGCAAGCTGACGCTCGAACTGGCCGATCAGTTCAACGGCGACCCGCGAGCCATTGCGCTTGCCGCGGGCAAGCCGGTGACGGCGGACGCAGCAGATGAACCGCCGGCGGGCAATCCCATCGAGGCCGCCAATGCGGCCCGGAAGTCCGCCAGGCGCTGGTTCGGCCGCAAGGAACCGCTGAACTTGCTCCATGCGCAGCTGCAAGTGCAGCTGCAGGCGCACCCCGGCGACGGCAAGCTGCAGGAGGCGATCTCGCAGGTCGAAGACCGGCTCCAGGCCATGAGCCTGGTGAGCGCGCGCATCCACAATGACGAGGCTGACGCGCTCAAGAGCCATGAAGCGCCCATCGCCGCACACCTGCAGCGGCTGCTCAAGATGGGGGAGATCGCCGGCGTCAGCGAACCGATGCGGCTGGATTCACCCGGTGACGAAGGTGAGCGCGGCACTCTGTTCGAGATGGAGATCCGGCCCCGGCCGCTGGCCGGCGGTGCAGAAGCACCGCCGTTGTTCCTGCACGTGCACACGGCTGCGCTGGTGTCCGCCGACGAATGCACGACGGTGCCCTTCGAGGCGTTCACCGCGGTTCACGTCAAGACGCAGGCCCAGCGCGGCCTGGGTCGCCGGTGGGAGGAGCTGCAGCGAGCGCTCGGCCACGCCGACGCCAAGGTGCATCGCGGCGAGGTGGACGAGCACCTGCTGAAGCAGCTGCTGGAGGCCGGTCCGCTGGCGCCGCGCACGGGGCGCTGACCCCTCGCGCAGGCTGCTACTGCGGCACGAGGCCCCGGCCTTCGAAGCGGCTGCCCGGCACGACCCGCACGTCGTCGGCGAATGGCGCAAGCGCCTCCCATGTGCCGGGGTTGCCGTCGGGCACCACGCCGGCCGGGCATGGCGAGAGCCTGCAACGGTACGGCGCACCGCCGTGCAGGACGATGAAGCCTTGCTCGTAGCTCACCGGCACGTTGCCGCCGCGGGTGGCCACGTCGGTCCACATCTCGAGCTTCAGGTAGTCGAAGCCGTCGGGCAGTCCGGCGTCGATGAAGCGCACCGCCTCCACGTCGGCGCGGGTGTTGCCGCTGCCGCTCACGTTGCCGCTGGTGCCGCTGCCGCCCGGCAGCAGGTTGATGAAGCCGGCCGGGCCGCTCCATGTGTTGCCGTCGAAGACCACCGGGGTGACGGTGTTGGCGATGCGAAGCAGCTGGCCGGGTGAGGACTCGCCTGTGTAGACCAGGTCGCGCTCGAAACGCCAGGCGCGCCAGACGTTGTCCTCGAACCGGTAGTTCATGCCCGGCAGGGCGACGTTGTTGACGTACATGCCGAGGTTGCGCATGTCCGAGAAGTAGTTGCGGCTGAAGGTGACACCCGTGTTGCCCGCCGTCGCGTCGCCGCTGACCGCCTGTGCGAAGAACGACACGGTGCTGCCGGCCGAGCCGATGAAGATGTTGTCGTGCACCCGTAGCTCGCCTTCGCGGATGCCGATCTGGAAGTTGTTGTCCTGGTAGTCCTGGAAGGCGGCGCGCCAGTCGATGGCGGCGGGGCCGAACACGTTGTGATGGACTTCGTTGGTGCCGCCCAGCTGGCCGAGCTGGATGGCTTCGGTGCCGGTGCGCAGGATGCGGTTGTTGTGGATGCGCCAGTTGCGGATCTGGTGCTGCGGCTGGGCCTGGGTGCTGCCGATGTAGAGGCCTTCGCTGCCGGTGTCGTGGATGTAGTTGTCGTGCAGCACGACGTTGCTCATCGTGGCCGAGGCCGTGCTGTCGGTCTTGGCCATGATGCCGGCGAACTCGACCCGGGCGATCTCCAGGTATTCGATCTCGAAGTCGGTGGCGCCGCCGCGCACCGCGAGGCCCGAGACGCCGCTGCTGGTGAAGGCGTCGTCGATCATGATCCCGTAGCGCCCCTGCGTGCGGGCGAAGTTGCCGCCGCGGTGGCCGGGGTAGCCGGCATCGCCGGTCTTCGAGACCGGGTCATGGCGGCCGGTGATCACCCAGTTGGCGCCGCCCGCGAGGTTGAACAGGTAGTGGTGTCCGAGCGCGCCCACGCGCACCTGCCCGCCGGTGTTGGTGATCACCAGCTTGCGGCTGGCGCTGCGCACCGGCAGGTTGCCGATATGGATGAACTTGTAGTGACCGGCCGGAATGTAGAGCCGGTCCAGCGCGGCCCAGTCCACCTGGGGAAAGGTCGCCTGGATGTCGGCCAGGTAGATGGAGTCGGCGGTGATCTTGCCGGCCAGGGTGGCCGGCAGCGTGAAGGTCGAGGCCGGCACGCCGAACCCACCGTCGCCGGTGGGCCAGCCGGTCACCGGAGGCGGGGAGGGCGGCGGGGTGTTCGGCGCCGGGGTGTCGTCACCGCCACCCGAACCGCAGGCGGCCAGCGCAAGCGCCGCCAGCCATGCCGTCAGCCACCGAAGGCCCGCAGCTCCCGCTCGCATCACCGCATCACCACTCGAGCGGTGACTTGGTCACCGTGACCACCGCCGAGGACTCGACCACCTGGCCGGCGGCGTTGGTGTGCTGGTACTTGACGATGCCGAAGCCCCTGGCGAACCAGAAGGTCGACGGCCCGTCTTCCGTGTTGCCGGCCTCGGCCACCTTGACCCTGCAGGTGTTGGTGAATGCATGGCCATTCAGGGTCAGCGACTCGAAACCTTCGAAGGTCCAGGTGGCCTGGCGCGCAATGGTCTCGGCCTGCCCTGCGGTGGGGCCGGTCAACTGAGTGACGGTGTCGGTGAAGCTCAGGTTGGCGGACTGTCCGGCCGCGACGTTGAGCGGCAGCAGGAAGCCGGCGGAGTGCACCGCCTTCTGCTCGGCCACACCGCCCTCGTAGACGAGGTCGCCCCAGAAGCGAATGCCGTTGGACTCCGTCGTCCAATAGGTCGCGGCACTGCGGGTCGTCGTGGCGTTCACCATTTCGACCACGGCGGTGCGGGTCGCTCCCTCGAAGGATTCCTTGACGACGGTGTTGGCGTCGTCGGCCCCGCCCTGGTCGGGATCGCTCATCGTGTAGGCCACGCCCTCCGAAAGCGCAAAGCAGTCGCCGAAGGTGGCGGCGGCCGGTGCGGCAGGGCTGCTGGGCGCCGGCTCGTCGTCGCCGCCGCCGCAGGCAGCCAGGGCGGCACACAGTGTCGCGGTGAGCATCAGGGTCTGGGTCTGGAACTTCATGGAAGAGGTGCGTTCAGCGTTGGTAAGGTCTTCACGACCTCGTGCCGCTGCTGCAGCACGAGGTCGTCGGCGTCCGGACTGGCGGGTAGGCCGGCCGGATCTGAGCCGCAGGCTAGCGAGCTTCGCTTGCCAAAGGATGGCGCGGGTGGTGCCGGTTCGCTTTCATACCCGCGACCGTTCAGTCCTGAACCAGCCGTTGTTGCGCCCTGTACACGCTGCGTATCCGCCGGCCGCGGGACGGCACGTGCGACGGCGCAGCTCGCCGATGGCAGGCCGGTGCGATCCGTCGACGGTTCGTCACCGAACGTCGATGGTTCCTTGATGTTTGGGGTGCCGCCGTCCACTACCCTGCCGTCGCATGACCAGGGCAGCCCGCCCTCTGCGCCGACAAGCCATGAACACGTTCCACGACGAGGGAATCCTGCACGCCCGCAACTCGCCGGCCCCACACGACGGCGACAGCCACCTCACCGTGGTGATGGCACGCGACGGCAGCGAAACGCTGCACCTGCGGCCTGACGGACAAGTGCATCTGGCCGAGGGCATGTTCATGTTGTGCGACGACACGCGCTCGATGAGCCTGGCAGCCGGTACGCGGCTGCACCAGATGTCGGTGCCGATTTCCGGGGCCGAGATGTTGCGCCGCATGCCGCGGATGCAAGATCTCATCGGTCGCCCGATGAGGTCGCACGGAGCAGGCGGCCTGTTCCTGGACCATTGCCGTTCCCTGATGCTTCACTTCGCCGCGTTGCCTGCAGCCAGCCGCGAGCTGGTGCTCGACACGACACTCGAGCTGCTGCGTGCATGCCTGCACGAGCAACCGGAACTGCCATCACCCCGGCTGGGGCGGTTCAGCCTCCAGCAGGTGCAGCGCCACATCGAAAGGCACCTCACGGATCCGGAACTCGGCGTCACCTCGCTGGCACGCAGCTTCCGGATGTCGCAGCGCAACCTCCACAAGCTTTTCGCAGGGACCGGCACGACGGTCAGTGCCTACATACGCGAGCGGCGCCTCGCGATGTGCCGGCGCGACCTCGTCAGCCGCAGCCTGATGGCGCGTCAGGTCGCCGAGATCGCCCTGCACTGGGGCTTCACCGATCCGGGGCACTTCAGCAAGCTCTTCCGTGCCGCCTATGGCGTGTCGCCGAGCGAATGGCGCGCACAGGCACCGTGATGTCGCCTGGCGGCGTCGGCCGCTGTCGCGAGGTCGAGACATATTCACGCACTTCGCCACCTGCGGCCTCGGGCAAGCACGTAGCATCCGATCGATCGCAGCTGCCTGCCTACGGGGCCTGGTCGGCGCGTCGTTGTTGAGTTGTTGCGCGTGGCATGAAGGCAGAGATATTCCGGTTCGAGCGCTGCGAGGTGCATGTGCATCGCCGGCAAGTCGCATTGAATGGGGCAGACCAGCCCATCGAGCCGCTGCCTTTCGACCTGCTCGTCTTCCTGATCCGCCATCGCGGCCATGTGGTTTCGAAAGATCAGCTCGTCGAGCGGGTCTGGAAGAGCCGGCATGTCTCCGATGGCGTGATCGCCACCGCCATCCAGAAGGCACGCAGGGCCATTGGTGACCACGGCAGCCGGCCCTGCGTCATCGTGACGAGCCGCCGCCGTGGCTACTGCTTCGTGGCGGAAGTGCAGGAGGCCGCAGACGCCGATCTGATGGCTCTGGTGCAGGGGCGGTCCGTCAACCACCATTTCGACAACCCGCTCGCGCAGCCCTCGGAAAACCGGCGCGAGGTGATGGGGCTCTTGCACGCCTTGATGCTGGCAGACCACGATGCCGCCATGGTGCTGGCGGCCAGGCTGCTGAGCCGCAAGGCAGGCCGGGCTGCGGCGACCCAGGCGGCGGTCCACCATGCGCTCGGCCGCATCCACGAAAGCCGGGGCGACCACCAGACGGCCCGGATCCACCTCGCGCATGCCCACCGGCTCGTCGGTACGCGGGGCGTGGCGGCGCAGCTGGACGGTCTGCTGGAAGACGAGCGGGAGAAGATGAGCGTCGTGGACGAATTGCGCAGCGCCAATGCCTCGCTGTTCAACATGATCGACTCGATGCCGGACCCGGTCTTCGTGAAGGACCAGGACCACCGCTGGGTGTTTCTCAACCGCGAGTTCTGCAGGCTGGTCGGGCAGCAGAGAGAGGGCCTGCTGGGCAAGTCGGACTACGACTTCTTTCCGGAGCGCCAGGCCGACGTGTTCTGGCGGATGGACGACGTGGTGTTCCGGTCGCACGCCGAAAACGTCAACGAGGAAGCCATCACCAGGCCCTCGGGCGAGACCTATACCGTGACGTCGAAGAAGAAGATCTTCATCGATCGCAGCCGGGAGATCTACCTGATCGGCACGCTGAGTTTCGGTCGCTAGGCGCCGGGCGCGAGATTCACCGGCCCGTCAGGGTATGGTCACCGTTGCGTAATGCCTTCGGATCGTGCATCCCCTACGCTGGCGGGTCGTCTCGAAGCGACCCTTCCCTTCATTGAGCGAACAGGCCATGAACGTTGCAAGCCCTGTCATCGAACGCGCCCCGACCGATGTATGGACCACCTCGGCGCTGCCGCCGGGCCGCCAGTTCGACGCCTGGCGCGAGGTGATCGTCGATGCGCACCTGAGCTGGGACATCCCCCAGGTCGCCTGCGAGCAGTTCCCCGCTTCCATGCGCCAGCACCGCTTCGAGGGCATGCGCCTCACGGACTGCACGGCACCGGTGCGGGTGAGCGGTACGCGCAGCCGCGCGCAGATCGTCCGCGACGACGAGGCCTACCTCACCGTGGTGATGATCGCCGAGGGCAGCGAGACACTGCGCTTCGGTGACGACCAGGAGGTGCACCTCACCGAGGGCATGTTCACCTTGTGGGACAGCACGCGGCCGATGGCCTTCGCCACCGGGCAGCAGCTGCGCCAGATGTCGCTGCTGGTGCCCGAGCGCGAGCTGCTGCGGCGCATGCCCCGGGTCCGCGACCTGGTGGGCCGGCCGATGGGCGGACGCCATGGGGCGGGCGCGCTGTTCGCCGACCACTTCCGTGCGCTGATGCGGCGTTTCGGCGAGCTGCCTCCGGCCAGTCGCGAGCCGGTGCTCGACGCCACCCTCGACCTGCTGGGTGTGTGCCTCGGCGAGCAGCCATCGTTGCCGTCGCCCCGTCTGAGGCAGGCCTTGCTCGAGCAGGTGCAGCGCCACATCGACCGGCATCTGGCGGATCCGGCGCTCGGCATTGCCTCGCTGGCGCGGGCCTTCCGCATGTCCGAACGCAACCTGCACAAGCTGTTCGAGGGCAGCGGCAGCACCCTGTCGGCTTACATCCGCGACCAGCGCCTGGCGATGTGCCGGCGCGACCTGGGCAGCCGCGCACTGATGTCCAGGCACATCGCCGAGATCGCCCGGCACTGGGGCTTCACCGACCCCGGCCACTTCAGCAAGGCCTTCCGCGCGGCCTACGGCATGTCGCCGAGCGAGCTGCGGGCCAGGGATCGGCCTGTCAACGCTTCGTGAACAGCAGGTAGTCCGCGGTGTAGCCCACGCGCTCCTGCCGGCCCAGCGTGGCGGCGGTGCAGCCGCTGCTGGGCGCCATGCCGCCCTGGGTGTTGATGCGCTGGATGCTGGTCACCTTCGCAAAGGCGCCGGCCGGCCCGGCCGATCGCGTGCTGAGCAGCAGCCAGGGAATGGCGCCTTCGTCGGGTGCATCGGCTCGGGCCTTCACCGTGCCGGCGATCCGGCTGCCGTCCTGCGATTCCCAGTGCGGCCCGGCGTAGTGCCGGCCGATGCGCTTTCCCTGGTCGTCCTGCAGCTCGGCCTCGGGCGCCACGAAGGCCCATTCCACCGCCGAGGGCTGGTCCTTCTTCGCACGGCATTCGTAGATCTGCACGCCGGTGGCCCCCACCACCGCCAGCAGCGATTCATCGGGCGCGGCCTTCAAGGCCTCCGGCACCGGAACGCCAGCAGGCGGCTTCGGCGTGGGGCCGGCCGCGCAGGCGGCGAGCAGGGCAGGCAGGCAAAGTGCGAGGATCTTGCGGGTCGACATCGGGCAGCTCCTTGAGGGTTGGTGGTGTCACGGCAAGCACATACGAGGCGCTGCGCGCTTGCGGACGCAGCACGGCTCGCCTTCGTTGCCGCGTCTGACGGGAAGCTGACGGCCGCAGGCTCAGCGCAGGCCGTCCCACAGCAGCTTGGTGCCGGTGAGGAACATGCCCAGGTAGATGAGCCGGTAGAACAGCCGCTGGTCCACCCGCCGCACGAAACGCACGCCCAGCCACACCCCCAGCGGCGCCAGCGGCATGAGCGCCACCGAGGTGGCCATGTTGGTGAGGTCGATGAGCCCGAGCCAGGCGTAGGGCACCCACTTCGACGCATTCACCGCCGCGAAGAACACCGCCATCGTGGCGGTGAACACCACCGGCTGCAGGCGCAGTGGCAGCAGGTACACGCTCACCGGCGGCCCGCCCGCATGGGCCACGAAGCTGGTGAAGCCGGAGGCCGTGCCGAGCGCGAAGCCCAGCCAGCGCGGAGGCGGCGGTGCATCGGCCTGTGCCGGAAAGAACAGCCGCTGCGCGAGGAACAGCAGCGTGAGCGCGCCCACCACGCCGGCCACCACATGCGCCGGCAGCAGGCCGAACAGCACGGTGCCGATCACCGTGCCCAGCAGGCCGGCAGGCAGCAGCAGCCGCAGCAGGCCGCGGTCGGCTTCCTTCACCAGCGCGGCCAGGCCCAGCACGTCCATCACGAGCAGCAGCGGCAGCAGGATGGCAGCCGCCTGCGGCACCGGAACGGCCAGCGCCATCAGCGGCACGGCCAGTGCACCGAAGCCTGCGCCGAAGCCGCTCTTGGAAACGCCCATCAGCAGCACGGCCGGCACGGCCACCGCATAGAACGCAGGGTCGGTGATGACCGGCGGCAGCATCAGGCGATGCTGCAGGCTTCTTCGAAGGTGAGCCGCGGACTGCGGGGGAACAGCCGGGTGCTGTCGCCATGGCCCAGGCTGCAGACGAAGTTGGTCTTCACCGTGGTACCGGCCCAGAAGGCCGCATCCACGCCGGCTGCGTCGAAGCCGCTCATCGGCCCGCAGTCGAGCCCGATGACGCGCGCCGCAAGCATGAGGTAGGCGCCCTGCAGGCTGCTGTTGCGAAAGGCCGTCTCGGCGATCTTGGCCTCCTTGCCGGCGAACCACGGACGCGCGTCGGTGTGCGGAAAGAGCTTGGGCAGCTGGTCGTAGAAGGCCATGTCCATGCCGATGATGGCCGTCACCGGCGCCTTGCCGGTCTTTTCGCGGTTGCCCGGGTCCATGAGCGGCACCAGCTTCGCCTTGGCCTCGGGCGACTTGCAGAAGATCACCCGCATCGGGCTGCAGTTGGCCGACGTCGGGCCCCACTTCAGCAGGTCGTAGAGCTGGCGCAACTGCTCGTCGGACACAGGCTCGTCGAGCCAGACGTTGTGGGTGCGCGCCTCGGTGAAGAGCTGTTCGGTGGTCACGTTCATGTTGGCAGGGCTTTGTGGTCGGAGGCGACAATTGTGGAATGTTCGAACCCAGCCAGCACGAAGTGCGCCTTTTCTTCTGCGAGACCTTTCGCAAGGACCGGGCGAAGGAGCCGTTGACGCCGCTGGAGGCGCTGGCGGCGGATTGGATCTCGCAGCATCCGGAGTACTTCGACGACCTGTCGGATGCCGATGCGGCCGTGGCCGCCAGCTACACGGTGGAGGAGGGGCGGACCAACCCGTTCCTGCACCTGTCGATGCACCTGTCGATCTCCGAGCAGGTGAGCATCGACCAGCCGCGCGGCATCAAGCAGGCGGTCGAACTGCTGGCGCACCGGCGCGGCTCCATGCACGAGGCGCAGCACGAGGCGATGGAATGCCTGGGCGAAATGATCTGGGCTTCGCAGCGCAGCGGCCTGCCGCCGGACGGCGAGGCCTACATCGAGGCGGTGAGGCGGCGGGCGACCCGGTAGGCCTGCAGCTGCGTCGGCGGCATGCGTGCTCAGCCGCCCCAGCCTTCGACCTTGCGCTCCTTGGTTTGCGCGCGTTCCTGGGCGAACAGCTCCTCGAGCTGCTGGCGCCCGGCCTTGGACATGGCCATGAGCTGCGCCTGGTCCTTGTGGTGCGGCCACATGCGTTCGACCTGCTCGACGTTGTGGCGGCGAAAGCGCATCGCCAGCTGCCGCGCATGGTGCGGCAGCCAGCCCATCTGCTCGAGCACGCTGCGCCCGCTGGCCAGCGCCGAGTCCAGCGTCTCGCGCTCGACGAACGCGACGCCGCGGTCGCGCAGCGCGTAGTAGTGCTGCACGTTGCGGGCCCGCGCCACCACGGTGAGCTGCGGGAAGTGCGCGCGCGCGAGGTCGGCCACCTTGAGGCTCTGCTCCATGTCGTCGATGGCCAGCACCAGCACCCGCGCCGAGGCTGCGCCGGCGGTGCGCAGCAGGTCGAGCCGGGTCGCGTCGCCGTAGTACACGGTGAAGCCGAAGCGCCGCACCGTTTCCACCTGTTCTGCGTCGTGGTCCAGCACGGTGGCCTTGAGGCCGTTGGCATACAGCAGGCGGCCGATGATCTGCCCGTAGCGGCCGAAGCCGGCAATGATGACCGGCGCGTCCTGCGGTTCGGCCAGCTCCGCCAGCGCCGGCACGTCGCAGTCGGCATAGCGCGGGATCACGAAGCGGTCGATCACCACCAGCAGCAGCGGCGTGAGCACCATGCTCAGCGCCACCGCGCCGATCAGCACCGAACCCGCCTCGGCGCTGAAGACCCGCGCGCCCGCGGCCTGCTGGAACACCACGAAGGCGAACTCCCCGCCCTGGGCCAGCAGCAGCGTGAACACCGGCCGCTCTTGGTAGGGCAGGGCCATGGCCCGCGCGATGATCCACAGCACCACCGCCTTCAGGACCAGGAAGCCGACCAGGATCAGCGCCACCACGCCAGGGCGGGCGAGCAGGGCGCCGAAGTCGATGCTCATGCCCACGGCCATGAAGAACAGGCCGAGCAGCAGGCCCTTGAACGGCTCGACGTCGGTTTCGAGCTCGCGCTTGTATTCGCTCTCGGCCAGCAGCACGCCGCCCAGGAAGGCGCCCAGCGCCATCGACAGCCCCACCGCCTGCATCAGCGCGGCGATGCCCACCACCAGCCCGAGCGAGGCGGCGGTGAAGATCTCCGGCGTGCGGCTGCGGGCGATCCAGCGGAAGGCATGGCGCAGCAGCAGGCGGCCCACCAGCACGATGGCCGCGATGACGCCGGCCGCCCGCGCGGCCTCGACCCACACGTTGCCGTCGTCGGCCGCGGCGGTGCCCAGGAGCGGGATCAGCGCCAGGATCGGAATGGCGGCCACGTCCTGGAACAGCAGGATCGAGAAGCCAGCCTGCCCCGACGACGTGGGCATCAGGTTGCGGTCGGCCATGACCTGCAGGGCCACCGCTGTGGACGACAGCGCCAGGCCGAGCGCGGCCACCACCGCCATGCGCCACGGCACGCCAGCCAGCATGGCGGCACCCGCCATCACCGCGGCGCAGGCCAGCACCTGGGCCATGCCCCAGCCGAAGATCGGCCGGCGCAGCGCCCACAGCCGGCGCGGCTCGAGCTCCAGGCCCACCAGGAAGAGCATCAGCACCACGCCGAATTCGGCGAAATGCAGCAGGGTGTTGGGGTCGTCCACCAGCTTCAGGCCGAACGGCCCGATGACGATGCCGGCGGCCAGGTACCCGATGATCGAACCCAGGCCGAGCGCCTTGGCCAGGGGCACCGCCAGCACCGCGGCGGCCAGGAAGACGAGGCTCGACGTGAGCCAGGAGCTGTGTTCCATGCAGGAGTCTCTCGATGGGAGGCTTCGGGTCGGATCAGACGGCCACCGCGTCCTGCGGCCGGTCGGCTTCGGGCACGTCGCAGATCTCGCGCTCTTCGAGCTCGGCGAGCTCGGGCCAGGCGGGGTAGCTGGCCAGGCGCTCGGCGAACAGCGCGGCATGCTTGTGCAGGCTGGCGGTGTCGACCTTGTGGGCGGCGTGCAACACCATCGGCGGCAGGAAACGCATGCCGCACAGCGCAGCGGTCTGTTCGTAGGGGGGCATGAAGGCGTCGAAGAAATAGCGGTTGTAGCCGGCCGGATGGTAGGCAGACTCGCCGCCGCCGGTGGAGGTGACCAGCCACAGGTCCTTGCCCTCGAGTGCCCGGCCGTCGTGGCCGTAGGCCCAGCCGTAGGCCAGCACCTCGTCCAGCCAGAGCTTCATCAGTGAGGGCATGCTGTACCAGTGGAAGGGGTGCAGCCAGACGACGAGATCGGCCTTGGCCAGTTCGGCCTGCTCGGCGGGCACGTCGATCACGTAGTCGGGGTAGAGCGCGTAGAGGTCGCGCACTGCCAGGCCCGGCCCTTGCAAGGGCTGCATCGCTGCCATGAGGGCGCGGGTGACGCGCGAATGGCGCAGGTCGGGGTGGGCGAGCAGCACGAGGGCACGGGCCATATGGGTTGATCCTGGGAGTTCGTCTTGAAAGTCGCCGCTAACATACCCGATCGACACAACGGTAGGAGCGCGCAATGCCGGTCATCGTGGTGGCCAATCCGAAGGGAGGCGTGGGCAAGTCCACGCTGTCGACCAACCTGGCCGGCTGGCTGGCCCGCCAGGGGCATGCGGTGATGCTGGGCGACGTGGACCGCCAGCAGTCGGCCCGCACCTGGCTGTCGCTGCGCCCGCCCGAGCTCCCAACCATCGCCACCTGGGACACCGACCACGAAGACATCGTCAAGCCGCCCAAGGGCACCACCCACGTGGTGATCGACACCCCGGCGGGCCTGCACGGCAAGCGGCTCGACGAGGTGATGAAGCTGGCCGACTACGTGCTCGTGCCGCTGCAGCCCAGCATCTTCGACATCTACGCCACGCGGGCCTTCGTGGCCGAGCTGCAGGTACGCCGCAAGCACGACAAGGTGAAGGTGGCGGTGGTCGGCAACCGGGTGAAGGACCACACCATCGCCGCCGACCAGCTCAAGAGCTTCCTCGAGACGCTAGGGGCGCCGGTGCTCACCCACCTGCGCGACACCCAGAACTACGTGCACCTCGCAGCCCGCGGCCTCACGCTGTGGGACGTGGCGCCCGGACGGGTCGAGAAGGACCTGGAGCAATGGGCGCCGGTCACCGCGTGGGCTGCCCAGTAGCGCCCGCCCGTGGCGCGCAGGTGACTGACGCCGCCGCCGCGCGCCGGCACCATCGGGCCGGTCGCCACTACCCGCGGGCGCTGCGCGCCTTTGCTGCATGAAGACGTTTGCGCATCTGAAGGACCTCGAAGCCCTGGTCGGCCAGGAGATCGGGGTCAGCGACTGGCTCACCATGGAGCAGTCGCGCATCGACGAGTTCGCCCGTGCCACCGGCGACCACCAGTGGATCCACGTGGACGCAGAACGCGCCGCGAAAGGCCCGTTCGGCACCACCATCGCCCACGGCTTCCTCACCCTCAGCCTGCTGCCGGTGTTCTTCGAGACGGCGTTCGCGGTGGCCGACTCGCACATGGGCGTGAACTACGGCCTCAACCGGGTGCGCTTCACCGCGCCGGTGCCGGTGGGCAGCAGGCTGCGGGCGCACTTCAGGCTGCTCGGCTACGAGGAGATCGAAGGCGGGGCACAGCTCACCATCGAAGCCTCGATCGAGCAGGAAGGTTCGGCCAAGCCGGTGTGCGTGGCCGAGTCGCTGACCCGTCGCTTCGTCTGAGCAGGCGGGCCGGCCGCCGGAGCTCATCACACCCCCGTGAGGGGGGTGTGGTGGAACGGGGCCGCTGAATTAGGATCGCGCGCACAGGCGAGAGTCACAACGAGACCGCGCTGCCGCCACGAGCAGGCAGCCGAGGAAAGAGCGAAACGCAATGAAAGTGCTGCTGATCGACGACCACCCGCTCATCCTCTCTGCCCTGCAGACGGTGATCAAGGGCCTGGGCGACGACGTCACGGTGGCCGGTGCCGGCAGCGCCCGCGAAGCCCGTGCGGCACTGGCCGCCGATTCCGATTTCGACCTCGTGCTGCTCGACCTGCAACTGGGCGACGCCAACGGCTTCGACCTGCTGGCCGACCTGCGCGAGACCTATCCCGCCCTGCCGGTGGTGGTGGTGTCGGCCTCCGACCGCACCAGCGACGTCATCCGCTCGATCGACATGGGCGCGATGGGCTTCGTGCCCAAGCGCGCCAGCAACGAACAGCTCTTCGAGGCGCTGCGCCTGGTCATGTCCGGCGGCATCTATGTGCCGCCCATGACCATGGGCAGCGGCACGGCGCCGTCCGTGCAGGAGACCGACACCACGCCGGGGTACCTGCGGGTGGTGCGCCGCGAGGCCTCCGCCAGCGACTTCCAGAAGCCGCCGCCGCTGGCTTCGCTCGGCCTCACGCCGCGCCAGACCGACGTGCTGGCGCTGCTGCTGCAGGGCAAGCCCAACAAGCTCATCGCCCGCGAGCTCAATCTTTCGGTCGAAACCGTGAAGGACCACGTCGCTGCGGTGCTGCGCGCACTGGGCGTCAGCTCCCGGACGCAAGCCGTGCTGGCGGTGAGCCAGATGACGCAGCAGGGCGGTTTTTCGGCCTGGCGACCCAGCCGTTAGGCCTTCCATGCCTGCTCTTCTGAAGTCCGCACGGCGCCTGGCGGGCCGTGCCGCCGCATGAGGCGCGTGGCCGTGGTCGGTGCCGGCGTCTCCGGCCTGACCGCTGCGTATCGCCTCGCCGCGCATGCCCATGTCACGCTGTTCGAGTCCTCGGCGGACTTCGGCGGTCATGCGCACACCGTGGACCTGTCCGTGGCCGGCCGGCCGGTCGAGGCCGACATCGCCTTCAGTTCGCTGAGCGAGAAGAGCTACACCACGCTGCTGACCCTGTTCGCTGAACTCGACGTGCAGGTGGTTCCCCAGCAGCTGTCGTTTTCGGTGCAGGTGCCCGGGCGCCGGCTGGTCTGGGCGGGGCCGGGTCTCGATGCGGTGTTTGCCCAGCGCCGCAACCTCTTGCGGCCGCGGTACTGGCGCGCCCTGGCGGAGTTCCTGCGCTTCCAGCGCGAGGCCACCCGCGAAGCGGCGCTGCAGGCCGGCGGCCAGGGCACGTTCGGCGACTTCCTTGCCCGTCATCGCTTCAGCGCCACGCTGCGCGACTGCTTCGTGCTGCCCATGCTGGCCAGCGTGTGGGGCTGCGCGCTGCGCGAAATGGCGCAGTTTCCGGCGGCCCTGGTGTTGCGCTTCGGCCATCTCCATGGCCTGTTCGACGTGGGCAGCAAGGAGCCCTGGTCCACCGTGCTCGGCGGGTCGAGGACCTACGTGAGGCGGGTCGTGCAAAGGCTGCGCGAGCTCGGTCACCGCGTGCAGCCCGAGACCCCGGTCCTCGCGGTCCGCAGGGTGCTGCGTGCCGGTGAAACGCGGGTCGATCTGGAGGTGAAAGGTCGCCAGGAGCATTTCGATCACGTGGTGTTCGCCTGCCATGCCGACCACGCGCTGCGCCTGCTGGCGCAGGACGCCACCGACGGCGAGCGCGCCGTGCTTGGCGCCTTCCGGTGGCGGCGCAACGAGAGCGTGGTGCACACCGACGCCTCGGTCATGCCCGGGCCGAAGTCGGCATGGTGCGCGTGGAACTATGAGCAGGGTGTGGGCCCGGCCGACGAAGTGCATGCCCGCGGTCCGTGCGTCCACTACTGGCTCAACCGCCTGCAGCCTCTGGGCCTGGACACGCCGGTGTTTGCCTCGCTCAATCCGTGCCGCCCGATCGACGGCCGGTACGTGCTGGCCCGCCACGAATACGACCACCCGGTTTTCGACCTGTCGACGGCCAGCGCGCAGCAGCGCCTGCCGGCCTTGCAGGGAACCGGCAACACCTGGTTCTGCGGCGCCTGGACCGACGATGGGTTTCACGAATCGGGGGCCAGATCGGGTGAAGCGGTGGCCAGGGCCCTGGCCGATCGCTTCGCAAGTGAGAAGCAGCGGCAGCCGGTCCGGTTCGAAGTGACGGCCTGAGGGCCATTGGGGGCAGTGCCGGCAGGCGGGGCTTTCGCCTGCCGCCGTGGTGCTGGGCAACGCGAGGGCAGTCAATCATGCGGGTGGCCATCATTTCGGTGTTCGTCGACTACCACCGCCGCGGGGCGCATCACCGCGGCGCGCTGCAGCCGCAGATCGGGCCGTTGATCGCCGCGCTGCTGCCCGACTGGTGCGAGGTCGAGATCGTCAACGACACCTGGGACGACCCCGACTGGTCGAAGAGCTACGACCTCGTGTTCCTGTCGTGCATGCACTCCGACTTCGACCGGGCGAGGCAGATCAGCCACTACTACCGCCGCCGCGGCGCCCGCACGGTGCTCGGCGGTGCGATGGCCTCGACCTACACCCATCTGTGCCAGCCCTACTTCGACGCGGTGGTGATCGGCGAGCCGGAGGACACGGTGGCGCGCATCGCCGAGGACGTGCGATCCAACTGCCTGCGGCCGGTGTACCGCTCGGGTGGCTACCAGCCCGGTCTCGTGCCCACGCCCGACGTGGCGCCGGTGGCCGCCCAGCAGCTTTTTCCGCTGGCGGTGGAGGCGACCCGCGGCTGCCCCTATACCTGCGACTTCTGCGTGCTGACCGCGCTGGGCAACGGCCATGCCCTGCGGCCGGTGCAATCGGTGGTGCGCGACGTGCGGGCCGCGAGGGAGGCGTTGCGACAGGCCGGCGTGCCCGACTGGAAGGGCCGGCTGGTCATGTTCTACGACAACAACCTGGCCGGCAACCTGAAGTGGTTCCGCGAGCTGTGCAACGCGCTCAAGCCGCTGGACGTTCGCTGGGGAGCCTGCCTCACCTTCAACGTCATCGCCAACCGGGAGCTGCTCAAGCTGATGTACGACAGCGGCTGCCGCTCGGTGTTCGTCGGGCTGGAGACCTTCAACCCGCAGACGCTGGCCGACATTGCGAAGCCGCAGAACAACATCGCCAAGATCGGCGAGGCGATCGAGCAGAGCCTTCAGGAAGGCATCCTGGTGATCGCCGGGCTGCTCGTGAGCCCGGTGCACGACGACGAGGACTACATCCGTTCGCTGCCTGCACACCTCAGGGATTGCGGCCTGCACGTGCCGAGCTTCGTGTCGTTCGAGACCCCGTTCCCAGGCACGCCGTTCTTCCATCGCATGGCGGCCGGCGACCCGCCGAAGTTCCTGCCCAACGCCAACCTGAACGACTTCAACGGCTACACGCTGGTGCTCGATCCGCAGCGCTCGCCGCTCGATCGCTTCGTGAACGCCTACCGCGAGACCCTGCAGCAGATCTACGCGCCGCGCCACCGCCTCGCCAAGCTGGCGCACGACCTGCCGAGGCTGCTGCGCCATCGCCGCTCTTGGACCGCGTCGCTGCTGGATGTGGGCGACATGTGCACGACCGGGTTCTACCCCGCGCCCGGGCGCACCTTCGTGGCAGGCACCGACCTGGCGCCGCCGGAGACTGTGCCCTTCAGCCGTGGCGACTTCGATTCCGAGGCGCAGCGCGTCGACCTGCTGAGCCCCACGCTGGTCACCGACGACGGCGGCCGACTGCTGCCGGGTTGGCGCAGCAGTCCTCAGAAAGTGCTCGCACCCGGGCAGGCGCGCGTAAAGTCCGCCATCGCGTTCAACACCGCCGTGCCCCCGGAGATCACACGTGTCAGCTAGCCTGCCCCTCAAGACCACGACACCCCCGGCCCCCGTGCAGCAGGGCCGGCTGCAGGACGACATCCGCGGGCTGTACCAGCAGACGCCCGCCTCGCTGATCGCCAACACGGTGGGCGTGCTGCTCATCTACGGCATGTTCTGGCGCGCCACGCCGGCGGTGAACATGGTGGCGTGGCTGGTGCCCTTCTTCGGGCTCATGCTGCTGCGCTGGCTGCTCTATCGCCGCTACCCCCAGGTGGCCGAACTGGGCATCGACGCGCTGCTGCGCTGGCGCAGGCAGTGGAACACCCTCACCGTGGTGAGCGGCCTGTTCTGGGGCGTGGGGGTGTGGCTGCTCTACGAGTGGGGCGACACCGCGCAGAAGACGGCGCTCATCGTCACCGTCTACGCCTACACGCTCGGAGCCATCCAGCTGCTGGCACACCAGGGCGCGGTCTTTCACGTCTTCGCCGCGGCCACCTTGCTGCCCATCGCGGCGCGCGTGCTCTACAGCGGCGGTGTCAGCGACATCGAGCTGGCGGCCATGATCGTGTTCGTCTTCATGATCGCGGCGATCATGGGCCGCAACTACCGCAAGGTGTACGACAACATCGTCGAGCTCAAGGTCCGCACCGAACACCTGATGGAGCAGCTGCGCACCGAGAAGATCGCCGCCGAGGAGGCACGCCGCCAGGCCGAGGTGGCCAACCGCGCCAAGACCCAGTTCTTCGCCGCCGCCAGCCACGACCTGCGCCAGCCGCTGCATGCGCTGGGGCTGTTCGCCGAAGCGCTGCGGCAGAAGAGCCGCAACGACGCAGAGGTGAGCCAGCTGGTCAACAGCATCAACAGCTCGGTCGATGCGCTCGAGGGCCTGTTCAGCGAACTGCTCGACATCACCCGCATCGACACCGGCGGGGTGGACCCGAACCCGCAGGACTTCTCGGTGCGCGACATCTTCGGACGGCTGCGCCTGACCTTCGAGCCCACCGCGTTCGAGAAGGGCCTGGTGCTGGACTTCCGCGGCGAGCGCCACTACGCGCACGCCGACCCGCTGCTGGTCGAGCGCATCCTGCGCAACCTCGTGTCCAACGCCATCCGATACACCGAAGATGGCGGCATCCTCGTGACCTGCCGCACCAGCGGCGGCCAGCTCAAGCTGCAGGTGTGGGACACCGGGGTGGGCATCGCCGAAAAGGAACGCAGCCGCATCTTCGAGGAGTTCTACCAGGTGCAGGGCGGCCGGCCGCTCGAGGCGCACCACCGCAAGGGCCTGGGCCTGGGGCTGGCCATCGTCAAGCGCCTGGCCGACCTGATGCGCGCGCCACTGTCGGTGCGCTCGGTGCCCGGCCGCGGCAGTGTGTTCACGCTGGTGTTGCCCATCGGCTCGCCGCCGCGGGTTGCCGGGCCGGCGGCCGCGCCCAAGGGGCCCATCGGCCTCACGCTGGACCACCGCCTGATCGTCGTGGTCGAGGACGAGCCGGCCGTGAGCGAGGCGCTCGAAGTGCTGCTCAAGGGCTGGGGCGCCAGCGTGGTGAGCTTCGATTCGGTGACCAATGCGCGCGCCTGGGCCCTCGCGCAGGACCCGCTGCGTGTGAAGCCCGACCTGCTGATCGTCGACTACCGGCTGCCCGAGGGCAGCACCGGCATCGATGCCATCGTCGCGCTGCGCGGCCATTTCGGGCCGGTGCCCACCATCATGGTCACCGGCAGCACCATGAGCGGCCACGAAGAAGACGCCCGGCGCCACGACTTCCACCTGCTGGTGAAGCCGGTGGTGCCCAACAAGCTGCGCGCGATGATCGCTTTCAAACTCGGCGTGAGGTGACGCGCATGGCCGAACACACCCTGCTGCTCGATCTGGAACTCGGCTTCGAGGACAACGCCCCCGGTTTCGACGGCCGCGCGGCCGACGCCGAGGCCACGCGCGCCGCGCCCCTGATGGCCGCAGCGCGCACGCCCGTCGATTCGGTGCATGCGCCGCTCACCGCGGCTGAAGTGCTGGAGCGCTTCAAGGCCCACCGCCCCGGCTGGTTTGCCGGCCACATGGCCGAGAGCGAGGGCATCGCGCGGCTGCTCGACGAGGAAGCCCGCGCCAGCGCGCGCCTGGGCGGCCTGCCGGGCACCGACCATCGCGGCGCCTGGGACGCGCAGGGCAAGGGGTCGGCCACGTCGACTCCCGGCCGGCATGACACGGCGGCCGACTGGCACCCGCCGCTGTGGGTCATGGCTCCCATCCTGCGGGAGCGCGCCGGCACGCTGCGCCTGCGCCTGCCGCACGTGGCCACGCCGGAGGCGGTGGCTCAAGCGCTGCTCGAGCACTGCCCTCCCGCGTGGCGCAAGCGCGAGCGCGTGCGTGTGCGGCTCGAAATCGAAACCCGCATCTATTGGGGCGCGCGCTCCCCGGATGACCTGTCGCCGTGGGCACCGTGCAGCCTGCGCGGCGACGGCGTGGGCCTGGCCGAGCCGCTGATCGAGATCGACCGCGGAGTGCCGCGCTGGGTCACGCCGCCGGACAAGGCCACCGCGCCTACGATCGTGCGCAGCCTGCGCCCGGGCGTCGGCCTCCTGGTGGCCGTGCCGGTGATCCTGTACGAGCGCCTGCCGCGCCCGATCGGCCCGCTGGCGAAGGCGGTGCAGTTCGTCATGAACTGGGTCGACCGGCTGCGCGGCGTGCGGCGTGACCGCGACCCGACCTTCATCTCGCGCCTGAAGGGCGACGAGGCCTACTGGTCACAGGTGCTGCCGGCCCCGGCGATCGACGCCCGCAAGTGGAAGCAGGTCGAGAAGCGCGGTGCCTGCGTGGCCCCGGCCTCGGTGCCGGCGGTCGCCTACCGGCCGGTGCAGGGTGCGCAAGCCGCCGGTGTCGATGCCGGCACCCACGTCGTGCTGGTGCATGGCGGACTGAGCTCTGCGCGCGGCGCTTTCGAGGCCTGGCTCGCGCTCGAGGCGCAAGGGCATGTCGGCACGCCATGGTCGGGCATGGACGTGCTCGACACGGCCTGCGCCTGGCGCTTCGAGCACGACAGCTTCGTGCGGCTGGACGAGAACATCGCCGCGCTGGCCGAGTTGCTGGAGCAGCACGTCATCGGCAAGGCGCCGCGCGGGCGCATGGTCTTCCTCACTCATTCGCGCGGCGGCGCGGTGGTGCGCTTCGCACTCCCCCAGTTCATCGACCGCTGGCCGAACTGGGACTTCCGCGCGCTCACCGCCGGCGCCCCGCACGACGGCACGCCGGTGTTCGGCACTGTCGGCCAGCGCTGGGTCGGCCTGGCCGGTGCGGTCGGCCTGCTGGGGCGGGTGGCCCGCGGCCTGCTCGACCGCGACGAGATGGCCAAGCTGAAGAACCTCGAGCGCGGCATGGCCGGCGACATTCCGCCGGGCTTCCAGGACCTCACGCCCGACGCGGTGCGCGAGCGTGCCAACGGCGAGCCGCTGCCGCCGCAGATCGTCGCGGCCTGGGGCTCGCAATGGCGCGCCGGCCTGGCGGCCGACTGGCCGAGCAACCTGTGGCGCCATGTGATCGAGGACTTCGGCGGTTTCGAGGCCGAAGGCGACGGCCTCATTCCGCTGCAGTCGGCCATGATGGGTGCGGCCTGCTACAACGCCTCGCCGGTCTCGCATGTGGAGTACTTCCACCATGCCCCCACGGTGCAGCAGATCCGCGGGCACCTGCAGGCCTTGCTGGCGCCTCGATGAGCCGCTTCTCGATCGCGATCCACGGCGGCGCCGGCACGCTGCTGCGCAGCCAGTTCACGCCCGAGCGGGAGGCGGCCTACCGTGCCGGGCTGGAAGCCGCGCTCGATGCCGGCCTGGCCGTGCTGCGGCAAGGCGGTGCCGCGCTCGACGCGGTGCAGGCTGCCGTGGTGGCGCTCGAAGACGACCCGCTGTTCAATGCCGGCCGCGGCGCGGTGTTCAACGACCAGGGCTTCATCGAGCTCGAAGCGGCCGTGATGGACGGGTCCACCCGTGCCGCCGGCAGCGTGACCGGGCTGCGGCGGGTGCGCAACCCGGTGCTGCTGGCGCGCGCGGTGATGCAGCACAGCCCGCATGTGACGCTGGGCTTCGAGGCCGCCGAGGCGTTTGCCGCGGCGCAGGGCCTGGCGCTCGAGCCGCCCGAGTACTTCCGCACCGAGTCGCGCTGGATCGCGCTGCAAAGCGAGCTGGCCCGCCTGCGCGCGGGCGGCAGCGACGCGGGCGTGCCCGAATCGGTGAAACACGGCACCGTCGGCGCGGTGGCGCTCGACGGGCAGGGCCGCCTCGCCGCGGCCACCTCCACCGGCGGGCGCACGGCCAAGTGGGCCGGGCGCATCGGCGACACGCCGGTCATTGGCGCCGGCACCTGGGCCGACGAGCGGGTGGCCGTGTCGGGCACCGGCCATGGCGAATGGTTCGTGCGCTGCGCGGCGGCCCACGACATCGCGGCGCGGGTACGGCATGGCGCCGCCCTGGCCGAGGCCTGCGACGAGGTGGTGCTGGGCGAGCTGAAGCGTTTCGGCGGCAGCGGCGGCGTGATCGCCGTCGACGCGGGCGGACACATCGCGATGCCGTTCAACTGCGAGGGCATGTACCGCGCCGCGGCCGATGCCAGCGGGCAGCGGCGGGTCGCCATCTTCTGAACTGCTGCCGGCGATCCGGCGGCGCTCGCCGCCGGACCCCGACTCTCCCTGGATCTTGATTCTTGGTGTGACGTGCCCGGGTGGGCTGGCTGGCGTGTCTACGACTTCGTCGAAGGCTCGACGCCGCACCAGGCCGCCTTGGCCTGCTGCGGCTCGACCCCGCACCAGGCCGCGCGGGCCTGCTGCTTCGAAGGCTCGACCCCGCACCACGCGGCATGGGCCTTCTGCTGCGGCTCCACCCCGCACCAGGCCGCCTGCGCCTGCACCGACGGCTCCACCCCGCACCACGCGGACGCCACTTGGGCGCCGCAGGCCGCCGCGGCTTCGCGCGGCTGGCCCATGGGTTCGCCGAACTCCTTCAGGTGCAGCTGCTGCATCGTCTCGAAGGCGTCGTCGAGCGCCTTGGCGTCGTCTTCGCCGCGCAGGCCGAGGTAGGGGAAGTGGTGCAGGAAGCGGCCGAAGGCGGCTTCGCAGTCGGCGGCGTACTTGCGCGTATCCAGGATGTGCATGTGCCAGAAGCGATCGACGTCGCGCTCTGGCGCCAGCATCAGGTCGGGGTACTTGGCATGCAGGATCAGGTAGCGCTTGTAGGCCAGCTCCAGCTCGTCTGCGTAGGCGGGCGACCAGCCGTAGCCGTCTTCATCGCGGGTGGCCTTGAACTTGATCAGCGTCAGGTCCATTGCCTGGATCGCCTCGAGGGTCTGTTCCAGTGTCTTGCTCGTGCTCGAAAGAGTCATGGTTTCTCCCATGGTGTGTTGCACCCGGCGCGACCGCTCCGGGTTGCGTCTTGCCTGACCGTGGCGGACCCGGGGCCCTTCAGGCCGCCACCGGCGAAGCAAACTGGTTGCGCAGGTGGCGTGCCATGAACTTGCACGCCTCCTCGGCGGGCAGCGGCTTGCACAGCCAGTAGCCCTGGATCTCGTCGCAGCCGCGCGCGCGCAGGTAGTCGAGCTGGCCGACGGTTTCCACGCCTTCGGCCACCACCTTCATGCGAAGGCCGTGGGCGAGGGTGATGATGCCGTCGGTGAGCGCCTGCGCGTCCTTGTCCTGCGACAGGTCGTTCACGAAGCTGCGATCGATCTTGACAGTGGAAAGCGGGAAGCGCTTCAGGTACGACAGCGATGAGTAGCCGGTGCCGAAGTCGTCGATGGCCAGCCCCACGCCCAGCATGCGCACCTGCTGCAGGAGTGCGGCCGCATGCTCGGGGTTCTTCATCATCGCGCTCTCGGTGATCTCCAGCTCCAGCTGAGCCGGGTCCAGCCGGCTGGCCTGCAGCACCGCCGCGATGTCGGACAGCAGCGTCGGGCTGCTCAGCTGGCGCGTCGACAGGTTCACCGCCATCTGCACCGGCGGCAGCCCGCGGTCCTGCCAGCTGCGGGCGTCGCGGCAGGCGGCTTCCAGGGCCCAGCGGCCCATCGGCTCGATGAGGCCGGTCTCCTCGGCAATGGGGATGAACTGCGCCGGCGACACCATGCCCAGCACCGGATGCCGCCAGCGCATCAGGGCCTCGACGCCCACGATGCGCTGGCTGCGCAGGTCCATCTTCGGCTGGTAGTGCAGCTCCAGCTCGCCGCGCTCGACGGCACGGCGCAGGCCGCTTTCGAGCATCAGCCTCTCGGTCCCCTGCGCATTCATCTGCGCGGCATAGAACTGGTAGTTGCCGCGCCCCTTGTCCTTGGCGCGGTACATCGCGGCGTCGGCGTTCTTGAGCAGCGTCTCGCCGTCGCTGCCGTCCTCGGGGAAGATGCTCACGCCGATGCTGGCCGACATGTGCAGCTCGCGCCCGTCGATCACGAAGGGCTCGGCACAGCAGGCCAGCACCTTGTCGGCCACCACCGCTGCATCGCTGGCCTGCGAGAGGTTCTCGAGCACCAGCACGAATTCGTCGCCGCCGAACCGCGCCACCACGTCGTCATCGCGCAGCACCGCGGACAGGCGCTGGGCGCAGGCCTTGATCATCGCGTCGCCGGTTCCGTGGCCGAGCGTGTCGTTGATGTGCTTGAAGCGGTCGATGTCGAGGAACAGCACCGCCACCCGTTTCTGGCACCGCTGGCTGCGCTTGATGGCGCGCGTCAGGTCGTGCTGCAGGGCGGCGCGGTTCGCCAGGCCGGTCAGCGCGTCGTGGTTGGCCACGTAGCGCAGCTGCTGCTCGGCCTGCTTGCGCTGCAGGTACTGCGCCAGCTGCAGCGCGATGGCGCGCAGCGACTCCTGCGTGTCGGGGTCGATGTCGGACAGCGGAGCGCGGCTGTGCAGCTCCAGCGCCGTCACGCTGCTGTCCGACAGCTGGGTCGGCACCACCAGGCAGCTGCGCAGGTCGGCCTGCGCGGCCAGTGCTTCGCGGGTGTATTCGCGCGCCTGGGTGGTGGTGTCCACGGTGGTGAGGGCTCCGCTGGCCCACGCGCGGCCGAGTGCGCCTTCGTCGCTGCGGTAGCTGAGCGAGCGGCTGATGCGGGCGAACTGGTCGAGCGCCGCGTTGCTGCCGCCGTGCCAGGAGCCGGTGCATTGCGCGAGGCCGTCCTCGACGCTCCAGAAGGCGCCGCAGTCCCAGCGCAGGTAGGAGCACACCGCTTCGAGCGCGCGCGCGATCACGAGGTCGGGCTCGCTGTCGCTCACCAGCAGCTGCGCGATCTCGTGTTCGAGCCGCAGCCGCTGCGCGCCCTTGCGGCGATGGGTGTCGTCGCGCACCGTGCCGCGCAGTTCGGGCTGGTCGTCCTCGTCACTGCGCTGGGCGATCACGTGCACCCACCGTTCGGTGCCGTCGGGCAGCCTGAGCTGCTGTTCGAACTCGCTGCGCTGGCCGGTCTGCGCCGCATAGGCGAAGTGCAGCTCCATGGCCGCGCGCTCCTGGGCCGGGGCGCGCTCCAGAAGCCTGGCCAGGTTGGCATCGGCCGGCCCGGCGAAGCCGAAGATGCGGCGCGCTTCGTCCGAACACTTCAGCGTGCCGCTGTCCAGGTCGAGCACCCAGCTGCCCAGGGAGGCCAGGCGCTGCGCCTCTTCCAGGTGCTGCTCGCTGCGGCGCAGGTGCCGCGTCATCGACTGCGCCAGCGCCAGTGCGCGCCGGCGCGAGGTCATCAGCGAATAGAGGATGCCGGCCACCAGCGAACTGATGGCGACGCCGCAGGCCACCAGCAGCCACGGCAGCGCCCGGTCGAACGGGCTGATGACGGTGTCTGCGCCGACGTCGATCTGCATGGCCCAGGTCCGGTTGCCGAGCTCGAACGTCAGCACGCGTTCGAAGGCGTTCGCCGGGGCGGACGCGCCTGGCTGCAGGCTGTCGAACAGCAGGTGCTCCGCCTGCAGTTCCCGCGGCGAAGGGGCCGAGCTGCTCGGGCTGACGCGCACCCCGCCGCCCGCGGGCCCCGCATCGAAAAGGCGCACGCGCAGGCCGGGGCCGCCGGCCTGGGTGATGCCGTTCATCACCTGGGCCACCCGGAAGCCGGCGCCCACCGAACCCATATAGGCGGCGCGGCGCTGCTCCACGGTGCCGGTGGGGTGGCCGGTGCGGTAGACCGGCAGGCGCACAGCCAGGCCGATGTCCGACTGCTTGTCCTTGATGAGGATCTTGCGGCCCGACGCGGTGAGGCTGCCGCTGTCGCGCGCCGCCTGCAGCGCCTCCAGCGTCTTGGGCGCGGTGCCCAGGTCCTTGCCGAGCGCCGCCTCGTTGCCGGCCAGCGGCTCGATCAGCACGAGCGGGAAGTATTCGGCGCGATCGCCGGCCAGGCGCATGCCGCGCGACTGCTCGAAGGCCGCCTTGCCGGCCGCCGGCACATGGGCCGCATAGTTGAGCACCTGGAAGCCCGGGTACTTGCTGTCCAGGCTCAGGCCCTCGACGTATTGCCGGAACTGCGCCGGCGTGACGGTTTCCGCGGTGTTGAACAGGGCGCGCAGCCCGACCAGCACCTCGGTGTAGGCGTCGAAGCGCTCACGGACCTTGTAGGCGGCTTCCTGGGCCGCCACGTCCACACGCGTCTGTGCGCGGTGCTCGATCTCCTCCCCGGCGATGCGGCCCACAGCCATCGACAGCGCAGAACCCGCGGCCAGCACCAGAAGCGGCAAGGAGAATCTTCCCCACCTTGCCCGCAGGTCATGCGTCATGCTCTTTCTCCCTCGACGTCCGCCTGTTGTCGCGGCTTCGAACCCTCCGAGCCGTCGCAGACGCACGACCGGATAGTCGGCACGCGCGGCAGCGACTTGATTGACGGAAATCAAACGCGGCCTCGCGGATCGAGGGCGGCGGGGCGGGTCGTGATGCACTTCACGCGTCGGCGCAGGAGGCAATCGCCGCGCCGGCCCGGCGACAATCGCCGCCCATGGACCACAGCTTCGTTTCAGCCTTCGTGCTGCTGCTCCTCGTGCTCGACCCGTTCGGCAGCCTGCCCATCTTCATTTCGGTGCTGCGCGGGGTGGAGCCGGCGCGCCGCACCCGCGTGGCGGTGCGCGAGGTCGCGATCGCCTTCGGGGTGCTGGTGACCTTCATGTTTGCCGGCCAGGGCTTCCTGAGCCTCATGCACCTGTCGGAACGTTCGCTCGAGGTGGCCGGCGGCGTGATCCTGCTGATCATCGCGATCCGGATGATCTTCTCGTCCGGCTCCGAGATCTACAGCTCCGACGGCGGTGCGCGGGAGCCCTTCATCTTTCCGCTGGCGGTGCCGCTGCTGGCCGGCCCTTCGGCCATGGCCACGGTGCTGCTGCTGGCCTCGCGCCAGCCCGACCGCATCACCGAATGGCTCGGCGCGCTGACCGCGGCCATGGCGGTCAGCGGCATCGTGCTGCTGGCGGCCGACCGCATTCGCAAGCTGCTGGGGCACTCGATGGTGTCGGCCCTCGAGAAGCTGATGGGCCTCGTGCTCACCGCGATCGCGGTGGAGATGGTCCTGGCGGGCCTGAAGCGCTACTTCGTGGGCACGCTGTAGCGCAGAAGCCGCGGTCGGCGACCGGAGCTTGGCATAGCATGCAGCCTTCGCAGCTTCGCCCGCCACGATGCCGACGACCTTCGCGCCCACCGCGTTCGACCGCTGGACGCCACTGCCGTACCAGCAGGCCGTGGTGCGCTATCTGAAGCAGGAGGAGCCGCAAGTCTGGCAATGGGCCGCCTCGGCGCAAGCCCGCAGCGAGCATGCGCAATGGGTGCGAAGCGAGCTGCTCAAGGGGACCTACCGGCTGGATGCCGACTCGCATCCGGACCTGCACGAACGCTGCGCGCAGGCCGCCGCCCGGCTGCAGCTCGATGTGCCGGTCACGCTGTACCAGGCTGGCGATGGCGCCATGAATGCGGCGCTGTATTTCGTCCCCGGGGAGGCGCACATCGTGCTGTCCGGCCCGGTGCACGAGAGATTGCAGGGCGGCGAGCTTGAAGCGCTGCTGGGTCATGAGCTGTCTCACTACCACCTGTGGACGCGCGACGGCGGCGACTACCACACCGCTGACCGCGTGCTCGGCGCAGCGGCGGCCGACACGCGTGCCGGGGCGAGCCATCTGCACACGGCCCGGCTGTATCGCCTCTATACCGAGATGTTCGCCGACCGGGGCGGCTGCGTCGCCTGCGGCGCGCTGCTGCCGGCGGTGGGTGCGCTGATCAAGACGCAGACCGGACTGGCCGAAGTCAGCGCCGAGAGCTACCTGCGCCAGGCTGCCGAGGTGCTGGAAAGACCGCCCGGGCGCTCGGCCGGTGAAAGCCACCCCGAAGCCTTCGTGCGCGCGCACGGCCTGGCGTTGTGGGTGGAAGGCGCCGCCGGTGCCGATGAGCGGCTGGCGGCGCTGATCGAGGGGCCGCTGGCGCTGGACACGCTGGACCTGCTCGGACAGCAGCGGCTCACCTCGTTGACCCGCAGGGTGCTGGCGCAGCTGCTGGCGCCGCGTTGCCTGCGCTCGCCCGCCCTGCTGGCTCAGGCACGGCGCTTCTTTCCCGACTTCGAGCCTGCCGGCGCGGGCAGCAGCGATGTGGCGCTCGATGCCGAAGTCGCCGCCTCCGGCGGCACGCATGAATACCTCGCGTGGTTGCTGCTCGACTTCGCTGCCGGCGATCGCGAGCTCGACGATGTGCCGCTGGCGGCCGCGCTGCAGCTGGCCCACAGGCTCGGCATCGGCGAGGCCTTCGAGCCGCTGGCGCAACGCCAGCTCGGCTTGGCCAGGCGCAGCCTGACCAGGCTGAAGCAGGAAGCTGCCGGGCTGCTGGCGCGCGCGGAGGCCGAGCATGGCTGAGACCGGTGCCGCGCTGCTGCGGGTGCTCGACGCCGGGCTGGCCGAAGGCGGCCTGCAGACCGACGACGTGCTGGCGCTGGTGCTGCCGCTGCTGCGGCAGGTGGCAGCGCTGCACGAGCAGGCGCGCGTGGCGCAGCTCGACGGGGTGGAGGCCTACGACCAGGCTGAAGACGGCGGCCTGCGCCTGACGCGCCCGGAGGGCCGGGCACCGCGCGACAACCGCGCTGCCATCGAACGCCTGGCCGTACCGGCGACCTCGGTGCTGCGGGTGGTGGGGCAGTCGCGCATCGACACCGAGGTGGGCGCCGATGGCGGAGCCGGCCCGCTGTGGCAAGACCTGTCGGTGTCTGCGGACGACGAAGCCGCCGGCGCGCCGCTCGCGCGCCCGCAATACCTGACCGGCTACCGCGCCTGGGAACACAGGCTCGACCACCACGACGAGCTGTCCGACATCCTCTGCCTCGGCCAGGTGGTGGCCAGCCTCGCCTGCGGCCTGGACTTCACCTCCGCCGAGGACCTGCAGCTGTTCGCTGCGCATCGCGACAACCTGTTCACGCTGCGCGAGCGCCTGCATCCGGTGGTGGCCGGCGTGATCGTCGAGATGACGGCGCTGGACCGCCACATGCGCGCGCGCGACCTGCCCTCGCTGGTGCGCCGCCTGGAGACCTATCGCGACCAGCCGGCCGACCTGGCGCTCGGGCGCGTGGCCGCGGGCGGCGCGCCGCAGCAGCGCCGCCGCGCGGTGCAGGAGCATCTGCGCGATCGCCTGTTCGACCTGTCGCGGCGCAACCGGCTGCTGTACTTCCGGCCGACCCAGTCGTCGGTCAACCTCACGGTGGCCAGCGTGCCGCTGGTGGTCGACCTCAACAGCATCCGGCTCGATCAGCTGTGCGTCTGGGGCGGGCGCTTCGCCGAGGAGGTGGTCGCGGGCGAACGCATCGCGATGGCGCGCTGGCTGCGCTTCGAGGACCAACCCTATCTGCCGGCTGCGCTCGACCACATCATCCAGGAGGCGCGCCGCGACCGCGCCGAATACGGCTTCTCGCAGCTGTCGCTCGTGCTGGCCTTCCTGCGCTGGCACAACCTCAAGGAGGCACGCGACGAGCGGGTGGTGTCTCCGCTGTTGCTGCTGCCGGTGGAGCTTTCGCGCAAGAAGGGCGTGCGCGACCAGTACATCCTCGAGGCGCCCGGCAGCGAGGCCGAGGTCAACCCGGCGCTGCGCCATCAGCTGCGGCAGCTCTACGGCATCGAGCTGCCCGAATCGGTGGACCTGCGCAGCACGACGATCGAGGACTTCCACCGCGATCTGCTCCGGCAGATCCAGGCCAGCGAGCCCGGCGTGCAGCTGCGCCTGCTCGCGCAGCCGGAAATCGAGCTGATCCATCAGCGGGCGCGCCAGCGGCTCGAGCAGTTCAGGCGCCGGCGCCGCGTGCGCGAGCCGCGTGCCACGCCGGTGGCGGCCTACGACTACAGCTATGCCGCCGACGACTTCCGCCCGCTCGGCCTGCAGCTGTTCCACGACAAGGTGAGGCCGACACCTCTGCCCTTGCGCGACGCAGTGGGCGCGCCGCCCGCGCCGCGCCATCCGCAGATGAGCGGGGCAAGCTCCACGCCGGAGCTGATCGAGCGGACCACCTATGCGCTGCATGACAGCGCGGCCAACCCGTACCGGTGGGACGTCGACCTCACCGCGGTGACGCTGGGCAACTTCAACTACCGCAAGATGTCGCTGGTGCGGGACTACTCCGCGCTCATCGAGGCGGACCTGCCCAACCCGGCCTTCGACCGGGTGTTCTCGCTGCAGCCGCGGGCGGTCGAGACCGATCCGCCGCCGCCGCTGGCGCCCGGCGACCACTGGGCGGTGGTGCGCGCCGATGCGACGCAAGCTGCGGCCGTGGCGCTGGCCCGCGGCGGCGCCAGCTACATCATCCAGGGCCCGCCGGGCACCGGGAAGTCCCAGACCATCACCAACCTGATCGCCGACTACGTCGGCCGCGGCCAGCGGGTGCTGTTCGTCTGCGAGAAGCGGGCCGCCATCGACGTGGTGTTCCATCGCCTGCGCCAGCAGGGGCTGGACGAGCTGTGCTGCATGATCCACGACTCGCAGGCCGACAAGAAGGCCTTCGTGCAGAACCTGCGGCAGACCTACGAACAGTGGCTGGCAACGCCCGACGAGCTCGACGAAGCGTTGCGCCGGCGCGGCCAGATGGCCGAGGCGATGGCGCAGGACCTGGACGCACTGCTGCGCTTCGATGCCGCCATGCTTGCGGTGCCGGCGCAGGCCGGCGTGGCGGTGCGCGAACTCCTGCAGCGGCTGGTGCTGCTGCGCGAGCACGATCCGCGCCTCGGCCCCACGCAGGCGGAGGCGCTGCCGGGCCACGATGTATGGCTGCGCCATGCGGGACTGGCCGAGCGCCTGCAGCGTGCCGTGGCCGAGACCACCGGTGCAGCCACCCTGGCGCAGCACGTCTTCTCGCATCTGGGCTTGGCCCTGGTGCGCCACGAGCGGCCGCTGACGCGCCTGCTGGAGCTTGCCGATCGCGCCGAATCCGCTCTCGACCGCAGCGGTGACGTAGTGGCCGAGGTGCTGCAGGAGCAACTGGGCACGCTCTTGCTCGGCGATGTGCTGGCACTCGGTGCGCAGGCGCGCCAGCTGGCCGAACCCGCCGCGCGTGGCCAGCTCGCCCTGCTGGATCCGCTCAGCGGCACCAGCCGCGCGCTGACTGCGGCATGCGATCAGGTGGAGGCGGCCGAACGGGCGCTGGCGGCGGCAGCCGAAGCGACCGTGCACTGGCAGGACAAGCTTTCTGCGACCGACACTGTCGCTGCACTGGCGCAAGCGCGCGCTCAGGAGCGCTCGCTGCTGCGCTGGTTGTCGCCGTCGTGGTGGCGCCTGCGCGGCGAGCTCGCTCGCCGCTACAGGTTCGCGGCCCATGCGGTGGCGCCGGCGCCCAGCCAGGTGCTGGCGGCGCTGCAAGCCGAGCAGCAGGCACAGGCTCGGCTGCAGGCGGCATGCGAAGAGGCCGAGGCCTCCTTCGGCCTGCGCGAGCCGCAGCAGCTGGTGCAACGCCTGCAGGCACTGCGCGAGGCCGCGCAGGGACGGCCGGCGCTGGCTGACTGGCACCGCCGGCTGCTGGCCGACGAGCCAGCCGCTGCGCGCGGCCGCGTGCAGCGGCTGGCGGAAATCGCCCCGGAGCTCGATCGGCTGGAGCCGTGGCTGGGCGAGTTGCTGCATGCGCCGGCCAGGTTGCGTTTCGAGTCGCTGGGCGAGCTGCTGCGAGACCTGCGCGAGAACGCCGACCAGTTGCCCGAGTTGCTGCCGCTGCTGCAGGAACTGGCCGATGCGGACGCCGGCTTTGCCGACACGCTGCGCACGCTGCCGCTGTCGACCGAGGCCCTCGAGTTTGCAGTCGCGCACGAGGCGCTGGCGCGCGTGTACCGCAGCGAGCGCTGGCTGCCGCGCTTCGACGGCGTGCAGCTGGCTCGGCATGCGCAACGGCTCGATGCCGCCGAGCGTGAGCTGCTCGAGGTCAACGCCCGGGCGCTGCGCGCCGGCGTGCGGCGGCGCTTTGGCGACAACGTGCACCGCTCCACGCTGGCGGCGAGCCAGCTCGATGCCGAAGGCAAGCTGTTCAAGAAGCAATACGCCGCCGGCCGCCGCGAGCTGGAGCACGAGTTCGGCAAGTCCATGCGCTACAAGTCCATCCGCGAACTCGCCAGCGGCGACAGCGGGCGGGTGGTGCGCGACATGAAGCCGGTCTGGCTCATGAGCCCGTTGTCGGTGTCCGACACGCTGCCGCTCGATGCGCGGCTGTTCGACGTGGTGATCTTCGACGAAGCCAGCCAGATTCCGGTGGAAGAGGCGGTGCCGGCGCTGTACCGTGCGCCGCAGGTCATCGTGGTGGGCGACGAAATGCAGCTGCCGCCCACCAGCTTCTTTTCGTCGTCGTCGCAGGACGAAGACGACGCGGCCCTGGCGATCGAGGAAGAAGGCGAGCGCGTGGCGGTGGTGCTGGACGCCGACAGCCTGCTCAACCAGGCCGCGCGCAACCTGCCCGCCACGCTGCTGGCCTGGCACTACCGCAGCCGCCACGAGTGCCTGATCGGGTTCTCGAATGCAGCGTTCTACGCCGGCAACCTCTACACCATCCCCGATCGTGGCCTGCCGGCACCGCAGCTGAGCCCCATCGTGCTGAATGCCGGCGAAACCGCACCGTCGGCCGTGGCGGCGCAGGCCGATGCGCTGCTCGCGCGGCCGATCAGTCACCATTTCGTGGCCGGCGGCGTGTATGCGCAGCGGCGCAACGAGGCCGAGGCGGCCTGCATTGCGCAACTGGTGCGCGAACTGCTGGCCCGCCATACCGGACAGAGCCTGGGCATCGTGGCCTTCTCGGAGGCCCAGCAAAGCGAAATCGAATCAGCGCTGGACGCGCTGGCCGCCGCCGACAGCGGCTTCGCGGCCCGCCTGGAGGCCGAATACCTGCGCGAGGAGGACGACCAGTTCTGCGGGCTGTTCGTGAAGAACCTCGAGAACGTGCAGGGAGACGAGCGCGACATCGTGATCCTGTCGATCTGCTACGCACCGGGGCCGGAAGGCCGCATGCTGATGAACTTCGGCCCCATCAACCAGCGCGGAGGCGAGAAGCGCCTGAACGTGATCTTCAGCCGCGCACGCCACCACATGGCGGTGGTCGCCAGCATCCGCCACGAGGCCATCACCAACGACCACAACGAAGGCGCGGCGGCGCTCAAGCAGTTCCTGCGATACGCCGAATGCAGCTCGCGCGGCGATGCCGAGTCGGCGCGCCGCCTGCTGGAGAACCTGAATCCGCTGGCGCGCAAGGCGCTCGGCAGCGGCGACGGCACGCCCGACGAGGTGGTGCGTCAGCTGGCGGCCGCATTGCGCTCGCGCGGCCACATGGTCGACGAGCAGGTCGGCCAGTCGCGCTTTCGCTGCGAGCTGGCGGTGCGCGACGCGAGCCTGCCGGACCGCTACGCGCTGGGCATCGTGGTGGATACGGCCGCGCAGTATGCGAACCGCGACGTGTTCGAACGCCACGTGGCCCGGCCGCGCGCGCTGGCGGCCTTCGGCTGGCGGACGCTGCAGGTGCTGTCGCGCGACTGGCATGAGGCGCCGGACAGCGTGCTGGCGCGGGTGGAGCGGGCGTTGTCGGGCGCGGTGGAGGAGCTGCCTGCCGTGGCGCCGATGGCCGAGGTGCAGCCGGCCGCTGCGCCGGCTCGGGAGCCCGAGCGGGAGCCGGTGCCGCAGGCGGCCGCTGAGCCGCCGCCGGCTGCCGTGATGCCGCGGCGCTTCGAATACACGGAAGGGCCTTCGCGCAAGTTCTGGCAGATCGCCTGCACCGGCTGCGAGGTGGCGGTGACCTTCGGGCGCATCGGCTCGCGCGGCCAGACCCAGGTCAAGCAGTTCGACTCCGAAGCCCGCGCGCAGCGCGAGCAGGAGAAGCTGGTGGCCGAGAAGCTGGCGAAGGGCTACCTGGAGGTCTGACCGGGCAGGCGCCCGGCGCCCGCGCAGGTGCGCGGGGGCCTCCAGCCGCCTCAGCGCCCGCGCAGGTGAGCCGGGGCCTCCAGCCGCCTGGCCAGGGTGGACAGCACCAGCGTCAGCACCAGGTAGATCACCGAGATCGCCAGGTACGGCTCCCAGTAGCGGGAGTAGGCCCCGGCCACGGTGCGTGCGGCCAGTGCCAGCTCGGCCAGGCCGATGGCGGACACCAGCGACGAGTCCTTGATCAGGGTGACGCCTTCGTTCACCAGCGCCGGCACCATGCGGCGGAAGGCCTGGGGCAGCACGATGAAGCGCATGCTCTGGCCGTGCGTGAGGCCCAGGCTGTAGGCCGCCTGGGTCTGGCCCAGGTGGATCGACAGGATGCCGGCGCGGAAGATCTCGGAGATGTAGGCGCCCGCGTTGAGCGTGAGCGCCAGCGCCCCCGAGAAGAACGCGCCGTGCGACTGGCGGAACTCGCGTGCCGCATCGCCCGAGACCAGCAGGCCGCCGTCCGGGTGGATCAGCGTGGGCATCAGCGCGAAGTGCACGAGCAGGATCTGCACGAACAGCGGCGTGCCGCGGAAGAAGGCCACGTAGCCGCGCGTGACCACGCGCAGGATCCGCAGCCCCCAGTCCAGTGCAGCCGACTTCGGTCGCGGGGCGTCACGCGAGCTGCTGACCAGCCCGAGTGCCACGCCCAGCAGAAGCCCGCAGCCGATGGCCACGAGCGTGAGCTTCACCGTCATCCACAGGCCCTCGACGAACAAGGGCATGTAGCCTGACAGGATCTCCCAGCGCAGATCCATCGCGAACCAGCCCCGTGCTTACTTCGAAGCGGCCGAAGCGGCGCCTTCGGCCGCCTTGGCGCCGAAGTACTTGGTGTAGATCTGGTCGTAGGTGCCGTCGGCCTTGATGTCGGCCAGGCCCTTGTTCAGCTTCTCGAGCAGCTCGGTGTTGCCCTTCTTGACCGCCAGGCCGTACTGCTCGGGCGCGAACGACTTGTCGCTCACCGTCTTGAAGCCGGCGGCCGAGTTGTTGGTCACGTAGTTGATGATCACGCCGTTGTCGGCCACCACTGCGTCCACACCGCCCGACTCCAGCTCCTTCAGGGCCAGCGGGGTCGATTCGAAGCGCTTCACGTTGGTGCTGTTCTTGCCCAGCAGCTTGGTCACCACTTCGTCGCCGGTGGTGCCGGTCTGCACGCCGACCTTGAGCTTCTTCAGGTCGTCGAACTTGCCTACCTTGGAGTTCTTCTTCACCGCGATGAGCTGCTGCGCATCGAAGTAGGGCGACGAGAAGTCCATCGTCTGCTTGCGCTCGTCGGTGATGGTGATGGCCGACACCAGGAAGTCGCGGTCACCCTGCTGCAGGGTGTTGAAGATGCCTTCCCACGGCGTGTTGACGAACTTCACCTCGAAGCCTGCCTTCTGGGCCACGGCGCTCACCACGTCGATGTCGAAGCCGACGATCTCGCCCTTTTCGTTCTGCGACTCGAACGGCGCGTAGGCGGCGTCGGTGCCGACCACCAGCACCCGAGGTGCCGGCGTGGGGGCGGGGGCGGAAGCCACGGCCGGGGCGGAAGCCGGTGCAGCGGTCTCGCTGCCTTGCTTGCCGCACGCGGCGAGCAGCACGCCGGCGCACAGCAGGCCGGCGGTCTTCAGGAACTTGCGGGTGTTCATCAAGGTTGTCGTCATGGTGTGTGTCTTCCTGAGTGGTGAGGGAAGTTGCTCTTGGTTGGCCGGCGGCATTCTGTGTCGCCCGCCGGTCGGGCTTGCGGAGTGTAAGCGTTGCAAAACTCACGCCCGGGGGGCGTCACCTAGGGTTTGCTCGGCTTCGAGAAAGGCGATCTCGGCGTCGGTGAATCCGGCCGAAAGCCGCGCCGCGCGGTTGAACGGCGGCTTCAGGCGGGGCGCGCCGTAACGCTGCACCAGCACGCCGTAGTGGGCCACCGGGTCCAGCCCCTCGCGCCGGCACAGCCACCGGTACCAGTGGTTGCCGATGGCCACGTGGCCGACCTCGTCGCGCAGGATGACGTCGAGGATCTCCACCGCACGGGCATCGCCTGCCTTGGTGAGCTTGCGCTGGATCAAGGGTGTGGCATCGAGGCCCCGCGCCTCGAGCGTGCGCGGCACCAGCGCCATGCGCGCCACGATGTCGTCGCGGGTCTTGTCGGTCATGGACCACAGGCCGTCGTGTGCGTCGAAGTCGCCGTAGTCGTGGCCGAGCGTGCGCAGGTGCTCGCGCAGCAGCGTGAAGTGGAAGGCCTCCTCGCGCGCCACGCGCAGCCAGTCGAGGTAGAAGGCCTCGGGCATGCCGGCGAAGCGCCACACCGCATCGAGTGCGAGGTTGATCGCGTTGAACTCGATGTGCGCAATGGCATGCAGCAGCGCGGCTCGGCCGGGCAGGGTGTAGGGCGAACGCTGGGGCACCGAACCGGGCGGCACGAGCAGGGGGCGCTGCGGCCGGCCGGGCAGGCCGCTTGCCGCCTCCAGGGTGCGCGCGGGCAGCAGCGGCAGGCTTTCGCGGGCCTCCCACAGCGCCTGCACCGCTGCCACCTTCGCATGGGGCTCGGCCACGCAGAGGGCTTGCAGGGCATGTGCTCTCAGGTCCATCTCTAGAATTCTAGGTTTTTGCAGTTCGAAGGATCAGCCATGGCGCTGTACCAGCTCGGGGACGACGCGCCCCGTCTCCATGAAACGGCCTGGGTGGCCGACAGCGCGCAGGTCATCGGCCGCGTCGAGCTGGCCGAAAACGCGAGCATCTGGTTCGGCACCGTGGTGCGCGGCGACAACGAGCTCATCCGCATCGGCCGCAACAGCAACGTGCAGGACAACTCCACGCTGCACACCGACGCCGGCATTCCGCTGACCCTGGGCGACAACGTGACGGTGGGCCACCAGGTCATGCTGCACGGCTGCCAGATCGGCGACGGCTCGCTGATCGGCATCGGCGCCGTGGTGCTCAACGGCGCGAAGATCGGCCGCAACTGCCTGGTGGGCGCCGGCTCGCTGGTGACCGAGGGCAAGGAGTTCCCGGACAACAGCATGATCCTGGGCTCGCCGGCCAAGGTGGTGCGCACCTTCACGCCCGAGCAGGTGGCTGCGTTCCAGCATGGGGCGGCGCACTACGTGCACAACGCGTCGCGTTATCGCGCGCAACTCAAGAAGATCGGATAAGCGATGTCGGAGCTGCACAAGTTCCTGTTCGAGGGCCTGCCGGTGCGCGGCATGCTGGTGCGCCTCACCGGTGCGTGGGTCGAGATCCTCAAGCGCCGCGAGGCGGCCGGCGGCTTTCCGCAGCCGGTGCGCGAGCTGCTGGGCCAGATGGCGGCGGCCGGTGCGCTGATGCAGTCGAACATCAAGTTCAACGGCGCGCTGGTGCTGCAGGTGTTCGGCGACGGCCCGGTGAAGCTGGCGGTGGCCGAGGTGCAGCCCGACCTCGCGCTGCGCGCCACCGCCAAGGTGGTGGGCGAGGTGCCGGCCGACGCGCAGCTCGAAGCCATGCTCAACGTGCACGGCAAGGGTCGCTGCGTGATCACGCTCGACCCGAAGGACAAGCTGCCCGGCCAGCAGCCGTACCAGGGCATCGTGCCGCTGCACGGCGACCATCGCGAGCCGCTGCAGCGCCTGTCCGAGGTGCTCGAGCACTACATGCTGCAGTCGGAGCAGCTCGACACCCGGCTCATCCTGGCCGCCAACGACCAGGTCGCCGCCGGCCTCCTGATCCAGCGCCTGCCGGTCGAAGGCGAGGGCAACCTCGCGGGCGGCCGGCGCAACGAAGACGAGATCGGCCTCAACGAAGGCTTCAACCGCATCGCGCACCTGGCCGCCACGCTCACCAGCGAGGAGCTGCTCACGCTCGATGCCGACACCGTCCTGCGCCGCCTGTTCTGGGAAGAGCAGGTGCGCCGCTTCGAGCCGCTGTCGCCGCGCTTTGCGTGCACCTGCTCGCGCGAGCGGGTCTCGGGCATGCTCCGCAGCCTGGGCCGCGAAGAGGTGGACAGCATCGTGGCCGAACGCGGCGACGTCGAGATCGGCTGCGACTTCTGCGGCAACCAGTACCGCTTCGACGCGGTCGACGTCGGCGAGCTGTTCACGCCGCAGCGCGACCAGCCGCCCGCGTCCAAGGTCGTGCACTGACCATGGCTTGTCCGATCTCACCGCGCCGCGTGCGCGGCACGGTGGCTGCTGGCCTGTCGTCCCTTCTGTGCCTGTCGTGCCTGCTGGCGCCCGCTGCATCGTGGGCCCAGGCCTCGGCACCCGCGGCTGCATCGCCCGCGGCGCAGCGTCGCCCCGTGGAGCACTTCGCGCGCGTTCCTCACCTGTCTCGCGTGGCGCTGTCGCGCGACGGCAAGCAGATCGCCGCCCTGCTGAACCGGGAAGACCGCACCGTGCTCATCACCCGGCCGGTCGCGGGCGGCAGCCCGCGCGGCGTGCTGGAGACCGACAACCAGAAGTTCCACTTCAACTGGATCCGCTGGGTCAGCAACGAGCGTCTGCTGGTCAGCTTCCGCTACGCGGCGCGGCGCGACTTCGTGGGGACGGTGGAGACCCGGCTCGTTTCGGTGAAGGCCGAAGGCGGTGGCCTGGTCAACCTGGTGCAGAACCGGCCGCAGCCGGGCAGCCTGTCGGGCAACGTGCGCAGCCAGCAGATCCAGGACCAGGTGATCGACTGGCTGCCCGGCGACGGCCGCCACGTGCTGCTGCAGCTCAACGAGCCGGGCCGGCCGCTGCCCGGCGTCTACAAGGTGAACGTCGAAACGGGCGCCAGCCACATGGTCAAGGCACCGGAGCGCGACGTGCACTGGTGGTTCACCGACGCACAGCACCGGGTGCGCGTGGGCATCCGCCTGCTGGACGACGGCGGCGGCTGGGAAGTCCTCGGCAGCGACCCCGATGGCCGGAACTGGCGCAAGCTGTGGGCCTTCGACAAGCTCGAGGAATCCGTCTGGCCGCTCGGCTTCGGGCGCGACCCGCAGGAACTCTATGTTCGGGCCGATCACGAAGGCCGCATGGCCGTATTCTCGGTCCGCCTCGATGCGCCGGGGCTGCCCAGGACCCTGCGGCTGGCGCACCCCCACCGCGACACGGACGGCAGCCTGATACGGGCGCCGGCCACCGGCGAGGTGATCGGCCTGCGCATCGACGAAACCGAGTCCGACGGGGGCGAGGCCCGCAGCGAGTGGTGGGCCGACGACTGGCGGGCGCAGATGCTGGCCATCGACCGGGCGCTGCCCGGCCGCAGCAACCGCCTGCTCGGCATGAGCGACGACGAGCAGGGTTACCTGGTCTACTCGAGCGGCAACCGCCAGCCGGGCGGGTTCTATGCAGGCGACCGCGCCACCGGCCAGCTGGCGTTCCTGGGCAGCACCCACCCGGACCTCGCCAATGCCGCGCTTGCGGGCAAGCGGGCGGTGAGCATCAAGGCCCGCGACGGGCTGACGCTGAATGCCTACCTCACCCTGCCGTCAGGGCAATCACCTGCGGGCGATGCAAAGCAGCCGCTGCCGTTCGTGCTGCTGCCGCACGGCGGCCCGCACAGCCGCGACGACGTCGACTTCGACCCGTGGACCGAGTTCCTGGCCGACCGGGGCTATGCGGTGCTGCAGGTCAACTTCCGCGGCTCGAGCGGCTACGGCCACGAGTTCAGGCTGGCTGGCCTGAAGCGATGGGGCCTGGAGATGCAGGACGACCTGACCGATGCGGTGGCATGGGCGGTGGAGCAGGGCGTGGCCGACCCGAAGCGGGTGTGCATCGTGGGCGCCAGCTACGGCGGCTATGCGGCGCTCATGGGCGCAGTGAAGACGCCCGATCTGTACCGCTGTGCGGTGAGCTTTGCGGGCGTGTCGGACCTGCCGGACCTCATCGAATTCGAGAGCGATTACCTGGGCGGCCGCCAGGCGGCCGAACGCACGATCGGGCGCCTGTGGGCAGACAGGGCGCAGCTGCGGGCCACCTCGCCGGCACGCCAGGCCGAGCGCGTCCGGGCGCCGGTGCTGCTGGTGCACGGCACGCTGGATCGCCGCGTGCCGGTGGACCAGAGCGAGACGATGGCCAGCGCACTGCGCCGTGCGGGCAAGCCGCACCGCTACATCGAGCTCGAGGGCGGCGACCATCACCTCAGCCGGCACAGCCACCGTGTGTCGTTCTTCCGGGCGCTCGAGAGCTTTCTCGACGAACACCTGAAGCCGGCAGCGGCCGGCACCGCGGCGACGATCGCCGCGCAGTAGTCGGCGCACCCCGCATCGCGTACGAGGCGGGGTGCGGTCGCTTCACACCTTGAACTCGGCGATCGCGCGCTGCAGCACCTCGAGCCGCTTGAGTTCGCGCTCCATGTGCGCCGCGATGGTGGGCAGTGCCTCGTGCAGCCCCTTGCGCACGGTTTCGGTCGCCAGCCGCTCGTGGTCCTTCATCATCCCGGCCAGCTTTTCGGCGTCCGCCGGCAGCGTCTCGGCGATCTGGTTGACCACCGCGCCCAGCATCGCGTGCCGCAGGTGCGCCAGGGGCAGCATCGAGGGTGCCGTGGTTTCCTTGCGGCCGCCCTGCAAGGGCGTCAGCAGCGCCTGCCATGAAGCCGGCAGCTCGGCGGTGTCGGCGAGTTCGGCCACCAGTTCGGGCACGCTGCCCGGACCCCATTGCCGCGTGAGCGCCTGTTCGGCCACCAGGCCGAGCTCGACCAGCGGGTCCCAGGGGCACGGGTGCGGGTGGGGCAGCTCGAACTCCAGCATCTCCGGATCGAAACGTGCCAGCGCCAGCTTGATGAAGGGCCAGCAGCGGCGGCGGCCGCGCGGCGCCAGCCAGCGCACCGTGTTGAGGTAGTAGCGCTGGATCTTCTGGTACTCGGGTGTCGGCGAGCCGCCCGAATACAGGCCCTCGAACGGTTGGCCCAGGCTGTCGCTGCCGGCACCCGAGCCGTTGAGGTTGATGTTGACGAAGTGGTGCCAGGTCGCGTCGCAGACGATGCGGCCCACGCGTGCGGCGTCGCCGTCATAGGCCGAGATGCCGCCGAAGGACCGCGGCAGGACCGGCGGCTTGGTGCCGGTGGGCGTGGGCGCGCCGCTTTCGATGAAGCGACCGCCCGAGATCGACACCGACACCACCTGAGCCGCGATGCGCGGCCCGCCGCCGACGGGCTCGGGCCATTCCTCGACGCCGGCGAACGTGCCGGGGCCGGTCGCCGGTGCCAGGCACTCGCTCTCGTGCGCGTGGTCGGGCATCCAGTCCACCGCGCCCGACGGGTGGCGCAGCACCGGGTGCACGTTCCAGCTCGAAGCGGCCGAGTCGGGCCCGCCGTTCGAGAAGAACACCGGATAGATCCGCTGCGCGATGGCATTGGCCTGGTCGTTGAACTGCTTGACGTTGTCGCTGCCCGGGTCGATCACGGTGTCGAGCCGCTGCGGCGAGCTCATCGGGATGCCGGCCCAGTTGCGCATCGCGCGCACCCGCGGGATGAAGCTGCCCATGCCGCTGCCCAGGCTGCCGTGGTCGCCGGTGGCGAAGACGCCGCCGCCGTCCTTCATGAACTGGGCGACCCGGGCCTGCTCGGCGGGCTGCAGCGCGGCGGAGCTGAAGCCGAACAGCCACAGCTGGTCGTACTGCGCGGTGTTGACCGAGGCATCGAAGGTGAACGCGCCTGCGATGGTGGTGGGACCGGCGCCGCTGCGGTGCGCGGTGGCGATGGTGTGGCCGGCCGCCGCCACGATGGAGACGAACTCCGACAGGCCGAAGAAACCGGTGCCGAAGTCGAGGCTGCCGTCGGTCACCATGAGGATGCGTTGCGGGCACGGATAGGTCAGCAGCGCCTCGGCGAAGCGGTTGCCGGCAAAGGCTCTCGCCTCGAGGTTGGGCATGCGGGAAATGTCGGGCATCGTGGGCTCCTTGAGTGGGTGTGCGGCCCGCGTGACGGGAGCCGCTGCTACTCAAGCTAGGCGAGACTCGATGCTTGTGCCCCCCTAGGTGGGCCCCTCGGCCTAGGGGCCTTCCGCGTTCTAGGGACGCGTTGCGTTGCGGGCCAGGTGTTCGCACTCGGCCACGAGGCACTCGGCGCAGCGTGCCCGCCAGCGGCGCCCGGCGGGCTCCGGTTCGCCGGCCGCTTCTGCGGCTGTCGGTGCCGCTGCCAGCCCGAGTCGTTGCAGCGCCGACAGCGCCGCCTTGGTCCTGGCATCGGCCTGCCCGCAGACCACGCCGTAGGGCAGCGCGGCCGAGTCGAGCGCCTGGCGCACCAGTGCATCGACCGGCTCGCGCACATGCGCGCCGTCGCGTATGAAACCGTCGGCCTGCCACGGCAGGTCGAGTGCGGTGAGCAGGGTCGCATCGCACTGGTCGCGGTGCACGGCCAGGGCCTCGGCGTACAACGACCGGTCGTCGAAGATGAGGTCGCTGTAGACCGCGATCATCACCGCGCTGGTGTCGGCCACCACGATGTCGTGCCGGCGCGCGGCCGCCTGGATGCGCCGTGTCTGCTCGGCGGCGATGTCTGCCTGTTCCTCCACGCGCGGCGTGCGGCCGGCGCGGTCGCAGAACTCCCGCAGGTATTCGGTCACCACCGCGGCGTCGTGGCCGAGCGCGCGCAACTCCAGCGTGAGCGTGTGGGCCAGCGTCGTCTTGCCGGTGCTTTCGGCTCCGAGGATGGCGATGACCTTGCCGGTCTTCATGCGTCCTTCGCGGCGGCCAGGCGGGACCATGCGCGCCAGCCCACCACGGCCATCGCGGCAAACAGCGTGTACAGGCCCACGGTGAGCCACAGACCCTTGTAGGCGAAGAGCCCGACGCCCACCAGGTTGACCGCCACCCAGGCCGGCCAGTTCTCGACGTACTTGCGGCCAAGCAGGAACTGGCCGAGCAGGCTGCCAGCGGTGGGAAAGGCGTCCCAGTAGGGCACGTCGGTGTCGGTGTAGCGGTCGAGGAACCAGCCCATCGCCGGCCACAGCGCGGCCATGCCCAGCAGCATGAGGGCGCGGTGCCGCTGGCCGAGCCAGCGCACCTGCAAGGTCTGGCCGTCGGCCTGCCTTCCGCGCAGCCATTGCCACCAACCCCACAGCGCCACCACGGCAAAGAAGACCTGCAGCCAGGCGTCGCCGTACAGCCTGGCCTGCCAGAACACCAGCCAGTAGAGCGCCGAACTCGCAATGGCCAGCGGCCAGGCCAGCGGGTTCACGCGCCAGTTGCACACCACCATCCACACGCCCAGCAGGGCGCCGGCGAGTTCGGCCCAGCTGGCGGTGAGCGGGCCGAAGGTGAAGGCAGCGGAATTCAGGAGGGCGACGAAGGTGTCCATGACGGCACGCTCGCCGTGAGGTACTGGAGGACGGCGCTCGTCAGCGCCGGGGCGCGATCTGCACGTAGATCTCGTCGGGCCTGACCATGCCCAGCTCGAAGCGCGCCTTCTCCTCGACCATCTCGAGGCCTTCTTTCAGGTCGCGCACCTCGGCGGCCAGCTGCTCGTTGCGCTGGCGCGCCAGTTCGTTCTTGTCCTGCTGGGCCGCCAGCTCGGACTGCAGCACCATCACGCGCGGCACGCCGCCCTTGCCGAACCAGAGCTCGACATGGACGAAGGCCAGCAAGGCCACGAGAGCCAGCGTGACGAGGCGCATGCGGTCCGGCGGCCTTTTCGATCAGCGCAGGTTGTAGAACGCCGAGCGGCCGGGGTAGACGGCGATGTCGCCCAGGTCTTCCTCGATGCGCAGCAGCTGGTTGTACTTGGCCATGCGGTCCGAGCGGCTCAGCGAGCCGGTCTTGATCTGGCCGGCGTTGGTGCCCACGGCGATGTCGGCGATGGTGGAGTCTTCCGTCTCGCCCGAGCGGTGGCTGATCACGGCGGTGTAGTTCGCCCGCTTGGCCATCTCGATGGCGGCGAAGGTCTCGGTCAGCGTGCCGATCTGGTTGATCTTGATGAGGATCGAGTTGGCGATGCGCTTGTCGATGCCTTCCTTCAGGATGCGGGTGTTGGTGACGAACAGGTCGTCGCCCACCAGCTGCACCTTCTTGCCGAGCTTGTCGGTCAGGTGCTTCCAGCCGTCCCAGTCGCCTTCGGCCATGCCGTCCTCGATGCTGATGATCGGGTACTTGTCGGCCCAGGTCGCCAGGATGTCGGTCCATTCGGTGGCACTCAGCTTCAGGCCGCCTTCGCCTTCGAGCACGTACTTGCCGTCCTTGTAGAACTCGCTGGCCGCGCAGTCGAGGCCGAGCGCGATCTGCTCGCCTGCGGTGTAGCCGGCCTTGTCGATCGCCTCGAGGATCATCTGGATGGCCGCCTCGTGGTTGGCCACGTTGGGCGCGAAGCCGCCTTCGTCGCCCACGGCGGTGCTCATGCCCTTGTCGTGCAGGATCTTCTTGAGCGCATGGAACACCTCGGCGCCGTAGCGCACCGCCTCGCGGAAGCTGGGCGCCCCCACCGGGATGATCATCAGCTCCTGCAGGTCGAGGTTGTTGTTGGCATGCGCGCCGCCGTTGACGACGTTCATCATCGGCACCGGCAGCTGCATGCCGCCCATGCCGCCGAAGTAGCGGTACAGCGGCAGGCCGGACTCTTCGGCCGCGGCACGCGCCACCGCCATCGACACTGCCAGCGTGGCGTTGGCGCCCAGGCGCGACTTGTTGTCGGTGCCGTCCAGGTCGATCAGGGTCTTGTCGAGGAAGGCCTGCTCCGAGGCATCGAGGCCCAGCACGGCTTCGGAGATGTCGGTGTTGATGTGCTCGACGGCCTTCAGCACGCCCTTGCCCAGGTAGCGGCCCTTGTCGCCGTCGCGCAGCTCGATGGCTTCGCGGCTGCCGGTGGACGCACCGCTCGGCACGGCCGCGCGGCCCATCACGCCCGATTCCAGCAACACGTCGCACTCGACGGTCGGGTTGCCGCGGCTGTCCAGGATCTCCCGGCCGACGATGTCAACGATGGCACTCATTCGCTTGTCCTCTGTCTCTCTCTGGTACTGCTTGCGTGGATGGAAAGAAGGGCTCGTCAGAGCCCTTCCACAACGATCATGCGCATGACGGCAGCCCCGGTGCGGGCCTCCTTTGCGCGTGCGTACTCGGTGGAGTCGTAGAAACGGCGGGCCGCCTCCACCGAGGGGAACTTCAGCACGACCACCCGGTCGGGCTGCCAGTCGCCTTCGAGCACCTGCACCGCACCGCCGCGCACGCACGGCTCGGCCCCGTGGGCCTGCATCGCCAGCGTCGAGAACTTCTTGTAGTCCTCGTATTGGGTCGGGTTGGTGACGGTGACGTTGGCGATGATGTAGGCGCTGGGCATGTCGGACCGCTCGGGCGTCAGGCGTTGAAGTTGTTCTCGAGGAACCCGTTCTGCTTGGTCACGCGGTCGAGCGCCACCAGGGTTTCGAGCAGGGCCTTCATGTGCTTGAGCGGCACCGCGTTCGGCCCGTCGCTCAGCGCCTTGGCCGGGTCGGGGTGGGTCTCCATGAACACACCCGCCACGCCGACTGCGATGGCTGCGCGCGCCAGCACCGGCACGAACTCGCGCTGCCCGCCGGAGCTGGTGCCCTGGCCGCCCGGCAGCTGCACGCTGTGGGTGGCGTCGAACACCACCGGCGCGCCGGTCTCGCGCATGATGGCCAGCGAGCGCATGTCGGAGACGAGGTTGTTGTAGCCGAAGCTCGCGCCGCGCTCGCAGGCGAAGAAGCTGTCTTCCGGCAGGCCCTTCTCGCGCGCCGCGGCGCGGGCCTTGTCGATGACGTTCTTCATGTCGCCGGGGGCGAGGAACTGGCCCTTCTTGATGTTGACCGGCTTGCCCGACTGCGCCACGGCGCGGATGAAGTCGGTCTGCCGGCACAGGAAGGCCGGCGTCTGCAGCACGTCGACCACCGAGGCCACCTGCGGGATCTCGGCTTCGGTGTGCACGTCGGTCAGCACCGGCACGCCCAGCTGCCGCTTCACCTGGGCCAGGATCTCCAGGCCCTTTTCCATGCCGGGGCCGCGGAACGAGGTGCCCGACGAGCGGTTGGCCTTGTCGTAGCTCGACTTGAAGATGAAGGGGATGCCGAGCGCGGCGGTGATCTCCTTCAACTGCCCGGCCACGTCGATCTGCAGTTGCTCGGACTCGACCACGCAGGGGCCGGCGATCAGGAAGAACGGCTTGTCCAGGCCGGCTTCAAAGCCACAGAGCTTCATAGGGTGTCCTCAGGCCGCAGCCTTCTGCGCCACACCGGCGGCCTGATGCGCCAGCGCGGCCTTGATGTAGCTGTTGAACAGCGGGTGCCCATCCCACGGCGTGGATTTGAACTCGGGGTGGAACTGCACGCCCACGAACCACGGGTGCACGCTGCGCGGCAGCTCCACCACTTCGGTGAGCTTCTCGCGCTGGGTGATGGCCGAAATGACGAGGCCGGCCTCCTGCAGGCGCTGCAGGTAATGCTCGTTGGCCTCGTAGCGGTGGCGATGGCGTTCGGTCACCACGTCGCCGTAGATGTCGTGCGCCAGCGTGCCGGGCTTCACGTCGGAACTCTGCGCGCCCAGGCGCATGGTGCCGCCCAGGTCGGAGTTGGCGTCGCGTTTCTGGATGCTGCCGTCGCGGTCCTGCCATTCGTCGATCAGCGCGATCACCGGATGCGGCGTGCTTTCGTCGAACTCGGTGCTGTTGGCGTTCTCGAGGCCGGCCTTGTGGCGTGCGTATTCGATGGTGGCCACCTGCATGCCCAGGCAGATGCCGAGGTAGGGAATGCGGTGCTCGCGGGCATAGCGCGCCGCGCAGATCTTGCCTTCGACGCCGCGTTTGCCGAAGCCGCCGGGCACCAGGATGGCGTCGAAGCGGCCGAGCTGGCCCACGTTGTCGGGCGTGATGGTCTCGGAGTCGACGTACTCGATGCGCACCCGCGCATGGTTCTTGATGCCGGCGTGGCGCAGCGCCTCGTTGAGCGACTTGTACGAATCCGACAGGTCGGTGTACTTGCCCACCATCGCGATCACCGCCTCGGCCTTCGGATGCTCCACCTCGTGCACCAGGGCGTCCCAGCGCGTCAGGTTGGCCGGCGGCGTGTTCAGGCGCAGCTTGTCGCAGATGAGCCCGTCGAGTCCCTGCTCGTGCAGCATGCGCGGCACCTTGTAGATGGTGTCGGCGTCCCACACGGAGATCACGCCCCATTCGGGCACGTTGGTGAACAGCGAGATCTTCTCGCGCTCGTCGTCGGGGATGGGCCGGTCGGCGCGGCACAGCAGCGCATCGGGCTGGATGCCGATCTCGCGCATCTTCTGCACGGTGTGCTGGGTCGGCTTGGTCTTGAGCTCGCCGGCCGCGGCGATCCAGGGCACGTAGGTGAGGTGCACGAAGGCCGTGTTGTTGGGGCCGAGCTTCAGGCTCATCTGCCGCACGGCCTCGAGGAAGGGCAGCGACTCGATGTCGCCCACCGTGCCGCCGATCTCGACGATGGCCACGTCCACGGCATCCTGCGTGCCGTAGGCGGCGCCGCGCTTGACGAATTCCTGGATCTCGTTGGTGACGTGCGGGATCACCTGCACCGTCTTGCCGAGGTAGTCGCCGCGGCGCTCCTTCTCGAGCACGCTCTTGTAGATCTGGCCGGTCGTGAAGTTGTTCGAACGTTTCATCCGCGTCGTGATGAAACGTTCGTAATGGCCCAGGTCGAGGTCGGTCTCGGCGCCGTCGTCGGTGACGAACACCTCGCCGTGCTGGAAAGGCGACATCGTGCCCGGATCCACGTTGAGATACGGGTCGAGCTTGATGAGGGTGACTTTGAGGCCGCGCGATTCGAGGATCGCCGCCAGAGATGCAGACGCAATGCCCTTGCCGAGGGAGGACACCACACCGCCGGTGACAAAGACGAACTTGGTCATGTCGTGCAGCATCCTCAGCCGAGAATGCCCTGGTGGTAAAGCGGCATTATATCGGCCGCTCCTCGGGGCTCAGGCGCCGGCCCTTGTTTCGGAACCTTGCTGGAACTCGCCCAGCCACCGCAGCACCTCGGCGGAGGCCTCGGCCGGCTTCTCGAACGGGAACAGGTGCCCGCCCTCGATCCACGACAGGCGGCCCTGGGTGACGCGCTGCGTCGCTGCCATGCCCACCTGCCGCACTTCGTTGGAGATCGTGCCGCCCACGAAGGCCACCGGGCATGAAGGCGGGTAGCGTCGCGCCAGCCGCCCCATGTGGTGCGGCAGGGTGTTGTAGATGTCGGTCTCCACCTGCCGGTCGAAGGCGAGCCGCCGGCCGTGTTCGTCGGCTTCGGTGCCGGCCTTCACATAGTCGGCCAGCACGTCAGGGTGCCAGCGGGCGAAGGCCGGCTTCTCGATGAAGTGCTTCAACACCTCGTCGGGGTCGGACCAGCGGTTGCGCCGCTTGCGCGACACGCGGCCGGGCGACACCCGCTCGTTCCAGCCGGTGGCCTTGGCGAACTGGAGGGCGCGCGCCTTCCAGCCGTAGATCACCGGCGAGTCCAGCAGCACCACGCCGCGCGCCAGCTGCGGAAAGCGGATCGCCGTCATGAGGCTCAGGAAGCCGCCGAGGGAATGGCCCACCAGGAACGCCGGGCGCCCCAACTGGCGCTCGACGAAGTCGGCCAGCTGCCGCCGCAGGTGCGGCCAGTTGCTGGTGACGGGGTAGTCGGGGTCGTGGCCCAGCTTCTCGATCGCGTGGACTTCATAACCCGCCGCACGCCACGCCTCGAAGATGAGGCGGTAGGTGCCGGCCGGGAAGCCGTTGGCGTGCGAAAAGACGATCGCCGGCTTGCTGTCTTGCTCAGGCATCAGGGGCGCGCACGATGGACAAGGGGTTCATCGCCTGCGCCTGCTGCGCCACCGGGGCCTGCGTCAACGGATATTCGCTGGCCTCGCCGTGCCAGGTGGGGTCGGGCAGCGAGTCGAACACCTCGCGCAGCCGCTTGCCCCAGGAGCTGCGGATCATGCGGAAGTAGGCGTTGCCCTCGTCGATGTTGACCACGCTGTCGACCTTGAGCGTGTCGCCCTTGTAGACGAGCAGGTCCAGCGGCAGGCCGACCGACAGGTTGGACTTCAGCGTGGAGTCCATCGACACCAGGGCGCACTTGGCCGCCTCGTCCAGCGGCGTCTCGGGCGTGACCACCCGGTCGATCACCGGTTTGCCGTACTTGGACTCGCCGATCTGGAAGTAGCACACGCCGTCGATGCCGGCTTCGACGAAGTTGCCCGCGGCATAGATGTTGAACAGCCGCATCGTCTCGCCGGCGATCTGGCCGCCGAAGATGAGGTTCACGTTGAACTCGATGCCGTGCTTCTTCAGCGCGTCGGCATCGCGTGCGTGCACCTTGCGGATGGCGCTGCCGACGATGCGCGCCGCATCGAACATGCTCTTGGCCGTCCAGATGGAGATCGGGCCGTCGTCGCCTTCGATGCTTTCGGCCTGCAGCACCTGGCGCACCGCCTGCGTGATGGCCAGGTTGCCGGCCGACAGCAACACCATCACCCGGTCGCCCGGCTTTTCGTAGACGGTCATCTTGCGGAAGGTGCTGATCTGGTCGAGGCCCGCGTTGGTGCGCGAGTCCGACAGGAAGACCAGCCCGCTGTTCAGGCGCATGCCCACGCAGTAGGTCATGACGAGGCTCCTTGGTGAAGCGACTTGAGGCGATACAGCGCCTCCAGCGCTTCACGGGGTGACAGGGTATCAGGCTCGATGCCGGCCAGCGCGGCCTCCACCGCCGATGGCTCGGCAGCCTCGGGCAGCGGCGGCGGGGCGGCAAACAGGTCGATCTGCGCGTCGGCCGCGCGCTGCTGCGCCTCCAGCGCCTCGAGGGTGGCACGTGCCTGCCGCACCAGCAGGGCCGGCATGCCGGCCAGGCGCGCCACCTGCACGCCGTAGCTGCGGCTGGCGGGGCCGGGCTGGATCTCGTGCAGGAACACGATGTCGTCGCCCGACTCGGCGGCCGACACGTGCACGTTGACGGCGCGCTCGTGCCGGGCCGGGAACTCGGTCAGCTCGAAGTAATGGGTGGCGAACAGGGTGAACGAGCGGTTGCGGTCGTGCAGGTGGCTGGCAATGGCGCCGGCAAGCGCAAGGCCGTCGAAGGTGGAGGTGCCCCGGCCGATCTCGTCCATCAGCACCAGGCTCTGCTCGGTGGCGCCGTGGATGATGGCGGCCGCCTCGGTCATCTCGAGCATGAAGGTCGACTGCGCATTGGCCAGGTCGTCGGCCGCGCCGATGCGGGTGTGGATCGCGTCGATGGGCCCCAGCCGGCAGGCCGCCGCCGGCACGTAGGAGCCCATGGCCGCCAGCAGCACGATCAGCGCCACCTGCCGCATGAAGGTCGACTTGCCGCCCATGTTGGGGCCGGTGATCACCAGCATGCGGCGCGCCGCGTCGAGCCGGCAGTCGTTGGGCATGAAGGGCCCGCTGCCGGTCTCTGCCAGGCGTGCCTCGACCACCGGATGGCGGCCCTGCTCGATGTCGAGGCACGGGTGGGGCACGAACTCGGGCTGGCGCCAGTTGAGCGTGGCGGCGCGTTCGGCCAGCGCAGCCAGGGCATCCAGCGAGGCGAGCGCACGCGCCAGCGCGCCCAGCGCATGCAGGTGGGGCTGCAGGCCGTCGAGCAGTTGCTCGTACAGCAGCTTCTCGCGCGAGAGCGAACGCTCCTGCGCCGACAGCGCCTTGTCCTCGAAGGCCTTGAGTTCCGGCGTGATGAAGCGCTCGGCGTTCTTCAGCGTCTGCCGGCGCTGGTAGTCCATCGGCACCTTGTCGAGCTGTCCCTGCGTCACCTCGATGTAGAAGCCGTGCACCTTGTTGAACTGCACCCGCAGGTTGCCGATGCCGGTGCGGGTGCGCTCGCGCGTCTCGAGGTCGAGCAGGAAGGCGTCGCAGTTCTGGCTGATGGCGCGCAGCTCGTCGAGCGCGGCGTCGAAGCCCGGCGCAATGACGCCGCCGTCGCGCAGCAGCACCGCGGGTTCTTCGGCAATGGCCGCCAGCAGCGAGCCGATGCCGGCATCCGGCACGAGGTCGCCCGACAGCGCAGACAGCAGGCCGTTGGCGTCGGCGGGCACGGTGGCGCGCAGCGCGGGCAGCGACTTGAGCGTTTCGCGCAGGCCGGCCAGCTCGCGCGGGCGCACCTGGCGCAGCGCGATGCGCGCGGTGATGCGCTCCACGTCGCTCACATGGCGCAGCACCTCGCGCAGCGGCTCGAAGCCGCGTTCCATCAGCGTGCCGATGGCGGCATGCCGGGCCATCGCGGTGCTGCGCTCGCGCAGCGGCCGTGTGAGCCAGTGCCGCAGCAGACGGCTGCCCATGCCGGTGCGGCAGGTGTCCAGCAGCGACAGCAGTGTGGGCGCCTCTTCGCCGCGCAGCGTCTGGGTGAGTTCGAGGTTGCGGTGCGTGGCCGGCGGCAGCTCCAGCAGATCGCTGGCGCGCTCGACCGCCAGGGTGTGCACATGGGCCAGCGCCTGCCCTTGCGTGTGCTCGGCAAAGGCCAGCAGCGCCGAGGCCGCGGCATGCGCGAGCGGCAGGTCCTGGGCGTTGAAGCCCGCCAGGCTCTGCACGCGCAGCTGCTCGCACAGCTTGCGCTGCCCCAGCGCCTTGTCGAACTGCCAGGCCGGCCGGCGGGTGAGGGTGGCACGGGTGAGCCGGAGCGCGGCGGGTGCTTCGTCGCCGGTGAACAGCACCTCGGCCGGCGACAGGCGTGCCAGCCAGGTGGCGAGCTCGCGCTCGCCGCATTCGGTGAGGCCGAGCTGTCCGCTGGACAGCGCCAGCCACGCCAGGCCGTAGCTCGAGCGCTGCTGGGGGCCATGCGATGCCAGCGCCAGCAACAGCGTGTCGGCGCGTTCGTTCAGCAGCTCGGTGTCGGTCACGGTGCCGGGCGTCACCACCCGCACCACCTTGCGCTCCACCGGCCCCTTGGCCGTGGCCACGTCGCCCACCTGCTCGGCAATGGCCACCGCCTCGCCCAGCTTCACCAGCTTGGCGAGGTAGGCCTCCAGGGCATGCACCGGCACGCCGGCCATCACCACCGGCTCGCCGTTGGACTGGCCGCGCTGGGTGAGCGTGATGTCCAGCAGGCGGTTGGCCTTGCGCGCGTCTTCGAAGAAGACTTCGTAGAAGTCGCCCATGCGATAGAACACGAGCGTCTCGGGGAAGTCGGCCTTGATGCGCAGGTACTGCGCCATCATCGGCGTGTGGCCGGCGAAGTCCACCGCGGTCTGCTTCAGCATCTGGCGGGCCCCTCGGCGTTCAGAACGGAGCGTCCTTGTCCTTGCCGGCCTCGATGTCGGCCTTGCGGATGCGCACCGGCCCCTTCTTCGCGGGCGCCGGCTTGTCCTCGGCCTTCTGCTCGCCGGCCTTCAGGGCCTGGGCCAGCGCTTCCTCGGGCGAGCCTTCAGTGGCCGCAGCGGCGGCGGCCTTGCTGGTCGTGTCGTCGTCCTTGATGACGCGGGTGTAGGGGCCGAGGATCTGCACCAGCTGAGCGTAGATCTTGGGGTTGCCGGCCACCACCTCGCGCTGGAACAGGAAGTCCGCCTCGCCGGTGAAGTTGCCCACCAGGCCGCCGGCCTCGGTAATCATCAGCGAGCCCGCGGCCACGTCCCAGGGGTTGAGGCCGGTCTCGAAGAAGCCGTCGTAGTAGCCGGCCGCCACGTAGCACAGGTCGAGCGCAGCAGCGCCCGGGCGGCGCAGGCCGGCGCACACCTGCATCACGTCCTCGAACATCTTCAGGTAGCGCTTGAAGTTGTCGCCCTTGCGGAACGGGAAGCCGGTGCCGATGAGCGACTCGATCATGCGGCTGCGCTTGGACACGCGGATGCGCCGGTCGTTCAGGTAGGCGCCGCGGCCCTTGGAGGCGTAGAACAGGTCGTTGCGCGCCGGGTCGTACACCACCGCCTGCTGCACCTGGCCGCGGAAGGCCAGCGCAATGGACACCGCATACACCGGGAAGCCGTGGATGAAGTTGGTGGTGCCGTCCAGCGGATCGATGATCCAGAGGTAGTCGCTGTCCTTCGCGCCATGCGTGCGGCCGGTTTCCTCGGCCAGGATGCCGTGGCCAGGGTAGGCGGTCAGCAGCGTCTCGATGATCGCCTGCTCGGCTGCCTGGTCCACCTCGGTGACGAAGTCGTTGTGCGACTTGGCCTGCACCTGCAGCTTCTCCACGTCGAGCGCGGCCCGGTTGATGATCGACCCGGCGGCGCGCGCTGCCTTGACGGCGATGTTGAGCATGGGGTGGAGGGCGGCTTGGGACATGGGCGTGGGGACCTGGGGCTGCGGAAAGGACGGCTGGCGGGGAGGAAAGAGCAAGGCGCCAGCTCGTCGGTCGGACCGGGGGGAGTGGCGCCAGATAATGGACGCGGATTTTAACCGGCCGCGTCTTCCGCGCGCTGTGACCGATGCCCGCCTCCGCAAGCAAGCCTCCCGCCGACACCACCCGCTTCGTCCTCATCGGCACCAGCCACGCCGGCAACGTGGGCGCCGCCGCCCGCGCAATGAAGGTGATGGGCTTTTCGGACCTGGTGCTGGTGGCGCCGCGTTTTGCCGACGTGCTGGTGCAGGAGGAAACGGTCGCCATGGCCAGCGGCGCGGCCGACATCCTGGTGCGCGCCAGGGTGGTGCAGACGCTGCCCGAGGCCTTGGAAGGCGTGAGCTACGCCTGCGCCACGGCCATGACGCCGCGCGACTTCGGCCCGCCCACCCATGCCCCGCGTGCGCTGCTGCCGGAGCTCGCAAGCTCACCGCACCGGGTGGCCTTCGTGTTCGGCTCCGAGCGCTACGGCATGAGCAACGACGACGTGTACCGCTGCCATGCCTGCCTCTCTATTCCCACCCATCCGGACTACGGCTCGCTCAACCTCGCGCAGGCGGTGCAGGTCATGGCCTACGAGTGGCGCCAGGCGCTGGGCGGCTTTGCGGTGAAGGGCCGCACGCCCGACCCCAAGCTGGCCGACGGCGTGGCCGTGCAGGGGCTGCTGGCGCACTGGGAAGAGGCGCTGGTGCACCTGGGCTTCCTGGACCCGAAGGCGCCGAAGAAGCTGCTGCCCCGGCTGAACCAGCTGGTCAACCGGGTGGACCTGTCGCAGGAGGAGGTGCATATCCTGCGGGGGGTGGCGAAGGCGATTCTGGAGAAAGGTTGAGCAGGACAAGACCAGCTAGCTACAGTCATGCAGCCAACCACATTTATGGGTTCCTGCCATGCGTACGACGCTGGACCTTCCTGACGACATCCGGTCACCTTCGGTCGCGGGTTTCGTTCGTTCTCGAAGCTGAAGCTCCAGTTGCTCACCCCGGTTGCTTCCTAGCTGGCTAGCTAGCCACCGCCCGCCGATACGCATGCCAGCTCGCATGCCCCAGCCACGGCCCCACCACCAGCAACCCCAGGAAGCCGGGCAGCATCGCCAGCACCACCAGGGCCGTCAGCAGCGCGCCCCACAGCAGCATCACGCGCGGCTGCCCGAGCACCAGCCGCAGGCTGGTGAGGGACGCGGTGATCGCGTCCACGTCGCGGTCCAGGATCATCGGCAGGCTCACCACGCAGGCCGCAAAGATGAACCCGGCGAACAGGCCGCCCACTGCCACATAGGCCACGATGAATTCCAGGTTCGCGGGGTCCAGCAATGCGAGCAGCGAGCCCTTGAAATCGGGCATCCCTTCGAAGCTGAGCGCAAATACCACCAGCGAGGCGCGGGCCCACACCATTTCGAGGATGAGCAGCACGCCGCCGAAGATTCCCATGGTGCCCAGGCGCGCCTCGAAGGCGAGCAGCGAGTCGCCCAGGTCGATGGGTTCGCCGCGCTCCAGGGCGCGGCTCGCCTGATACAGGCCGAGGCACAGGAACGGGCCCATCAGCAGGAAGCCGGCCGACAGCGCCAGCGTGTAGGCCGGCGCATGCCGGAACACGAGCACCAGCAGCCAGCCCATGACGGTGAAGCAGGTGCCGTAGAAGAGGCCGAGGCCCGGGCAGCGCAGGAAGTCGCGCCAGCCGGCTGCCAGCCAGCGCAGCGGATCTGCGAGGCGCAGCGGCCGCAGCTCGACATCGAAGGGGCTGGTGCCGGACGTGGGCGTTGAACTCATGGCCCAGCCTACGAGAGGCCGGGCGAGCCGGCTTGCGCTGCGTCAAGCCAGACCGCCGTGGGCGAGCCTCAGCTGCGCCGCACGCGCAGCAGTTCGTCCAGGATGAGCAGCACCGCCCCCAGCGTGATGGCGCTGTCGGCCACGTTGAAGGCCGGGAAGTGGCGCGCGCCCCAGTGGAAGTCGAGGAAGTCCACCACGTAGCCGTGCATCAGCCGGTCGATCACGTTGCCCAGCGCGCCGCCCATGATGAGCGACAGCGCCCAGGCGAACATGCGCTGCTGGCCGTGCTTCTTGAGCATCCATACGATGAAGATCGTGGCCACCGCGCCCAGCCCCACGAAGAACCAGCGCTGCCAGCCGGAAGCGCCGGCCAGGAACGAGAAGGCCGCGCCGGTGTTGTGGGCCCGCACGATGTTGAAGAAGTCGGTCACGTGGCGTGAATCGCCCAGCTGGAAGTAGCCGAGGATCAGCGTCTTGGTGAACTGGTCTGCCAGGATCACGATGACCGCGAGGCCCAGCCAGGGCAGGAGGCTCGTGCCGCCGCTGCTTGAGGCGCTGAAGGTTCTCTTTGCCATTGTTCGGTTCTGTGTAGTGTGGCTTGTTGCGCCTGCCTGGCCGTGTGCGCCGATGCAACCCGCGGCCCCAGCCGCTCCCGGGGGTGCGCCTGTCAGGCCACCTTGCGGGTTTCGCCAGCGCCGAAGAGGTTGCTCGTGCAGCGGCCGCAGATCGTCGGGTGGGCCGCATCGTGGCCCACGTCGTCGCGCCAGTGCCAGCAGCGCTCGCACTTGGTGGCGCTGCTGGGGGTCACCTCGACGACCAGCTCGCTGCCCTGCTTGAGCGTGGCCTTCGAGGTGATGGTCACGAACTTCAGGTCGTCGCCCAGCGAGGCGAGCAGCGCATGGTCTTCGGCACCCACGGTGATGGTGATCTCGGCCTGCAGCGACGAGCCCACCTGGCCGGTGGTGCGCACCGCTTCGATCTCCTTGTTGACCGCGTCGCGGATCTCGTGGATGCGGCGCCACTTGGCCAGCAGGCCTTCGTCTGGGTTGGGCAAGTTCCAGTAGGTCTCGGTGAAGATGGACGGCGACGTGCCGGGCGCGAAGATCGGCCAGGCTTCCTCTGCGGTGAAGCTCAGGAAGGGCGCCATCCAGCGCAGCATGGCGTGCGTGATGTGCCACAGCGCCGTCTGCGCCGAACGGCGCGCCAGGCTCCTGGGCGCCGTGGTGTAGAGCCGGTCCTTCAGCACGTCGAGGTAGAACGCGCCCAGGTCCTCGGAGCAGTACACCTGCAGCTTGGCGACCACCGGGTGGAACTCGTAGACCTCGTAGTGGGCCAGGATCTCGGCCTGCAGCTCGGCCGCGCGCGCCAGCGCATGGCGGTCGACCTCCAGCATCTGGTCGGGCGGCACCGCGTCGGCCTTCGGGTCGAAGTCGGAGGTGTTGGCGAGCAGGAAGCGCAGCGTGTTGCGGATGCGGCGGTAGGCATCGACCACGCGGGCGAGGATCTTGTCGTCGCCGGCGATGTCGCCGGAGTAGTCGCTGGCGGCCACCCACAGGCGGATGATCTCGGCGCCCAGCTTGCTGCTCACCTCCTGCGGCTCGATGCCGTTCTTCAGGCTCTTGCTCATCTTGCGACCCTGGCTGTCCACGGTGAAACCGTGGGTCAGCAGGCCGCGGTAGGGCGCGCGGCCTTCCATCGCGCAGGCGATCAGCAGCGAAGAGTGGAACCAGCCGCGGTGCTGGTCATGCCCTTCGAGGTAGAGGTCGGCCTCGGGGCCGTGGTCGTGGCGCCCGCCTTCATGGCTGCCGCGCAGCACGTGGAAGAAGGTGCTCCCCGAGTCGAACCACACGTCGAGGATGTCGCTGCTCTTGTTGTACTCGGCGGCCTCGGCGCCCAGCCATTGGGCCGGGTCGAGCTTGGCCCAGGCCTCGACGCCGCCCTGCTCGACCAGCGCCGCCGCCCGTTCGACGAACTCGAGGGTGTTCGGGTGCAGCTCGCCGGTCACCTTGTGCAGGAAGAAAGGCAGCGGCACGCCCCAGTTGCGCTGGCGCGAGATGCACCAGTCGGGGCGGTTGGCGATCATGTCGCGCAGCCGCGCGCGGCCGTTCTCCGGGTAGAACGAGGTGGCGTCGATGGCGGCCAGCGCCGTCTGGCGCAGCGTGCCGGGCGCCTTGTCGACGGTGAACACGCCCTGGCCTTCGTCCATGCGCACGAACCACTGGGCGGCGGCGCGGTAGATCACCGGCGTCTTGTGGCGCCAGCAGTGCGGGTAGCTGTGCGGCAGCTTGTCGGTGGCCATGAGCCGCCCGGCGTCCTGCAGCGCCTGCACGATGTTCGGGTTGGCCTTCCAGATGAACTGGTTGCCGAACAGGGGCAGGTCGGCCGCATACACGCCGTTGCCCTGCACAGGGTTCAGGATGTGGTCGTGCTTCATCCCGTGCGCGATGCAGGAGTTGAAGTCGTCCACGCCGTAGGCCGGGGCCGAATGCACGATGCCGGTGCCGTCCTCGGCGGTGGCGTAGTCGGCCAGGTACACCGGGCTGCGGCGGTTGAAACCGGGATGCACGTGCGAGAGCGGGTGATAGAAGTCCAGCCGGTCGAGGCTGGCGCCCTTGGTGGTGGCCAGCACCTTGCCTTGCAGGCCGTAGCGCGCCAGGCACTTCTCGACCAGCGCTTCGGCCAGCAGCAGCAGGCCGCGGTCGGTGTCGACCAGCGCATAGTCGAGCGCAGGGTTCAGGTTCAGCGCCTGGTTGGCCGGGATGGTCCATGGCGTGGTGGTCCAGATCACCACGAAGGCATCCTTGTGCAGGCGCGGCAGGCCGAAGGCCGCGGCCAGCTTGTCGGGCTCGGCGCACAGGAAGGCCACGTCCACCGTGGGCGAGGTCTTGTCGGCGTATTCGATCTCGAACTCGGCCAGCGACGAGCCGCAGTCGAAACACCAGTACACCGGCTTCAGGCCGCGGTACACGTAGCCGCGCTCCATCAGGCGCTTGAGCGCGCGGATCTCGCCGGCCTCGTTGCCGAAGTCCATGGTGCGGTAGGGCCGCTCCCAGTCGCCGAGCACTCCCAGGCGCTTGAAGTCGGCCTTCTGCTGGGCGACCTGCTCGGTGGCATAGGCGCGGCTCTTCGCCTGCACCTCGTCGCGGCTCAGGTTGCGGCCGTAGGTCTTCTCGATCTGGTTCTCGATCGGCAGGCCGTGGCAGTCCCAGCCGGGCACGTACAGCGCGTCATAGCCGGCCAGCTGGCGGGCCTTGACGATCATGTCCTTGAGCACCTTGTTGACCGCATGGCCCATGTGGAGCTGGCCGTTGGCATAGGGCGGGCCGTCGTGCAGCACGAACTTCGGCTTGCCGCAGCGCGCATCGCGCAGCTTCTTGTAGATGCCTTGTTCGTCCCACTGCTTGACCCAGCCGGGCTCGCGCTTGGGCAGGTCGCCCCGCATCGGGAAGGGGGTGTCGGGCAGGTTGAGGGTGGCGCGGTAGTCCTGACCCTCGGTGGTCTTGTCGTTCATGGCTTGAGTGCGCCGGGGGCGCACAGTGACTGGTGACCAGTGACTGGTGACGAGTGGGACAGCCGGTGGACCAGCACTGGTCACTGGTCACCGGTCACAAGTCACTGAATTCGATCGCGAGTGGTCTGGCGGCGCACGGCTGCATGTGCGGCAAGCACCTCGCGCGCCTGCTCGACGTCGCGCCGGATGGCGGCCGTGAGGGCTTCGAGGCCTTCGAAGCGGGCTTCGTCGCGCAGTTTGTGCAGGAGTTCCACGCGGACGAGTTTACCGTAGCCCCCCTCGGGGCCCAGCGACGCCGGCCAGTCGAGGCAGTGCACTTCGAGCAGCACGCGGCCGGCGTCTTCGATGGTGGGGCGCACGCCCAGGCTGGCCACGCCGTCGAGCGGCTGGTCGGCCAGCCCGTGGGTGCGCACCGCAAAGATGCCGTGGGCGGCCGGCCTGGGGTGGTGGAAGCGCAGGTTCAGCGTGCGAAAGCCGTTGAACCGGCCCGGGTCGGCACCCAGCTCGCGACCCAGCTTGCGGCCGTGGATGACGTGGCCGCTGATGCTGTAGGGGCGGCCCAGCAGCACGGCCGCCTGCTCCAGGTTGCCCGCGGCCAGCGCCTCGCGGACGGCCGAGCTCGACACGCGCAGCCCGTGCACCTCGTAGCTCATCATGCGGGCGACGTCGAAACCGGCGGCCGGGCCGGCCGCGTCGAGCATGGCGTAGTCGCCGGCGCGCCGGGCGCCGAAGCGGAAGTCGTCGCCCACCAGCACGTAGCGCGCGCCGAGCCCGTTGCGCAGCACGCTGTCGATGAACTGCTGCGGGCTCTGGCTGGCCAGGGCTTCATCGAAGCGCAGCACCACCACCTGGTCGACGCCGCAGCGTTCGAGCTCGCTCAGCTGGTCGCGCAGCGTGGCGATGCGGGCCGGCGCCTTTTCAGGCGTGCCGGCGCGCCTGGCGAAATAGTCGCGCGGATGCGGCTCGAAGGTCAGCACGCACACCGGCAGGCCGCGGTGCGCGGCCTCGTTGCGCAGCAGCGCGAGCATGGCCTGGTGGCCGCGGTGCACGCCGTCGAAGTTGCCGATGGTCAGCGCGCAGGCGGGAGCGAGGGCACTGTGGTGGAAGCCGCGGAAGACACGCATGGTGGGGGCGATTATCGAAAGATCGCCGAAGGGTCGTCCACCCAGAGCCATTTGCCCGCGGGCAGGTCGTGGGGCAGCACGAGGCCGCCGACGCGGCTGCGGTGCAGCTGCTCGCAGCGGTTGCCCACCGCGGCCAGCATGCGCTTGACCTGGTGGTACTTGCCCTGGACGAGCGTGAGGCGCAGCGTGGTCTCGCCGGTGAGCTCGGCGGCATCTGCCTTCACCGGCCTCGGGTCGTCGTCGAGCACCACGCCGGCCAGCAGCCGGTCGACCTGCTGCTGGCTGAGCGGGTGCCTGGCCGTCACCTCGTAGACCTTGGGCACATGGTGCTTGGGCGAGGTGAGCTTGTGCAGCAGCGGGCCGTCGTCGGTCAGCAGCAGCAGGCCGGTGGTGTCCTGGTCGAGCCGGCCCACCGGCTGCACGCCGCGGCGGCGCAGCGGCAGGGGCAGCAGGGTGTGGACGCCCGGCCAGGCCGAAGGCTTGAGCGAGCACTCGTAGCCGGCCGGCTTGTGCAGCATGACCAGCGCCTTCTCGTGGTAGACCCAGGGCAGGCCGTCGACCTCGAAGGCCAGGCCCTGGCTCACGTCGAACTCCGCCTGCGGGTCGTCGATGACCTCGCCGGCCACCTTGACGAGGCCGTGGGCGACGAGGCCCTCGCATTCGCGGCGGGCGCCGAAGCCTTGGGAAAAGAGGATCTGGGACAGTCGCATGGGCAGTGGCTCAGTAATGCAGCTCCAGCGTCACCACGTGCCCTTCGGCGGCCGGCCAGGGCCGGGCAATGACTCTCTCGCCGTTGAACTCGCCCACGATGCGCCGCGGGCTCGCATCGGCGAGTTTCAGCCTCGATGACGACACCGTCGCCACGCCGCTCGGGATGCCGGGCGGCGGGCTCTGCCCGTCGAGGCTGATCTGGTCGCGCGGCAGGCCGAAGTAGCCGCGCGGCCGGGTCAGGGTGACCACGGCGGCAGCACCCTTGTCGGCCTCGGCCAGCCGCTCGGCGCGCAGGTTCACCACATTCGACGAGCGCGGGAACGGCGAGCGGTAGATGTGCGTGGTGGCATAGCCGGGCGCGCTGACCACGAACTCGTAGGCCGCGTCGGGCTGGGCGACGAAGGGACCCCAGCGCCCGTCGTCGCCGATCACCTTGCGGTGCAGGGCATTGCCCAGCCGGTCGCCGCTGGCGGTGTCGGTGCGGTAGACCTCCAGCGTGGCGCCGGCCAGCGGCAGGTTGCTGGGAGCGGAGCCGACGCCGTTCACGCCCAGGCCGGTGACCTTGCCGTCGAGCACCACATGCGCCTCGGGCGCGATGGCGGCGGTCAGGGGCGGCATGCCGGCGATGAAGCGGAACATCTGCACGAAGGCTTCCGGGTGGAAGGCGACCTCGCGGTGGTCGCGGGCCGGCAGCACCACGTTCTCGGCGCCCTTGAGCGCCGGGCCCTCGGCGGTGACGTTGCTGGGCACGCCGTTCAGGGTGGGCTGGGCGTACTTGTCGTTGCCGTCCGAGCGCAGCGTCATCCACTTCACGCCGGGCGTCACCTCGACGCCGGCGCCGCCCTGGTTGTTGAGCGCAGTGAGGAAGGGGCTCGCGCCGTTGAATTCGCTGCCCGGCAGCTGCTTCGGGTTGTTCCAGACACCGTGGTTGGGCGTGCCGGCCAGGATGGCGTGCGACACCACCTTGGCGCCGCCGCCGTTGGCGATGAAGTTGCGGATGGCGTTGCCGCCGCGCGAGCTGCCGATCAGCACCACCTTTTCGGCGCCGGTGGCGATGCGCACCCGCTGCACCTCGCCGGCCAGGAGCTGCATGTGCTCGGCGGTGGAGCTGCGCCCGGCCTGGGGCTTGTCGTCCTCGTCGCGCGCGGTGGGGTAGGGCAGGTCGACGGCATGCAGCCGCTCGCGCGGCCAGCCGTTGGACTCGAAGCGCCAGATCGTCGTGTGCCACAGCGCCGCGGTGTCGCCGTTGCCGTGCACGAACACGATGGGCGGCGGCGGCTCCTCGTCGGTGGTGGCGCAGCCGCCCGCCAGCAGCGAGACGAGCGACGTGAGGGCCAGCAGGATGCGGCGGCGCAGGGTCATGAATGCTCCTCCAATGAAAAACGCCGCTTGGGCGACCCAAGCGGCGTTGCATGTTAGCGGGGCCCTGGCGGTCAGGCGAACACGCCGGCGCTGTCCTGCATGCGCTCGCTCACCTCGCCCAGGTGGTGCAGCGTGTCGCCGAAGCTCATTTCCATGCAGGTGAGGCGCTTGAAATAGTGGCTGCCCGCGTATTCGTCGGTCATGCCGATGCCGCCGTGCAGCTGCACCGCCTGCTGGCCGACGAAGCGCATGCTCTGCCCGAGCTGCACCTTGGCCTGCGAGACGGCACGGCGGCGGGCGCCCGCGGCCTCGCCCAGCTTGAGCGATGCGAAATAGCTCATCGAGCGGCCGAGCTCGAGCTGCATCTTCATGTCGGCCAGGCGATGGCGCAGCGCCTGGAAGGTGCCGATCGGCACGCCGAACTGCTTGCGGGTGTTGAGGTAGTCCACCGTCAGCGCGAACAGCTTGTCCATCGCGCCCACCGCCTCGGCACACAGCGCGGCGATGCCCACGTCGACGCCGAGTTCCAGTGCCGGCAGGCCTTCGCTGCTGACGAGCGCGGCAGGAGACTGGGTGAAGGTCACTTCGCCGCCGCGGCCGCCGTCCTGCAGCAGGTAGCCGCGCGTGGCCACGCCGGGGGCATTGCGCTCCACCAGGAACAGCGAGATGCCGCCGGCGTCGCCATGAGAGCCCGAGACGCGCGCCGGCACCATGAATGCATCGGCCTGGTCGCCGGCGGGCACCACGCTCTTGGCGCCGGTGAGCGTCCACCCGCCGCCGGCCTGGGTGGCCCGCGTGGTGACGTGCGACAGGCGATATCGTGCGGCACGTTCCACGTGCGCCAGCACCACAAGCGCCGAGCCGTCGGCCACCTTCGGCAGCCATTGCGACTGCAGCGCAGAGGGCGCACTGCTCAGCAGGGCAGGCGCCATGAGCGCGGCCTGTGCGTAGGGCTCCAGCACGATGCCGCGGCCCAGCTCTTCCATCACCACCATCGCCTCGATGGGGCCGAACCCCATGCCGCCCTGCGCCTCGGGCACGGCCAGGCCGGTGAGGCCCAGCCCGGCGAGCTCGCCGTAGGCCTCGCGCGAGAAGCCGCCGGCCTTCACGATGGCGCGGCGGCGCTCGAAGTCGTAGGCCTTGTCGACCCAGCGGCGCACCGCGTCGCGCAGCGATTCCTGGTCTTCGGTGAAGTCGAAATCCATGGTCAGACTCCCAGCACCGTCTGCGCGACGATGTTGCGTTGCACTTCGTTCGACCCGCCGTAGATGGTGGTCTTGCGGTAGTTGAGGTAGGTGGACGCCAGCGGGGCGCAATGGGCCGCGCCCACGTAGTCGCCCTGCCAGCCGGCCTCCATGGCTTCGTGGATGAAGGGCAGCGAGAAGGGGCCGGCGGCCAGCATCATCAGCTCGGCGTAACGCTGCTGCAGTTCCGAGCCGCGGATCTTCAGGAGGCCGGCCACGTCGAGCGACTTCTTGCCGCTCTTTTCGGCCGACAGCACCCGCAGCACCATCATCTCGAGCGCCACCACGTCCACCTCGAGCAGGGCGATCTGGTCGCGAAAGCGCACGTCCTCGTACACGCCTTCGGCCCGGGCGATGCGCTTGAGCCGCTCGAGCTCGCGTTTCGTGCGGTTCACGTCGGCGATGTTGGTGCGCTCGTGGGCCAGCAGGTACTTGGCATAGGTCCAGCCCTGGTTCTCCTGGCCCACCAGGTTCTCGGCGGGCACCTCGACGTTGTCGAAGAACACCTCGTTGACCTCGTGCTCGCCGTCGAGCGTGATGATCGGCCGCACGGTGATGCCGGGCGACTTCATGTCGATCAGCAGGAAGGAGATGCCGGTCTGTGGCTTGCCTTCGCTGCTGGTGCGCACCAGGCAGAAGATCCAGTCGCCGTACTGGCCCAGCGTCGTCCAGGTCTTCTGGCCGTTGACGATGTACTTGTCGCCCCTGCGCTCGGCGCGTGTCTTGAGGGAGGCCAGGTCGGAGCCCGAGCCCGGCTCGCTGTAGCCCTGGCTCCACCACACCTCGCCGCTCATGATCCCGGGCAGGTGGCGCTTCTGCTGCTCGGGCGAGCCGAAGGCCATGATCACCGGCGCCACCATCACCGGGCCGAAGGGCACCACGCGCGGCGCACCGGCCAGCGCGCACTCCTCTTCGAACAGGTGGCGCTGCACCGCATTCCAGCCGGGGCCGCCGAACTCCCTGGGCCAGGCCCAGCCGTGCCAGCCCTTCTTGCCGAGGATCTTTGCCCAGCGCTGCATATCGTCCTTCGTGAGACGCAGCGCGTTGTGCACCTTGTGCGAAATGTCCTTGGGCAGGTTGGCCTGCACCCAGGAACGGATCTCTTCGCGGAACGCTTGTTCTTCCGCGGTGAAGCTCAGGTCCATGAGGTTGTCTCCTTCACGCTCCGCCGCCGCACGCGTCGGCGCGGGCTTGGTAGCGGGGCAGTTTAAGCACGGTCGTTCGTTTTGGCATGTCCCTGTTGTGACAGCAGCACCGGCGCCGTGCGGCACCGGGTGGACGTCTCTTCGCGTGATGCCGTTGTGCGCAATGCGTACAGCCGTTCTAGGGGTCCGTCCTGATTCGCCGGCCTATGCCAGGGCGTAAAAACCGCTTGACTCTGCAAGCCTTGCAGGGCGGTCGTCGATTCCAGAACCAGGGGACGCGGGACCCACCCCGCAGGAGGTCAGTTCGTGGACATCAGCCGGAGGCAGTTCTTCCGGGTCAGCGGCGCAGGGCTGGTCGGATCCAGCCTGGTGGCGATGGGCTTCTCGCCCACGCAGGCTCTAGCCGAAACGCGCAACTTCAAGCTGGCTCGCACCACCGAGACCCGCAGCACCTGCCCGTATTGCTCGGTCAGCTGCGGCCTCGTCATGTACACGCTCGGCGACAAGGCGAAAAACGTCCAGTCGTCGATCATCCACGTCGAGGGCGACCCGGACCACCCGGTCAACCGCGGCACGCTGTGCCCCAAGGGCGCGGGCGTGCTCGACATGATCCACAGCCCCAATCGGGTGAAGTACCCGCAGGTGCGCGAGGCCGGCTCGGCCGAATGGAAGCGCATCTCGTGGGACGAGGCGCTCACGCGGGTGGCCCGGCACATGAAGGCCGACCGCGACGCCAACTTCATCAAGGCCAACGACAAGGGCGTGACGGTGAACCGGTGGAACACCACCGGCTTCCTCATGTCCAGCGCGGCCTCCAACGAATCCGGTTACCTGTCCGTCAAGGTCGCTCGCGGCCTGGGGATGGTTGCGCTCGATACGCAAGCACGTATCTGACACGCGCCGACGGTGTCCAGTCTGGGCCCGACTTTCGGTCGCGGAGCGATGACCAACTCGTGGACGGATATCAAGAACACGGATCTCGTCCTCATCATGGGCGGCAACGCCGCCGAAGCCCACCCGTGCGGGTTCAAGTGGGTCACCGAAGCGATGCAGCACCGCAAGGCGCGGCTCATCGTGGTGGACCCGCGGTTCACCCGCTCGGCGGCGGTGGCCGACTACTACGCGCCCATCCGCGTGGGCACCGACATCGCCTTCCTGGGCGGGGTCATCAACTACCTGCTGTCGAACGACAAGGTCCACCACGAGTACGTCAAGTTCAACACCGACGCCACCTTCCTCACGAAGCCCGAGTTCGCCTTCGACAACGGCTACTTCAGCGGCTATGACGAGGCCAAGCGGTCCTACAACAAGGCGACCTGGGGCTACCAGGTCGGCGAGGACGGCTTCGTCAAGGTCGACGACACGATGCAGGACCCGCTGTGCGTGTACCAGCAGCTGAAGAAGCACTACAGCCGCTACACGCCCGAGCAGGTGAGCCGGATCACCGGCACGCCGAAGGAGCAGTTCCTCAAGGTGTGCGAGCAGATCGCCGGCACCGCCGTGCCCGGCCGCGTGATGACCATCATGTATGCGCTCGGCTGGACGCAGCACTCGGTGGGGTCGCAGAACATCCGCACCATGGCGATGATCCAGCTGCTGCTGGGCAACATGGGCCGCCCCGGCGGCGGCGTGAACGCGCTGCGCGGCCATGCCAACGTGCAGGGCATCACCGACATGAACGCCTACTCGGAAGTGCTGTCGGGCTACCTGAGCGCCCCCACCGATGCCGACGTCGACCGCGACACCTACCTGAAGGCGCGCACCGGCAAGCCGCTGCGCCCGAACCAGATGGCGTTCACCCAGAACTTCCCGAAGTGGCACACCAGCCTGATGAAGGCCTACTACGGTGACGCGGCGACGGCGGAAAACAACTTCGCCTACGACTGGATCCCGAAGCGCGACGCGGGCTACGACATCCTGCACATCTTCGAGCTGATGCATCAGGGCAAGATGAACGGCATGCTGGTGCAGGGCTTCAACCCGCTGGCGGCCGTGCCCAACAAGAAGAAGCTGTCGGCGGCGTTCTCGAAGCTGAAGTACCTGGTGGTGATCGACCCGCTCGAAACGGAGACGAGCGAGTTCTGGAAGAACTACGGGCCGCTCAACGACACCAACCCGGCCGACATCAGGACCGAGGTGTTCCGCTTCCCGTCGAGCTGCTTTGCCGAGGAGACCGGCAGCTTCACCAATTCCAGCCGCGTGATCAGCTGGAAGGAAAAGGCGGTGGACCCGCCCGGCGAGGCCAAGGCCGACTCGGAAATCGTGGCGCGCCTGTTCATGAAGCTGCGCGACATGTATGCCAAGGACGGCGGCGCGCTGCCCGAGCCGGTGCAGAAGCTCACCTGGCCCTACCTCAACGCCAACGTGCCCAACCCCGGCGAGGTGCTGCGCGAGATCAACGGCCGCGCGCTGGCCGACGTGCTGGGGCCGCCCGACCCGAAGGACCCGAAGGCGCCGCGGCCGGTGGCGGTGAAGGCGGGCGAGCAGATGCCGGGCTTCGCGCTGCTGCAGGCCGACGGCACCACCTCGTGCGGCAACTGGATCTACGCCGGCTGCTGGCCGCAGGCCGGCAACCTGACCGCGCGGCGCGACACCTCCGACCCGAGCGGGCTGGGCGTGTTCCAGAACTGGGGCTACTCGTGGCCTGCCAACCGGCGCATCCTCTACAACCGCGCCTCGGCCGACCCGAGCGGCAAGCCGTGGGACCCGACCCGCTCGTACGCCCGCTGGGACGGCAGCAAGTGGACCGGCCCCGACGTGCCCGACATGCGCGCGGACGCGGCGCCCGACCAGGGCGTGGGCTCCTTCATCATGAACCCGGAAGGCGTGGCCAGGCTGCATGCCATCGGCATGGCCGAGGGGCCCTTCCCCGAGCACTACGAGCCGTTCGAGACGCCGGTGGGCGTGAACCTCATGTGCCCCAACAACCCGAAGGCGGTGAGCAACCCGGCCGCCCGGGTGTTCAAGGGCGACCTCGAGGCCTTCGGCAAGAAGGAGGAGTTCCCGTACGCGGCCACCACCTACCGCCTCACCGAGCACCAGCACTTCTGGACCAAGCACGCGCGCAGCAACGCCATCGTGCAGCCGGCGCCCTTCGTCGAGATCGGCGAGGAGCTGGCCCGGGAAAAGGGCATCCGGCAGGGCGACAAGGTGCGGGTCCGGTCCAACCGCGGCGAAGTGGTGGCGGCCTGCGTGGTCACCAAGCGCATGCGCGCGCTCGAGGTCGACGGCAAGAAGGTGCACCACGTCGGCATCCCGATCCACTGGGGCTTCAAGGGGGTGACGCAGAACGGCTACCTGGCCAACGCGCTGACGCCGTTCGTGGGCGATGCCAATTCGCAGACGCCTGAGTTCAAGGCGTTCCTCGTGAACATCGAAAAGGCATGAGGAGCTGAACCATGGCAAGTCTGCAAAGTCTGGATGTGGTGGCCCGCTCGGCCACCACCACCCCCACGCCGCAGGTGCGCTCCGCCGTGCCGCAGGTCGCCAAGCTCATCGACGAGTCCAAGTGCATCGGCTGCAAGGCCTGTCAGGTCGCCTGCATGAACTGGAACGACCTGCGCGACGAGGTGGGCCAGAACATCGGCGTGTACGACAACCCGACCGACCTCACGCCCAGCTCCTGGACGGTGATGAAGTTCTTCGAGGTCGAGCCCGAAGGGCCCGGCAAGGGCAGCCTCGAGTGGCTGATCCGCAAGGACGGCTGCATGCACTGCGAGGACCCGGGCTGCCTGAAGGCCTGCCCGTCGCCGGGCGCCATCGTGAAGTACGCCAACGGCATCGTCGACTTCATCTCCGAGAACTGCATCGGCTGCGGCTACTGCGTCTCGGGCTGCCCGTTCGACGTACCGCGCATCAGCGCGAAGGACAACAAGGCCTACAAGTGCACGCTGTGTTCCGACCGTGTGGGCGTGGGTCTCGAACCGGCCTGCGTGAAGACCTGCCCGACCGGCGCCATCGGCTTCGGCGTGAAGGACGACATGGTGGCCTACGCCGAAAAGCGCGTCGGGGAGCTCAAGGAGCGCGGCTTCCAGAACGCGGGCCTGTACAACCCCCAGGGCGTGGGCGGCACGCACGTGATGTACGTGCTCAAGCATGCCGACAAGCCCGAGCTCGAGGACCTGCCGGCCGACCCGCACATCAGCCCGATGGTCGCGCTGTGGAAAGGCATCGCCAAGCCGCTGGCCCTGGCGGCGATGGTGGGCGCGGTGGTGGGGGGCTTCTTCCACTACATGAAGGTCGGTCCCTCCGATGCCGAGGAAGACGAGAAGGAGCGAACATGAGACACCTTGCGTCAATCTGGATGTCGCGGGCCGAGCGCCGGGCCGCTCCCAAGCCGGCCCGCATCCCCCCGGGGGATCGGCCGGCGTACCCGCCGGACGAGGGGCAGACACTCCAGCGGGCCGAGCGCCGGGCCGCTCCCAAGCCGGCCCGCATCCCCCCGGGGGATCGTCCGGCGCACTCGCCGGACGAGGGGCAGACATGAGCTCATCGACGCCTCGCGGCTACATCAAGCGCTACGACGACGGCGACCGGGTCAACCACTGGGCAGTGGCGCTGCTGCTGATCCTGGCGGCGCTGTCCGGGCTTTCGTTCTTCCACCCGTCGCTGTTCTTCTTTTCCTACCTCTTCGGCGGCGGCCCGTGGACACGCATCCTGCATCCCTTCATCGGGCTGCTGACCTTCGTGTTCTTCATCGGCATGGTGATCCGCTTCGCGGGCGACAACCGCTTCACCGCGGGCGACCGCGAATGGCGCGGCAAGATGGGCGAGATGCTCAAGGGCAACAAGGCCGGCATGCCGCCGGTGGGCAAGTACAACTGGGCGCAGAAGATGGTGTTCTGGGTCACGCTGTGGAGCCTCGCGGTGCTGCTGGTCACCGGCCTCGTGTTCTGGCGGCCCTGGTTCGCGCCGTACTTCCCGATCTGGGCCATCCGGGCGGCGTCGCTGCTGCACTCGGTGGCGGCGGTGGTGCTGATCCTCGGCATCATCGTGCACGTGTATGCCGTGATCTGGGTCAAGGGCACGCTGCGCGCCATGACGCGCGGCAACGTGAGCGAAGCCTGGGCGGCGAAGAACCACCCGCTGTGGCATCGCGAAGTGACGCGGGGCAAGTGAAAAGGTCCCCGGCGGGCGGGTCGGGCCTTCGGGCTCACCCGCCCTTGTGTTTTCTGCAGCGCAAGGAGAAGCTCGCGGCATGACTGCCACCGCCACCGTCCGTGTGATGTCGCCGGAGGAGATCGCTGCCCGTGCCGGCGGCGAGACGCCCTACCTGTTGTGGCCGGAGCGCGCCACCGTGTTCGCCGAGCGGGCCATGCGCCTGCGGCAGCTCGCCGGCCGTGGCCATGCGATGCAGGACTTCCTGCAGTTCATGGCCGAGGTGGCGCTGGCGCAGCAGCAGCGGCTGGCCGCGCACCCGCCGGTGCCGCTGCCCACCGCGCAGCAGCTCGATGCCGCCGCGCGTGCCGGCGCGGCGCCGCTGGCGCCGCCCGACTGGCCGCGCGATCCGGCCTGGCGCGACGGCCTGCGCCAGCTGGTGCAGCGCGTGCGACCCCATGCGCCCCCGGCGATGCAGCCGGTGCTCGACGAGATGAGCGTGCTGCCCGACGACGCGCTCGAAGCCCAGGCCGATGCGCTGCTCGACGCCACGCCCCACGGGCTGGACCTCGCCATGGCGCCGCTCGTGGCCGCTGCCCTGCAGGTCTACTGGACGCACCTCGTGCTTGCCGTGCTGGCAGCCCACACCGGCGGCGGCCAGCCCTTCGGCCGCACCGATGACGCCACCACCTGCCCATGCTGCGCGAGCCGGCCCACGGCCAGCATCACGCGCGACGCGGGCGATTCGCCGGGCCAGCGTTACCTGCACTGCTCGCTGTGCTCCACCCAATGGCACATGGTGCGCATCAAGTGCTCGCATTGCCAGGGCACCCGCTCCATCGCCTACCAGGCGCTGCGCCCGGCCGGCGACGACGAGGAAGACCTCGCCGCCCAGGCCGCCGTGCAGGCCGAGACCTGCGACGACTGCGGGCACTACCTCAAGATCGTCCACCGCGGCCGCGACCCGCTGGTCGAGCCGGTGGCCGACGACCTGGCCACGCTCACCCTCGACCTGCTGGTGTCCGAAGCCGGCAAGCAGCGGCACGGGGTCAACCTGATGCTGCTGTTCGGCGAAGAGGCGGCCGAGCCGCCGCCGGACCCGGGAGGCGCCTGATGCGCGGGCCCGACGAATCCGTGGTGCACGGTTCCAAGGCCACCGCCAAGGACCTCCCCTCCGTAGACCGCCTGCTGCGCAGCGAGCCGGTGGCCGCGCTGGTGGCCGAACACGGCCACACGCTGGTGGTGGGCGAAGCCCGTGCGCTGCTCGAGGGCCTGCGGGCGCAGGCGCAGGCCGGCTCGCTCGACGCCCGGGCCGTGTCGCCCGAGGCGCTGGGCGACGCGCTGCAGCAGCGCGTGGCGCAGCGCCTCGCGCCGCGCATGCGCCCGGTGCTCAACCTCACCGGCACGGTGATCCACACCAACCTGGGCCGCGCGCTGCTGGCAGACGCGGCCCTGCAGCACCTGCTGGCGGTGATGAGCGGCCCCAACAACCTCGAGTACGACCTGGCCACCGGCGGCCGCGGCGACCGCGATTCGATCGTCGAGGAGCTCTTGTGCACCCTCACCGGCGCTGAAGCCGCGACGGTGGTCAACAACAACGCCGCCGCGGTGCTGCTCTCCATCGCCGCGCTGGCCCGGGGCAGGGAGGTCATCGTCTCGCGCGGCGAACTGGTCGAGATCGGCGGCGCCTTCCGCATGCCCGACGTGATGGCCGCCGCCGGCGCCACGCTGGTCGAAGTGGGCACCACCAACCGCACCCATCCGCACGACTACGAACGCGCCATCAACGAACGCACCGCGCTCCTGATGAAGGTGCACACCAGCAACTACGCGGTCCACGGGTTCACCTCGGCGGTGGGCGAGGCGGCGCTGGCCGACATTGCCCATGCGAAGGGCCTGCCGCTGGCCACCGACCTGGGCAGCGGCTCGCTGGTGGACCTGGGCGCTCACGGGCTGCCGCGCGAGCCGTTGCCGCAGGAGATGCTGGCGGCCGGCTGCGACGTGGTCACCTTCAGCGGCGACAAGCTGCTGGGCGGCCCGCAGGCCGGGCTCGTCGTCGGCAGCCGCGAGGCGGTGGGCCGCATCCGCCAGTTCCCCATGAAGCGTGCGCTGCGCATGAGCAAGTTGCCGCTGGCGGCGCTCGAAGCCACGCTGCGCCTGTACCTGCGCCCCGAGCGCCTGGCGCGGGACCTGCCCACGCTGCGCCTGCTGACGCGGCCGGCGCAGGCCATCGACGCCATGGCCCGGGCGCTGCTGCCCGCCGTGGCCAAGGCGGTGGCGCCGCGCTTTCGGGCGAGCGTGGTGCCGCTGCTGGGGCAGATCGGCTCCGGATCGCTGCCGGTGGAGCGGCTGCCTTCGGCCGGCCTGGCCATCGAGCCGCAGCAGAAGAAGGGCACCGGACGCGCGCTCGACGAACTGGCCGCGGCCCTGCGCAGCCTGCCGCTGCCGGTGATCGGCCGCGTGGCCGAGGACAGGCTGCTGCTCGACCTGCGCTGTCTGGATGACGAGGTGCCCTTCGTGGCGCAGCTGCCGCACTTGCGTCACGCCCTCGCCTTGCCCCCTCTCCC
>NZ_SWAR01000187.1 GCF_006386545.1 Methylibium rhizosphaerae | reverse complement strand
GGGCGACGCCAGCAATCGCTACACCTACGTCGACATCGATCCGCACATCCGGTTCGTGGCCGAGCGACAGTTCATTCGGGGGCCGATCAACGGCCGCTTTGTCGCCGAGGACGCACGCCGGTTCGTCGCGAGAACGCAGGAGCGCTTCGACGCCGTCGTCGTGGACGTCTACACCTCGTCGAACGCGATCCCGGGCCACCTGCTGACAGTCGAGTTCTGGCGTGCCGCGAGGCGAGTGCTGTCCGCCGATGGGGTGGTGATGGCGAATCTGGTGCTGGATCCGGCCTTGCGGAGCGTCTTCGCGCGCAACGTGCTGTCCACCATAGAGCAGGAGCTCGGCCGGTGCGCGGTGGAGGTGCTGCAGCGTCAATGGGCAGCCAGCAACGTCGTCGTCACATGCCTGCCTGGCCAGCAGGAGCTTCGACACGCGAGACCGTACACAGATGAACGGTCGAGCGCCGACCTCGACCGCGCCGTGGGGCTTCGATAGAGCTTCGCGTCCGGCGCAGGGCGCCTGAGTGCTGCTCTGGCGCGCACATGTCGGCAACGACGCAGCAAGGGCCGCGCCGCTGGGCTCACGGAAGCTCGGGTGCTTGCGTGCCGTGG
>NZ_SWAR01000186.1 GCF_006386545.1 Methylibium rhizosphaerae | reverse complement strand
GCCCGAAGTTACTCGCGGTCATGACGCCCAACCCCTCCATCGAGCGGACACACAACGGCGGGACGCAGTGGCGCGCTTCGGCCACACCGAGCGCGCCGTTGTGTGCCGCTCATGTCGAACGTTGGGCGTCATGAACATCGGGGAGTGCATGGGCAACGCATATGAACGCATCGAGCGAACCGAAAGTGCACAAGCGCTTGCGCTCGATCTAGAGAGCGTCCTGCTCGGCAGGATGGAACTCGCTCTTGTGCTGTCCCACCGAGAGAAGTACGGCGAGGCCATCGATGCTTGTCTTCACGGGCTGAATCACTTTCTTGCCGACGAAGACGTTCGGTCCAAGGACGCGGACTACAAGGCCATGCAGGAAGCCGCGATGCGTCGACTTATATCGCTCCTTCGCTCGGGGGCGTCCGCGGTCGAGCTTTCTGCGGAAGATTTTCTCAGGTGAGTCGCGTGCTTGCTAAGGTGTCGCTGTCGCAAATGACGCCCAACCCCTTGTATCTTCCCAATCATCCGACGTGAGTTGGTTTTCGCGGACAGTGCGCCAAACCAGACACCCCTGAGAGCACGAGCTCGTGATGGAGCAATAGGTCAACGCACTGGCCCGTCTTG
>NZ_SWAR01000185.1 GCF_006386545.1 Methylibium rhizosphaerae | reverse complement strand
GGCGCTTGAGCTGGCCGAGGCCGTCGTAGGTGTAGGTGTAGCGGGCGCCTCCCAGGTCGGAGTGATCGATGAGGCGACCGAAGTAGCTGTACTCCCACAGCGTGGAGTTCTTGTTGGCGTCGATCTCGGCGATCTTGCGGTTGCGGCTGTCGTACAGCGACTGCGACGTCACGACGCCGGCCACCATCGTGCGCACGACGTTGCCGCGCAGGTCGTAGGCGTACCGGGTGACTTCATCGTTGCCGTTCTTGGCGCTCGTACGACGGCCGAGTTCGTCATAGGTGAAGACTTCCGTCAACTGAACCGTCCGGTCTTCCACGATCCGCAGGTTCTCGTCGGTACTAGCCCATACGCGCCTCACATGCGGACGGACCACCTGAATCAGTCGGCCCAAGTCGTCGTAGCGGAAGTCGGTGCGGCTGCCATTCGTCGACGTGCTCAGTCGCTCGCCGTAGGCACTGTAGGCATGCGTCACCTCGCCACCGTCAGCATGGACCTCGCCGATCACGTTGCCGCCGCTGTCGTAGGAAAGGCGGTTCACGTTGCCGAGCGCGTCGGTGCTGGCCACCATGCGGCCGAGCGCGTCGTATGTGGTGTGCTCGACGGCGCGCTTGTCGTCATCGCCTGCCGGCTTGTCCACCTGCACGAGGCGG
>NZ_SWAR01000184.1 GCF_006386545.1 Methylibium rhizosphaerae | reverse complement strand
GATGGTCACGTAGCCGTACTCGCGCTGCACGCCCGGCACGCCGGTGGCAGCCGTGCCGAGCACGCCCTCGGCCACGACCTGCCGGTTCATCGCATCGTAGGCCGACCAGTAGTCGAAGCGCGGGCCTTCGCCCTCTTCGCCGCTCACGCCGCCGGTGTGGAAGCGGCCCCACTGGTGGATGCGGTTGCCGTTGGCGTCGTAGGTGTACTCGATGCGCGCACCCGCGAGCCCGGTCACCAGGCGCAGCCGGTTGGCCGCGTCATAGGCCATCAGGTTTTCCTGGTAGGTGAGCCCCAGCGTCGGCGTGCCGGGGTCGGCCTGCCACACCTGCTCGAGCAGGCGGTTGCCCGCCAGGTCGTAGGCATACACGCTCACCTTGTGCACCGCGTGGTCGTCGATGCGGCGCTTGAGCTGGCCGAGGCCGTCGTAGGTGTAGGTGTAGCGGGCGCCTCCCAGGTCGGAGTGATCGATGAGGCGACCGAAGTAGCTGTACTCCCACAGCGTGGAGTTCTTGTTGGCGTCGACCTCGGCGATCTTGCGGTTGCGGCTGTCGTACAGCGACTGCGACGTCACGACGCCGGCCACCATCGTGCGCACGACGTTGCCCCGCAGGTCGTAGGCGTACTGCGTGACCTCGTCGTTGCCGTTGCGCACGCTCGTGCGCCGGCCGAGTTCGTCGTAGCCGAAGGTTTCGGTCAACGGGACGGAGCCATCGGCGATGACGCGCAGGTTCTCGTCCTCGCTGGTCCAGACGCGCCTCACCTGCGGGTGGATCACCTGGCGCAAGCGGCTCATGTTGTCGTAGCGGAACTCGGTGCGGTTGCCGTTCGTCGACGTGCTCAGCCGTTCACCGTAGGCGTTGTAGGTGTGCGACACCTCGCCGCCGTCGGCGTGGCGTTCGCCGATCAGGTTGCCACCGTTGTCATAGGACAGGCGGTTCACGTTGCCGAGCGCGTCGGTGCTGGCCACCATGCGGCCGAGCGCGTCGTATGTGGTGTGCTCGACGGCGCGCTTGTCGTCATCGCCTGCCGGCTTGTCCACCTGCACGAGGCGG
>NZ_SWAR01000183.1 GCF_006386545.1 Methylibium rhizosphaerae | reverse complement strand
TCGTGCTCTCGGAGATCGGCACCGACATGTCTCGCTTTGCCAGCATCAAGCACTTCACCTCCTGGCTGGGCCTGTGCCCGGGCACGAAGATCACCGGCGGCAAGCTGCTCAGCGGCAAGACCACGCACTGCGCCAATCGCGCCGCCCAAGCCTTGCGCCTGGCCGCCGCGGCGCTGCGCAGCAGCAAAGCGCAGCAGCAAATCGGCGCTGGGCGCGTACTTCCGCCGCCTGTGCTCACGCATGGACAAACCCAAAGCCGTCACCGCCGCGGCGCACAAGCTCGCGCGCCTGATCTTCACGATGCTCACCAGAGGCGAGGAATACACCGACCAGGGGCAGGACTACTACGAGTGCTGCGCGCGCTGTCGCAACGCGCCGCCAAGCTCGGCATGCAAGTCGTCCCTGTTCCTGCGCCACAACCGGCCTGAAAAACTCATTGCCGGTCAGTCACTTGGAAGGAGTTTCTTGAGAGGTGCCACTTTAGCCGCCGATTTCACCAACGTACTCCTCGGTGACCGCGCCATCGAGAAGCCGGATGCGCACCGGACCGATTTGCTCGGGCTCGAAATTGCGGATGTTCACACCCATGCGAAGTGACTTCCGACCTGCCAACGGACGCCAATGCGTCACGCACCCGCAGTGGCTGCAGCGGACGAAGGCAAGCGATCTTTCACCCCATGAATACTCGTGCGTAGCACCCGGCGCAGCGTGAACTTCAACCTCAGAAGACTCGAAGTAGCCCCACAACGCACCGTAGCGACGACAGATGGAGCAATTGCAGTTGGTGACCTTCTCGGGCGCCCGCGGAATGCTGACGCTGACAGCGCCGCAGTGGCAAGTGGTGCGAAGCATTTAGTTCTCCGAGGGACTGGCGGACCTAACGTTCGACATGAGCGGCGACTGGAAGCAAGCGAAGCTTGCTGGAAGACGTCCGCTCGATGGGGGGGTTAGGCGCTGATGTCGGCATTGAACGAGCCCTTCCAGGAGCGGACGCGGATGCGATTGAACGAGCCGGCATGATCCCACGAAGGCGGCTGTGGCGGGACTCCGGCTTCCAGCTGAGCGGAACCGCGCCACTCTTCGTTGAACCACCACGAAACAACGGACACGCGCTCGCTGACGATTTGCTTGATGAAATCAAGCGCAGCCAGCGTTCCGAAGTGCTCTCCATCGCCAACCCACTCATCGAAGTGCGAGTGGTAGCAATCAAACCCAACAGTGACCTCATCGTTGGAGGTATCGATGACAAGGCCATGCTGTACGTTCGCCTCTGCCGGCGGCGGCACTTCGACGATTAGATAAGAGCTGCCGTCCTCTGCCTGCTCGCTCCGCGCCAAGGAGCGCCACTCCGGGAACGCTGCAAACAGCTGTTCAGCTGAGGTTAGAGAGTACGTGTCCACCCGAAGCGCCTAACGT
>NZ_SWAR01000182.1 GCF_006386545.1 Methylibium rhizosphaerae | reverse complement strand
CTACGACGTGCAGGGGCGGCGTACTGCCGTCATCAGCAGCGCGCAGGAAGGCGCCATCGAGGCCTTTGAAAAGGCCGCCGATGCCGATGTGGCAGGCGGGATGCGGCGCACCGAAACCCGCTACGACCGACTCGGGCGGGCCGTGGAGCAGGTGCTTGCCGATCGATCCACCAGCGGACTCGGCGGCGGCGCCGAGGTGACTAGCAATACGGTGCTCGAATATCGGAAGCTGAGTTCGGCCCTGTGGACGGACTACTCCGGGGACGGGAGCGACCAGTATGTGCCGCCTCCGGAGTGGGTCGGCACGAACAGTGTCAGTGTGGCCTGGCCCGATCAGGACAACCTGGGTAACGGCGACATCAAGGTCGAACTGACCTACCGCACCGCCGGCCCTGCGGGCGTTGTTCGCACGCGCAGCTACGTGCTCGCCGGCACAGGCAGCGGCGCCACCTTGTCCTGGACCGACGTCCCGTCGACGCAGGAGGCGGGCGGCCTTGGGGAGGTGCTTTCGGTGCGCGTGCTCAAGCAGGACGTGCGCATGACCGCCGAAGGCCGGGAGATCTGGAAGGAGATCGGCTACGGCACGCAGCCCATCACCCAGGGCACCCGGCTCGTCGTGCCGCGCGCGACGGATGCGGTCGACGTGAACGACGACAGCTTCGGCGACCTCGTG
>NZ_SWAR01000181.1 GCF_006386545.1 Methylibium rhizosphaerae | reverse complement strand
GGCCTGCTGCGCGGGGCGTTCCGTCCCGCCGACGCCGTGTGCGCATTGCGCTCGCTCGTGCGCCAGCGCGCGACGCTGCTGCGCAGCCAGGCGCGCCACGTGCAGCACATGCAAAAGGCGCTCACGCAGATGAACATCCAGCTGGCCAACGTGATCTCCGACGTCGCCGGTGCCACGGGCCAGAAGATCCTGCGCGCCATCGTCGCTGGCGAGCGTGACGGCCAGGCGCTGGCGGCGCTGAAGGACGCGCGCATTCATGCCAGCGCCGACCAGATCGCCAAGAGCCTGCAGGGCAACTGGCGCGACGAGCACCTGTTCGCGCTGAAGCAGGCGCTGGCAGCCTTCGACTTCTATGGCGCACAGCTGGCCGAGTGCGACGCGGCCGTCCAAGCCCAGCTGCAACTGCTGCACGCTCACGAAGGCTCTCCCCGGCAAGGCAAGAAGCGCAGCCGCGCACGCAACGCGCCGAAGTTCGATCTGCCCGAGCACATGTTCAGCATGTGCGGTGTGGACCTCACGCGCATCGACGGCATCGACGTGACCACCGCACTGGTCGTGCTCTCGGAGATCGGCACCGACATGTCTCGCTTTGCCAGCATCAAGCACTTCACCTCCTGGCTGGGCCTGTGCCCGGGCACGAAGATCACCGGCGGCAAGCTGCTCAGCGGCAAGACCA
>NZ_SWAR01000180.1 GCF_006386545.1 Methylibium rhizosphaerae | reverse complement strand
CGCCGAGGCTCTCGCTCCACTCGCAGCTTTGTGCTCGGCCAATGGGTCGCTTCGGCTGGGCTGCGCATAACCCGTCGTTGCAGCGGACCGCCTTCGGCGTCCGCTGAACTCCAACGTTAGGCGCTTCCGAGAGGTACGACGTGCCGCCTGAAAGAACACTTCAAAGCTCTTCAAACGTCGCAGCGTCTTGCAGAAAGTCTTGCGTTATCTGCGCTGACGACTGGGTTGGCAATGCCAGCAAACTACATCGAACACAGCTTCACTAAGTGGCCGTGAAAGCAAGTCTCTCAACCAAGCGAACCCTAGCAGTCGTTGCCGGTTTCGCCTCTCTCATAGCGGCATCGCTAGTTCTCGCCTTCATACTGCGAGACGTCTCAACCCCGGCGCAGGCTTGCGAGAAGAAGTGCTCTCCTGCGGGCAAGTCAGGAGTTCTTGTGTACTCTGGTCCTGCCACCCCAAAGTCACAGTACAAAGAGGCCAACAGTGAGTGTCAGTGCCGCTGAAGCGCCTAACCCCTCCATCGAGCGGACATGCTCCGGCGGGCTTCGCCCACCTACGCATGCCGCTCATGTCGAACGTTAGAGCGCTCATGCGAGTTGTTTTGGGGTTCCTCATCGCGCCACTTGCGCCAGCAGTTGTAGCGGGGCTGATGGCTGCTTTGTCGTTTCCGGTTGAAGCCAGGCC
>NZ_SWAR01000179.1 GCF_006386545.1 Methylibium rhizosphaerae | reverse complement strand
CACGAGGTCGCCGAAGCTGTCGTCGTTCACGTCGACCGCATCCGTCGCGCGCGGCACGACGAGCCGGGTGCCCTGGGTGATGGGCTGCGTGCCGTAGCCGATCTCCTTCCAGATCTCCCGGCCGTCGGAGGTCATGCGCACGTCCTGCTTGGACACTCGCACGGAAAGCACCTCTGAGATGCCGCCCGCCTCCTGCGTGGACGGGACGTCGGTCCAGGACAAGGTGGCGCCGCCGCCTGTCCCGGCGAGCACGTAGTTGCGCGTGCGAACAACGCCCGCGGAGCCGGCGGTGCGGTAGGTCAGCTCGACCTTGATGTCGCCATTGCCCAGGTTGTCCTGGTCGGGCCAGGTCACACTGACACTGTTCGTGCCGACCCACTCCGGAGGCGGGGTGTAGCCGCTCTGATACTCAGTGCCGGAGAACTGTTCCGGGTAAACCGTCCACGTGGCCGAACTGAGCTGCCGATACTCGAGCACCGTGTCGCCGGTCACCTCGGCGCCGCCGCCGAGCCCGCTGGTGGATCGATCGGCAAGCACCTGCTCCACGGCCCGCCCGAGTCGGTCATAGCGGGTTTCGGTGCGCCGCATCCCGCCTGCCACATCGGCATCGGCGGCCTTTTCAAAGGCCTCGATGGCGCCTTCCTGCGCGCTGCTGATGACGGCAGTACGCCGCCCCTGCACGTCGTAG
>NZ_SWAR01000178.1 GCF_006386545.1 Methylibium rhizosphaerae | reverse complement strand
CACGGTGTTCTTCAGCTCCAGGATCTCGCCCTTCACGTCCACCGTGATCTTCTTGGACAGGTCGCCCGCCGCCACCGCCTTGGTCACGTCGGCGATGTTGCGCACCTGCGAGGTCAGGTTGCCCGCCATCGAGTTCACCGACTCGGTCAGGTCCTTCCAGGTGCCGGCCACGCCCTGCACGTCGGCCTGGCCGCCCAGCTTGCCCTCGGTGCCCACTTCGCGTGCCACACGGGTCACCTCGGCCGCGAACGACGACAGCTGGTCCACCATGGTGTTGATGGTGTTCTTCAGCTCCGAGATCTCGCCCTTCACGTCCACCGTGATCTTCTTGGAGAGGTCTCCCGCCGCCACCGCGGTGGTCACCTCGGCGATGTTGCGCACCTGCGAGGTCAGGTTGCCGGCCATGAAATTCACCGACTCGGTCAGGTCCTTCCAGGTGCCGGCCACGCCCTGCACGTCGGCCTGACCGCCCAGCCGCCCTTCGGTACCCACCTCGCGCGCCACCCGCGTCACTTCGGCGGCGAACGACCGCAGCTGGTCCACCATGGTGTTGATGGTGGCCTTGAGCTCCAGGATCTCGCCCTTCACGTCCACCGTGATCTTCTTGGACAGGTCGCCCGCCGCCACCGCCTTGGTCACGTCGGCGATGTTGCGCACCTGCGAGGTCAGGTTGCCGGCCATCGAGTTC
>NZ_SWAR01000019.1 GCF_006386545.1 Methylibium rhizosphaerae | reverse complement strand
TGCGCTGCTCTTGGCTCAACTCGATCGTCGCGTCTTCACGCAGGTGCATCGTCGTTCTCCGGCCGTCAATGTACCGGAGGACATGCAAGATCAATGCAAGTTATTTCTGCGACAGGACACTAGATCTTGCCGAGGGACAGGATCGGCCCGGTCGGCGCGCCGGTCGGCGAGCCGCCGGCCGGCTCCAGGCTGACCGCGAAGGCGGCGGTGTCCTTCAGCAGCTGGGTGCGCAGCACCGTGGTGGCCGCCTGCGGCGACACCAGGCCCAGCGAACGCGGCGCGCCCTGGCCGGGCACCGCCCACAGCTCCAGGGCCCGGCTCGCGTCGAGCGCCACCGCATCGAGCGGCTTCAGCACCAGGGCCTTGCCGTCGGCGCTGACGCTGGCCACGAAGCTGGCCCGCACGACGCCGGCGGCCTCGGGGTTGGCGTTCATCACGATCACGATCGGCGGCTGCGCCGGCTGCGGCTGCGACAGCAGCACGCCCAGGCCGATGGCGGCGACGGTGGCGAAACTGGCCATGGCCTGCCACACGCCCAGGCGCTGCCACCACGGCAGCACCGTCGGCGGCAGGGTCGTGGAAGGTGTGGCGCGGGCGGCGAACAGCGTCTTCTCGACGCCCTGCCACACCGCCTTCGAAGGCTGCACCGGCTTCACCGAAGCGGCCAGCGGCATCAGCCGGTCGTGCCAGTCGCGCACCGCCGCCCGCAGGGCCGGGTGAGCCTGCAGCAGCGTCTCGAAGCGGCGCCGCGCAGGGCCGCGCAGCGTGCCGAGCGCGTATTCGGCAGCGAGGCGGTCGGCGAGCGCGGGGCGGGAGTAGTCCACCTCAGGCTCCTTCCGGCCGGGCGCCCATGCGCTCGAGGCAGGCCTTCAGCGCCAGCAGGCCGCGTCGCACCCAGCTCTTCACCGAGCCGAGCGGCTGCTTCAGGTGTTCGGCCACCTCGGCATGCGACAGGCCCTGGTAGAACGCCAGCGCCAGGCTCTGCTGCTGCTCGCCGCTCAGCCCGCCCATGCAGCTCTGGATGGCGCGGGCGTAGGAGGCGCGGCCCAGCAGTTCCAGCGGGCCGGCGTCGTCGGAGGCGAAGTCCTGCAGCATGTCGTGTTCGTCGTCATCGTCGGGGCCGGCGGCCGTGGTCGTGCTCACGGTGTGCGGTTCGGTCTGGCGGCGGCGCAGGCTGTCGATGGCCCGGTTGCGGGCGATGCTGGTGAGCCAGGTCAGCGGCTGGCTCAAGGCGGCGTCGAAACTCTGCGCGGCCCGCCACACGTTGACATACACCTCCTGGAGCACGTCCTCGGCCTGGGCCCGGTCTCGATTGATACGTAGCACCACCCCCAACAGATGCGCACTGGTGCGCTGGTAGAGCGTGCCGAATGCCGCACGATCGCCCAGCGCCACGCGCGAGAGCAGCGCCGCGAGTTCGCGGCTGCGTTCGGTCCAGTCGTCCGATCGGGTGGTCATGGGGCGGCGGAGCGTGACGAAGTGCACGGGATTCTAGGGAGGGCGGGCCCGGGTGGCGATGGCGCAGCCGCTCTGCTACGCAGCCACCCCCGAACCGGATGCAGGGGCCTGACACGGTGCGGCTCCTACAATCGCGCCCACCATGCACACCGCTGCCCGCGAATTCGTCCTCACCCTGTCGTGCCGCGATGCCAAGGGCATCGTCTATGCCGTGTCCGGCCTGCTCTACCAGGCCGGCTGCAACATCCTCGACTCGCAGCAGTACGGCGACGTGCAAAGCGAAGACGGCACCGGCCTGTTCTTCATGCGGGTGCATTTCGAGGCCCCGGCGCACCTGGCTGACGCGCCCACGCTGAGCCGCCTGTTCGCCAACGTGCAAGGGCAGTTCGGCATGACCGCCCAGTTCCATGACCTGGCCCGCAAGCCGCGGGTGCTGGTGCTGGTGAGCAAGCACGGCCACTGCCTGAACGACCTGCTGTTCCGCTGGCAGACCCGCACGCTGGACGTCGAGATCCCGGCCGTCGTGTCCAACCACCCGGACTTCGCGGCACTGGTCAAGGGCTACGGCCTCGACTTCCACCACCTGCCGCTGGCCACCGGCGCCGCGCACGAGGCCAAGCGCGCGCAGGAGGCCCGGATCGAGAAGCTGGTGGCCGAGCACGACGTCGACCTGGTGGTGCTGGCCCGCTACATGCAGATCCTGAGCCCCGAGTTCTGCGAATTCCTCAAGGGGCGGGCGATCAACATCCACCACAGCTTCCTGCCCAGCTTCAAGGGCGCCAAGCCGTACTACCAGGCGCACGAGCGCGGCGTGAAGCTGATCGGCGCCACCGCCCATTACGTGACGGCCGATCTCGACGAGGGCCCGATCATCGAGCAGGACGTCGAGCGGGTGGACCACACGCTCGACCCGGACGACTTCACCGCCGTCGGGCGCGACGTCGAATGCGTGGTGCTGGCGCGCGCCGTGAAGTGGCACGTGGAGCACCGGGTGCTGCTCAACGGTCGCAAGACCGTGGTGTTCAGATGAAGGCGTCGGCGTACTCGACCAGCGGGGTGTCGTCCGCCACGGGCCGCCGCGCCGGGCCGCCCCCAAGCCAGGCCCGGCCCCTCCCGGAGGGGTGCTCGGCGTACTCGACGAGCGGGGTGTCGTCCGCCACGGGCCGCCGCGCCGGGCCGCCCCCAAGCCAGGCCCGGCCCCTCCCGGAGGGGTGCTCGGCGTACTCGACGAGCGGGGTGTCGTCATGAGATCGAAGGTGTTGCCGGGCGCCACCACCGCCGAAGACGTCGAGGCGCAGTTCTACGAAGCGCTGCAGCAGGCCGACATCGAACGGCTGATGGCGGTGTGGTCGGACGACGACGACATCGCCTGCGTGCACCCAGGCGGGCCGCGCGTCATCGGCGCCGGCGCCATTCGCGCCACCTTCGAGGCCATCTTCGCCAACGGTGCGGTCGACGTGCGGGTGCACCAGCTGCGCAGCGTGCAGTCGCATGGCTGCGCGGTGCACCACGTGGTCGAACACGTGCAGGTGCAGGGTGACGACGGCCAGCCGCAGGCGGCCTATGTGCTGGCCACCAACGTCTACATGGAAACGCCGCAGGGCTGGCGCATGGTGGCCCACCATGCGAGCCCCGGCAGCCCGCGCGAGCTGCAGGAGATCAGCGAGGCGCCTTCGTCGCTGCTTCACTAGGATGCAAAGCTATCGCGCGCCCGGCTGGCTGGGCTGGGGTGGCGCCCTCGGCGGCAACGTGCAGACCATCTGGCCGGCGCTGTTCTCGCGCCGCTTCCATGGCCTGGCGCCCCAGTTCCGCCGCGAGCGCTGGACCACACCCGACGGCGACTTCATCGACGTCGACTTCCTCGCCGACACCGAAGCCCGCGCCGAGGCGCCGCAGCTGGTGCTGTTCCACGGGCTCGAAGGCTCGTCGGCCAGCCACTATGCGCTGGCCTTTGCCCACTGGGCCCGGCAGCACGGCTGGCGTTTCGTGGTGCCGCACTTTCGCGGCTGCTCCGGCGAGATCAACCTCGCACCGCGGGCCTATCACTCGGGCGACTTCGAGGAGGTGGGCTGGGTGCTGCAGCGCCTGCGCGAGCGGCTCGATGCGCAGCAGCAGCCGGCGGCGCCCTTGCTGGCCGTGGGCGTGTCGCTGGGCGGCAATGCGCTGCTGCGCTGGGCCGAGGAGGCCGGCGACACGGCGGCGCACACGGCCAGCGCCGTCTGCGCGATCTCGTCGCCGATCGACCTCGCCGCCGGCGGCCGCGCCATCTCGCAGGGCTTCAACCGCCAGATCTACACGCGCATGTTCCTGCGCACCATGAAACCCAAGGCGCTGGCCAAGCTCGCGCAGTTCCCCGGGCTGTTCGATCGCCAGCGCCTGCTGGCCGCGCGCGACCTCTACGAGTTCGACAACGTCTTCACCGCGCCGCTGCACGGCTTTCGCGACACCGACGACTACTGGAGCCGCGCGTCGGCCAAGCCGCACCTGGCGCGCATCCGCTTCCCGGCGCTGGTGCTCAATGCGCTGAACGATCCCTTCGTGCCCGGCGCCAGCCTGCCGCAGCGCCATGAGGTGGGCCCGTTCGTGACGCTGTGGCAGCCGCCGCATGGCGGGCACGTCGGGTTCCCGGAGGGGCGTTTCCCGGGGCATGTGATGCAGCTCCCTGACGCCGTCATGGGCTGGATGTCGCGCCAGCTCTGACCGACACTGCCGCCATGGACGACATCGTCAAGGCAGCGCTGAAGAAGTGGCCCAATGTGCCGGCCTGCTATGGCTGGCTCGCGCTCGACGCGCGCGGCGACTGGTACATGCGCGACGACCGGGTGCAGGCGGCCGGCCCGTTTCCCCAGGTGAAGGGCAGCCGCATCCAGCACGACAAGCTGAAGGAATTCATCCACCGCAACTACGACGCCGACGAGCACGGCGCGTGGTTCTTCCAGAACGGCCCGCAGCGGGTGTACGTCGAGCTCGAGGCGGCGCCGCTGGTGCTCTGGGTGTCGGCCGCGACGCAGCATGAGTGGGCGGTGCAGGCCCACACCGGGCAGGACGCAGGGCGAGTGCACAGTGCCTGGCTCGACGAACACGGCCGCCTGTTCCTGCACACCGACGCCGGCTTCGGCCTCGTGCGTTCGCTCGACATGGATGCGGCCGCCGACGCGGTGAACAGCGGCGCCTGGGCCCCGCAGAACATCCGCTTTTCCGAACTGCCGGCGCGATTCGGCTACCGGCTCAGCCCGCAAGCGCAGGCCGCGCTGCCAGAACGCACCACCTGACGGGTGCTTGCTGCGGGCAGCAAAAAGCCGGTCACTGGGACCGGCTTTCCTTTTCTGCTGGGGCGACCCGCTTACTTGCTGGCAGCGGCCTCGGGGGCCGAAGCGGCGCCAGCGGCCACCTTGGGCTCTTCGAACTTGCCGCCGCTGCCGTTGGCCATGTAGACCACCGCACGGCCGATCTCCACATCGGAGAAGTCGCCGCCGCCTTGCGGGCCCATCGCGCCCTTGCCCTTCAGGGCCGAGTTCAGCAGGGCCGGGAAGCCCTGGCCCAGGCGCGGCGCCCAGGCGCCCGCGTCGCCGAACTTGGGCGCGCCGGCCACGCCAGCCGTGTGGCAGGCGCCGCACTGCTGGTTGAACACTTCCTGGCCGGTCTTGAGCGCCGAGGCGTCGGAGGCGTCTTTCACCTCGACCATGCCCACCGGCTTGATGCGTGCCGCCACGGCCTGCTCGTTGAGCAGTTCGCTGCCGGCGCCGGACTTGGTGTCGGACGACACATAGCTCACCAGCAGCACGATCGCGAAGATCGGCACGATGAAGGCGGCCACCACGGCCACGATGAGTTGCTTGGGGGTCTTGATCGGACCTTCGTGGGCGCTATGGTGCTCTGCGTGGGTGTGTTGGTCGCTCATGAAATCCTCGAAGGGAGCGTGTTCTGGGACTAGCTGCCGCGCTTGCAGCCCGGCGAGGCCACGCGCGCAAAACTTCGGGATTATAAGGGGCCGGCCCGAGTCGACCGGTGAGGTGAAGTGCGTCGCTGCTAGAATGCGCGCCTTCCCTGTCGCTGCGCCCGTAGCTCAATGGATAGAGTACTGCCCTCCGAAGGCAGGGGTTGCTGGTTCGATCCCAGCCGGGCGCGCCAATCCCTCCCTACCAAAGCCTTGCCGCCGCCGCCTGCTGCTGCCCGCGCCGCAGCCGCGTGACTTTCGGCCGCTTGCTGCATCGCGCAATTGCGTTGCGCGATGGCTTCAAGGAACATCGGGCCCCAGCCGAGTCGTTGGACGGAGGCAGCCTCAGGGAGGCGACGTGGCCGAAGAAGTCTTGCAGCGCAGGGGCGACGACCCCTTGGCGGGCGACGAGAGCCCCTCGTTCCTGCTGAACCAGCCCGCGGGGAGGGCCGAACGCCGGCGCGCCCTGGCCGTGCTGCTGGTCTCGGCCATCGTGTTCGCCGGGCTGGTGCCCCTGGCGAAGCGGCAGCTGGCCCCGGTGCCGGCGTTCATTCCGATCTACGAGTCGGCGCTGGTCGTCAACGACCTCATCACCGCCGCACTGCTGTTCGGCCAGTACCGCATCCTGCATTCGCGCCCGCTGCTCGTGCTGGGCAGCGGCTACCTGTTCACCGCGCTCATCGCCGCCGGCCATGCGCTCACCTTCCCGGGGCTGTTCGCGCCGGGCGGCCTGCTGGGTGCCGGGCCGCAGAGCACCGCCTGGATCTACATGTTCTGGCATGCCGGCTTTCCGCTGTTCGTGCTGGCCTACGCGCTGCTGCCGCGCGAGCCGGCGCGCCCGCATGCCGGCTGGGCCTTCGGCGGGCCCGCGGCGGCAGTGCTGCTGAGTGCGGCCCTGGTGGCCCTGGCCACCGCCGGCCAAGGTCTGCTGCCGGCCATCATGGCGGGCAACCGCTACACCCCCGCCATGCTGGCCACCGTGGGCAGCGTGTGGCTGGCCAGCCTGGTGGCGCTGGCGGTGCTGTGGTGGCGCCGCCGCCCGCACACGGTGATCGACCTGTGGCTGATGGTGGTGCTGTGCGCCTGGCTCTTCGACATCGCGCTGTCGGCCATGCTCAACGCCGGGCGCTACGACCTGGGCTTCTATGCCGGGCGGATCTACGGGCTGCTCGCCTGCAGCGTGGTGCTGCTCGAGCTGCTGCTCGAGAACTCGCTGCTGTACGCGCGGCTGGCCGAGGCCCATGGCGACGAGCGCCGCCGCAGTGCGGAGCTGGCCGCCGCGCGCGACGAGGCCCAGGCAGCCAATGCCGCCAAGAGCCTGTTCCTGGCCAGCATGAGCCACGAGATCCGCACGCCGATGAATGCCGTCATCGGACTCACCCACTTGACGCTGCAGACCCGGCTGGACGATCAGCAGCGCGACTACCTCACCAAGGTGCACGTGTCGTCGAAGGCGCTGCTGGCCCTGCTCAACGACATCCTCGACTACTCCAAGGTCGAGGCCGGCAAGATCACGCTCGAATCCGAGGAGTTCAGCCCCGAGGAGGTGATCGAAAGCGTGGGCCAGCTGTTTTCGGCGCGGCTCGAGGAGGCGGGGCTCGACCTCGTCTTCGAGATCGACAAGGACATCCCGCAGCGCCTCGTGGGCGACTCGCTGCGGCTCAACCAGGTGCTCAACAACCTGGTGGGCAATGCCATCAAGTTCACGCCGCGCGGAGAGGTGGTGATCCGCGCCGAGCTGGTGTCGGCCGACGCCGAGCGGGTGCAGCTGCGCATCTCCGTGCGCGACACCGGCATCGGCCTCACGAAGGAACAGGCCGGCCGGCTGTTCGAGGTGTTCTCGCAGGCCGACAAGGCAACCTCGCGCCGCTACGGCGGCACCGGGCTCGGGCTGGCCATCTGCAAGCGCCTGGTCGAATTGATGGGCGGCACCATCTCGGTCGAGAGCGAGCCGGGCGTGGGCAGCACCTTCAGCTTCACCGCCTGGCTCAAGCCGGCCCGGCCGGGCGTCGAGCGCATCGACCTGCACCGTATCCGAGGCATGCGCGCGCTGGTGCTCGACGGCCAGCCCACGGCGCGGCAGGCGCTCGCGCAGATGCTGCAGAGCTGGCGCTTCCAGGTGGCCCTGGCCGCATTCGCCGACGACGCGCTGTACAAGCTGCGCCGGGCGGCCACCGAGGCCGCCTACGAGCTGCTGGTGCTCGACTGGAAGAGCGGCGGCCCGGAGGTGCTCGAGCAACTGAGCAGCCTCGCCGAGCAGCGTGTGGTGGCGCAGCCGGCGGTGGTCGTGCTGACGACACTGCATGCCCGCGAAGGTGTGCGGCAGGAGCTGGCCGACCTGCCGTGGTGCTGCGTGCTGGCCAAGCCGGTCACGCCGTCGCGGCTGTTCGAGGCGGTGGTGCGACTGCAGCACGGTGATGCGATGCCCACGCCGGCCCAACCGCTGGGTGCCAAGCTCGACCTCGCGCAGGCCTTGAAGACGATCCATGGCGCGCGCGTGCTGCTGGCCGAGGACGACCTCGTCAACCAGCAGGTGGCCATGGCCTTCCTGCAGATGGCGGGGCTCGACGTGACCCTGGCGGCCAACGGCCTGGAGGCGGTGGACTGCATCAAGCGCGAGCCGTTCGACGTGGTGCTGATGGACATGCAGATGCCCGAAATGGACGGCATCCATGCCACCCGCGCGATCCGCCTGCTGCCGCAGGGCGAGAAGCTGCCCATCATCGCGATGACGGCCGCCGCCATGGACGAGGACCGGCAGGCCTGCCTGGCTGCCGGCATGGACGCCCACGTGAGCAAGCCCATCGATCCCAAGGAGCTGGTGCGTACGCTGCTGGCCTGGGTGCCGGCGCCCCACCCGGCGCCCCACCCGGTGCAGCAGGCGCAATAGTCTTTGATCTGCGTCAGCAGGGTGCGGTTGCGCAACGCGCCCGTGCGCCTGCCCTCTTGAACTCCCCGCACCGAACACTATTTCGCTCCTCAGGCGCCCGGCGGCCTGTTGCTGCGGGCGCCGACCCAACCCACTGAAAGGAGCGACAGCCATGTATGAATCGATGCTGAACTTCCCGGGCAGTGTGTTCGGCGAATTCGAACGCCTGCGCCGCGAACTCGACGACGTCTTCGGCGCCGCGGGCCTCCCCAGCAGCATCCGCTCGGTGGCCCCGGGCACCTTCCCTGCCATCAACGTCGGCAACACGCCCAACAGCGTGGAGGTGTATGCCTTCGCCCCGGGCATCGACGCGTCCAAGCTCGACGTGAGCATCGACCGCGGCGTGCTGACCATCTCCGGCGAGCGCCCATCGGCGCTGCCCGGCGCCGGCGAAGGTACCCAGAACACCGGCTCGCGTGCCAGCGTGTACAGCCGCGAACGGGTGAGCGGCAGCTTCAAGCGCGCCATCGCGCTGCCCGACGACGTGGACCCGACCCGGGTGAACGCCAGCTACCGCGACGGGGTGCTCAACGTGAGCATCGCGCGGCGCGAGTCGGCGCAGCCACGGCGCATCGCGATCCAGTAATCGAAGCTGCAGGACGAAAGGAGGACCACCATGAGCACTCAGGAAGTCAGGACCACCACGGCGCAACAGCCACAACAGCAGTCGCAACAGCAGCCGCAACAGCAGCAGGCGGACAACCGCGCCATGGTGCCGCGGGTCGACGTGCTGGAAGACGAGACCGGCATCACGCTGCTGGCCGACCTGCCCGGCGTGCCGAAGGACCAGCTGGAGCTCAAGGTCGAAGGCGACACCCTGCTGATCGAAGGCGCCGTCGCGCCGGTCACGCCGGGCGGCCTGGAGCCGGTGTATGCGGAGGTGCGCGTGCCGCGCTATCGCCGTGCGTTCACGCTGAGCCGCGAGCTCGACACCGGGCGCATCGATGCCAACCTCAAGGACGGCGTGCTGAACCTGCGCATCCCGAAGCAGGAACACGCGCAGCCGCGCCGCATCACCGTGCAGGTGGGCTGAGCGGGCTGCTTGACCTGGCTCAGGTGCGTTGGCCATCATCAGGCTCCCCACGGGAGATCCTGATGATGCGCAGCCCCAGCACCACCGCCGCAACGCCGCCTGCCGCCGCGCCGCGCCGCATCGAAGACCTGCCCGGCCCGCGCGGCTGGCCGCTCGTCGGCAGCCTGTTCAGCGTGCGGCGCCAGCGGGTGCACCAGGCGATGGAGGCCTGGAGCCGCCTGCATGGGCCGCTGTTCCGGGTGAAGCTCGGCGCCACGCAGGTGGTGGTGGTGTCCGACCACGAGCTGATCGGCCAGCTGCTGCGCGAGCGGCCCGACACCTTCTCGCGCAGCTCCCAGCTGCGCCGCGTGGGGCAGGAGCTGGGCGGCATCCCGGGCCTGTTTTCCGCCGAAGGCGAGGCCTGGCGCCGCCAGCGCCGCATGGTGATGGCCAGCTTCGCGCCCGGCCACGTGCGGGCGTACTTTCCGGCGCTGCAGCAGGTGGCGCTGCGGCTGCGCAAGCGCTGGCTCCATGCCGCGCAGGCGGGCACCGCCATCGACCTGCAGGCCGACCTCAAGCGCTATGCGGTCGACATCATCGCGGGGCTTGCGTTCGGCAGCGAGGTGAACACGCTCGAAGCCGGCGAAGACGTGATACAGCGCCACCTCGACACCGTGCTGGCGACCATCTTCCGCCGGGTGATGACGCCCATTCCGTACTGGCGCTGGTTCAAGCTGGCCGACGACCGCCGTGCCGATCGCAGCATGGCTGCGCTGCAGCAGGCGATTGCCGGCTTCATTGCGCAGGCGCGCGAGCGGCTGCATGCGGATCCGTCGCGGCGCGAGCAGCCGCGCAACCTGCTGGAGGCGATGCTCGCGGCCGCAGAAGACGGCGATGCGGGCCTGAGCGACCGCGACGTCGCCGGCAACGTCTCGACCATGTTGTTCGCCGGCGAAGACACCACTTCCAACACCCTGGCCTGGCTGATCTGGCTGCTGCACCACCACCCGCAGGCGCTGCAGCGCGCCCGCGAGGAGGTGCAGCGCGTGGTGCCCGACCTCGCCGGCGCCAGCTTCGAGCAGATCGACTCGCTCGACTATGTGGAAGCCTGCGCCAGCGAGGCCATGCGGCTGAAGCCGGTGGCGCCCTTCCTGGGGCTCGAGGCGCTGCACGACACCACCGTGGCCGATGTGCAGCTGCCGCGCGGCACGCTGCTGTGGCTGGTGCTGCGCCACGACAGCCTGGACGAGCGCTGGTTCGGTGCGGCCGAACGGTTCGAACCCGAACGCTGGCTGGCCGCCGATGGCGCCGCCGCGGCCGCGCCGGCACCCAACAAGCGGGTGGCCATGCCGTTCGGCGGCGGTCCGCGCGTGTGCCCGGGGCGCTACCTGGCGCTGCTGGAGATCAAGCTGGCGATGGCCACGCTGCTCGGCTCCTTCGACCTGGATTCGCTCGCCACCGCCGACGGGCAGGCCATGCAGGAGCACATGACCTTCACCATGAACCCGAGCGAGCTGCAGCTGCGGTTGCGCCTGCGAACCCAGCCCTCTTTCCCCAGGTAACAGTGGTGTCGCCGGCTTGGCCGGCACTTGCAATCGCACCGAGGGGGTCTATGCTGTATGTCCGTACAGTGTTCGGGCTTCCCAGCCCCTGACCAGGAGACTCCCCCATGCCCAACCGTAAACCCGTGAAGGCCATCCCCGACGGCTACAGCTCCGTCACCCCCTACCTCACCGTGAAGGGCGCCGCGCAGGCGATCGACTTCTACAAGAAGGCGTTCAACGCCGAAGAGGTGATGCGCTTCAACAGCCCCGACGGCAAGATCGCCCATGCCGAGGTCCGCATCGGCGGCTCGGTGATCATGCTGCACGACGAAGCCCCCGAGTGGAAGGCGCTGAGCCCGCAGACCATCGGCGATTCGGGCAGCAGCATCATGCTGTACGTGCCCGACGTCGATGTGGTGTTCAAGCGTGCGGTCGAGGCCGGTGCCACCGTGCTGATGGACGTGGCCGACCAGTTCTATGGCGACCGCTGCGGCAACATCCGCGACCCGTTCGGCCACAAGTGGAGCATCGCCACCCACATCGAAGACGTGGAGCCCGACGAACTCCAGCGGCGCGCCGCCAAGCTGTTCGAGCAGCAGGGCGGCTGAGCCTGCGGGCTACAGCGTGACCCGCGCGTCGCCGATGCCGTCGAAGGCGACGTGCACGGTGTCGCCTGCATCGGCATGCAGCAACCCGCACCACGACCCGGCGCTCACCACGCTGCCGGCGGCCACCGTGGCGCCATGCCGCGTGGCATGACGCAGCCACTGCGGCAGCACGAAACACGGGTCGGCCAGCGGGTGGCTGCCCTGGTACACCGCCTCGGGTGCCGTGCCGATGCGCACCCGGCATGTCTGCGCGGCCCAGTCGCGCGCCGGCTCGAAGCGGGCCCAGTCGCCCAGCACCAGCGCGCCGTGCGACTGCAGGTCGGCCAGCCGGGCCAGCGGTGGCGCGTCCAGCGCCTCGGCCCAGCGCGAATCCACGATCTCGATCGACACGCACATCGCGTCCACCAGCGCGGCGGCGCGTGGCGTGTCGAGCGTGGCGGCGAGCGCCGCATCGACGTCGCGGCCCAGCCGCAGCGCCACTTCGGCCTCGATACCTCTCAAGCGCCATGACGGCCAGCCGGCCGGTGCGACGACGGGGCTGCGCCACACGCCGGCCGGCGGCAGCGGCGCATGGGTGAGTTCGATGTCTCGCGACGGGCCGCCGCTTTTCCAGAAGTGCGGGGCCCGGTCGCCGGCGCCGAACCAGCCCAGGGCCCGGGCCACCCCATCCTGCACGGCATAGGCGCTGGGCGCGTCGGGCAGCGGCACCGCGGGCACCGGCTGGCCGCTGCGCCGGGCCTGCACCAGTCGGCGCACGGCCTCGGCAATGCCGACGGGTTCTGTCATGGCTGTTCCTTCAAGGCAAGGCGTCGGGTCAGCGCTGCACGGCGGCCGTGCCCGCCGGCTGCTGCGGCGGGGTGGCGTTCGGTGGTGCGGCCGGCAGCTGCAGCCGCCCGACCCACCACAACGACGCCAGAGTCAACACCGCCGCGACCCAGCCGCAATGCTGGTAGCCGGTGACCAGCCCTTGCGCATCGCGGCCGATCAGCGCGCCGCCCACCAGCGAGGCCACACCCATCGCGGCCGACTGCACCGAGCCGTTCAGGCTCATGAAGGTGCCGCGCAACGCCGGCTTGGCGGCCTGGGTGATGAGCGCCATGCCGGGCACCATGCGGCCCGACACGAACACGAAGAACATCGTGGTCACCACCAGCAGCACGGCGACGTGCACCGGGCCCAGGTAGGTGATGCCCACCAGCGGCAGCAGGGCGATCGCAGCCACGGCGCGGAACACCCGCACCTTGCCGAAGCGGTCGGCCAGCGCGCCGATCCAGCGCGCCGAAAACAGCGTGGCCACGCCGCCGGCCAGGTACACGAGCGGGATCTGCTGCGAGGGCAGCCCAATGTTGCTGGTCATGTAGATGGTGAGGAACGGAATGGTGGTGAAGCCGGTGGCCATGACGAGCGCGGTGAAGCCGAAGGCACGCCAGTGGGCACGCTCGCGCAGCACCTCCGCAATGTCCTGCCAGGGCGAACGACGGCGGCCCGAGTGCAGGTGCGCGTCGATGACGGGCAGCGTGCGCAGGCCCATCGCGCCGATCGCGAAGCTCACCAGCGCAATGGCGATGAAGCTGGCATGCCAGCCCCACAGCTCGGCCAGCCACAGCGAAGCCGGCACGCCGGCCACGGTGGACAGCGAGAACGCGGCCATCACGATGCCCATGGCCTGGCCGCGCCGCTCGAACGGGACGGCGTCGGCAACGATGGTCTGCACCAGCGTGCCCATCACGCCGCCGAACAGGCCGGCCAGCACGCGCGCGGTCATCAGCGCGCCATAGCTGGGTGCCAGGCCGCAGGCGAGCGTGGCCAGCGCGAAGGCGAAATACAGCATGAGCAGCAGCCGCTTGCGCTCGAACCGGTCGACGAAGGTGCTGCCCACCAGCCCGGAGGCGCCGGCAGCCAGCGTGTAGGCCGACACGAGCAGGCCGAACTGCGCATCGCTGATGCCGAACAGCCGGGTCAGCTGCGGCCCCAGCGGCATCATCACCATGAAGTCGACGATGTAGGTGAACTGCAGGGCGGCCAGCGTGTAGAGCAGGGCGCGTTCGTTGAAGCGGGGCAGGGCTGGCTGCATGGAGTGCGGAAGGCGGAGGCGCCGAAGAGGCGGGGCGACGGATTGCAGCACGGGCCCCGTGAACCTGCAGTGTCAGGGGCTTTGCGCTGCGGCCGCCTCGCTGCCTCGCTACTCGTCGGAAGCGCCGAGCGTGACCTGCTGCTTGCGCGTCCTGCCTTCACGCCACACCGACAGCGAGACCTTGTCGCCGGGCTGGAAGCGCTCCAGCGCGGTCAGCAGGCCGTCGAAGTCCTTCACCGGCTCGTCGTTCACCGCGGTGATCACGTCGCCGGCCACGATGCCGCCGCCGTCGCCGCGTGTGAAGGGCTTGAGTCCCGCTGCAGCCGCGGCACCGCCGCGCTGCACCTGCACCAGCGGCACGCCCTCGGGCAGGCCGAGCGCTCGGGTCATGCCTTCGGGGCCCACGGCCACGCCCAGGGCGGGGCGCACCATGCGACCGTCGCGGATGAGCCGAGGCACGATGCGGTTCACCTCGTCGATGGGGATGGCGAAGCCGATGCCGGCGCTGCCGCCGGACGGGCTGTAGATCGCGGTGTTGACGCCGATCACGCGGCCGGCGGAGTCGAGCAGCGGCCCGCCGGAGTTGCCCGGGTTGATGGCCGCATCGGTCTGGATCACGCCGCGGATGGTGCGCTGGTTCACCGAGTCGATCTCGCGGTTGAGCGCACTCACGATGCCGGTGGTGAGCGTCTGGTCGAGGCCGAACGGGTTGCCGATGGCGTAGACCTTCTGGCCCACCACCAGGTCGCGGCTGGTGCCCAGCGCGAGCGGCGGGAGCTTCCCCTTGGGCGCGTCGATCTTCAGCACCGCGATGTCGCGGTCGGGGAACACGCCCACAAGCTGCGCGCGGTGGGTGGTCTGGTCCGCCAGCGTCACGCGGGCCGCGTTGGCTTCCTGAACCACGTGGAAGTTGGTGACGATGTAGCCGCGCTCGTCCCACACGAAACCGGTGCCGGTGCCGCGCGGCACCTGCTGCACGTTCATGGAAAAGAAGTCGCGCTGCACCGCCAGCGTGGTGATGTTCACCACCGAAGGCGAGGCCTTCCTGAACACCGAGACGTTGTTGCTTTCCTCGGCATCGAGCGGTCCGCGGGCGGCCGGCGTGCGCGGCGCGGCCTCGGTGCTGCTTTGAACCTGGCAGGCCCACAACACGCCCAGCACCACGAGCACCGAAAGAGACCAGCGGCCGGCACGTTCGGCGAAGGAACGAAAAGAAGTGTTCTGCATCGTCGACTCCATCAGGCAGTGAGATGGGCGTGATGCTACTGGCCCGGTGCTGCTTCAGCCCGGCAGGTCGTACTCGTTGCGCAGGCGGTCGACGATGTAGCGGAATTCGGCGTGGCATTGCGGCCAGTGCGCGAAGCCTGTCTCGAACACCTCGATGTTCCAGTTGCGCCCGCAGCTGTCGCGCTGATGAGGGCGCGGCACTCCGATGCGGATCACAAACGAAGGGTCCGCCTGCATCGCGGACTGGAACATCGGCAGCGCCAGCAGGCGGTCGTGCACCAGGGCCATCAGCGCCTCCGGGTCGAGGCGTTGCTTGTCCACAGGACGCCCCTGTCTTCGCCGATCAGCGAGGCTCGATGTTGGTGGCCTGAGGTCCCTTCGGTCCTTGCTGCACGTCGAACTCGACGCGCTGGTTCTCGGAGAGCATCTTCTGGCCGCTGCCGGCGATGTCGTTCGCGTGCGCGAACAGGTCCTTGCCGCCGTTGTCCTGCGCGATGAAGCCGTAGCCCTTGTCGCTGTTGAACCACTTGACGATCCCGGTCTGCTTTGCCATGAGTGTTCCTCGGTTGGCGTTGTGGAATGCAGCAGCACTCCTGCTGCCGCAGCTGCAGAAACACTCAAGGAAGTTGGCTGGGGATCCTGGCAACGCCCGCCCGGTGTGGGGGCGGGGGAGAGAGACCTCGAGGAACTAGGTCTTGCGCATCGCTACGGGCGGGATGATACGCAGCGCTCACGCCAGCATCCGTTGCGTTCCCCTCTCTTCGACACAGGTACGCAAGGATGGCGTGTTAGTGTCTGGCGCCTCCAAGAGGCCGGCCGCGGCCATTTGCCGGCGCCCTGACCCCTACATGAAAGCCAACATGGACCAACGAGTTGACGGTCACCATGCCCATGCCGCCACCGGCCAGCTGTTCAGCTACCGAGGCCGTTACCTGGTGCTCGGGCCGATGGTCGACTGGAGCGCCGACGTGCAGGCCGAAGCCGGCGTGCTGGCCCGCATCTGCGGCTCCATCCGCCTGAGCCGCGGCCAGACCCGAAGCGTGGTGCCTTCGCTGGTGACGCTCATGGTGGCCGAGGCCATCGACGCGCTGCAGCCGGCCAAGCCCGCGCTCACCTGACCCTGCCCGAGGGGGCAGCGGCCGCCAGTGGCGGCCGCGGGTGCTTTCAGCGCGAGTCGTTTCAGCTGTTGCACCCCTGGCGGCGCATTGAATTTTTCGATGGGCACCGGCCTGGGCCGGCGTAACAAGCTACCTGCCGTGACCCAGGTCACCAGGTCGCGCGACCGGCGCGCCAGCCGGCAAAACGCTCGACGAGGTCGGTGAAGGTCGCCGGCACGAACCAATGCGGATCGAAGCTGTCGCTGCCGGCCACACGGGCCTTGTAGGTGCCCGGCTCGCAGAACTTCAGCTCCTTCGAGCGCACGTCGGCGAACTTGTCGAGCTGGTTGCGAAACGCCTGCAGCTTGAGCATGCCGCCGCCGGCCCGCGCGTTGAGGCTCATGCTGCCTTGGTTCACGAGCACGGCCCTGCGGTCGTCGACCATCAGCAGGGCAAAGAGGTCGTCTCGGGCCGCTGCGTCCTGCACCAGCACGGCGCGGCGCAGTGCCTCGGGCTTGACGATCGACCGGTGCAGCGCATCGCAGTCGATCACATCGATCAGCTGGATCATTTCAACCGGATTTTGTGCAACGCAGCATGCGCGAAAGTTTGCGCCCGTTCCGCCGCAAAACTCAAATTCCCCAGCGGCGCGTGTGTGTTTGAGACGGGTCATGGCGGCGTGCTATACCAAACGCCCGTTGTGGGTTGCTGCGCTGCAGCATGGTTTGTCGCTTCCATGGTCGAGCCGTCATTCATGTCCACGCCGTACTCCAGCGTCGTTTCCTACCGCACACGGTGGCCTTCGCGGGCGCCGTCGCAGATCGCACTCGGGCCCTACCACCTGAAGGTCGAATTCCGTGAGCGCTCACGCATGTACGACCGGCGCAAGCGCGCCTGCGTGAACATCGAGGACGGCCGCATCGAACTGCGCGAGGACCTCGCCGGGCTCCAGCTCGCCGAAGCCTTCTTCGAATGCATCATCCGCCTCAGCCACTTCAGCAAGGGCTGCCAGCAAGGTTGCATCGAGGAGGCCTACACCCACAGCTTCGCGACCGGCATGGTGGAGTTCGCGCAGCGCAACCCGCAGGCCTGGCAGTGGTTCAACCTGCTGCTCGCGCAGCACCTGTCGTCAAAGGAGGCGCAATACGACCGCGTTGTGCACGGCTTCGTCGACCAGCCTCCCGCCATGCCCACGCAGGTGTTCATCGGCGGCCACCCGGTCACCCTGCGCAGCATCCCGAAGGCGCAGTGCGCCGGCGCGTTCGGCTGGTACCACTTCTCGCGACGCGAGGCGCAGCTGTACGACGGCCTCACCGGCTCCAATCTCGCCGTGGTGGCGCTGCACGAACTCACGCATGCCGTGCACCACACCTACGACCTGAAGAAGCGGGACCTGCATCGCAACTTCAGGCGCGCGCAACTCAAAGGCTGGCTCGGCATCATGAAGCGCAGCCCGCACGTGTGGCGCTGGCTCGCCTGGGTGATGAGCTTTCCGGCCAAGGCGACGCTCGAAGCCGCCTAGGGCTGCGCCCCGCTCGCGCGCGACACGTAGTGCGCCAGCGCATCGATCTGCTCGGAAGACAGCGTGGCACGGTACGAAGGCATGTTGCCAAGGCCGTTGCGCAGCGCGTTGGCCACCCGCGCGGCATCGGGCTTCAGCTCATCGAGCACCGGGCCCACGCTGCCCTCGCTGCCAGCATCCTTGAGCGTGTGGCACAGCGAACACGCCGGCATCGCACCGGTGAGGAACAGCCTGCGGCCGAGCTCGAACTGCTCGGCCGGCCCGGCCCGTGCGGCCGGTGCCGCGGCGAGCGCCAGCGCCGTCGCGAATGCAAACCCGTGACGCCGAGTCATCCGACCGAGACCCTCACCGCGTGATCGGCCCAGCTGTTGTTGTTGTAGCCGGCCACGTTCTCGAGCCGCTGCTCGGGCTGCACGTTGCCGGCGGTGTCGGTCGCGCGGCTGGCCAGCACATGGCTGCCGGGCGCCAGGCGCGCCTGCAGCACGAACTGCCGCCAGGCGAAGCGGCCGAGGTCGGGGCCCACGAACCGTGCCTCGCTCCAGCTCTTGCCACCGTCGGTGGACACCTCGACGCGCCGAAGCGCCTGTGCGCCGCCGAAGGCCACGCCATGGATCAGCACCGTGCCCGCGGGGAGGCTGCCGCTGTCGGGATGCGGCGAGTTGATCCACGACTTGACGCCCATCTCCAGCACGGAGGGTTGCGACGGCTCGGCCTTGCCGCCCGGCGGCGTGACGCGGTAGCCGTGCGACATGATCTTCGCGTCGGTCTCGGTGGCGGTGAACGCGAGCCGCTTCACGTACTTGATGTTGTTGATGCCGCTGTAGCCGGGCACCACGAGGCGCAGCGGCCCGCCATGGGCGAGTGACAGCGGCGCACCGTTCATCTCCCACACGAGCAGCGCGTCGTCGAGCGCCTTGATGGGCACCGAGCGCTCGACCACGATGGTCTTCGGGTCGATGCCCTCGGGCAGCTTCTCGCCGCCGGTGCCGGTGATGAACAGCATGCCGTCGGCCACGCCGCCGAGCGCCTGCGCCACGGCCCTGAGCGGCACGCCGCTCCACAGCACGCAGCCGGCGGCACCCACCGTCCAGGGCGTACCGCTGGGCTTGCTCGGGAAGAAGCCGCGGCCGTTGCCCGAACACTGCAGCACCGCCGCCACCGTTTCCACGCCCAGCGCCTTGAGCTCGCGCACGCTGAGGCTGCGCGGCTGCTTCACGCCTTCGATGCGCACCTCCCATGCATCGCGGTCGGCCACGATGGCGGCGTCCGGCGCGGGCAGGTTGTTGCGGACGTACAGCTGCTCGCCCGGCGTGATGACGCTGGTGCCGAAGGCGCTGCGCCGGGTCTCGATCGTGCTGGACGTGTGCACGATCAGGCTGTTGGCGTCCTTCCAGGCGGCATAGGGTGGCAGCGGTTTGGGTGCGGCGGCCGGCTGCTGTGCCGCCGCCTTGCCTGCCAGCGGCGTGAGGCCCGCGGCGGTCAGTGCGCCGGCACTGCCGGCCAGCAGGCGACGCCGGTTCAAGGTGGGTGACGATGGCATGTTCTCTCCCTCATGCTGGTTGTGTGAAGAACGCGGTTGTGCCTCAACTGCAGCCGTTGCGCAATCGGGAACACATGCTTCCCGTCGTGCGCGGCCGGCATACAGTCACCTGCACGTTCCACCGCATCACCCCACACCACCGCACGGAGGCGCTTCATGCGTTGTGTTCTGATCCACAGCTTCGGCCAGCCCTCGGAAGTGCTCCAGCTCGGCGAACAACCGCTGCCCGAACCCGGACCGGGCGAGGTGAGGCTGCAGCTCATCCTCTCGCCCATCCACAACCACGACCTGGCCATCGTGCGGGGCGTCTACGGATATCGGCCGCCGCTGCCGGCCATCCCGGGCACCGAAGCGGTGGCCGACGTGGCAGCACTCGGGCCGGGCGTGTCTCACCTAGCGCTCGGCCAGCGCGTCTGCGTCGCAGGTGCCAGCGCGACCTGGGCCGAGTACTTCATCGCCAAGGCGGCGGCGGTCGTGCCGCTGCCCGAGGCGGTGCCCGACGAAACCGCCTGCCAGCTGCTGGCCATGCCGCTGTCGGCCAGCATGCTGCTCGAAGACCTGCAGATGAAGCCGGGCGACTGGCTGATCCAGAACGCGGCCAACGGCGCGGTGGGCAAGGTGGTCAACGTGCTGGCCCGCCAGCGCGGCCTGCACGTGGTGAACCTCGTGCGCCGGCGTGCCGGCGTCGACGAGCTGCTGGCCGCCGGTGCCGAGCATGTGGTCGCCACCGAAGAGGCCGACTGGGCCGCGCGCGTGGCGCGCATCACCGGTGGCGCCCCGCTGCTGCGGGCGGTCGACTCCATCGGCGGCCGCGCCGCCAACGACCTGATGAACGTGATGGCGCCGGGCGGCCTGCTCATGGTGTTCGGCGCGATGTCGGGCGAGCCGCTTTCCATCGACGTGGGCCAGGTGATCTTCAAGCAGACCACCATCCGCGGCTTCTGGGGCAGCAAGCGAAGCGAAGGCACCAGCGGCGCCGACAAGCAGCGGCTGATCGGCGAGCTGGTGCAGCTGGCGGCCGCCGGGGCACTGCGGCTGCCTGTGGCGGGCAGCTACGAGCTGAGCCAGGCTGCCCAGGCCGCCGCGGCGAGCGAACAGCCGGGCAAGCCAGGCAAGGTGGTGTTGCGGGCCGACTGACGCCTCGCCGGCGCGGGCACCGCATTTGCCGGAGGCTGAAGACGCGTTTGCCAGACCCTGCCTTTGGACAAGACTTCCCGTTTCGCGCTCTTCGCCAAGCAGACCTCGCGCCTTTCCGGGCGGCCGGTCAGCTTCATGCTCGCCTTGCTGCTGGTGGTGGTCTGGCTGGTCTCGGGGCCGATGTTCGGTTTCTCCGACACCTGGCAGCTGGTCATCAACACCGGCACCACCATCATCACCTTCCTGATGGTGTTCCTGATCCAGAACACGCAGAACCGCGATGCCGAGGCGGTGCAGCTCAAGCTCGATGAGCTCATTCGTGCGCAGCAGGGCGCGCACAACGCGCTGCTGAGCCTGGAGGAGCTCGACGACGAAGAGCTCGAACGCATCCGCAACATCTATGAACGACTGGCCACCGCTGCCCGCCACCGCATGCAGCGCGGCAAGAGCGACACCGGTGTCATCAACGTGGCGCTGACGCCGCCGTCCGGTGGCGACGAAGAAGGCGATCCGCAGCGGCGCCGCTGAGCCGTGTAGACAGACGCTTACCGGCGTTTCAATCGCGCAGCCATGCCACAGCGGGCGCAGCGCGGTAGGGTGCGGCGATGCAAGAAGCGCCTGCCACCACAACCGCAACCACGAGCACGATCAAGCACGACCTGCACTACTTCGACTTCGTGCGGGGCTGGGCGGCGGTGCTGGTGTTCTTCCACCATGCGGCCATCCTGGGCGGCGGTCCGGCCTGGCTCACCGGCGATCGCGTCGGTGCCGAGGCGGTCAACGCCTTCATGTTCGCCTCGGGCTTCCTTATCCACTACCAATGCGTCACCAGCAGCGCCTATGACGGGCTGCGCAGCCGCTGGGGCATTCGCAACTTCTACCTGCGCCGCTTCTTCCGCATCGCGCCGGCCTACTACGTGACGCTGGCAGCGGCGCTGCTGCTGTCGCACTGGCTGGGGGAGGCGCGCATGGCCATCGGCGAGGTGGTGCCGGCCAGCCGCACGAGCATGGAGCGCTACTTCATCGGAGACTACCTGGGCAATGCGGCCATGCACCTGAGCTTCGCATTCGGCCTGCTTCCGCAATACGCCTACAGCACGCCGCTGCCCGACTGGAGCCTCGGGCTCGAGATGCAGTTCTACCTGCTGTTCCCGCTGTTCCATGCGCTGCTGCGCGGTCGCTTCCTGGGCGGCATGCTGTGCCTGCTGGGCGTCTTTCTGCTGGCGCGCGTGGGGCTCAAGCTCGCCGGTATCGAGTACCCCATGCCGTCGCTGCTGGCGCTGAAGTTCCACAACTTCGCCGCCGGCATGGTGGTGGCGCACCTGTTCACCACCCGCGCGTCGTGGCGCGACGCCGCGCCGGTCGTCGTGCTCACCCTGGCCTTCCTGGGCATCGGCGAGCGGTCGCTGGTGATGCCGGCGGTGCTGCTGTTCAGTCTGTGGTTCCTGTGCAGCCCGGCGCGGCACGCCGTCTTTCTGAAGGCGGTGCTGGCGCGGCTGTTCGCGCACCGCTCGTCCAGCCTGCTGGCCGACCTGTCGTACTCGGTCTACATCGTGCACCTGCTGTTCATGCTGCCGGTGTTCGCGGTGGTGGCCCGCCACACCAACGGCTCCACGCCGGCGTGGGTGGTGGCTTCGGTGGCCCTGCTGGCGCTGGTGGCGGCGGTCTCCTGGGCGATGTACCGCTGGGTGGAGCTGCCGGGCATCGCATTGGGCAAGCGCCTGCTCACCCGTGCGCCCGCCCGGCGCGACGACAAGTTCGCCGGCGCATGACCTGGGAGGTCATGGACGCCGCGCACTGAAGGCCCGAGCATGGCGCCGTGGGGTCACGAGCTCCACGCCAACCCAGAACGGAGTCCTCATGAACGGCATCGATCTCCTTCCCCTCGCCGTGGGCCACCTCATCGGACTGGCCGCCATCGGCTCGTGCATCGGCATCGGCACGCTGGGCGGGCGCTTCATCGAAGCTTCCGCCCGCCAGCCGGAGCTGATGGAGCCGCTGCAAGGCAAGGTGTTCCTGCTGGCCGGCATCACCGACGGCGCCTTCATCATCGCCACCGGCGTCGGCCTGTGGTTCGCCACCACCAACCCGTTCAAGGGTTGAGGGGCCCTGCCGGCAGGCGGCTCAGAAACTCGCCTTGAACTGCACGCCCCAGGTGCGCGGCTCGTTGACGAAGCCGGTGAGGTTGTTGAAGTCGATGCCGCCCGTCACCCGGATCTGGTTCGTGATGTTGCGGCCGAACAGCGCGGCTTCGTACTTGCCGTCGCCCCACAGGTAGCCCAGGCGCAATCCACCGGTGAGCAGCGACTTGCCGGTGAACTCGACCGACTCGTAGAGCGCGAAGTTGACCTTGCTGCGGTAAGCCCAGTCGGTGTAGACGAAGGCTTCGCCGTTGCCCAGCGGCATGCCGTAGCGCAGCGTGAAGCTGGTGGTCCACTTCGGCGCCTGCGGCAGGGGGTTGCCGTCGATCAGGGCCTGGCCGCTGCCGTTGCGCGGATCGGTCACGGTGCATGTGGCACAGGTGGCCACCGCCAGCGTCGGGTCCTTGATCTTCGTGTCGTTGTAGCTCACGCCCAGCGTGGCAAGCAGGCTGTCGGTCAGGTAGCCCTGCAGGTCGAGCTCGAAGCCCTGTCCGACGGTCTTGTCCGCATTGAGCAGGATGTTGGCGTTGTTGGCGCCGCCCACGGCGGTGAGTTGCTGGTCCTTCACCGTGTAGTGGAAGACGCCGAAGGCCACGCGGGCGCGGCTGTCGAACAGGTCGGCCTTGATGCCCGCCTCGATGGAGGTGTTGGTCTCCGGCTCGGCGATGGACTGGCCGTTGAACTGGGCCGCACCCTGCACGCTGGCCGCGCGGAAGCCGTTGGCCACGCGGGCGTACAGGTTGAGGTCGGGGCTCACCGTGTAGGTGCCGCTCAGGTCCCAGCTGGCCTTGCTCTTCGAGAGGCTCGCGCTCGTGGGGCCGGCTGCCTGCAGCTCTGCAAACGTGGCCGGCGCACCGAAGCCCGGGCTGAAGTAGTCCTCGACGGCGAAGTCCTTCTTGTCGTGCGTGTAGCGCAGGCCGCCGCGCACCTTGAGCGCCGGGGTGACGGCATAGGTGAGTGCGCCGAACGCGGCGGCGGCGGTGTTCTTCTGCCGCGAACGCTCGTAGGCGTTCTGCACGCCGCCGCTGGTGGAGTCGTAGCCGAAGCTCTCCATCCTGAAGTCTTCATTGAAGTAGTACAGGCCGGCCTGCCAGCCCAGCGGCCCGCCGGTGTTCGATTCCAGGCGCAGCTCCTGGGTGAACTGGTAGTGCTTCGGGATGCCGTCGGCCGTTTCCACCTGGAACGGGATGGGGCCGGGGCCGGCGGGCGTGCCGCCGTCGATGTCGCCGCGGCTGAAGGCGTCCACCGTCTCCCATGCGGTGATGGAAGAGAGCGACATGTCGCCCAGCCCCCAGCGCAGCCGCGCATTGGCGCCCTTGCTGGTGAGCCGGGATTCATTCCTGCCGTCGATGGAGATCTTGCGCTCGTCGAATCCGGCGACCAGGTCGTTGGTGCCGGGCTGGATGATGTTGGCGCGGAACAGCCGGGCTGAGCCGTCGAAGTCGCGCGCATGCACGTTGAACAGCGCGCTGAAGTCCTTGTGCGGCTGGAACAGCACCTGGGCGCGCACCGCCGCATCGCGGTAGCCCTCGAGGTCCTGCGTGGGGCCGGCATCGTTGGTGTTCTCGACCCAGTCGTCGCGCCGCTGCACCAGCGTGGACACGCGCAGCGCCCAGTCTTCGGCCATCGGTGCATTCACCGCGCCTTCGAAGTTGGTGGTGCCGAAGCTGCCGTACGAGAGGCTGCCGTAGCCTTCGACCTTGTTCAGCCGCGGCCTGGCCGAGTCGAACTTCACCACGCCGCCGGGCGTGTTGCGGCCGAACAGCGTGCCTTGCGGGCCGCGCAGCACTTCCACCTGCGCGAGGTCGAACACCGGGAAGCCCTTGAGGATGGGGTTCTCCTGCACCACGTCGTCGTACACGAGCGAGACCGGCTGCGACGCGTTGAGCCGGAAGTCGGTGTTGCCGTAGCCGCGGATGTAGAAGCGCGGGAAGGCGCGGCCGAACGACGACTCGATGTTGAGGCTGGGCACGCGTCCGGACAGGAAGCGCACGTCGTCGCCGCCGGAATTGAGCACGTCGAGCTTCTCGCCGCTCAAGGTGCTCACCGACACCGGCACGTCCTTGATGTTCTCGGCGCGCCGCTCGGCGGTCACCGTCACGGTGTCGAGCTTCGGCGCCGCGGCCGGTTCAGGGGCAGTCGATTGCGCGTAGCTTCCTTGGGCGCAAGCAAGCAGGATGGCGGCTGCCAGCGGGCGCCGGGCCGGTGATCGATGGGGCATGGGGCTCCTCCAGTTGGAATGGAGGGCCCTTCTGCAATGCCCATGCCACGGCCCGTGTTCACTCGCTCAGCGTGGAACGCCGTCCTTCCACAGGTCCCAGCGCGCCACGATGTCGCGCACCAGCGGGCCGCCCGCGATCACGAGGTTCTTCGTGGCCGGCACGAAGCCTCCGGTCGTGCCGCTGGTCGATGCCATGAGCGACGCGTACGCCGTCTGCCCCGGATAGGGGCGGTCGAAGTTCGATGCGGTGCGCAGCACGGCGAGGCGCTTCACGTCGGCGCGGCCCGCGGCCGTGGCGCGGGCGAGCGCGTTGTAGGTGGCGTTGTCTTCCTGTTGCGTCGTGCAGTAGGTGGCCTGGCCATCGCTCAGCAGCTTCGCCCACTCGCTCGCGTGCTGGCCGAGCTTGTGGCCGTGGAACCAGGTGTCGCCGGCCATGGTGTCGCACTGGGTCACCCGCGGCGGCTCGTTGGCCGGCGCGTGCCGGTAGTGCTGGCGATAGGCCCGCGCCTCCTGGCTGTCCTCGAGCTTGACGTTGCGGCTTTGCTGCAGTGCCTGCTGCAGCAGGGCCTCGTCGAGCCTGAAGGCCTCGGTCCGGTAGTCGAACTTGGGCTTCTCGCCGGGCCCCTTGGTCATGATGCCGAAGTAGCCCGTCTTCCAGCCTGCCGGCATCTCGCGCGCGTCGAGCTCGTGCGCGATGCCGAAGTCGATGAGCCAGCGGGCCCATGCGGCCGTGCCGAGGGTGCCGTGCGCCGGGTCGATGCCGGCGATGCCGCTCACCAGCACGTAGGTCTTGCGCAGGTCGAAGCGGTTGTCGAGCGCCACCGCGAGCGTGGAGGCGGCGGCATTCGTGTGGCCCATGCCGGTGGTGAGCAGGCAAACGTCGTCGGTGTTGCACTTGAGGGCCGGGTAGTCCTCGCTCAGCCCGGGCACCGGGATCTCCTGCGTCAGCGAGAACGGCTCGATCCATGGCGCGGCCTCGGGGCCGAACATGGTGACGATGAGCACCTTGAGCGCGCGCGGCGGCGGCTTGGGCTTGTCGGCGGTGGTCTGTGCAGTGGCGCTGCCGGCGACCAGCGAGGCCAGGCAGAAGGCGAGGGTGGCGATGCGGTGTGCGGGCTTCATGGCTGTTGTTCCGTTGGGTCGTTGTGCGGCTCGTTTACGGCTTTTTGTGCGGTTGTCTCTTCCAGGCCTCCAGGAAGGCCAGCGTCACCGCTGATGCATTGGCCTCGGCCAGGCCGCTGCCGAAGAAGGCACCCACGTCCTGAGTGTGATCGCCGCCGGCGAGGTCGGACAGGCTGCGAAAGCCGATGTAGGGCACCCGGTTCGCATAGGCCACATGGCCCAGGGCGGCGGTTTCCATGTCCACCGCCTCGGCCCGCAGCGTGTCGAACACGTAGCGGCGGTACTGCGGATTGGCCAGGAAGGCGGTGCCCGAGATGCCGCGGCCGCCCACCACCAGCTGCGGCGTGGTGCTCACGCACAGGCTCGGGTTCCTGGGGCCGCAGCGCTGCAGTGTGGGCGCCAGCGAGCGCGCCACCGCCAGCATCTGCGGGTCGGCCTGGTAGTCGAAGCGGAATTCGCCCTGCGGCGCATTGCCCTCGTGCATGACGAAGTTCTCGCGCATGAAGAGGCCTGTGGACACGGGCCCCGAGGGCGTGTCGATGCGGTAGTCGGGCAGCGGCTTGCCGCTGGCGTCGAGCGCGAGCTTCAGGCCCAGGCAGCCCACGTCGGTGGCCGCCCCGCAGGGCGCGGGCACGCTGCCGTCGGCATGCCAGTACACCTCCATCGGCATGGCCCAGCTGGCCGGCACCAGCACGTCGCCCACGTGGTGCGCGGGGTTCACGCCGCCGGCGATGCCGCTCATCACCAGCCGCTCGACCCTGAAGTGGTCGAGCATGAGCTGGGTGACCATCGTCGCGTTGATCATGCTCACGCCCGACAGCACGATCACCACCCGGTTGCCGCGCAGCATGCCGGTGGTGAAGCGGTTGCCATTGACCGTGTGGACGCGTTTGCCGGTGGTCTGGGCGATGAGGATGTCGGCCTCGGCGCCGAAGGCCGAGACGATGCCGATGCGCAGCGAGCAGTCGGTCAGGCAGCGCTGCGGCTGGGCGGCGGCCGGCCCGGCGGCGAGCCACAGCAGTGCGCAGGCCATGCCGAGAAGCGCCCTGCGGAGCGCGCGATTGAAGAACATGGAAGCCTCCCGTGAAGTCGTTGATGGTGTCGGGTTGCTGGTGCGCAGGCAATAGACGTGCCTGTGAACTCTGCCCCGGAAGTTCCCGGACTAGGGAGATATCCCCAGGTCTCGCGCGGCGATCGGCGGTTGCTCAACGATGCGGCAGCCACGGTCCGCAGCGCTCAACAACGCGCGCGCGTAAGCAAGCCCGGTGCCGCCGCCAAAGCCGTTCGCGTTTGGTTACCAAGTCGGTATGCGACAGCGTTGTCCTTGATTGTGAAGAGGGGTCGCTTCGGGCATGGTGCGCGCCGGCCCGCAAACCCCGCGGGCCGATTTCATCTTCACAAGCGGAGGACACATGACGCTGAAGATCGTGGCCCGACCCCGGGTCAATCAGGTGGTGGGCGCCGCCCTGCTGGGCGGCTTTCTTGCGGGCGCTGCGATGGCCGGAACGTCGGCCGAGCGCGCGTTGCAACAGCAACAGGTGCCGGGTTTTGCAGCCGCCGCTGCAGCGGGTGCGTCGAGGGAGGCCCTGACGGACCGACTCATCGTGAAGTACCGCGACGGCTCCGCGCTGGTGACCACTCAAGGTGGCGCCAGCGGCGCGGGCATGGCCCAGCAGCAGCGCCTGCGTTCGCTGGAAACCGCCGGGCAGCGCTTCAACGCCCGGCTGACGCGCGTGCGCAGCACCGCGCAGAACGCCGAGGTGTTGAAGCTCGACCGTCGCATGGCCGAGAGCGAAGTGGCCGCGCTCGCCCGCGAGATCGCGGCAGCCGACCCGTCGGTGGAGTACGCAGAGCCCGATCGCATCCTGAAGCCGATGCTGGTGCCCAACGACACGCAGTATTCGCAGCAGTGGCACTACTTCGAAGCCACCGGCGGCCTCAACCTGCCGGCGGCCTGGGACAAGTCCACCGGCAGCGGTGTCGTGGTGGCGGTGCTCGACACCGGCTACCGCCCCCACGCCGACTTGGCCGCCAACATCGTGGCCGGCTACGACTTCATCAACGACAGCTTCGTCGGCAACGACGGCAACGGCCGTGACAGCGACCCGAGCGACCCCGGCGACGCGGTGCAGGCCGGCGAGTGCGGCAACGGCGAACCGACGCAGGACGAATCGAGCAGCTGGCACGGCACCCATGTGGCCGGCACCATCGCCGCCGTCACCAACAACGGCACCGGCGTGGCCGGCGTGGCCTTCGGCGCCAAGGTGCAGCCGCTGCGCGTGCTGGGCAAGTGCGGCGGCTACACCTCCGACATCGCCGACGCCATCATCTGGGCCTCGGGCGGCAGCGTCTCAGGCGTGCCGGCCAACGCCACGCCGGCACGGGTGATCAACCTGTCGCTCGGCGGCGGCGGGGCCTGCGACTCGACCACGCAGAACGCCATCAACTCGGCACGGTCGCGCAACACCGTGGTGGTGGTGGCCGCCGGCAACAGCAACGCCAACGCGGCCAACTACTCGCCGGCCTCCTGCTCGGGCGTCATCACCGTGGCGGCCACCAACCGCAGCGGCGGGCGCGCCTACTACTCCAACTACGGCAGCGTGGTGGAGGTGGCGGCCCCCGGCGGCGACGTGCGCTCCGGTGCTTCGGGCGGCATCCTGTCCACGCTCAACGCGGGCCAGACCGCACCGGCCGGTGACAACTACGCCTGGTACCAGGGCACCTCGATGGCCACGCCGCACGTGGCCGGCGTGGTGGCGCTGATGCTCTCGAAGAACTCGGCGCTCACGCCCGACCAGGTGCTGACGCGGCTGCAGCAGAGCTCGCGTGCCTTCCCGGCCACCTGCAGCCAGTGCGGCAGCGGCATCGTCGATGCCTCGGCGGCGGTGGACGCGGCCGGTGGCGGCGGCGGCAATCCGGGTGGCGGCACGGTGGCCGAGGTGGAGTCGAACAACACGCTGTCCACTGCACAGGCCATTGCCAATGCCAACACCACGGTCAACGGCACGATCGGCTCCAGCAGCGACACGGACTACTTCCGCGTCACGCTGCCGGCCGGCCGCACGCTGGCTGCCACGCTCACGCCCAACAGCGCGAGCGATTACGACCTGTACCTGTACAACGCGAACGGCACGCAGGTCGCTCGCAGCATCCTGGGTACCGGTGCGGTGGACAAGATCAACTACTCGAACGGCGGTGCGTCGAGCATCACGCTGTACGTGCGGGTGCGCTACTACAGCGGCCGCACCGGCAGCACCGGCACCTATACGCTGGGACTTGGTTGGTAGGTTTGCTCTGGGGAGACGAGCACAAGGGCGCCCCTCGGGGCGCCCTTTTTTTCGTGTGGGTGCGGCGCTGATGCCGTGCGGTCAGACCCGCTCGAGGACCACTGCAATGCCCTGGCCCACGCCGATGCACATGGTGCACAGCGCGTAGCGGCCCTTGATGCGGTGCAGCTGGTTCACCGCGGTGGTGGCAAGCCGCGCCCCCGAGGCGCCGAGGGGGTGCCCCAGCGCGATGGCACCGCCGTTCGGGTTGACCCGCGCGTCGTCGTCCTTCAGTCCCAGTTGCCGCAGCACCGCGAGGCCCTGCGCGGCGAAGGCTTCGTTGAGCTCGATCACGTCGATCTGGTCGAGCGTGAGGCCGGTCAGAGCCAGCACCTTCTGCGTGGCCGGCGCCGGGCCGATGCCCATGACGCGCGGCGCCACGCCGGCGGTGGCCATGCCCACCACCCGGGCCCGCGGGGTGAGGCCATGGCGGCTCAATGCCGCTTCGCCGGCCAGGAGCAACGCGGCCGCACCGTCGTTCACGCCGCTTGCATTGCCGGCCGTGACCGAGCCGTCCGGGCGCACCACGCCCTTCAACTTCGCCAGCGCCTCCAGCGAGGTCTCACGGGGGTGCTCGTCCTTGTTCACGACGATGGGGTCGCCCTTCTTCTGCGCGATGGTCACCGGCGTGATCTCGGCATCGAAGAAGCCGCTCTGCTGCGCGGCCACCGCCTTCAGCTGCGAAGCCAGCGCCATGCGGTCCTGGGCCTCGCGCTCGATCTTGTAGTCCACCGCCACGTTTTCGGCCGTCTCGGGCATCGAGTCCACGCCGTACTGTTCCTTCATCAGCTTGTTGACGAAGCGCCAGCCGATGGTGGTGTCGTACACGGCATTGGTGCGCGAGAAGGCGCCTTCTGCCTTGGGCATCACGAAGGGCGCGCGGCTCATGCTTTCCACGCCGCCAGCAATCATGAGTTCGGCCTCGCCGCACTTGATGGCGCGCGCCGCGGTGCCCAGCGCGTCGAGCCCCGAGCCGCACAGGCGGTTCACCGTGCTGCCGGGCACTTCGAGCGGCAGGCCGGCCAGCAGCGCGCTCATGCGCGCGACGTTGCGGTTGTCTTCGCCGGCCTGGTTGGCGCAGCCGTAGATCACGTCGGTGATCGCGGCCCAGTCGAGCTTCGGATGGCGGGCCATCAGCGCCTTGATGGGAATGGCGCCAAGGTCGTCGGTGCGCACCGACGAAAGAGCGCCGCCGTAGCGGCCGAAGGGCGTGCGTTGCGCGTCGACGATGAAGGCGTGGGTCATGGTGCGGTGGTCTCGAGGTCGGTTTCAGCGGGCGTCGATGAGTTCGATCGCGGTGAGCTGCTGCAGCTCGGCGAAGCCCAGCCCTTCGACGATGTCGGTGACCCGCGCCCCTTGCGACGTGAGGTCGATGACCGCGAGGTCGGTGATCACGCGGCTCACGCAGGCAAGCCCGGTGATGGGGTAGCTGCAGCGCTCCACCAGCTTGCTCTCGCCGGCCTTGGTCTGGTGTTCCATCATGACCCAGGTGTTCTTCGCGCCGATGGCGAGGTCCATCGCGCCGCCCACCGCCGGAATGGCATCGGGCGCGCCGGTGTGCCAGTTGGCGAGGTCGCCGTTGCCGGCCACCTGGAAGGCGCCCAGCACGCACAGGTCGAGATGGCCGCCGCGCATCATGCCGAAGCTGTCGGCATGGTGGAAGAACGAGCCGCCGTGCAGCAGCGTGACCGGCTGCTTGCCGGCGTTGATGAGGTCGTAGTCCTCGGCGCCCTTGGCCGGCGCCGGGCCCATGCCCAGCACACCGTTCTCGCTGTGCAGGATCACCTCGCGGTCCGCCGGCAGGTGGTTGGCCACCAGCGTGGGCAGGCCGATGCCGAGGTTCACGAACATGCCTTCCTCGATGTTGGCCGCCACGCGCTGCGCCATTTCGTCACGGGTCCACTTCTTCATGGCTTCGCTCACGCTGCTTGCTTGAACCCACCGGCCGTGGTGGCGGTGCGCGAGATCTTCACCACGCGCTTCACGTAGATGCCGGGCGTCACCACCGTCTCGGGGTCGATCTCGCCCAGGCCGACGACCTCGTGCACCGTGGCCACGGTGACCTTGGCGGCCGTGGCCATGATCGGCCCGAAGTTGCGCGCGGTCATGCGGTAGGTCAGGTTGCCCCAGCGGTCGCCGCGCTCGGCCTTGATGAGCGCGTAGTCGGCATGGATCGGGTACTCGAGCACGTAGTGGGTGCCGTTGATCTCGCGGGTTTCCTTGCCCTTGGCCAGCTCGGTGCCGTAGCCGGTGGGGGTGAAGAAGGCGCCCACGCCGGCACCGGCGGCGCGGATGCGCTCGGCCAGGTTGCCCTGCGGCACCAGTTCCAGCTCGATCTGCCCACTGCGGTAGAGGCCGTCGAAATGGTGCGAATCCGCTTGGCGCGGGAAGCTGCAGATGATCTTGCGCACCCGGCGGGCGGCCAGCAGCGCGGCCAGGCCGGTGTCGCCGTTGCCGGCGTTGTTGTTGACGATCACCAGATCCTTGGCGCCCTGGGCGATCAGCGCATCGATCAGCTCGGCCGGCTGCCCGGCGGTGCCGAAACCGCCGATCATGACCGTCGCGCCATCCGGCACGTCGGCCAGCGCCGCTTCGACACTGGGTGAAATTTTGTTGATCATGTTCGCAATTAGAACGACAATGATGGAAAAGAGATAAAAGTTCTTATACAGAACCTAGATTCTTTAATCGAACGAAACTAGCATAGGTGGTGCCTCCGGGGCTGTCAATTCACCAGTTCGATGCATCGCCGCTTTCTCATTGCACCGCGCATGAACGAACCCTCTTTGCCCACATCCCCGGACGCTTTGCGCGCCGACGCGCCTCGCCCTGGCGACAGCTATGTGCAGTCCTTCGCCCGCGGCCTCGAGGTGCTGCGCAGCTTCGGTGCCGACGCCCCCGCGCAGACCCTGTCGGAAGCGGCCGAGCGCACCGGCCTCACCCGTGCCGGCGCCCGCCGCATCCTGCTGACCTTGCAGCACCTGGGTTACGTTGAAAGTGAGGGCCGGCTTTTCCGGCTCTCGCCCAAGGTGCTGGAGCTGGGCTTTGCCTACCTGTCCTCGCAGCCGGTGTGGCAGCTGGCCCAGCCGGTGATGGAAGAGCTCACCGCCACGCTGAAGGAGTCGTGCTCGGCCTCGGTGCTCGACGGCGATGAGATCGTCTATGTGCTGCGCATCCCGGCCAGCAAGATCATGTCGATCAACCTCGGCATCGGCAGCCGGCTGCCGGCCTACTGCACGTCGATGGGCCGGGTGCTGCTGGCCGGGCTGCCCGACGATCAGCTCAAGGCCCGCCTGGCCGCCATGACGCTGGAACGGCGCACCGCCAAGACGGTGACCGACCCCGAGCGCCTGCTCGAGGTGCTGCAGCAGGTGCGGCTGCAGGGGTTCGCGCTGGTGGCCGAGGAGCTGGAAGAGGGGCTGGTGTCGATGGCGGCGCCCATCGTCAACCGCGCGGGCCGGGTGGTGGCGGCGGTCAACATCAGCGGCCAGCAGCACCGCACGCCGCCGGCCCACATGCTCGAAGTCTTCCTGCCCAAGCTGCTGGCCGCCGCCGCCCGGATCAATGCGATGGTCAAGGCGCAGGACTGAGCCGCAGAAGAGAGCGGATACAAACGCGAATCATTCTCAACTGATGTAAGATCGCCGCCCCAGCCAGGGCCGGCCATCGGCGCCCCGCAGTCTTTCGGGTGCCGGCTCCTCCCAAGCCACGTTTTCTTCAACCGCAAGCGGCGTTGCCTGCGCGCTTGCGCCCGTGGTTTGCCACCAGAGGAGTTGTCGCCGTGTCCTTGGTCTTGCGTCGCCTGGTTCCGGGCCTTGCCGTTTCCCCCCTCGCTGTTGCTGCCGCGCTGGCATGTGCCGGCGGGGCCGCGTTGGCTCAGCAACAGCAGGAGCCGGCCGCGGCCCAGGCAGAGGCGCAGGCCGATGCCGCCTTGCCGGACGTGAAGGCCACAGCACGGGCCGAGCGCAGCACCGAAGGCACCGGCGCCTACACCACCCGCTCGGCCAATACGGCCACCAAGCTCGATCTTTCGCTGCGCGAGACGCCGCAGTCGATCAGCGTCGTGACCCGCACCCAGATCGAGGACTTCGGGTTGATGAGCGTGAACGACCTGCTCTCCAGCGTGACCGGCGTGAACGTCGAGCGTGTCGAGACCGACCGCACCTACTTCACCGTGCGCGGCTTCGAGGTCTCCAACTTCCAGATCGACGGCATCGGCCTGCCTTTCGCCACCGGCGATCAGCTGGGTGACCTGGACACGGCGCTGTACGACCGGGTGGAGGTGCTGCGCGGCGCCAACGGGTTGATGTCGTCCACCGGCAATCCCTCGGCCACCGTGAACTTCGTTCGCAAGCGTCCGACCCGTGACCTGCAGGCTTCGGCCGGGCTGACCTTCGGGTCCTGGAGCAACAAGCGCGTTGATGCGGACGTGAGCGGGCCCCTGAACGAGAGCGGCAGCGTGCGGGGACGTTTCGTGGCGGCGGCGCAGAAGAAGGACTCCTACCTCGATCGCTATTCCCTCGAGAAGAATCTGTTCTCGGGAGTGCTCGAAGCTGATCTCGCCGCCGACACAACGCTCACAGTCGGTCATTCGGAACAGCACAACAAGCCGAACTCGCCGATGTGGGGCGCCCTACCGCTCTACAGGACCAACGGAGCGCAGACCAGCCCGACGAACTACCCGACCTCCGCCAGCACCGCGGCAGGCTGGGCCTACTGGGACACCGACGACACCCAGACGTTCGCCGAGCTGACCCATCGCCTGTCCAATGACTGGCAGGCCAAGGCGGCCATCGCGCGACGCGTGCTGGAAAGCGATGGCGAGATGCTCTACATCGCGGGGGTGCCGGACTTGTCCGGCGCCGGCATGACCAGCTACCCGTCCAAGTACAACCACACCGAGCGCCAATGGATTGGCGACGTGAACCTCACCGGCCACTACACACTGGCGGGCCGCAGGCACGACCTCGTCTTCGGCGGCAACTGGGCCAAGAGCGACAACTGGCTGCATTCGTCCGACGACGACGTCGGGCTGCCGGTGTCGGAGGAAGAGGCATTGGCCGGTACCTTCCCAAGGCCGAACTTCGACAACGGAACGTCGGGCTTTGCCGACTTCCACGACCGCCGGATCAGCCTCTACGCCGCCACACGGCTGAATCTCACCGACGCCTGGAAACTGCTCGTGGGCGCGAACCTCACGCGTGCCAACAGCCACGGCGAGCAATACCGCGAGACGCACAGCTACCGCAAGACAAAGGCAACGCCGTACATCGGCGCCACCTTCGACCTGGATGACAACCACACCGTCTACGCAAGCTACGCGCAGATCTTCAACCCGCAGTTCAAGGTCGCCGAAGGCGATGTGCTGCTCGACCCCATCGAAGGACGCAATGCCGAACTGGGACTGAAGGGCGAGTGGCTCAACAAGCGCCTCAACGGCTCGCTGGCCGTGTTCCACGTGGTCCAGGACAACACCGCGGAATTCGACAAGTTCGATACCAAGTCGCGCTACAAGTCCGTCAACGCAGAGTCGCAAGGCGTCGAAATCGACCTGGCCGGCCGCCTGGCCCCAGGCTGGGAAGCCAGCGCAGGCTACACGCAGATGTCCATCAAGAACCGCGACACCGGAGCCGCTGCACGAACCTACGTGCCGCGAAAGACGCTGCGCCTTTCCACCACCTACAAGCTCGCCGCGCTGCCCCAACTCAAGCTGGGCGCGAGCCTGAAGTGGCAGGACGACATCGAGCGTGTGGAAAGTGCAGTCACCACGACCCGCCAGGACGCCTACGCGTTGCTCGATCTCATGGTGCGCTACGACTTCACGAAGAACCTGTCAGCCACCTTGAACGTCAACAACGTCACCGACGAGAAGTACATCGCCAGCCTGTACTGGAGCCAGGGCTACTGGGGCGCCCCGCGCAACGCGTCGGTGTCGCTGAACTGGCAGTACTGAACACGCAGCCGACGATGCAGGCCTCGAGCGCGTCATCGCTGCCGCCCGCCGGCGGGCTGGGACAGGTGTTCGCGGCCCATCGCGCGCAGCTCAAGCGCGCGGCCCAGCAAATCCTCGGCGACACGCACAGCGCCGAGGACCTGGTCCACGACGCGTATCTCAAGGCGGTGGAGTCCGGTGAAGACGTCCAGGGCGCGGTGCGCCAGCCGCTCGCCTATGCGGTGCAGATGGTGCGCCACATGGCCATCGACCGCTGCCGGCGCGCCACGCTGGAGCAGCGCCTGTTCGAAGTGCGCGACGACGGAGGTGCCGAGGTGCCCATGCCAGCGACCGCCACGCCAGAGGCGCTGGCCATCGACCGCCAGCAGCTGTCGATCGTCGAGCAGGCCCTCGCGCAGCTGCCCGAACGCGCACGCCGCGTGTTCGAGCTGTACCGGCTCGAGGGCCGCACCCAGCGTGACATCGCGGCCATGTTCGGCATCTCTCCCACGCTGGTGAACTTCATGATCCGCGACGCACTCGACCAGTGTCGCGACGCGTTGCGCCAGGGCAGGCCTCGATAGCCCGTCGCCCCCTACACTGCGGCGGCAGTACGAGGGGCGCCCCATGGATTCCGGACCAAGACAACACGAAGACGATGCAGCCTGGCAGGCGGCGCTCGACTGGGTGATGGCCCAGCACGAGTCGCCCGAGGACGCCTCGCTGCGCGAGGCGCTGGCCGCCTGGCTGGCCGAGTCGCCGGCGCATCGCGCCGCCTACGAGGAAGCCCGCCGCGTCTGGCTGCTCACCGGCTTCGTGCCGCCGATGGACGCCTCTGACGACGAGGCAGGCCGCGAGGACACGCCGGCCTCACCGCCGCCCTCGCACGCAGGCCGGCGCTGAAGCGCACGGTCCTTCAGCCCGCCATCATGCGGCGGTACCAGGCATGGAAGTGCCGCATGCCGTCTTCCATCGGCGACTGGTACGGCCCGTGGTCGGTTTCGCCGCGCTCGGCCAGTGCGCGCCGCCCGGCATCGATGCGCTCGGCGATCTCGTCGTCCTCGAGCGCCGTCTCGAGATAGGCGGTGCGGTGCGCCATCGCCAGCTCCGGCTCGAAGGCCAGCACCTCGTCGGGGTAGTAGAACTCGATCGTGTTCACCGTGAGCCGCGGCCCTTTGGGATACAGCGCCGAGATCACCAGCGCGCACGGAAACACCTCGATCATCAGCGTCGGGTAGCAGCTCACCCAGATGGCACCGAACGCCGGCGTTTCGCCGCCGTGGTGCTCGAGCAGCCGCCGGCGCCATTCCTCGTAGGCCGGCGAGCCGGCATCGGGCAGCCCGGCGCGCGCGCTCACCCGCTGCAGGCTCACGCCGTCGCCCAGCTCCCAGGCCAGGTCATCGCAGGTGATGAAGCGGCCGAGCCCCGGGTGGAAGGGGCCGATGTGGTAGTCGTCGTTGTAGATCTCCATGAAGGTCTTCCAGTTGCAGTGGCATGGGTGGACCTCCACGTGGTCGAGCACATGGCCCGAGAAGTCGAACTCCGGCCGCGCGAATAGCGGCGCCAGCTCGGTCGCCGGGTCGCCAGGCCCCTCGAACAGCAGGCCGCCGCAGTTGCGCAGCCCGAAGCGGGGCAGGTGCCGGCAGGGCGTGGGCTCGATGTGCGGTGCACCGATGAGTTCGCCGCGGTCGTTGTAGGTCCACGCATGCAGCGGGCACACGATGTTGTGGCCGGTGCCGCCGAGGTTGCCGCGCGCTTCGCTGCCGGCGGGCCCGTGGCCGAGGATGCGCGCCTGCCGGTGGCGGCACACGTTGGAGACCAGCTGCACTTCGCCGGCAGCATTGCGCAGCAGCACGCGGCCGCCGTCCTCATGCGCCAGGGCGCGCCAGTCGCCGGGGGCGGGCACCATCAGCTCGTGGCCGGCATACAGGGGGCAGCGCCTGAAGATGCGCTCCTGCTCCAGTGCGAACACCGCTTCGTCGCTGTAGTCGCCGCAATGCGGCTGCTCCAGGGCCTGCGCAAAGAACGCGGCCTCGTTCAGGTCCGACATCGTTCAATCACTCCAGGTTGAGGCAGGCGATGCGCTCCGGCAGCGGCCGCTTCGGGCAGGTGCTGCAGCGATCGCCGTCGTGCCGCCGGAAATGCAGGCAGCACACCTTGCGGTCCAGTGCCAGCCGTTCAGCGCCGGCCGCGTCTTGGTACTTGAAGTAGCCGCCTGCACGCGGCAGCCCCAGGGCGGCCAGCCAGCAGGCGCCGCGCCGCTGCGCGCGGGCTTCGCTCGCAGGGCCGGCCAGCCGCTCGTGTCGCTGCACGGCCAGCACGGCCGCCAGCGTGCTGTCTGCGAGCGTGAGGCGGGCAGCCTTGGGGTGCAGCGGCGCTTGCGCCTGCCATGCGCGCAACAAGCCCTCGCAGCCTTCGGCCAGCTGGGCCGCCGCAAGGCGCAGGCAGGCCGCCTCATCACCGGTGAATGGCAACTGGTCGGCCAGCGCGTAGTCGCCGAGCTCGCCGTCCGCCGGGCTTTGCAGCAGCGCCTGCGAGCGCGGGCACAGGCCGCACAGGTGCACCCCGATCACCGACAGGTACACCGGCTGCCAGATCAGCAACCCCCAGCCGCGCAGCGCCCAGTAGTGCGGCCCGGCCTCCGGATGGCGGCGCGCCAGCTGCGCATGCAGTGCGGCCAGCCCGCCTGTGCCGGGCGAGCACCAGGGCCGGTGCTCCGGCCCGGGCGCCTGCAGGCTGCCGCGCCAGCCGGGCAGCACGCTCGCGGCCGCGTCGACCAGTCTTGCCAGGACGGGCGCGGCCGCTGCGGTCATGCCGTCGCCAGTGCCGGCCGGTTCGTCGTGGCCGCGCCGCGCTGCGGCCGGAACTTCGCGATCGGGTTGGGCAGGTGCCCCGCCATGCGCAGGCTGCCGGCGGGATCGGCCAGGTTCACCATCTGCATCGTGTTGGCCAGCTGCAGTCGGTTCAGGCAGGAATGCAGGAACTCGGGCGCGAAGAAGTCGTAGCGCTCGAACTTGTGGGCCAGCTGCGGATGGGCGGCCTGGTATTCGGCGGCGCAGGCGGCCACCAGCGACCAGAACTCGTCCTCGTGCGCGGTCACGCCGTGGTCGAGCAGCAGCTGGTTCAGGTGTCGGAAGAAGCCGTCGAACACATCGATGAAGATGGCCAGCAGCTTGAAGTCCTCGGGCACGTCCACCGCGAGGCGGCGGATGTCGTCGGGCAGCTGGGCGTCCTTGTTCAGCACCGCCGACTCCTCGGCGATGTCCTTCATGATGAGCCGCGCCGGCACATGCTGCTGCAGCACCATGATGAGGTTCTCGCCGTGCGGCATGAAGGTGAGGTCGTGCGCATAGAAGCAGTGCAGCAGCGGCACGAGGTAGGCGCGCAGGTAGCGCCCGAGCCACTCGTGCGCCGGCAGGCCGGAGCGGCGCACGAGCTCGGGCAGCAGCGCGCGGCCGTCGCTGTCCACGTGCAGCAGCGCGGCCATGGTCATGAGGCGCTCGCCGGTGGCCAGCCGCTCGACCGGGCTCTCGCGCCACAGGCAGGAGAGCATCTTCTTGTACGGCGTGTCCGAAGCGATGGCCGCCTCGTAGTAGCGGTTGCGAAAGCCCACCGAAGCCACCTCGCGCAGGATCGAGAAGCCGTGGCTGCGCAGCGTGGCGTCCTCGCGCACCAGCCGGTCGATCCACTCGTTGATGGCCGGCGTGCCGGCCATGTAGTAGGGCGACAGGCCGCGCATGAAGCCCATGTTCAGGATGGACAGCGAGGTCTTGACGTAATGCTTGTTCTGGCGATCGGCATTGAAGTAGGTGCGGATCGACTGCTGCGCCACATAGTGGTCGTCGCTCGTGCCCAGGCACACGATGTGGCGCTGGGCCACGTCGGAGGCGAAGGCGATCGACAGCTTGTTGAACCACTGCCACGGATGGGCCGGCATGAACAGGTAGTCCTCGGGCGCAAGGCCCTGGTCGGCCAGCTCGCGACGGTAGCGCGTCACGTTGTGGGCGCCCAGCTCGCCGGCGATGAAGCCCTCGTAGTCGACGCTGGACACGCAGGCGAAGTGGGCCAGCTCGCGATGCACCGCCAGCCACACCAGCGCAAACCGCGAGCCGGCCTCGGGCGCGTAGCTGCGGTAGTCGGTGGCGTCGAAGCCCAGCCGGCCGTTGTTGGCGACGAAACCGGGGTGGCCCTCGGCCATCGACGACTCGATGGTCTGGAAGTCGGCGTCCACCAGCTCCGCGCTGGACGGCGCCGCCTTGCGCTGCTTGTAGGCGGCGCCGTAGAGGGTGCTGCTGATCTCGTCGAGGTAGACGGGCAACAGCTCGGGCTTGATGCCGAGAGCGTCCTTGAACTCGATGATGAACAGCAGCGCATCCAGCGGCTTCTCCACGCCGGCCACCCGCTTGCTGATCGAGGCGGCATCGATGCGCCAGTGCCGCAGGGCCATCGGTTGCGCCTCGAAGCGGTATTCGATGCCGCCCGGCGCATCCAGGCGCCAGCGGCTGAAGCCGTGGCGCTGCGGCAGCGCGTCCAGCAGCGCGGGCTGCAGCACCTGCTCGTGCGAGAACTCGGCGATCGCCTTGCGCACCAGCGCGCGGTTGACCTTGGCCCAGGTGGCCTTGTCGAGATGGGCGACCGCCTGGGTCGGGTCCTCGGGCTGCAGGCGGCGGATGTCGGTGGTGATCATTCGGCGTATTCCTCTTCGGTGTGGATGCGGGCTTGGGCGTTGATGAACTGCTCGCGCGTGCAGAACGAAAGCAGGGCGAGCTTGCGGGTGAGGCGCACAGGGCGCTCGTCCACGAAACCCATGTCGCGGTTGAGCAGGTGCACCTTGTGGTTGCGTGCGTCCGGCTCCACCACCACGCGGCGCGCCTGCAGCCGCTCGAAGATGAAGCTCATGAGCGCGCGGAACACGCGGCGCGTGTAGCCGTGGATGCGATCGCGGGCGGGCCCGACGAAGAAATGCATGCCCACGTCGCCGGGGCGCACCGGGTAGTGGCCGGCCAGCTCGTCGAATGCAGGGTCGTAGCACTCCACCAGGAAGGCCGGCGAGCCGTCGACCAGGCCCATGCAGGCACCCGCATGGCCGCAGGCGACCAGGTCTTCGTAGAACTCGCGCACCTGGGCCTCGGTGTGGTCCTGCATGTTCCAGAACGCGGCGTAGTCCTGGGTGAACCAGTGATGCAGCAGCGGGATGTCGCGCTCGAAGTCGAGCGCTCGCAGCGTGATCTGCGCATCCCATTCGTAGGGCTTGGCGAGCGCGGCGTGGAAATCAGTTCGCATGGTGGGCGGCTCCTAGAGGGACGGAAGGCGCGGTGGCGGCGTGCTGGCGGTCGCAGCCCAGCAGCAGCGCGTCGAGCGCGGCAGTGAGCAGCAGGCAGGCCGAGGCGATGACGAAGGTGACCGCGATGCCGAACGGTCCCACCAGGGCACCGGCGGCAAACGACGACAGCAGCACGCCCAGGTTCTGGAAGAAGTTGAAGACGCTGAAGTCGCGGGCGTAGTCGTCGGGCTTGCTGAAGCGGAACAGCACCACCTCGAACTTCACGATCAGCTGGAACAGCGACCAGCCGTACAGCACGCGGCCCAGCAGGATGAGCGGCTCCGAAGGGGCCGCCTGCATCAGCAGGCCCAGGCTGCCCAGCAGCAGGTTGGCCAGCACGTGGTCGAAGCGCCGGCTCGCATGCCGGTTGACGAACAGCGCTATCAGGGCCACCGCGCCGGGGATGGCGAACACCATGCCGCTTTCCGCCGGCAGCGAGCCGGGCGACACCTGCTGCCAGTAGACCGAGAAGAACGGCCGGATCAGGTAGGCCGAGAAGGTGAAGGTCAGCGTGATCAAACACAGCACCAGCGTGCGGGTGCCGATGCCGCGCCGTGCAGACCGAGCCTGCGGGGACGGCTCGGTGCCCAGCACCCTGACGACGCGGCCGCTGCCGATGAGCCAGGCGCACACCAGCATCTGGGCGAAGTCGCCGCCCGCCATGAGCCACAGGCAGGCCGCGGGGTCCACGCTCTGCAGCAGCCAGCCGCCGGCCACCGCGCCGAAGATGCCGCCCAGGTGCACCACCACCGACAGGAGCCCGATGGTGTGGCCGTGGTCCTCGGGCTTCTCGAGTCGCATCAGGTAGGGGTACATGAGCAGGTAGCTGCTCTTGCACATGAACATCAGCATCGACAGCACCCAGTAGCCCGCCAGGCTCTCGGCGAAGGCGCTGGCCAGGCACAAGAGGCCAGCGGCGCACTGGGTGACGAGCAGCAGCTGCATCGTCTCGACGCGCTGCGCCACCCGGGCCCACAGGGGCAGGGTGAACATCACCGCGATCGAGATGGCCGCGATGTAGGCGCCCACGTGGAACTCGCTGGTGATGCCGTAGCGGCTTTCGAAGAACTGCGGGTAGAACGCGATCAGCACCGCATCGCTGATAACCGCGAAGGCCGACATGAAAACGATCGCGCGGCGCAGTGCGCCGAAGGAGCTTGCGGTCGCGTTCATGTCTGCCCCTCGCCCGGCGAGTACGCCGGCCGATCCCCCGGGGGGATGCGGGCCGGCTTGGGAGCGGCCCGGCGCTCGGCCCGCAAGGATGTCTGCCCCTCGCCGGCCCGTGACATCCACGTTGACACAGGGTGTCTCATGCAACCTCGACGAAGCCGAGGCCCGCGCGCGGCACGAAGTCCTGCACCGCGGTGTGCGTCTCGATCGGGTAGTACTCGATGCCGGTGAGTTCCCGGATCAGCACCGCGTTGCGGTGGCAGGTCATGCCGAGGTCGGGGTTCGACAGGCCGTGGCTGTGGAAGCCGGCGTTCTGCACGAAGACCTCGCGCCCCGCATGGTCCACCGCATAGTTGCGCGCCTGGCGGTAGCGGCCCTGTTCATCCCAGGCGATGCGGTGTCGTATGCCTTCGATGAAGGCCGGCACGCGCGGTGCGTAGCCGGTGGCGAACACCAGGCCGTCGGTGGCGTGCCGGTAGCGCCGGCTGAGATCGGTGTGCTCGAACTCGAGCTCGTAGCGGCCCGCCTGCGCGTCGTGCCGGCAGCGCACCAGCTCCATGCCGGGCAGCAGCTGGGTGCGGTGGCGCAGTTCATCGCGCCGCTCGTCGAGCCGTTCGTAGATGGCGTTGACCAGCTGGGTGTTGATGCCGTTGTAGATGCTCTTCTGGTCGAGCAGGATCTCGGCCTTGCGCGCCGGCGGCAGCGCGTAGAAGTGCTCGATGTAGTCCGGAGAGATCAGCTCCAGCGTGAGCTTGCCGGTCTCCATCTGGAAGAAGCGGGGCGACCGCGTGACCCAGTTGAGCTGGTAGCCGTGGCGGTCGATCTCGCCCAGCAGGTCGTAATAGATCTCGGCCGCGCTCTGGCCGCTGCCCACGATGGTGATGGAGCGCCCGGCCTGAAGCCGCGCCTTGTGGGCGAGGTAGGAAGCGCTGTGCACATGGGGCGCGCCCGGCTCGCAGCAGGCCGGCAGCCGCGGCACCGAGCCCACGCCCAGCACCAGCCGGCGTGCGCGGTGCTCGAAGGGCCTGGGCTGCGATGCCGATGCGAGGTCGTGCCCGCGTACCACGTAGTGGCCCTGCGCCTCGTCGAAGGTGATCTCGGTGACCTCCCGGCTGAACGCGAGGTTGTTCAGCTGCGAGGTGGCCCACTGGCAATAGCGGTTGTATTCGTGCCGCGTGAGATAGAGGTTCTCGCGCACGTAGCAGGCATAGATGCGGCCCTGCTGCTTGCAGTAGTTGAGGTAGCTGAAGCGGCTGGTCGGGTCGGCCAGCGACACCAGGTCCGCAAGGAAGGGGTTCTGCAGCGTGCAGCGCTCGACCAGCATGCCCGGGTGCCAGGCGAACTGAGCGTTGCGCTCGAGGAACAGGCCCTTGTGTTCTTTCAAGGGCGCCATCAGGCAGGCCAGGCTCAAGTTGAAAGGACCGAGCCCGACCGCAATGAAGTCGTAGGTTTGCATCTCTTCTCCCTGAAGGGGCCCGCCCTGGCAACAGGGCGGGCTTCAGAGAGAAGACGAATCAGCGCCGCGAATATTTAGTCGGAACTTGCAACGCTTTGTTTGCAGGGTGGGTGGCGGGCAGCCTTCACGGCCCGACGAGGTCCCGGCAGGCATGCCAGCTGGCGAAGGCCAGCAGCGGGAACACCACCACGAGGCCCAGCATCAGCGTGGCGAAACCGAGCACGGTGAGCCCCGCAATCAGCGCGGCCCACACCAGCATCGCGGCCGGGTTGGCCGCGCAGCAGCGCAGGCTGGTCAGGATGGCGGTGACCACGTCCACCGGCCGGTCGATCAGCAGGGGCGCGCTCACCACGCCGAGCGCGAACACCAGCGCCGCCAGCAGCCCGCCGGCGACGGTGAAGGTGACGGCCAGCGCGGTGAGGCGGCCGGCCAGCAGGTCCCACAGCAGGTTCGAAAGCGTCAGTGCCTCGCCGGTGTAGAAGAAGGCGAACACGATGGCGGCGGTGCGTTCCCAGACGATGCAGGCCAGCGCCAGCAGCAGGCCGAACAGCGCGATCGACTCGGCATTGCCGCGCCACGACAGCCAGGCCTGCCTGGCGTCGGGCGATTGCCCCTGCTCGAGCTGGCGCGATACGGCATACAGCCCGATCGCGATGAAGGGCGCCGCCAGCAGGAAGCCGCCGAGCAAGGCGGGCGCGAGGTAGAGGGCCTTCCAGGTGGTGGCCACCAGCAGCCAGCCGACGGCCGCCACCAGGGCGCCAGTGCCGAGCCCGATGACAGGGGCTCGCAGCAGATCGGCCGCGCCGCGCCGCAGCCAGACGAGGGGGCGGGCGGCTTCCACCTTGCGGACCTGCGGCATCGCGGCGGGTCGCGAGGCGTTGCGGGCGGAGTCGAGCAGGTGTTCCATGACGAACCTCCCGAGGGGCGGCTGCTGCGGATGACCGATGCTAGCCACCGGTGCCTGGGGGCGCCAGCTCCGGCTTGATGCGCATCAAGCCATCACGCGGTCAGCGCGCCGCGCACCTGCTGCAGCAGCTGCGCCTGTTCCTGCTGCGTGCTCACACGCAGCCGGGTGAAGGTGGCCAGGTCGAGCTTCACGTCGGCATAGAGGCCCGACGGGTCTTCATGGAAATGCAGGAAGGCGCGGGACTTCAGGTAGAACGCGCCGGGGGTCCGTTCGACCAGCGGGCCGAGCTGGCGCAGCGCTTCGAGCAGCGGCTGCAGCTCGCGAAGGGCCTGCTCGGATGCGTGTTTCATGGCGCCTTGTGACACGCCACGCACAGCTTGTTGCCGTCGGGGTCGCGGAAGTAGGCGCCGTAGTAGTGAGCGTGGTACTCGGGCCGCAGGCCGGGCGGGCCTTCGCAGCGTCCGCCGTGGGCCAGCGCCACCGCATGGGCTCGGTCCACCGCGGCCCGGCTGTCGGCCAGGAAGGCCACCATCTGCCCGTTGCCCGGCTGGTGCGCCTGCTGGTCGTACGGCTTGCCGATGAGGAACAGCGGCCTGGGCCCGCCGGTGGTCTGCCAGCCGGCCCACGGGCGCCCGGCCTCGCAGAAGCGCGGCTCGATGTCCAGCGCGGCCATCAGCGGCCGGTAGAAGGCCAGGGCGCGTTCGAAATCGTTGGTGCCGACGAAGATGTGGGAGAACATGCGCAGGCCCGGGCAGCTGGTTCGAGCCGCATTCTGTCTTGCCGCCTGTTCGAACGGGCCCTCGATGCGAACTCGCAACACCTGCCGCGCTCCAACCGCCATGCGTTCCTGCCTTGCCGCTGCTGCCGTCGCCATCGCCTGCCAGGCCGCCTTCGCGCAGCCCGACGACCGAGCCCATTCCGCCGCCTGCCGCCAGGCGCTCGAGGCGTTGCAGGCGCAGGAGGCTGCCGCCGCGGCGGCCTCGTCGCCGCAGGGCAACCCGAGGCAACAGGCCGCGCGCAAGCGCTTGCCGGCCCTGCAACGCGAGGCAGCCACCGCCTGCCTGGGCGGCGGGCGCGCCGAGCGCCGTTCGCCGCCGGCTGGTGCCAGGGTCTCGCCGCCCGTCAGCGTGGCGCCGGTGACGGTGATGCCGCCGCCCGCACTGCCGCAAGGCGGGCCGCCGGCGCCGGCGCTGACCATGCCGGCGCCGCCGCTCACCGTGACGGCCTGCGACGCGGCCGGCTGCCTGGCGAGCGACGGCACGCGCCTGCAGTGGGCCGGCCCCAACCTGCTGGGCCCGCGAGGCATGTGCACGGTGCAGGGATCGTTGCTGCAATGCCCTTGAGAACATCAGCACCCGCCCTGATAATCCCCGCAGTTCGACAGTCGAGCCGGAGAAGGCATGCAGGTCCTCAAAGACAAGGATGACGCGCTGTACACGAGCCTGGTGCGCCTGGCCGGCGGCAACGCCGGCATCGTGATGCAGGTGCTGTCCAAGCCCTCGCGCCGCACCGTGAACCTCGGCACGGTCATCCAGGAGATCGAAGACCTGCGCGACCGCGCCGTCCGGGCGGCCACCGCCGCGAACGACGGCGCCAGCCGTCTCGCCGGCTGACCACCCCCCCCTTCTTCCCCCATGTCCATCGCCTGGGCGACCGGCGTCCTCGTCGTCCTCCTGCTCCCCGGTTTCTTTTTCTTCTGGGGCTTCTATGCCCCCCACCAGGTCACCCGCGAAAGCGTCCCGGCCAGCCCGCTGGGCCAGCTGGCCGGCGCGGTGGTGGTCAGCTTCTTCGTGCATGCGCTGGCCTACAGCGTGATCAACAGCGCGGTGGTGTGCGGTGCCTCCCGCGGCTGGCTCGCGGCCGTGCCCTGCATCGACTTCGACCAGCTCGCCGCCGTGCTGCGCATCGACGGCGCCACGCTGCCGGGGCGCCCGCAGCGTGCGCTCAACGGCATGTTCGATGCGTTCGCGCCGTGGATCCTCGCCTACTTCGCCATCGTGGCCGGCGCCGCCTTCGCGCTGGGCCTGGCCGGCGGCTGGGGCGTGAGCAGCGGCTGGCTGCCGCTCATGCGGCACCGCTACCTGTTCATGCTCGAAGAAGGCCGCAAGCGCGAGGGCGCCGCGCGCAGCGGCTCCAAGCAGACCGAGGCGCGGCTGGTGCGCGCCCACGTGCTGTCCAAGACGGCGCACGAGGACCTCGTGCTCATCTACGACGGCATCCTGCAGGACTTCTATGCCAAGGCCGACGGCACCATCAGCTACATCGTGCTGCGCGGCGCCCGCTCGGGCACCGTCAAGATCACCAGCGACCAGCCGCGGCGCGCCGGCGACACCACCGCGCTCGAGGGCGGCTCGGCCGGCGACGCCACGACGGCGCTGCTGGTGCTCACCAGCGACGACATCGCCAACGTCTACTTCGAGCACCTGAGCACGGTGATCGGCAGCCCCGAAGAAGAAGCGCAGCTCGCGCGGGCGCTGCAGCGCTACGAAGCCGAGCAGGCCGAGGTGGCACAGGACCAGGCGGCGCCGCCTGCCTGAGCCTGCCGCCCAAGGCGGCTCAGGCTCGCCGCGAGCCGAGGTCGGGCACCGCGTTCACGCGGTCACTGCAGCTCGACGCCGGCCTTCTTGACCAAGGCCGCGTACTTGGCGAGCTCGGTCTTGAAGAACTGCTGCGCGTGTTCGGTGCTGCTCACGTTGATGACGTTGCCCTGCTTCGCCATCAGTTCCTTCACGTCGGGCGCATTGAAGGCGGCCACCACCGCGTCGTGCACCCGCTTCACCTCGGCGGCCGGCAGGCCCTTCGGGCCTACCACCGCGATCCAGGCCTCGACCACGTAGTTGGGCACACCTTGCTCCACGAAGGTGGGGATCTCGGGTGCTGCTGCGATGCGCTGCTGCGTGGCCACGCCGATGGCGCGCAGCGCGCCGCTCTTCAGGTGGGCCTGCACGCTGGGCAGCGACACGGTGCCGAATTCCACCTGGCCGCCGATCAGGTCGGTGACCATCGGCCCCACGCCCTTGTACGGGATGTGGCGCGCCCTGGCGCCCACCTCGTCGAGGTACATCTCGGTGGCCAGGTGCAAGATGGTGCCGTTGCCGCCGGAGGCATACGTCATGTCGCCGTTTTTCGACTTGAGCAGCGCCACCAGCTCCTTCGAGTTCGTGGCCGCCACCTTGGCCGGGTTCACCACCAGCACCACCGGCGTATAGCCGCAGACGGCGATGGGCGTGAAGTCTCCCGGCATGTTGAACGGCAGCGACTTGTACACGCTCGGGAAGATCACCACGTTGTTCGACACCACGCCCAGCGTGTGGCCGTCGGGCGCCGAGCGCGCCAGGGCCTGCAGGCCGACGATGCCGCCGGCCCCCGGCTGGTTGTCGACCACCACCGTGGCGCCCAGTGCCTTGCCCAGGGCCGGCTGCGCGCCGCGGGTGATGGCATCCACGCCCGAGCCGGTGGCATTGGGCAGGATGAAGCGCACCGTCCTGTCCTGGGCCAGCGCGCCAAGGGGCGCCGCGCCCAAGGCGCCGAACGCGGCCAGGCCTTCGAGCAGATGGCGGCGGGTGAGGTGGCGGGAAGCAGTCATCGGGTGGTCTCCGTCCTGATGGATGTAGATGTGGCTGTAGATGTCGAAAGGGCTTGCGAGCGCGCGATCTTGCCTCACGCCACGGCAGCCGACCGTCTCAGGGCCTCCATGCCGGCATCGTCGTAGCCGAGCGAACGCAGCAGCTCCTGCGAGTGCGCGCCGCGCTTGGGCGGCTGCAGCCGCACCGGCAGCCGCATGCCGTCCAGCGTGATCGGGAACAGCGTGGTCTTCACCGACTGGCCGGCCTTGGCGCCGTCGGGCAGCTCCACGTCGGCCAGCGCGCCGGTGGCCAGCAGGTGCGGGTCGTCGAGCAGGTCGGCCGGCTTGCGGATCGGCGCGAACGGCAGCCCGGCACGTTCCATGCGCTCGGCCAGCTCGGCGGCCGGGCGGTGCGCCAGCCGTTCGCGCAGGGCGGCCAGCAGGCGCGGGCGTTCGGCCACGCGCTGGTTGTTGGTGGCCAGCGCCGGTTCGGCCAGCAGGTCGGGCAGGTCCAGCGCCTCGCAGAAGGTGCGCCATTGCGCGTCGCTCACCGCGGCCAGGAAGATCTGTTCGCCGTCCTTCACGGTGAACACGTCGTAGATGGCCCAGGGGCTTTCGCGCGCGGGCATGGGCGCCGGGTGCTTGCCGGTCATCGCGTACTGCAGCATGTGCTGGCCCATCAGGAAGGTGTTGTTCTCGTACAGGGCCGACTGCACCTCCATGCCGCGGCCGGTGATGCCGCGCTGGATCAGCGCCCCCAGGGCGCCGATGGCGCCGAACAGGCCGCCCATGATGTCGTTGACGCTGGTGCCGGCGCGCAGCGGGTCGCCGGGGCGGCCGGTCATGTAGGCCAGGCCGCCCATCATCTGCACCACCTCGTCGAGCGCGGTGCGGTGTTCGTAGGGGCCCGGCAGGAAGCCCTTGTGGCTCACGTAGATGACACGCGGGTTGGCGGCCGAGAGGCTCGCGTAGTCGAGGCCGTACTTGGCCATGGTGCCGGGCTTGAAGTTCTCGACCACCACGTCGGCGCTGGCCGCCAGGCGCCGCGCCACCTCGGCGCCCGCTTCGCTGTGCAGGTCGATCTCGATGCTCTTCTTGTTGCGGTTGAACATCGGGAAGAAGCCGGCGCCCGCGCCCATCAGCGTGCGGGTGCCTTCGCCGCCGATCGGTTCGACCTTCACCACCTCGGCGCCCAGGTCGGCCAGCACCATGCCGCAGGTGGGGCCCATGACCATGTGGGTGAATTCCACGACGCGCAGGCCGGCGAGGGGTTGGGGGGCGGTGGGTGTCGGGGTGTTCATCGAGGGTCTGTCCTGGGTCGTTCCTGAAGAGGGTCACGCGGCCTGCAGCAGCGTCTTGGGCAGGCCGGCACGCCAGATGTTGCCGTGCAGCGGCTCGCCTTCGAGCCATTGCGCGATGTGCCGGCGCAGCTCGATCAGGCGGCTGAAGTCGAGCCCGGTGGGCTGGCCCATGCTGGCGAAGAGGTAGGCCACATCTTCAGTGGCCACGTTGCCGCTGGCGCCCGGTGCATGCGGGCAGCCGCCGATGCCGCCCACGCAGGCATCGAAGCGGCGCGCGCCGGCCTGCCAGGCCGCGTACACGTTGGCCAGGCCCAGGCCGCGCGTGTCGTGGAAGTGGCCGCAGGCCAGCCTGTCGCCGGCCAGCACGAAGGCCTGCTCGAACAGGGCCGCCACCATGGCCGGGTCGGCATAGCCCACCGTGTCGGCCAGGCCGACGCGGTCGGCGCCGGCGTCGAGCACGGCGCGCAGGAGCCGCAGCACCTCGGCCGGCTGCACCCGGCCCTGCAGGGTGCAGCCGAAGGCGGTGCTCAGGCCCACCTCGATGAGGCAGGGCGAGCCCGCGGCGTCGCGCAGGGCGCGGATCGCGGCGATCTCCCGCACCACGTCGTCGGGTGTCTTGCGCAGGTTGGCCAGGCTGTGCGCATGGCTGGCCGACAGCGGCAGCAGCATCAGGTCGGCGCCCGACTCGAGGGCACGTTCGGCGCCCTTGAGGTTGGGCACCAGAACCGACGTGAAGAGCCCCGGCAGCGTCTTGCCGAAGGCCACCAGCTCGGCGGTGTCGGCCAGCTGCGGCAGCAGGCGCGGCGGCACGAAGGAGCCGACCTCGATCTCGCGCAGGCCGGCGTCGTAGGCCTCCTGAAGCCACAACCGCTTGATGTCGGTGGGCACGGTGCGGGCAATGGCCTGCAGCCCGTCGCGCAGGCCGACTTCGCGCACGGTGACGGGCTGGGGGGCAGCGGTTTGGTGTGCAGTCATGCGGGCAACTCTAGGCATTCTCTCGCGAGGCGCCAGCGTTATTTTGGAAGCGCCATCGTTCCGGTTCGGAACGGCACAATCGGCGTCCATGACGCGGCACTTCGATCCACTGACGCTGCGCCTTTTCGTCGCGGTGTGCGAGGAGCGCAGCATCGCCCGCGCCGCTGCGCGCGAGTCGCTGGTCGCGTCCGCCGTGAGCAAGCGCATCGGCGCCGTCGAGCGGCAGCTGGGCACGCCGCTGCTGGTGCGCGGCCGGCGCGGCATCGAGCCCACAGCCGCCGGCCAGACCCTGCTGCGCCAGGCCCGCGAGGTGCTGGGTGCGATGGAGCGCATGCATGCGGAGCTGAGCGAATTCGCCAGCGGCGTGCTGGGCAGCGTGCGGGTATCGGCCACCGTGTCGGCGCTGGCGGAGCGGCTGCCCGATGACATCGCCGGCTTCATCAACCAGCACGAGGCGGTGCGGGTGAGCCTCGACGAATCGGGCGGCGCGCAGGTGGTGCGCGAGGTGCGCGAAGGCGCGGCCGACCTGGGCGTGGTGTGGAACGCGGTGGACACGAGCGGCCTGCGAGCCCGGCCCTACCGTCGCGACCACCTCGGCGTGGCGATGCCGCCCTCGCATCCGCTGGCGCAGCGGCAAAGCATCCGGTGGGCCGACACCCTGGATCACGTCTCGGTCGGGGTGGTGCCCGGCGGCCTGCTCGACAACCTGCTGCGCCGCCAGGCCGCGCTGCTGGGCCGGACCTTGAACCACCGCATGCAGGTGGCAAGCCTCGAGGCCGCCGTGCGCATCGTCGCGGCGGGGCTCGGCCTGGCGATCCTGCCCTTCGAGGCGGCGGCACCCCAGGTGGCGTCGCTGCAGCTGGTCATGCGGCCGCTCGACGAGCCCTGGGCGGTGCGTCAGTTCGTGATCGTGTCGCGCGAGGACGAATGGCTGTCGGCCGCGGCGCGGTTGCTGCTGCAGCACCTGGCCCGCCACGGCGGCCGGGCTTGAAGCCGGCCGCCGGCGACGCTCAGTCGCGCGCTGCCAGCGCCCGGTTGGCCCGCAGCGCCAGCAGCGTGCACACGCAGCCGGACAGCAGGTACACCGTCACTGCGACGAGCCCGAACTTCGCCGACAGCCCCAGCGCCACCAGCGGCGCGAAGGCGGCGCCGAAGAGCCAGGCGAAGTCGTAGGTGAGCGCCGCGCCGGTGTAGCGAAAGCGCGGCTCGAAGTTCGACGTCACCGCGCCGGAGGCCTGGCCGTAGGACAGGCCCAGCAGCACGAAGCCGATCAGGATGAACAGGTCCTGGCCCAGCACGCCGCCGTCGAGCAGCCAGGGCGCGGCCAGGCTGAACAGCGCGATCAGCACGGCCAGCAGACCCAGCATGCTGCGCCGGCCGATGCGGTCGGCCACCAGCCCCGACACCGGCATGGCCGCTGCGGCCAGGCAGGCACCGACCATCTGCACCGCGAGGAATTCGCCGACCGCCTGGTTCGAGTACAGCGTGATCCACGACAGCGGGAACACGGTGACGATGTGGAACAGGGCGTAGCTGGCCAGCGCGGCGAAGGCGCCGATCAGGATGTTGCCGCCCTGGCTGCGGAAGAGTTCGCGTTCGTTGCAGGGCTCCAGCTCGTGGGCGGCCAGCTCCTGCTCGTATTCGCGGGTGACCACCAGCCGCAGCCGCGCGAACAGCGCCACCACGTTGATCGCGAAGGCCGCATAGAACGGGTAGCGCCAGCCCCAGGAGAGAAAGTCGGCGCTCGACAGGCTGCCCCACAGGTAGGCGAACAGGCCGCCGGCCACCAGGAAGCCGAGCGGCGCGCCCAGCTGCGCCAGCATGGCGTACCAGCCGCGGCGGTGTTCCGGCGCGTTGAGCGCCAGCAGCGACGGCAGGCCGTCCCAGGAGGCGCCCATGGCCAGGCCCTGGCCGATGCGGCACAGCGCCAGCAGCGCGATCGCCGCCGCACCCAGGCTGGCGTAGCCGGGCAGCAGCGCCATGCCGGCGGTCGAGCAGCCGAGCAGGAACAGCGCCGCGGTGAGCTTGGTGCCGCGGCCGAAGCGGCGCTGGATCTCCATGCCGGCCAGCGTGCCCAGCGGGCGCACCACGAAGGCGAAGGCGAACAGCGCAAAGGCGTACAGCGTGCCCTCGAGCCGGCTGGCGAACGGGAAGAACACCTGCGGGAACACCAGCGCGCAGGCGATGCCGTAGACGAAGAAGTCGAAGTACTCGGAGGCACGGCCGATCACCACGCCGACGGCGATGTCGCCCGGCGCCACGCGGGCATGTTCCTGTGCGGAAGTACCGGGCGCGTCGTGGATGCTGCGGGTGTTGCGCGGCGCGGCCGAGGGGAAGGGCGGGTCGATGGTGTTGCCGGACATCATGTTCAGAGCAGGTGGGTGGGACAAAATGTCCAATCGTTGATCCGGGTCAATCAAGATACATTCAGCCGCAACGCGCAACTATGGTTTACCCGCGCGCCTGGACTCGACAATGACCGCGACACGCCCGAACAACGACAGAACCCGCGTGCACCCCGCCCGAGGACTCGGCGCGGCGGTGGGCGCGCTGACCTTGCTGCTGCTGGCCGGCTGCGACACCGTGGTGATGAACCCCTCAGGTGACATCGCCGCCCAGCAGGCCCAGCTGATTGTCACCTCGACCGTGCTGATGCTGCTGATCATCGTGCCGGTGATCGTGCTGACGTTGGTGTTCGCCTGGCGCTACCGGCAGTCGAACACCGAGGCGACCTACAGCCCCGACTGGGACCACTCCACCCGCCTCGAACTCGTGATCTGGGGCGCGCCGCTGCTGATCATCATCGCGCTGGGCGCGCTCACCTGGATCAGCACCCACAAGCTCGACCCGTGGCGCCCGCTGGAGCGCATCGACGCACGGCGCCCGGTGGACCCGAAGGTCGCGCCGCTCGTGGTGCAGGTGGTCGCGCTCGACTGGAAGTGGCTGTTCCTCTACCCCGAGCAGGGCATCGCCACCGTCAACGAACTGGCCGCGCCGGTGGACCGGCCGATCCAGTTCCGCATCACGTCGTCGACCGTGATGAATTCGTTCTACATCCCGGCGCTGGCGGGGCAGATCTACGCCATGCCGGGCATGGAGACCAAGCTGCATGCGGTGATCAACCGCGCCGGCGTGTACGACGGCTTCTCGGCCAACTTCAGCGGCGACGGCTTCTCGCACATGCGCTTCAAGTTCCACGGCCTGTCGGCCGCCGGCTTCGACCGCTGGGTCGAGGCCAGCCGCGCCTCGGGCGAGGTGCTCGACCGGGGCCTGTACCTCAAGCTCGAGCAGCCGAGCGAGCGCGAGCCGGTGCGCCGCTTCGGCCGCGTGGACCCGCAGCTGTTCGATGCGGCGGTCAACCGCTGCGTCGACAAGACCAAGATGTGCATGGGCGAAATGATGGCGATCGACGCCGCCGGCGGCATGGGCAAGGGCGGCCTGGCCTACCTGGAGCGCAAGCCCTGGCGCGACGGCGAGCGCAGCTTCGTGGCCGCTGCCGCCTGCACGCCGGACAACCCGACCGGCGCTTCCCTGCCCGCCGCCGCCGCCACTGCCTTTACCGACGCCACGGCCCGCAACTGAGGCCAGCCCCGCGAGACGACCCAGATGTCCACCGACTCCCTCGACCTGCAAAAGCTCGTGTTCGGCCGCCTCGGCTGGGACGCGCTCCCGCTGCACGAGCCGATCCTGATCGGCACCTTCGCCGCCACCGTGCTGGGCGGCCTCGCCATCCTGGCGCTCGTCACCCGCTACAAGCTGTGGGGCACCCTGTGGCGCGACTGGATCACCAGCATCGACCACAAGAAGATCGGGATCATGTACATCGTGCTGGGCCTGGTGATGCTGCTGCGCGGCTTCGCCGACGCCATCATGATGCGGGCCCAGCAGGCCGTCGCCTTCGGCGACACCGCCGGCTTCCTGCCGCCGCACCACTATGACCAGATCTTCACGGCCCACGGCGTGATCATGATCTTCTTCGTGGCCATGCCGCTGATCACCGGCTTCATGAACTACCTCGTGCCGCTGCAGATCGGCGCGCGCGACGTGGCCTTCCCCTTCCTCAACAATTTCAGCTTCTGGATGACCGCCGGCGGCGCGGTGCTGGTAATGGCGTCGCTGTTCGTCGGCGAGTTCGCGCGCACCGGCTGGCTGGCCTACCCGCCGCTGTCGGGCATCCTGCAGAGTCCGGGCGTGGGGGTGGACTACTACCTGTGGTCGCTGCAGGTGGCGGGCGTGGGCACCACGCTGTCGGGCATCAACCTCATCGCCACCATCATCAAGATGCGCGCGCCGGGCATGGCCATGATGCGCATGCCGGTGTTCACCTGGACGTCGCTGTGCGCCAACGTGCTCATCGTCGCGTCGTTCCCGGTGCTCACCGCCGCACTGGCCCTGCTGAGCCTCGACCGCTACGCCGGCACCAACTTCTTCACGAACGACCTGGGCGGCAACGCCATGATGTACGTGAACCTGATCTGGATCTGGGGCCACCCCGAGGTCTACATCCTGGTGCTGCCGGCCTTCGGCATCTTCTCGGAGGTGGTGGCCACCTTCTCGCGCAAGCGCCTGTTCGGCTACGCGTCGATGGTCTACGCCACCATCGTGATCACCATCCTGTCGTACCTGGTGTGGCTGCACCACTTCTTCACGATGGGCTCGGGCGCCAGCGTGAACTCGTTCTTCGGCATCACCACGATGATCATCTCGATCCCCACCGGGGCGAAGATCTTCAACTGGCTGTTCACCATGTACCGCGGCCGCATCAAGTTCGAGGTGCCCATGCTGTGGACGGTGGGCTTCATGGTCACCTTCGTGATCGGCGGCATGACCGGCGTGCTGCTCGCCGTACCGCCGGCCGACTTCGTGCTGCACAACAGCCTGTTCCTGATCGCGCACTTCCACAACGTGATCATCGGCGGCGTGCTGTTCGGGCTGTTCGCCGGCATCGTGTTCTGGTTCCCCAAGGCCTTCGGCTACAAGCTCGACCCGTTCTGGGGCAAGTGCTCGTTCTGGTTCTGGCAGATCGGCTTCTTCTTCGCCTTCATGCCGCTGTACGTGCTGGGCCTGATGGGCGTGACCCGCCGCATGAGCCACTTCGACGACCCGTCGCTGCAGATCTGGTTCCAGATCGCCGCCTTCGGCGCGGTGCTCATCGCGCTGGGCATCGCCGCCTTCATCATCCAGCTGGTGGTGAGCTACAGGAAGCGCGAAGCGCTGCGCGACGTGACCGGCGACCCCTGGGACGGCCGCACGCTGGAATGGTCCACCGCCTCGCCGCCGCCCGACTACAACTTCGCCTTCACGCCGGTGGTGCACGACAACGACGCCTGGCACGACATGAAGCGCCGCGGCGCGGTGCGCCCGGTGGCCGGCTTCAAGCCCATCCACATGCCCAGGAACACGGCGGCCGGCGTGGTGATCGCCGCGCTGGCCACGGCCTGCGGTTTCGCGCTGATCTGGCACATGTGGCTGATCGCCGGGCTCACCTTCTTCGCCACCGTGGCGGCGGCCATCGTGCACACCTTCAACTACAAGCGCGACTTCCACATCCCGGCCGACGAGGTGACGCGCTGCGAAAACGCACGCACGCAGGCGCTGGCCGGCGCGTTGGCCTGAGGTGACTTCCAACATGTCGAGCGTTCAAACCTCCACCCTTGCCCCCGGCGCCGCCGCGCCGGTGTTCTACGACAACGGCGACCACCACCCGCAGCAAGGCACGCTGCTGGGCTTCTGGCTCTACCTGATGAGCGACTGCCTCATCTTCGCGGTGCTGTTCGCGGTGTACGCCGTGCTCGGCCGCAGCTATGCGGCGGGCCCGTCGGGCGCCGACCTCTTCGACCTGCAGCTGGTGGCCGTCAACACCGCGCTGCTGCTGCTGTCGTCCATCACCTACGGCTTCGCGATGATCGCCGCGCAGCACCGCCGCAAGGCGCAGGTGCTGGGCTGGCTGGCGGTGACCGGCCTGCTCGGCCTGGGCTTCCTCGGCATCGAGCTGTACGAGTTCGCCCACCTCATCCACGAGGGGGCCGGTCCGCAGCGCAGTGCCTTCCTGTCGTCTTTCTTCACGTTGGTGGGCACCCACGGCCTGCACGTCACCTTCGGCGTGATCTGGCTCGTCACGCTGATGGTGCAGGTGCAAAGGCACGGCCTCATCGCCGAGAACAAGCGCCGCCTGATGTGCCTGTCGATGTTCTGGCACTTCCTCGACGTCGTCTGGATCGGCGTGTTCACCTTCGTCTATCTCATGGGGGTTTTGTGACCCACCCCATGCACCAGCATCTCGGAGCTGCAGCCATGAGCGAACAACATTCCATTCACGACGATCACCACCATGACGACGACGGCGGCTACCACTTCTCCGCGAAGGGCTACGTCATCGGCTTCCTGCTGTCGGTGGTGCTCACGGCCATCCCGTTCTGGCTGGTGATGGCCAAGGTGCTGCCGACGCCCGGCGTCACGGCCGCGGTGATCCTCGGCTTTGCCGCGGTGCAGATCGTCGTGCACATGGTCTACTTCCTGCACATGAACGCGAAGATCGAAGGCGGCTGGTCGATGCTGTCGCTGATCTTCACGGCGGCCATCGTGATCATCATGCTGGCCGGTTCGATCTGGGTGATGTTCCACCTCAACACGAACATGATGCCGGTCCACGACGTGCGACAGATGCCATGACGACGAGCAGCAGCAACCGAACCCCGGACGCCGGCGCCGCGCAGCGTCCCTTGAGCGCGGCGATGTGGGTTGCGCTGCTGCTGGGCGGCCTGTTCGCCTTTGCCGGCCTCGTGTCGCTCGGCATGTGGCAGCTCAACCGCCTGCAGTGGAAGACCAGCCTCATCGAGCGCATCGAGCAGCACCAGACAGCCGCGCCCGCCGCCGCGCCCGGGCCGGCCGAGTGGTCGACATTCGACGGCGCCGATGCCGAGTACCGCCGGGTCATGGTGCGCGGCCGCTTCGCACACGAGCTCGAGACGCTGGTGCAGGCCACCACCGCCCTGGGCAGCGGCTACTGGGTGCTGACGCCGCTGCGCACCGAAGAGGGCTACTGGGTGCTGGTCAACCGAGGCTTCGTGCCGCCCGACCGGCGCGAGCGCGCCGCCCGCGGCCAGCCCGAGCCCGCCGGCGCGCAGACCGTGTCCGGCCTGCTGCGTCTCACCGAGCCGCGCGGCCGCCTGCTGCAGGACAACGACCCGGCCGCCGGCCGCTGGTACTCGCGCGACGTGGCGGCGATTGCCGCCGCGCGGGGCCTGGGCAGCGGCGAACATGCCGGCGCCGTGGCGCCGTACTTCATCGACGTGCGGGCCGACAACGACGCGCCGCTCGACTGGCCGCGCCCGGGCCTCACCGTGCTGCACTTCAGCAACAACCACCTGATGTACGCGCTCACCTGGTTTGCCCTGGCCGCCATGACCGCCGCCGCGCTGGTCTACGCCGTGGCGACCGAGCTGCGGACGCAGCGCCGCGCGGCCCGGCGCGACTGAGCCGCGCCATGCACGCCCAGCCGCAGCAGGCGCCGGGCGACGCCGCACAGGCGCCGGAAAGGATCGCCGGCCGCGAGAACCTGCTGCAGCTGGTGCAGCTGCGCTGGCTGGCCGTCGCCGGCCAGCTGGTCACCATCCTGGCGGTGCATTTCGGCCTGGGCATCACCTTGCCTCTGGCCGAGATGCTGACGCTGCTGGCCGCTCTCGCGCTGTTCAATGCTGCCTGCTGGCTGCGCAGCCGCTTCGCCACTGAGGTGCACCCGGGCGAGCTGTTCGGCGGGCTGCTGGTCGACGTGGGCGTGCTGAGCGGCCAGCTGTTCTATTCGGGCGGGGTCACCAACCCGTTCATCTTCCTGTACCTGCTGCAGGTGGCGCTGGGCTCGGTGCTGCTGCGCCCGCGCGACGTCTGGACCCTGGTGGGCCTCACCAGCCTGTGCTTCATGGCGCTCACCCAGTGGTACCGGCCGCTGCAGCTGCCGGGCTTCGCCGGCGCCGCGCTGTCGGCACCCTACATCGGCGGCCTCCTCATCTGCTTCCTGCTCAATGCGGCGCTGCTGGTGATCTTCATCGTGCGCATCGGGCGCAACCTGCGCCAGCGCGATGCGCGCCTGGCCGAAGCGCGCCAGCGCGCCGCCGAAGAAGAGCACATCGTGCGCATGGGGCTGCTCGCCTCGGGGGCCGCGCACGAGCTGGGCACCCCGCTGGCCACGCTGTCGGTGATCCTGGGCGACTGGTCGCGCATGGCGCCGTTCGCGGCCGAGCCCGAGCTGCGCGAGGAGATCGAGGAAATGCAGCGCCAGCTGCAGCGCTGCAAGGCCATCGTCAGCGGCATCCTGCTGTCGGCCGGCGAGGCGCGCGGCGAGGCGCCGGTGCAGACGACGCTGTTCGCCTTTCTCGACGAGCTGGTCGCGCACTGGCGCGCCACCCGCAACGCCGTGGGCCTGCACTACGAAAGGGCCGGCCTGCCCGACCTGCCGATGATCTCGGACTTCGCGCTGCGTCAGATGCTCGACAACGTGCTCGACAACGCGCTCGAGGCCGCGCCGCATGCGCCACCCGGCCTGCTGGCCATGTGCGAAGACGACGAGCTGGTGCTGCGGGTGCGTGACGAAGGTCCGGGCTTTGCGCCGGCGATGCTCGAACGCTTCGGCAAGCCCTACCAGTCGAGCAAGGGCCGCCCGGGTGGCGGGCTCGGGCTGTTCCTGTCGGTGAACGTCGCGCGCTCGCTGGGCGGCCGCATCGCCGCGCGCAACCGGCCCGAGGGCGGCGCCGAAGTGGAGATCCGGCTGCCGCTGGCGGCGCTCGCGCCGCCACGGCAAGATGACACGCCCGATGGAACCAGCCGCTGAACCCCGCCGCCTGCTGATCGTCGAAGACGACGACGCCTTCGCCCGCACGCTCGCACGTTCGTTCGAGCGGCGCGGCTACGAGGTCCTGCGCGCCGCGAGCCTCGACGACGTGCGCACGCTGATCGAAGGCGCGGGCCGCCGCCCGGCCTATGCGGTGGTGGACCTGAAGCTCGCCGGCGGCGCCTCCGGCCTTGCCTGCGTGCAGGCCCTGCATGCGCACGATGCAGGCATGGTGATCGTGGTGCTCACCGGCTATGCCAGCATCGCCACCGCGGTGGAGGCCATCAAGCTCGGCGCGCGCCACTACCTCGCCAAGCCGGCCAACACCGACGACATCGAGGCCGCCTTCGACCGCGCCCAGGGCGACGCCGACGTCGAGCTCACCGAGCGCACCACGTCGATCAAGACGCTCGAATGGGAGCGCATCCACGAGACGCTGGCCGAGACCGGCTTCAACATCTCGGAAACCGCGCGGCGGCTGGGCATGCACCGCCGCACGCTGGCGCGCAAGCTCGAGAAGCAGCGCGTGAAGTAAGGGTCAGCTCGCGCCGTCCTTCTCGCCGCTTTCGGGCGCGCGCCTCACGTCGTCCTTCTCGCCGTCCAGCCCCGAGGCAGGCGACGAGACCTTGCCGCCGGCAATGCCCTGGGACTTGCTCTGCACGCCGATGTCGGACTTTTCGGTGTTCGGGCCGACGTGGCGGCGCTGGTCGCGTTCGGCGCCTTGGCGCTTGGGGTCGGGATGGGCCATGGTGATCTCCTGGTTGCCGTGCCTTGGGGGCCGGCAACTGGAGTGCCCATCCCGCGCGCGACGCTACAGCCCGGCCAGGAAGCCCTGCACCGCCGCCTCGAAGGCGGCCGGCTGCTCCAGCACGCTCAGGTGCGAGGCGTCCTTCAGCACCATCAGGCGGGCATTCGGAATCTGCCTGGCGATCAGCTCCGACATCGCCACCGGCGCGCCCATGTCGAGCTCGCCGGCGATCACCAGCGTGGGCACCTTCACCTGCGGCAGGCGCTCGGTGGTGTCGTGGTGCTTCACGGCTTCGCACCAGCCGAGATAGCCCACGTCGTCGGTGGTGGCCACGCGGTGCCGCCAGCGTGCAATGGTGGCCGGCTGCGCAAGACGGAACGCGTCATGGAACCAGCGTTGCATGGCGGCGTCTGCCACCGACTCGGTGCCGCCGGCCTTGACCGCGGCGATGCGCTGGTCCCAGTTGGCGCGCGCCTCCGGCGGATAGGCCGAGGTCGAGTTCGCGATCAGCAGCGCCTTCACCCGCTGCGGGTGGCGCAAGGCCAGTTCCTGGCCGACCATGCCGCCCATCGACAAGCCCAGCCACACCACCGGGCCCGCATCCAGCTCGGCGAGCAGCCGCTCGGCGTCTTCGGCCATCTCGGCCATCGCATACGGGCCGACCGGCGATTCCGAGCAGCCGTGGCCGCGGGCGTCGTAGCTGATGACGCGGCAGTCGATGGCCAGGGCGTTGGCCAGCACGTCCCACATCATCAGGTCGCAACCCAGCGCATGCGACAGCACCACGGTGTGGCGGGGCGGCCGGCCGTTGCGCGGCTCGCGCACCGCATAGTGCAGCGACGGTCGCGAGACCGTGCGCCCTTCGCGGCCCACGCCGGGGTGCGAGGCCTCGGTGGCCGGGAAGGGCGCCAGCTCCATGCCGAGCTCGCGCATGATCTTCGTCGCCAGCGCCACGCCGGTGTTGGCGGCCGGCACGCCGGCATAGATGGCGGCCTGCATCAGCACTTCCTTCACCTCGTCGGGCGACAGGCGCGTCTCGGGTTCGCCGCCGGCCAGCGCCGCGCGCAGGTGCAGCTCGTACTCCTCCCAGCGGCCGAGGGCGCAGGTGATGGCCAGCACGATGATGCGGCGGGTCTTCCTGTCCAGCCCGGGGCGGCCCCAGATCTCGTGCCACGCATAGCGGGTGATGAAGTTCTGGAAGTCGGCGTTGAAGCTGTTGGCATTGGCCACCGACTTGTCGACCCAGGCGTCGCCGAGGATGCCGCGGCGGTTGCGCATGCCGCGTTCGAGGTCGTGGTCGAAAGGATCGAAGCTCATGGTGTGGGCGAAGTGGGTGGATCCGTTTCAGGCGGCCCGCGTGGGCCACGGGGCAGGCGGCAGCGCGGCCTCTTGCGCGCGCAGCGCTTCGATTCTGGCGCGAGCCTGCTGCGCGGGCAGTTGCACCGCGCGCGCCGGGTCGAACAGTGCGGCGATCTCGGCCGGGTTGACGTGGCCGCGCAGCTGCGGGTCGGAGCTCACGGCTTCAAGGACCAGTTCGCCGAGCGGGCGGCCGCTTTCGACGCAGCGGCGCGCCAGTGCCTCGAGCAGCTCGTGCGCGCGGGCCTTGCCTACCACCTGCGCGAAGGCCATCGAGGCGCCTTCGGCGAACACCAGGCCGTGCAGCGCATCGATGTTGCGGCGCATGCGGTCCGCATCGACGCCCAGGCCTGCCATCGCCTCGGCCATGGCGTGCGCGGCACCGTGGGCGCTCAGGAACAGGCCCGGCCATTCCGCCAGTTCGGCCTGCCAGGTGCCCAGGCCGCGCTCCTGCTGCTGGTCCATGGCCGACAGCAGGGCTGCAGCGCGATGGGGTGCGCGCCGCGCGGCCGCCAGCGCCACCATCGAAGCCACCGGGTTGCGCTTGTGCGGCATGGCCGACGAGCCGCCGCGGCCCGTGCCGGACGGCTCGGCCAGCTCGCCCACCTCGCCCTGCGACAGCAACGAGAGGTCGGTGGCGATCTTGCCCAGGCTGCCCGCCAGCACCGCCACCTCCAGGCCCAGGCGCACCCATTCGTCGCGCTGGGTGTGCCAGGACGCATCGGGCAGTGCCAGCTGCAGCGAGTCGGCCATGCGCCGTGCCACCGCCGGCGCCTTGTCGCCCATCACGCTGGCCGTGCCGATGGCGCCGCCCAGCTGCAGCGCGAGCGCGCGCGCGGCCACCTCGCGCAGCGTGCGGCGCGAGCGCGCCAGCGGCGCCGCCCAGTTGGCGAACTTGAGTCCCAGGCTGGTCACCAGCGCCGGCTGCATCAGCGTGCGCGCCAGCACCGGCGTGCCGGCATGGGCGTCGGCCAGGCGCAGCAGCTCGGCCAGCAACCGTTCGAGTTCGGCATCGACGAGCGCCAGCGCACGCCGCGTGACCAGCACCATCGCGGTGTCGATGACGTCCTGGCTGGTGCTGCCCCAGTGCACGTAGCCGGCCGATTCGGCATTGAACAGGCCCACCGTCTTGGTGAGCTCCTTCACCAGCGGGATGGCCAGCGAGCCGGCGCGGCCGCTGGCGGCCACGATGGCGTTCATGTCGTAGAGCTCGGCACGGCACACGCTGGCGATCGGTTGCGCGGCGCCGGCCGGGATCACGCCCTCGGCCGCCTGCGCGCGAGCGAGTGCGGCCTCGAAATCGAACATGGCCTGGGCCACGGCCGTGTCGCTGAACACGGCCGTGATCTCCGGCGTGGTGAGAAAGCTGTCGAAGATGGTCATGTCAGGGGCGGACGGCGACCCGCGATGCGGTCAAGTGGCATTGCAATTCATTCGTAGTCGAAGAACACGGTCTCCTTGTCGGTCTGCATCCACAGGTCCCAGCGGTATTCGCCGGGGCCGGTCTTGCGCGCCACCAGGGTGAGCCGGCGTTCGGCGTCCACCTGGTAAAGCAGCGCCGATTGTGCGAGCGCGGGGTCGTCTTCGAGGAACACGGCGGTGAACTGATGTTTCAGCACGCCGCGTGCGAACAGCGTGACGTAGGCAAGCGGCTCGCCCGACACCTTGGCCGAGGAGGCGAACTGGAAGCGGAACTCACCCTGGTCGCCGGCCGCCACACGGCGGAAGCCTGGGATGGGCAGGGCCGACTCGTCCTGCGCGGCTGCGGGCGCCCAGGCTTCGAGGACCGCATCGGTGATCGGCGCGCCGTCGCCGTCGAATACCTGGCCGCTCACGCTGACCAGGGCGCCGGCCGGCAGCTGCGCGGTGGCATCGAAACCCCAGCGCCAGCCTTCGTGCGGGAAGGGGCCGATGGTCTGGGAGGTGGTGATCTTGCGGCTCATGTCGTGGCTCATGTGGTTGCTCCTGCCCGGGTCAGACGTTGAAGGGCGTGGCGTCGCGGCCGCGCAGCACGATGTCCCAGCGGTAGCCGAGCATCTGGTCGCCCACGGTCAGGTCCATGTCGAGGCGGCAGGCGAGCCGCTCGCGCGCGCCCGCATCCGGAATGCTCTGGAAGATCGGGTCGTGATCGAACAGCGGGTCGCCGGCCCAGTACATCTGCGTCACCAGGCGCTGTGCGTGCACGTTGCCGAAGAGCGAGAAGTGGATGTGGGCCGGTCGCCAGGCCTTGTCGTGGTTGCCCCAGGGGTAGGGGCCCGGCTTGATGGTGACGAAGCGGTAGCTGCCGTCGTCGCCGGTGAAGAACTTGCCGAAGCCGAAGAAGTTCGGGTCCAGCGGCGCGTTGTGCTGGTCCTTCTTGTGCCAGTAGCGCCCGGCGGCATTGCATTGCCACACCTCGACCAGCGAATTGCGCACCGGCTTGCCGTCCTCGTCGAGCACGCGGCCGGCCACCACGATCTTTTCGCCCAGCGGCGCGCCGGCGCCATGGGCGGTGAGGTCGAGGTCGTTCGGACGCAGCAGCGCGGGCGAGAAGCGGGCGAGCTGGCCGGTGGCGATGGGGGCGGACAGCCGCACCGGGGCCTGGGTGGGACCGCGCTTCGCGGTGGACTTGTAGGGCGGATAGATCAGGCTCGGGTAGGTCCCGGCTTCGATGGCGTCGAACCTCATTGCGTGAACTCCTGGGGCGGTGCGGGGCGTTGCTGAAGCGGGCGACTGGTGCGGGCAGTGTGCGTTTATCGCCCGAACGTTTGTTTATCGAACGTTTCACCCAGAAATTAGCGCTACATTGATCCGGTAGCAAGGCGGCAACGCACTGAAGGGCGCGGACATCGCCCGTTCTGTGCGAATGGCGCCCAAAACGAGGGTTGACCCGCATATGGCCGACGCAAGCTCACAGTCTTCTTCGTCCGCCGGCGCTGCCGACGACGACGAGTTGGTTCCGTCCCCCCGGCATGCCGTTGCGCTGGGCGCGGCGCCCGCCGAGCCTCCGGCGCTGGACGAGGGGGAGGCACCCGCTGCGCGGGAAGCCGCTCCATCGGGCCCGCTGAAACGCGACCTGATCGCCGGCCTCGAGAAGGGGCTGGCCGTCATCGAGGCCTTCGACCAGGACCGGCCTCGCCTGTCGATCACCGAGGTGGCCGAGCGGACCGGCCTCACCCGCGCGGCGGCGCGCCGCTACCTCATCACGCTGTCCCACCTGGGCTATGTGCAGCAGGACCGCAAGATGTTCGGCCTCGCGCCCAAGGTGTTGCGGCTGGGACAGAGCTACATGCATTCGGCGCGGCTGCCGCGGGTGATCCAGCCGCAGCTGCACAAGCTGGCCTATGCGCTGCAGGAGGCCTCTTCGGCCGGCGTGCTCGATCACGACGACGTGATCGCGGTGGCAGCCGCCAGCGCCGGGCGGGTGGTGTCGGCCACCCTGCAGCCCGGCACGCGCGTGCCGGCGTACTGCACGTCGAACGGCCGGGTGCTGCTGGCGGCCAAGCCGCAGGAAGAGGTGGACGCCTGGCTCGCGCGCCAGACGCTGGAGCCGCTCACGCCCCACACCATCGTGAACCGCGAGCGGCTGCGCCTGGAGATCGCGCGGGCCCGCGCGAACGGCTATGCGATGGTCGACCAGGAGCTGGAGCTGGGGCTGCGCACGATTGCCGTGCCGCTGCGCAACTACCGCGGCGACGTGGTGGCCGCCATGAACGTGAGCGTGCATGCGTCGCGCATGCGCATGGACGAGCTGGTCGACAAGTGCCTGCCGGGCCTGCTGCAGGCCCAGGCGCAGCTGCGGACCCTTTTGTGAGCGCCTCGGGCGCATGACTGTGTAGCGTTAGGTAGTCGCATCCATGAAGACCCAAGTCGCCATCATCGGCGCCGGCCCCTCGGGCCTGCTGCTCGGACAACTCCTCTACAAGGCCGGCATCGACAACATCGTCATCGAGCAGCGCAGCGCCGACTACGTGCTCGGCCGAATCCGCGCCGGCATCCTCGAGCAGAGCACCTGCGAGCTGCTCGACGAAGCGGGCGTGGGCCAGCGCATGCATCGCGAGGGGCTGGTGCACGAAGGCATCGAGCTGTGCTTCGGCGGCGCGCGCCACCGCATCGACCTGACCCGGCTCACCGGCGGCCGCCACGTCATGGTGTACGGCCAGACCGAGGTCACTCACGACCTGATGGACGCGCGCAAGGCGGAAGGGCTCGCCACCGTCTATGAAGCGCAGAACGTCGCCATCCATGACTTCGGCGCCGGCAGCCGGCCGCGCGTCACCTACCAGAAGGACGGCATCACCCACGAGGTCGAGTGCGAGTTCATCGCCGGCTGCGACGGCTTCCATGGCGTGTGCCGCGCCAGCGTGCCGGCGCAGGCGATCAAGACCTATGAGCGCGTCTACCCGTTCGGCTGGCTCGGCATCCTGGCCGACGTGCCGCCGGTGGCGCACGAGCTGATCTATTCGAACCACGAGCGCGGCTTCGCGTTGTGCAGCATGCGTTCGCCCCACCGCAGCCGCTACTACGTGCAGTGTTCGCTCGACGACAAGGTGGAGAACTGGTCCGACGAGGCGTTCTGGGACGAACTGCGGCGCAGGCTCGACCCGCAGGCGGCCGAGCAGCTGGTGACCGGCCCGTCGATCGAGAAGAGCATCGCGCCGCTGCGCAGCTTCGTGGCCGAGCCGATGCGCTTCGGCCGGCTGTTCCTGGCCGGCGACGCCGCGCACATCGTGCCGCCCACCGGTGCGAAGGGCCTCAACCTCGCCGCTTCCGACGTGGGGTACCTGTCGAAGGCGCTGGCCGAGTACTACAACGGCAAGAGCAGCGAAGGCATCGACCGCTACTCCGAGAAGTGCCTGCGCCGCATCTGGAAGGCCGAGCGCTTCTCGTGGTGGATGACCTCGCTGCTGCACAAATTCCCCGACAACGGGGAGTTCGGCGCCAAGATGCAGCGAGCGGAGCTCGACTACCTCGTGAGCTCCGTCGCCGGATCGACCGCACTGGCCGAAAACTACGTCGGGCTGCCGTTCGAGGCCTGAGCCTCGTTCAGGCCGCGGCAGCCGCCTCCAGCGCCTGCAGCGCCTGCACCAGCGAGCCGTCGAACAGCACATTGCCGCGCAGCGGCCGGCCGGCCTGCAGCGCGCGTGCTGCCAGCGAAGCCTCGTCTTCCACGCCGTCATCGCCGGGCAGCACCAGCAGCGCCGGCACGCCCTGGAAGCCGAAACGCCGCATCAGCGACGCGGCCCGCTGCAGGCGTTCCTGCGCGGCTGCCGGCAGCTGCGGATCGGCCAGGCGCTCCAGCCATGCCGCTTGCGGCTCACCGGTGGCCAGCGCCAGCGCGTCGGCCAGCACGCCGGGCAGGGTGATGTCCTGGCCCAGCACCCAGCGCGCATGCTGGATCGCCTTGAGCGCGGCGCGCTCATGGGCCGCCGACGGGCTCCCGGCCACGGCGGTGAGCGCCAGGGTGGCCGGCCCCGAATCGAAGCCCGACTCAGGGTCGCGCAGCACCTGCTGCCGGTAGGCCTCGCTGAACGGCATGCCGCTCATCGCCGCAATGCGCCGGTCGGCCTGCCAGATGTGCGCCTCCATGGCCGGGTCGAGCCGGCGCTGCGGATCACCGGCGAACAGCCCGGTTGGCAGCGGCCGCAGCCGCCACTGCGGCGCCTCTCTCTGCAGCGTGTCGAGCGCGGCGGTAGCGCCATAGCACCAGCCGCACAGCGGGTCGTGCAGGTAGACCAGCGTGCCCGGCATGGCTCAGTACCCGAGCGTGAACCGCTGGCGCAGGTGGCGCGGCTGCTCGATCTCGTCCACCACCGCCACCGCGAGGTCGGCCACCGAGATGTGGGCCGGCGTGCCGTCGGCCTGCATGAGCGGCTCGTCCTTGCCGAGGCGGAATTTGGCGGTGCGGGGGCCAGGTTCCAGGAACACCGCGGGCGACAGGAAGGTCCAGTCCAGCTCGGTTTCCTGCTGGATGAGGCGCAGCGCCTCGCGGGCGGCCAGCGCACCGGCCTTCCACTCGGCAGGGAAGGTGGGCGTGTCCACCAGCTGCACGCCGGGGGCCACGAACAGGCTGCCCGCGCCGCCCACCACCAGCAGTCGCTTGACGCCGGAGGCGCGCACGCCGTCGTAGATGGCCCGGGTGCCCTTGAGGAACTCGTCGTGGATGTTGGCGTTGCCCCAGCCCGGGTTGTAGGCACTCAGCACGGCGTCGTGGCCGGCCACAGCGCGCGCCACCTGGGCGGCGTCCTGCGCGTCGGCGTTCACCACCGACAGGCGCTCGTGCGGCGTGTACTTCGAGGCATCGCGGGCCAGGGCGGTGACCTGATGGCCGCGTTCCAGGGCTTCGTTGAGCAGGGCGCTGCCGACAAAGCCGGTGCCACCGATGAGGGCGATCTTCATGAGCGGGTCCTTCGTTGCGGTTGAAAAAGCAATGCCGTGATGTTCGCTGCTTCACAATGGAGGCACTAGACAGTCCAGAGAGCTATCTCAATTAAGCTCAGCTTCAAGATGGACCAGCTCAAGCGCATGGCGATCTTTGCCGAGGTGGTGGCCTCGGGCTCGATGACGGCCGCCGCTCGCCGGCTCGGCATGACCGCCTCGGCGGTGAGCCAGCAGCTGCGCCAGCTCGAACGCGAGCTGGGCGTGACGCTGATGCACCGCTCCACCCGCAAGCTCACCCTCACCGAGGCGGGCGAGCGTTATGCCGCAGGCTGCGCTGCCATGGTGGCTGCGGCGCGCGAGGCGGGTGAAGCGCTGGCGCGCCTGCGCGATGCGCCCGAAGGGGAGCTGCGCCTCACCGCGCCGGTGGGTTTCGCACGCCACCTCGGGCCCGCGCTCGGGCCGCTGCTGGCGGCCCACCCGAAGCTCACGCTGCGGCTGCTCATCGACGATGCATCGATCGACCTGATCGAGCAGCGCATCGACCTGGCGCTGCGGGTGGGCGGGCAGCTGGCCGACTCGAGCTTCGTCGCCCGCAAGCTGGGCGACCTGTCGTTCGTGCTGGTGGCGTCGCCCGCCTACCTGGCGCGCCGAGGCTGGCCCGCCTCACCGGCCGACCTGGTGCAGCACGACTGGCTGGTGCTGCAGACCCGCGCGCGGCCGATCACGGTGTTCGAGCTGCTGCCCGAGAACGGCAGTGGAGCCCCCCATGTGCTGCGCATCGAGGGGCGGGTCACCAGCACCAACCAGAACTCGCTGCAGCAGTTGTGCGTGGCGGGGCTGGGCGTGGCGATGATGGGCCGGCCCGACATCGAGGCCGAGCTGTCCGACGGCAGCCTGGTGCCGGTGCTGCCGGGCTGGCGGCTGGCCGACATGGGCATCTATGCGGTCACGCCGCAGCGCGACCAGCAGCCGGCCAAGGTGCGGCACGCGATCGAGGTGCTGCGTGCCTACTTCCAGAGGCTTCCTGCGTCCTAACCCCTGGCCTGTGCGGCCGTGGCCTGCGCGATGACGTTGAGCCCCACCTGCGTGAGCTTCAAGGCGCCGCCGCGCCATTCCATCCAGTCGCGCGCGACGAAATGCTCGATGAGGTCGTCGCCGATCAGGTCGGCCCGGCGTTGCGCCAGGTCACGTGCAGCGGCGGGCAGCGCATCGCGGATCTCGCGGTCGGAAAAACGTTGCGGCATGGCTCTCCACTCTTCCTTCCAGTCTCAGGTCATAGATGTGCCAGCGGCGGCACGGTGTTCTCGAACACGCGCTCGAACGAGTCGTCGTACTTCGACAGCGTGGCGATGAGTTCGTCTTCGTTGAGCGGCTTGGTGAGGTAGGCGTCGCAGCCGGCCAGCGCGCCGCGGATGCGATCGACCGAGCCGCTCCTGCCGGTGACCATGACCACCACCGGCCCGCGCATCATCCGCTCGTCGAGCGGCCAGGGCATGTGCTTGATGTGCTTGCAGGTCTCGAAGCCGTCGATGCCTTCCATCGCGACGTCGAGGAACACGAAGGCGTAGCGGCGTGTGGCCACCATCTGCAGTGCGCCGTGCCCGCTGGCGGCGGTGTCGACCGTGTAGCCCAGCCGCTGCAGCTTCATCTGCAGGAAGCGCCGCGCGATCTCGCTGTCGTCGACCACCAGCACCTGGTCGAACATGCCGTCGCCGCCTTCACCGCCCAGCAGCACCGACTGCGAGAAGTCGCCGCTTTCGCTCTGGCGCGCCGCCTGTTCTTCCGCGTGTTGCCGCGCGCGGGCGGTGTAGCGGCGCACCGGGGTCGCGGCCGCGGCCGCGGGCTGGCGCGAGCGCCGCTCGACCGCCGCGTCGAACTCGCGCCTCACCTGCAGCGGGTCGATGGGCCGGGGCAGGTCGGCGAGCGCATCCGGCGGCGCCGGCGGCGCATGAGGAGTGCCCACGTACACCGTGTCGGCAGCCCGCCCCGCGGCGGCCACCACGTTGCGCACCTCGGCATGGTTCGCGTCGGCCAGCACGAAGTTGCATGCCTCACGGCTGGGCACGATATCGGGCAGCAGGTCGTAGTGGGTGTGATGGCGGCCGTCTTCCGGTGCAAGACGGAAGTACGACTCGAGAGCGCTGCGCTCGAAAGCGCTGAAACCGAGCAGGGCCACGCGATAGCGTGTCGTCATGGTGCGCGTTCAGATACGGGTGCGGTGCAGTTTGCATGAGCCATGCCCGCTGCGCATCGGGGTATGCCACGTTTCCCGTCGCCTGGGCGGCCCGTCGCTCAGCCGGCTACCATCGGCCGTTCCGTTTTCCGTGAAGGAGTTGTCACATGAGCAGCGTCTACGACTTCGAAGCCCAGTCGATCGACGGCAAGACCGTGCCCCTTGCGCAATACCGCGGCAAGGTGCTGCTCATCGTCAACACCGCCAGCGCCTGCGGGTTCACCCCGCAGTTCGACGGCCTGGAGCAGCTCTGGAAGGAATACGGCGAACGCGGTCTCGTGGTGCTGGGTTTCCCGTGCAACCAGTTCGGTGCACAGGACCCGGGCAGCAATGCCGAGATCGCGTCGTTCTGCTCGCTGAACTACGGCGTGAGCTTCCCGATGATGAGCAAGGTCGAGGTCAACGGCGCCGGCGCACACCCGCTGTACCAATGGCTCACGAAGGAGGCGCCCGGCATCCTGGGCAGCAAGTCCATCAAGTGGAACTTCACCAAGTTCCTCGTCGGCCGCGACGGCGAGGTGCTCAGGCGCTACGCACCGAACGACGAACCGAAGGCGCTAGGGAAAGACATCGAAGCGGCGCTGCAGGCCGGCTGAGCCACCGCCCGCTGACCCATACACAGACTGACGAACCACCGAGGAGAAGCCCCCATCATGTTCCAGCACGTCGAACCCTTTGCCGGCGATCCGATCCTGAGTCTCAACGAAGACTTCCAGAAGGATCCGCGGCCGAACAAGGTCAACCTCAGCATCGGCATCTACTTCGACGACGCCGGCCGCATCCCGGTGATGACGGCGGTGCGCCATGCCGAAACCAAGATGCTGGCCAACACCGGGCCCAAGCCGTACCTGCCCATCGAAGGCGCAGCGAACTTCCGCCAGGCCGTGCAGCAGCTGCTGTTCGGCGCCAGGCATGAAGCCGTGACCTCGGGCCGCGTGGCGACCATCCAGTCGGTGGGCTCCAGCGGCGGCCTCAAGGTGGGCGCCGACTTCATTGCGCGCTACTTCCCCGGCAGCGGCGTGTGGGTGAGCGACCCGACCTGGGACAACCACCGCTCGATGTTCGAAGGCGCCGGGCTGAAGGTGAACACCTACCCGTACTACGACGCGGCCACCGGTGGCGTGAAGTTCACCGAGATGCTGGCCACGCTGCGCGGGCTGCCGGCCAAGAGCATCGTGCTGCTGCATGCCTGCTGCCACAACCCGACCGGCGTGGACCTCACCCGTGCGCAGTGGGACGAGCTCATCCCGGTGCTGCGCGAGCGCCAGCTCATCCCCTACCTCGACCTCGCCTACCAGGGCTTCGGCGACGGCATCGAGGAAGACGCCTATGCAGTGCGCGCCATCGCGGCCGCCGGCCTCTCCGCCTTCGTGGCCAACTCGTTCAGCAAGAGCATGAGCGTGTACGGCGAACGCTGCGGCGCGCTCAGCGTGGTGTGCCCCGATGCGGAGCAGGCCGGGAACGTGCTCGGCCAGCTGAAGTTCACCGTGCGCCGCAACTACTCGAGCCCGCCCATCCACGGCGGCCAGCTGGTGGCCCACGTGCTGATCGACCCCGAGTTGCGCCCTCTGTGGGAACGCGAGCTGGGCGAGATGCGCGAACGCATCCTCGCGATGCGCAAGCAGCTCTACCTCGTGCTCAAGGCCAAGGTGCCGGGCCGCGACTTCGAATACTTCCTCACACAGCGCGGCATGTTCAGCTACACCGGCCTGTCTGCAGCACAGGTGGACGAGCTGCGCGAGAAGCATGCGGTGTATCTGGTGCGCTCGGGCCGCATCTGCGTGGCTGGCCTCAACACGCACAACGTCGAGCGCACGGCCGAAGCGATGGCTGCGGTGATGGGCTGAGCGCGCCGCGCTTCATCTCTTCTTAAAGACAAAGGCCTGCTCACGCAGGCCTTTGTCGTTTCAGCCGTCATTGTTCAGCCGGCTGCAACGGCCAATTGCCGGATCCGCTGTTTATCGCTTCAGGGTAAGCACCTAGATTTACGTCACCGACGAAACGAATCTCTGAAAGGAACCGACATGAAAGCCCAAGCCCTGATCGCCGCTGCTGTTCTCGCCCTCACCGCTTCGCACGCTGCCTTTGCACAGGACGCTGCGGCCCCCAAGACCCGCGCCCAAGTGCTGGCCGAACTGCAGCAGGCCCGCGCCGATGGCACGCTCGAGACGCGCAACAACTTCCACGGCGTGCACCTGCGCCAGTCGTTCGAATCGACCAAGACACGTGAGCAGGTGAAGGCCGAACTGGCCGCAGCCCGCGCCGACGGTTCGCTCGAGGCCCTGCAGAACTATGAAGGCGTGGCCACCGACCTGGCCTTCGCCGCCACCAAGAGCCGCGCCGAAGTGCGTGCCGAGCTCCAGCAAGCCATCGCGTCGGGTGAACACCTGAGCCGTGGCGACCGCAACGAAGGCTGACCTTGTCGTGCCGCGAGCCCCGTGGCTTGCGGCACCTCAGCCCCAACAAGCAGGACGACATCATGAACAAGATCTGGATCGCGCTGGCCGCCGCGGTGGCCGGAGTCATCATCCCCGTGGCTGCGCAGGCGCGCGACGAAGGCGCCTGGGACTCGACCCGCGCCCACGTGCAGGTGCAGGAGCGCAAGGACACCGTGCAGGTGGGCCGCGCTGACGACCGCTGGGACTCGACCCGCAACAACGTGCGAGACCTGGAGTCCGACGCCTACACGCAAGTGCCGTTCGCCACCACCGAGCAGTGGGACAGCACGCAGCGCGTTCAGCCGTCGCAACGGCTGCAGCGCACTTCGAGCGAGCCTCGACGCGCCGACAACGGCAGCCCGCTGATCTGCGCCTGCCTCGCGGCGGACGACCGCCTCGCCTGAGTGTCAGGCCTTCTTCGCGGCCGACTCGGCCGTGCTGCCGCCGCGCAACTCGCGGTGGCGCCCCCAACGGCAGGCAAATCGATGCGCGGCGCGCCGGGCAGTGTCCGCGGCGGCGCCCAGCGCGTCGTCGAGGTCCGACCAGAGGTTGGCAATCGCTTCTTCGCGCAGTCGCCGGGCCTCCTCGTGCGCACGGTCGTGCAGTTCGACGAGGCACAGATGGCTGGGACGTTCGCTCTTGGGCATGGTGATCTCCGTCGAGAGTGGATGGTTTCACTCTAGGCGGCGAGCCGCGCCTCGGAAACAGCACGAAGTGCGAATCGGTATTGCAGATTCGGCAAACACACGTCACAGTGGTTCACCATGAATCTGCAACTCGACGACGTGAACACCTTCGTGCGCGTGGCCGCGCTGGGCTCGCTGTCGGCCGCCGCGCGTGAACGCAACGTCGCGGTCAGCCAGGTGACACGCGTGCTCGCGCGCCTGGAAGCCGAATGCGGCGCGCGGCTCATGCATCGCAACACGCACGGCCTGAGTCTCACCGACGAGGGAGACGCCTTCCTCGCGAAGGCGCAGCGCCTGCTGGAGGTCCGCGCGGAGCTGCAGGCCGACCTGTCGGGCAAGCTGGGCGGCCCGAGCGGCTGGGTGCGGCTGAGCGTGAGCGCGGTGCTGGCGCAGGCCGTCGTCGCGCCGGGGCTCGACGGGCTGCATCAGCGCCACCCCGGCCTGCGGCTGGACATCTGCGCCGACGACCGGGTGGTCGACATGGCACGTGAAGGCATCGACGTGGCCTTCCGCACCGGCACGCCGCACAGCGAGACGGTCGTGGCGCGCCAGATCGGGGAGCTCACCCGAGGGTTGTATGCCTCGCCGGCCTATCTCGAAGCCTCCGGCACCCCTCGCAGTCTCGAAGACCTGCGGCAGCACCGCCTCGTCACCAACAGCGTGCACCCGGGGCTCAACCTGTGGGAACACCGCGCCGGGCGGCGTGGCGCAGGCATCTTCGAGGCCAAGGGGCATACCCGGGTCGACAACACCGCGACGATGGTGGCGCTGGTGCAATGCGGTGCCGGCATCGCGCGCGTCGTCGATCTGGTGGCGCGCCCCCTGGTGCGCAGCGGTGCGCTGGTGCCGGTGCTGCCCGATGTGTTCACGTCGCAGGCGGTGCCGATGTTCGCGGTGATGCTGCGCGAGCGCCACCGCCTGCCCAAGGTGCGGGCCTGCGTGGACTACTGGGCCGAGTGGATGCGCGGCCTGTAGCCGCGCGCCGTCAACGAACGATCCGCCGCCGCGTCACACCGTCTCGACTGCGCTGTCGGCTGCCGCGGCGGCCGGCTCGGCTTCGGCGGGCGATCCCTGTTCTGCCTCGACGGCCGGCAGCTTCTGCAGGCTGCACTTGCGCTGCACGAAGTCGCTGCGGGCGAACAGCTCGGCCACCCAGTCGACGAACACCCGCAGCTTGGTGGAGAGGTGCCGGTTGGGCGGGTACACCACGTGGATCGGAATGGAGTCCGCGCACCAGTCGAGCAGCAGCGGCACCAGCTGGCCCGAGGCAACGTGCTTCTGCACCATGAAGGTGGTGGAGCGCACGATGCCCAGCCCGGCCAGGCCGGCTGCCAGGTTGGCGTTGGAATCGTTCACCGCCACCACGTGGCGGCCTTCGAATTCGATGCGCTCCTTGGCGTTGGTGAAGGTGAACGGGAACACCTTGCCGGTGCGCGGCGAGAAGTAGTTGATGACCTTGTGGTCCTTCTCCTCGATGTCGCGCGGATGCAGGGGCGTGCCATGGCGCTTCAGGTAGGCGGGCGAAGCGCAATACACCAGATGGAACTCGCCGATGCGGCGCGCCACCAGCGACTGGTCGGTGAGCTCGCCCCCGCGCAGCACGCAGTCGACGTTCTCGCTGATCAGGTCGACCGGCCGGTCGCTCACGCCCAGGTCGATCTGGATGTCGGGATAGCGCACATGGAAGTCAGGCAGCGCCGGAATCAGCACCTGCTGCGCGACCGATGTGCCCACGTCGATGCGCAGCCGGCCACGCGGGTTGGACTTCGCATGCGCCATGCTCGCCTCGAGCTCGTCGATCTCGCTGAGCACGCGCACCGCGCGGTCGTAGTAGGCCGCGCCGTCGGCGGTCACCGTGACGCGCCGCGTCGTGCGGTTGAGCAGCTTGGTCTGCAGGTGCGACTCCAGCGTCTGGATGAGCCGCGTCACCGTGGGCTTGGGCAGGTTCATCGAGTCGGCGGCGCGCACGAAGGTGCCCGCCTCCACGACCCGAACGAAGGTCTGCATTGCCAGCAATCTGTCCATCGAACCTCTCCTTGCTTCCACCTCACGCGGTGTGCGGATTGAACAGGAAAAAGAGGCCGCGATTGTTGCGGCGTTGAAATGAAGCATGAGCGGCAGGGCTATTTATTGCCTGCGACGCGCGCCCTATCTTCTGCCCCATCACAACGTGTTCGATGCCGCACTGCGGCTTCAAGGCCATGATGGACCGCACCAATCCCGGGCTCGAGCCCGCCGCCGCAGCCACTGCCGACAGCCGTGACGAAGTGCTCACGCTGGCCGGCGGCCAGGCGATGCCGGTGCGGGTGTACAGCCCTGGGCAGCGCCGCCACCTGGTGGGCTATGGCGCGCCGCCGGCGCCGGTGGTGCTGCACTTCCATGCGGGCGCCTTCGTCGAAGGCTCGCTCGACAGCGGCGCGGTGGTGGCGCGCCTGCTCATGCAGGCCGGCGCCGTGGTGGTGTCGGTGGACTATCCGCTCGCGCCCGAGCAGCCGTTCCCGCGCGCGGTCGAAGCCGGCTACGAGGCGCTCGAATGGGCTGCCAGGCAGCGCCGTGCGCTGTCGCACCAGCGCGCCCCGCTGCTGGTGGCCGGCGAAGAGGCCGGCGGCAATCTCGCCGCGGCGGTGGCGCTGATGGCCCGCGACCGCGACGGCCCGCCGCTGGGCGGGCAGATCCTGCTGTCGCCGATGCTCGACGTGTGCGTGGCCACCAAGTCGCTGCGCGACGTGCGCGCCGGCCCGGTGGGCTGCCACTGGGCCGACGGCTGGCGCGCCTACCTGCCGCGGGCCGACGACGTGATGCATCCGTATGCCGCGCCCGGCCGCTCGATGCGGCTGGCCGGCCTGCCGCGCACCCTGCTGGTCACCGCCGAGGACGATCCGCTGCGCGACGAGACGCTGGGCTATGCACACCGGCTGTGCGAAGCCGGCGTGTGCGCCGACGTCACCCGCCTCGCGCAGGCCACGGGCTGGCCGCGCAGCTACACGCACGACGCCGGCGCGCCGCCGCCGTGGGCCGATGAAGTGCGCGACGCCCTGCATGACTTCCTCCACGCCGACCCGCCTGTCGCGCGATGTACGGCCTGAGCTTCCGATCTCCGCCCCAACCAACCGCCCCCCTCTCTCTTTTTGGAACAGGACCCAACATGAACAAGAAGCTTCTTTCCGATCGCCCCCGGCTGTTGGCCTCGGCCACGGTGCTCACCGCCCTCACCGCGGTGTCGGCCGCGATCTTCGGCCTGCACGGCGACGACGCCATCGCCGATGCACCGCCCGCGCAGCCGCAGGCCACGCCGGTGTCGGTGGCCACCGTGGTGCAGAGCAACGTGGCCGCCTGGAGCGAGTTCTCCGGCCGCCTCGAAGCGGTGGAACGTGTGGAAGTGCGCTCGCGTGTCGCCGGCTCGGTGCAGGCGGTGCATTTCCGCGAGGGCGCGCTGGTGAAGCAGGGCGACCTGCTGGTCACCATCGACCCCGCGCCCTATGCCGCCGAGGTGGACCGTGCACAGGCCCAGGTGCTGGCCGCCAAGGCGCGCGCCGCTCTCGCCAGGAGCGAACACGAACGCGCGCGCCGCCTGTGGGACGAGCGCGCGATCGCCCAGCGCGAATACGACGAGCGCAGCAACGCGCTGCTGGAAGCCGACGCCAACCTGCGTGCCGCAGAAGCCGCGCTGCAGTCCGCCAGGCTCAACCTTGGCTACACCCAGGTGCGTGCCCCCATCGCCGGGCGCATCGGCAGGATCGAGGTGACCAGCGGCAACCTGGTGGCCGCCGGCCCGGGCGCGCCGGTGCTCACCACGCTGGTGTCGGTGAACCCGATCTATGCGAGCTTCGATGCCGACGAGCAGATCGTCACCCGCGCGCTGAAGGGCCTGCCGGGCGGCACGTCGGCGCGTTCTCACATCGAGCGCATCCCGGTGCACATGGGCACCGCGGCCAGCACCGACACGCCCTTCGAGGGCCGGCTGCAGCTGGTCGACAACCAAGTCGATGCGCGCAGCGGCACGGTGCGCGTGCGGGCCGTGTTCGACAACAAGGACGGCGCGCTGATGCCCGGGCAGTTCGCGCGGCTGCGCATGGGCCAGGCCAGCAGCGATGCGGCCCTGCTGGTGAACGAACGCGCGGTGGGCACCGACCAGAACAAGCGTTTCGTCATGGTGGTGGACGCCGACAACAAGGCGGTGTGGCGCGAGGTGACGCTGGGCGCGCCGGTCAACGGCCTGCGCGTGGTCACCAGCGGCCTGAAGCCGGGCGAACGCGTGGTGGTCAACGGCCTGCACCGGGTGCGGCCGGGCGCGCTGCTGGCGCCGCAGCCGGTGGCCATGGACGCCAAGCCGGAAGTGCAGGCCAAGCGCGAGAGCGCGACGCAGTCGTGAGCTGAATCACAAGAACCAAGAGCGCTCCCATGAATCTTTCAAAGTTCTTCATCGACCGGCCGATCTTTGCCGGCGTGCTGTCGCTGCTCATGCTGCTGGCCGGCCTGATTGCGTTGCGCGCGCTGCCGATCTCCGAATACCCGGAAGTGGTGCCGCCCTCGGTGGTGGTGCGTGCGCAGTATCCGGGTGCCAACCCCAAGGTGATCGCCGAGACGGTGGCCACGCCGCTCGAGGAGGCCATCAACGGTGTCGAAGGCATGCTCTACATGGGCAGCCAGGCCACCACCGACGGCCTGCTCACGCTCACCGTGACCTTCCGCCTGGGCACGAATCCCGACCTTGCGCAGCAGATGGTGCAGAACCGCGTTGCGCAGGCCGAGCCGCGCCTGCCGGAAGAGGTGCGCCGGCTGGGCATCACCACCGTCAAGAGCTCGCCCGATCTCACGATGGTGGTGCACCTCGTGTCGCCGAACAACCGGTACGACATGAACTACCTGCGCAACTACACGCTGCTCAACATCAAGGACCGGCTCGCGCGCATCGAAGGCGTGGGCCAGGTTCAGACCTGGGGCGGCGGCGAGTACTCGATGCGCGTGTGGCTCGACCCGCAGAAGGTGGCCGAGCACGGCCTGGCCGCCGGCGACGTGGTGCGCGCCATCCGCGAGCAGAACGTGCAGGCCGCTGCCGGCGTGGTGGGCGCCTCGCCGGGCCTGCCGGGCGTGGACCTGCAGCTGTCCATCAATGCGCAGGGCCGCCTGCAGAACGAAGAGCAGTTCGGCGACATCATCGTGAAGACCGCCCCCGGCGGCGCCGTCACGCGGCTGCGCGACATCGCCCGCATCGAACTCGGCGCGGCCGACTACTCGCTGCGTTCGCTGCTCGACAACGACCAGGCGGTGGGCACCGGCGTGTTCCAGGCGCCGGGCTCCAACGCGCTGGAGATCTCGGCCGCGGTGCGCAAGACGATGGAAGAGCTCGCGCCCCACATGCCCGAAGGCGTGGAATACCGCATCGCCTACGACCCCACGCAGTTCGTGCGCGCCTCCATCAAGTCGGTGGTGCAGACGCTGCTCGAGGCCATCGCGCTGGTGGTGCTGGTGGTGATCCTGTTCCTGCAGACCTGGCGCGCGTCGATCATCCCGCTGCTGGCCGTGCCGGTGTCCATCGTGGGCACCTTCGCAGTGCTGCACCTGCTGGGCCTGTCGATCAACGCGCTGAGCCTGTTCGGCCTGGTGCTGGCCATCGGCATCGTGGTCGACGACGCCATCGTGGTGGTCGAGAACGTCGAGCGCAACATCGGGGCGGGCCTGTCCCCGCGCGACGCGACCTACCGTGCCATGCGCGAGGTCTCCGGGCCGATCATCGCGATCGCCATCGTGCTGGTGGCGGTGTTCGTGCCGCTGGCCTTCATCAGCGGCCTCACCGGGCAGTTCTACAAGCAGTTCGCGGTGACCATCGCGATCTCCACCGTCATCTCGGCGATCAATTCGCTCACGCTGTCGCCCGCGCTCGCCGCCTTGCTGTTGCGCAGCCACGACGCACCCAAGGATGCGCTCACCCGCGGCATGGACCGCGCCTTCGGCTGGCTGTTCCGCGGCTTCAACAAGGCCTTCGGCCGCGGCTCCGACGCCTACGGCTCCGGCGTGAAGCGCGTCGCCTCGCGCAAGGCGCTGATGATGGGCATCTACCTGGTGCTGGTGGTGGCCACCTTCGGCCTGTTCAAGGCGGTGCCCAGCGGCTTCGTGCCGATGCAGGACAAGCAGTACCTGATCGGCTTCGCCCAGCTGCCCGACGGCGCCACGCTCGACCGCACCGACGAGGTGATCCGCCGCATGGGCGAGATCGCCAAGCAGAACCCCAACATCGAGGGCACGCTGTCGTTCCCCGGCCTGTCGATCAACGGCTTCACCAACAGCTCGAACTCGGGCATTGCCTTCGCGATGCTGAAGCCGTTCGACCAGCGCAAGCGGCCCGACCAGAGCGGCCCGGCGGTGGCGGCCCAGCTCAATGCCGAGTACGCCAAGATCGAAGACGCCTTCATCGTGATGTTCCCGCCGCCGCCGGTGTCGGGCCTGGGTACCACCGGCGGCTTCAAGCTGCAGCTCGAAGACCGCGGCTCGCTCGGCTACGAAGCCATGGACGCGGCGGTGAAGGCCTTCATGGCCAAGGCGCAGCAGGCGCCCGAACTCGCCGGCCTGTTCTCGAGCTACCAGGTCAACGTGCCGCAGCTGTGGGCCGACATCGACCGCACCAAGGCACGCCAGCTCGGCGTGGCGGTGACCGACGTGTTCGACACGATGCAGATCTACCTGGGCAGCCTCTACGTCAACGACTTCAACAAGTTCGGCCGCACGTATTCCGTGCGGGTGCAGGCCGACGCGCCCTACCGCGCGCGGGCCGAAGACGTGGGCCTGCTCAAGGTGCGCTCGTCCACCGGCGAGATGGTGCCGCTGTCCGCGCTGATGAAGGTGCAGCCCAGCTTCGGCCCCGAGCGTGCCATGCGCTACAACGGCTTCCTCGCCGCCGACATCAACGGCGGCCCGGCGCCCGGCTATTCGTCGGGGCAGGCGCAGGACGCAGTCGAGCGCATCGCGAAGGAGACGCTGCCCCCAGGCATCAGCTACGAATGGACCGAGCTCACCTACCAGGAGATCCTCGCCGGCAACTCGGCGGTGTGGGTGTTCCCGCTCGCCATCCTGCTGGTCTTCCTGGCGCTGGCCGCGCTGTATGAAAGCCTCAAGCTGCCGCTGGCCATCATCCTGATCGTGCCGATGGGCCTGATGGCGGCGATGACCGGCGTCTGGCTTTCGGGCGGCGACAACAACGTCTTCACCCAGATCGGCCTGGTGGTGCTGGTGGGGCTGTCCGCCAAGAACGCCATCCTGATCGTCGAGTTCGCCCGCGAGCTCGAATTCGCCGGCCGTACGCCGCTGCAGGCGGCGGTGGAGGCGGCCCGCCTGCGGTTGCGTCCGATCCTGATGACCTCGCTCGCCTTCGTGATGGGTGTGCTGCCGCTGGTGTTCACCACCGGTGCCGGTGCCGAGATGCGCCAGGCCATGGGCGTGGCGGTGTTCGCCGGGATGATCGGCGTCACGGCCTTCGGCATCTTCCTCACGCCGGTGTTCTACGTGCTCATGCGCAGGCTGGCCGGCAACCGGCCGCTCAAGCTGCACGGCGAGGTGCCGCACCTCGACGAGGCGTTTGCTTCCTCGCCGGCCGGCGGCGGCGCCTCCATCAAGCCGGTGCCTGCGGCGAAGGTGGGCGACCATGAATGAGCTCGATCCACGACAACCACAACGAAAAGGAGCCGCGATGAACATCACCCGCCACCTGGCACCGCTGCTGGCCGCGCTGGTGCTGGCCGGCTGCGCTTCGGTGCCCGGTATCGACCCGGCCGCGCTGCCCGCCGCGCCGGCCGCCTTCAAGGAAGGCGACGGCCGCTGGACCGCCGTGCAACCCGCAGAGGCGCAGGCGCGAGGCGAATGGTGGAAGGCCTTTGCCGACCCGCAACTCGACGACCTCGTCGGGCGTGCGGCGCGCAACAACGCGAGCCTGCAGGTCGCGGCGGCGCGGCTCGCGCAGGCGAGGGCGCTGCTGAAAAGCGCCGATGCCGACCGCGCGCCGCAGGTGGGCGTCTCCGCCGGCGCGGTGCGCCAGGCCGAGCCGCTGGCCCAGGGCCGTGCCAACACCTTGATCAGTGCCGGTGCCAGCCTGTCCTACGAGATCGACCTGTTCGGCCGCCTGAGCCGTGCCAGCCAGGCCGCGGCGCTCGACGCCCGCGCCAGCGAAGGGCTGCTGCAGAGCACCCGGCTGCTGGTGCAGGCGGACGTGGCGCAGACCTACCTGGCCCTGCGCGCGCTCGACGCCGAACGCGCGCTGGTGCGCGACACCGTCGAGGCCTACCGCAACACGCTGCGCCTCACCGAGCGGCGCTACCAGGTGGGCGACATCTCCGAACTGGACGTGGCCCGCGTGCGCACCGAGGTGGCGGTGACCGAAGGCGAGGCGCTCGCGCTGGACCGCCAGCGCGCCGCGCTCGAGCATGCCCTGGCCGTGCTGGTGGGCGAGGTGGCCTCGGGCTTCGAGGTCACGCCGGTCGCGCAGTGGAACACCGCCTTGCCGGTGGTGCCGGCCGGGGTGCCGGCCACCGTGCTGGCGCGCCGGCCCGACGTCGCCGCCGCGCAGGACCAGCTCAAGGCCGCGCAGGCGCGGGTGGGCGTGGCGCAGACGGCCTGGTTCCCGAACCTCGCGCTCACCGCCTCGGGCGGCCATGCGTCGCCCGAACTGTCGGACCTGTTCAAGTGGTCGGCCCGCACCTGGGGCGTCGGCGCCTTGCTGTCGCTGCCGCTGCTCGACGGCGGCCGCCGCGAAGCCGGCGTGGCCAACGCCCGCGCCGAGATGGACGCCGCGCTGGCGCGCTACCGCGAGCAGGTGCTGGTGGCCTTCAAGGACGTGGAGGACGAGCTCGCATCGCTGCGCCTGCTGGCCGAGCAGTCCGAGGTGCAGGCCCGTGCCATCGAGTCGGCCAGCCGCGCCACTGCGCTGTCGGAGTCGCGCTACCGCAACGGGCTGGTGAGCCAGCTCGACCTGCTGGACGCGCAGCGCAGCGAGCTGCGCAACCGCCGCCAGTCGGTGCAGGTGCGCTCGGCGCAGTACCAGGCGACGGTGGGGCTGATCCGTGCCCTGGGCGGCGGGTGGAGCGCCGGCTGAAGCAATTCCAGTCCCGGCCCGCCAACACCGAGAGTTCTTCGCCGCGAGCCGGCCTAGAGTGGCCTTCATTCCAGCGCCAATGCCGGCAGGAGGCCCGCCATGAAGATCGGTGTTCCACGCGAGATCAAGGACCATGAATACCGCGTCGGCCTCGTGCCCTCGTCGGTGGCCGAGCTGACGCGGCGCGGGCATGCGGTGCTGGTGGAGCACGGTGCCGGTGCCGGCATCGGTTTCGCCGATGCCGACTATGCTGCCGCCGGGGCCGAGATCGTGGAGCGCGCCTCGCGCGTGTGGGCAGAGGCCGAGATGGTGGTCAAGGTGAAGGAGCCGCTGGCCGACGAACGCCGCCAGCTCAAGTCGCACCAGGTGCTGTTCACCTACCTGCACCTGGCGCCCGATGCGCCGCAGACGCGCGACCTCGTCGAAAGCGGCGCCGCGTGCATTGCCTACGAGACCGTCACCTCGCCCAGCGGGGGGCTGCCGCTGCTCACGCCGATGTCCGAGGTGGCGGGACGCCTGGCGCCGCAGGTGGGCGCCCATTGCCTCGAGAAGGCCCAGGGCGGGCGCGGCGTGCTGCTGGGCGGCGTGCCGGGGGTGCCGCCGGCCGACGTGCTGGTGCTGGGCGGCGGCGTGGCCGGCACCCATGCGGCCACCATCGCCATCGGCATGGGCGCCGAGGTCACGGTGGTGGACCGCTCGGCCGAAGTGCTGCGGCGCCTGTCGGCCCAGTTCGGCGACCGTGTCCGCACGGTGTTCTCCACGCGCGACGCGATCGAGCAGCTGGTGGCGCGCGCCGACCTCGTGATCGGCGCCGTGCTGGTTCCGGGTGCCGCAGCGCCCAAGCTGGTGACGCGCTCGATGCTCGCCACCATGAAGCCCGGCGCGGTGATGGTGGACATCGCCATCGACCAGGGGGGCTGCTTCGAGACCTCCCGTCCCACCACCCATTCGGCGCCCACCTTCGTGGTCGACGGCATCGTTCACTACTGTGTGGCCAACATGCCGGGCGCGGTGGCGCGCACCTCCACCTTCGCCCTCAACAACGTGACGCTGCCGTTCGTGCTGGCGCTGGCCGACAAGGGCTGGCGCCGCGCGCTGGCGGACGACCCGCACCTGCGCTCGGGGCTGAACGTGGCGGCCGGCCAGGTGACCTGCGCGCCGGTGGCCGAGGCGCACGGCCTGGCCTACAGGCCGGCCGAGACGCTGCTGGCTTAGCGCCCCGACCCTAAGGCCGGTTCGCCGCCCGCTCCGCGCGGATCTGCCGTGCGAACTCCTCGGCGCTGCCGCCGGTGGGCACGTTGTTCACCGCCAGCAGCTGCTCGCGGATCTCGGGTGATGAGAGCGCCGCATTGATCTCGGCGTTGAGCCGGGCCATCCGCTCGGGCGGCGTGGCGGCCGGTGCGAAGAAGCCGAACAGCGACACGCGGTTGGCCTTGGGGAACCCCAGTTCGGCCAGCGTGGGCACCTCGGGCAGCACCGCCACCCGCTGCGGCGAGCCCACCGCCAGCGGCTTGAAGCGCCCGGCGTGCACATGTTCCAGCTGGGTGGCGCCCACGTTCGACGACAACACCTCGAACTGGCCGCCGAGCGCATCCGACAGCTGCTGGCCGCCGCCCTTGTAGGGCACATGGGTGAAGGTCACGCCGCTGGCCTGCTGGACCTGCTCGAGCACGAGGTGCCCGGTGGTGCCCAGCCCCGAGGTCGCCCAGCGCACGCGGCCCGGTTCGGCCCTTGCAGCGGCCAGCATCGCCGTGAAGCTGCCGGCCGCCAGCGCCGGCGTGCCGAGCACCAGCACCGGCGTGTACATCACGCTGACCAGCGGGGCGATGCCCTCGGGCGGCCGCTCGCCCTGGGTGAGCGGGCTGATGGCCGAGAAGCACAGGGTGTGGCCGTCGGGCGCCGACTTGGCCACCGCGGCCATGGCCACCGCGCCGGCGGCGCCGGCACGGTTTTCCACCAGCACCGCAACGCCCAACCGTGTGGTCAGTTTGTCGGCCAGCGCCCGCGTGATGGCATCGCTCACGCCGCCCGGCGGGTAGCCCACCACGATGCGCACCGGGCGCGCGGGCCAGGCCTCGGCACGGCCGCGCGCGGTGGGCAGCGCGGCCGCAAGGCAGGCGGCGGCTTTGAGCAGGAGGCGGCGGTGCAGCGGCATGGTGGTGGGCATCATGCCCGCCGCGCGAGCGCACGAAAGCGCGTGCTGCGTGCGATCTTCCGCAGCAGGGACACGAAGGTGGCGGTCGGGCCGGTGCAGTCGGCCGCGCGGTACGCCAGCGTCAGCGGCGCCTGCAGGCGCACGCTCTCCTCGAACGGGTGGTAGGCCACCGCCTGAGGGTGGGCGCCCGTCATCGAGGCCGGCACCACCGAGATGCCGGCCCCGGCGGCCACGAGGTTGAGGTTGGTCATCATGCGCTCGACCTCCGCCGCGATCAGCGGCACGAAGCCGGCCTCCTCGCACAGCGCCAGCAGGTTGGCATAAAGGCCTGGTGCGCCCGGGCGGCGCACCAGGATCAGCCGCTCGGCTTCGAGGTCGCGCAGCGACAAGGGCGCCGGCTTGCCGCCGCGGGTGGTGCGCCGCGCCAGCGCATGGTCGTTCGGCAGGGCCACCACCACCGGCTCGTGCAGCAGCGTCTCGAGCGCCACGCCGTCGGGCCGCGACACCGGCACGCGCAGCAGCCCGCAGTGCAGCCGCGCCGCGGCCACCGCCTCGGTGATTTCGGCCGCGTTGTGCTCCGACAACTGCAGCTCGATGTCGGGATAGCGGCTGCGGCTTTCGCGCAGCGCCGCCGGCGTGAAGGCATGCGCGGCGGCAGAGCTGGTGAAGGCCACCGACAGCACGCCCTGCTGGCCGCGCGCCACCCGTTCCATGCGGTGCTGCATCGCGGCCATGTCGGCCAGCAGCCGGCGCGCCTCGTCGAGGAACACGCGGCCGCCGTCGGTGAGCGTCACGCCCTTGGGGTGGCGGTGGAACAGCGCCATGCCCAGCTGTGCTTCGAGTGCGCGGATCTGCTGCGACAGCGGCGGCTGCTGGATGCCGAGCGTTGCCGCCGCACGGGTCATGTGACCGGCTTCGGCCACGGCCACGAAGTAGCGCAGGTGTCGAAACTCCATATCCGGAACATATCGGAACGACCTCGTCAGTGTATTTGACCGTCTGGCACGCCTTGCTTACCGTGACGCCGGAGTTCCCCCCACAAGACGATCGGAGACAGCCTTGCCGTACCGCTTCATGTTCGCCGCCGCGGCCTCAGCCTTCGTGCTGGCCGGCTGCGGTTCCCCTTCGAAGGCCCCGCAGGCCCAACGCAGCAGCGGCGAAGCCGCGCCGCAGGCGGCCGCCTGCCCGAAGGGCGTGCCCGCCGGCGGGAAGTGCCTGCGCGGCGTCGACTCCGCGGGGGCGCCCTATCTCATCGTCATGCCCGAACGCTGGAGCGGCGTGCTGGTGGTGCATGCCCACGGCGGTCCGGCCCTGGGCGAGCCCAAGCCCGAGCGGGCCGACGAGGACATCGAGCGCTGGGCCGTCACGGTGAAGGCCGGCCATGCCTGGGCCGGGTCGGTGTTTCGCCAGGGCGGCGTGGCCGTGCGCAGCGCCGCCGAAGACACCGAGCGGGTGCGCCGCATCTTCGTCGACCACGTCGCGCAGCCGAAGCGCACGCTGCTGCACGGCCAGTCCTGGGGCGCCAGCGTGGCGGCCAAGGCGGCCGAGATGTACGCGGCCGATGCGGCGAAGTCACCCTATGACGCGGTGCTGCTCAGCAGCGGCGTGCTGGCCGGCGGCACCCGCTCGTACGACTTCCGCCTCGACCTGCGGGTGGTCTACCAGTACCTGTGCGCCAACCATCCCAAGGCCGACGAGCCGCAGTACCCGCTGTGGATGGGGCTGCCGGCCGACAGCAAGCTCACGCGGGCCGAGCTCGCCCGGCGCGCCGACGAGTGCCTGGGGCTGCGCAAGCCCGCGGCCGAGCGCAGCGCCGAGCAGGCCAGGAAGCTCAAGACCATCGTCGACGTGATCCGCATCCCGGAAAGCTCGGTGCTGGCCCATCTCAACTGGGCCACCTGGCACTTCCAGGACATCGTGCGCAACCGCACCGGCGGCAGGAACCCGTTCGACAACGAACGCGTGCGCTACAGCGGCTCCGACAACGATGCGGAGCTCAACGCGCGGGTGCTGCGCTACCGCGCCGACCCGCAGGCGGTGGCCGTGTTCGGCGCCGATGCCGACCTGACCGGCCGCATCGGCGTGCCGGTGCTGACGGTGCATGGCATCAACGACCCCACCGCGTTCGTCGAGCTGCAGTCGAAGTTCCGCCAGACCATGGAGCAGGGCGCCGGCACGAAAAAGCTGGTGCAGACCTATGTGGACAGCCGGGAGCACAGCTATCTCGGCGAACCGATCTACCCGACGCTTTTCGACGCGCTGCTGCAATGGGTCGAGCGCGGCGACAAGCCCACGCCCGAAGGCATCGCCTCGAACTGCAAGGGCTACGAGGCGCGCTTCGGCGCGGGCTGTGCCTTCCTGCCGGCGTACCAGCCCGGGCCGCTCGACGCGCGGGTGGCGCCGCGCGGCTGAGGCCGGCGGGCCGCTGCAGCGCGCGTCAGGCCGCCGCACGCTGCAGCTTCACCGCCGGGAAGTCCAGCGGCACGCCGAAGGCCACGTTCACATAGTTGGTGAACAGGTTGAGCGCCACATGGGCCAGGACCTCGACGACCTGCCCGTCGTCGAAGCCTGCCGCCCGCAATGCCTGCACGTCGGCATCGCTCACCTGGCCGCGGCCGTCCACCAGCTTCAGCGCAAAGCGCAGCGCGGCGGCGGTGTGGGCGTCGGCCGACTCGCCCTGCTGCGCGGCCGCCATTTCGGCGGCGCTGGCGCCGGCCTTGCGGCCGAGCATGGTGTGGGCGGCCAGGCAGTACTCGCAGCCGTTGCGGTCGGCCACCGCCACCGCGATCTGCTCACCCAGCTTGGCCGGGATCACGCCACCGCCCAGGGCGCCGAAGCTGCCCCACATGCTCTTGAGCGCGGCGCTCGAGTTGGCGACGGCGCGGAACATCGCCGGCGTGGCGCCGAAGGCGCCGTGGATCTGGTCGAGCAGCTGCTTGCGCTCGCCGGTGGCATGGGCGGGGTCGATGAGGGGAACGCGGGACATGGTGTTTCCTTTGCGGAGTTGAAGGGATGAAGAAGCAGCTGCCAACGCCAGTGTGCGGGCCGCTCGAATACCATTGGTTGCCTTTCATCCGAACAACGTACCTATTCGTCCACGCCATGCCAGCAGCAGCCCCGGTGGATCGCCTGTCCGGCGTGCTCGAGCACTTCAAGGTCCGGGCACGCCTGTTCCACAACGGCCCGTTGTGCGGCGTGAGCCGCTTCCCGGCCGAGCCGGGGCGCGGCTTCCTGCATGTCATGCGCAGCGGCCGGCTCGAACTGCCCGGCAGCGCCCGGGCGGGCATGCCGCGGCGCCGCGTGTTCACCGAGCCGACGCTGCTGTTCTACCCGCGCCCGCTCGCGCACCGGTTCCACAACCCGCCGCGCGAAGGTTCGGACTTCGTGTGTGCGGAGCTCGAGTTCGACGGCGGCGAGCGACATCCGCTGGTGCGCACGCTGCCGCCTTTGATCGTGCTGCCGCTGGCGCAGGTCGAAGGGCTGGAGCCGGCGCTCGCCCTCCTGTTCAACGAAACCGAGCGGCTGCGCTGCGGCCAGCGCCTTTTGGCCGACCGGTTGTTCGAGGTGGTGCTGATCCAGCTGCTGCGCTGGGTGATCGACCACCCGGCCGAGGTCGGCGTGCGGCCGGGGCTCATCAACGGCCTGGCGGATCCGCGCCTGGCGGCGGCGCTGGTGGCCCTGCACGAAGAGCCGGGCGCGCCATGGAGCCTGGCCGCCATGGCGGCGCGCGCCGGCATGTCGCGCAGCGCCTTCGCGGCCGCTTTCAAGGCCGCGGTCAGCCAGCCGCCGGCCGACTACCTGGCCGACTGGCGCCTGAGCCTCGCGCAGACCGAGCTGCGCCGTGGCCGCCAGGTCAAGCAGATCGCCGACGAACTGGGCTATGCCAGCGCGCCGGCGCTGTCGCGGCTGTTCAGCCAGCGGCTGGGGTGTTCACCGCGGCAATGGCTGGAGCGCAGCCGGGCCGAGGGCCCTCGGTAGGTGTGGGTTGGCAGGCGCGGTGCGGGCCGTTCTGCCGGACCAGGCGGGAAGTTTCGAAGACTGACCTGTTGCCCTTGGGTGTACTCGAGAACCCGGTCGATGCACTCGCGCATATGCGCGAGCAGCACTCGATCACTGTCTGGCCCCGGGATCACAGCTCGACAGGTCAGGCGTTCTCCGGCATCGGGTTGCGGAAGCTCACGTTGAGCAGGTTCCAGGCAGTGATGTTGGCGATCACGAAGCCGAGTTCGGCGATCTCCTGGTCGGTGAAGTGCTGCTTGAGTTCGGCGAAGTCTTCGTCGCTCGGGTCGCGTTGCGGGATCAGCGTCACCGCCTCGGCCCAGCGCAGCGCCGCGCGTTCGCGGTCGCTGAAGAAGGGTGCCTCGCGCCAGCCGGCCACGGCATTGAGGTGGCGCGGGTCGGCATCGAGCTTGATCAGGTCGCGCCAGTGCATGTCGATGCAGTAGCCGCAGCCGTTGATCTGCGAAACGCGCAGCAGCACGAGGTCCACGAGGCGGGCGCCGAGCAGGTCCTTGCGCAGCGCGCCCGAGAAATTGAGCATGGCCTGGAAGGCCTTCGGGGCGAGCTGGTAGTAGGGCAGTCGGGCGGCGTGAGCGGTCATGGCACGGTCCTTTCGGTTTGGCTTGGGTGGCGGCCGCACCTTGCGACCGCCTACATCCTTCAAGACGTGGCGGCGCGCCGGCTTGTGACAGGCTCAGAGAAAAATCATGCGGCGGTCGACCTCGAAGGCCACACCCCGGCAGAGGCAGCCTCCACGCAGCATCGCCTCATGCCTGTGTCATGCCGGCGATACCGGCCAGCTTGTCCGGGTTGCGCACCACGTACATCGCGGTGATGCGCTCGCCGTCGGTGACGAAGGCCTGGGCCGACTCGAGCTGGCCATCCACATAGCGCAGCAGCCCGGGCTCGCCGTTGATCTGCACCAGCCGGTAGGTGATCACGTCGCCCAGACGCTTCGACAGCGCCCAGAACAGGTTGGTGATGCGGTCGGCACCGCGCAGCACCTCGCCGAACGACGGCACCTTGCCGCCGCCGTCGCCCACCAGCTCCACGTTGTCGGCCAGCAGCGCCTTGATGGCATTGCGCTCGCCGCTCTGCGCCGCATGGATGAACTTCTCCAGCAGCGCGCGGTGCGTCGCCGGCGTCACCTCGAAGCGGCGGCGTTCTTCCTGTACCCGCTTGGCGGCGCGGCTCACCATCTGCCTCACGGCCGCTTCCTGCTTGCCCAGCAGCTCGGCGACGTCGGCGTAGTCCTGCTCGAACATCTCGCGCAGCAGGTAGGCCGCCCGCTCCTCGGGCGCCAGGCGCTCCAGCACCCACAGGAAGGCCACCGAGATGTCGCTTGCCTGCTCCAGCAGCGCCTCGGGCGAGCGTTCGTCGATCTCCTCGACCAGCGGCTCGGGCAGCCAGAAGCCGACATAGGTTTCACGCTCGGCCTTGGCTGCGCGCAGCCGGTCGATGGCCAGCCGCGTGACGATGGTGACCAGCCACGCCTCGGCGGACTGCACGCTGGAAGCGTCGCTGGCGTGCCAGCGCAGCCAGGCGTCCTGCAGCAGGTCTTCCGCGTCGGCGCGGGTTCCGAGCATGCGGTAGGCGATGGCAAACAGGCGCGGGCGCAGGGCGGTGAAGACGTCCGTGTCGGACAGGGACTGCGTCATCGTCAAGAAAGCTCCTTCGTCATGTTCGATTGCCTCGCGGTCCTGAAGTCGCGCCGCGGTCGCCAGACCCGGCGCACCCCGGCAGGGGCCGCGGAACCGGCTTCGCCGGGCCGCAGGCACCGCCCCCTCGAGGGGGAGCGGCGAAGCCGCTACGGGGGTGGGCCATCAGACACAGCGGCCGCCATCCACCTCCATCGCGACGCCGGTGATCATCGACGCTTCGTCGCTGCACAGGAAGCATGCCGCATTGCCCAGGTCCTCGGGCGTCGAGAAGCGGCCGATCGGGATGGTGGACAGGAACTTCGCGCGCAGCTCCGGCGTGTCGCCGCCCATGAAGGTGGACAGCAGAGGCGTCTCGCCGGCCACCGGGTTGAGCGCCACCACGCGGATGCCCAGCGGCGCCAGCTCTACCGCCATCGAGCGGGTGGCGGTGATGACCCAGCCCTTGCTGGCGTTGTACCAGGTGAGCCGGGGCCGCGGGCTCACGCCGGCGGTGGAGGCCATGTTGAGGATCACGCCGCGCCGGCGCTCCTTGAAGTGCGGCAGCACCGCGCGCGCGGCGAGGTAGATGGACTTCATGTTGACCGCGAAGAGGCGGTCGAAGTCTTCCTCGGACAGCTCTTCCATCGGCTGCGGCAGGTGGCCGATGCCGGCGTTGTTGACCAGGATGTCCAGTCCGCCGAAGTGTTCCCAGGCGGCTTCGACCATCACCGTCGTGTCGGTGGCGCTGCTCACGTCCACCCGCAGCGCACGCGCTGCGGTGCCCAGCGAGGCCGCGAGGTCGAGCGCGGCTTCGAGGTTGCGGTCGGCGATGAGCACCTGCGCGCCTTCGGCCACGAACTTGCGCACGATGCCGGCGCCGAAGCCCGACGCGCCGCCGGTCACGATCGCGATCTTGTCCTGCAGCCGTCCGCTCATGTCTGCCCCTCGTCCGGCGCGTACGCCGGCCGATCCCCCGGGGGGATGCGGGCCGGCTTGGGAGCGGCCCGGCGCTCGCCCCGCGACATCGAGGTTGACACAGGGTGTCTCATGTCTGCCCCCTCTTCAGCCATGGTGGATCGCCACCGTCTTCAAGCGCGAGAAGCCGTACAGCGCCTCGAAGCCCTTCTCGCGGCCGTGGCCCGACAGCTTCACGCCGCCGAAGGGCAGTTCGATGCCGCCGCCGGCGCCGTAGTTGTTGACGAACACCTGCCCGCACTTCAGGCCGCGAGCCATGCGCCATTGCCGCGCGCCGTCGCGCGTCCACACACCGGCCACCAGGCCGTAGGGGGTGCCGTTGGCAATGCGCAGGGCCTCGGCCTCGCCGTCGAACGGGATGAGCACCTGCACCGGGCCGAAGATCTCTTCCTGGGCCAGCGCGTGTTCGGGCGGCACATGGTCGACGAGCGTGGGCCGCACGTAGAAGCCGTCTTCCGGCGCATCGGCCACCAGCTCGCCCTGCGCCACGATCGGCAGGCCGCTGTCCACCGCCAGCTGCAGGTAGCGCTCGACCACGGTCTGCTGGCGCCGGGCGATCACCGGGCCCAGGTCGAGGTCGGCCAGTGCCGGCCCCACCTTCAGCGAGCGGTAGCGCTCGGCCATCAGGTTGCGCACCGTGTCGTACACCGGCCGCTCCACCAGCACGCGCGAGGCGGCCGAGCAGGTCTGGCCGGCGTTCTGGATGCCGGCATTCACCAGGTAGGGCAGGGCGGCCTCGAGGTCGGCATCGGCAAACACGATCTGCGGGCTCTTGCCGCCCAGCTCCAGCGTCACCGGCACCGCATGTCTCGCGGCCGCGGCCTGCACCAGCGCGCCGGTGGCCACCGAGCCGGTGAACGACAGGTGGTCGACGCCGGCGTGCGACGACAGCTCGGCGCCGGCTTCCTCGCCCAGCCCCGGCACCACGTTCAGCGCGCCGGCCGGCAGCTGCGCCTCGGCGGCGATGCGGGCGAAGGCCAGCGCGGTGAGGCAGGCCTCCTCGGCAGGCTTGAGCACGCAGGCGTTGCCCATGGCCAGCGCGGCGCCGACGCTGCGGCCGATGATCTGCATCGGGTAGTTCCACGGCACGATGTGGCCGGTGACGCCGTGCGGCTCGCGCAGCGTGAGCGCGGTGTAGCCGTTGGCGAAGGGCAGCGTCTGGCCATGCACCTTGTCGGCCGCGCCGGCATAGAACTCCAGGTAGCGCGCCAGCGCCACCGCATCGGCGCGGCCCTGGCGCAGCGGCTTGCCCACGTCCAGCGCCTCGAGCCGGGCCAGCTCGTCTGCCTGCTCGAGCACACGCCGGCTCATGGCCAGCAGCAGGCGGCCGCGTTCGGCGGCAGTGAGCCGCCCCCAGTCGCCCTCGATTGCGCCGCGGGCGGCACTCACCGCTGCGTCGACGTCGGCCGGCCCGCCGCGTGCGATGTCGGCCAGCGGGCTGCCGTCCGACGGGTTCACGAGCTCCAGCGTCTCGCGACTGGTGCTTTCGCACCAGAGGCCACCGATGTACATGCGGCGGGTGTCGAAGGGGATCGGGTCGGGTCGTCGCACTGCGGTGGGCTCCGGCTGGCTTGTCGGCAACGAGGCAAACAGGATACGCTGCGGCGCCCCGGCCCGGGGCCCGCCACTTTCCCTCTTGATGAGCTGGTTTCTGTTCAAGCGAGCGCTGACCTTCGCCGCCACCTTGCTGTGCGCGTCGGCGGTGATCTTCTTCGTGCTGGAGGTGCTGCCCGGCGATGCGGCACTGGTGAGGCTGGGCGACACGGCCACGCCCGAGGCGGTGGCGGCCCTGCGCGCCCAGCTGGGGCTCGACCAGCCGGCGGCGGCGCGCTACGGCGCGTGGCTGTCGGGGCTCGTCACCGGCGACCTGGGCACCAGCGTGGCCTACGGCACCCCGGTGTCCGAGCTGATCGGCGAGCGGCTGGTGGTGAGCCTGCCGCTGGCGCTGCTGGCCATGCTGCTGACCACCGTGGCGGCGCTGGCGCTGGGCATCTATGCCGCGGCCCACCACAACAAGTGGGGCGACCTGGGCGTCATGGGCCTCAGCCAGCTCGGCATCGCGATCCCCAGCTTCTGGTTCGCGATCCTGCTGATCCTGGTGTTCTCGGTGCAGCTGCGCTGGTTCTCGGCGGGCGGCTTCCCCGGCTGGACCGAAGAGGCCGGCGGCGGCTTCTGGCCGGCCCTGAAGGCGCTGGTGCTGCCGGCGGTCGCGCTGGCCGCGGTGCAGGCGGCCATCCTGGCGCGCATCGTGCGGTCGTCGGTGCTCGAGGTGCTGCGCGAGGACTTCGTGCGCACCGCGCGGGCCAAGGGCCTGTCGCGGCGGTCCGCGCTGTGGCGGCACGTGCTGCGCAATGCGATGGTGCCGGTGGTCACCGTGATGGGGCTGCAGTTCGCGAGCCTGCTCACCGCCACCATCGTGGTCGAGAGCGTGTTCTACCTCCCCGGGATCGGCCGGCTGGTGTTCCAGGCCATCGCCAATCGCGACCTCGTGGTGGTACGCAACGTGGTGATGCTGCTGGCCGGGATGGTGGTGCTGGTGAACTTCGTGGTGGATGTCCTGTACGGGGTGATCGACCCCCGCCTGCGGCGCGATGGCTAGCCTCGCGTCGTTCTGCCGCCTGGCCCGCCGGCACCGCAGCTTCATGCTCGGTGCGGCCCTGGTTGCGCTGCTCCTGCTGGCCGCAGCGCTGTCGCTCGTCTGGACGCCTCACGACCCCGTCGGGCTCGACATCCCGCACAAGCTCCAGCCGCCCACGCCGGCCCACTGGCTCGGCACCGACAGCCTCGGCCGCGACGTCGCCACGCTGCTCATGGTGGGCGCACGCAACTCCATCGCGGTGGGCGTCATCGCGGTGGCCATCGGTGTGCTGCTGGGCGTCACGCTGGGGGCGATCGCGGCGGCGCAGAAAGGGTGGGTCGAGGAGCTCGCGATGCGCGCGTGCGACTTCACCTTCGCCTTCCCGGCGCTGCTCACCGCCATCATGCTCACCGCCATTTACGGCCCGGGCCTGCTCACTTCGGTGGTCGCGATCGGCCTGTTCAACATCCCGGTGTTCGCACGCATCACGCGCGGTGCGGCCAACGCGGTGTGGTCGCGCGAGTTCGTGCTGGCGGCGCAGGCCTGCGGCAAGGGGCACGCGCGCATCACGCTCGAGCACGTGCTGCCCAACATCGCTTCCATCCTCATCGTGCAGATGACCATCCAGTTCGCCACCGCCATCCTGGCCGAGGCGGCGCTGTCATATCTCGGGCTCGGCACGCAGCCGCCGCAGCCCTCGTGGGGCCGCATGCTCAACGAGGCGCAGACCCAGATGTTCCAGGCGCCGCAGCTGGCCATCTACCCGGGCCTCGCCATCGCGCTGTCGGTGCTGGGGCTCAACCTGCTGGGCGACGGGCTGCGCGACCTGCTCGATCCGCGTCTGGCGAGGGCACGGTCTTGAGCGCGACGCCACTGCCACCGCCGCTGCTCGAAGTCGAAGACCTGCGGGTGCGCCTCGGCACGCCGCGCGGGGAGGCCGAGGCCCTGCGCGGGGTGAGCTTCTCGATGCAGCGCGGCCAGACGCTCGGGCTGATCGGCGAGTCGGGTTGCGGCAAGTCGATGACCGCGCTGGCCGTCATGGGGCTGCTGCCGGAGGGCGCCACCGCGAGCGGCAGCATCCGCTTCGAAGGGCGGCAGCTCGTCAGGCTCGACGAGGAGTCCCTGTGCGCGCTGCGCGGCAATCGCATGGCCATGGTGTTCCAGGAGCCGATGACGGCGCTCAACCCGCTGCACACCGTCGGCCGGCAGGTGGCTGAGCCGCTGCGCCTGCACCAGGGGCTCGACGCGGCCGCGGCGCGGGCCGAGGCGCTGCGGCTGCTGGACCGTGTGCAGCTGCCGCAGGCGGCGCGGCGGCTGGACGCCTACCCGCACCAGCTGTCCGGCGGCCAGCGGCAGCGGGTCACCATCGCCATGGCGCTGGCCTGCGGGCCGCAGCTGCTGATCGCCGACGAGCCGACCACCGCGCTCGATGCGAGCACCCGGCGCGAGGTGCTGGCCCTCATCGGCGAGCTGGTGCGCGATGCGGGCATGGGCCTGCTGCTGGTGTCGCACGACCTCGCGCTGATGGCCGGGCAGGTGCAGCAGGTCATGGTGATGTATGGCGGCACGGTGGTCGAAAGCGGGCCGACCGGCGACGTGTTCGGGCGCCTGGCGCACCCCTACAGCCGCGGGCTGTTCGCCGCGCGGCCGCAGCTGGGGCTCGGCCGCGGCCGCCGGCTGCCCACCATCGCCGGCCGCGTGCCGGAGCTCGCCGACCTGCCGCGCGGCTGCCCGTTTGCCGACCGGTGCCCGTGGGTGGTGCCGGCCTGCCGCGAGGCCTTGCCGCCGCGGTTCGAGGTCGGGCCTGTGCACCATGCCCGCTGCATCCGGGTCGACGACGTGCTCGGAGCCCGCGCATGAATGCCGCACCTGCGCTGCTCGAGGTGCGCGCCGTGAAGCGCCACTACCGGCTGCCGCGCGAGAGCCTGTTCCAGGCGCCGCCGGTGGTCGAGGCGCTCGACGGGGTGAGCCTGCGCATCGAAGCCGGCCGCAGCCTCGGCATCGTGGGCGAATCGGGCTCGGGCAAGTCGACGCTGGCCCGGGTGGTCATGGCGCTGGAAAGGCCCGACGCCGGGCAGGTGCTGCTGGCGGGCACCGACCTGCATGCCCTGCCGCGCGCCGCGCTGCGGCGCGCGCGGCGCGATTTCCAGATGGTCTTCCAGGACCCCTACGGTTCGCTCGACCCGCGGCAGCGGGTCGGCACCATCGTCGCCGAGCCGCTGGCGGCGCTGGGCGGCTGCCCCAGGGACGAGCGCATCGCCCGCGTGGCCGAGTCGCTCGAAGCCGTGGGCCTGCGCGCCGGCGACGCACAGAAGTACCCGCACGAGTTCTCGGGCGGGCAGCGCCAGCGCATCGCCATCGCGCGCGCGCTCATCACGCGGCCCCGGCTCATCGTGGCCGACGAGCCGGTGAGCGCGCTCGACGTGTCGGTGCAGGCCCAGGTGCTCAACCTGCTGCAGGACCTGCGCGAGCAGTTCGGCGTCAGCTACCTGCTCATCAGCCACGACCTCGCGGTGGTGGACCACGTCTGCGACGAGGTGGCGGTGATGCAGCACGGCCGCATCGTCGAGCAGGGCCCCGCGCAGCAGGTGTTCGGCGAGCCGCAGCATGCCTATACCCGTGCGCTGCTCGACGCCCTGCCGCCGGTTTTGTCATGATGGCGCGTCCGGCGCCAGCCCAACAGGAGAAAGCCCAAATGAGGTTCCCGCTTCGTGCCGCTGCCGTGTTCGCCGTCTCGGGCGCAATGGTGTTCGCCGTTGCTGCCCAGGGCCGCAAGGATGCCGCGGTCATCGGCATCACCCTCGAGCCGCCGGGCCTGGACCCCACCACCGCGCCGGCCGCGGCCATCGGCGAGATCGTGCACTACAACGTGCTCGAGGGCCTCACGAAGATCCAGATGGACGGCACGGTGAGTCCGCTGCTGGCCGAAAGCTGGAAGCTCGAGCCCGACGGCAAGACCTACACCTTCAAGCTGCGCCGCGGGGTGAAGTTCCACGACGGCGAAGCCTTCGATGCGGCCGACGTGAAATGGAGCTTCGAGCGGGCCAAGGCCGAAGGTTCCACCAACAAGGCCAGGAAGCAGGTGTTCGACAACATCGCCCGCATCGACACGCCCGATCCGCACACGGTGATCGTCACGCTCGACAACGCCGACGGCGACTTCCTGTTCCGCATGGGCGAGAACACCGCGGTGATCCTCGACCCGAAGAGCGCAGCCACCACCGCCACCCGGCCGGTCGGCACCGGCCCGTTCACGTTCACCCACTGGGCAAAGGGCTCGGCCGTCACCTTGACGAAGTGGGACGGCTTTCGCAACGCCGCCGCGGTGAAGCTCAAGCGGGTGACCTTCCGCTTCATCAACGACCCGGCGGCGCAGGTGGCCGCGCTGCTGGCCGGCGACGTGGACGCCTTCCCGCGCTTCCAGGCCTCCCAGAGCCTCGCGCAGTTCAAGAGCGACCCGCGCTTCTCGGTGGCGGTGGGCGGCACCGAGGGCAAGACCATGCTCAGCATCAACCACCGCAGGAAGCCGCTCGACGACGTGCGCGTGCGCCGCGCCATCGCCCACGCCATCGACCGCAAGGCGCTCATCGACGGCGCGATGGACGGCTACGGCAAGCCGATCGGCAGCCACATGGTGCCGAGCGACGCGGGCTATGTGGACCTGACCGGCACCTACCCATACGACCCCGAGAAGGCGAAGGCCCTGCTCAAGGAAGCCGGCGTGGCCACGCCGCTGCAGCTGTCGCTCACGCTGCCGCCGCCGCAGTACGCACGCAAGGGCGGCGAGGTGGTCGCGGCCCAGCTGGCCAAGGTGGGCATCGTCGCGAAGATCGAGAACGTCGAATGGGCGCAGTGGCTGTCGGGCACCTTCAAGGGCAACTTCGACCTGTCGATCGTGAGTCACGTCGAGCCGCTGGACATCATGGTCTATGCCAACCCGCAGTACTACTTCGGCTACGACTCCAAGGCCTTCCAGGCCCTGATGAAGAAGTACAACGGGACCACCAACCCCAGGGAGCGCACGAAGCTCATCGGCGATGCGCAGCGCATGCTGGCCGGCGATGCGGTGAACGCATGGCTGTTCCAGCTGCCGCAGTTCGCGGTGGGCAGCGCCAGGCTCAAGGGCCTGTGGAGCAGCTCACCGGTGTTCGCCAACGACATGGCCGCCGTCTACTGGCAGTGAGGGCGGCACGTGGCGCAACTGCATGAACTCAGCGCGGTCGAGCTGGTCGGGCTCTACCGCCGCAAGGAGGCCTCGCCGGTCGAGGCCACGCAGGCGGTGCTCGATCACATCGGGCGCTGGGAGCCTCACCTGCAGGCCACCTATGCGCTCGATGCCGACGTGGCGCTGGCCATGGCGCGCGAGTCACAGGCGCGCTGGCTGGCCGGGCGGCCGCTGGGCGAGGTGGACGGCGTGCCGACCATGCTGAAGGAGAACATCGCCACCCGCGGCGTGCCGGTGCCGCTCGGCACCGCGGCCACCGAGCTGGTGCCCGCACCCGAAGACGCGCCGCCCGCCGCGCGCCTGCGCGAAGCGGGGGCGGTGTTCCTCGGCAAGACCACGATGCCCGACTACGGCATGTTGTCGTCGGGGCTGTCGAGCTTCCACCCGCTCACCCGCAACCCCTGGGACCTGAGCAAGAACCCCGGCGGCTCCAGTTCTGGCGCCGCGGCCGGCGCAGCCGCGGGCTACGGCCCGCTGCACGTGGGCACCGACATCGGCGGCTCGGTGCGCCTGCCGGCCGGCTGGTGCGGCCTGTTCACCCTGAAGCCCAGCCTGGGCCGCATCCCGATCAAGCCGCCGTACCCGGCCCGCGTGGCCGGCCCCATGACCCGCAGCGTGGCCGACTCGGCGCTGCTGATGCAGGTGCTGTCGAGGCCCGACTGGCGCGACCACATGAGCCTGCCCTACCAGCCCATCGAATGGCAGCGGCTCGAAGGCCGCGAGCTGAAGGGCCTGCGGGTCGGCCTGTGGCTCGACGCCGGCTGGGGCACGCCGGTCGAGCCGCAGGTGCAGGCCGCCGTCGTTGCGGCGGCGAAGCAGTTCGAGGCCGCCGGTGCCATCGTCGAGCCCGTCGCGCCGTGGTGCCAGCGTTCGATGATCGAAGGCGTGGACCGCTTCTGGCGCATGCGCTCCTGGATCGACATGAGCGCCTTGCCCGAGGAGCGGCGCAACCGGGTGCTGCCCTTCATACGCGCCTGGGCCGAGGGTGGCGCCCACCTGGGCGGCGAAGAGGTGTTCAAGGGCTACAGCCAGATGCTCACCATCCGCGAGGCCACGGTGGCCGCCACGCAGGCCTTCGACTACGTGCTCTCGCCCACGTCGCCGATGCCGGCCTTCGCTGCCGAGCTGCCCTGCCCGACCAACGACGTGACCCGGCCGTTCGACCACATCGCCTTCACGCTGGCCTACAACATGAGCGAGCAGCCGGCGGCTTCGGTCAACTGCGGCTACACCGGCGAGGGCCTGCCCATCGGCCTGCAGATCGCCGGCCGCCGCTTCGACGACCTCGGCGTGCTGCAGATGGCCCGTGCGTGGGAGCAGATGCGCGGGCCGCAGAGGCCATGGCCGACCCCACCGCAAGCGTAGTCATGGCGGCGGGGGTATCGTCGCGCGCAGCTTGTGGAGTGAGTGAACCGGTCATGAAAACAGATGCTCGCGGCTGCGCGGTCAGCACCCGGTCACAGGCCGCGGTCGACCACCTCGAACGTGCCTACTGGCGCCTGGTCTCCTTCTACGGCACCCCGCTCGAAGACCTCGACGCCGCGAGCGCCGCCGACCCGCAATGGATGCTGCCTCACGTCGTGCGTGCCGGCTTCCTGCTGTCGGTCACCGAGCACAAGCTGCTGCCCGAGGCGCACGCGGCGCTGGCCAGGGCGCAGGCCCTCGCCGCGGGCGCCAACGACCGGGAGCGCGCGCAGCTTGCCGCCGCCCATCGCTGCTTCGGCGGCGACTGGCACGGCGCCTGCGCGGCCTGGGACGCGCTCCTCAACCAGCACCCTCGCGACCTGCTGGCGCTGCAGCTGGCGCACCTGTTCGACTTCTACCGCGGCGACGCCCGCAACCTGCGCCAGCGCGTCGCGCGGGTGCTGCCCGAATGGGACAAGTCGGACGCGCTGTACCCGTACGTGCTGGGCATGTATGCCTTCGGGCTGGAAGAAAGCAACCTCTATCCGCAGGCCGAGCAGGCCGGCCGCGAAGCGGCGGGCGGCAGTGCCTGCGTGCCCTGGGCCATCCATGCGGTGGCGCATGTGATGGAAATGCAGGGCCGCCACGAGGAAGGCCGGGCCTGGCTCAACACACGGCGCAGCTGCTGGGCCGAAGACGACAACGGACTGGCCGGCCACAACTGGTGGCACCTCGCGCTCTTCCACCTCGAGACGCTGGACGTCGCCGGCGCCTTGCAGATCTATGACGAGCAGATCGCCACCCAGGCCGCGATCGACGTGACGCTGCAGCGGCTCGATGCCACCGCACTGCTGTGGCGCCTGCACCTGCTCGGCAGCGATGCGGGGGCTTCGCGCTGGGCGGCCAATGCGGCGGCCTGGCAGCAGGACGAAGCCGCCGCGGGCTTCTATGCCTTCAACGACCTGCATGCGCTGCTCGCGTTCGTGGGCAGCGGCCAGGTCGAGCGGGCCGAGGCGCTGGTGGCCGAGGTCGCACTGAAGGCCGAGCGCGACGAGGGCATCAACAAGGCGATGGCGCGCGAAGTCGGCCTGCCGCTGATGCGCGGCCTGCTCGCGTTCGCGAAGGCGCGCCATGACGAGGCGATCGGCCTGCTGCAGCCGATGCGCACGGTGGCGCACCACTTCGGCGGCAGCCATGCGCAGCGCGACCTGATCGACCAGACACTGCTGGCCGCCGCGGCACGCAGCACCCACCACAGGGGCCTGGGCCGTGCGCTGCTCAACGAGCGGCGGCTGGCCAAGGCGACCACGCCGCTCACCCAGCACTGGGCTTCGCAGCTCTGACTCCCGCCTTTCGCGCTCGAGAATTTCGACGGCCCGCTAGTGTCCTGTCCCGTGGATAACTGGCATAAATAGTGCGTGCCATTGCGGTATCTTGGAACTGGAGATACCGCGATGACGAGAGGCAGGCCGAAGGTCGAACTGGTTGTGACCGACGACGA
>NZ_SWAR01000177.1 GCF_006386545.1 Methylibium rhizosphaerae | reverse complement strand
CCACTTGGCGACTGAACGCGGTGTGGCCGCCGCCACACAGAACCAGGCCAAGTCGGCACTGTTGTTCCTCTACAAGGAGGTGCTCGGGGTCCAGTTGCCCTGGCTGGACGAGATCGTCGGGGCCAAGAACCGGGATCGCCTGCCGGTGGTGCTGACGCCCACGGAGGTGCGCGCGCTGCTGCATGAGTTGAACGGAGCGAGTTGGCTGGTGGCCGCGCTGCTGTATGGCACCGGGATGCGTTTGCTCGAGGGCTTGCGGCTGCGGGTCAAGGACGTGGACTTCGAGCGGCGCGAGTTGGTGGTGCGCAGCGGCAAGGGGGCCAAGGACCGTGTGACGGTGTTGCCGGAGAACCTGCTGTTGCCACTGAAGGAGCAACTGGCGCGCGCCAAGGTACTGCATGAGCGCGACCTGGATGCCGGCTTCGGCGCGGTCTGGCTGCCCGATGCGCTGGCGGTGAAGTATCCGAATGCGCCACGCACCTGGGGCTGGCAGTGGGTATTTCCCAGTGCCGCCCGTTCCGTGGACCCGCGCCAGGGTGTCGAGAGGCGCCACCATCTGCACGAGGCCTCGATTCAGAAGGCGGTGGCCGGTGCCGCCAAGCGTGCGCGCATCATCAAGCCTTGTTCGCCCCATGTGCTGCGGCATTCGTTTGCCACGCACATGTTGCAGGCCGGCTACGACATCCGTACGGTGCAG
>NZ_SWAR01000176.1 GCF_006386545.1 Methylibium rhizosphaerae | reverse complement strand
GAGAAAGCACGAACGAAGTCCTCGCTGAGCTGAGGGAGCAAGGTGATGCCTAACCCTTCCATCGAGCGGACGTCTTACAGCCGGCTTCGCCGTCTGCAAGCCGCCGCTCATGTCAAACGTTAGCCGTCACATGAGAAGCCGAGTACTGTGGCGGCTCTCGCTCGCAGCATGCGTGTTGCAGCTGGTCGCCTGCGTCGAGACACTTGATGCTTCGTACACAAGCTTCGCGGAAGCACAGGGCAAGGGCTCGGTTGCGGCCGGTTGGGTGCCAGCATGGCTTCCTCCGGAAGCTTCAGACATACGCGAGGTGCACAACATCGACACCAATCTCTTCATGCTGTCGTTTGCGTTACCCAAAGGCACGCAGTTGAGCTTGCCAGCCGGCTGCGTACAGGTGTCGCCTCAGATGCTAAAGAAGCCGCCGTTCAGCCGTTCATGGTGGCCAGGCGACGTCCCCGCAAACGGGTTATCCACGCATAGGCACGTGTTCTTTGCATGCCAAGGCTACTTCGTTGCCCACTCTGCGTCATTGGGTGAAGGCTATGTGTGGAGCATCGAGTGACGGCTAACCCCTCCATCGAGCGGACAACCGTAAGCTCCCCCGTCAAGTAGACATCCCGGAACTGGAGTCTGCGGCGGTTGTGAGCCTGGGCATGAACAGCCTTGGAGGCAGGCCGCCCAGGGCGTCGTGAGGGCGCTGCTCGTTGTACTC
>NZ_SWAR01000175.1 GCF_006386545.1 Methylibium rhizosphaerae | reverse complement strand
ACCTCGAAGGCAACGCCGGCGCCGACCAGCTCAACGGCGGTGAAGGCTCCGACACGCTGCTGGGCGGTGCCGGCAGCGACACGCTCGATGGCGGGCAGGGCAACGACACGCTGACCGGCGGAGCCGGTGACGATACCTACCGCTTCACCGGCCAGTGGGGGGCCGACACCGTCCGCGGCGACGCCGATGGCCGCATCGAAGTCGAAGGGGTGGGCACCCTCAACGGCAGCGGCGCACACCGCGTGGCCGACGATGCCTGGCAAACGGACGACCGGCGCGTCAACTACACGCTGGTCGAGGTACAGCCCGGGCAGAACGACCTGATCATCAGCTTCAGCGACCGCACCGACACCATCCGTATCGAGAACTGGAGTCCGCAGCACAGCGTGGGCACATCAGCCTGCCCGATGCCGAGCAGCCGGCCCCGGCCAGCACCACGCTGGCGGGCGACTTCATCAAGGCCGCCGACGAAGGCGGCGTGGGCTACCTGCGCGATGGCGTGAACTACGTGAACGCGGGCAGCCAGCCCGGCGCGGCGGACCGGTGGCGGCGCCGCAGAAACCCTCCTGGGCCTGGGCGGCAACGATGCGCTGCTGGGCGGAGGCGGTGACGACCTCATCGACGGTGGCGACGGCAACGACGTGCTCATGGGCGGGCTGGGGCGCGACACCATCGACGGCGGCGCCGGCATCGACTTGATCTACGGCTCCAGCAACGGGGAAGTGACCTACCCCACGCGAACGAATGCCGAGCCGCCGAGCACGAACGAACCCGGCGCGTGGTACGGCTTCTCGTGGTACGCCCACGCACGCGCGCAGGAGCCTGGCCTGTTCGAAGCGGGGCGCTACCTGATGCATTCGAGCGTGGTGCGCGACACGCAGCCAGCGGATGCCGGCAACGTGATCGACGGCGGCGCCGGCAACGACGACATCCTGGCCGGTACCGGCAACGACGTCGTGCACGGCGGTGACGACAACGACGACATCTTCGGCATGGCCGGCAGCGACGTGCTGTTCGGCGACGCGGGCCGCGATCGCATTGCCGGCGACGGCACCACCGACGCCGATTGGCTGACCCACACCGCGGCACAGGCCCAGGGGGACGACATCATCAGCGGCGGTGCCGGTGAAGACGAACTGTGGGGCCAGGGCGGCAGTGACGAAATCTACGGAGGCGACGACGCCGACTACATGGTCGGCGACGACCGTGATCCGGTTCGCGCACCCCTGAGCACGCACGGCAACGACTACCTGGATGGTGGTGCCGGGG
>NZ_SWAR01000174.1 GCF_006386545.1 Methylibium rhizosphaerae | reverse complement strand
GCTACAGCACCGTGATGATCCCGGCCTCGCCGAGGCGCTGCCACGGCAGCCCAAGTACGAGGGCGTCGAGCTGCGGCCTTGTGAGGGTCAGCGAGCCGTTCACGTCCTTGGGCCAGGCGAACCTGCCGCTGTTCAAGCGGCGCGCGGCCAGCCACACGCCGATGCCGTCGTGCACGAGCACCTTCATGCGGTTGGCTCGTCGATTGGCGAACAGGTATGCGTTGTGTGGCTTGGCGGCACCGAAGACCGTGACGACACGCGCAAGAGCGGCCTCCGTGCCGGCGCGCATGTCCAGCGGTTCGACGGCCATCCATACGGCGTCGACGCGGATCACCGCACCAGCTCGCGCGTCCAGGCAGCCAGTTCCGCCGCCGCGCTCATCGGCCACAGGAGCTTGATCGTTACGGCGCCACGGCGCAGTTCGAGCTCGATGCCCCGCTCGTCGGAGCGCACTTGTGCAGTCGGGGCGACTGCCACCGGTACGAACTCTTGCCGGGCCACCATCTGCGGCGCTGCCTCCCGTGCCAGCTTGCGCCAGCCGTGCACGATGTTGGCGTTGATGCCGTGTGACATTGCGACCTTGGCCACCGACGCACCAGGCTCATCACACTCGGCAAGGACCTGCGCCTTCAACTCGCGGCTGTAGCGCCTGCGCTTGCGACTCTGTTCAGCTTCCATCGTGTCCAGCTATTTGCTAACTGGACAGCATCGTTATCGCTGCGACCGCTCTTCTCAAGACGGGTTCGCCGGACGCTTAC
>NZ_SWAR01000173.1 GCF_006386545.1 Methylibium rhizosphaerae | reverse complement strand
CATCCTGTTCCACGGCAAACGTCATCCTGAATCGATGGGTGCTGCCGAGGTGGAGGCGTTCCTGACCCACTTGGCGACTGAACGCGGTGTGGCCGCCGCCACACAGAACCAGGCCAAGTCGGCGCTGTTGTTCCTCTACAAGGAGGTGCTCGGGGTTCAGTTGCCGTGGCTGGACGAGATCGTGGGGGCCAAGAACCGGGATCGCCTGCCGGTGGTGCTAACGCCCACGGAGGTGCGCGCGCTGCTGCACGAGTTGAACGGCGCGAGCTGGCTGGTGGCCGCGCTGCTGTACGGCACCGGGATGCGCTTGCTCGAGGGCTTGCGGCTGCGGGTCAAGGACGTGGACTTCGAGCGGCGCGAGTTGGTGGTGCGCAGCGGCAAGGGAGCCAAGGACCGCGTGACGGTGTTGCCGGAGAACCTGCTGTTGCCGCTGAAGGAGCAGCTGGCACGTGCCAAGGTGTTGCATGAGCGCGACCTGGATGCCGGCTTCGGCGCGGTCTGGCTGCCCGATGCGCTGGCGGTGAAGTATCCGAATGCACCGCGCACCTGGGGCTGGCAGTGGGTGTTCCCCAGTGCCGCCCGTTCCGTGGACCCGCGCCAGGGTGTCGAGAGGCGCCACCATCTGCACGAAGCGTCGATCCAGAAGGCGGTGGCCGGTGCCGCCAAGCGTGCGCGCATCATCAAGCCTTGTTCGCCCCATGTGCTGCGGCATTCGTTTGCCACGCACATGTTGCAGGCCGGCTACGACATCCGTACGGTGCAG
>NZ_SWAR01000172.1 GCF_006386545.1 Methylibium rhizosphaerae | reverse complement strand
ACAATGGCCATGGACTTCCCCTTCGGAGTGAGTTGATGAGATTCGCAACCCCATCGTGGCACTCGTTGCCGTTTGCCGCTACGCGGCTAGCTCCGGACGGGGAAGTCCCTTTCATTCGTTAGAGCGCATCGGCATGCCAGCACCACTCCCTATCACGTTTTGTGCGGCGAGTGCCGCCGATGGCCACGCATTGGCCGAACTCAGGGTCGAATCCATGCGGGAGAGCCTGCAGCGGATTGGCCGTTTTGATCCGGTGCGTGCGCGAGAGCGCTTCCTTTCCGCCTTCTGCCCCGAACACACTCGCCATATCGAATTCGACGGCGAGCGCATTGGCTTCGTCGTGGTCAAACCACACGGTCAGGGCTTGTTGCTCGATCACTTGTACGTCCACCCTCTCTATCAGAACAAGGGTGTTGGTACGGCCGTGCTTGCGCAGGTGTTCGCCGAGGCCGATGCGGCGGGTCTTCAGATGCGTGTCGGTGCGTTGCGCGGCAGTGACTCGAATCGCTTCTACGCGCGGCACGGGTTCGTCCAGGTAGAGCAGGGCGAGTTCGATAATTACTACGTTCGCGTGGGCAAGAATGCGCTCTAACCCCTCCATCGAACGGACCCACAACGGCGAGGCGCAGCTTTGCGCTTCGGCCAAACTGAGCGCGCCGTTGCGGTCCGCTCATGTCGAACGTTAGGGAGACGCTGATCAATTGACCGCTCCGGCACGATGCATGCATGCCGCGCGGAACCCGGACACAGCCACGCCAACATGAGCCAACGC
>NZ_SWAR01000171.1 GCF_006386545.1 Methylibium rhizosphaerae | reverse complement strand
TAACAGAAATGCGCGCGTCATCCAGGCGTTGCTTAGCAGCGAGACGACATACCGTCGGCCAGTGACTGCTTGACGAGCAGCAACCACCACCCATCCCCCCGCCCTTCCCACCAGCGGGAAGGGGGCCCCAACCACGTCCACAAGGAAAGACACCAACGCAGGGTTTGCGAGCTCAACGAAGTGATGACAAACCGGTCGGACCAGCATCCTGAGACCCTGAACTACCTTCCGGCTGGGGCGTACACGCCTCAAGCCGAACTGCTGCTGAGGACGGGATGCGCGAATCTCATCGAGGCTGCGGGCATGCGACAAACTTGCCCACCAAGCAAGCCGTATACATGTACGCAGACCAACTTGACATCATCAGCGCGGGCTTGCAAAAGGCGTCGGGTCCATACATGAAGGTAGTGGATGCGCAGCATCGTCTCGATGCCAAACGGCGGGCGCCCGGTCTTGGCCTTCGGGTAGTACGGCGCGACGATCTGCACCAGCGCCGCCCAGGGCACCACGCGTTCCATCTCCTCGAGGAACTCGCGCTTGCGCGTCTTCTTCGTCGACAGGTTCAGGCCCAGTCCGAGTTGCTTCATGCTCGCTATGGTCGTCGGCCTCGCCCGATCACGCAACGCGGCTCAGCACTCGGGCAGTGGGCACCAGTGCTTCATCGGTCTTCCGCGGCGCCGCATTCCACCTTGCCACAGCGCAGCCGCCGAGAGTTTCTTCGGCGCGATTTGCGGCAGCGGGCCGATTACTTCGCTAACCCCTCCATCGAGCGGACCCACAACGGCGAGGCGCAGTTGTGCGCTTCGGTCAAACCGAGCGCGCGGTTGCAGCGTCTCGCCCCGTACGGTACCGGCCACCGCCGCTGCCGACACCACCAACACGCGCAGCGGCCTGTCATAGGACGGGCTGCATGCCCGCAGTGTGTAAGCGTCCGGGCATCCCGTGGATCGGACGCAGGATCAGGTCAGCGAGCTGCGTCCGTCGTTGACTTCGTCGATGAACACATCTTCTGACCAGGCGAGGCCGATCGCCTTGTCCAAGCGCTT
>NZ_SWAR01000170.1 GCF_006386545.1 Methylibium rhizosphaerae | reverse complement strand
TAAATTCCGGCGGATGAATCGTTTCACGACTTCCGCGCCTGCGGATCATACGAGTGCCGCCACGCAGGCGTCACCGCCCCCGTCCGGGGGACTCGAGGCTTCCCAGGTGAGCCCGGCGGGTGCCCCGCGCCGCCTGCTCGACCGGGTGCGCGATGCGACGATCCTAAGATCCACGTGCCGCTAGCAAGGAACGAATGGACACTCGCACAGCAGAGCTTGGCGTTCCGCCTCACCTACATCCTGTCCTCCGACTATTTCGTGGATGTCGAGATTGCCTACGGTTCGATTTCCCATGACCTGCCCGTACTGGCGGAGCATGTCGATGGAAAGTTGAAGATCTGGCTGTCTCCCAAGGGAACGACGATCCAACTCATCCTGTCCCTTTTCGAGACGGAGTACATGGCCTTCGACAGCATGAGCAAGGATTTCGTCCGGACCTTCATCTTTCCGCGGATCGCCCAGTACGTCCCCAGTAGCACTAGGCAGGGCGCCGAGGCCTTTCTGAAGACGGTCCAGCGAACCCGCGAGACTTTCGAGTACGAGTCTAGCGACCTGGACTCCCTCCAGTCGATCTGGGCAGACTACTCGGAGAACAAGATCTCCATGAGCGAAGCGGCCCAGATGTCGGCTGCCATCACAGCGAAGGCAGTTCAGTTCATCGGTAAGCGTCCGGCGAACCCGTCTTGAGAAGAGCGGTCGCAGCGATAACGATGCTGTCCAGTTAGCAAATAGCTGGACACGATGGAAGCTGAACAGAGTCGCAAGCGCAGGCGCTACAGCCG
>NZ_SWAR01000169.1 GCF_006386545.1 Methylibium rhizosphaerae | reverse complement strand
TCCGTGTGCAAAGGCGAAGGCAATCGTTCAGTATGGCTAGCGATCGCTCATGTTCCGGCACGTATGCGTCTGCCGCTCACTCGCTCGGCCCAAAATCGAAGTCGTTGCCGGTGCCTAACCCCTCCATCGAGCGGACATGCTCCGGCGGGCTTCGCCCACCTGCGCATGCCGCTCATGTCGAACGTTGGGCGTCACGAGTCGCATCTTTCGACGCCAATGAACACACTTTCATCGCCTGCTATAGAGATTGATCCCATGAATCAGAAGGGACCCTTCCCCAGAAAACTATTGATCGCGCCTGGGGTCTTTGCCCTTGCGTTTCTAGCAGCGCTTTTTGGCAGCGCAGCAGCGGAAGTCAAGCCCCCCACGCTCAGTGGACCGGTCATCCTTCTTGCTCTTGCTCTCACGGTGTTTGTCGCCCTTGTGCTGCAGGGTCTCGCATTGCTCACGGCGGTACCTCGTCTGATCACGTCCGTTCAAGATAGAACAGTGGCCAATTGGCTATCTACGGCCTTCGCTGTTGCTTGCGTTGTTCCAGCCCTCGCAAGTTTTGTCGCAGGTACTGCATTCATCGTGTCCGCCGGCAAGTAGCCCTCAACGATCAGCATCGCATCCACGATGACGCCCAACCCTTCCATCGAGAGGACCCGCCCCGGCAAGCCGGGTCGAGCCTCTCATGTCAAACTACAAGGGCTTCCCCCTCTGTCAAGCGAAGAGAGGCCGTGACCTTCAACGAAGGCCACCAGCAGCAAGAGACTGGCTTGGAGCTGGCGACAGCTGCGATGGGGGAGG
>NZ_SWAR01000018.1 GCF_006386545.1 Methylibium rhizosphaerae | reverse complement strand
CTGTCCGTCTCCGTTGCCCCCCACCAGCGTGATGTTCTTGCCCATCAGCTGGAACAGCGGCAGCACCTTGTCGAACGCCCCTTGCGGGCCGCCCACCATGATGGTCAGCGACGCCGCCTTCGCTCCCACCTCACCGCCCGACACCGGCGCGTCCAGGTAGTCGCAGCCGATCTCGTTGATCCGCCGCGCGAACGCCTTCGTCTCGATCGGCGAGATCGAGCTCATGTCCACCACGATCTTGCCTTTCGACAGGCCCGCGGCCACGCCGGTCTCGGCGAACAGCACCTGCTCCACGTCCGGCGTGTCGGGCACCATCACGAAGATGATGTCCGCCCGTTCGGCCACGCCGCGCGAATGGGTGCAGATCGTGGCCGAGCTGTCGGCCACCTCCGCCGGCACCTTGCCCACGGTGTGCACGAACAGCTGATGGCCCGCCTTGATGAGATGGCCCGCCATCGGCGCGCCCATGATGCCCAGGCCGATGAAACCGAGCTTCTGAGGTTGAGTGGTCATGACTGCTGTCTCCAGGAAATGAAAAACATGACGGCGATCGCCCGGCTCAGGCGGCGTTGCGCAGGCGGTTGGCGGCTGCCTCGCGCATCAGCGCCTGCGCACGGGGGAGCCAGCCCAGTCCTTCGACGGTGGTGGTGCGCGGCTTGTATTCGCAGCCGACGTGGCCGCGGTAGCCGATGGCGTCGAGATGCGCGAACAGGAAGTCGTGGTTCAGCTCGCCGGTACCCGGCTCGTGGCGGCCGGGGTTGTCGGCGATCTGCACGTGCGCGATGCGCGAGAGGTGCTTGCAGAGGGTGTTGGCGATCTCGCCTTCCATGCGCTGCGCGTGGTAGCAGTCGTACTGCAGGAACAGGTTGTCGGCGCCCACCTCGTCGATGATCGAAAGCGCCTGCTCGGTGCGGCTCAGGAAGAAGCCGGGAATGTCGAAGGTGTTGATCGGCTCGATCAGCAGCTTCAGACCCGCCTTCTTCAGCTCGGCGGCGGCATGGCTCAGGTTGCCGACGAAGGTCTGGCGCAAGGTGGCCTCGCTGGCGCCGAGCGGCGCCTTGCCGGCCAGGCAGTTGAGCTGCTGCACGCCGAGCGCGGTGGCGGTTTCGATGGCGCGCTGCACGCCGTCGCGGAACTCCTCCACCCGGTCGGGCAGCACCGCGATGCCGCGCTCGCCGGCTGCCCAGTCGCCGGCCGGCAGGTTGTGCAGCACCAGCCGCAGCCCGTTGCCGCGCAGGCGGGCCGAGATCTCGTTGGTGGGATGGTCGTAGGGAAACAGGAACTCCACCGCGTCGAAGCCGGCGCGCGCGGCCTGCTCGAAGCGGTCGAGGAAGGCATGCTCGTTGAAGAGCATGGTGAGGTTGGCGGCAAAACGGGGCATCTCGTGGTCTCCTCGATCGGTCAATCAGTCGATCAGTCCTGCAGGGCGATGGCGGTTGGGGCATCGGCCTCGGCGTTTTCGGCCAGGGGCTCGAACTCGTTGATCGCGTTGATCTCGGTGCCCATGGCGATGTTGGTCACCCGCTCGAGCATCACCTCCACCACCACCGGCACGCGATGCCTGTCGGCCATTTCGCGGGCACGCACCAGCGAAGGCGCGATCTCCTCGGGCCGGTAGCAGCGGATGGCCTTGCAGCCCAGGCCTTCGACCACCGCCTTGTGGTCCACGCCGGCGCCGGCGAGGTCGGGCGCGTTGATGTTGTCGAAGGCCAGCTGCACGCAGTAGTCCATGTCGAAGCCGCGCTGCGCCTGGCGGATGAGGCCCAGGTAGCTGTTGTTCACCAGCACGTGCACATACGGCAGCTTGAACTGGGCCCCGGCGGCCAGCTCTTCGATCATGAACTGGAAGTCGTAGTCGCCCGAGATGCCCACCACCTTGCGGGTCGGGTCGGCCGCCACCACACCCAGCGCCGCCGGGATGGTCCAGCCCAGCGGCCCCGCCTGGCCGCAGTTGATCCAGCGGCGCGGGCCGAACACGTGCAGGAACTGCGCGGCGGCGATCTGCGACAGGCCGATGGTGGTGACGTAGGTGACGTCGCGCGCATCCTCCGTGTTGAAGATGCGGTTCATCTCCTCGTACACCCGTTGCGGCTTCACCGGCACGTTGTCGAAGTGGGTGCGGCGCAGCATCGAGCGCTTGCGCTCGCGGCATTCCTCGGCCCAGGCACGGCGGTCGGCCAGCCTGCCCGCAGCCTTCCATTCGCGCGCCACCTCGACGAACAGCTGCAGCGCCGCCCTCGCATCCGACACGATGCCGAAGTCGGGCATGAACACGCGGCCGATCTGCGTGGGCTCGATGTCGACGTGGGTGAAGGTGCGGCCCTGGGTGTAGACCTCCACCGAGCCGGTGTGGCGGTTGGCCCAGCGGTTGCCGATGCCCAGCACGTGGTCGGCCGCCAGCATGGTGGCGTTGCCGTAGCGGTGGCTGGTCTGCAGGCCGCACATGCCGGCCATCAGCGGGTGGTCGTCGGGAATGGTGCCCCAGCCCATGAGGGTGGGGATCACCGGCACGCCGGTCAGCTCGGCGAACTCGACCAGCAGCTCGGACGCATCGGCGTTGATGATGCCGCCGCCGGCCACGATGAGCGGGCGCGTCGCCTCGTTGAGCATGGAAAGCGCCTTCTCCACCTGGGCCCGGGTGGCGGCCGGCTTGTAGACCGGCAGCGGCTCGTAGGTCTCGATGTCGAACTCGATCTCGGCCATCTGCACGTCGAACGGCAGGTCGATCAGCACCGGGCCCGGGCGGCCCGAGCGCATCAGGTGGAAGGCCTGCTGGAACACGCGCGGGACCAGCGCCGGCTCGCGCACGGTGACGGCCATCTTGGTCACCGGCTTGGCGATGGACTCGATGTCCACCGCCTGGAAGTCCTCCTTGTAGAGCCGGGCGCGCGGCGCCTGGCCGGTGATGCAAAGGATGGGCGTGGAGTCGGCGATGGCCGAATACAAGCCGGTGATCATGTCGGTTCCGGCCGGCCCGGAGGTGCCGATGCACACGCCGATGTTGCCGGCCTTGGCCCGGGTGTAGCCCTCGGCCATGTGCGAGGCGCCTTCCACGTGGCGCGCCAGCACATGCGCGATGCTGGCGCGCTCGCGCAGCGCGGCATACAGCGGGTTGATGGCGGCACCCGGCACGCCGAAGGCCTGCGAGATGCCTTCCTTCTCCATCACCAGCACCGCCGCCATCGCGGCTTTCATCTTGGCCATGAGCTTCTCCTTGGGATCGTTGCGGCGATGATCCGCAGCGAGCCCTGTCGAGAGAACCCCAGGGGCCGAATCTCTGCTATTCCGCGCCGGAATGGCTCTGGCACGGCACGGAAAGAGCTGCACCCGAAACATCAGCAATGCACGCGCGCGCCACGCCTAAAGTTGCGGCCCATGGACAGGATCACCGGCATCCAGCTTTTCATCCGCGTGGTGGAAACCGGCAGCTTCAGCAAGGCCTCGGCCGACCTCGGCATCACCCAGCCCACCGCCACCAAGCATGTGGCCGCGCTCGAAGAACGGCTCGGCGCCCGGCTGCTTCACCGCAGCACCCGCGGTGTCACGCCCACCGAGGCCGGCGCGGTGTACTACGACAAGTGCAAGACCATCCAGCGCGAACTCGAGGAGGCCGACAACCTGGCCGCGCTGCTGCAGGCGAAGCTCGGCGGGCAGCTGCGCATCAGCACTTCGGTGGCTTTCGGCCGGCGCGTGCTGGTGCCGCTGGCGGTGCGCTTCATGCGGGAGCACCCCGAGATCGCCATCGACCTGAGCTTCGACGACCGGTACGTCAACCTCGTCGAGCAGGGCGTGGACCTCGCCATCCGCATGGGCCGGCTGGCCGATTCCACGCTGGGCGCGCGCTACCTGGGGGTGAACCCCTGGGTGCTGGCGGCCGCGCCGGGCTACCTGCAGCAGGCCGGCAGCCCCGCCTCGCCGGACGAGCTGGCCGGGCATGCCTGCCTCGTCTACAGCAGCGTGCAGGGTGACGACCGCTGGCAGTTCACCTCGCCCGAGGGCGAGGCGCTGTCGGTCTCGGTGAAGGGGCCGCTGCGCTCGAACAACCTGTCGGCCGTGCTGGCCGCCTGCCGTGCCGGCATGGGCCTGGCAGTGCTACCGTGGTACGTGGCCCGCGAGTCGGTGGCCGACGGCGTGGTGGTGCCGCTGCTGGAGCACTACACCCTGCCCTCGCAGGAGGTGCATGCGGTGTTCCCCTCGCCCAAGCTGGTGCCGGCCAAGGTGAAGACCTTCATCGACTACCTGAAGGAAGCCCTCGACGGGCCTTGGTGGCAGCGGGCGTTGTAGGCGAGCCGAAAGCCGCTGCAGGGAGGACTCATGCTGAAGTCGTTTCGGCGATCGTTGCCGGTCGGGCTGGCGCAGGCTGCCCTTTGCCTGGGCTGCCTGCAGCCTTGCACCGCCCAGCCGGCCGCAGCGGGCCTGGGCGAGCGCCCGCGCATCGGCCTGGTGCTGTCGGGCGGCGGCGCGCGCGGCGGTGCCCACCTGGGCGTGCTCAAGGTGCTGCAGGAGCTGCAGGTGCCGGTGGACGTGGTGGTGGGCACGAGCGCCGGCGCGATCATCGGCGCGGCCTATGCCAGCGGCATGCCGCTCGCCGAGATCGAGGCCGAGATGCGGCCGCTGCACACCGCCACGCTGTTTCGCGACATCGATCGCTCCGACCTGCCGGTGCGCCGCAAGGCCGACGACGTGCACAACTACATCGGCCCGGAGGTCGGCATCAATGCCGCAGGCCTCGCATTGCCGAAGGGCGCGGTGGCCGGCGTGTCGCTCGAGGCGGTGCTGCGGCGCCTCACCGCACGACAGCACGACGAGGACTTCGACCGGCTGCCGGTGCGATTTCGCGCCGTGGCCACCGACGTGACGACCGCCGAGATGGTGGTGCTCGGACGCGGCAGCCTGGCCACCGCGATACGCGCCAGCATGGCGCTTCCGGCGATCGTGAATCCGGTGGAAGTGGACGGCCGCCTGCTGGTGGACGGCGGCGTGAGCCGCAACCTGCCGGTGGACGTGGCGCGCGCGCTCGGGGCCGACGTGGTGATCGCGGTCAACATCGGCACGCCGCTGCTGCGCCGCGACGAGCTCACCTCGCTGCTGTCGGTGTCGGAACAGATGGTGCGCGTGCTGACGGCGAAAAACGTGAACCAGTCGCTGCAGGAGCTGGGTCCGCAGGACGTGCTCATCACCCCGGACCTGGGCGGCGTGACCACCGCCGACTTCGACCATCTGTTCGAGGCCGCCAGTGCGGGTGAAAAGGCGGCGCGCGCCGCCGCCGGCCAGCTGGCGCGCTGGCGTGTCGATGCCTCGGCCTACGCGGCGCTGGAGCTGCGACGCATCACCGGCCCCGGTGCGGCGCCGCGCGTGGACGAGGTGCGCATCGTCGGCCTGCAGCGCGCCAACCCCGATGCTGTGCGCGCTGCGCTGAGCATCCAGCCCGGCGACGCCTTCGATGCCGCCGCGGCCGACGCCGACATGAGGCGGCTGTATGCCAGCGGCGACTTCGAGCGGGTGAGCTACCACCTGGGCGACAGCCCGGCCGGCGGCCAGGTGGTCACCGTGGACCTGAGCGAAAAGGCCTGGGGACCGAACTACCTGCGCTTCGGGCTGGAGCTGTCGAGCGTTCGACGGCAACTCGCACTTCAACCTGCTGCTCGCGCATCGCCGCGCCTGGCTGAACCGGCTGGGTGCCGAATGGCACAACACGCTCCAGATCGGCCGCGTCGACCGCCTGCGCACCGAGTGGCACCAGCCGCTCGAAGCGTCGCACCAGCTGTTCGCCACCACGCATGCCGAGGTGGACCGCGAGCCCTTCGACCTGTATGTCGATGGCGAGCGCATCGGCCGCTACAAGCGCGAGCAGGCCATGCTCGGCCTGGGCGCCGGCTGGGCCATGGGCCATGCGGGCGAACTGCGCGCCAGCCTGCTGCAGGGGCGCGTCAGGCTGGGCAACGACACCGGCTTCATTCCGGGCCATGCGCTGGTGGCGCCGGCCAGCCTGGCCGGTGTGAGCACCCGGCTGCGGCTGGACACGCTGGACAGCCTGCGCTTCCCGCGTGAAGGCGTGCTGGTGGACGCGCGCTACTTCCATTCGCTGCCCGGCCTCGGCGCGGACGACCGCTACGACAAGCTCGAGTACACGCTGCAGGGCGCACTGTCGCGAGGCGCCCACACGCTGCGGGCGGCCGCCTTCGGCACGCTGGCGGCCCGCGGCACCGCGCTGCCCAACTACGAGCTGGCGCAGCTGGGCGGCTTCCTGCGGCTGTCGGGCTACCGCACCAACGAATTCCTCGGCACGTCGGCCCGCCTGGCCCGGCTGGTCTATGCCTACCGCATCACGACCCCCGGCCTGCTCGACGGCGTGCACCTGGGCCTGTCGGCCGAGGCCGGCCGCGTGAGCGATGCGGTGCTGAGCGCGGCTGCGCAGCACGGCACCCTGCGCAGCAATGCGGTGTTCCTGGCGGCGGACACGCCGGTGGGGCCGGTGTACCTGGGGCTCGGTCGCGCCAGCGGCGGGCGCAGCGCGCTGTATCTGTATCTCGGGATGCCTTGATCCCGCGCCCGCACGCTACTTGCGACGACCGGCCGCCAGCGACACCACCGGCACCACAGGCGCCAGCGTGGCCCGCAGCCGCTCGCGCGAGTCGGCCCCGCTGGTGACCGACTGGCCCAGCGCACTCTCGACGCTGCCGATGTGCGCCAGCATGCGCTGCTCGGCCAGCGCCACGTCGCCGGCCGCCAGGGCTTCGACGATTTCCTCGTGCTCGGCGCAGGACTGGCTGGCGTCGTGGGTGGACTGGTACAGCGATGCGACCAGCGTGGTGCGCGCGGTGAGGTCGCGCATCACGTCGCACAGGAGCCCATGGCCCAGGCATTCGGCCAGGCACACGTGGAAGTCGGCCAGCAGGAAGGTGCGAGTGGCGGTGTCGGCGTTGCGGATGGCCTGCTTTTCCTGCGCGATGTGGGCTCGCAGGCGGCGCACCACGTTCTGCAGCGGGCGGCCCTCGTGGTTGTCGGCGCCTGCCTGGCGCAGCATGCCCGACTCGATGATGCGCCGCGCGGCAAAGGCGTCGCGGGCCTCGTCGATCGACGGCTCCACCACGAACCAGCCCTTGCGCGAGCGCACCTCGACGAAACCGCGGGCCTGCAGCTGCATCAGCGCCTCGCGCACCAGCGTGCGGCTCACGCCGAAGAGGTCGGCCAGCTCCTGCTCGCCCAGCCGCTCGCCGGGCGACAGCTTTTGCGCAAGGATCGACTCGACGACCCGCTGGGCGATTTCGGCTTGACTGATGCTCATGGGGCGGCCACTTTAGCGGAGCGGCGCTGCTTCGAGCGGCTGCTCTTCTTCGATATCGACCAGTTCATGCGGCTCGCCGTCGAGCGTGGCCCGGGCCCGTGCCATGTCGATGTCGCCTTCCCAGCGGGCCACCGCCACGGTGGCCACGCAGTTGCCGATCAGGTTGCCCAGGGCGCGGGCGATGCCCATGAACCAGTCCACCGACAGCACCAGCACCAGGCCGATGGCGGGGATGGCCGGAATGGCCTGCAAGGTCGCGGCCAGCACCACGATGGCCGAGCCCGGCACGCCGTGGGCGCCCTTGGACGTGACCAGCGAGATCGCCAGGATGGTGAGCAGGTCGGTCATCGAGATCGGCGTGTTGGTGGCCTGCGCGATGAACACGGCCGCCAGCGTGATGTAGATCGAGAAGGCATCGAGGTTGAACGAGTAGCCGGTGGGGATGACGAGGCCGACCGTCGAGTCGCGGATGCCCAGGCGCTTGAGCTTGGCCATGACCTGCGGCAGCACGCTGTCCGAAGACGTGGTGGCCAGCACGATGGCCAGTTCCTCGCGCAGGTACTTGAGCAGCTTGAAGAGGCTCAGGCCGCACAACCGCATGATCGTGCCCAGCACCACGAACACGAAGAAGATCACCGAGGCATAGAACAGCACCACCAGCGTGCCCAGCTGCTTGAGCGAGCCGATGCCGTACTTGCCGACGGTGAAGGCGATGGCACCCAGCACGCCCAGCGGCGCGAGCCTGATGATGATGCCCATCACCTTGAACAGCACGTGCCCCAGCGTGTCGATGAAGCCGGCCACCGGCGCGCCGCGCTCGCCCAGCATCGCCAGCGCACAACCGAACAGCACCGAGAACAGCAGCACCTGCAGCACGTCGCCGGTGGCGAAGGCGTTGACCACCGTGGTCGGGATGAGCTTCATCAGGAAGTCGACCGTGCCGCCGCCGGTGAGCTTGCTCGCGTTTTCGGCATAGGCCCCCATCGCCTTGGCGTCGAGCGCCTTCGGGTCCACGTTCATGCCCACCCCGGGCTGGAACACGAAGGCCAGCACCAGCCCCAGCGCGAGCGCGATGGTCGTGACCACCTCGAAATACACGATGGCCTTCACGCCCACCCGGCCCACCCGCTTCAGGTCGCCCGCGCCGGCGATGCCGTGCACCACCACGCAGAACACGATGAGCGGGATGATCATCTTGATGAGCTTGATGAAGCCGTCACCCAGCGGCTTGAGCTTGGTGGCCGCCTCGGGCCAGGCGAAGCCGACGATCACGCCGGCCACCAGGGCGAGCAGGACCTGGCCGAACAGGGAACGCAGGAAGCGGGGCATGTGTTCTCTCCAGACAGCGGAACGACCGGACGGAGCCTGGAGCGAGAGTTTGCCCACAAGCTTGCATACAAGCAATGTAGGCAAGCGATCGCCGTGGCCCATGGGGGTTTGCCCCGGGGATCTTTGACGCTGGATCAAAACTGATGCGCACGGGGACGCCCGAGTCCCGGGGGCAGCAGGGGCAAAACCTATACTCGCCGGCTGGCTTGAATCCCCCCTCGCGATGCCCCTGCCGACCCTGCAACTGCTCGACCTTGCCTGCCGGCGCGGCGACCGCCTGCTGTTCGAAGGGGTCCAGCTCGAAGTCCCTGCGGGGCGCCTGGCGTGGCTGCGCGGGCGCAACGGCAGCGGCAAGACCAGCCTGCTGCGGCTGGTGACCGGCCTGTCGCAGCCGGAGCGCGGCGAGGTGCTGTGGGGCGGCGAACCCATCCGCGGGAGCACGCGCTACCGCGACGAGCTGGTCTACATCGGCCATGCCAACGCGCTGAAGGAAGACCTCACGGTGACGGAATCGCTCGCCTTCCTGGCACGCATCCACGGTCGCGACGACGGCGCGGCCCGCCTGGAGCAGGCGCTCGACACCTTCGGCCTCAGGAGCCGCCGCCGCGCGCCGGTGCGCACCCTGTCGCAAGGCCAGCACCGCCGCGTGGCGCTGGCGCGGCTGGCGCTCGAGGATCGCCCGGGCCTGTGGGTGCTCGACGAACCTTTCGATGCGCTCGACGTCGAAGGCACGGGGCGGCTTGCCGAGCTGCTGGTGAACCACCAGTCGCGCGGCGGCAGTGTGCTGTTCACCAGCCACCTGCCGCTGGAACACAGCCTTGCGCCGACCGAATTCCACCTCGACCAGCACGTTTCGCAACCGCAACGGCGATGACCCGCTTCTTCCTGGCGATCTATCTGCGCGACCTGCGCCTGGCAATGCGCCGGCGTGTCGAGGCTTTGCTGCCGGTGGCGTTTTTCGTGGTCGCGGCCAGCCTGTTCCCGCTGGGCGTCGGGCCGGAACCGGAGATGCTGCGGCAGATCGCACCTGGGGTGGTGTGGGTGTGCGCGCTGCTGGCGGCGATGCTGTCCGTCAATCAGCTGTATGCGGCCGACCATGCCGATGGGTCGCTGGAACAGCTGCTGCTGTCGGGAGAATCCGCGGTGGTGGTGGCAGCCGCCAAGGCCTGTGCGCACTGGACGGTGAGCGGCGCACCGCTGCTGGCGGCCGCGCCGCTGTTCGGCCTGCTGTTCGGCATGCAGCCCGACACGCTGGCCGCCCTGTTCGTGACGCTGCTGCTGGGCACGCCGGTGCTGAGCCTGCTGGGCGGGGTCGGCGCGGCGCTCACGCTGGGCCTGCGCAGCGCGGGCATGCTGATCGTGCTGATCGTGCTGCCGCTGGCGATCCCGGCGCTGATCTTCGGCACCGGGGCGCCCGGCGCGGTGGAAAGCGGGCTGTCGCCTTCGGGGCATTATTCGCTGCTGGGCGCCCTGCTGATCGGCTGCCTGCTGCTGGCGCCGCCGGCCACGGCGGCGGCCTTGAGAATTTCGCTGGAGTGACTTGACGTGATGACCCCTGAACAAGGGCCGACGATGACAGGCGCCTCGCGCGCCGCGCCGCAACGCCTGCGCTGGAGCACCTTTGCCGCGCCGTCGCGCTTCTATGCGCTGGCGCGGGCGCTCGAGCCGTGGTGCTGGGCGGTGGCGGCAGCACTGGCGGCAGCCGGCCTGTACATCGGCTTTTTCGTGGCACCCACCGACGCGACCCAGGGCGACTCCTACCGCATCATCTTCATCCACGTGCCGGCGGCCTGGATGTCGATGGTCGTCTACCTCGCGATGGCCTTCTGGGCCGCCGTCGGCTGGCTGCTCAACGCCCGCATGGCCTCGATGTTCGCCCGCGCGCTCGCCCCCACCGGCGCGATGTTCACCTTCGTCGCGCTGTGGACCGGCGCGCTGTGGGGCAAGCCCACCTGGGGCACCTGGTGGGTGTGGGACGCGCGGCTCACCTCGGAGCTGATCCTGCTGTTCCTCTACCTGGGCTTCATCGCGCTGGTCGCCTCCATCGACGACCTGCGCCGCGGCGACAAGGCCGGCGCGCTGCTGGCACTCGTGGGGGTGGTCAACATCCCCATCATCTATTTCTCGGTGCGCTGGTGGAACACCCTCCACCAGGGCGCCACCATCAGCATGACGGCCGCGCCCAAGATGGCCAGCACCATGCTGACCGCCATGCTGCTGATGACCTTCTCGTTCTGGGCCTACACCTTCGCGATCGCGTTCTCGCGCGCCCGCGCCGAGGTGCTCGAACGCGAAGCCGGCAGCGACTGGGTGCGCGAGCTGCTGGCCCGCGGGAAGGAAACGAAATGATCTGGAACAGTGCCTCCGAGTTCTTTCACATGGGGGGCTACGGCCTCTACGTGTGGGGCTCCTATGCCGTCACGCTGGTGCTGATGCTGGCCGAGCCGGTGCTGGCCGCGCAGCGGCGCCGCAAGGCCGCCGAACATGCGCAGGACGTGATCGAGGAGGACCGCTCATGACGCCGCGACGCAAGCGCCTGGCCCTCATCGGCGGCATCCTCGTCGCCGTGGGCGCCGCCACCGCGCTGGTGCTCAATGCCTTCCAGAGCAACCTGGTGTTCTTCTATTCGCCCTCGCAGGTGGCCGCGAAGGAGGCACCGACCAACCGCACCTTCCGCATCGGCGGCATGGTCGAGGCCGGCAGTGTCAAGCGTGCCGGAGTGGACGTGAGCTTCGTGGTCACCGACATGGCCAACACCGTGCCGGTGAAGTACAGCGGCATCCTTCCCGACCTCTTCAAGGAAGGCAAGGGCGTGGTGGCCCAGGGCCAGCTCGGGCCGGACGGCGTGTTCGTCGCCCGCGAGGTGCTCGCCAAGCACGACGAGAACTACATGCCGCCCGAGGCGGCCGAAGCGCTCAAGCACGGCGAGGCCGTCAACAAGAAGGCCGCCGGCACGGTGGTGATGGAGGCCAAGCCATGATTCCCGAACTCGGCCAGGTGGCCCTGCTGCTGGCGCTGGCGGTGGCGCTGGTGCTGGGCACGCTGCCCATCATCGGCGCCTCGCGCGGGCGCGGCGACTGGATGGCCCTCGCACGGCCGGCGGCGCAGGCCCACTTCGTGCTCATCGTGGCGGCCTATGCGCTGCTCACCACTTCGTTCGTGCAGAACGACTTCTCGGTGCAGTACGTGGCGAGCAACTCCAACAGCGAGCTGCCGCTGGCCTATCGCATCGCAGGCGTGTGGGGCGGCCATGAAGGCTCGCTGCTGCTGTGGCTGCTCATGCTGGCGAGCTGGATGCTCGCGGCCGGGCAGTTCAGCCGGCACCTGAGCCAGGCCATGGTGGCGCGCGTGCTCGGCGTGATGGGCCTGGTGAGCATGGGCTTCCTGCTCTTCATGCTCATCACCTCCAACCCCTTCGACCGCCTGTTCCCGGTGCCGGCAGACGGCAACGACCTCAATCCGCTGCTGCAGGACCCGGGCATGGTGTTCCACCCGCCGATGCTCTACATGGGCTACGTGGGCTTTTCGGTGGCATTCGCGTTCGCCATCGCGGCACTGATGGGCGGCCAGCTCGACACGCAATGGGCGCGCTGGGCACGGCCATGGACCACCGCCGCCTGGTGTTTCCTGACCATCGGCATCGCGCTGGGCAGCTGGTGGGCCTACTACGAGCTGGGCTGGGGCGGCTGGTGGTTCTGGGACCCGGTGGAAAACGCTTCCTTCATGCCGTGGCTGTGCGGCACCGCGCTGATCCATTCGCTGGCCGTGACCGAAAAGCGCGGCGCCTTCAAGTCGTGGACGGTGCTGCTGGCGATCCTGGCGTTTTCGCTGTCGCTGCTGGGCACCTTCCTCGTGCGTTCGGGCGTGCTGTCGTCGGTGCATGCCTTCGCCACCGACCCGCGGCGCGGCCTGTTCATCCTGGCCTTCCTGGTGGTGGTGGTGGGCGGCTCGCTGTCGCTGTATGCGTGGCGCGCACCCAAGGTCGGCCTCGGCGCGCGCTTCGCCACGGTGTCGCGCGAGTCGATGCTGCTGGGCAACAACGTGCTGTTCGTGGTGGCCACCGCCTCGGTGCTGCTGGGCACCCTGTACCCGCTGGCGCTCGATGCGCTGGGCCTGGGCAAGATCTCGGTCGGCCCGCCCTACTTCGACACGGTGTTCTTCCCGCTGATGGTGCCGGTCGTGTTCCTGCTCGGCGTGGGCCAGCTGGCCCGCTGGAAGGAAGCCTCCATCGCCGACCTGGCCACCCGGCTGCGCTGGGCCGCCGCAGCGGCGGTCGTCGCGGCTGTGCTGACCAGCTGGCTGGCCGGGCACATCTCGGCGCTGGCCACGCTGGGCTTCCTGATGAGCTACTGGATCGTCGCCTCCATCGCGGTCGACCTGCTGGAGCGGCTGCGCAGCCCCGCCGGCCTCGCGCTTTCGCGCCTGAGGCTCGTGCCGCGCGCGCTGTGGGGCATGTGGCTCGCGCACGTGGGCGTGGCCGTGTTCGCCTTCGGCGTGAGCATGGTCAACACCTACCAGGTCGAGCGCGACGTGAAGATGGCGGTGGGCGACACCACCACGGTGGCCGGCCACACCTTCACCTTCGGCGGCGTGCGCCAGGTCGAAGGCCCCAACTACACCGCTGCGCAGGGCATCGTCGACGTGTCGAAGAACGGCAAGCCGGTGACGCAGATGTTCCCCGAGAAGCGCATCTACCGTGTGCAGCAGAACCCCATGACCGAAGCCGCCATCGACAACGGCATCGCGCGCGACCTGTACGTCTCGCTCGGTGAAGCGGTGGAGGGCGACGCCTGGATCGTGCGGGTGTACTACAAGCCCTTCGTCAGCTGGATCTGGGGCGGCTGCGTGCTGATGGCCCTGGGCGGCGCGCTGGCCGCCAGCGACCGGCGCCTGCGCGCCCGCGAGCGCGAGACGGCCACCAGCACCGGCATGGCAGGAGCGCGCGCGTGATGAAAGGCAAGCTGAAGTTCATCGTTCCGCTGGTGGTGTTCGTCGCCCTGGCGGGTTTCCTGGCCGCCGGCCTGAACCTCGACCCGCGCGAGGTGCCCTCGCCGCTCATCGGCAAGCCGGCGCCCGAATTCAAGCTCGCGCTGCTGCACGACGAAAACCGCTCCATCGCCCGCGCCGACCTGCTGGGCAAGCCGTGGATCCTGAACGTGTGGGCCTCCTGGTGTGCGGCCTGCCAGATCGAGCACCCGCTGCTGATGCAGTACGCCCGCATCAAGCAGGTGCCGCTGATCGGGCTCAACTACAAGGACACGCGGCCCAACGGCCAGGCCTGGCTCAAGCGCCACGGCAACCCGTACGACGCGTCGCTGTTCGACCAGGACGGCCGCCTGGGCATCGACTTCGGCGTGTACGGTGCGCCCGAAACCTTCGTCATCGACAAGGCGGGGGTCATCCGCTTCAAGCACATCGGGCCACTCACGCCCGAGGTGATCACCAGGCGCATCGAGCCGCTGCTCAAGGAGCTCTCGAATGGCTGAGCACTTGCGCAAGCTGTGGCTCGCCGCCCTGCTGGCCGGCGCGGCGCTTTGCGCCACCGGCAAGGAAGCCGCCCCCGCCGCCGAGGACCCGGTGCTCGAGGCGCGGCTGATCGAGATCACCAGCGAGCTGCGCTGCCTGGTCTGCCAGAACGAGACCATTGCCGCCTCCAGCGCCGACCTCGCCAACGACCTGCGCCGCGAGATCCGCGTCATGCTCCGGCGCGGCGACAGCAACGAGCAGATCCTCAAGTACATGACCGACCGCTACGGCGACTTCGTGCTGTACCGCCCGCCGGTCAAGGGCACGACCGCGCTGCTGTGGGCCGGCCCGGCGCTGCTGCTCCTGGGAGGCGTGCTCACGCTCGTGATCGTGCTGCGCCGCCGCGCCCGCCTGGCTGACGACGCGTTCGAGCCGGACGAAGACGACGACGCCACCGCCGGCAAGACCGACAACGACACCCCCGCACGACAAGGTTCGAGTTCATGACCCTCTTCATCTTGCTGGCCGCGCTGCTGGGCCTGCTGGCCCTGGCGCTGCTGACGCGTCGGGTGTGGTGGTGGCGCGCCGCCGCTGCCGAGGGCAGCGAGGCCGCCCACAAGCCGTCGAAGTCGCTGCTGGCATCGCTGGCCGTGCTGATGCTGGCCGTCACTGCGGGCGGCTATGCCTGGCTCGGCGCCCCCGAGCATGTGGCCCTCACGCCCGAATCGGCACGCGAAGCGCAGCAGCGGCCCACGCCCGAGCAGATCGACGCCATGCTCGCGAAGCTGGCGAAGCACCTGCAGGAAAAGCCGGACGACGTGGCCGGCTGGAGCCTGCTCGCCCGTTCGTACGTGTCGCTGGGCCGCCATGCCGAAGCCGAAGACGCCTTCAAGAAGGCGCTGGCCGCGCAGCCCGACAACCCCGACCTGCTGGCCGACTACGCCGACCTGCTCGCATCCAAGACCGGCGGACTCGAAGGCGAGCCTGCAGGGCTGGTCATGCGCGCGCTCAAGGCCGACCCCAACCACCTCAAGGCGCTGGCACTGGCCGGTACCGCCGCCTTCAATCGCAAGGAATATGGCGCAGCCGTCGTCGCCTGGGAAAAGGCGCTGCAGGCAGCGCCTGCCGACCATCCGTTCGCGCCGCTGCTGCGCGACGGCGTGGCGCAGGCCCGGCAACTCGGCAACCTGGGCGCCGCCGGCCCCGCCAGCCAGCCGCAGACGGCCCAGGCCGGCAAGCCGGCCGCCGGCGCCGGCCGCGTTTCCGGCAAGGTGAGCCTCGCGCCGGCACTTGCCTCGAAGGCCTCGCCCGACGACACGGTGTTCGTGTTCGCGCGGGCCGCCGGAGAAGGCGCGCCGCGCATGCCTCTGGCCATCCTGCGCAAGCAGGTGCGCGACCTGCCGTTCGAGTTCACGCTCGACGACAGCCTTGCGATGTCGCCCGCGGCCAGGCTGTCGTCCACGCCGCGCGTGGTGGTGGGCGCGCGCATCTCGAAGTCGGGCAATGCGATGGCACAGGCGGGCGACCTGCAAGGCAGCGTGGGCCCGGTGGACCTGGGCGCCTCGGGCCTGCAGGTCGAGATCGGCGAAGTCATCGCCAGGTGACCCGAACACTTGCAATGGAGCGCTGAAGTGATGGACACGCCGGCTTCTTCGTCACTCACCTGGAGCGACTCCCTGCAAGACCTCGACTGGGACGAGCTCTCTGCGCTCTACCGCGTGGCCCCGCTGGGCGACAAGAAGCCCGCAGCGCTGAAGGTGGCCTTCGGCAACAGCATGTTCCGCTGCCTGGTGCGTGATGCCCGGGGTCAGCTGGTGGGTGCCGGGCGGGCGGTCGCCGACGGCGTGGATTGCTCCTACCTCTGCGACGTGGCGGTGCACCCGTCGCAACAGGGCCTGGGCCTGGGCCGCGCCATCGTGGCGCGGCTGGTCGAGCTGTCGGCCGGGCACAAGAAGATCATCCTGTACGCCAGGCCGGGTACCGAGTCCTTCTACCTGAAGCAGGGCTTCAAGCGCATGGCCACCGCGATGGCCATCTTCGAGAACCAGGCGCTGGCGCTGGAGCGCGGCCTGGTGGTCGACGGCGGCTAGGAGGCTGCGGCTTGACGCACGGCTCCCTCCACCCCCCTCCGCGAGGGAGCTCCAGCTTGTTCGACCGCTGAGCCTAGCGCGGGGCGCTGGCGCTGCGCAGCAGGTCGCGCAGGTGCAGCGCCGCGATGCCCAGGGACTGGTCGAGCCGCCAGGCGAGGTAGGCGTCCGTCACCTTCTCTCCGCCGGGGCCCCAGTTCGCGGTCGGCAAGGGCACCAGGGCACCGGCATCGAGCTCCGCCTCGATGCTCCAGCGCGGCAGCCGTCCCCAGCCCACCCCCGCCAGGATCAGCGCCCGCTTTGCATCCTGGGTGCCGACTCGCAGCGTCTGCGGCGACAACACGCCGAAGTCGCGGCCTTCGGAGAGATCGGTCGGGTCCTCCAGGACGACCTGCACCTGCTCCGCCAGTTCGGAAGCCGTGACCGAGGCACCGCGAGCCGCGCTGCGCGCCAGCGGGTGTGAGGCAGCGGCCACCGCCACCAGCGCGAACGACAGCAGCCGCTCGCGCTCGATGCGCGGATCGATGAAGTCCTCGCCCGCCATGACGGCCAGCGTGCAGCGCCGGTCGCGCAGCGCCGCCGGCGGGCCGCCCAGCGGCTCCACCGACAGGCGCAACCGCACCGTGGGATAGGCCTCGCGCAGGGTCTTGAAAGCCGCGGCCACGACCGGCAGGGGGAACAGCGTGTCGACCACCATCGACAGCTCTGTCTCCAGCCCCTGCTCGAAGCCGCGCGCCCGCGCCCTCAGCACATCGACCTTGAGCAGCACGCCACGCGCGTCTTCCAGCAGCGCACGCCCGGCCGTGGTCAGGACCGGGCGGTGCGTCGACCGGTCGAACAGGCGCACCCCCAGCTGCAGCTCGAGGTTGGCAACCGCATGGCTCACCGCGGACTGCGCGCGCCTCACGCGGGCCGCGCCCTTGCGGAAGCTGCCCTCTTCCGCGATGGCCACGAACACGCGCATCTGGTCCAGCGTCACGCTCTCCAACACGATCTGCTCCATCGATCAGTTCGAACGAGATTTTGAGACTTCCGCCGATCAGTCGCGTTCCTCACACTGCGCGCCATCGCAATCACCGACGTTCATTTCCCATGGCAAAGGTCCTCGTCCTCTATTACTCGTCCTACGGTCACATCGAGCAGATGGCCAACGCCGTCGCGCAAGGCGCACGCGAGGCGCATGCCGAGGCGGTCGTGAAGCGGGTGCCGGAGCTCGTCCCGCCCGATGTGGCGCAGCGCGCCGGCTACAAGCTCGACCAGGCGGCACCGGTGGCCGCGGTGGATGAACTGCCGGGCTACGACGCCATCATCATCGGCACGCCCACCCGCTTCGGGACGATGGCCAGCCAGATGAAGAACTTCCTCGACCAGGCCGGCGGGCTCTGGGCGAAGGACGCACTGGTCGGCAAGGTCGGCAGCGTCTTCACTTCGACCGCCACCCAGCATGGCGGCCAGGAGGCCACCATCCTCACCACCCATGTGGTGCTGCTGCACCTGGGCATGGTGGTGGTGGGGCTGCCCTACAGCTTCAAGGGCCAGCTGCGCATGGACCAGATCACCGGAGGCTCGCCCTATGGCGCCTCGACCATGGCCGACGACGGCCATGGCGGCGACCGCCAGCCGCTGGCCGCCGACCTCGAGGGCGCACGCTTCCAGGGCAGCCACGTGGCCCGCATCGCCGCCGCGCTGGCCGGCCATGCGCGCGACGGCGGGCCGGCGCAATGACCGCCTTGCCGGCAGCGGTGGCTGCGAGGCGGCCGTGGCCCATGGTGCTGCTGTTCGTGGGCGCGGGGGTGGTCGCCGCCTTCCAGGTCGGCAAGGTGCCCATGGCCATGGCCGAGATGCAACGTGATCTCGGGCTCGGCCTGTCCGCGGCATCGTGGCTGATGTCGGCGTTCGCGGTCGTCGGTGCCCTGGCAGGTGCGCCTGTCGGGCTGCTCGCGGACCGCCTCGGGGCGCGCCGGGTGGCGCTGGCCTCGATGATCGTCCTGGCCGCCGGCGCGGCGATCGGTGCCGGGGCCACCGCACCGGCGGCCGTGCTGGCCACGCGGGTCGTCGAAGGCCTCGGGTTCGTGGGAGTCACGGTGGCGGCGCCGGCGCTCATCGCCGCGGCGGCGCCATCCGAGGTGCGCGAGCGGGCCATGGCGCTGTGGGCCACCTTCATGCCGGTGGGCATGACGCTGGTGATGCTGGCAGCGCCGCTGCTGGGCGAGATCGGCTGGCGGGGCTTCTGGCTCGTCAATGCGGTGCTGCTGGCGGGATACGCGAGCCTGCTGGCCTGGGGCACGCGCGGCATCCGGCTCGCCAAGGCGCAGTCTTCGCCGGCCATCCTGCGCGACGTGGCCGCCGCTGCCGCTGCAGCCGGACCGTGGATCCTGGGCGGGCTGTTCGCCGCCTTCTCGGCGGCCTACTTTGCCGCGTTCAGCTTCCTGCCGACCTACCTGGCCGGGCGCTTGCAGGTCGCGCCCGACAGCGCCTCGATGCTGAGTGCGCTGGCGGTGGCCGCCAGCGCCGCCGGCAACCTGCTGGGCGGCCAGCTGCTGGTGCGCGGCATGCGGCCCGCGCACCTGCTGTTCGCCTCATTCGGCGTGACGGCAGCCTGCGGCGTCGCGATGTTCCACCCGGCAACGGCCGCCGGCGGCGTCGTGCCGGCAGCCATCGTGCTGTCGCTCGCCAGCGGGACGATCCCGGTGGTCATCCTCGACAGCGTGCGGCGCTTCGCACCACGTACCGACCTGGTGGGCGCGACGGTCGGCTTCGCGATGCAGGGCAACAGCGTGGGACTCATCGTCGGGCCGGCGGCGGCCGGCGAACTGGCTGCGGCCTTCGGATGGCAGGCCATCGGCCCGCTCGTCATCGCCTTCGTCGTGACGGCCTGCGCGCTGGTCGTCTGTTTCGGGCGCCGAGACACCGCGGGCCAGACGGGTGGTGGTTGAAAATGCCCCGCCATGTCCGAAGAAATCAACCAGATCGTCGTCCCGCCCTCGTTCATCGAGCTCTTCATCGAGCCGGGCCGCATCAAGCCCAACGCCCCGCGCGAGCAGATCGCGCAGCGCTACGAGATGTGCGAAGACCTCGCCACGGCGCTCACGGAACAGGCGGGCACGCTGCAATGGCAGCTGGGCATCGCCGAGCGCGACGTGCTGGAGCGGATGCATGCCGGCCTGCGGGAGCCCTCTTCGGGACTCACCGAGGCGGAGGCGCAGTGGGTGGTGCGGCGGCTGGCCGAGCTGATGGACTGGTGAAGCCGCTCGCCTGCCCGGCCGGCTCGATGAACCCGAGCTCCCCCATGCGGGCCAGCAGCGCCCCGGCAGCCTCCTGCGGGGTGAGCAGCAAGGAATCGACCCGCAAGTCCGGAGCCAGCGGCGCCTCGTAGGGCGAATCGATGCCGGTGAAGCCGGCGATCTCGCCCGAGCGGGCCTTCTTGTAGAGCCCCTTGGGGTCGCGCGCCTCGCACACCTCCAGCGGCGCGTCGACGAACACTTCCATGTATTCGCCGGCGGCGAACTTGGCGCGGCCGGCCTCGCGCTCGGCCCGGAAGGGCGAGATCAGCGCAACGATGGTGAGCAGCCCCGCATCGACCATCAGCCGCGCGATCTCGACGGCACGGCGCATGTTCTCGATGCGGTCGGCGTCCGAAAAGCCGAGGCCGCCGCAGATGCCGCGGCGCAGTTCGTCGCCGTCGAGCAGGTAGGTGTGCATGCCCAGCTCGTGCAGGCGCCGCTCCAGCAGCATCGCCAGGGTGGTCTTGCCGGCGCCCGAGAGGCCGGTGAGGTAGATCACCCCGCCGCGGTGGCCGTTCAGCGCCTCGCGCTGGTGGCGGTCGATGCGCAGGTGGCGGCTCACGCGCTGCTACCCGCGTTCTTGTTGGCGAGGATCAGCTCCACCATGCCGCACAGCTCCTGGAAGGTGTTCTGCTTTTCGAGCAGGCTGCGCACGCCGGCCAGTTGCGCCTGCGCCCGCAGCTCCTCGGTGATGTAGCCCGAGCTCAGCACCACCGGCAGACGCGGCTGGATGCGCTGCAGGGCGCGCGCCACCTCGAGGCCGGAAAGCTCCGGCATGTTGAAGTCGGTCACGACGAAATCGAATTCGTTCGGCCGGCTGCGCACCGCGGCCAGCGCGGCCTTGGCGCTCTGGAAGCTGCTCACGCGGTAGCCGCCGCGCTCGAGCAGGCGCTGCACCATCAGCAGCATGGTCTCGTCGTCGTCGACGTACAGCACGTGCTCGCCATGGCCGCCCTTCGCACGGGTGGCCAGTGCGGACGCCGCCACCGCAGCGGGCGCCTCCGCGCCCTGCGGCTGGGCCGCGGCTTGCGCAGCCTCCACCAACGGAAAGTACAGGTGAAAGGTGCTGCCCAGGCCCGGCTCGCTCTCGACGGCGATGCCGCCATGGTGCGAAGCCACGATGCCGTGCACGACCGACAGGCCGAGCCCGGTGCCCTGCCCCACCGGCTTGGTGGTGAAGAACGGTTCGAAGATGCGCTGGCGGGTCGCCTCGTCCATACCGCAGCCGGTGTCGCGCACCCACACGTGCGCATAGCTGCCGCCCGGCAGGGCGCCGACGCGGTGGGCGGCCACCTCGTCGAGCTGCACGGCATCGAGGCCCATGCTGATGCGGTTCGCGCCGTCTCCCAGCGCATGCCAGGCGTTGGTGCACAGGTTCATCAGCACCTGCTGCATCTGGTTGGCGTCGGCATGCACATGCAGCGGCTTCTCGGGCATGAGCACCTCGAGGTGAACGCTGGCCGGCAGCGTGGCGCGCAGCAGCTTGTGGGTTTCCTCGAGCACCGGGTGCAGCGGCTGCGTGACCAGCTGCTGCGGCTCGCGGCGGCTGAAGGTGAGGATCTGCCGCACCAGGTTGCGGGCCCGCAGGCTCGCCTTGTAGATCTCGCCCAGGCTGGCCTGCGCCGGGTGGTTGCGGCCCAGCTCCTCGCGCGCCAGCGTCACGTTGCCCAGCACGGCACCCAGGATGTTGTTGAAGTCGTGCGCAATGCCGCCGGCCAGGGTGCCGAGCGATTCCATCTTCTGCACCTCGCGCAGCTGCGCTTCGAAGCGGCGGACCTCCGCCTCGGCCTCCTTGCGGTCGTTGATGTCGATGATGGCCACCCGCACCATCGGCGCGCCGCTGTCGACCCGCATGCAGTCGAGCTGCGCATGGAAGGTCGCGCCGCCGGCCTTCACCAGCACCAGCTCCAGCCGCTGCCGGCCGCTGTGGTGCAGCGCCTGCAGGAAGTGGTGGTACCAGCGCTCCACGTCCGCCGGCCGCACGAAGGTGGCGAAGCGGCTGCCGGTGAGCTGCTCGCGCCGCTCGCCCAGCAGGTCGGCGCCGGTGAGGTTGACCTGCTCGATCAGGCCCTCGGCCGACAGGGTGAGGTAGCCCACCGGCGCGAAGTCGTAGAGGTCCATGTAGCGGTCGCGCGAGACCTCGAGGTCGATCTGCCCCTGGCGGTGCTCGGCGCGTATGGCCGCCTGCGCCAGCTCGCGTTCGAGCACCGGCGCCAGCCGCGCCAGATTGCTCTTCATGACGTAGTCGCTGGCGCCGGCCTTCATGGCGCCGACCGCGATCTCCTCGCCGATCGTGCCCGAGCAGAAGATGAACGGGATGTCCAGGCCGGTCTGCCGGAAGATCTCGAGCGCATCGACGCCGCTGAAGCCCGGCAGCCTGAAGTCCGACAGCACGGCATCCCAGCGCTCGGTCTCGAAGGCGCTGCGCAGCGAATCGACGTCCTGCACGCGCCGGTAGCTGGTGTCGAAGCCACCGGCACGCAGCATCCGGACGGCCAGCTTCGCGTCGTCCTCGGAGTCCTCGACGATGAGCACACGGATCGGTTTGCTCACGGCGACGGTCTCTCCGGCGGGGATTGGTTCATCATCAGCCAGTAGATGCCCAGCACCTTCACCGCCTCCACGAATTCGGCAAAGTCCACCGGCTTGCGCACGTAGCTGTTGGCGCCCAGCGAATAGCCGGAGATGAGGTCCTGCTCTTCCTTGGACGACGTGAGGATCACGACCGGCAGCAGCTTGGTGCGTTCGTGCGCACGTATCGCGCGCAGCACGCCCAGGCCGTCGAGCTTGGGCAGCTTCAGGTCGAGGATCACGAGCGTCGGCAAGGCGCCGGATTCACGCGACGCATACTCGCCCCGGCCGAACAGGAAGTCCAGTGCCTCGATGCCGTCGCGCACCAGATGGATGGAATTCATCACATGACTGCGCTTGAACGCGCGCAGCGTCAGCGCGGCGTCGTCGGGGTTGTCTTCAACGAGCAGGATGTCCTTGTCGTTCATGGTTCGATTCCCCTGAGTCCTTCAGGTTGAAGAAGAACGTGGCGCCGCGCCCCGGCTGCGCCTCCACCCAGATCTGCCCTTCATGGCGGCGGAAGATGCGCTGCACGATGGCCAGGCCGATGCCGGTGCCCGCGAACTCGTTCTCGTGATGCAGCCGCTGGAAGGCGCCGAACAGCCGGTCGGCGTAGGCCATGTCGAAGCCTACGCCGTTGTCGGCCACGAAGCAGTCCTTTTTGCCGTTGCGTTCGATGGTTCCGACACGGATTTCCGGGTCTTGCGTCTTGCCGGTGAACTTCCACGCGTTCTCCAGCAGGTTCTGCATCGCGATGTGCATCAGCGCGCTGTCGGCCTGCACCGTGATGCCGTCCTCGATCTGCCAGCGCACCTTGCGCTGAGGCTGCTGCTGCTGCAGCGACTCGGCGATCTCGCGCGCGATGGCGCTCAGGTTGACCGCCCGCAGCGACAGCTCGGCGCGCGTGACGCGCGACAGGCCCAGCAGCTCGTCGATGAGGCGCCCCATGCGCTGGCTGGCGTTGCGGATGCGCTGCAGGTAGTCCTTCGCCTCGTCGTCGAGCTTGTCGCCGTAGTCCTCGATCAGCGCGAGGGAAAAACCGTCCATGCTGCGCAGCGGGCTGCGCAGGTCGTGCGACACCGAATAGCTGAACGCCTCCATCTCCTTGTTCAGCGCGGCGAGCTCGTCGTTCTTGCGCTCGATCTGCGCGAACGATTCGCGCAGTGCCTGCGTCATCGCGTCGAAATGGCGCGAGGTCTGCCCGATCTCGTCGCGGCTGCCGCTGTCGAGCTTGAAGTTCCAGTTGCCCGAGGCCACCTCGCGGGTGGCCTGCTCGAGGCGGCGCACCGGCACCAGCACGCTGCGGTGGATGAACCAGGCGACGCCGGCCATGGTGAGCGCGATCAGCGCGAGCCCGCCGGCGATGACCAGCACCACGCGGGTCTGCGCCGCATTGATGCGCTCGGTCGAATAGTCGATGAGGCGGAACGCGTCGGCCAGGCTCTCCTGCTGCAGGATCAGCAGCCGGCTGCCGAGCTGGGCCTCGAAGCGGCGCGCCTCGGCCTGCGCCGCTTCGCCGGGTGCCGACGGCGGCGCCACGAACTCGTCGAAGATGCGGCGCGTCTGCACGCTGCGCTCGCGCAGGGCCTCCAGCGTGGCGGCCGGCTCGGGGTCGGTGAAGGTGCTCTCGGCCAGCAGCTGGTCGAGCCGCTGGGACACGCCGCGATGCTGCACCTGGGCCCGCTCATGCCGGTGCAGCACGAACTCGAAGGTCACCAGCCGCAGGTCGTCCAGCGCCTTGACGATGCTGCTGGCCTGCCGGCGCTGCTGCGCCGCATGCTGCATCTCGGCGTTGGCCCACCAGATCATCGCGGCGATCAGGCCGATCGATACGAAGGCCGTCGCGCTCGCAAGCTTCGCCTTGGTGCTGATCTTCATCTGCGGATGGCCCGATTGCCCGGGTGCCTAGTGCACCACCGTCACCCGCTCGGGCGACACGGCCAGCAGCGCACCAAGGTACAGATGCTGGAGGAAGTTGGGTACCGGCTGCTTCTTCGAATAGCCGCGCGCAATGGCCCAGCGGGCCTGGTCTTCAAGCGTGATGAGCTGCGACTGGCGCAGGTCGACGCGGAACTCGAGTTCCTGCCAGACGGGCCGCAATGAGCCAACGTCGAGCTTGAGCTGGGCCGCGGCCAGTGCCAGGGCCTCCTGCGGCTGGTCCCTGACGAAGCGCTCGGTTTCGAGCAGGGCCCGCACGAGCTTCTCGATGGCCTGCGAGCGCTGCTTGAGGAAGTCGTTGCGCCCGACCACGACATGGGTCACGGTGTAGGCGTTCGACTCGCTGAAGGACAGTCCCTGCGGCCCCAGCGCCTCCTGCACCCGTGTGCGCAGCGGCTCCCAGGTCGATGCGGCGTCGATGGCACCGCCGGTCAGCCGCTCGGTCATCTGCCCTGGCGCCACATCGACCAGCGACACCCGCTCGGGCGCCAGCTTGTAGTGGGTGAGGAAGGCCCACAGGAAGTACTCGCCGCTGGTGCCGAAGGTCACGCCCACACGCTTGCCCAGCAGGTCGGCCGGTTGTGCGATGGCCCGATCGCGGCGCGCGACGATGGCCATTTCGCTCGACACGCTGAGCACCGTGGCCGCGATGCCCAACGGCTCGCCGTTGAGCACCGAGATCACGAAGGGCACTTCGGCAGCGGCGGCCAGGTCGGCCTGGCCCTGGGCCAGCAGGTCGAGCGCCGCCTTGCCGTGACTCACCGGCTTGAGGGTGACGTCCAGCCCATGACGCGCAAGGAAACCCTTGGCGTGCGCCAGGTGCAGCAAGGCTGCATGCGGCGTGGTCGACAACGCGATGGTCAGCTTCTCGGGCGGCCCGCCAGCACCGGAGCGCGAGGGCGATCGGGCGAACCAGAACGCAGCCGCCGCCACGGCGGCCAACAAGGCGGCCAGTGCGGCCCAGCGCAGGAAACTACCGCGCCGGTTGCCGGCCTCGGGTGGAACGTCCGTCACTTCACCCCCCTCCTGCAGTACGACGCGCACTTATGCCGCAGTCCGGAATCCGCCACAACATCATGGGCTTGGAGCATTTCGGGCAAGCGTAGCGGCGCGCATCGCCGCGGCAAACCTGTAAGGGCTTACAGCACCCCTTTCTTTGTAAGGGTTACCGATGGCAATGCGTCAGACTCTGGGCGCAATGGCGGGCACGCCGAATGCTCCGAATCCCCCAAACGAGATGAACGCCCCGTCTCCTGACAGCCGCGCTCCGTTCCTGGTGCTTGCGCATCACCGCTCGGGTTCGAACTTCCTGAACGACCTGCTGCAGGCGCACCCGGGCATCGAGTGCCTCAACGAGCCCCTGTCCATGCAGACGGGCTTCTTCCGCGGCTGCGACCTCGCGCACTGGCCGGCCGGCTCGTTCGACTCGCAGTCCCTGCACCCGTCGATCGCCGACAAGCCCGACCTGCGCGACTTCCTCTTCGAATTCAGGGCCTACCTGCTCCAGTCGAACACCGCGCGTGTCATCGGCTTCAAGGAGACGGTGCTGTTCGGCAAGCTCGAATGGCTCAAGGCCTTCATGCCGACGCTCAAGGTCGTGTTCCTGCAGCGCGACGCGCGCGAGATCGTCTCGTCGGTGCTGCGAAGCAGCCTGACCGCCCTGTGGCGATACGACGAGCTGGTGCCGGCGACCTTCGCCCGGTACTTCCCCGGCTACCGCAGCCGCCTGGGCGCCAACAGCGGGCCGGAGCTGCGTGCCGCCGAAACGGCGGCCAAGAGCATCGCGGTGCGCTACGAGATCGCCCGCCGCACGCTCGGCCTGTTCGAGCACAGGACGCTGCATCTCGAAGCGCTGACGCGAGAGCCGGCGCGTGGCCTCGAATCGCTGTCGGCGCTGCTGGGGGTGGCGCCGCACCCTCGCCAGATGGACTTCCTGCGGGACCGGCAGCGCGTCAGCCGCGGCGGCACCTTCTCGTCCTTCCGCACGCGCGAGTCGGTCGACGAGCGCTGGCGTCGCGACCTGAGCGCCGATCAGCTGCAAGTGATCGACGACGTGCTTCACGCCGCGGGCCATGCCGGCGCCCGTCAGCGCGGCGAGCAGGCTGCCTGAGACGCCCGCTCCACCATGCAGCCGCACGCCATCCAACGCTATCTCGACACCGCCGTGCGGTTCATGCCGCACGGCCAGCCGCGCCCGCTGCGGGTGGCCTCCACGCTGGTCACCTGCGGCCTGGCGGTGCTGCTGCTCAACGAATTGCGCGTGCCGGCTGAAGGCCCGTGGACCTACCGCTTCGTCAACGTGCACAACCCCCGGCAGCCGCTCGTCTACGACCTCGAGAACGACCGCTGGACCTGCGCGCCGGCCTGGGACATGCATCCGGCCTGGGGCATCAGCTGGGCCGGCGCGCAGCTGCTGTGCGACGGGCTCGGTGCACGCCTGCCCACAGAGCAGGAATGGGAGCGCTTCGCGTCGAACAACCGCGCGGAACGGGCCTATCCGTGGGGCGACTCGGCGCCCAGCGAGGCGCTCGCGAACTATGACGAGCACTACGGCGGCACCACCCCGGTGGGCCGCTTCCCGCCCAGTGAACTCGGCCTCTACGACCTGGCCGGCAACCTGAGCGAGTGGTGCCAGGACCCGTGCGGGCCGGCGGGAATGGAGCGGGTGGCCAAGGGCGGCGCCTGGAGCAAGGACGCCAGCCACCTCACGATCGCCGCGCGCCGCGGCAAGTGGGCGCGGCTGGGCACCACCACCATCGGCCTGCGGCCGGTGTGGGACAACTGAGCGATGGACCAGCACGAAAGAACCATGCCCACGAAGCTCGTCATCTTCGACCTCGACGACACGCTGATCGACTTCGCGACCACGCGGCAGACCGCCTATGCGCAGATGGGCAAGCTGCTGGAGCAGGAAGGCATCGACGCACAGGCCTACCTGCAGGCCTGCCCGCCGGTCGATCGTGCGTTGTTCGCCTTGTTCGAGCAGGGCAAGCTCACCCGCGCCGAGTACCGGGCCCGGCGCTTTCGCGAGCCGTTCGACACGCTGGGCGTGGTGGCCAGCGACGAGCTGGTGATCCGGCTCAACACGCTGTTCATGGACGTGGTCAACGACACGCCGCTGCTGTACGACGACGTGCTGCCGGTGCTGGCTCAGCTGCGCGAGCGCGACGTCCGCACCGCCATCCTCACCAACGGCCCGTCGGACGGCCAGCGGCGCAAGCTCAAGGCCACCGGTCTCGCCGAGCTGGTGGACCATGTGGCCATCGGCGAGGAACAGGGCTTCAGCAAGCCGCTGCCGCAGGCCTTCCACTCGGTGGTCGGACGCTTCGGCATGGACAGCGGGCACGCCCTGATGGTGGGCGACTCGCCGCTGCTGGACTACGACGCCGCGCTGAACGCCGGGCTGCAGGCCCTGCTGCTCGACCGCGGCGGTTGCCACGGGGAAGGCGGCCGGGCCTCGATACGTTCGCTGGAGGCGGTGCTTCCCTTTGGAAATGACCAGTGACCGATCACCAGTCACCAGTCACCAGTCACTACCCAATCACGAAGGCAGGAAGTCCACCGGCCAGTTGACGTCCATCTGGTTGACGTCCTTGGCGCCGAAGTCGAACTGGCGGATGCGCGCCAGCAGCTTGCTCTCGAGTTCGGGCGACTTCAGTTCGCTCGACACGATGCGGCAGTCGATCACGTTGCCGGCCGGCGCGATCTTGAGCGCGATCACCACCTTGCCCTGCAGCGTGGGGTCCTCGCGCAGCGCACGGTTGTAGATCGCATAGATGGCACCCTTGTTGCGCTCGAACACCAGCTTGATCTCCTCGAGCGAACGCGAGGCCTTGCCGCTGCCGTCGCGCTGCACGTTGCCGCCCTTGCCGCCGCCCGCTCCGGTGCCGGTGCCGTCGCCCTTGCCGCCGCGCACGCCGCCGCCGCCCGGGCCGCCGCCGCCACCGCCGCCGGCCACGCCTTCGACCAGCGTGGTGGCACGGCCGGCGAGGCCGCCGCCACCGGTGTTGCGGCTGTAGGCGGCGGTGTTGATGCCGCCCGAGCCGCCGGTGGCGTTGGAGGTGATGAGCGAACGGTCGGGCAGGCCCGGGTCCTTGCCGGCGCCCACGCCGACACCCACGCCGGTGCCCACGCCGGGGCCCTGCTTGATGTCCTGCTTGAGCTGCACCGCCGCCGGCGCGCCGCGCAGCTCGGCCAGCTGGTCGCTCATGGCGAGCAGGCCCACGCCGGCGGCCTTGCGGCGCGCGTTGTCGAGGGTCTTTTCACCGGGCGGCAGGCCGGCGATGGGCCGCCGTGCTTCGGGCGCCACGGCCGCCTTGGGAGGCTCGGGCCTGGCCGGGTCGGGCTTGTTGGTGCTGGGCTCGGGCTTGGCGTCCTTGGGCTGCGCCTCCTGCTTCGCCACCGGCTTGGGTGGCGGCGGCGCCGGCGGCTCCTTGTCGAGCAGCAGCTTGGCCAGGCGCGGCGGCAGCTCCTGCGGCTGCGCGCGGTCGACCTGCGGCCTGGGCCACAACAGCATCAGCAGGCACAGCAGCACCGCAGCGATGAGCACGCGGTTGAGGATGCGCTTGAAGCGCTTTTCGTCGTCTTCCGAATATGCCCACGGCAGTACCGGCGCACGAAACGACACAGCCAGGGATGTCATGGCAACACCCCGCTCGCCGGGTACGTCGGGGGGGCGGGCCTTGCTCGTGAGCGGCCCGGCGCGGCGGCCCGCAGGCGCCCGTGCATTGAATGCTTCATGAGGCGCCTCATGCGTCCTTCCTGCGAACCGCAAACGACACGTCGCTGAAGTTCGCGCGTGCGCTGGTGTACATGACCTTGCGCAGCAGCTGGTAGGGGATGTCCTTGTCGCCCATGATCGTGATGGCCTTGGTCTGCTCCTTGTTCTTCTCGAGCACCACCTGGCGCGTGCTGTTCAACAAGTCGAGCTCGGCCTTCAGGCCCGGGATCAGGTCACCCTTGGCGGCCATCACCTCCGCCACCGAGGCCACCTTGCGGCCGTCGACGATGATCTCCTCGGCATTGACCGCCACGATGATGGTTTCCTTCGGGCTCTTGTCGGCAAACGACTCGGGCAGCTTCACCGCCTTGGGGCTGGGCAGCAGCTCGACGCCGGTGGCGCTGGAGAGCAGGAAGAAGATCAGGATCGTGAAGATGTCGATCAGCGACACCAGGTTCATGTCGAGCCCCTGGTGGTTGCGCGCCTTGCGCTCGGCACGCTTCTGCAGCGGTGTGAGCGTCATGGTTTGCCGCCCTGGCTGATCGGCGCGTCGCCGATGGAGATGTCGGGGAAGAGCTCGGTGCGGGTCACCTTCGGGCCCTGCACCACGTGGCTCTCGCGCACCGTGTCCATCACCTGCACCAGCACGTCGTACGAGGTGTTGGGCTGGGCCAGCACGGTCGCGTCGGTCTGGTTCGGGAACTTGCCCTTGAGCATCTGGATGATCGAGGACAGCGTCTTCAGGTCGTAGCCCTTGTCGTTGTTCGGGACGCGCTCGATCAGCCCGCCGATGCGGTCACCGACCTCGATCGCGTCGGGCCGGATCACGACTTCGAGCTTGAGGTTGTTTTCCTTCAGCTGCTCGGCGCCGCCCGACGACTGGGCCGGCAGCGACAGGTCCATCACCGCCAGGCGCGTGAACACGGCCGTGGAGAGCAGGAACGGCACCAGCACGACGATGAGGTTGATGAAGGCGGTGACTTCGAGCTCCGCCACCTGTTTGCGCAGACGTCTTACACGCATGGTCGGCCCCTCCGGCAGGCGACGTGGATGTGGATCAACGCGCGGCCGGAGCGCCCTGCTCGGCCTTCAGGCGCTGCACCAGGTTCAGGAAGCTGATCTTCGCGGCTTCCAGGCCGTCGACGATCTCGCTGGTGCGGGCCTGCAGGAAGGCATGGATCAGCAGGAAGGGAATGGCCACCATCAGCGCGAAGGCGGTGTTGTTCATCGCGATCGAGATCGAGGCCGACAGCAGCTCGGCCTTTTCGGCCGGGTTGACCTGGGCCACCGCGGTGAAGCCCTTGATCAGGCCGATGATGGTGCCCAGCAGGCCCACCAGCGTGATCACGTTGGCGAAGGTGGCGATGTAGTGGGTGCGCTTCTCGAGGCGCGGCACGATTTCCATCATGCCCTCCTCCATCGCGGCGTCGAGGTCTTCGCGGCGGCCGGGGCTTTGCATGCGCAGCAGGCCGTTGGTGACGATCTTGCCGATGGCGGCGTCGGACTCGGAGGTGATGCCCAGCACGTCCTTGAAGCGGCCGTTCTGCAGCATCGGCAGCACCTTGGCCCACAGCTTGCGGTTCTCGCTGCGCGCGCGATTGAGGAACATGAAGCGCTCGATCGCGATGGCCAGGCCCAGCGCCATGATCAGGATGCTGGGGTAGATGAACAGGCCGCTGTCCTGGAAGAACTTCACGGCGGTTTGGAAGGCAGTCATCATCACTCTCCTAAGACGTCTTTCTTTCGTCTGCTCGTAGACGGGGGGAACAGGAAACGGGGGTCACTTGGCCTGCTTCGATGCAGCTTCGCGCGCGGTCAGCTGCGCGTCGTACTGCACCTGGCGGCGGAACACATCGCGGTCGACCGGTGCGAGCGCCTCGTCGAGCACGCTCTGCACCGGGCGGCCTGCCAGCTCGCCGGGCAGCGGCTTCTTCCAGGGCACGATGTACAGCACCTTGGGCAGCTCGCGGTTGCCGATGATCTGCGTGCGGTCGATGTCGGCGCGGTCCTGCGCAAAGGCCGGGGCCACGAACAGCGCTGCCGCCGCAACGATCAGGATCGCCAGGGTCAAGACGATGTGCTTCATTCCTTCTCCTTCGCGCTGCCGTTGCTGCCCTGCTGACTCACGGTGATCGGCGCCGGCTTGCGATTCTTCAGGTCGGCGATCCATTTGGTTACCGTTGCATCACCTGCCGGCGACAGTGCGAGGTAGCGGTCGTACAGCTCCAGCGCACGGCGGGCATCGCCCAGGTAGAGGTCGTGCAGGATGCCGAGGTTGAGCAGCGGCGAGGCGTACCGGGCGTCGAGCGAGACGGCCTGCTCGTAGGCTTCGCGCGCCTTGGCGAACTGGCCCTGGTGCCGGTAGGTGATGCCCAGCTGGTTGAAGTACACCGCCTGCCGCGGGTTCACCCGCACCGCCTCCTCGAGCGCCTTGGCCGACTCGGGCAGCCTGCCCGCTTCGCGGTAGATGACGCCCAGGTTGGCGAACGGGCCGCCGAGTTCCGGGTTCGACCGGGTGAGCGACACGAAGCCGCGCTCGGCCTCTTCGGCGCGACCGGCCCGCAGGGCGCGCAAGGCGTCGTCGAAGGTGCGTTGCGCAGCCGGGCTCACCGGCGCTTCGGGCTCGGGGCGCGCTTCCGGGGCGGCGGCGGGCGCGCTGGCTGCGACCGCCGCAGGGGTGACCGCATCGACCACCGACTTCGCCGCCGCCTGCACCGAGGCCGGCAGGCGCTGGGCCACCGACGAGCAGCCGCCCAATGTTGAACACAGCGCCAGCAGCAGGGCTGCGGTCTTCAGCGTGTCAGCGGATCTCATGCACCGCTCCTTCGCTGCGTTCGACCTTGCCGTAGCGCACCGGCCGCAACTCGCCCAGCGCCTTGAAGCTGTTCTTCACCCACTGGTCGTAGATGCCTTCGCTGGCCCGCTTCGCATTCACCTCGTGCAGCTCGAAGGCCTTTTCCTCGAACGGGAAGGCCTGCTCCTCGAGCATCACGTTGTATTGCTCCAGCTCCACCTTCGACAGCTTCCTGGGCCGCTGCGAGGTCATCAGCGCCTTGCCGAAGTCCTGGTAGAGCGCGGCCACGTGGTAGGTGGCGGCGGTGGTCACGTCGGCCACGCCGTAGTCGGTGGCCACCGCATAGGCCTTCAGCACCTCTTCCATCCTGGCCTTCTTGAGCTTGAGCTGCTTCGCCAGCGGCTCCACCAGCGCCACCTTGCGGTACTCGGCATACACCGGCTCGGCCATCGCCAGCGCCGCGGTAGCGCCCAGGTAGCGGGTGCGTTCGGTACGCGCGCCGCCCGCTGCCTTGTCGGCCTGGAAGATCTCTTTCATGAGGGCCAGCTCGCGGGCCGCGTTGCCGTCGGCGCGGGCCAGCTTCGCCAGGCGCCAGCGCGCCTCCATGGCCGGCTCGAAGGGCTGCGGATACTGCTTGACGTAGCGCTCCCAGGTCTTCACCGCGGCGGCTCGCGAGCCGCCCTTTTCGGCGCCCTTCTCGTGCAGCTCGGCGGCCTGCCACAGCGCCTGCCGTGCCAGCTGCGGGTCCTTGCTGGTGTTGGCCACCCGCTCGAACTCGCCGGCAGCCTGCGCCCACTGGCCCTTCTCGACATAGGCCACGGCCAGCTTGTTGCCCACCTCGGCCTGCAGCGGGTGGTTGGGATACCGCTGGCGGAAGTCCTCGAGGCTGCGGGTGGCCGCGTCCCAGTCCTTCAGCGTGATCAGCGCGGCCGCCGCGTCGTACTGTGCGGTGGCGCGCACCGCCGACTGCGGCGCGGCGATCGCCACCCGTTCGAAGTGACCCACGGCGCGGCGCAGGTCGCCGGCGTCGCGCGCGATCTCGCCCTGCTTGTAGATCGAGGCGGCCACCCGCTCGACCAGTTCGCTGCGGCCGGCCTCCTTCTCGGGGGTGAGCGCCAGCACCTCGCCGTAGGCCTGTTCGGCCACGTCGTAGGCGGCGCGGTCGAACGCCGTGTGCGCGATCACCGTCCAGGCCACGCGGCGGTTGGCAGCCGAAGCGGGCGGGTTGAGGTCGAGCACCTGCCGGGCCACCTTGGACGCCTGCTCGCCGTCACGCAGGTTGAACAGCTTCTCGGCCGCGTTCGTGAGCACCGGGCCGTTGCGCGTGTCGGACTGGAAGGCCTGCGCAAAGCGCAAGGCGCTGTCGACGCTCGTGCGCTGCAGTGCGGGCAGCTCGGCAGGCGCCACGCGCTTTTCCTGCTCGGCATAGGCCAGCAGCGCGGCATAGCCGGCGTCGGCGCTCTTCGCGTGCTGCGGATACTGGTAGGCGGTCTTTTCGTATTCGACCGCGGCCGCGGCGTACTGCCTGTCTTCGTACAGCAGCTCGGCCAGCAGGAAGTTGTTCTGCGCGGTGTCGGGGTCGGTGGGGAACGACGCGATGTAGGCGCGGTACCAGCGCACCGCCTCCTGGTAGTCGGCGCTCGCCTTGCTCTTCTGCGCCAGCGCATGGTGATGGCGCGCCAGCTCGGTGAGGTGGGTCTTCACCAGCGGTTGCGCCCGCTCCCAGCCCGCCGGGTTGGCGCGGCGGAACTCGCTGTCGATGCCGTAGCGCGACACGTAGTCCTTCTTCGCGTCGAGCGCCAGGCTGCCGAAGCCGTTCTCCTGGTAGATGTCGATCACCTGCGCCTGCAGCTGCGGCGCCTGCGCATGCAGCGGGTCGCGCCGTGCGAACAGGCCCAGCGTGTCGGCCGCGTCCTTCACCCGTTCCTGCTTGAGGTACAGGGCCCCGAGCTGCTCGTACACCCGGAACTCGTAGCTCTTTCGCTCGGGCGTGTTGACGTAGGCCGGGATGGACTCGGCCCCCTGCAGGTTGGCCAGGCTGATGCTGGCCACGCGGAAGGTGTCTTCCACCAGCTCGCGGTCGGCGCGGGTGAGGCCGGGGATGTTGTCCAGCCCGCCTTCGTCGCCCTTGTTGGCCACCTTGAGGTCGAGCACGCCGAAGAAGGAATGCAACGACTCGTCGAGCCGCCCCTGCTTGAACTGCGACCAGCCCTGCATGTAGAGCGCACGCTCGCGATACGGATTGGCCGAGTCGCCCTTGAGCACGGTGGCGTAGGCCTGCTCGGCCTTCACGTATTCGCGCAGCGAGAACAGCAGCTCGCCGCGGCGGAAGTTGGCTTCGTCCCGGTAGATGGTCTTGGGCGCGCCCAGGGCCAGCCGGTCCAGGGTCTTGAGCGAGCCTTCCAGGTCGCCGGCCTGCTCCTGGGCACGGGCGAGCTGGTAGAGCACGCGGTCGTTGTTGGGGTCGTCCGGATAGTCCTTGAGGTAGCGCTGGTAGTGCGCCACCGCCGACCGGTAGTCGGGGCCGTCGCCCGGCTGAGCGCCCGAGGCGGGCGTTCCCGGCGAGGCCGCCGCCACCGGGCCGGCCACCGGCTCGCCGCTGGCGAAGCGGTTGTCGGCATGGTCCATCTCGAGATCGCCCAGGCGGCGGATGGCTTCGGCCCGCTGCGGTGCATTCGGCGCCACCTCGAGGAACTTCTTGTAGGCGGCGATCGCCTGCTCCTCGGTGGCCTTGATGCCCCGGTCCTCGGTCACGACCACGGTGCGGCCGGCCAGGCTTCTGAGGGTGACCTCTTCCTCGAGCGTGCCCTTGCGCCTGCCTGCACAGGCGCTGAGCAGGCCGCACGCGACGAGCACGGCCACCAGGCGGGTGGTCCTATTGCTTGGGCGTGTCATCTGCACTCCTGGTGGCGATGGCGCGGTCGTACAGCTGCGCCAGCGCGAACCGCGCCTGCGTCGCATACACGGCCAGGCGCTCCTTCTGGCGCGACAGCTCGGCCACTGCGATGTCCTGCACCTGCTGCTGCTGCTCGTTGCCGAGCGCGACCACCCGCGGCAGCAGCGCGGCGATGCGCGGGTTCAGCGCGGCGATGCGCTCGCCGAACTTGTCGAAGCGCACCGGCTCGTCCTTCTGGGCCTGGGCCAGCGCGGCGTCACGGCGTTGAGCCTCGACGAGCTGCGCTTCGAGGGTCTTCTGGCCCTTTTTCGCTTCCCAGAGCCGGTTCGGGTAGTGCTGGGCCAGCTGCCAGGTCATGGCGCCGGCGGCCAGGCGATAGCGTTCGCGGGTCGCGGCGGTTTCCGGGTCCTTGGGATCCAGCTGCTCCAGCGTGGCACGCACGCCGTCGATCCGCTCGATCAGGGCACGCTCCCGTTCGTCGGCAAGCGCCCCGGCATCGGCAGAGGCCTCGACTTCGGCGAGTTCCCGGGACAGCGCGCCGGCCTGCTGCTGCAGCTGCGGCAGTCCCGTCTCGCTGGCCTTGGCCCGCACCTGCGGCAGGCGGTCGGTGAAGGCCTTGCGGCGGTTGTCGAGCATGTCGGTGAAGACGCCCAGGTTGTCCTGCCAGCGCTGCAGGTTGCGGTGCAGGAACTGCAGGTCGCGCCAGTTCTTGAAGGCCTCCTGGAACTCGTGCTGGGCCATCACCTGCGACAGGTGACGGCCATGCGGCATCTCCGGCAGTTCGCGGATGTTCCAGAACCAGCCCATCTCGTCGCCCGGGTTGCTCTCGGCCAGCCCCTGAACCAGCTTGCCGGCGCGGATGGCGGCAATGGTTTCGTCGAGGGCACGGCCCTCACGCTCGAATTCGGCCACCGCCTCGTTGTAGCGGTCGAGCGCCTGGCCGAAGGCGCCCAGCTCGGCATAGGCGTAGGGCACGGCGATGCGCGCCTCGAGCACCGCGGAGTCGCTGGCGTCGCGGGTGGCGAGCTCGGTCCACGGCACCAGGGCCAGCTTCGCGTCCTTCATTTCGGCGGCGGCCCAGCCGAAGCCGAGCAGCGCCTTGTTGGAATGGGGGCCGTTCAGGCGCACCCGCTCGAGGTAGCCGCGTGCGAGATGCGGCTCCTGGTTCTGCAGCGCGGTGAAGCCGAGCGCCACGTTGGCCTTGTCGCGCAGGTTGCGGAACTCCTCGGTCAGCGCGGGCGCCTTGCCCAGCGCGTCGAGCATCTCGGAGCCGGCCTTGGCATCGCCGCCCTTCACCAGCGCCACGCCCAGGTTGTAGCGCGCGTACTGCCCGGCCTCGGCCTTGGCGGCCGGCGCCTTGAGCACCTCGGCCGCGGCCGCGTATTCGCCGCGCGCCAGCAGCATGTTGGCCTGCAGCAGCATCCGCTCCTCTTCGAGCGCGGGCGGCAGGTTCTTCTCGATGCGGGCCATCGCCGCTTCGGCCTCGGCGGTGAAGCCGCGCTGGTAGCGGATCTTGGCGAGGTAGAACCAGGCGCGGTCGCGCACTGCCGGCGTGGCGCTGCGGTCGATGAGCTGCGCGAAGATCTCGCCGGCCTCGCGGTGCAGCCCGTACGACAGCAGCATGCCGCCGCGCAGCAGCTCGGCCTCGTCGGCATGCTGCGACACGCGGTCGAAGTGCTGCGACACCATCAGCGTGGTGATCGAGGTGAAGTAGCGGTCCTGGAAGAAATGGAACAGCGTGTCGCCGTAGTGCGGGTCCTTGAGCACGTGCTGCTGCACATCGGCCGCGGGCGCCGCCGACATGGCGCCCGCGCAGGCCGCTGCGACGGCGAGCCGCCGCAGCGACTTGAACCTGGAAGAACTGCGTGCAGCCATGGGGGTTATTGCCAGACTTTCACCTCGAACTCCGGCTGGAGCTTGCCGGCGGAGTCCTTGATCTGCAGTTCGATGTACTTCGCGTCGGTGCCTTTTTCAAACCTGATGGTGGTGCCGCGCTTGTAGTCGCGATCGTGCGGGCCCTTGCCGGTGAAGAACGCCACGATCTCGTGTTCGCCCGACTTCAGGTTGCCCACATGCACCCGCTGCACGCCGCCGCGGTGCAGGGCCTGCACTTCGAGCGGGGTGTACAGGTAGTTCGTGATCACCTTGTCGTCGAGCTTGATCTGCACCGACTCCAGCTCGAACAGCTTGCCCACGTCCATCGACACGAACAGCGCCACCTGGGTGTTGGCCGGGAACAGCAGCTCCTCTTCCAGCACCAGCAGGTCGCGGTTCAGGCGGATCACGTCGCCCTTGACCTCCTGGATGCGGGCATCGAGGCTGGCGGGCCGGGCCGGGGCCGAGGCGGCGGCCTCGGGTGCACTGGCCGCCGCTGCGGGCGCGGGAGCGTCGGCAGCCCAGGCGGTCGATGCGAAGGCGATCGAAAGGGCGGCAAAGGCGCGGCAAAGACGAATGAAGAACATGCTGCCCTCAGTCTCAGTAAGTGGCCGACACGAAAAGCTGCAACACGTTGGCGTCGAACGAGTACAGGTTGCCGCTGCGGATGTCGGTGAAGTCCTTGAACTTGAAGCGCACGAACTCGTACGCCCCGTTGAGCTTGATCTCGTACTGGCCGGGCACCTTCTTCCACGCGTACGACAGCTTGGCGCCCAGGCCGACGCTGTTGAAGGTGGACAGCTGCCGGTTGCGCGAGACGTAGCGGGTTTCGGTGGCGGCGTTGTCGCTGTAGAACAGCGCCTTGTCCTGCGTGTAGTAGCGCAGCGTCGCGTCGGCCAGCCATTGGTCCCCGAACCAGCGGCTGTAGGCAAGGTCGACGGTGTGCGCCTTGATGGCCCAGGTGTCCCAGAAGTAGCGGTACTCGCCGCGCACCGAGTTGCGCGCGCCGAGGTCTGCGATCACGCTGGCCTTGATGGCGCGGCTGGAGCGCGTGCGCGGGTTGCGCTCGGGCACCGCAGCCCCGAACACGCGTGCGGCGCGGTACGGGTTGCCCAGGTAGCCGTCGTCGGACACCACCTCGTAGTTGAGGCTCGCCAGCAGCCGCGGCGTGAGGATCTGGGTGACGCCCAGGCGGTACTGCCAGTGGCGTGCGTAGTCGAAGAAGCCCTCATCCTTCTTGCCCACCTTGTCGGAGCCGCGGGTGTAGCCCAGGCTCACGGTGGTCATCCCGCCGAAGACTTCCTGCGAGACACCCAGCGTCACCGCGTCGGCCTTGTAGTCGGGCTCCTTGCTGGTCTCGGCTGAGATCGACAGCAGCGAGTCGCGCACCAGGTAGTCGGCGCCCACGGTGAACGCATTGCGCTTTTCCTTGAACGGGCTGGCCGTGGTCACCACGTCGATGGAGGCGTTGCTCACCGCGTCGAGGTAGTACGACGCCGACAGCGACACCTTGTCGGCCAGGCTCTTGCGCACCAGCAGCGCCGGGCCGGTGGCCGTGACGCCGCCGCCGTCGTAGACGTGGAACATCGCCTCGGCCTGGTCTTCGGGCAGCGTGGCCGCACCGGCAGTGCCGGAGGCGATGACGCCGATGAGCGTGGCGGTCGCCCTCCTTTCAGCCGTCTTTTCAGCCCTCTTTTCAGCCCTCTTGTCGACCTTCTTGTCGAACCTGTCGTCAGTTGCAGCCACAGCCGCCCCCCTGCACGCCGGTCGCGCCGCGTCCGCCCTCGCGCACCACCCGCACGTGTTCCCGGTGCCGCTCGGGCAGGCTGTGCCGCGAGAACTGCATCACCGGATCGGCCAGCTTCTCGCGTTCATAGGGCTTCACCCAGGGCTCGATGGAACCACAGCCCGCAAGTGCCGCGCAGGCGCACAGCACGGCCGCGCAGGCCAGGCGCAAGGTGGCATTCATTCCTTCACCAATTCCCGGATCTGCTTGTCGTAGGTGAGTTCGAAGCCGTCGCGATAGCCGCGGTGGATGTAGCGCACCTTGCCGTCGCGGTCGATCAGGAGCGTGGCCGGCATCGCGTTCATGTCGTAGGTGCGGCTCACCTTCTTGTCGGTGTCGAGCAGCACCGGGAACTTGAGCCCCAGCTTGTTGGCGAGGTCGGTTGCCTTCAGCGCGTCGTCGTCGATGTTGACGCCCAGCAGCACGAAGCCCGAGTTCTTGTACTTGTCGTACAGCTTGTTGAGGTGCGGCATCTCCTGGCGGCACGGTCCGCACCAGGTGGCCCAGAAGTTCACCATCACGACCTGGCCGCGTTGTTCCTGCAGGCGCAGGTTCGGGCCGTTCATCGTGCGCAGCGTGAAGTCAGGGGCCGGCGCCTGCGGCACGACAGCCGCTGAGGCCGCCACGGTGCAGGCCGCGAGCGCGGCGCCAGCCAGCGCGCGGCCGGATCGGACAAGACAGGTGTACAGCGTCTTCATCATGGTGGCTGCGGGTCAGAAGAAGAAAGTGATGCCGGCGGTCAGCTCGAGGTTCTGGGTGCTCTTGCGCTGGCCCAGCAGGTCCATCGAGAAGATGTGGTCGCGCAGGTCCACCTGCACGGCGGCCCAGTCCTTCAGCATGAGCCGGGTGCCCAGGCCGAAGTTGTAGGTCTGGCTCGATTTCTGGTTGAACTTCGTGCTGCCGATGCCGGCGATCAGGTAGATCGCATTGGCCTTGGCGATGCTCTTGCCGATGAACACCTCGCCGGGCAGCAGGTTGTAGCCGACCGACAGGTTGTAGTAGGTGAGCTTCTCTTCCGGCCGGCCGAACACGCCGCCGGGCAGGATCTGCCGGAAGGATTCGTCGCTCACCTTCGTCTGGGCGTAGGCGGCCTCGACGAAGAAGTCCTCGGTCACGTGATAGCCCAGGCGCAGGCCCGTCACCAGGTTGGAGCCGAAGTTCTCGGTCTGGTAGGTGCCGGCGAACAGGCCCGCCTCGAAGTCCTTCGACGGGAAGCGCGGCAGCTTCACGTCGCGCCGGTCCACCTGCGGCACGATGACCTGCTCGTTGGCCGGCTGCTGCTGCCCCGCGGGCTGGGCAGGGGTGTTCTGCGCGGCGGCGAACGGGCTCGCCAGCACGCCGGCAGCCAGCAGCAGGGGAAGGGTCAGGAGGTGTAGGCGCATGGCTCTCACTGGAAGAAGAACGACAGACCGCCCGTGATGGCGCGGTACTCGGTGGACCGGGTGTCTGCCACGAAGGCGGTGTAGATGGAGTAGTCGGCCCGCAGCACGAAACGGTCGGTGATGTAGTAGCGCACGCCCAGCCCGACGTTGGCCAGCTTGGCGTCGGTGACGATGGACGACACCAGGCTCTGGTTCGGCACGTTCTTGAAGCGCCCGAATCCGACGCCGAAGAACGGCGACAGCCGCCGGTCGGACCATGGCTCGACGTTCAGGTTGACGTGCCAGAAGTCGGTGCCGGAGAAGACACCCTGCACCTGCCCCAGCGTGCCCTCGACCGACAGGGTGTCCGACAGCCGATAGCCGGTCCAGATCTTGAGCATGGGCTCCTTCTTGAAGCGGCCCCAGCCGCCGCCGAGCTCGAGCTTGCGCAGCAGGTAGTCGTCGACCACGAGATCGCGGAAGGTCTTCTGCCCGCCTGCCTCGGTGAGGGTGGTCTCGAGCTGCCGGCGATGCACCCAGCCCTCCTTGCCGCCTTCGGTGCGCACCTTGTACCAGTCGGTGTGGCGCAGCGTGATGCCGATCCATTCGCCGCGAGGCGCGACGAAGAAGACCGGGTAGCCGCGGCCGGGACCGGTGTGCAGCTCGATGTAGGGGTCGGTGATCTGCAGCCGCTCGACCTTGTCTTCCGCAGCGTGTGCCGGTCGGGCGCCGATGGCGGCGCAGGCCACCAGGCCCCAGAACAGCAAGCCGCGCAGCGGTGCGCGGCAACGAGCTGCAACCCCTCCGAACAACCAGTCGCTCATTGTGTGTTGCAGGCCCCGGTATTGATGTCAGGCGGCGTGAACATGTTGGCCGCCGCAGTGCTGAACTCGTCCTGCCCGGCGGGCATGGGGCGGCTCATCCAGTACTGGATCAGCCTTGCGTTCGGGTCCTGCAGGTTCTCGAAGATGAGGCCTCCGCCGTGAAGCACGCCGTTGACCATGGGCTTGGTGAGCAGGCGGCTCTGCGCCGGTGAGCTGATGAACACCTCGCCGGCCGCTGAGTAGTAGTTCTTGTACATGTCGGTGGTGCGGATCACGTCGGGCGTGTTGGCCCCGTTGGACAGGTCCACCGGTTGCGCCGACTGCACCACGCGGAAGGCGCCACCCGTGCCCACGGTGTTGTCGTGGCAACCCGAGGCGGCACAGGTGTTGATGGAGATCACGCCATTCTGGTTGATCTGCAGCTGCGCCAGGAAGATGGGATTGACGCAGCGCTGGAAGTACGCGAACGACAGCTTCTGCCCGCCGGTGCCGCCGGGGTTCTGGACGTCGGGCGGGTTGTCCAGCGGGTTGGAACCGCCCCCGCCGCAGCTGGCCAGCAGGGCGGCGGCCGCAACGGCCGCCAGGGAAAGCGCCGCGAGACGCCGTGCGCCTCGCGACGCGATGACTCGACTCTCGAGCGTCATTGAGTACAGCCCGAGGTGATCCAGCTGGCGATCGCGTTGTAGCCTGCGCTGCCCACCGGCAGCACGGCGGTGGTCTGCGTCGTCGCACCGGCCGGGTGCGGCACGGTGGACGGACGCGACAGCAGGTAGTTCTGTGCCGCGTTGCAGGTGTCCGAGATCATCGACAAGGTGACGTTGTAGTCGCCCTCGGCGCTGCCGGTGAGCACGAAGCGGTTGCCGCGGAACTGGCCGCCGCCCACGATGCTCGGGTCGGTGCCGATGGCCTGGTGGCAGGCCGCCGCACAGGTCGAGCGCAGCACCGGCCACACCTGCGACTCGAAGGTCGCCTGGCTCAGCGTGGTGACGGTGCGCACGGCGCTGCCGGAGCCGAACGGGTCGTTGTAGTACTGGCCGCCCAGGTCGATCCACTCGACCAGCAGCCGCTTCTCGGCCGGGTTGAGCAGCGTCGAGTGGTCGGGCGCGCCGGCCGGCGGGTTGGGGAACGCGGTGCGCGCGGCCGAGCCGGCCAGCAGGGTTTCACCGAACAGGATCTCGGTGAGGCGGCTCTTGCGGGCCTGGCCTGCGGTGTTGGCAGCGCCGGAGCTGGTTTCCACCAGGGCCGGACCGCGCTCGATCTCGGGCACGCCGTCGCGGATGCGGGTCACCGGCTGGCCGTTGGCGCCGAGCACCGGGTCGCCCAGCAGCAGCTCTTCGTACGACACCAGCCGGCCGGTGCCGGCCGTGGTGTTGCGCAGGTCGAGATTGGCCGGGTCGCTGTGGCAGTTGGTGCAGGTGTTGGCGCCGCCGGTGCCGCGAACGCGCGTCCACAGCGGGGCGATGTGCTGCGGATAGTTGATGACACCGTTGGTCGGCACGGCCGTGGCCAGGTCGTCGGCCGGGTTCGTGTTGCCGGTGTAGCGCACCAGGATGCTCGGACGCGCCGTGACGTTGGGCTTCGTGGTGTCGGCCCACACGTCGGTGAAGTCGAGGTCGGTCACCAGGTTCAGGCGCGCCGGATCGAGGCGGGTGCGGGTCGAGGCCATCGTCTCGCCGGACTGGTGCGCGCCGGCCAGGGCCTGTACCAAGGCAGCGGGCATGGTGTTGACCACGGTGCCGGAGTTCAGCGAAGCGCCTCGGCGCGGGCTGTGGCAGCCGTCGCAGGTGCGGCGCTCGCCGGGGCGGACCTGGATCCAGTTGGTGTGCGTCTGGAACGCACGGCCCTTGGCGTCGACGATCTGCAGGCCCAGCGGGATGTCGGCCGGCACCTGCAGCTTGAAGGAACCGTCGGGCTCGACCTGCGCATAGCCCAGGATCTGCTGCTGCTCGAACTCGGTTTCGCCGATGGCAGAACGCAGGCCCATGGTGGACGACGGCGGCGCGATGGCACGCACGGCCCGCACGAAACGGGCGGGTGCGCAGCGATAGGCCGCGTCGGCCGGGTCCTTGATGCGCAGCAGGTCGGCCACCATCGGACGCGTGTCGTGCGAATCGGTGGGCGCCACCTTGGCGATCGCCGTCGTGCAGCCCGCGGCCAGGTCGGCGGCGGTCAGCATCGGGTCGGACATGCGGTTCAGGCCGTCGGTGTCGTACACCGAACGCACTTCGATGAGCGCCATGTTCTGCGCGCGCAGCACCGGGTCCACGTTGGTCGGGTCGGTCGCATTCGGCTCGGTGCGGGCCTGCAGGGCGACCGGGTCGGTGTACATGAAGCCCGGGGGCGGGGCTGCGACGTTCAGCCAGGTCTGGTTGGCCGGGTTGAACATGTAGATCGCATAGGCCGCCGGCGCGTTGTCCTGCACCGGATCGGCAGCGGCTTCGGCCATGGTGCGCTCACGGTTGCCCAGGCGCGCCTTTTCGGCGTCGGTCAGTGTCGAGCAATGCACCACCACGCCGTCGCGGGTGACTTCGCACGGGCGGTAGGCCACCAGCACGCGGTCGGTGCCGTCCCACAGCGGGTACGGCGTGGTGACGCGGCCGTTGAGCGACAGGCCCATGCCGTCGTTCAGGCGCTCGGTGGTGGACTGGGTCTGGCCCCCTTGCGCCGGGATGGTGGCATTGGCCGGCGTGTTGTTCTCGGAGTAGTTGGCCGCGTCCACGATCATCAGCGCGCCGCCTTCCTGGGTGCGCGACAGCGGCATCAGCGACGACGTGAGCTTGCCCTTGTAGGCACCGGCCGGGTCCATGTCGCGCGGGTGCAGGAAGCTGTTGCCGGGACTCTGCGCGCCGTACAGCACGAACATGTCGGTGCCGTCGGGCTTGGTGCGGAAGATCGCGAAGCGGTTGCGGTCGGCCACGTGCTCCCAGCGCGCGAACATGATGTCGCCGTTCGGGCGCACCACCGGGTTGCGGTCATGGCTCTGGTTGAAGGTGATCTGGGTGATGCCGTTGCCCTCGGCGTCCATCGTGTGCAGGTTCAGCACGCGCTCGCGCTCGTATTCGTCGAGCGCGAAGTAGGCCCGGCCGAGCGCCTGGTTCTGGCTCGACTTGGCCTGGCGGTTCGACGCGAACACGAAGCCGCGGCCGGCCGGCAGGTAGGCCGGATCCACGTCGTCATGCTGGTTGCTGCCGGTGATGCGGCGGAAGGTGCCGCCGGTGTAGCCACCGGTGGTCATGTCGTATTCCCAGATGTTCCAGCGGCCGGTGCAGGCCACCTGGCCGTTGATCGTGGGGCTGCCGTTCACCGGGCAGCGCATCGCGAACACGATCTTCTTGCCGTCGTAGGACACCTCGGGGTCGGAGGCGTCGCCCTGGCCGCGGGTGAATTGCGCGGTGATGTTGTGCTCGGGCGCGCTCGGCGAGGACTTCTCGCGGATCAGCAGGTCGCCGCCGGCGGCGAAGGGGGCGCCGTCGGTCGGGTTGATCGAGATGCTGGTCGATCGCTTGGCGTAGGCGATGGGCACGTCGCCCTGCACCGTCACGGTCGAGGAGTCGCTGCCGCTGCCGCAGCCGGCGAGCCCCAGGGTCAACGCGGCGGCGGCGGTGCCTGCCAGCGCGGTTGTCATCGTGAGTCGTTTCATTTTTCCTCTCCGGTCGCTTCGGTTGGGTCGAGCGCGAGCTTTCTTGCTTTTCGTTGTCGTGTTGTTATTGGGGCCTGGGGCCTGCACCAAGCAGCCCCGACGAGTAATGCAGAACACCAGCGGCATCGACGACGATGGCGTCGACGCCGCGCAGGGATTCGACGAGCTGCAGCCCTTTTTCGAGGCCCAGCACGAACACGCTTTTCGACAGCCCCTCGGTGGTGAGCCCGTCATCGGCCAGCACCGTGACGCTGCGCACGCCGTCGGGCGACCTGCCGGTCTTCGGGTCGATGACGTGATGGCAGCGCACGCCGTCGCGCTCGAAGAAGCGCTCGTAGTCGCCCGAGGTCGAGATCGCCACGTCTTCGAGCGGCAGCACGGCCACCACCTGGCCGGGCCGGCGAGGGTCACGGATGCCGATGGTCCAGGGCCGGCCGCGACGGTCGCCCAGCACACGGCTGTCACCGCCGGCCGCCACGAAGGCGTTGGTGATGCCGCGCTGGCGCAGCAGGGCCACCGCGTTGTCCACCGCATGCCCCTTGGCAAAGCCGCCCAGGTCGATGCGCATGCCGGGGCGCAGGAAGCGCACCGTGCCGGCCTGCCGGTCGACCGCCAGGTGACGCCAGCCGATGGCGGCGCAGCCCTGGGCAAGCATCTCGTCGGTGGGGGCGATGCCTTCGCGGTAGTCGTACAGTGCGCCCGCACTGGCATAGGTGATGTCGAACGCGCCGCCGGACAGCTGCGAGAAGTCGATCGCGCGCTCGATCAGGGCCGCCATTTCGCCGCTCACCGGTACCGCTGCCATGGCGGCGTCGCGGTTGATGCGCGACAGCTCCGAGTCGGGCTTGAAGGGGCTCATCGCATGGTCGACGCGGTGCATCTCTTCGATGACCGCGGCCATGGCCGACTCGGCGGTCTCCCGGTCGGCCGCCCACAGCTCCACGCTGACGGAGGTGCCCATGATGGCTTCCTCGCGCCGGTACCAATTGCCGGGCGCGACCGAGCCCCAGGAGCCGCGTACGGCTCCCGGCTCTGCGCTTGACGACAACGGCAAGGCGCCAGAACTCATCGGATCCCTCCAGTGGGTTTGTGGCGGCCAGGCAGGTTTTGAATGGAATGCCCTCATGGGGGCCCGGCGCACCAACCACGCTTTCACGTGTTCGGGGCGCATCTTCAGGCCATCCCGACTCGAAATACCGTGACAAGTTGGCAAATAGCCGCAGCCTTACAAGCCGTCTCAGATGTAACGGCGGCGCGTTGACCGGCCTCGCACTTAGGCGTTATCAATTCGCACCGGGCGTCGGCCGGAGGCTGGGAACGCTGCGTGCCGAGCAATTCTTTCGGCCTGCGGCGCAGTGCAGGCTCAGCGTCAGCAGACACTCACTCGATGAAGCTGCCTGAGCGGCTCACCATGGTGAGGCCGACGTACGACGAGCCTTGGCGCGAGCCGGGGCCGTAGTGCACCGACAACGTCGGCGTGAAGAGCTTCTCGCCCATGGACTCGAGCGCGGTCACCAGCGATTCACGCGTCACCCGGCTGCCTGCCTTGCGCAAGCCTTCGACCAGTACCCTGGCATTGATGTAGACCTCGAGCCCCAGGTACGAGAACTCCTGCCGGCTGTTGCCGCCGCGCAGCACCTGCTGGTAGTCACGCACCACCGGGAGGCCGGCATTCCACGGGCTGGGGACCAGCGTCGTGAACACGACGCCGGTGGTGTGTTCGCCCAGCTGCGCGACCATGGCGCGGTGCGCCTGCGCGGCCAGGCAGTAGAACTGGGCCGCGAGTCCTGCCTGGCGGGCTTGGCGGATCAGCGCCACTGCGGTGAGCGGCGGCGCCACCACCACCACGCCCTGCGCATCGGAGCGGCGCAAGGCTTCCACCACTGCCGCCATGTTCCCGGCGTCGCGCGCCATCGCGTGTTCACCGGCCGGTTTGAGACCGGCCCGGGCCAGCATCCGCTGGGCCGCGGCCTGGCCGCTCCTGCCGAAGGCGTCGTCCTGGTAGGCCACCGCGATGCGGCGCTGCCCGATCGTGTCCATCTGGCGCACCATGCGGGCGATCTCGTCCTCGGTGGTCGGCCGCACGTTGAAGGCATAGCGCGCGGCCGGCCCCTGCGGGCCGACGTCGGCGATGCCGATGCCGCTCACCACCGGCAGCCGGGCCTGCGCGGCCACGGGCAGCAACGCGCCACAGCTGGCCGTGCCCCAGCAGTTGAACAAGGCCACGACGCCCTGCGCGTCGAGCTTGCGGGCGTTCTCGGCCGCCCGCGCAGGCTGGAACTTGTCGTCCAGGGCCAGCAGTGAAATCCGGCGCCCCTGGATGCCGCCGGCTGCGTTCACCGCGTCGAAGGCGGCCTTGGCCACTGCGAGCGTCTCCTGCCCCACCGCAGCATCCGGGCCGGACAGCGGCAGGCTGGCGCCGATGAGGATGTCGTCGGCCGGCGCTTGCGCCTGTGCCATCGACGTGCTGCAAAACACGAGCGCGAGCAGGCCCGCCGCGCCCGCCCGCGCGACCGCGTGTCTGAGGGTTCCCATGGTTGGCTCCCGGCGTCAGCTCGACGCCTTGGGCGCTCGCTCGCTCCACAACACGCCGCCGGTGGCCCAGTCTTCGCGGCGGACGTCGTAGAACAGCACGTCCACCGAGTCGGCGCTGCCGCCCAGCACGCGCACGCAGGCTTCGGTCACTTCCCTGGCCAGCGCAGCCTTCTGTTGCGGCGTGCGGCCCTCGAACAGCTCGATCCGGATCGTCGGCATCTCTTTCGTCTCCTCGTTTGTGGTGTTGTCAGTCGCGAAAACCCGGCGACAGCCGGTCGGCGCGGCGCAGCAGCGCGGGCCATTCGGCATCGCCGTCCCATTCGCTGCCGTCGCCCACCCATTGGCGATACGTGCGCCCGGCCAGCGCCTCGCTCACCACCTGCACCTGGCCGCCGGTGGCCGCCATGGCCAGCAGCTGCGCGCTGGCGGCCCGCTCGAGCAGGTGCATCAGCAAGAAGGCCTCGGCCACCGTGCGGCCCACCGTGAGCGTGCCGTGGTTGTCGAGGATGAGGCCGTCGAGCGCACCGAGGTTGGCGACCAGCCGGCGCTCCTCGTCGCGGCCCAGCGCCAGGCCTTCGTAGGCATGCCGGCCCAGCCGGCCGTGCAGGCGCATGGCCCATTGCGAAGTGGGCTCGAGCCCGCGAGGCAGCATCGACAGGGCCACACCCCACGGCGCGTGCAGGTGGATCACGCACTCGACCTCGGGGCGCGCGGCATGCACCGCGCCATGGATGGTGAAGCCGGTCGGGTTGACGCGCCGCCCGCTGCCGTCGACCACCCGGCCGGTCGCGTCCACCTTCACGAGGTTGGACGCGCAGACCTCGTCGAAACCCAGGCCGAACTCGTTGATGAGGTAGGTGCCCGGCTCGCCCGGCACCGCGGCCGACAGGTGGGTGTAGATGGTGTCGTCCCAGCCGGCCAGCGCGGCGAGCCGGTAGGCACAGGCGAGATCGACGCGGACGTCCTGCTCGCTGCGCGGAGCCCTCGGGTGGAACTGCATGGGAACCTCGGAAGCCGCACGCCTGCGGCCGCTGTTCGCTATTGGGTGCCAGCGCCGCCTTCGTACCAGCGGGCGATCAGCGCCCGCTCGCCGTCGGTGATCTGGGTGGCATTGTTCAGCGGCATGAGCTTGAGCACCGAGACCTGCTGGTACACCTGCTGCGCATGCTGCTTCACCAGTTCGGGCGTGTGCAGGGCGACATTCTTGCTCTGCAGCTGCGCGTTGTGGCACATGGCGCAGCGCTGGTCGATCACCTGCTTGACCTCGGCAAAGTGCACCGGCTGGGCCGCCTGCGCCTTCTGCTCGGCAGTCTGCGGCGCGGGCGAGAGCCAGAAGGCAAGGCCCGCCAGCGAGAGCGTGCCCGCCACCGCGTATTCCCACGGCGGCCGCTTGCCGGCCACCAGCGCCTTGTGGCGCGCCACGAAGCTGTGGCGGATCAAGGCGCCGGCCAGCATCAGCAGCACCAGCACCAGCCAGTTGTTCGGACCCTGGTACAGCCAGCCGTAGTGGTTGGACAGCATCGCGATCAGCACCGGCAGCGTGAAGTAGGTGTTGTGCACGCTGCGCTGCTTGCCGCGCTGGCCGTGGATCGGATCCACCGGCTGGCCGGCCTTCATCTGCGCGATCACCTTGCGCTGGCCGGGAATGATCCAGAAGAACACGTTGGCGCTCATGGCGGTGGCGATCATCGCGCCCACCAGCAGGAAGGCGGCGCGGCCGGCGAAGAGCTGGCAGGCCAGCCACGAGGCCAGCACGATGAAGGCGGTGACGCACAGGCCGACGATGAGGTCGCCGTTCTTCTTCTGCCCGAAGGCGCGGCAGATCAGGTCGTAGACGAACCAGAACGCCACCAGAAAGCCGAGCGCCGCGCCGATGGCAGCGCCCGCCGACCAGTCGAACACGCTCTTGTCCACCAGGAAGCTGCCCGCGTTGAACAGGTACAGCACGGTGAACAGGCCGAAGCCGGTGAGCCAGGTGGAATAGCTCTCCCAGTAGAACCAATGCAGGTGCTCGGGCAGCTTCTTCGGCGAGACGAGGTATTTCTGCGGGTGGTAGAAGCCGCCGCCGTGCACCGCCCAGAGCTCGCCGTTGACGCCCTTTTCCTTCAGGTCGGGATCGACCGGCGGCGTGAGGCTGTTGTCGAGGAAGACGAAGTAGAACGAGGAACCGATCCAGGCGATGGCGGTGATGACGTGGGCCCAGCGCAGCAGCAGGTTGGCCCAGTCGAGCAAATAGGCGTCCATGAAGATGACCTCTTGTATCGAGTCAGGAGGGTCACCTCACCACGGCGGGCTCTGTGAGGGTGTCAACGTCGCAATCCTCAGGGGCTGGCCCCGGGGCTCCGCGGCGACGTTCGCAAAGTGTATACACAGCTGGCGCCATGTCAATCCGGATCCGGATGGCACGCGCCGCGGTCAAGACTGCTTCTCAGCTACCCCGGTAGGTGGAATAGGACCAGGGGCTGCACAGCAGCGGCACGTGGTAGTGCGAGCCGGTGTCGGCGATGCCGAAGTCCAGCGGCACTTCGTCGAGGAAGGCCGGCTCCGGCAGCGCCACGCCGCGGCCCCGGAAGTAGGCCGCCACGCCGAACACGAGGCGGTACCGGGCCTGCTCGAGCGCCGCGCCTTCGAGCAGCGGCGCGTCGGCACGGCCGTCGTGGTTGAGCTCGATGCGCTTGACGAGCGTGGCCGCACCGCCTTGCAGGCGGTACAGCGACACCACCATGCCGGCGGCGGGGCCGCCGTGCACGGTGTCGAGAACGTGGGTGGTGAGTTTTCCCATGGGGGCTCCGGGGGGGGGGGTCGAGGGGCCCGCGTCACGTCGGGCTTGAAAGCTTCTCAAAAGTGTATACAGTTTTGGGTACAGATCAAGCCGACCCGAACCTTCCATGCCTGCCGCCCATGCCCGCTCGCCCCGCCACCTGAAGGTGGTTGCCAAGACGGCCAGGCCTGCGGCCTCCTCCGCACCGGCCACCACCACGCAGCGCATCGTCGACTCCGTCACCACCGCCATCGTCGAGCGCCGGCTCATGCCGGGCACCAAGCTGGCCGAGCAGAAGATCGCCGACATCTTTGCGGTCTCGCGCACGGTGGTGCGCCAGGCGCTCAACCAGCTGAGCCGCGACAAGCTGGTCACGCTCACGCCGGCGCGCGGCGCCTACGTGGCCGAACCCAGCGTCGAGGAGGCGCGCCAGGTGTTCGAGGTGCGCAACATGCTCGAGACCGCCATGGTCCGGCGGCTGGCCGCCGAGATCACGCCGGCCCAGGTGGCCGAGCTGCGCGCCCACCTGCGCGACGAGCAGGCCGCCGTGCAGCGCACCGACGTCTCCGGCCGCACCCGGCTGCTGGCCGACTTCCACGTCGTGCTGGCCCGCATGCTGGGCAACGAGACCCTGGCCGAGATGCTGCAGGACCTGGTGTCGCGCTGCTCGCTGATCTCGCTCATGTACCAGTCGTCGCATTCGGCCGAGCACTCCTTCGAAGAACACGTCGCCATCGTCGATGCACTCGAGAAGCGCGATGCCCGCGCCGCTGTGCGCCTGATGGACGACCACCTCGGCAACGTCGAGCGCAACCTGCGCCTCGACCCCCGCGTGCCCGACCTGGAGGCCGCGCTGTTTCCCGTTCCCGCGAAATGAACACCATGACCCCTACCAACGGCTCCCAAGACTACCCGCGCGACCTCGTCGGCTACGGCCGCAAGCCGCCGCATGCGCAATGGCCCGGCCGCGCCCGCGTGGCGGTGCAATTCGTGCTGAACTACGAAGAAGGCGGCGAGAACTCGGTGCTGCACGGCGATGCCGGCAGCGAGCAGTTCCTCTCGGAGATGTTCAATCCGATCGCCTACCCGGCGCGCCACCTGTCGATGGAAGGCATCTACGAATACGGCTCGCGCGTGGGCGTGTGGCGCCTGCTCGACGAGTTCGAGAAGCGCAAGCTCCCGCTCACCGTGTTCGGCGTGTCGATGGCGCTGGAACGCCACCCCGAGCTCACGAAGGCCTTCGTCGAGCTCGGCCACGAGATCGCCTGCCACGGCTGGCGCTGGATCCACTACCAGAACATGGACGAGGCCACCGAGCGCGAGCACCTGGAGCGCGGCATGGCCATCATCTCCCGCCTCACCGGCGAGAGGCCCCTGGGCTGGTACACCGGCCGCGACAGCCCCAACACGCGCCGGCTGGTGGCCGACCACGGCGGCTTCGAATACGACAGCGACTACTACGGCGACGACCTGCCCTTCTGGCTGCAGGTGAAAAAGACCGACGGCTCGCTCGCGCCGCACCTGGTGGTGCCCTACACGCTCGACGTGAACGACATGCGCTTCGCGCTGCCCCAGGGCTATTCGCAGGGTGACGACTTCTTCACCTACCTGCGCGACAGCTTCGACGTGCTGTATGCCGAAGGCGAAGACGCGCCCAAGATGATGTCCATCGGCATGCATTGCCGCCTGCTCGGCCGCCCGGGGCGGATGCGTGCGCTGCAGAAGTTCCTCGACCACATCGAGAAGCACGACCGCGTGTGGGTCACCCGCCGCATCGACATCGCACGGCACTGGAAGCAGGTGCATCCGTTCAACGCCGACACGGCCTTCGTCTGGAAGTGAGCCCCGCCATGCCCCTTTCGCTCGCCCAACTGAACGACGCCTCGCAGGCCGAGTTCACCGCCGCGCTCGACGGCGTGTACGAACACTCGCCCTGGATCGCCGAGAAGGCCTGGGCCCGCCGCCCCTTCAAGACGCTGGCCGCGCTGAAGCTTGCGCTGGTGGAAACGCTGCGCGAGGCCGGACGCGAGCCGCAGCTCGCGCTGGTGCGCGCCCACCCCGAACTCGCCGGCAAGGCGATGGTGAGCAAGACGCTCACCGCCGAGTCCACCCACGAGCAGTCGAAGGCCGGCCTCACCGACTGCTCGCCGCAGGAGTTCGCGCGCATCCAGCAGCTCAATGCCGACTACAACGCGAAGTTCGGCTGGCCGTTCATCCTGGCGGTGCGGGGGCCGCGCGGCTTGGGCCTGCCTCGCCACGAGATCATCGACACCTTCGCGCGGCGCCTGCACAACCCGCCCGACTTCGAGCTCGCCGAGTGCGTGCGCAACATCCACCGCATCGCCGAGATCCGCCTGAACGACAAGTTCGGCGTCGCGCCGGACCTCGGCAACCTGGTCTGGGACTGGGCCGAGAAGCTGGCGCAGCACAGCGACCCGGGCTATGCCGAGCAGGGTCAGCTCACGGTGACCTACCTCACCGACGCCCACCGCGCCTGCGCGCAGCGCCTGTCGAACTGGATGCGCGAATGCGGCTTCGACGAGGTGCACGTCGATGCGGTCGGCAACGTGGTGGGCCGCTACCTCGGCGTCAATCCGAAGGCCAAGGCACTGCTCACCGGGAGCCACTACGACACCGTGCGCAACGGCGGCAAGTACGACGGCCGCCTCGGCATCCTGGTGCCCATGGCCTGCGTGCACACCCTGCACAAGGCCGGCCGGCGGCTGCCGTACACGCTCGAAGTCATCGGCTTTGCCGAAGAGGAAGGCCAGCGCTACAAGGCCACCTTCCTGGGCTCGGGCGCGGTGATCGGCCAGTTCGATCCATCGTGGCTGGACCAGGCCGACGCCGACGGCGTGACGATGCGCGAGGCGATGAAGCATGCCGGGCTGTGCATCGACGACATCGCGAAACAGAAGCGCGACCCGGCCGACTACCTCGGCTTCATCGAAACCCATATCGAGCAGGGGCCGGTGCTCAACGAGCTCGACCTGCCGCTGGGCGTGGTGACCTCCATCAACGGCAGCGTGCGCTACGTGGGCGCGGTGATCGGGATGGCCAGCCATGCGGGCACCACACCGATGGACCGCAGGCGCGATGCGGCCGCGGCGGTGGCGGAACTGGCGCTGTACGTGGAACAGCGCGCCGCCGCCGACGGCGATTCGGTGGGCACGATCGGCATGCTGTCCGTGCCCAACGGCTCGATCAACGTGGTGCCCGGGCGCTGCCAGTTCAGCCTCGACCTGCGCGCGCCCACCAACGAGCAGCGCGACGCGCTGGCCGGTGACGTGCTCGCCAGGCTGAAGGACATCTGCGAACGCCGCGGCGTGCACTACCAGCTCGAAGAAACCATGCGCGCGGCGGCCGCACCGAGCGCCCCCGCCTGGCAGCAGCGCTGGGAACATGCGGTGCAGGCTCAGGGCCTGCCGGTCTACCGCATGCCCAGCGGCGCCGGCCACGACGCGATGAAGATGCACGAGGTCATGCCGCAGGCCATGCTGTTCCTGCGCGGCGGCAACTCCGGCATCAGCCACAACCCGCTGGAAACCATCACCAACGACGACACGCAACTGTGCGTCCAGGCCTTCCAGCACCTCCTTGACCAACTCGCCTCGGAACTCGCATGACCACCGACCATTACAAAGAAATCGACGTCTGGATCGACGCGCACTTCGACGAACAGGTGCGCTTCCTGCAGGAGATGGTGCGCGTGCCGACCGACACGCCGCCGGGCAACAACGCGCCGCATGCCGAGCGCACGGCCGGGCTGCTTCAGGCCTTCGGCTTCGAGGCGGAACAGCACATCGTGCCCGAGCAGGAGGTCAGGGACTACGGTCTCACCTCGATCACCAACCTGATCGTGCGCCGCAAGTACGGCGAAGGCCGCACGGTGGCGCTCAATGCCCACGGCGACGTGGTGCCCCCCGGCGAAGGCTGGACGCACGACCCCTATGGCGGCGAGGTGCACGAGGGCAAGCTCTACGGCCGCGCCTCGGCCGTGAGCAAGAGCGACTTCGCCACCTTCACCTTCGCGGTGCGCGCGCTCGAATCGCTGAAGGCGCCGTTGAAAGGCGGCGTCGAGCTGCACTTCACCTACGACGAAGAGTTCGGCGGCGAGCTCGGACCGGGCTGGCTGCTGAAGCAGGGCCTCACCAAGCCCGACCTGCTGATCGCCGCCGGCTTCAGCTACGAGGTGGTGACCGCGCACAACGGCTGCCTGCAGATGGAGGTCACGGTGCACGGCAAGATGGCGCATGCCGCCATCCCGCACACCGGCGTCGACGCGCTGCAGGGCTCGGTGAAGCTGCTCAATGCGCTGTACGCGCAGAACGAGCAGTACAAGCAGGTCATCTCCAAGGTGCCGGGCATCAGGCACCCCTACCTCAACGTGGGCCGCATCGAGGGCGGCACCAACACCAACGTGGTGCCGGGCAAGGTGGTGCTCAAGCTCGACCGCCGCATGATCCCGGAGGAGAACCCGGCCGAGGTCGAAGCCGACATTCGCCGGGTGATCACCGAGGCCACCGCCGGGCTGCCCGGCATCACCGTCGAGATCAAGCGGCTGCTGCTGGCCAATTCGCTCAAGCCGCTGCCGGGCAACACGCCGCTGGTCAACGCGCTGCAGAAGCACGGCGAGATCGTCTTCGGCGAAGCCATCCCCACCATGGGCACACCGCTGTACACCGACGTGCGGCTGTACTGCGAGCGCGGCATCCCGGCGGTGATCTACGGTGCCGGCCCCCGCACCGTGCTGGAAAGCAACGCCAAGCGGGCTGACGAGCACCTGGTGCTCGAAGACCTGCGGCGTGCCACCAAGGTCGTCGCACGCTCGCTGTACGACCTGCTGCAGTGAGAGGGGATGGACGAGTGGACGGGGGGTGACCCCGATGTGCGCACATGGTGCCAGCAGGCACACTGCGCACGGTTCTTGCGAACGCAAGACGGCAACAACATCGGGGTCCCAACGTGAAAGTCCACTCGCCTCTCAAACGCCGGCTGCTGGCCGGCCTTGCCGCCACGCTGCTGGTCGCCGGCGCGCCCGCCGCCCGGGCCCAGGACACCAACCTCAAGTTCCAGCTCGACTGGCGCTTCGAGGGGCCCAGCGCCTTCTTCCTGTGGCCCGCCGCCAAGGGCTACTTCAAGGCCGAGAAGCTCAACGTCAGCATCGACGCCGGCAGCGGCTCGGGCAACGCGGTCAACCGGGTCGCCTCGGGCACCTACGACATGGGCTTCGCCGACCTGGCGGCGCTGATGGAGTTCCATGCCAACAACCCCACCGCCCCCAACAAGCCGGTGGCGGTGATGATGGTCTACAACAACACACCGGCGGCGGTGCTGGCGCTCAGGAAGAGCGGCATCAAGGCGCCGGCCGACCTGGCAGGCAAGAAGCTGGGCGCGCCGGTGTTCGACGCCGGCCGCCGCGCCTTCCCGATCTTCCAGACGGCCAACAACATCGGGGCGGTGAACTGGATCAGCATGGACCCGCCGCTGCGCGAGACCATGCTCGCCAAGGGCGACGTCGATGCCATCACCGGCTTCACCTTCACCTCGCTGCTGAACCTGGAAGCCCGCGGCGTCGACCTGAAGGACGTGGTGGTGCTGCCCTATCCGCAGTTCGGCGTGAAGCTCTACGGCAACGTGATCATCGCCTCGGAGGACTTCCTCCAGAAGAATCCGGAGAGCGTGAAGGCCTTCCTGCGTGCCTTCACCAAGGGGGCCAGGGAGGTGATCGCCGACCCGAAAGCCGCCATCGCGGTGGTGAAGGAGCGTGACGGCATCATCAACGCCGCACTCGAGGAGCGGCGCCTGAAGCTGGCCATCGAAACGGTCATCGCCACCGCCGACGCCAGGGCCGAAGGCTTCGGCGAGGTCAAGGCACCGCGCCTGGCGCTCATGGCCAGCCAGGTGGCCGACGCGTTCAACACGAAAGGCCGCATCAACCCGGAGGCGGTGTTCAACGCCGGCTTCCTGCCGTCGGCCGCCGAGCGCAACATCTTCGCGGCGGCGAAGAAGTGAGCGGCGCGACCTTCGTCGACTTCCGCGACGTCTGGCTCGCCTACAACGACGAGCTGCTGGCCGCCAACCAGTTCGCCGTCGAAGACATCAACCTGCAGGTCCGCGAGGGCGAGTTCATCGCCATCGTGGGCCCGTCGGGTTGCGGCAAGTCCACCTTCATGAAGCTGGCCACCGGCCTCAGGAGGCCGTCGAAGGGCAGCATCATCATCGGCGGCCAGCCGGTCACCGGCCCGCTCAAGATCAGCGGCATGGCCTTCCAGGCGCCGTCGCTGCTGCCCTGGCGCACCACCGTCCAGAACGTGCTGCTGCCGCTCGAGATCGTGGAGCCCTACCGCTCCAGCTTCAGGGCCAGGCGCGCCGAGTACGAGGCACGCGCCCGCAGCCTGCTGCAGGGCGTGGGGCTGGCGGGCTATGAAGACAAGTACCCGTGGCAGCTGTCGGGCGGCATGCAGCAGCGCGCCAGCATCTGCCGGGCGCTGGTGCACGAGCCGAAGATGCTGCTGCTCGACGAGCCCTTCGGCGCGCTCGACGCCTTCACCCGCGAGGAGCTGTGGAACACGCTGCGCGACCTGTGGACCGCGCGGCGCTTCAACGTGATCCTGGTCACCCACGACCTGCGCGAGGCCACCTACCTGGCCGATACGGTGTACGTGATGAGCAGGAGCCCCGGGAGGTTCGTCGCGCGCCGCGAGATCGACCTGCCGCGCCCGCGCGACCTGGAGATCACCTACACGCCCCGGTTCACCGACATCGTCCACGAGCTGCGCGGGCACATCGGCGCGATGCGCCGCGCCGGCGCGGAGGTGGCGCAATGAAGCCGCGGCGAATCGAGCAGCTCGCACCCTGGGCGCTGCTGCTGGCCACCCTGGTGCTGTGGCAGGCCGTGTGCAGCGCCTTCAAGGTGAGCGAGTTCATCTTCCCGAGCCCGCTGCAGATCGCGGACAACCTGATCGAGTTCCGCGCCGAGATCGCCAAGCACGCCTGGCAGACCTTCTGGACGACGATGGTCGGCTTTGCGCTGTCCATCGTGGTGGGCGTGCTGCTGGGCTTCCTGATCGGGTCGTCGCGCCTCGCCTATGCGGCGGTGTACCCGCTCATGACCGCCTTCAACGCGCTGCCCAAGGCCGCCTTCGTGCCCATCCTCGTGGTGTGGTTCGGCATCGGCGCGGGGCCGGCAGTGCTCACCGCCTTCCTGATCTCGTTCTTTCCGATCACGGTGAACATCGCCACCGGGCTGGCGACGCTGGAGCCGGAGCTGGAAGACGTGCTGCGGGTGCTGGGCGCGCGCCGCTGGGACGTGCTCATGAAGGTGGGCCTGCCGCGGTCGCTGCCCTACTTCTTCGGCTCGCTGAAAGTGGCCATCACGCTCGCCTTCGTGGGCACCACCGTGTCTGAGATGAACGCGTCGAACGAAGGCATCGGCTACCTGCTGGTCTCCGCCGGCTCGGCGATGCGCATGCCGCTGGCGTTCGCCGGGCTGGTGGTGATCGGCGTCATGGCCATGGCGATGTACGAGTTCTTCTCGGTGCTCGAGAAGAAGACCACGGGCTGGGCGCATCGCGGGTCGCAGGCGGCGTAGGGGTTTGCGCGGTGTAGGTATTCGTTCCACGCACGCAACCCACATCCGTTCGCCCTGAGGTATCGAAGGGCCTCAGCAGTCGTTGCAGGGCTTCGATACCTCAGCCCGAACGGAGAGTGGCTGTGCGCCATGGCATCTCACTCGCGAACAACAACCATCCGTTCGCCCTGAGGTATCGAAGGGCCGCAGCCCCGATGCATTCACCGCAAGGCGCGGTGAAGGTGTTCAGCGACTTTGCGCACGCCACCCCAAGCATCCTGGCCGTCCCGCCCCCCCCTGCGTGCGATCCGCCCGCGGCGCCGTCAGCCCGCAGTAGTAGACTGCGCGGCTTTTCATCAGGACGTCATCTACCGGCATGGTGCGGGAACCCCATCGCACGAGTCTTACCGGTTCGCCCTTCGTCCGCCTGCTGGCTCAGCTCACCGAAGCTGACGCTTCCCTCTCGAAACACGTTTTCTCGGAGCGGCTGAGCCAGTGGTTCCACTGGACGAACGCGATCCCGCTGGCTGCGGCGCTGAGCGACGCGGCGGATGTGCCGCCGGTGCAGCGGGCCGCCGCCGCGCTCGATGCCGAGGCAGCACGGGCGCGCCAGGGACTCGAGCGCTCGATCGCCGAGGACTTCGCGCGCGCGCCCACCGCGCGGGCCGCCGTGCGTGCGCCCCAGCCGCCGGCCGCCGACGCCAAGGCCGACCTGCTGCTGTGGCGCCGGCGCTATGCCGCGAAACAGCAGGCCATGGAGGCGGGCATCCATGCGCTGCGCGGGCGCCTGCGGGAGGCCTTGTGCGGCCGCTCGCCGGACGCAGCCCGGCTGGCCGCGGTGGACGAGGTGATGCAGCAGGTGCTGGGCGAACAGGAGCGCCTGCTGCTGTCCATCGTGCCGAAGTGGCTGGAGCAGCGCTTCGAGCGTGCGGCCGCCGCCTCGCCTGCCGCCGATGACGGCGTGGACGCCTTGCGCGACGACATGCGGCGGGTGCTGCTCGCCGAACTCGACTTCCGATGGCAACCGATCGACGGGCTGCTCGCCGCCCTGCGGTCGCTGCCGCCCCCTTCGCCATGAACAGATCCCTCTATTTCGCCGCCTTTCTTGCCGGACTGGCCTGCCTGAGCTGGGTGGGTGCTGGCTACCTGCCGTCACACCCCTGGGCGCTGGCCATGACGGCGCTCATCGCCGCCGCCTACCTGGCCGGGGCCTTCGAACTGCAGCGCCTGCGCCGCAGCGGCGCCACGCTGGCGCAGGCGCTGGCTCAGCTGAACGAAGCACCCGCCGCGCTGGACCGCTGGCTCGACTCCGTCGACCCGTCGCTGCGGCAGGCGGTGCGCCGGCGCATCGAGGGCGAACGCGTCGCGCTGCCGGGCCCGGCCCTCACCCCCTATCTGGCCGGCCTGCTGGTGCTGCTGGGCATGCTCGGCACCTTCCTGGGCATGGTGTCCACGCTCAAGGGCACGGCGCTCGCACTCGACGGCGCCACCAGCGTGGAAGCCATGCGCACGGTGCTGTCGGCGCCGGTGAAGGGGCTGGGCTTCGCCTTCGGCACCTCGGTGGCCGGCGTGGCCGCCTCGGCGATGCTGGGCCTGATGTCGGCCCTGAGCCGGCGTGAAAGGCTGCAGACGACCCAGCGGCTGGACGCCAAGGTCGCCACCGTGCTGTTCCCCTACTCCCGCGCCCACCAGCGTGACGAGTCCTTCCGTTTGCTGCAGCGGCAGGCCGAGACGATGCCGGCGCTGGTGGACGCGCTGCAGGCCATGATGGCCACGCTGGAGCGCCAGGGCCAGGAACAGGCCGCACGCCTGGCCAGCGGCCAGGAAGACTTCCACCGCCGCACCGAGTCTGCCTACACGGCCCTCGCCGCATCGGTCGAACGCAGCCTGAAGGACAGCCTCGCCGAGACCGCCCGGGCGGCCGGCGCCGCGATCCCGCCGATGGTCGAAGCCGCGATGGCCGGCATCGCGCGCCAGACGAGCGCGCTGCATGAAGACGTCTCGCACACGGTGGCACGGCAGCTCGACGGGCTGTCCGAGCGCTTCGAGACGGGCGCCGCAGCCTTGGTCCAGGGCTGGCAGACCGCGCTGGCCGGCCAGCAGCAGGGCAGCGATGCGCTGCAGGCGCAGCTGCGCGAGACGCTGACGCGCTTTGCCGAGACCTTCGAGCAGCGCTCGGCTGCCTGGCTCGAAGCGGTAGGCACCGCGCAGGCGGCCGCCCAGCGCGAAGCGGCCGAACGCGAACAGCAGCGCCTGGCGCAATGGGCCTCGTCGCTGCAGGCGATGGCCGCCTCGCTGCAGCACGAATGGCAGCAGGCCGGCGCGCACACGCTGAGCCAGCAGCAGCAGATCTGCCGCACGCTCGAGGACACGGCGCGCGACATGAGCGCGCAGGCCCAGGCGCATGCACGCGACACCATCGCCGAAATCGCCCGGCTGGTGCAGACGGCCTCCGAAGCGCCGCGCGCCGCGGCCGAAGTGATCGGCGAGCTGCGCCAGCACCTGTCCGAATCGATGCAGCGCGACAACGCGCTGCTCGAAGAGCGCAATCGCCTGCTGAACACGCTCGACACGCTGCTGGGCACCCTGAACCATGCTGCCACCGAGCAGCGGGCGGCCATCGACGCGCTGGTGGCCTCGTCGGCCGCGCAGCTCGAAGGCGCGGGTGCTCGCCTGGCCGGCACGCTCGAAGCCAGCGCCGACAAGGTGGCCGCCAGCGCGGCGCAGGTGAACGCCGGCGCTGCCGAGGTGGCGAGCCTGGGCGAGGCCTTCGGCTTCGCGGTGCGGCTGTTCAGCGAGTCGAGCGACAAGCTGACGGCGCAGCTCGGCGGCATCGAAGGCGCACTCGGCCAGACGCTGGCCCGCAGCGACGAACAGCTGGCCTACTACGTGGCGCAGGCGCGCGAGCTCATCGAGCTGAGCATCGTGTCGCAGAAGCAGATCATCGACGACCTGCAGCGGGTCTCGCTGCAGCACGCGCCGGCCATCGCGGAGGCCTGACGTGGACGACCTGGACACCGGCGTCGAGCCGGCGGCACCGGTGTGGGCCGTGTTCGGCGACCTGATGGCCGGGCTGCTGGGCGCTTTCGTGCTGATCCTGGCCTGCGCGCTGGCGGCCCAGTTCGAACTCGCCGACAAGCTGCACGCCGAAGTGGCGCGACGCGAGGCCGAGGCATTGCGCCGTGAAGCGCTGGAGAAGGCACTGGCGGGCCCGCTGGCAGCCGGGCGGGTGACGCTGGTCGACGGCCGCATCGGGATCAGCGGCAGCGTGCTGTTCGCCTTCAACTCGGCGCAGCTGCAACCCGAAGGCCGCCAGGTCCTGCAGAGCCTCGCCGCGCCGCTGGCCGCCTACCTGAAGGCGCGCGACGAGATCCTGATGGTGAGCGGCTTCACCGACGACCGGCCGATGCGCGGCGGCAGCCGCGAATTCGCCGACAACTGGGAGCTGTCGGCGCAGCGTGCGCTCACCGTGACCCGGGTGCTCATCGAGGAAGGCCTGCCGCCGTCATCGGTGTTCGCCGCGGCCTTCGGCTCGCAGCAGCCGGTGGCCTCGAACGACGATGCCGAGGGCCGGGCCCGCAACCGCCGCGTCGAGATCGCGCCCACGCAGAGGCGGCAGCCTGGGGGCGTATCGGTGAAGTCCCATGACTGACAGGCGCGCCCCGCAAGCCTCACCGGCGGACCCGGTGCGCCTGCATTTCATCGAGGCCCTGGCCAGGCGCGCCGCGCAGCAGGAAGGCGCGGCGAGAGCCCTCATCGAGGCTCGCCTCGCCGAGCTGAGGGCTGAGACGCCCCCCGTGGGCGACACCGGCGTGCCGCACCGCGACGCCGCCCCACCGGCACCGGCCCGGCGCACGCCGCTGGCCGCGCTGCTGGAAGAACTCTGCGCCCATGCGACGCCGTCCTCGACCGCCCCGGCAGCTCGCACCGCCGACATGGAGCTACCGCCGCTGCGGCACTTCAAGGCCACCCGCGACCGCCTGGTGAGCCAGCAGCGGCTGGCGGACCTGCAGGCCAGGGCGCCGCGCAACGCCGGCCCGCTGAACTCGCAGCGCCTGGTGCACCGGGCGCTTTCGCTGATGCAGGACGTGTCGCCCGAGTACCTGCACCGCTTCGTGTCCTATGTGGACACGCTGCTGTGGCTCGACCAGGCCACCGACGGCGGCGTGCTGCCGGAAGCGGGCGGCAAGCGGTCCTAGGCTCAATACCTTTCACCGCGGAGGCGCGGTGAATGAGTTGGGGTTCCAGCTACGGCACATCCGCCACGACCACCCGGTTGCGCCCAAGCCGCTTGGCCTGCAGCGCGCAGCGGTCGGCCGCGTTGAGCAGGGCCTCCGGCGACGCGGCCACCACCGCCGTGTCGGCCACCCCTGCCGAAAACGTGGCCGAGGCCAGGCGGCCGCTCGGGAAGTCGAAGCTCGCGCCCCGCCACTCCTTCAGCAGGCCTTCGACCTTGCGCCGCGCCGCCACCGCGCTCGTGCGCGGCAGCAGCAGGCAGAACTCCTCGCCGCCGTAGCGGCAGGCCACGTCGCTCTTGCGCATGCGCCGGTGCAGCAGCTCGCCGAACGCCCGCAGCACGACGTCGCCGGCCTGGTGGCCGTATTCGTCGTTCACCGCCTTGAAGTGGTCCAGGTCAATGATGACCATGGCCAGCGGCTGCCCGTCGCGCTGCGCGAGCGCCAGCATCGACGGCAGCACGTCGTTCAGGTGCCGGCGGTTGAAGAGGCCGGTGAGCGCGTCGCGCACCGCGCGCTGCTGCAGCTCGGCCTGCAGCGCCTCCACCTCGCGCACCTTCTGCTGCAGCTGCAGGTTGATCGCCTCCAGCTCGGCCTTGGCCCGTTCGGTGGCGCGCTGCCTGGCGTCGATCTCGTCGCGCTCGTGCTGCAGGCGCAGCAGCTCGGTCTGCAGCGAGGCGGCCTGGTAGCGCGCCTGCGATGCGAGCCGCGCGCGCTCGGTGTGCAGCTGCTGCCAGGTGTGCATGTGCCGCAAGGCCTCGGGCGTGTGACCCAGGGCCTCATGCAGGTCGGCCAGCCGCTGGAAGTACAGGCATTGCGCACGCAGGCTCAGGCCCTCGGTCTGCAGCGGCCGGGCCGCCTCCAGGCATTCGACCGCCCGCTGCGGGTCGCCCTGTCGCGCCAGCAGTTCGGCTTCGCCCACCACCAGCTCCACCCGCGCATCGGGCAGCCGCTCGTGCGGCAGCGCCTCGCGCGCACGCTGCAGCAGCTCCCGGCCCAGCGCCAGCTCGCCGGCGCGCAGGGCGGCGATCGCCATGGTCTCGTAGGCAGGCCCGCTCGGGCCGCGGCGCTCGGCTTCGCCGGGCAGCGCCAGCACGGCTTCGATGTCGGCCAGCGCCTCGCCGGCGCGTTCGAGGTCGGTGAGGCACACCACGCGGTTGGTGCGCAGCACGCTGGCCAGCCGGGCGTTGTGCAGCCGGTCGCTGCGGGCGATGCCTTCCTTGAGGTAGCTCAGCGCCTCGTAGTAGTCACCCAGCTGGTAGAGCTCATGGGCGAGGTTGCAGTACAGCACCACGTCGAAGCCGTGGTCGCGCACCGCGCTCGACTCGCGCAGCGCCTCGTACATGTAGGCAAACGCCTGGGCCGACTGCGCCATCGCCGAATAGCACCCGGCGATGCCGTTGAGGAACATCGCCCGTTCCTCGTGCCGCAGCACCGCCAGCGCCTCGGCGCGCAGCGGCAGCAGCTCGTCGAGCGATTCGCGGAACCGGCCTTCCATCCATTCGCAACGGGCCACGCCCACGGTGGCGAGGATCTCTCCGCGCCGGTCGCTCAGGCGGGCGAAGCACTGCTGCGCGCGGCGCAGCTCGGCGGCCCCTTCGCGCGGCGACACGTAGCGCATGCGGTGGAAGCCGCGCGTCAGCAGGGCCCAGGCCTCGGCCGGGCGGTCGCCACCGGGCTCGGCCCGCGCCAGCGCCTGTTCGGCCAGCCTGATCGAGCTGGCCGAATCGACGTACTGGATGCGCCAGCCCTTGCGGGCCTGGCGCAGGGCAGCCGATTCCCTCTCGCGCGGCGGCTTCATGGCGCGCATGGTGAAGGGGCCGCGCCGCGGGGTCAACGAGGTGCGGCCCTACACTGGCGCCCTTTGTCTTTCCCTCGCACTCCATGGGCTGGCCCGGCCGATTGAACCTGCACTACCGCCGCGAAGGCGATCGCACCGTCGCCCACGACCGCCACGACGGCCCCTTGCGCGTGCTGCAGGCGCTGTACCCCGAAGGGCCGGGCATCTGCCACCACGTGCTGGTGCACCCGCCCGGCGGCATCGTCGGCGGCGACCGGCTCGACATCGAGCTGCGGCTCGAGGCGAACAGCCATGCGCTCGTCACCACGCCGGGCGCCACCCGCTTCTACCGCAGCGCCGGCGAAGAGGCGCGGCAGGCGCTGGCAGCCCATGTGGCAGCCGGTGCGCGGCTCGAATGGCTGCCGATGGAAACCATCGCCTACGACCGCACGCGTGCGGTGAACCACCTCGACTTCACCCTCGACGCCGGCGCCGAGATGCTGGGCTGGGACCTGCTCGCCCTCGGCCTGCCGGCCGCGGGCGAGCCGTTCGCCCAAGGCCGCTTCGAGCAGCAGCTGCGCCTTCCGGGCCGCTGGCTCGAACGCGGCGTGCTCGACTTCGACGACCCGAAACACGCGGCCCACACGCGCAGGCTGCTCGCCTCGCCGCTCGGCTGGGCCGGCCATGGAGTGCTGGCCACCCTATGGTGGGCGAGCGGCGACGCGATGGGCACCGCCCGCATCGACACGCTGCTGCAGGCCGCGCGCGAGGCGCTGCAGGGCAGCGAGCTGCACGCAGGCATCACCTCGCCCAACCCGCACGTGGTGGTGCTGCGCGCGCTGGCGCACCGCACCGAGGCGCCCTTCGCCGCACTGCAGCGGGTGCGCGCCGCATGGCGCCAGGCGATGTGGGGACTGGCGGCCGAGCCGCCGCGGGTGTGGCGCACCTGAGCGCCCGCTGCAAGCCCCTACCCCCACCTGCGTGGGTTCCCCCTAAGCCATCGGCTGTCAAACCGGAAGCGGCTGCCTAGACTGGCCTGAGCCATGAGTACCCATTCACGCGGTACCGGCCCATCAGGGAGTCAACCGTCATGCACCTTTCGCTCCGCCGGCGCGTCGTCGCCGTCACCCTGCTGTCTGCCTGCCTTGCCTTTGCACTGCTCACGCTCACACCGCCCGCCGGCGCCGTGGAGCTGCGATTCGATCCCTCGCATGCCAAGGCGCCTCCGCAGGTGGCCTCGGCCAGCATCGAGCTGTTGCCCAGGCCCACCGCCGCCGGCAATGCCGTCGTGCGCATGCAGTTCGCCGACAAGCGCCGCAACACGGCGCTGGTGATCCAGGGCGGCCTCGGCCCCACGCCACTGCGCGATGACGGCGCCGCGCCAGACACCCGCGCCGCAGACGGCGTCTATGCCGCCGTCGTGCAGGTCGATGCCGCGCAGGTCAACCGCATTCAGCAGCAACGCATCGAGCGCCTGTCGAAATACCGCGCGCTGCCGGTGTTCGGGCCGCAGCGCGAGCTGCTGCGCCATGAGCCGCCGGCGCCATCGCGGTTCACTGCGCTGGAGGCCGGGAGGGCGAGCCCGCTCGACAAGATCTCCGGCATCCCCTTCGTGGTGGACCCGGCCCGCGAGCTGCTGATCACCAGCACGCTGGTGGTCGAGGATCCGTTGCGCACCTACGACGCCTGCAGCGGCAATGGCACGCAGATGGGCGCCTGGACCTTCGGCAAGCTGATGACCGAAATGGCCAACGAGCCGGTCACCGGCATCCACCCGGCCGACTTTGCCGAATGGTGGGTCAACCAGTGGCAGAACGACCTCAGCATCAACGGCTTCACCGTGCCCAACCGTGCCATCGGCCTGCCGCGCCTGCTCGACAACTGGCCGCGCCTGGGCAATGGCAAGCTCGACCTCGCCCGTGCGCCCTTCCGCCTGCTGGCCATCGTGAACCGGCAGGACCTGCGCGGCAACACGCTGTACGGCTCCGGCGACGCCGGCGAGGCGCGCCTCGTGTTCGGTGCGCTCAATTGCAAGCTCGCCGGCCCGCCCTTCATTCCGCAGGCCATGCCTTTCACGGTGATCTTCGAATACGGCATCCGCCGCAACGGCTGCTTCGCAGTGCGCGACTGGGCAAGGCAGTGGCGCGCGCTCGGCAGCCTCGCGCTGGGCTCACCCGCCTACAACACGGCGCTGCAAGCCCTCACCGACCAGTTCACGCTGCGCGATGCCGACCCGTCGAAGCTGCCGAACCGCAGCGCCATCAACCAGGTCCGCACCAACGAGTTCGCGCTGGGCAACACATTCTTCGAGACTTTCTGGCAGCTGCGTGAATCGAAGCTGCAGCTCAACAAGGGGCCGTTCGCCGGCCGGCTGATGCACGACACCGTCGCGCAGACACCGGATCGCTCGCTGCAGAATTCGCCGGCTGTGGGCGACTTCGTCAACCAGCATGAGTCCGCCATCCTGGCCGGCAAGCACGAGGTGCCGCTCACCTACCCGGGCACGGCGCCGTTCCGGGGCGGCCATATCGACCCGGGCGCGGGCTTCATCTGGTCGCCTCCCGGCGTCACCAACCCCGAAGCGCGGCACATGTTCTCGCTGGCCACCTGCAGCGGATGCCATACCGGAAGCACCGATACCGGATTCCTGCACATCAAGCCTCGCATGCTCGGGGCCGAAGCCAAGCTATCGGACTTCCTCACCGGCAACAACATGCCGAAGAACATCGACGGCGTGCAGCGCACCTTCCATGACCTGCTCGACCGGCAAGCCAGGCTGGAGGCCACCGCCGGCATGAGCTGCCTGAAGCCGATCGACTTCCCGATCGAGGAGATCTTCCTCGAGCCGCTCAAGCCGGCGTTCGCGCACTGAGCGGCGCCGTGCGGACCGTGCTGCCCAGCCACCGCTGTGCAAATGCGTCCGCCGGCAACGGCGCGCCGAACAGGAAGCCCTGCAGCACGTCGCAGCCCTGCTCCGCCAGGAATGCACGCTGCTGCTCGGTCTCCACGCCTTCGGCCACGACCGACAGGCCCAGCCCCTTGCCCATGCGGATGGCGGCGATCACGAGCGCACGGTCGTCGGGGTCGGAGGCCACGTCGCGCACGAAGCCGCGGTCGATCTTGATCGCATCGAACGGAAAGCGCTTCAGGTAGGACAGCGACGAGTAGCCGGTGCCGAAGTCGTCCATCGCCAGGCGCACGCCCAGGCCGCTCAGCGCGGCCAGCATGTCGTGCACCTCGGGCTGGTTGCGGATCAGCAGGCCTTCGGTCACCTCGACCTGCAGCCCGCCCGGCGCAAACCGGTGGACGGCCAGGCATTCACGCACGCTGCGCAGCAGCCGGTCGCCGCGGAACTGGCGCGGCGACACGTTGACCGCCATATGCAGCCCGCTCCAGCCGGCGTCGTGCCAGGCGCGCAGCTGCTCGCAGGCGGTGCGCAGCACCCAGTCGCCGATGTCGACGATGAGGCCGGTGTGTTCGGCCACCGAGATGAAGTGGTCCGGCAGCACGTAGCCATGTTCGGCGCTGCGCCAGCGCAGCAGCGCCTCGGCGCCCACCACCTGGCCGCCGGCGGCCGCCACCAGCGGCTGGTACACCAGCTCGAATTCGTCGCGCGAGGCGGCGCTGCGCAGGCTGTGCTCGATGGCCAGGCGCTGCACCGAGCTGTCGTGCACCTGCTGGTTGAAGTAGCGGAAGGTGTTGCGGCCGGAATCCTTGGCGTCGTACATCGCAAGGTCGGCGTTGCGCAGCAGCAGGCTGCCTTCGTCGCCGTCGTCCGGGTAGACGGCCAGCCCCAGGCTGGGCGAGACCACGACCTCGTTCTCGCCCACCGAAAACGGCGGCGCGAAGGCCCGCAGGATCTTCTCGGCGATGACCTCCGCGTCCTCGGGCGCCGTGAGCCCGCCCAGGATCACCAGGAACTCGTCGCCGCCGTGGCGCGCCACGGTGTCCCCGGCCCGCACCGCATGGCGCAGGCGGGCCGCGGCCTGCACCAGCAGCGCATCGCCGGCCGGGTGGCCGAGGGTGTCGTTGACCTTCTTGAAGTCGTCGAGGTCCAGGAAGATCAGCACCACGTGGTGCCCGCCGCGCTGTGCCGCCAGCATGGCCTGCGACAGCCGGTCCATGGCCAGCATGCGGTTGGGCAGGTCGGTGAGGCTGTCGTATTGCGCCTGGTGCGCCAGCCGCTGTTCCGCACGGCGCCGCTCGTCGATCTCGCGCAGCAGCTGCTCGTTGGCCGAGTGCAGCTCCTGCGTACGTTGCGCCACCCGGGCGTCGAGCTCGTCGTGCGCGGCGCGCAGCGCCTTTTCGCGCGCGGCCACCTTGGCCTGCATGGTGTTGAAGGCCAGGCCAAGGTCGGCCAGCTCGTCGTTGCCGCTCACCGGCACGGGCTGTTCGCCCTGCCCTTCGGCCACTCGCGCGGCGGCGTCGCGCAGGCGCGAGATGCGGCCCGACACCGAACGCGCCAGCAGCCCGGTCCACAAGGCGAGCGCCACCAGGCCGAAGGCCGACATGGCCAGGAACAGCACCAGCTGCCGACCCTGCTGGCCGCGCGCCTGCGCCAGGGCCGCCGCCGCCTGCGACTCGGTGCCTTCGGCCAGCTGCTTGAGCGTGTGCGAGACGGCCTTGAATCGTTCAGCCGACTCGAAGGTGGCCAGCCGCTGCGCGGCGGCCAGGTCCATCGCCTTGACATGGCGGCGCAGCCCTTCCAGTTCGGCCTGGTAGCGGCGCCAGCGTTCGTCGAGCACTGCCGCCGCAGCGGGTTGCTGCTCCCGGAGTTCGCCGGTGAACTCGCTCAGCTCGCGGTCGAAGGCCCGGCGCTCGGCCTCCAGCAGTTCGAGCTGGTTGGCCACCGCGAACAGGTCGGTCAGGCGCGGCAGTTCGACCTCGAGCACGCGGATGCGGCTGATCTGCGACTGCAGTCGGTTGATGCGGGCCAGCGGCCGCACCTGCGCGGTCAGCGCCTCTTCCTGCTGGAGCGCCGCTTCGCGCACCACGCGGTGCCCCACCAGCAGCAGCGCGACCACCAGCAGGCCCGCCCCTGCGAAGCTGAGCGCGAGCCGGGTGCGCAGGGTGAGGCGATGCGGTTTCATGGCGGCCGGCGGGTCAACGGGCCGCATCGAGCGCGGTGGGGTACAGCTTACTGAAGGCCCGCCAGTGGGCGATCTGGGCGTCGCGCCCGTAGCGTTCGGTGATGGCCTCCCACTGGCGTGCCGTCCGGGCCATGGCCTGCTCCGGCGAGAGCTCGCCGCGGGCGGCCAGCCAGATGTTGCGGCTGAGCGCCCCGAGGTATTCGCTGTCGCCGGGCAGGCCCGTGCCGGATGGCGCCGCATGGGCCAGCTCGGCCTCCAGCACGTCGAGCGTGTGCGGCTGGTACATCGCGCGCACCCTGTCGTCGCGCAGGCTGTTGTAGCGGTAGGGGTCGGCAATGCCGTTGGCGGCCACCGAGCGCGAAGCGTTGTCCGGGTCGGTGAGCCACATCGCGTACAGGAAGCCGAGCAGCTTGTTGGGCGCGCCGGCGGGCACCACGAGGTTGTTGCCGTACATGAACTGCGTGCGCCGCACCAGGCGCCCGCCGACCTGATGCCCCGGCATCGGTGCCGCGACGAACTTGCCCCTGACGGCCGAATCCTCCCGGTTCGAGATCTTGGCGGTCGCGGTGGTGAGCACGGTGGCGTAGGCCTTGCCGCGAATGAAGTACGGCAGCGTGTAGCTGTAGTCGCGGCCGTCCTCGAGCGCCTGCGGCGGCGAGTGGCGCACAGTGGCCAGGTAGCTGCGCGTGGCGGCCACGCCGGCCTTCGAATCGATGAGCGGGCGCATGCGGTCGTCGAACAGCCACTGGTTCGGCGCCGCCGCCGACAGGTAGCGCGGCAGCCAGTACATCCACCCGGTGACCTTCTCGCGGGGTTCGGCAGCGCCGTAGAAGCCTTCGGCCGGTCGGCTGAAGTATTCGACCTGCCGCTCGTATTCGGCCCAGGTGCGCGGCACCGCCAGCTCGCGCCCGTAGCGCTGCCGGTAGTTCGCCCGGTGCACCGGGTCCTCGAGCAGGTCGCGGCGCACGAACAGCAGTGCGATGTCCATGTCGGCCGGCACGGCCACCACGCGGTCGCCGAACCAGGCCTGGTGGCGCACCAGCATGTAGCCGCTTTGCGGGTCGTCGGGCAGCGTGAAGCCGAAGCGTTCGAGCAGCGGCGTGAGGTCTTCGATCAGCTGGCCGTGCACGAGGTCGGGGTACTCGTGGTTGCGGGCGATGGTGAGGTCGATGTCGCTAGCCTGGCGGATGAATTCCAGCGAGTCGAGCTGCGGCATCGCGCTCGCGTCGACCAGGATGCCGGTACGCCTTTCCCAGTCCTTCTGCAGCTCGGAATCGCGGCCGAGCAGGGAGACCATGTTGCCCTGCTTGGCCCGCAGCTTCAGCACCGTGCCGGCCCGCACCTCGCCGCCTTCGACCAGGCGGCGCACCGCGGCCACCGCGCGCTCGGCCTGATCGCCGGCATGGGCGCCCGCGGCGCAAAGCGCCCACAGGGCCGCAGCCAAGGCCGCGGCCGGGAGAACCTGCTTGGGTGGCATGTCGATGCGTCTGCTCCTGCTGCGGGCGCGCTTCGCACGCGCCCGGCGTCCTGCCCACCCGGCAAGATAGCCCGCCCGCAACACCGGACCGGGCGCCCACCTGTGGCGTATTTCTCGGTTTGCGCTACCGCGCGGGGTCGCGAGGCCTGACCCACAGGCGCTCGGGCGCGAGGTACTGCTGCCGGTAGGTCTCGAACGGCTCGGTGTCGGCCGCTTCGCAACGGCGCTGCTCGTCGATCGATTCGGCAGCCAGGCGCTCGAAATGCGCCCGCGCTTCGTCGTCCAGCGGCTGCTGCGTCAGCAGCTGCCGCGTCTTCAGCGACTGCGCCTTCACGAACCGCACATAGGAGCCGTCGTGCTCGTCGCGCATGGCCGAGAGCACCCGGGCCGACGGCAGGCCTTGCGGCTGAGCCAGTGCGCCGGCGGCAGCATCCACCGCATCGCGATGGCCATGCCCGCCGTGGACCGCATCGAGCGCCGCGGCGATGGGCGCGCATTGCTCCAGCACTTCGGCGCCCCACTGGACCAGCGGCACTTCGGTGCTGCCGCGCAGCAGCAGCAGGCCGGGCTCGCGGCCGCGCTCGGCGGTGCGGTGCTGGTTGCGGCCCAGCGCCGCGATCTCCTGCGGCGTGTCGGGCGCACTGTCGGCCAGCAGGCAGTGCAGCAGGAACACGTCGAGGAAGCGCATGGTCGACGCGGCAATGCCCACCGGCACGAACGGGTCGAGGTCCATGCAGCGCACCTCGACGTATTCGACGCCGCGCTCTCGCAGCGCATGCAGCGGGCGCTCGCCGCGGCGGATCACCCGCTTGGGCCGGATGGTGCCGTAGAACTCGTTCTCGATCTGCAGCAGCGTGGTGGCGAGCTGGTTGTATTCGCCGCCCGGGTTCAGGATGCCCAGCGCCTCGTAGGGCGGATAGGGCCGCGTCAGCGCGTCCTGCAGCGACGCGCCATAGCTCTCGAGGCTGTTGTAGCTCACCGCCAGCGTGGCCTGGGCATCGCTCTGGTAGCCCAGGCGGCCCATGCGCAGCGAGGTGCCGTGCGGCATGTGCAGCGTGTGGCCCTTGAACACCTCGAGCCGGTGCTCGCGGCCTTCGACGAAGCTGGAGCACAGGGCCGGCGACGCGCCGAAGAGATACAGCAGCAGGAACGAATGGCGGCGGAAGTTGCGGATCAGCGCGAAGTAGTCGTCGTTCGACAGGCCCGGCATCGACCAGTTGTAGTGGATGCCGGAGATCGTCTGCATGCGCCGGCCGTAGCGGTGGCCGAGCCCCATGCGGTAGACGCTCTTGGCGCGGCCGATGTTGGAGGAGCCGTAGCGGCCGATGGGAATCGTCTCGTCGGCCGGCAGCCCGCAGGGCATGCTGCCCACCCACAGGAGCTCCTCGCCGATGGCCGGGTACACGAACTGGTGGATCCGGGTGAGCTCGGCCAGGCAGGACTCGACGTCCGCATGCACGCCGGTGATGAGCTCCAGCTGCGACTCGCTGAAGTCGGTGGTGATGTGCTCGTTGGTGAGCGCCGAGCCGAGCGCGGCCGGATGCGGGGTGAGCGCCAGCTCGCCGCCCGGCAGCGAGCGCAGGCTCTCTTTCTCGATGCCGCGCCGCATGCCCTCCAGGGCCGCGGGCGGCAGGGCCCGCAGTCGTTCGTGCAAGGTGCTCACGTGAAGGTCTCCGTCTTCTGTCTGGGTCGGTGGCGGGGGCCGCCATCATCGCCGCAGACGCATTGCCCCTGCGCGGCGGCAGGGCGGGCGGCTCGTTGGCACAATCTCGCCCCCTTGGCGCCAGGGGGCCTACTGGGGCACGCGACCGTACTCGATGGCCTGCACCGCCCCGCCGCGGAAGCGCACCGTGACCATCAGGTTGCCGGGGCCGCGATCGTAGAGCCATTCGTCCACCGGCTGGCAGGGCACCGCGAGGCCCGCCACCTGCGGCGGCACCGGCTGCAGCGTCTGCGCGTAGTACACCGGCGCGCAGTAGGAGTCCTTCATCAGCGGCTCGCCGCACTTGTAGAGCACCGACAGCCGCGAGTCGCCCACCTGCGCCGAGTGGCCGTTGCAGCGCAGCGATTCGGCATGGCCCGGTGCGCCGGCCGACAGCAGGGCCAGGCACCACAGGCCGGGCAACAACAGACGCTTCATGGCACACCCCTTCGCCGCATCGGCGGCGCCTGGGCTTCATTGTGCGCGCGGGGTCGGCGTGTGCAACGGCGCGGACCCTGCCGGGAGCGGCGGCCGTCCCTCGCGAAAAGCCTGCGGCGTGAGCCCGTGCTGGCGGGCGAAGGCGCGCTGCAGCGCGTCCACCGAGCCGAAGCCGCTGCGACTCGCGATGCGCTCCTGGGTCCACGACGTGCGGCGCAGCAACTGCTCGGCCGTCGCCAGGCGGTGATGCTCGACGAAACGCGCCGGCGTGCAGCCGGTCTGCGCCGCGAAGGCCCGCGCGAAATGCCGCGGGCTCATCTGCACCCGTTCTGCCAGCGCCGGCTCGATGCCGGTGGTGACGCCGGCCGAGGTCCACACCGGGCCGTCGTGCACGTAGATGCGTTCGCGCTGCACCCGTACCTGCGGCCGCATGGCCTGCAGCATGTCGCACACCCGCCAGTGCGTCGTGGCCTCGCGGCCGTCGAGCAGGCCGGCCGCTGCCAGCGCGAAGGCGCCGCTGCACACGCTGGCCACGCGGCGGGTGCGCGGCGCCACCCCGGCCAGCCAGGCGGCCAGGCCGTGATCGACGATGGCCGCGCGCACCGCCGGCTCCTCGCCGCCTGCCAGCACCAGCGTGTCGATGGGCTGAGGCAGGTCGGTCCGGCCACGTCGAGCGCCTCGACGCCGTCGAAGGCGACCAGCACCACGTGGCCGGCAGGAACTGCGGCTTCTTCGTCCTTGTGGCGCTCGGTGCGCAATCGTAGGCTCCCGGACATGGAACGACACACTGCATGGACGCGATCCCGAAGACCTTTGCGGTGGCCGGCAGGGCTCGCGGCGGCCATCGTAGCCGTCGCGCTGGCCGCCTGCGGCTCGAAGGAGCCGCTGCCGCCGCTGCCGGACGCCGCCACCGTCGAACGCCAGCACCAGGCCTTCGTCGAAGGCCTGAAGCCGCGTCGCGAAGGCCGGCCGGTGATCGTGGTGCTGGCACAGAACGACGCGACCGAGACCACCGACCTGCTGCTGCCGCACGCGGTCCTGCAGCGCGCCGGCGTGGCCGAGGTGCGCATCGTTGCGCCCCGGCCCGGCCGCATCGAGCTGTTCCCGGCCTTGCAGGTGGACGGCGCGCTCGACTTCGACAGCTTCGACCGGGCCCACCCGGCCGGGGCCGACTACGTGATCGTGCCGGCGGTACGCGAAGACGACGACCCGCTGCTCGCCGGTTGGCTGCGCCGGCAGGCCGACCGCGGCGCCCGCGTCATCGGCGTGTGCCGCGGCGCCCTCGTGGTGGGCCGCGCCGGCCTGCTGGACGGCCGCCGCTTCACCGGCCACTGGGTGGACCGCGGCCGCCTGCCCGAGCGCCACACCGGCGCGACCCACGAGCCGCACCAGCGGTACGTCATCGACCGCGGCGTGGCCACTACCACCGGCATCACCGCATCGGTGCCGGCGATGCTGGCCTTGGTGGAGGCGATCGGCGGGCGGGCGAAGGCGCAGGCACTGGCAGACGAGCTGGGCGCTGGGTCCTGGAGCCCGGCCCACGACAGCACCCCTTTCGGCCTGACGCCGCGGCGCGGTGCTACCTACCTGCTGAACAAGGCCGCGTTGTGGCGCGACGAGCAGTGGCAGGTGGAAGTGCACGACGGCATGGACGACGTGGCCCTCGCCCTGGCGGTGGACGCGTGGTCGCGCACCTGGCATGTGGACGTGACGGCCGCCTCGGCGAGCGGCGGCCCGGTGAAGCTGCGCAGCGGGGTGGTCGTCAATGCCCGGCCTGCGGCTGCCGGCCTGCCCCGAGTGCCTCTCGGCACGGGGCTCAAGCCGCTGCAGCAACTCGACCGCACGCTGTGCGAAGTGGCCGACCGCTTCGGCGACTCGCGGCTCGAATGGGTGCTCCAGGAGCTGGAGTACCCGGCCATGAGCAACCCCTGCACCCGCTCCTGAGCCGCCTCGCCGCGCCTGGGCGCCCAAGCCGCGTTGGCGCGAGATTCCCTGCACGACCGATGCGCTGGCAAAGCCTCGAAAAACGGGGCTTTGCAGACCCTCTTCCGTCGCCAGCATCACCATCCATGTCGAAGCTCCGCGCCGCGGTAACGACTGCAACAGAGTGACGCGTTTGCTTGAAGACGGTTTCCAGCCCCCCTAGTTTGAATGCGCGTCTTGCGCTTCTTTGCGAGGGCGTGGGAGAGGTGGGGTGAATGAACCGTTCGCTGCCCATCCGCGACAGGAAAGCAATCAGCAATCAACTACACATCTGCGACTTTGGAGTAGCACCTTGAGATCGAGCTTCATTCTGGGCCTCGCCGCCATGGCGGCCGCACCCGCCGCCTTCGCCGGCACGGCCGCCGTGACACGCGGCACCTGGGACCTGTACGACGGCAGCGCCGCGGTGCAGACGGGCTTTGCATCCGAGCAGGCCTGCATCGACGATGCGGCCCGCCGCAACATCACCCGCACCTACACCTGCCGCACCCGCACCACGGTGGCGGTGACCCAGGAGACCACGCCGACGCCCACGCCGACCCCCACCCCGCCGCCGGGCGGCGCCGTCTCGTACAGCACCAACTTCGACCTGACCGAATACCCGATCAGCGAAGGCGGCCGCTGGTCGAAGGCCAACAACGCCTGGACCTATGTGCGCACCGCAAACGGCCAGGCCTACGGCACCAACGGCGTGACCAACAGCTATGACGACTCGGTGGCCTTCCTGAGCGGCTTCGGGCCCGACCAGACCATCGAAGCGGTGGTGCAGGTGAACCCTGGCACCGTCGGTCCCACGCACGAGGTCGAGTTGTGGCTGCGCGCGCGCACCGACTCCAACAACCTGTGGGGCTACGAGCTGTGCTTCTGGCGCAACGGCACCGTGCAGCTGGGCGTTTGGAACGGCCCGTTCGGCGACGTGATCAGCATGGACAGCAACCAGTCCATCCCCTGGACGCAGGCGTCCGCCCTGAAGACCGGCGACCGCATCAAGGCCCAGGTGATCGGCAACTCCATCAAGGCCTGGATCAACGACGTGCTGAAGCTGCACGTGGTGCACAACCAGTACACCACGGGCCAGCCCGGCATCGGCTTCTTCATCCGCCCGGGCGGCAGCAACAACCTCATCACCCTGACGAGCGTGAAGGCCAGTTCGAACTGACCGGCGTTTCCTCGAGCGCAACGGACGGGCGGCCCTGGCCGCCCGTTTTCGTTTTCGGATTCGTGGGCGGTCTCAGGAACGCCCCATCGACCCAGCCAACTCGGCCTTATGCTCGATGCCCGTCAGCCCATTCGCGCATGAACCAGGAACTCGAGAACGAAGACTTCTTCCGGCAGCTCGAACTGCGGCGAACGCGTGCGCTCGTCGAGCGCGACATGCCGACCCTCGAAGCGCTGCATGCACCGGAGTACGAGCTCATCACGCCCGCCGGCAAGGTCTTCAGCCGCCAGGCCTACCTGCAAGCCGTGGCGCGCGAGCCCTTCTATGCGGGTTGGGAAGCGGCGGGCATGAAGTTCCGCATATCGGCCGCCATGGCCATCGTCCGCTACCAGGCGACGCTGCGGTTCCCGTCGGGCCGCGAGGTGGTGTGCTGGCACACCGACGCCTACGAGAACAGGGCGGACGGCTGGCAGGCCGTGTGGTCGCAGGCGACGGAACTGCGCGTGCGCAGCTGAGCGGGGCTGGTCCCGGCGCAAGTCGCCCCGCCCGCGACGGCGTAAGCAGTGGTTGCCGTGCGCCCCATCGCGCGGCCGGCAGTGGCACAGTGCCGTTCCCATGGAGATCCGGCTCGTCGAAGGCAAGCCGCAGGCGGAAGGCCTGGTGCTCGACCTCGGTGCCGATGGCCGCGTGGCGCTCGAGGCGGCGCGGCTGTCGGCCGCCGGCCTGCGCCTTTCGGCCGGCGGCGCGGCCGTGTCCGTCGAGCAGGCGGAGCTCACCGGTGTGGTGGCCACGCTGGCGGCGCCGGCAGGCACCCAGGCCAGGCTCGAACGGGTCTCCATCGAAGCGGTGGCGCTGCAGGGCCTGCACGTCGCGCTGCCGGCGGCCGCGCTGCGCGGCACCGGCGCGGCCGCAGGCATGGCCTGGCGGCTCGATGCGCTGGGCGGCCTGCAGGGTGTGCTCAACGCGCTCATCACCGACGCGGCCTGGGTGCTCGACGCCGACGTGCGCATTCCCATCGACGACGGCCGGCTCGACTTCAACCACGTGACGGTCGAGCACCTGGGGCCGGACTCGTCGATGGGCGTGAGCCATATGGGCGTGTACGTGGACGCACCGAACGGCCGCTCCTACCTCTACATGTTTTCAGGGCCGCAGGTGCCTGGCATCAGCTTCGAGCGGCGCGGTGCGCTGTTCGGCTCGCGCGTCACCGACCGCGGCTCGCTCGACGTGCGCGCCTTTGCCGAATGCACGCTGCGCCACGCGGGCAGCCAGCCGGTGGGCTGGGCGCCGCACCAGACGGCTGCCACGCTCGACCGCACCCGGCTGGACGGCAGGCTGCAGCTGGGCGACGGCGCCCTCGGCACGGCGCAGCACCACCTGCTGCTCGACGGGCGGGCCCAGGGGCGCAACCGCATCGAGCTGTCGGCCGCCGTGGTGAGCCACGAACTCATGCTGCGCTGGCTCGACCTGTCGGCCCGGGAGGCGCGCTTCGAACTGCAGGGGCGGGCCGGGCAGACCGGGCCCGTGACGGCCACGCTGCGGCTGCAGGCACGCGGGCTCGGGCTGCAGCCGCGCAGCCAGGCGCCGGAAGTCTCGCTGCACGTCGAATCGCTGACGCTGCAGCGGCTGGGCTGGGGGCAGTCGCTTCCGGCCTAGCGCGCGCGCAACACTTCGAGGGCGGACACCGGCGAGGCGTCGTTGCCCCAGGCGCTGCGCACGTGGCTGATCACGGCCGCCAGTTCCACATCGTTGAGCTCATGCCCGAACGGTGGCATGCCGTAGGGCCGCGGATTGCCCGCGGTGGCCGGCGGAAATCCGCCGTTGAACACCACCCGCAGCACGTTGGTGGGCGCCGGCAGGGTGACGGCGCGATTGCCGGCCAGCGGCGCGTAGGCACCGGCGGCGCCCTCGCCCTGCTTGCCGTGGCAGCCGGCGCAGCGCTCGCCGTACAGCCGCTCGCCGAGCGCGCGCGCCGCAGGGTCGAGCGCTTCGCCCTCGCGCCTGCGGCGCGGCTCGGCCTGCGGCAGCTCCTTCAGGAACACCGCCATGGCGGTGAGGTCGGCCTCGCTCAGGTACTGCGTGCTGCGGAACACCACCTCCGCCATCGGCCCCATCACCGACCCCTGCGGCGACACGCCGGTCTTGAGCAGCTGCACCACCTGCTCGGTCTTCCAGTCGGCCACCCCGGCTTCGGCCGGGCTCGCGAGCGAGGGCGCATACCAGCCCTGCAGCGGGATCAGCCCGCCGCCCAGCTCGACCTCGCCGCTGGTGGCGCCGAAGAGGTTGCGGCTCGAGTGGCAGGCAACGCAGTGGCCCAGTCCGCGCACCAGGTAGGCGCCGCGGTTCCATTGCGCCGACCGGCCCGCCTCGGCTTCGTACACGCCCGGCGAGAAGAACAGCGCACGCCACACCGCCAGCGACACCTGCAGGTTGTAGGGAAAGCGCAGCTCGTGCGGGCGGTTCGGCTGGTCAACCGCCGGCAGGCTGCGCAGGTAGGCATGGATCGCGTCGGAGTCCTCGCGGGTGACCTGGGTGTAGTTCGGGTAGGGGAAGGCCGGGTACAGCAGGCGGCCGTCCTTGGAGCGGCCGTTGTGCAGCGCCCGCCAGAAGTGGGCGGCGCTCCAGCTGCCGATGCCGGTGGCTGCGTCGGGCGTGAGGTTGGTCGAATACACCCGGCCGAACGGCGTGTCGATGGCGCGCCCGCCGGCGTATTCGGCGCCGCCGCGGGCGGTGTGGCAGGTGACGCAGTTGCCCGCCCGCGCGAGATAGGCGCCGCGTTCGAGCTGCCCGGGCGTGGGCGTGAGCGGGAGCGCGGGGGGCTCGACGTCCGTGATGTCGTCTTCGTCGCGCAGGTTCTGCACCACCACCAGCAAGGCCAGCAGCAGCACGAGCGCGAGCAGCCCGACGGTGGCCTGCCTGTGGGTGGGCTTGTTCATGCCGCGGGCTTCACTTCATGCCGCTGCCGCAGTCGAGCGGCAGCGGCAGCGCCATGGTGGTGGCGGGCCTGGTGTTGGCCGGCAGCGGCTGCGACGACAGCCAGGTCGACACCGCCTGGATGTCTTCGGGCGCGAGCCGCTCGGTGATGGCTGCCATGCAGTCGGGCGCACGGGCCTTGCGCTGGCCGGTGCGCCAGCTGCCGAACTGGCTCACGACATAGTCGCGCGGCAGGCCCAGCAGGCCCGGGAAGGCGGGCAGCGCGCCGGTGAGCGTTTCGCCGTGGCAGGCCACGCAGGCCGGGATGCCACGCTTCGCATCGCCGCGCAAGGCGAGCGCTTCGCCGCGGCGCAGCAGCCCGGGGTCGGCGCCGCGCGTCTGCGGCGGCGGGTACGGCAGGTCGAGCGTGGCGAAATGGCTGGCGATCTCCTGCAGGTAGGCATCGGACAGGTGCTCGACCAGGTAGGCCATGGGCGGGTAGCCGCGCCGGCCATCGCGGAAGTTGACCAGCTGGTTGTAGAGGTAGCCGGCCGGCTTGCCGGCAATGCGCGGGAAGTAGCCCTGGTTGGTGGCACGACCCTCCTTGCCGTGGCAGCCGGCGCAGGCGAGCATGCGCTGCGCCATGGTGTCGGGCACCGTCTGCTGCTGGGCCCAGGCCGAGCCGGCACACAGCGGCAGCACGGCGGCCCAGAACCAGGAACGAAGCCGGCGCCACGGCGGGGTCATGCGCACCCTCTTGCCTCACGCATGGATGAACTTCTCGAACACATCGCTGAAGTCGCGCTTCAGGTGACGTTGCAGCACTGCATGGTTCACGTTGGCCAGCAAGGTGTTGTAGTGCAGCGCCACGACCTTTTCGTTGTCGACCGCGCCGAGCTTGAACATCGAGCCGATCGCCTCCAGGCAGGGCAGCACGTTGGCCCGGGCCACCTCGTCGTGGCGCTGCTGGCGGCCGATGGTGATGAGCGCCTTGTAGATGTCCTTCAGCGCCTCGAGGAAGTTCTTGCGCACGTCGATGCTGAACACCTCGTCGTCGAGGGCGAACTTCAGCTCCACGTCGAGGTCGATGGTGCCCGCGGTTTCGATGGCCACGCCGTGCACCCGGTGGCTGGCGTAGTCGTAGCGCTTGATGCTGCGCTTGGACGACACGGCGGACTCGCCGTCCACATGGATCAGCGCGAGGTTCGTGAAGCAGTATTCGTCCTTCTTCGACTTGATGAGGAAGAAGATCTTTTCACCGTCTTCATGGAACAGGTAGTCGTCTGCGTCGACCTTCGAGTAGTCGGCCGGCGACACGATGACGCCGACGTCGCTGAGGCCCAGTGCCTCGGCCGCAATCCTCTTGAACATGCTTTCCTCCGTGGCGGCCACCCTGCGTGGCCCAGCACGCAGCATAGGCCGCCACGGCGCTCAAGTCATGCTTCGCGGGCCTTTCACTTGACCGTGATCCACTGCCATTCGAGATAGTTGTCGGCACGGTGCACCACCGTCACGTTCTCGCGCATCGCCCAGGGGATGAACTGGCGGTGCAGCGGAATGTGGTGAACCTGCGCGTTGTGCTCCAGGAACGCCTGCCGGATCAGGGCCTTGCGCTTCTCGGGGTCGGGCTCCCGGCTGGAAGCCGCCGCCAGCGCGTCGAGCTTCTCGTTGCGGACGTTGCCCCAGTTGTAGTACCCCACGCCCTTGTCGGCCCGCATCCGATAGATCGGCGTGAAGGTGGTCTCCGCATCGGTGATCTGGCCGCCCCAGCCCAGCATGTACATCGAGGTGTCGAGCTTCTCGACCTTGGGGAAATAGGTGGCTCGCGGCTGCGCGTTCACCTTGACCCGCACCTTGAGCTGCGACCACATGCCCGCGAGCGCGATGCACAGCTCCTCGTCGTTGATGTAACGGTTGTTCGGGCAATCGAGCGTCACCTCGAAGCCGTCGGCATAGCCGGCCTCGACCATCAGCTTCTTCGCGGCGGCAAGGTCGTAGGGCAGCCGCCTCTCGACCTCGGGGTCGTTGAAGGTGGCGATCTGGGTCGAGGCCACCGCGCCGGTGGGTGCGGCGAGGCCGTTCATCAGCTTGTTCCTGATGGTCTCGATGTCCACCGCCTGGTAGAGCGCGCGGCGCACGCGCAGGTCCTTGAAGGGGTTCCTGCCTTTCACGCTGCTGTAGAGCAGTTCGTCGCGCGCCTGGTCCATGCCGATGAAGATGATGCGGTTCTCGGGGCCTTCGATCACCTTCACGCCGGACGTGTTGCGCAGCCGGGCCACGTCGCGCGGCGCCGGGTCGAGCACGAAGTCGATCTCGCCCGAGACCAGCGCCGCCAGCCGGGTCGCGTCGCTCTTGATCGGCGTGTACACCACCTCCTGCAGGTTGCCTTCGAACCGGCCCCACCAGTGGGGGTTGCGCTTGTAGACCGTCTTCACGTCGGGCTGGCGCGACACCAGCATGAAGGGCCCGGTGCCGTTGGCGTTGTAGGCGGCATAGGTCTCCTCGCGGTTCTTGAAGTCCTGCGGCTTCGTGACCTTGTGCTTTTCGCTCCAGGCCTTGTTCATGATGAACACCAGCGACAGGTGCTGCAGGAAGATCGGGTTGAACTGCGGCAGATCGAACTCGACGGTCAGGTCGTCGATCTTCTTCGGCTCGCCCAGCGCGGTGGCATAGGCCGCGATGTTGGACGACGGCTCCTTGGCACGGTTGACCGAGAACACCACGTCGTCGGCGGTGAAGGGCGCGCCGTCGTGGAACTTCACGTTGGGGCGCAGCTTGAAGCGCCAGCGGGTGGGTGCGAGCTGCTGCCATTCGGTGGCCAGCTGCGGCACGAGCTCGAGCTTCTTGCCGCGGCCCACCAGGTACTCGTAGACCTGCTGGTTCATCGCGTTGGTCATGGACTCGTTCTGTGAATGCGGGTCCATGGTCTGCGGGTCGCCCTGGCTGGCCCAGCGGAAGGTCTGGGCCGGAACGGCGGCGGCGGCCGCAGCCAGCGCGGCGCCCAGGAAGACGGCGCGGCGCGCCCTGCGACCGATCTCGAACCTCTTCAGCACCGGCATGTGAACCTCCCAGTCGGAAAAGTGGCGGCAGTGTAGGAGTGCGCCTTTCCCGGCGCCTCAGGGTTGACTCGGGGATGCAAGAAGCGAGCCGCCAAAGCACAAGGGCCGCGCAGCTTGCGCTGCGCGGCCCTTGCGTGGAAGCCTCGGTTTCGCCTTAGCGGAACTTCGACTGCGGCCGGGTCTGAAGTTCACCAGGCAGCGACGCGATGTAGTTGGCCAGGAGCTTCAGCTCGGCATGCGAGAAGGGCTTGGCCTGCGCCGCCATGATGGCGTTGCTGCGGCCGATCGCGGTGTTGCGCTCGGTCTGGTAGGACTTCAGTGCCACGTAGAGGTAGTCGGCATGCTGGCCGCCGATCTTGGGGTAGCTCGGGTCGAGCGGCTTGCTGAAGTTGTCGCCGTGGCAGGACGCACAGTTGCCCCGCTTGAGCAGCTCGGCCACCGCGGCGCTGGGCTCGGCCACCTGCGCCGGTGCTTCGGTCTTGCCGCCGTCTTGCGCGTAGTAGGCGGAGATGTCGGCGATGTCCTGCTCGGACAGCGTTTCGGCGATGCCGCGCATCGTGGGGTGCTTGCGCTCGCCCTTCTTGTAGGCGTTGAGCGCCGAGGCGATGAACTTGGCGTTCTGGCCGGAGATCTTCGGCACCTTGTGGACTTCAGGGAAGCTCGACTGATAGCCCGGGATGCCGTGGCATCCGATGCACATGGCCACCTTCTTCTGGCCTGCGGCCACGTCTCCAGCCTTTTCTTGAGCCTGGGCGGCACCGGCAAGGGCCAACAGGGCCACCATCATCGCGGGGAGCAGTTTTTTCATGGTCCTGCGTGGGTTTTTGGGTTCAACCGCGAATTATAGGGCGGCTCGTATACTGCCCCGACCCCCTCCTACCCCCGCCCGCCATGAAGTTCACCGGCTCCGAGAACTACGTCGCCACGCAGGACCTGATGCTGGCGGTGAATGCCGCCGTCACGCTCAAGCGACCGTTGCTGGTCAAGGGCGAGCCGGGCACCGGCAAGACCATGCTGGCCGAGGAAGTGGCCACCGCGCTCGGCTTGCCGCTGCTGCAGTGGCACATCAAGAGCACCACCAAGGCCCAGCAGGGCCTGTACGAATACGACGCGGTGAGCCGGCTGCGCGACAGCCAGCTCGGTGACGAGAAGGTCAAGGACATCCACAACTACATCGTCAAGGGCGTGCTGTGGCAGGCCTTCACCGCCGACCAGCCGGTGGCGCTGCTGATCGACGAGATCGACAAGGCCGACATCGAATTCCCCAACGACCTGCTGCGCGAACTCGACCGGATGGAGTTCTACGTGTACGAGACGCGCGAGCTGGTGAAGGCGCGGCACCGGCCGCTGGTGTTCATCACCTCCAACAACGAGAAGGAGCTGCCCGACGCCTTCCTGCGCCGCTGCTTCTTCCACTACATCAAGTTCCCCGACGCCGAGACGATGAAGAGCATCGTCGAGGTGCACTTCCCCGGCCTCAAGAAGGAGCTGCTGGGCGCGGCGCTCAAGAGCTTCTACGACGTGCGCAACCTCCCGGGCCTCAAGAAGAAGCCCAGCACTTCGGAACTGCTCGACTGGCTGAAGCTGCTGGTGGCCGAGGACATTCCCCTCGATGCGCTGCAGAGCAAGGACGACAAGGTGGCGCTGCCGCCGCTGGTGGGCGCGCTGCTGAAGAACGAACAGGACGTGACGCTGTTCGAGAAGCTCGTCTTCATGCAACGGCACAACCGTTGAGCCGGGCGATGATTCCCGTCGCCCCCGTCACGCTGGCCGACGCGCGCGTGCGCCTCGAGCCCCTCGGCACGCACCACCTCGACGGCCTGCTGGCCGCGGCCGCCGACGGCGAGTTGTGGAACCTGCGCTTCACCTCGGTGCCCGAACCCGAGAACACCGCCGCCTACATCGAGACGGCGCTGCGGCACCAGGCCGAGGGCCACCGGCTGCCCTTCGCCGTGATCGAAGCGCCCAGCGGCCGGGTGCTCGGCTGCACCAGCTATCACGACATCGTGCCCGCGGTCGAGCGCCTGGAGATCGGCTGGACCTGGTACGCAAAGAGCGTGCAGCGCAGCCACGTCAACACCACCGCGAAGCTGCTGCTGCTCACCCACGCGTTCGACACGCTGGGCGCCAAGCTGGTGGGCTGGCGCACCGACAACTTCAACTTCGCCAGCCAGCGCGCCATCGAACGCCTGGGCGCCCGGCGCGACGGCGTGATCCGCCATCACCACCCGCGCCGCGACGGCACGGTGCGCGACACCGTGATGTACAGCCTCACCGTCGGCGAGTGGCCCGAGGTGCGCGCGCACCTGCGCTGGCAGCTCGACAAGCCGCGTTCGAACTGACTTCCTTCATGACCAGGAAAAAGCGTTCCTTCACCATCGACGACCTGTGGCAGATCGAACGCCTCGCCGGCGTGACGCTGTCGCCCGACACGGCCCAGGCGGTCGTGTCGGCCACCCGCCACAGCATGGAAGACAACCGCAGCCAGGCCTCGCTGTGGCTGCTGTCCACCCTGGGCGGCGAGCCGCGGCGGCTCACCAGCTGCGGTGAAAAGGACGGCCAGGCCCAGTGGTCGCCGGCCGGCGACCGCATCGCCTTCGTCGCCAGGCGCGAGCAGGAAGGCAGGAAGGACGAAACGCCGCAGCTCTACCTCATCGCGCCCGACGGCGGCGAAGCGCAGCGGGTGAGCGACTACGCCCCGGGCGTCGAGTGCTTCAAGTGGTTCCCCGACGGCAGGCGCATCGCCTTCGTTTCCTGGGTATGGCCCGAACTCAAGGGCGCCAAGGCGCAGGCGAAGCGGCACAAGGAATTCAAGGACCGCAAGGAGACGGCCTACGTCACCAGCGAGGCGCAGTACCGCTACTGGGACCACTTCGTGCCGATGGGCCGCGTGGCGCACCTGCACGTGCTCGACCTCGCAACCGGCAAGGTCACCGACCTGTTCGAGGGTTCGCCCTACGAGCTCACGCGTGCCGAGCCCGACGCCAACACCTTCGACATCTCGCCCGACGGCCGGCATATCGCCTTCGTGCACGACCCCGAACCCGAGAAGCGCCTGGACCACTGCTTCGCCCTCGCCGAGCTGTCGATCAGGTCCGGGCAGGTGCGCGAGCTGCTGAACCCGGGCACCGGCGCCGACGCCTGGGACTTCAACGCGCCGCGCTACAGCCCCGACGGCACCCGCATCGCCTTCACCGCCAGCCATCAGGGCAAGATGCACACGATGCCGCATCACCTCGGGCTGGTGGAGCGCAACGCCGCTGCCAACCGCTGGCAGCTGCTGTCGGCCGAATGGGACCACTCCATCAATGCGCCGCTGCGCTGGTCGGGCGACGGCCAGGCCATCTACTTCACGGCTGAGGAACGGGCGCGCTGCCACCTGTGGCGCTTCGACCTCGAGACCCGCCGCGCCAGCGTGGCCGCCCGCGGCGGCTGGGTGCAGGGCTTCGACGTGGCCGCCGCCGCCGACGGCGACGTGCTGGTGACCTGCGCCGACTCGATGAACCACCCGGTGCGCGTGTCGGTGCATTTCGGCAACACGCCGGCGCTGCGCATCGAGGCCTTCAACGACGAGCTGCTGTCGCGCTTCGTGTTCGGCACCCACGAAGAGGTGATCGTGAAGGGCGCCCGCGGCGACGCGGTGCAGATGTGGGTCGTGTACCCGCCCGGCTTCAGCGCGAAGAAGAAGTGGCCGCTGCTGCACAGCATCCACGGCGGCCCGCATGCGGCCGCCGGCGACACCTGGCACTACCGCTGGAACAACCACCTCTTCGCCGCGCAGGGCTATGTGGTGGCCTGCGTCAACTACCACGGCTCCAGCGGCTTCGGCTACGACTTCCTCGACAGCATCACCCACCACTGGGGCGAGTTCGAGCTGCAGGACGTGGAAGCCGCCACCGACCGCATGCTCAAGCAGTCCTACATCGACCGCAACCGCGTGTTCGCCACCGGCGGCAGCTACGGCGGCTACATGGTCGCGTGGATGAACGCCCACGTGAAGCCCGGCCGCTACCAGGCCTACATCTGCCATGCCGGGTGTTTCGACTGGACCGCGATGTTCGCCGACGATGCCTACACCTGGCATGCCAAGGAGCTGGGCGCCTGGTACTGGGACGATGCGGCCAAGGTGGCGAGCCAGAGCCCGCACACCTATGCCAAGACCATGCGCACGCCCACGCTGGTGATCCACGGCCAGCTCGACTACCGCGTGCCCGACAACCAGGGCCTGGCCTACTACAACACGCTCAAGGCCCGCGGCGTGGACGCGCGGCTGGTGTGGTTCCCCGACGAGAACCACTGGATCCTGAAGCCGCGCAACAGCCGGCTCTGGTATGGAGAGTTCTTCGACTGGCTGAAGCGGCACGACCCCGCGCAGGCACCGCGCAAGGCTCGTTCGAAAGCGTAGGCGCCTGGCCTATACGTGCACGCGCACGGCCAGCTCGCCAGTCTTGCCGGTGACTTCCACCCCCACGCTGTCGCGATAGCGCTGCAGCAGCAGGTCCACCTTGGCGCCGGCCACTTCGAGCCCCCGGATCTCGAGCCAGTTGGTGAAGGCCGGCAGGCGCGGCGCGCTCAGCTCGAGCTCGTGGGTGCGTGCATGGCAGTGCAGGCCCAGGCAGCCCTGCAGCATGCCGAACACTGTGGCGCAGGCCCAGGCCTGGGGTGAACAGGCCACCGGGTAGAGCGTCGGCCCTTCGGCGGGTCGGCGAGCGAAGCCGCAGAACAGCTCGGGCAGGCGGTGGCGCTCGAAATGCAGGCTCGCGTCGAACATGCCATCGAGCAGGCGCATCGCCGCTTCGGTGTGGCCGTAGCGCGCGAGGCCGGCGAACACGAGCGCGTTGTCGTGCGGCCAGATGGAGCCGTTGTGATACGACATCGGGTTGTAGCGCGACTGGCCGCTGCCGATGGTGCGCAACCCCCAGCCCGAGAACAGGTCGTCTTCGAAGAAGCGCTGCGCCATGCGGGCGGCATGTTCGGGCGCCGCGATGCCGGCCCACAGGGCATGCCCGGCGTTCGACGAGGCCACCCGGCACGGCTGCTTGTCGCCGTCCAGCGCCATGGCGTAGAGCCCCAGCTCGTCGCACCAGAAACGCTCCTGGAAATGCTGCTTGAGCGCCGCGGCCTCGGCATCGAGCTGCTGCGCGCGCTGTGCCTCGCCCAGCGCGGCGCACATCTGCGCCGCCAGCCGCTTGGCCTCGTACACATAGGCCTGCACCTCGCAAAGCGCGATGGGCGCGTCCGCATAGCGGCCGTCGGTGTGGAAGATGGAATCGTGCGAGTCCTTCCAGCCCTGCTGCACGAGGCCGTCCTTGCTGCGGCGCGCGTATTCGACGAAGCCGTCGCCGTCGCGGTCGCCGTAGCGGTCGATCCAGTCGAGCGCCGCGAGGATGTTCGGCCACAGGCTGCGCAAGAACGCCAGGTCGCCGGTGCGCTGCCAGTAGGCGCCGGCCAGCAGCACGAACAGCGGCGTCGAATCCACCGAGCCGTAGTAGCGGCCGAACGGCACCTCGCGGGTGCGGGCCATCTCGCAGCGCCGCGCCTCGTGGAGGATCTTGCCGGGCTCGGCATCGGAGGCGGCATCCTCCTCGGTGGCCTGGGTCGCCGCCAGGAAGGACAGCACACCGCGCGCCATCTGGGGCTGGTTCCACAGGCACAGGTGCGCGGTCAACAGGCCGTCGCGGCCGAAGGTGGTCGAATACCACGGCACGCCGGCATACGGGAAGGGCCCGGTCGGCAGGTCGGTGGTGAGCATGTCGAGGTCGGCCACCGAGCGTTCGAGCCAGCGGTCCATCAGCGGGTTCGAGCTGCCGATGCTGCAGTTGCCGCTGCGCGCCTGCCAGCGTGTCTCCTCGTTCTTGCGGAAGGCCTGCTGGTAGGTGCACAGCCGCGGCGCGCAGGCGCCGGGTACGGCCGGCTCGTCGCTGCTGCTGCAGGCCACCGTGCAATAGAGGTGTCGCTCGCCGCCGGGCAGCAGCTCGATGTCGTAGCTCGCGTGGTTCGAGTTCAGCACGTCGGGCGCCGGGTCGCACTGCAGCTGCGTGCAGCGCCACACGCCGTCGAGCCCCTCGTAGCGGAAGGCCAGCCCGTCGTTGCCCAGCATCTCGACCGGCGCCCGCACTCCCCGCCGTTCGCGCCGTATGCCGCGCACCTCGAACAGGTCCACGTAGTCGGCCTCGAAGTGCAACTCCACCGTGAGCCGCACCGGCTGCAGGCCGTGGTTCGACAGGCGGATGTGCTCATGGCAGGCACCCTGCCACAGCAGCTTGGCGCGGAAGATGTGCACCGTGCCCTTGGCCACCTCGAGCCGCCCTTCGGTGGCGAGGTCCGGGTTCATCAGGTCCACCACCAGGAGGCTGTTGTTTTCCTTGACGGAGGCGCCCAGGTACATGGGCCGCACGCCGTTGACCAGCAGCTCGAAGCGCGACAGGAAGCGGGTGTCGTCCTGGTAGAGGCCCTGCTCGCCCGCGTCCCAGGGCTGGATGTCGCCGAAGCGGTTGAACAGTGCAAAGGTCTCGTCGCTCTTGAGCACCTGCAGCCGCTCCTCGGCGCGCGCCGAGGTCGCCAGCACGTACCACTGGTCGCCGATGCGGATCTTCTCGCTCATGTCGCACCTCCGAAGTTCACAGCGGCGATTCGGTGGCAGCCTCCAGCCCCGGGTTGGTCTGGCGGGCCTGGATCAGCCTCCGGTACAGGGCCAGGTAGCGGCCGGCCATCTGCCGCGCCGAGAAACGCGTCTCGAACACCTGCCGGCACCTGCGGCGGTCGATGCGGCGGGTTTCGCGCGCGGCGGCGGTGGCTTGCTGCATGTCGTCGACCACGAAACCGGTGACGCCCTCGTCCACCACCTCGGGCACCGACCCGCAGCGCCAGGCCAGCACCGGCGTGCCGCAGGCCATGGCTTCGATCATCACGAGGCCGAAGGGTTCGGGCCAGTCGATCGGGAACAGCAGCGCCCGCGCATGGCCGATGAAGTCGTTCTTGGCCGCCTGATCGATCTCGCCGACGAATTCGACCAGCGGGTGGCCCAGCAGCGGCCGGATGTCGCGCTCGAAATAGGCTTCGTCCGCCCGGTCCACCTTGGCCGCGATGCGCAGCCGCGTACCGGTGGCGATGGCGATCTGGATGGCGCGGTCGACCCGCTTCTCGGGGGAAATGCGGCCCACGAAGGCGAAGTAGTCCTGCGACTCCTCGCGCAGCGCGTAGAGCGCGGGCGGCAGGCCGTGATGCACGGTGCCCAGCCACGACAGGTCCGGCATGGGCCTGCGCTGGCTGTCGGAGATGGACACCAGCGGATGCTCCCTGAAGTGCTGGTGCAGCGGCAGCAGGTCCGGCAGGTCGAGCCTGCCATGCAGCGTGGTGAGACTGGGCGTGGCGCAGCGCCTCGCCAGCGGGTAGTGGAAGAAGTCGACGTGGAAGTGCATCACGTCGAACTGCGCCGCACGCTGGAACACCTCGTCGAGCAGCATGGTGTGCCACACCAGCCAGTCGGGGCGGCTCGGGTCGGTGCGCAGGCTGCGCGCCACCACCGGCACGAGGTCGGCATTCGTGACCGAGTCGCCGCTGGCGAACAGCGTGACCTCATGGCCCATCTCGACCAGCGCCTCGGTGAGGTAGGACACCACCCGCTCGGTGCCGCCGTAGCCGTGGGGCGGCACGCTTTCGAACAGGGGCGCCACCTGCGCGATGCGAAGCGGACGGTCGGTGGCCGGACCGGGCAGCAGCAGATGCGAAACCGCCCCGGACGGGCCTTGCAGCAAGGGATGCCGGCCGACGGCGTTCACCGCACCACCAGTTGAGAAGCCGCCAGGCGGGCGCGCTCCTGCCGGGCCAGCGCCCTCGCCAGCAGTGCCACCGCGCCGGCGAAGGCTTCGTCGTAGGCGGCCTCGTTGCCGCTCACGCCCACCACGATGCCGTCGAGATTGACGCTGCCCCACAACGCCGTGTCGCCCTCGCGCAGCAGGTGCGGCCGCAGCGCCTGCACCACATGGCTGTCGAGCCCGGTCTGCCAGCTCAGCCGCGCCTTGGCCCGTGCGAAGCCGGCATAGTCGGCGTCCCATTCGGCGGGCGGCCGGCCGAAGCCCTGCTCATGCACGATGGCGTCCTCGAAGCTCGCGCACGCCTGCGGCCCGCGCAGCGGGTCGGTGATCACGAGGTACAGCACGCCGCTCTGGTTGACCGCAGCATCGCCGGCCGCCGCGCGCAGCATGGGCGCGGCCAGCTCGACGGCACGCGCCGCGGTCTCGCGGTTGAAGAAGTGGCTCGATGCAGTGGCGGCAGAGGCAGACACAGCAGACATGGCGTTTCGCACGGGTGCGTCGAATGGACACTCCCCCCTTGCGGCAAGCGCCATGCCCGGCGCCAGGCGCTGGTTTCAGGCGGCCGCGCTCGCCGGCAGCGTGGCGCCGGGGGCTGGCGCCAGCACCACGCGGTCGCGCCCTTCGGCCTTGGCCTGGTAGAGCGCGCGGTCGGCGCGCATCATGAGCCGCGACACCGGCTCCTCGGGCCGTGCACATGCGGCCACGCCCACGCTGGCTGTGAGCCTGATACTGCCGCCTTCCCATACGACTTCGAGCTCGGCCACCGCCTGGCGCACGCGCCGCGCCACCAGCTCGGCGCCCTCGCCCGGCGTATGCGGCAGCAGCAGGCAGAACTCCTCGCCGCCGAACCGTGCCACCCGATCGACCTGGCGCGCCACCTGGACGAGCGTCTGGGCCACCGCCTTGAGCACCGCGTCGCCGGCCGCATGCCCGAACGAATCGTTGACGCGCTTGAAGTGGTCGAGGTCGACCAGCAGCACCGCGAAGTGTTCGCCGAAGCGCAGCCAGCGGCGCTGTTCCGCCCGCAGCGCCTGCTCCATGGCCCGGCGGTTGAGCAGGCCGGTCAGGCTGTCGTGGCGCGACAGGTAGTTGAGCTTGCGCACCAGGCGCGACACCACCATGTAGGCCAGCGACACGTTGAACATGAGCGACAGGCCCACCAGCGACAGCAGCAGCGCCAGGTTGAAGTCGGTGCGCGAGGACACGCTGGTGCCCACTGCCTGCGGCATGCCCAGCACCAGCGCGGCCCGCACCGAGAACGCCACGCCGATCGCCAGCATCGGGCCGGAGACGATCCAGGCCGGCCAGCTGCCGAACTCGCTGCGGATCTGCCGTGCCGAACTCAGCCCCGCATTGACCATGATCCAGGCCACGGCCACCGACACCACCGAGGCGCGCAGGACGAACCACTCGGGCCCGAAGCCGACCACCGCATGCAGCGCCACCAGCGCCACGAGCAGCACCGCCTGCTCGCGGTCGCGCGAGGGCTGGTGCAGGAACACCGCGATGCCGCGCCGCACCAGCATCAGGGCGACGATGAAGCTCAGGTTGCCCAGGCCGCGTGCCAGCTCGCGGGGCACCACTTCGCCCAGGAAGCCCAGCAGCGGCGCCACTGCGCTCAGCAGGCAGAACCCCATCCAGTGGAAGGTGGCTGCGCGCGACAGTGCCAGCAACGACCCTGCCAGCCCCCACGCGACCGCGTACAGCGTCTGCTGCAGCGCGATCACGAAGAAGATGGTTTCGATGTCGGTCATCGGGCGTCCGCCGGGAAACGCGCCACTTTAGCCGCCTCGCCTTTCGCCCCGCCCGTCTGGCCGGGCGCCCCGATGCGCGGCCGGCGCCTTGCGGCCACAATGTCGAACCTCACGGCCGTGCGCCCGGGAATGCCGCCATGCTGATCGACTTCTTCTACACGCTGCGCTCGGCCAAGCTGCCGGTGTCCATCAAGGAATACCTCACGCTGCTCGAAGCGGTGAAGGCCGGCGTGATCGGCCCGTCGATCGACGAGTTCTACTACCTCGCCCGCACCTCGCTCGTGAAGGACGAGGCCAACTTCGACAAGTTCGACCGCGCCTTCGGGGTGTACTTCAAGGGCGTGGAGAGCATCGCCGACTTCACCCAGGACATCCCGCTCGAGTGGCTGCAGAAGAAGTTCGAGCTCGAGCTGAGCCCGGAGGAAAAGGCCGCCATCGAGAAGATGGGCTGGGACGAACTGATGGAGACGCTCAAGAAGCGTTTCGAGGAACAGAAGGAACGCCACGAAGGCGGCAACCGCATGATCGGCACCGGCGGCACCTCGCCGTTCGGCGCCTATGGCTACAACCCGCAGGGCATCCGCATCGGCCAGGACAAGGGACGCAACCGCAGCGCGGTGAAGGTGTGGGACCAGCGCGCCTACAAGGACTACGACGACACGCTCGAACTCGGCACGCGCAACATCAAGGTCGCGCTGCGCCGGCTGCGGCGCTTCGCGCGCGAAGGCGCCGCCGAGGAGCTCGACCTCGACGACACCATCCATTCGACGGCCGCCAATGCCGGCATGCTCGACATCAAGATGGTCCCGGAGCGCCACAACAAGGTGAAGGTGCTGCTGCTCATGGACGTGGGCGGCACGATGGACGAACACATCCACCGGGTCGAGGAGCTGTTCTCTGCCTGCAAGAGCGAGTTCAAGCACCTGGAGTTCTATTACTTCCACAACTGCGTCTACGACTTCATGTGGAAGAACAACCGGCGCCGCTTCTCTGAGAAGTTCCCGACCTGGGACGTGATCCGCAAGTACAACAAGGACTACAAGCTCATCTTCGTGGGCGACGCGACGATGAGCCCCTACGAGATCCTGCAGCCCGGCGGCAGCGTCGAATACAACAACGAGGAGCCGGGCGCGGAATGGCTGCAGCGGCTGACGAACGCATTCCCGAAGTACGCCTGGATCAACCCGGAGCCCCAGGGCGTATGGGGCTACCGGCAGAGCATCTCGATCATCCAGCAGCTGGTGAACCAGCGGATGTTCCCGCTGACCCTGGCGGGGCTGGAGGGCGCGATGCGGTTGTTGAGCAAGTAGCGGCGGCGCTTCGACACCCCGACCCTCATCCGCCGACGAACTGCCCATGCAGCCCCAGGGGCAGGCCGTAGGGCAGCCTCACCCGCGCCACCGGCCCGGCGCCCACGGCCTGTGCGTCGAACACCGAAAGCGCCGTGCGCTCGCTCGGCCAGTGGTAGGCCGTACCCAGCACCCACCCTTCGCCTTCGCGCGAGCGCGCCGGGCGCGCCACGAACAGGTGCTCCTCGGCGATCCAGCCATCGCCGTAGCCGAAGCGCTGCACGCGCTCCCCATGCAGGGTGAGCACCGTGTCCATGCCCGGCACCGCCGCATGCATGCGCGGGCTGCGCTGCAGCATCACGGCAAAGCGCGAGGGCCGGCCGCAAAGCCGCGGGTCGAAGCGCGGGAATTCCACGTCCGCCAGGCCATGCGCCTCGCGCACCGCGCGGCCCGAGGCCAGGTCGAGCCGCAGCGTCACCCACGAGGTGGGCGGCAAGGCATCGGCCGCCCCCGCCGCATCGACCCGCAGGCTGCGCATCAGCGGCAGGATCGCCGGCTGCTCGGCAAAGCCGAGCTGCACCGTGCCGCCCTGCTCCCAGGCATTGCCCAGGTGGAACACGCCGGTGCCCGGCAATTCGAAACGCCTGGCCACGCTGAAGTCCGACTTGTCGACCAGCATCGCGATCAGCGGCGCATCCGCGTCCCACCGGTAGCGCTCCAGGAAACTCGCATCGGCCGGGGCGTCGGCGCCCCGCTGGAAGCGCAGCGGCATCAGCAGGAACACCAGGTAGCGCTCGGTGGTCGCGAAGTCGTGGACCATGTCGGCCTGCGGCGCGGCCATCACATGCTGGCGCCGCAGCACGCCCGTCGGATCGATCTCGTACAGCACCAGGCGCCCGCTGCCGGGCAGGTAGCCGAAGCTCCAGACGGTGCCGTCCGGCTCCACGCGCGGATGCGCCGAGAACGGCAGCCCGCGGGTGTCGGGCGACCAGGCCTTGAAGCCCTTGGCGTCGAGCGTCTGAGGGTCGATCGACAGCGCCGAGCCGGCCTCCCACAAGGCATACAGGTCGCGCCCGCCGGCGGCGGCCAGCAGGTTGATGTTGGCCACGTTGAGCTGGTCCGGGCTCGTGACCGGGCGCTCGTCGGGCACACGGCTGCCGAAGCCCGGGTACAGCAGGCGGCCCGCGGCTTCCTCCTCCAGAAGCTTCGGCGTGGCGAGCAGCACACCACGGTGGGACACCTTGCCGCGGCCGTCGAAGCGGAAGGCCTGCACCATGCCATCGCCGTCGAACCAGTGGGTCAGCGTCACCGGCCCGAGCTGGCGGCGTGCCGGCCCGGCGCGGTAGAGCGTGCCGCGCAGCTCCGACGGCCAGCGCCCCTGCACCGGCAGGTCGCGCGTGTCGAGCGGCGGCTTGCGAGGGCCGTCATGAGGCGCGTAGCTGCTGCGCCAGGCGTGCTCGGCGGTGGCGGCCCCGGCCGGCAGGCCGGCGAGGCCCAGGCCGGCGGCGAGGCCGCCCTGCAACCATTGCCGGCGAGACAGGGGGTTGGAGTTCATGGCGCACCTCCCGATCAATCGGCTCGGCTGAGCTCGATGTTCACGCTGGCACCCTCTTCGCCGACGCGCACTGACGCGTCGGCGAACGACGGCGGCCCGAACGATGCCGGCTTGCCCGAGAACCCGTAGGGCTCGGTCGGCAGGCCCATCAGGTTGGCGTTGAGCTTGCCGTTGCCGTCGCGGTCGTGCACCACCGACACCGCATACAGGCCCGCGGCCAGGCCGCCGATCACCAGGCTCACGCGGCCCTCGGCGTCACGCTGCGTGGCCGGCACGAGGCGCGCCGCCACCGGCGCGCGGCCGGGAAAGCCCTCGGCCTTGTCGAACAGGCCCACCATCAACTGGCCGCCGTCGTGGTGCACGCCGGCGATGACGAGCTTCAGCTCGGCCGCCTGGGCACCGCCCCACGAGCTGGCCGCCGCCAGGCCGAGCGCTGCCGCGATCCGGTAAGTCTTGCCCTTCATTGCAGTCCTTTCGAAAGTGATGTGACGCCACTGTCGCCAGCCGGCGTCGCAACGACGAGCGGCATGCGACGAAACGCCGGCGAGCGGCGCGAATCGCCTCGATTCGGGCGCGGCATGCAGCCACGAGCGCGAGCACTGCGAGCTACACTGCCCAGCCTCATCGACCGCCCTGACTGACCGACTGCCTGCCTCACGCCGATGACCAGATCAATGCGCCCCTGGAGCGAGCGCGTAGCAGCCGCGGCCTTCGCGGGTCTTGTCGCAGTGGGTGCATCGGCACAGGACTCGTCCCCTGCTCCTGCCGCCGTCGACGACACCGCGACGGCGCCCGCCGGCCCCGTGAAGTGGGAGCTCCGGGTCGACGCCTCCGAACCGTTGCGCGCCATGCTGCTGCGCTACCTCGACGTGGCCCGCTTCCAGCGCGATGCCGGCACCGAAAGCATCACCCGCGCCGAGCTGGCACGGCTGGTCGCGGCCACGCCCGCGCAGGCACGCACGCTGATCGAGACCGAGGGCTACTTCGAGCCCGAGGTGAAGGCGGTGCTCGAAGACGGCTCGCCGCCGGTGGTGCGCATCGAAGTGCAGACCGGCCCGCAGGCCACCGTTCGGCGCCTGCGGCTCGAGGTGCAGGGCGAGCTGGCACAACGCGCCGAAGACGGCGAAGCCGGCGCCCGCTCGCTGCTCGACAGGGTCCAGGCCGAATGGGCCCTGCCCGTGGGCGCACCCTTTCGCCAGCCCGACTGGAACACTGCCAAGGGCGGCACGCTGGCCGCATTGCGCGCCGACGCCTACCCGCTGGCCACCTGGAGCGGCACGGTGGCCCAGGTCGATGCCGCCCAGAGCAGCGTCAACATCTTCGCGGTGGCCGACAGCGGCCCGCGCGTGCTGTTCGGCGACCTGCAGATCGAAGGCCTGTCGCGCTACCGCGAGAACACGATCCGCAACCTCTCGCCCATTTCGCCCGGCCAGCCCTACAGCGAAAAGGCCCTGCTCGACTTCCAGGAGCGCATCGCCAAGGCCGGCCTGTTCGACAGCGTCTCGGTGGCGGTGGAGCCCACCCTCGAGCAGGCCGACGCGGCCCCGGTGCAGGTACGGGTGCGCGAACTGCCCAAGCAGCAGGCCACGGTGGGCGTGGGCGTGAGCGCCGACACCGGCCCGCGGCTCACCTTCGAACACCTGCACCGCCGCCCGTTCGACCTCAACTGGCAGGCCAAGAGCAAGCTCGAGCTCGGCCGCGACAAGCAAGGCGTCGAGTTCGATTTCACCTCGCACCCCAAGCCGGGCTTCTATCGCAACCTCGCATCGTTCAGCGCCACGCGCGAGGAAGCCAGTGCGCTGGTCGTGACCAGCCAGAAGGCCCGCCTGGGCCGCACCCAGGACACCGAACGCATCGAGCGCCTGTACTACCTCGAGTGGCAGCGTGCCGTGGGCCGCTCGGCCGACCTGGTGGACCGGTCCATGGCGCTCACCGCCAACTATGAATGGGTCTGGCGCAACCTCGACAGCAACCTGCTGCCCACCCGGGGCGTGAGCCTGTCGGCCAAGGTCGGCGCGGGCCGCTCGTTCATGGTGTCGGGCGACCTCGACACCGGCTCCGGCTGGTTCTCGATCGGCAGCGGGCGCATCACCGGCTACTACCCGCTGGGTTCGTGGTACGGCCAGGCGCGGCTCGAAGCCGGCCAGGTGTTCGCGCGCAGCGACGTGTCCGTGCCCATCACGCTGCTGTTCCGTGCCGGTGGCGAGAACTCGGTGCGCGGCTACAACTACCAGTCGCTCGGCCCCACGGTCGACGGCGCCCAGGTGGGCGGCCGGGTCATGGCCACCACCAGCCTGGAGCTGGCGCGGCCGTTCTCGAAGAAGTCGCCCGCCTGGCTGGGCGCGGTGTTCGTCGACGCAGGCAACGCCGCCGAAGACTGGGACGGCATGAAGCTCGCGCTGGGCTATGGCGTGGGGGCGCGCTGGCGAAGCCCGGTCGGGCCGCTGGCCCTCGACCTGGCCTACGGGCACGAGACTCGCAAGTTCCGGCTGCACTTCAGCGTGGGCATCACGTTCTGATCACCGTCTGCCGATGACCGAAGCCTCCACAACGCCAGCCGCAGAAGCTCCAGCACCGGTCCGCCGCCGGCGCCGTAGCTGGCTGCTGGCGCTCGCGGCCACGCTGCTGCTCGCCATCGCCGGCCTCATCGGCGCGATCGTGTGGTCGGTCGGCAGCGAAACCGGCAGCCGGCTGCTGCTGTCGTGGCTGCCCGGCCTGCGCGTGGCAGCGCCTACGGGCGTGCTGGCCGGCGACTTCGCCGCCGAACGGGTGGAGCTGTCGCTGCCGCGCGGCGGCTCGCTGGTGCTCACGCAACTGCGCTGGCAGGGCCTGCGCTTCGAGCGCGACGCCGCCGCGCCCTGGTCGGTGCGGGTGGTGGTACGCAGCCTGGAGGCCGAACGCGGCGAGCTGCGCTGGGTCGCGGGGCCCCCTGCGGCCACGCCCAGCCCGCCGCCCGCCGCCCTGCAGCTGCCGCTGGGCGTCGAGATCGGCAGCCTGCGGCTGGGCGAGCTGCGCCTGGTGGGCAACAACATGGCCCCGGTGCGGGAGATCACCGCGGGGCTGTCGCTGGCCGGCGGCGCCGGCACCCACCGCATCGAGAAGCTCTCGCTGCTGTGGGACCGGCTGGCGCTGGCGGCCGACGCCAGGCTCGGCGCGGCGGCCCCCATGCCGCTCGACGCCCGGCTCGACGTGCGCAGCGTGCCCGCGCCGGCCGCGGCGGCGTCTTCCGTGGCCGGCGCGGCAGACGACACCCTGGCCCTGCCGCCGTGGGGGGCGAGCCTGCTGGCCCGCGGCCCGCTGCTGCGTTTTTCGCTGCAGGCCGCCTTGCGCGCGCAGGACCAGACGCTCGACGCCAGTGCCGAGGTCACGCCGTTCGCACCGCTGCCGGTGAGCCAGGTGGATGCCCGCACCCGCGAGCTCAACCTCGCCGCGCTTTCGTCGCATGCGCCGCGCACCGCGCTCACCGGCTCGCTGCTCGGCCGCCTGGAGCCGCCGCGCAACGCCGCCGACGGCCGGCAGAGCCAGCCGCTGCAGCTGCAGGCGAGCTTCGACAACAACGCCGCCGGCCGCTGGGACGAAGGCCGGCTGCCGGTGCGCAAGCTGCGCGCCGAAGCCCGCAGCGACGTACGCCGGCCGCAGCAGGGGGAGCTGCGCATCGAGACGTTGGAACTCGGCAGCACGGCACAGGCCGCCGGCAGCCTGCAGGGCAGCGGCCGCTGGGACGGGCAGGCCTGGAGCCTCACCACCAACCTGCACAACATCGCGCCGGCCGGCCTGCATGCCCGTGCGCCGGCGGTGCTGTTCGGTGGCCCGATCGCGATCGATGGCACCGGCGGCCTGCCACTGCCGGCCGCGCCTGCATCGGCCGCCTCCGCGGCGGCTCCCGCAGCACTGGCCATGGACCTGCGCGCCGCCCTCAACGGCCGCCTGCTGGCCAGGGCCGGCAGCCCGGCACTCGGCGGGCCGCTGGCCCTGCAGGTCGACGCCGCCTACAAGCCCGGCCAGGTGAGCGTTCGCAAGTTCGAAGCCAGCGCGGCCGGTGCCCAGGCGCGCCTGCAGGGCGAAGGCACCCGCTCCGCAGCTGCAGGCAAGCCAGGCCAGTGGCAACTGAAGGGCGAGGCCGCGATCGAGAACTTCGACCCGCGCCCGTGGTGGCCTGAGGCCACCGCGCCGGCGCCTGCCCCCAGGCAGCCCGGCCGCACGGCCGACAAGTCGCGGCAGGCGACCCAGGCGGCCGTGGCAGCCCCCCGCCTCAACGCCGACGCCAGCTTCGACCTGGTGGTACCCGAACGCGCGAACGCCAACCCCAAGGCCGGCAGCACGGCAGGCTGGCTGGCCACCTGGCGCGGCCAGGCGCGTGCCACGCTGCGCGACAGCCACCTGGCCGGCGTGCCGCTGACCGGCGAACTTTCGCTGACCACCGACACCGCGGCGCGACAGGTGCTCACCAACGCCCTGCTGGAGGCCGGCGGCAACCGGGTGGCGTTGAAGGGCACGCTCGACGCCGCCTCGCCGGAAGGCCGGGGCGACCGCTGGACGCTGGAGACGCGCGCCCCGACGCTGACGACGCTGGCGCCGCTGCTGCGGCTGGTCTCGCCGGCCGCCACCGTCAGCGGCTCGCTCGAAGCCCAGGCCGAGGTGCAGGGCCGCTGGCCCAGCCTCACCACCCGCGGCGACCTCAAGGGCAACGCCTTCAGCGGCTTCGGCATCGCCGCGCAGACGCTGCAGGCCCGCTGGACGCTGGGCACCTCGCCGGAGGACGACATGGCGCTGCAGGCCGAAGCGCGCCAGATCGCCCTCAACGGCCAGGGCATCGACCTGCTGCAGGCGCAGCTGCAGGGCAGCGGCCGCGCGCACCGGGCCAGCCTGCGCGCCGAGCTGCCGCCGGTGCGCCCCACGGGCGCGGGAAACGGCCGGGCCGGCGCCGTCGATGCCATGGGCGCCCAACGGCTGGTGGCACAGGCCGAAGCGGAGGGCGGCTGGAGCCGGGACGAGGCGACCGCGACGCTCGGCTGGCGCGGCCGGGTGCAGCGCCTCGAGGTGCGGCCGGCCGCCGCGACGCAATCGCCCTGGCTGCGCGCCGAACCGTTCGACCTGTCCTGGGCGAGCGGTCAGCAGGGCCAGCGGGCCAGCGTGTCGCCCACGCGGGTGACGCTGCTCGATGCGGCGCTGCGCGTGCGCCGGCTCGAATGGGCGCGGCAGCCGCAGCAGCCGACCTTCCTGCAGGTGCAAGGCGAGCTCGAGCCGCTGAGCGTGGCGCCGCTGCTGGCGCGCCTGCAGCCCGACTTCGGATGGGCGGGCGACCTCACCGTGGCCGGCCGCATGGAGCTGCGCAGCAGCGCGCAGGACGGCTTCCATGCCGATGCGGTGCTCGAACGCACCGCCGGCGACCTGAGCGTGGTGGAGCCCGCGCTGCAGCACGGCGGCGTGCAGCGGCTCGGCCTGTCCGGCATGCGGCTCGCCTTCAGCGCCCGCGAGGGCGTGTGGCGCTTCACCCAGCAGTTGGCCGGCAGCAACCTGGGCCAGCTGAGCGGCGAGCAGACGGTTCGCACCCGCCGCGACGCCACCTGGCCGGATGCCGAGGCGCCGATCGACGGCCAGCTCGACGTGCGGGTCGACAACTTGTCCACCTGGGGAGCCTGGGTGCCGGCGGGCTGGCGGCTGTCGGGCCAGTTGGCCACGCAGGCCCGGGTCGGCGGCCGTTTCGGCGCGCGCGAATACACCGGCCGGCTGTCCGGCAGCCGCATCGGCGTGCGCAACGTGCTGGCCGGCGTCAACGTGTCCGACGGCGAGCTCGACGTGGCGCTGCAGGGCGAAACCGCCACCATCCACCGCTTCAGCGTGCGCGGCGGCGAGGGCACGGCGCGGCTTGAGGGCGGCGCGGTGTTCGGCGCCAGGCCGCGTGCCGAGCTGAAGCTCGCGGCCGAGCGCTTCGCGGTGCTCTCACGGGTGGACCGGCGTGTGGTGGCCAGCGGCCAGGCCCAGCTGGTGCTCGAGCAGGACGCCATCAAGCTCGACGGCCGCCTGGCCGCCGACGAAGGCCTGATCGACATCTCGCGCGGCGACGCACCCAACCTGTCGGACGACGTGGTGGTGGTACGGCGCGGCGAGACGGCGGCCGAGGTGAGCCTGGAGCCGCAGCCCACGCGGCTGCGCAACACCTCGCTGAACGTGCGGGTGGACCTGGGGCAGAACTTCCGCCTGCGCGGCCGCGGCATCGACACGCTGCTGCGCGGCGACCTCACCCTCACCTCGCCCGGCGGCCTGCTGGCGGTGAACGGCACCATCCGCACCGAAGGCGGCACCTACGCCGCCTATGCGCAGAAGCTTTCGATCGAGCGCGGTGTCATCGCCTTCACCGGCCCGATCGAGAACGCACGCATGGACATCCTCGCGCTGCGCCCGCCGTCGGCCACGGCGATCGACAGCGACGTGAAGGTGGGCGTGGCCATCACCGGCACCACCCAGAACCCGCGCATCCGCCTGTATGCGGAGCCCGAGATGGCTGACACCGACAAGCTCTCGTGGCTGGTGCTCGGCCGCGCGCCCGACAGCCTGGGCCGCAACGAGGCGGCGCTGCTGCAGCAGGCCGCGCTCGCGCTGCTGTCCGGCGAAGGCGAAGGCCCGACCGGCAATTTCCTGCAGGCGATCGGGCTCGACGAGCTGTCGCTGCGGCAGCAGGAAGAAGGCAACGTGCGCGAGACGGTGGTGTCGCTCGGCAAGCAGATCAGCCAGCGCTGGTACGTGGGCTACGAGCGCAGCCTCTCGGCCACCACCGGCAACTGGCAGCTCATCTACCGCGCCGCGCAGCGCTTCACCGTGCGAGCACAGTCGGGCGCCGAAACCTCCATCGACGCCATCTGGACCTGGCGCTGGAACTGACCCCATCAGTACACTGCGGCGATGAACCCAGAGGTCCCCGCTCCGGTGCGCGCCTTGCAGCTGGCAAGGCTCTGGACCGTGAGCGAGCCCGGCTGGACCGAAGCGCTGCTCGGCCTGCAGCGGCAGCTCGAAGGCGGAACCGTCGGTGCCGAGCTGGCCGTGCTCACCGGGGCCACCTGGCTGCCGGTGGCCATGGGCGGTCGCATCGGGCACATGCGGTTCGACCCGGATGCCGGCGCGAGCGGCGGCAGCAGCGCTGGCGCCAGCGAATATGCCTACCTGCCGCGCGAGGGAGAAGCAGTGGCCGCGCGCGACCCAGTGCCGCTGCGGCCGCTGCCGCCGCAGCAGATGCGCCGGCAGCTCGAAGCGGCCCTGGCCGAGTGGCCCGAGATCATCGACACCGACCCGCCGCTGCGGCCGCGCCTGGTGCGGCTCGCCCGCGACGGCGTACTGCCGCTGGGCGAGAGCCTCGGGGCGGCGCTGGCCGAAGCCGCCAGCGTGAGCGGCGATGCACCGGCGCGTGCGCGACTCGAGCAATGGCTCGAACATGCGCTGCGCGACTACCGCGGCTTCGAGCTGGGCGGCCACGACGTCGGCAACGGCCTGCTGGCGGTGCGCGTGCTCGGCGCCGTGCTGCCGCTCGAGGCCATGCGCAGCAGCCGCAACGCCGTGCCACGGCAGAAGCTGCTGCAGGCGGTGCTGCACAACAGTCGCGGCAGCACCGCGCTCGACCTGACGCAGCGGCTGTGCCGCGAGGTGCTGCGCACCGGCGGCGCCACCACCCTGCTCGCACTGGCCGACAGCCTGCAGGCGGCCTGCACCAGCGGCTTCGACCAGGCCAAGCAGGTAGGCCTGGAGGACCCGAGCACCGACCCTGAGGAGCTGATGCGGCGCGTGCTGGTGGAGCCCCATCTCATGCTGAGCCTGTGGGACCGGCTGCACGAGGCGCTGCACCTGCTCGCCCCGCAGATGCAGGCCGGCGCGCTGCTGCTGCGCACGCTCACCGAACCGGCCGCCGCCGAGCTGGGCGCCGACACCACGCTGCGGCTGCGCCAGTCGCTGCTGCGCCTCGAGGAGCTCGGCGCCACCGTGCTCAACTCGCTGCTGCAGGCGGTGGACATGCAGCAGCCGGCCCGGCGCGCGCATCATGTGGAGCGCATCCGCCGCGAGCGGCAGCGGCACGGCGAGCCGGCAGCCCGGCATGCGCTGCGGCAGCTGATCGAGCAGCAGGCGCTGTTTCCGCGGGCGCTGCGGCTGGCGCTCAACGAAGCATCGAGGGCATAGCGGCCGCCGTGCCCGTCGACGCCTCCGTCTCCTCGGGCCCCCGCCCGCCCCTCACCATCGCGGCGGCGCTCGGCATGCTCGAGGACGCGGGCGCACGTTCCGCCCTCCTCGTCGAGGGCTGGAGCGACGAAGCCGCGCTGGAAGCGCTGGCCCGGCGCCGCGGCTGGCGACTGCCTGCCGAAGGCGTCGTCATCGTGCCGATCGGCGGCGTCACCAACCTCGGCAAGTTCGTGCAGGCGCTGGGGCCTGCCGGCCTGGACCTCAGGCTGGCCGGCCTGTACGACGCCGGCGAAGCGCAGCATGTGCAGCGCGCGCTGCGGCAGCAGCTGGCACCCGATGCCGCGCTGACACCGGCCACCGTGGAGGCGCTGGGCTTCTTCGCCTGCGATGCAGACCTGGAGGACGAGCTGATTCGCGCGCTCGGCAGCGCCGCCGTCGAGCGGGTGCTGGCGGCCGAAGGCGAGCTCGAATCGTTCCGCCGCTTCCAGAGCCAGCCGGACCAGAGAGGCCGCGACTCGCGGGCCCAGCTGCGCCGCTTCATGGGCACCCGCGCAGGCCGCAAGATCCGCTACGGCTCGCTGCTGGTCGAGGCGCTCGCGCCGGGGCAGGTGCCTCGCGCCCTCGAATGCGTGCTGGCACACGCACGCTCCGCTTGAGTCCTTCGCGCCTACGGGCGCCGCTTCGCGCGGCCGGCTGCAGCGGGCCGCAGGCGCACACACACTCGCATCAACACAGCCTCGAGCGCCATGACACTTGCCAGGATCGCACCCGTGTGCCCGGTGCCGGGCGGACACCCCGACCACCGCGGGAACGACTCCCGTGACGACGACGACACAAGGAACGCCGGCCCTTCACCGGTGCTGGATGCCGAACTGGTGCGTCGCTTCCACGCGCTGATCGAGGAAGTGACTGACCAGCTGATGCAAAGCCCGCATCAGGATCGCAACACCTGCCGCGCCGACGCGATCACGCTGCTGATCGCGACCAGCGAGCAGGTCGACGACACAACAGAGCCGGGCGAGAGCCCGTTGATGTACCTGCTGCTGGAAGAGCGGCAGAAGGCCGCGGCGGCCCTGGCGGCGACCGAGCCGCCCGGCCGCGCATCCGCCTTCCTGAGAGCCTGAAAAGGAGATTGCCGTGACCATCAATGGCATCAGAAGCCCGGCAAGTGCGACCGCTGCGCCACCCTTGGCCGCCGTGTCCGCAGGCGAGGCTGGAACGCAGGCGATCCGCACGCCGGGCCTGGTCGTCGGCGGCACCGCCGACCCGCTCGAGCGGCTGCCGCATCGCGCCAGTGAAGCGGCGGTGCCGCAGCCCCGCATCGCACTGGCCCGGCTCGGCGCTGCCCGTCCGGAGGCCGGCGTCGGCGCGCTGTCCGAGGCCGTGCAGGCCCTCGCAGCCAGGGTAGGCAGCGAAGTGGCCGGCGGTCAGGTGGCCTTGCACGGCCAGCATTCGCAGGCCGTGATCAAGGCAGCCACGACGGTTGCGGCCGTCGGGCTGTTGGCGCTGTCGAAGGATCTGTTCGCGCGGCGATAGCTCCGGTTCTTGGCGGCCTGCGTGAGCGTCGTGGCCGCAGCGATCGATTGGGGATGGCGTCGCCGCGGGCGGCTTGGGTATCGTCGCCCCTCCGCGGCCGGCGGCGGCCGGGCTCACGCATGCATGTCTCAATGCCCAACTTCCTTCAACGCTGGCTCGGCGGCGGCGATCGAGCGCCCGTCTGGGACCTGGCCGACTATCCGCCTTTCGAGCTGCCGCATCCCGGCTCGGGAAGGCGGCTGAGCGAATCGCAGGCGCAGGAGAACTGGGCGTACTCGCAGGCGACGCTCGCCGGGCGACAGGCGCTGCTGCGCGGCTGGCTGCTCGCGCACGACGGGCCTGATCCCGGCGCCTTGACCGGCGTCGCCTACGCCAGGGCGCTGAAGGCCTGGGCGCTCGCGCACTGGCCGCGCCTGCCGGCGCACGACCGCCTGCCGGAGCACGCGCCCTGGCCGGACTGTCGTCGAGACGGCCCCTTCATCGTCTACAGCCTGCTCGGCGACCTGGCCGCCAGCCTGGGCGAGGCGATCCGGCAGTGCAACGGCCATTGGCGCTGGGGCCTGAACCTCGACGCCATCGACCTGGCGGACGACATGGCGACCTCGCGCCGCGTCGTGCTGCTGGCCGCGCTGCGCCACCCGACTCCCGAGGCGCAGGAACTGGTGCTGGACCCGGAGGCCTGGGTGTTCGCGGCCCATCGCTTCCCGAACGCGGTCGACTTCCGGCTGCGCGACGCGTGGTCGGACGCCGTCGCGGATGCGATCGCGGCAGACCATGGCGGCTGAAGCACGCGACGTCGGCGGTCCGCGCGATCTGCCGAAGGACTTGCAGGCTGCGCTCGACCGCGCATGGCCAGGCTGCGTCGAAGCCCAGCGCCGCTGCCTGCTGGGTCCGGCGAGCCGTTTCGGCCTGCAGAGGGTGTGGCCGGGCTGGACCTGGCTTTGGCGACCCACGTGCCACTGGTGGCGGCCAGGCGCGAAAGCGCATCGGGAAATCTTCGAGGCGCATTTCCGCGCGCCGTGCAGCGACGTGCTGCAGTCGCTGCCGACGCTGCTCTTCGACCCGGGCCAGCCGTTTTTCGAGACGCCGTGGACGCGGGCCGACGTCGTGCTGCGCAGCGCCGCGCCCGAAGCCTTCAGCGACGCCGAGTTCTGGGCGATCACGATGCAGCTCTTCGGCGGCGACGTGGAAGCGGCCGCAGCGCAGGCTCGGCAATGGGCGAGCGACCTGGCGCGCCGCGGGATCGCGGGGCGGGGCCACCGCCGCGATGTGTGGTGGAGCGGGCAGGTAGGGCTGCTGGAGGCGTCGGCGACAGGCACCTACCTGTAGGGCAATCCCTTCACCGCTTGAGCGCCACCAGCCCCGAAGGACCGATCCCCACGCGCTCCGGCGGCATGCCGAGCATGCGCGTGAGCGTCTCCCCGCCCTGCGTGCGCATGCGCTGCTTCAGCTCGTCGGCCGCCGGGCCGCGCGGGCTGCGCTGCCAGGTGATCTGGCTGCTGGCGAGGATCATCCCGGCGATGGCGAGTTGCTCGTAGGTCGTGCCGCGCTCCTGCGCCGTCAGCGAGGGCAGTGCGCTGCCCACGACCTGCCGCATCTGCGCGACCAGCGGCAGGTAGTGCTCGTCTGGGAAGGGTCTATTGTTGTAGGCCATCCAGGCCCCCGCGATGCAGCTCGCGAGGGCCACGCCCAGGTCGCCCGAAGGCAGGTCGAACTTCCGGATGACCTGCTCGTGGTAGTCGAAGGCCTGGCGATAGGCCGCCTGGCCCGCGCCGGCTTCCTCCTTGGGCAGGCGGCGGGCCAGTTCCGTCGCGGCCGCGCCGGTCGGCCGGGCCAGGGGCAGCGAGGCGGCAGCGGCCTTCTTCTTCGCCTTCTGCTGCTCCTCGTGGCGGTCCCAGTGATGCAGCGTCTTGTTCAGCCGCTCGTGCATCAGCTGGTTCATGATGACGTTCAGCGAGACGCTGGACGGAATCTCGTAGGCGTTGACGAAGCCCTGCGCGGCACAGGAAAGGGCACCCGTGAGGAGCGCCAGGCCGGCGATTACCTGCGGAAGTCGCAGCACGTTCGGTCTCCAGGAAATTGACGCAGGCGAGTGTCGGAGAAACCCGCGCGCGACGGCATCCCTAGGCGTTGCGTGCTCGTTCAACACTCTCTCAAACGGGACATTTGCGGCATCGGGCCGACTACTTCCGAACCCATCGAGCGCACAAGCACCAGCAAGCGCGTCGGCGGCGCGGCACTTGCAGGGCCATGCAAGCGGGTTGCGAATCAACATTCCCGATCGATGAGCTGAACGCCGCGGGGTGAAGCGTCCACACACGCCCGAGGCAGGCCCCACCTGGTAACGGTTTGTTCAAAAGCTGAAAACCCGCACACCGGCATGTCTTCGTCGTTGCTTGGTCGCGACTTCGGTGGCACGCGTTGCTACCGTGCGGCAACCCAAAACCGGAGTGCCGCGAAGTGAACGAGTCCAAGAAATTCGCACAGGCCGCCAACCAAGACCAGGTGAACGACCAACTGCCCGACCGGGCACGGCGCTCGCTCTCCCTGGGCCTCGGCCTGTTGCCGATGTTCCCTATGCTGCCGGGATGCGGCGCGGGCTCGGACGAGATCGGCCCGTCCGGACTGTCGGTGCTGGGAAAGGAAAACAGCTCCGCCTCCGCGCCCGCCTCGGAGACCGGC
>NZ_SWAR01000168.1 GCF_006386545.1 Methylibium rhizosphaerae | reverse complement strand
CTCGCCCTTCACGTCCACCGTGATCTTCTTGGACAGGTCGCCCGCCGCCACCGCCTTGGTCACGTCGGCGATGTTGCGCACCTGCGAGGTCAGGTTGCCGGCCATCGAGTTCACCGAGTCGGTCAGGTCCTTCCAGGTGCCCGACACGCCACGCACCTCGGCCTGGCCGCCCAGCCGCCCTTCGGTGCCCACCTCGCGCGCCACCCGGGTCACCTCGGCCGCGAACGACGACAGCTGGTCCACCATGGTGTTGATGGTGGCCTTGAGCTCCAGGATCTCGCCCTTCACGTCGACCGTGATCTTCTTGGAGAGGTCACCCGCCGCCACCGCCTTGGTGACGTGCGCGATGTTGCGCACCTGGGCGGTGAGGTTCGACGCCATCGAGTTCACCGAGTCGGTGAGGTCACGCCAGGTGCCGGCCACGCCCTGCACGTCGGCCTGGCCGCCCAGCCGCCCTTCGGTGCCCACCTCGCGGGCCACCCGGGTCACCTCGGCCGCGAAGCTGCGCAGCTGGTCCACCATCGTGTTGATGGTGTTCTTCAGCTCCGAGATCTCGCCCTTCACGTCCACCGTGATCTTCTTGGAGAGATCGCCCGCCGCCACCGCGGTGGTCACCTCGGCGATGTTGCGCACCTGCGAGGTCAGGTTGCCGGCCATGAAGTTCACGCTTTCGGTGAGGTCGCGCCAGGTGCCGGCCACGCCCTGCACGTCGGCCTGGCCGCCCAGGTGCCGGCCACGCCCTGCACGTCGGCCTGGCCGCCCAGCTTGCCCTCGGTGCCCACCTCGCGGGCCACCCGCGTCACTTCGGCGGCGAAGCTGCGCAGCTGGTCCACCATGGTGTTCACGGTGTTCTTCAGCTCCAGGATCTCGCCCTTCACGTCCACCGTGATCTTCTTGGACAGGTCGCCCGCCGCCACCGCCTTGGTCACGTCGGCGATGTTGCGCACCTGCGAGGTCAGGTTGCC
>NZ_SWAR01000167.1 GCF_006386545.1 Methylibium rhizosphaerae | reverse complement strand
GCAGCGACTACCACCGGGCTTGGTCGAATGACACCTTCTTCCAGCATTGAGAGACGAATCGTCATGATGTTCAGAAGTGCCTCGGCCGTTGTACTCACGTCTGGCTCCGTGATGCCTAACGTTTGACATGAGCGGCATGTGGAGGCGGGCGCAGCCCGCTGGAACATGTCCGCTCGATGGAAGGGTTAGGCGTCGGCCTCACAGCGGGCGCCAAATGGCTGTAGGAGGACTCGCCTTCAGACTGGCCCAAAATTCGACATGTGTCGGCTTGGCTCTTTCGTCGTAATAGTTGGGATCGGCTGTGACGAACGAGCCGTGGACGTCAATAGAACTTTCCTGCACTGCGACGACTGTAAGGCGCGCATTCCAAGGGCTGTAGTGCTCCCCCGCGTAGAGATGCGTCAAAGGACGAGATTCACAAATGTCTTCCGACGTCGCCTGGCTATGAACCTCGAGGGTTTGGCCGACGTACAAGCCCTCGCCTGCCGCCAGGCTCAGCATAGCGAACTGAGGTGAACCCATAAACTCGGCGCTCTCACTGAACGAACACGCCACAGAACAAGATAGTGTTCCCGAAGGCGATAGGTTGTACACGCCACTGATGATGCCAAACGAGAGATCACCGTCCTGATGATGGAAGACAAGCCGCGAGTCCATGAGATGCCTAACGTTCGACGTAAGGGGCCTGCCGAAGGCAGGTCCCCTTGACGGAGGGGTTAGGCCTTGCGCTATAGAGGAGAGAGTGAAACGGAGACATCTTTGCTTCCGCTATAGGTTGCGGGGCAACCTTCAGAGTACGACGAATACTTTGCTTCGAATGAGA
>NZ_SWAR01000166.1 GCF_006386545.1 Methylibium rhizosphaerae | reverse complement strand
CGCTGGCGCTACGCCCAAGTCCAGCCATACTTGAGACCCTTCGAGATGCTCGTCTGCGGTCACTCAACTGGCCTGATTACGCCGAGAGCGAGATGGCTCACTCGTGCGCATTGCCCACGCTGGCCACCAAGGCGGTCGCGGTGGTTTCGCCGATGCCGCGCAGCTGCATCAGCTGCCGGGCGCGTGCATCGTCGCGGGCCTGGGCGGCCAGATGCCGGTCGTACTGCGCAATGCGCTCGTCGAGCCGATGCAGCTCACTGAGGCAGTCGCCGATGGCCAGGTTGGCCGCGCCGGGCAGGTCCTCGAGCGCAGCACCGGCTTGAAGCCGCACGGTGCTGGCCTTCAGCGGCAGCACGATGCCGAACTCGGCCAGCAGGCCGCGCATGCGGTTGATCAGCGCGGTGCGTTGCTCGATGAAGCCCTGGCGCACGCGGTGCAGCGTGAGCAGCGCCTGCTGCTCGGCGGACTTCAGGGGCACGAAGCGCATGGCCGGGCGCTGCATCGCCTCGCAGATCGCCGCGGCGTCGGCCGCATCGGTCTTGCCGCGCTTGCCCGACAGGCGGTAGGGCGCGACGAACTTCGGCGCCATCAGGCGCACGCGGTGACCCAAGGCGACGAACAGTCGCGCCCAGTGGTGAGCGCCCGAGCAGGCCTCCATGCCGATGGTGCAGGGCGGCAGCGAGGCGATCAGCGCGTGCAGCTTCGCGCGCGGCACGCTGGGTCGAACCAGCGCGGGCTTGCCGTGGTTATCCACACCGTGCACGGCAAACACGTTCTTGGCGAGATCGATGCCGACGAAGACAATGGCCATGGACTTCCCCTTCGGAGTGAGTTGATGAGATTCGCAACCCCATCGTGGCACTCGTTGCCGTTTGCCGCTACGCGGCTAGCTCCGGACGGGGAAGTCCCTTTCATTCGTTAG
>NZ_SWAR01000165.1 GCF_006386545.1 Methylibium rhizosphaerae | reverse complement strand
TTGCTTCACTTCTTTTGCTTGCCACCAATGAGTTCTAACCTCTCCATCGAGCGGACCCACAACGGCGGGGCGCAGCGGTGCGCTTCGGAAGCGCTCGTTGCGCCGTCGTGCGCCGCTCATGTCGAACGTTAGCTGCCATTCGATGCCCGTTGTCATCCGCCGCATGGAAGTCGAGGACTCGGAGGCTGTTGCTGCGCTTCTTCCCGACCTCGGGTATCAGGCCGCACCGGAGGAGTTGGGACGCCGTTTGACAGCGCTGCGCGAGTGGCCAGATCAAGAGGCGTTTGTAGCCGTGCGCGATCAGTCAGTCGTTGGGTTGTGCCAAGTGCAGGGTGTGCGTTTGCTCGCCAGCAACGGCTACGCCGAAGTTCAAGCCCTCGTCGTTGCGGCCGCATGTCAGCGCGACGGCGTCGGCTCTTCGCTGCTGGAGCACGCGGTTCAATGGTCGTATGCGCGCGGCTACCCGCGAGTACGTTTGCGCTCTGGTGCGCATCGCGAGGAGGCGCACCGCTTCTATGCCGCTTGTGGGTTCACCCCCTCGAAGGCAAGCTATGCATTCGAAGTCAGCCACGGTCACAATGACAGCTAACCTCTCCATCGAGCGGACGCCCTCCGGCATGCTTCGCATGCCTGCGGTCGCTGCTCATGTCGAACGTTAGAAGCCTCCCGCTTCATGGAAGAAGAAGACCTGTCCGCCGAGTCTGCCTATCGCCTGGGTTCGCTAGGGAGACGCTGATCAATTGACCGCTCCGGCACGATGCATGCATGCCGCGCGGAACCCGGACACAGCCACGCCAACATGAGCCAACGCAGCTTTGCCAGCGCCGAGTACGCGATGAAGAAG
>NZ_SWAR01000164.1 GCF_006386545.1 Methylibium rhizosphaerae | reverse complement strand
ACAAGCTCAGAGAAGACGGCTGGATGAGCGCGGTTGCCACGGACCTCGAACTTGGTGTGGCATTTGGGGCAGATGTCGTAGGTCACGCTCACGTTCATATGGCCTAACGTTCGACATGAGCGGCAACCGTAGGCGTGCGAAGCATGCCGGAGGGCGTCCGCTCGATGGAGGGGTTGGGCTTCATTGTGGTCGTAGCGTAAGGACTTCGGCACCCTCTTCTGAGGAGATGCGCAACTCGCTGAAAGCGCATGCGTATGTGCACAGAATGCGCTGCAGCGCCTGCACAGCCTCCCTGGAAAGACGAAAGCCGTTGAACACGACGATGGTCGGCGTGCGCGTGGAGAAAGAATCGGAGATCAACCAGTAGTCGCCCTCGCCGAATGCGTCCTCTCGCCCTTGCCCGACGAGGGCTGTGGCCATCGCCGCATAGGCTTCGGACTGCACCAACGCCAGCGGATTGGCAACCGCCCGAACGCGCGCGTTGTAGCAATAGAAGAACTCTTCAACCTGCTTACCGGAAAGATGCAGACTCCTCGCTTGCTCCGAAAGCAACTCCGGCCCGAGTGAATCATTGACTTCCTCCACACCGTCCAGCCAAGGGCACTCAGCGATGAGCACCTCGGCCGCTTCGGCAGAGAGACAAGCCTCTTCGGCCGCGGTGCGGATCAAGGCAGTACGGTGGTTACTCATGACGCCCAACGTTCGACGTAAGGGGCCTGCCGAAGGCAGGCCCCCTTGACGGAGGGGTTAGGCCTTGCGCTATAGAGGAGAGAGTGAAACGGAGACATCTTTGCTTCCGCTATAGGTTGCGGGGCAACCTTCAGAGTACGACGAATACTTTGCTTCGAATGAGA
>NZ_SWAR01000163.1 GCF_006386545.1 Methylibium rhizosphaerae | reverse complement strand
AATGGCCATGGACTTCCCCTTCGGAGTGAGTTGATGAGATTCGCAACCCCATCGTGGCACTCGTTGCCGTTTGCCGCTACGCGGCTAGCTCCGGACGGGGAAGTCCCTTTCATTCGTTAGGCCCCAACGCTACTTTCCCTGCTCTCTATCTCCCTCATCCAAATGCGCCACAAGTTACTTGCTCTGAGCTTCGTGCTACTCGCCGCCCTTTCGGGCTGTGCCTCGTTGCCTTCCAATGCCCCTGGTTACGCAAGCGCGCCCAGTGCGCCGGAGGGGTACGCCACGGTGTACCTTTATCGAGTCGGTGCGTATCCGACCCTTCGGAAGCCGGATGTTTTCGTTGCTGGAGTCAAGGTCTTTGAACCACCAGAACTTGCGTATACATGGGCCTACGTCAAGGCTGGTGAACAACCGTTCCGAATCGAGTGGGCGTGGGACACCAAGTGGCCGCCGCTCTCATTCTCAAGGCCGTTAGTGGCAGGGCAGTCGTACTACCTCAAGATTTCTGGCAGTTTCGAAGGCAGGGGTCTCACGCACGTGCTTGGCAGTAATGCACGTTTCGTACCTCGGGGTGAAGCTGAGAGCGAACTCGTTGGTTGCTGCAAGTTCATCGTGCCCGACGCACAGCGCATCCAATGAGGCCTAACCCCTCCATCGAGCGGACATGCCACGGCAGGCTTCGCCTGCCGCGTCATGCCGCTCATGTCGAACTACAAGGGCTTCCCCCTCTGTCAAGCGAAGAGAGGCCTTGACCTTCAACGAAGGCCACCAGCAGCAAGAGACTGGCTTGGAGCTGGCGACAGCTGCGATGGGGGAGGAGACAAGGGTGCGGACTGGCAAGACTACAAACGGTCATCGAAGCAGCGGCATGT
>NZ_SWAR01000162.1 GCF_006386545.1 Methylibium rhizosphaerae | reverse complement strand
CGAGTGTCACTTCTCACCGCAATCGAGCCATCTCGCTCTCGGCGTAATCAGGCCAGTTGAGTGACCGCAGACGAGCATCTCGAAGGGTCTCAAGTATGGCTGGACTTGGGCGTAGCGCCAGCGCTGCGCGCACGCGTGGGCGCCGGCGCGAGCTTCGGCGCGCGGTACGACTGCCCGTCCAGCACCATGCAGTAGGCGTTGTGGCGCAGCCGGTCCAGCGTGGCCGAGGCCAGCAGCTTGTTGACGGGGAAGGCCTGGTCCCACTCGGTGAAGTCCAGGTTGCTGGTGACGATGGTGGCGGCCTGCTCGTAGCGCTCGGCGATCAGGTCATGCAGATCCTCGTCGGCCGGCGCGCGCAGCGGCTTGAGGCCGAAGTCGTCGATGATCAGCAGCGGCACACGCGCCAGCGTGGCCAGCTTGCGCTCGTAGCTGCCGGTGGCGCGCGCCGCGTTCAGGCTTTGCGTCAGGCTCGCGCAGGTGCTGAACACCACGTCGATGCCCTGGCGCACCGCGCAGTGCCCCAGCGCCTGTGCCAAGTGGCTCTTGCCGGTGCCACATGGCCCGACGATCAACACCGGCGCCTTCTCCTGCAGGTAGCGCCCGGTGGCCAAGTCGTGCACCAGCGCGCGGTTGAGTTGCGGCAGCCGCTCGAAGTCGAACTGTTCCAGCGTCTTGGTGGTGCGGAACTGCGCGCGGCGCAGCCGCAAGCTGAACTTCCAGGAACTCGGTGTACGCCAGCTTCGCATCGATGGCCTGGCGGTTGCGCGCCTCCAGCGAGTCCAGGATGCCCGACAGCCTCAGCTGCTTGAGTTGCGGGGCCAGTTCAGGAACGGGGTTCATCGGTCTTCTCCTTGCAGGTCAATGCAGCAACTCTTGCTGCGCTTGGGCGAACAGGCTGGCCGCGTCGCGCGCGAAGCGCGAACGGGCGTAGGCCTGCGGGGTCTCGGCGATCGGCTCGGCGCGCTGGTCGGCGCCGCTGGCCAGGATGGTCTTGACGGTGCGGAAGTACGGCGAGTCGTGCGCCAGCGCGCGCTGGCAGGCGGCTTCCACGCGTTCGGGGCTGTACTGCTTGGCCAGGTGGATGACGCCTTGCGCACCGCGCAGGCGCTCGACGATGCGATCGCTCAACAGGTGCTCGATCAGCCGCTGGCAGGCCGGCCCGATGCGGGCGCCCTGGGCGACGCACCAGCTGCGGTCGTGCGCGAAGAACGCCTGCGC
>NZ_SWAR01000161.1 GCF_006386545.1 Methylibium rhizosphaerae | reverse complement strand
TCATCGCGTACTCGGCGCTGGCAAAGCTGCGTTGAGACATGGTCGTTCAGGGCTGAGGTTCGGTGCACTCACGCATGCATGTGTCGTGCCGGGTTCGGCGAATTGATCAGCGTCTCCTTAGGCATCTCAACATGCGCGCCACTCCGAAGTCCTGGAATCATTTGCCTGCGCCAGCGGATCGCGCCGATCTCGCCTTTCAAGCACTCTTCACGGACGCAGAAGCTGAGCAACTGTTCCTAGGCTTGGTGCCCGAGCAGATGGAAGACAAATGGTTTGTCTACTATGAGGACGGGTGGCTGCGATTCCACCGCAGCTGGACGGGAGCATTCATCTACGCGCTACGGCTCGATGGCTCTCCAGCTGGAGTCCGGGTCGTCGAGTCTTGGGTCAATCGCGATCCGTCGCAGTACAAGGCGACCGATACCGAATACGACCGCAAGCTCGTTCGGTTCATCATTGACGCGTTTCTCCTGCGGAAGCCCAATGTCGCCTTTCCCATGCCCTCTGGGCCCGCCTCCGCGCCAGGGGTTGTTCAGCATTCCTATGTCGGTCGAGGCTATCCTGAGTCACCCAGCAACTCGTCTGGCAAGGCGGGCGATGCCTAACCCCTCCGTCAAGGGGACTGGCCTGCGGCCAGCCCCTTACGTCGAACGTTGGGCATCATGAGGAAAAGCTCGCTGCTTGAGTTCCATTCTTCGTCGTTTGCCGTTGAGCCCGGCGAAGACAGCCACACCAATCCTGGCCTGTTTGGTAAGGCTCTGGCGCAGTGGCTGGCGCAGCAGCTTCGCATGAGGGGCTTTGCGGTCGGACAGGTCATTGCCGAAGACTTCGGCTGGTGCGCCCCTGTTGAGTCAAAGCCCCATAGCCTGTACGTCGTATGTGCAAGTGCC
>NZ_SWAR01000160.1 GCF_006386545.1 Methylibium rhizosphaerae | reverse complement strand
GCTGAGCGCGTCATTGGTCGCGTAACCGGTGAGACCGTCATCGCCTGTGGTGGAGGCGATCGCACGGGCCTTGACGTCTGCGATGCTCCAGCTGGTGCCGTCCGCAAAGCGGATGGCCTCGACCGCATACGCCGAAGTCCCGTCGTTGGTGAAGTAGCTCGAGACGCTCAGGCGGTCATCGGTGCCGTTGAGGCTGATGATGAGGGTGTCGTACGAGCGCGTGAGCGTGACGTCCGCAGGCGTGATGCCCGCACCGAGCACGATGGTGTCGGCATTGGTGCCCAGTGCATCGCCGTCGGAGTTGTTGATGGTGTCCTGTCCGGAGCCCAGGCTGAACACATAGGTGTCGGCCCCCTCGCCGCCATAGAGCGTGTCGTTGCCCACACCGCCATCGAGCGTATCGCTCCCGCTACCGCCCGAGAGGCTGTCGTTGCCGAGCCCACCGTCCAGCGTGTCGTTGCCAGAGCCTCCGGTGAGGCTGTCGTTGCCCGCCCCGCCCACGAGGGTGTCGCTGCCATCGCCACCATCGAGCGTGTCGCGGCCGTCACCACCATCGAGCGTATCGGTGCCCGCCATGCCGGAGAGCGTGTCGTTGCCGTCGCCGCCGCTGAGCGCATCGTTGGTGGCGTAGCCGGTGAGGCCGTCATCGCCTGCGGTGGAGGCGATTGCACGAGCCTTGACGTCTGCGATGCTCCAGCTGGTGCCGTCCGCAAAGCGGATGGCCTCGACCGCATACACCGAAGTCCCGTCGTTGTAGAAGTAGCCCGAGACGGTCAGCCTGTCATCGGTGCCGTTGATGCTGATGACGAGGTCGTCATACCAGCGAGTGAGCGTGACGTCCGCAGGCGTGATGCCCGCACCGAGCACGATGGTGTCGGCATTGGTGCCCAG
>NZ_SWAR01000159.1 GCF_006386545.1 Methylibium rhizosphaerae | reverse complement strand
CCCCTTGACGGAGGGGTTAGGCCTTGCGCTATAGAGGAGAGAGTGAAACGGAGACATCTTTGCTTCCGCTATAGGTTGCGGGGCAACCTTCAGAGTACGACGAATACTTTGCTTCGAATGAGACTGGTGCGGGTTCGTAACCAGGTGCCCTAACGGCCATGACATAGCTGCCCTCCAAAGTGGAGAAGCTACAAGGAACCTTGCATTGAAGTGTGGTGCCGACGAGCTGGATGTTCGACGACTTGGCGCTGAGTGTGTGCAAATCTGGAGACACACCGTTGACCAAAATGTCGGAAAGTGCGATGTCGACTACGTCTGCGGCGGAATTGGCGTCGACAGCCGAGACAACCTTTACCAGCGGGGGCCCGGCTGTTGGTTCTTCCGAGCCGCTTCCTCCGCAGGCAAGAAGCGTTGAAGAGATGGAGAGTAACAGGGCCAGTTTGACCAACCGCATATATCCGTTCCCTGATGATGTAGAGGCCTAACGTTCGACATGAGCGGCATGACGCGGCAGGCGAAGCCTGCCGTGGCATGTCCGCTCGATGGAGGGGTTAGGTGACTCAGCTGCCAAGGTAGAGCTCATAGACCGGAACACCCTTCTCATTCTGACGATCCAGCAGCCAGAGGCCTTCAAAGAAGCAATGGTCTTGGTCTTTCAGGATCTCTCCGGCAGCGAGGTGGGTCTCGAACAGGAGCTCAAGGTATGAGGGTGGTGCGGTTCGCCGAACGCGCAAAGTGACCGGAATGTCCTCCCAATCACCTCCACTGTTTCGCTCGGCGTACTTGTATTCGATGTCGAGCGCATTCAGCGGAAACCGCTCCTGCAACTCTGCGTCGTTTACCTCAACCTTGATGTCCTCCCCATAGCTCCGAAGTGCCGCAAGCAACAACGCCGGTGTTTGAGGGAGTGGTTCGTGGAAGGACCATGCAAGGTCGGGGAGCATCTTTTTCGGCAGCTTCACGGTAACGGTTGACTCTTGGGCGGCGGAAGGTCGTGCATGGCAGACCAGGCCATGCCTTGCTGCAACCAAGGTGAGCAGCTTGCGGCGGTTGGCATTCAACCTAGGCACCTAACGTTCGACATGAGCGGCGCACAACGGCGCCGCCAGAGTGGCCGAAGCGCGCAACTGCGACCCGCCGTTGTGTGTCCGCTCGATGGAGCAACTGTCTTTCAAGTCAAGCTCCTTTTCCGTTCATTGAGGCCAGTGGGTTCCAGGTCGCACTGTCACGCATGATCGCATTGAGGATGGTCAGCAGCTTGCGCATGC
>NZ_SWAR01000017.1 GCF_006386545.1 Methylibium rhizosphaerae | reverse complement strand
GATCCACCCCACCACCCATCCCCTGCGCCCCTTCCGGCCAGCGGGAAGGCAAACCCCAACGACATCCTCCAACAAACCCCCATGAACGACGCGCTTGACAAAGCGGGTCTCATAGAAGGGGAGCGGGCCTTGCTTGGGGCGGCCCGGCGCGGCGGCCCGTGGGATGTCTGCCCCTCGGCCGGCGAGTACGCCGGCCACTCCCCCGAGGGGAGCGGGCCTTGCTTGGGGCGGCCCGGCGCGGCGGCCCGGGGCCCGCGAGGAGTGACGCGCCGCGTCACCTCTGTAACGCTGGTGCGAGAGCAGGTGTAAACAGCGTGGCGTTTGCACCTTTCTTGGAGCCCTTACACGGGGCGCACTTGTAGTCTCATCAGCGGTCTCTACATTGGACCGCGATGAAGTACCTCTCCACCTGGCCCCGCTGGGCCCTCTACCTGGCCGGTTCGCTGGCTTCCCTCCTGGTTCTGGCTGCCGCGGTGGCATTCGAATACCGCGGCACGCTCCCTGCGCATGAAGGCAAGACGGCGCTGGCGCGGCAGTTCGAAGCCGAGCCGCGCGCCTGGCTCGACCAGCCGCGCGACGTGTCCGAGTTCGAGCGCACGCTGCGTGAGGGGCAGGCCTCTGCCATCGGCGTGGACGGCCAGCACGTGCTGGTCACCACCCGTGACGGCCAGCGCTTCAGCACCGAGCTGCTGTCGAGCACCCGCGAGGGCATGCACGGCCGGCTCGAGGCCTTGAGCCGCGAGCAGGGCTTCGCGCTCACGCAGGTCAAGGTGGACGCGCGCACCGCGCGGCAGAAGCTCATGGCGAGCATCGGCACGGTGATGGAACGGCTGATGGCGCTGCTCACCCTTGCGGCCACGGTGCTGATCGGGGTGTACCTCGTGCGCCAGACCGGCGGCATGGGCGGCGGGGCCAAGGCCAAGCTGGCCGAAAAGCCCGACACCGGCTTCGACGACGTGATCGGCTCCACCGAAGCCAAGGCCGCGCTGCAGCAGGTCACGGCCTTCATGCGCAACCCGGACAAGTACCTCGCGCTCGGTGCCAAGCCGCCGCGCGGCGTGCTGCTCGAAGGCCCGCCCGGCACCGGCAAGACGCTGCTGGCGCGCGCGCTGGCCGGCGAATGCGGCGCCAACTTCATCGCGGTGGACGGCTCGCATTTCTCGAGCATGTTCTACGGCGCCGGCATCGCGAAGGTTCGCGAGCTGTTCGCCACCGCCCGCAAGCACGCGCCGTGCATCGTGTTCATCGACGAGTTCGACGGCATCGGCAAGCGTGCGAGCGGCGCCAAGGTGCAGGGCGGCCAGTCCGAAGAGAACCGCATCATCAACAAGCTGCTGGTCGAGATGGACGGCTTCTCCGCGTCGGAGAACGTGGTCGTCATCGGCGCGACCAACCACGTGGGCAACGTGGACGACGCGCTCAAGCGCCCCGGCCGCTTCGACCTCGTGGCCCGCGTGCACCTGCCGACGCTCCCCGACCGGCGCGAGCTGTTCGCGCTGTGCCTGGCCCGGGTGAAGGCTGCGCCCGCCATCGACGCCGACGCGCTGGCCCGCGCCAGCAGCGGCCTGTCGCACGCTGACATCACCAACATCGTGAACCGCGCCGCGGTGCTGGCCGCCGAGGCCGGCGGGGCCCATGTGGAGCAGTCGCACATCGAGCGTGCGCTCGAAAGCCACCAGCTCGGCGGCGAGGTGTCCAACATGAAGGCGCTCATCACGCCGGCGCACCGGGAGCGCATCGCGGTGCACGAAAGCGGCCATGCGCTGGTGGCCCACGTGCTGAAGGCCGGGGTGGTCGAGCGCATCAGCATCGAGCCGCGCGGCCAGGCCCTGGGCGTGACCTTCGTGACGCGCCACAACGAGGTGCCGCTGTACGGCGAAGCCGAGCTGCAGGGCCGCCTGGGCATGCTGCTGGCGGGCCGCGAAGCCGAGCTCATGGTGTTCGGCAACACCACCTCCGGTGCTCAGGACGACCTCAAGCGCGCGTCCGAGCTGGCCATCGAGATGGTGAGCTCGATGGGCTTCTCGAGCGAATTCGGCCTGCTGAGCCTGAAGGGCGTGCCCGAGGCACTGGTCGGTCCGCACATCCAGGAGCGGGTGCTGGCCGAGGCCCGCGCGATGCTCGACCGTGCGCAGGCCCTGTGCCGCGAAACGCTGACCTGCCACCGCGCCGTGCTGGACGCGCTGACCGCCGACCTGCTGCGCGACGAGAACGTGTCGGGAGCGCTGCTGCGCGACCGGCTGCCGCTGCACGCCGAGGAAGAAGCCGCGAACGAGCCGTCGCTGCGGGTGGCGATGGCCGGGCTGGAGCGCTAACCGCCGAACTTGTCGACGGTCTTCAGCGCCCACTCGTTGCCGACCTCGTCCTGGATGTCGTGCACGAGTTCATCGATGACGGGCTCGGGCACGACGCCGTCGAACTGCTCGTGCAGCACCCGGTCGGCGAGATAGGGGCCGCCGTCGGTGTAGAGGTAGTCGCCGGCGTCGTCATGCGGCGTGGCGAACTTGGGGTCGTCGTAGCGGGTGGCGAACCAGCGCCACATCGCCGTCTGCTGCTGCTCGGGCGGCGCCTCGCGCAGCCACTCGGCATTGGGTTCGAAACGCACCGCGTTCACGTCGCCGGCCATCGGCGGCAGCACCACGGTGCGGCCTTGCGCAATTCGATCGGGTACAGGCATGACGTACTCCTTCAGTTCGTTCACGAGGGCGCCGTCGCTCCCTTCACGTCTGCGGCCACGCCGTGGGGCGCGGCCGGCAGATGCTGGGGCGACGTGACCCCCATCGACACATAGATGCTGGTGACCGCCTCCATCCCCAGGCTGGCAGGTGTGACCCAGTGTTGCGGCACGTAAACGAGCCCGCCGCCGACCGGTACCGGCGTGGTGGGCAACACCACCGCGAGGAAGGGCTTGCCTTCCACGAGCACCGGCTCGGGTGACGACAGCAGCGCCAGCACCGCCGCACCGCCCGGCCCGCCGAAGTGGCACCACACCGCGCTCATCGACTTGAGGCCGTCCTTGTCGCGCTGCGACACCATGCCGACGAACTTCTCGATCACGTCGTACACGTGGCGCACCAGCGGGATGCGGCTTACCACCGCGTTCACCGCGGTGGCCAGCCCGCGCTCCAGGCCCGACTCGACCAGGATGCCCAGCCCGAAGATCGCCGAGGCCAGCAGCCCCAGGCCGATGAGGTAGCCCAGCGCCTGGGTGCCGCCGAGCCCGAAGCCGATGGCCACGAGGCCCTTGCCGATCAGGCTGTCGGGGCCGAACCACTGGAACAGCAGCTGCCCGGTCCACACCAGGATCAGCACCGTGGCCATCAGCGGCAGCGCGGCCAGCAGGCCGGTCAGGAAGATGCGCGCGATGCGGCGCAGGTTTCGATTCACCACCTTCTCCTCAGCAAATGCCGCGCCCGCGTCGCGGGCGCCGGCAGGATTTCAGCGCACCTCGCTCAGGCGATCGCGGCGGGCGAGATCCGGGAACAGCTTCATCCAGGCCAACGCCACCAGCAGCGTGCCGAAGCCGCCCAGCAGCACCGAGCCCACCGGTCCCAGCAGCGCTGCCGTGGCGCCCGATTCGAATTCACCCAGCTGGTTGCTCGCGCCGATGAAGATCGAGTTGACCGCGCTGACGCGGCCACGCATCTCGTTGGGCGTGTCGAGCTGGACCAGCGACTGGCGGATCACCACGCTCACCATGTCGGCCGCGCCGGACACGAACAGCGCGGCGAACGACAGCCAGAACAGCGTCGACAGGGCGAAGCCGAGCGTGGCCACGCCATACACCGCCACCGCGGCGAACAGCAGCTTGCCGACGCGGCGCTGCAGCGGCCAGCGCGTCATCGCCAGCGACATGAGCAAGGCACCGGCCGCCGGCGCGCCGCGCAGCAACCCGAGGCCCCAGGGTCCGACATGCAGGATGTCCTTCGCGAACATCGGCAGCAGCGCGGTGGCGCCGCCCAGCAGCACGGCGAACAGGTCGAGCGAAATCGCGCCCAGCACCACCGGCCGCTGCCGGATGAAGCGCACGCCGGCCAGCAGCGTGTCGAGGCTCACCGGGGCCTTGGGCAGCAGCGCATGGTGATGGCGCACGCCCAGCATCAGCAGGCAGGCGGCGCCGAAGAGCAGGGCACACATCGCATACACGACGTCGGCTCCGGCCACGTAGACGAAGCCGCCCAGCGCCGGCCCGCCGATGATGGCCGCCTGCATGCCGGCCGAGCTGAATGCCAGCGCGCGCGGCAGCACCTCGGGAGGCACCAGCAGCGGGGCCAGCGCCTGCTGCGTCGGCATCTGGAAGGCCTTGGTGGTGCCGAGCACCACCGACAGCAGCAGCAACAGCTCGCGGCTGGTCCACTGCTGGTGTGCGGCGGTGGCCAGCACGAGGCCGATGACCGCCTGCGCGGTGTAGCAAAGCGCCAGCACGCGGGCCCGGTCATAGCGGTCGGCCACGTGCCCCGCCACCAGCGTGAGCGCCAGCGCCGGCGTGAACTGCAGCAGGCCCACGAGCCCGAGGTCCCAGGCGCTGCCGGTGAGGTCGTACATCTGCCAGCCCACCGCCACCATCAGCATCTGGTTGCCCATGGTCGAGGCGAGGCGACCAAACCAGAAGCGCATGAATGCGCGGAAGGTGAACAACGAAGGCTGGGAAGCGCTGGCGGGAGAGGGGCTCGCGGGCGGAGGAGGCGGGAGAGTCGGCGGCATGGACAGGCGTGCGGGGCCCGCTAGCTTAAGCGATGCCCCCGGCCGGGCTCTCGCCTTATGCGTGCTTAACAAACCCGCACTAGGATGCAGCCTCGTCTCACTGCCTCTCGCGCTTTCGCGTCTTTCGGCCATGAACTTCCTGTCCCGGGTCCTTTCCTTCCTGCTGCGTGTCGTCGTGCTGCTGGCGGGGCTGGTGTTCGCCGCCAGCATGCTGGTGGCCGGTGTGGTGGTGGCGCTGGTGTTCGTGCTGCGCAGCCTGCTGGCCGGCAAGCGGCCGGCGTCGGTGCGGTGGCGCATGGCTTCCGGCTCGCGCGGCAGGTCGGCGCCCTGGTTCCAGACTGCCGGCGCACGCCATTCAGGCGCAGACATGGGCGACGTGGTGGATGTGCAGGCTCGCGAGGTGCCCTCCGCCGCGCAGCGCCGCCTGCCGCCCGAAGCCTAGGCCGTGCGCGCGACCACCCGGTTGCGGCCGGCGTGCTTGGCCTCGTAGAGCCCTTCGTCGGCGCGCTTGAGCATGGTGCTGAGCGTGTCCGCACCAGGCGTGGACACGGTGACGCCCAGGCTCATGGTCAGGGCGCGGTCGCTGAACCAGCGCGAGGTATCGATGGCGGCGATGCCCTCGCGCAGCCGCTCGGCCACCTGCGTGGCGGCTTCCAGCCCCGTGTCGGGCAGCACCACCAGGAACTCCTCGCCGCCCAGGCGGCCCAGGCACACCGGCTCCCGCACCGCTGTCGAAAGCGAGGCCGCCACTTCCCGCAGGATCGCATCGCCCACCGGGTGGCCGTAGCGGTCGTTGATCGGCTTGAAGTGGTCGATGTCGCCGATGAGCACGGCGCAGGGTTTCGCGCCCGGCGCCGACAGCAGCTGCGACAGCCGCGCCAGCACGTTGCGCCGGTTGGCGAGGCCGGTGAGTTCGTCGGTGAGGGCGAGCGCGCGCATGCGCAGGCTGGTGCGCCGCTGCTGCGCCGCCCAGGCGGCCAGCAGCAGAGCCAGCACGCTGCCCAGCGAAATGGCCACCACCTGCAGCTGGTTGGCACGGCGCTGCTGCTCCAGGGCCTGCTCGTTGGCCAGGTTCTCGCGCAGCAGCGCGATGTTCTGGCGCTCCTTGGCGGCCGTGTCGAACTCCACCTTCAGCGTGGCGAAGCGCTGGTCGAGCTGCTGGTGCAGCAGCTTGTCGGAGGCCACCTTGAAGTCCACCTGGTGCGCATAGGCGGTCTTCCAGTCGCCGGTTTCGGCATGCGCCTGCGCCAGCTCATCGTGCGTGGACGCCAGTTCGGCCAGCGAGTCGGCGCGGGAGAACACCTCGCGCGCCTCCTCGAGGGCCTGGATGCTTTCGGCGTAGCGGCGCAGCCCCTGCAGCGCCTTGCCGCGTTCGAGCAGGATCTGGGCCTTGAGCCTGGCCTCGGGCGTTTCGCCGCCGATCAGGGCCTCGGCCTGCTGGAGCAGGTCCAGGGCGCCGGCGGCGTCGCCCCCGGCATTGCGCACGCTGGCCAGCCCGCGCAAGGCATGCGCCTGTCCGCGGGGGTACGCGATCTCGCGGCTGGCCGCCAGGGCCTTTTCGAAGGCCTGCCGCGCGGCGGGCCAGTCGCCCAGCTTCTCGTGCGCACGGCCGAGGTTGTGCACCGTGACCGCCACCTCGCGCAGGGCGCCTGATGCCTCCTGGGCTTTCAGCGTCTGCTCGTAGTAGCTGCGCGCCTGGGCGTAGTCGCCCATGCGGTTGTAGAGGATGGCGATGCCGTTGAGCGTGGTGAGCGCCTGCTGAGCCAGCCCGAGCCTTTCGTATTCGGCGCGCGCCCGCTGCAGGTCGGCCAGGCCGGTCGCGTAGCTGCCGAGCACGCCGCGCAGATAGCCGCGCTGGAACAGCGAGTTCGCCAGCATCTCGAGGTCGCGAGCGCCTTCGGACACGCTCACGGCCTGCTCGTAGTACGCCATGGCCTGGGTGTTGTCGCCGGCGCTTTCGAGCATCTCGCCGCGGCAGCCCAGTGCGCCGGCGCGCAGCCCCGGGCGCGAGGCGCGCGGCAGGGCCGCGTCGATCGCCTCGATCTGACGCAGGGCCAGGGCGGTGTCTCGCTCGGAGGCGTGGTCGCACAGCAGCAGGCGCGCCCGGATCTCGAGGTCGGCATCGGGCTGGCGGGCCAGTGTGGCGAGTGCCCTTTCAGCCAGCTGGCGTCCCTCGTCAGGGTGGCTGCGCAGCGCCCGTGTCGCCTCTTCGACCAGGGCTTCGGCCGGGTGCGGCGCTGCATGGGCACGCGGCAAGGCCCCGCCGCACAGCAGCAGGACCAGGGCAAGTGGGAGATACGGCAGGCTCACGGTACGGCAGCGGCACTGGAATGAGCGGCGCATTGTTGCAGAGTGCTACCGCCGGCCCGGCACCGGTTACTCCGCGCAGTTGCAACCCTTGTCGAACACGATGCGCCAGACCCCCGGGCCCTCCAGTCGCCAGATCGAGGTGAAGCTCGCGACCTTCTTGCCTTGCGGGTCGAAGACAGGCCCGGAGCTGATGGCCAGCGTGCCCGAGTCCAGCACCTGGACTTCCTCCGGTGCCCATGAGAAGGGGGCCTTGGCCGGCGCGTAGAAACGCTTCCAGGCGGCCGCCACGGCGGCCTTGCCGCGCAATGGCTTCGGCCCGGTGAAGAACACCGTTTCCTCGGAGAGGAAGCTCGAGAAGGCCGCATGGTCGCGGTCTGCCATGGTCCTGGCGAACGCACGTTCGGTGTCGGCCACCTGTTGTTCGAGCTGCAACCGCTCCGGTTCGCTCAGCACCACCGGCTGGCCCGGCCGATGCGAGCCCGGATGGCCGCAGGCCGCCAGCAACATGCCGGCAACGAGGAGGGCGGCACGGCGCAGCAGCGCCGCGCCAGGCGCGGTGGCAGTGAACAACATGGCTTCCTCGCTCCACGGAGAAGCCAGGGATGTTACGCGTCTGCCGCAAAAGCGAACGGCGCAACGAGCAAGCGTTGCGCCGTCGCAAAGTCCGGCGGAAAGGGGGCTCAGCGTTCCCGCTTCTTGCCCACCTGGTTGCCGACCACGCCGCCCACGGCGGCACCGCCCACCGTGCCGGCCACGCTGCCGTCGGTGAGCACCGAGCCGGCCACGCCGCCGATGGCGGCGCCGGCGGCGGTGGCCTTGTCACGTTCGCTCATGCTGGCGCAGCCGGCCAGCGCGGCCGACAACGCCATGGCAGGCAGCACGCCTGCAAGTTTGCGCAGCTTGTTCATGAAGTCTCTCCGTCGAATGGTTCGAGCCAGAGACATTCGTGGCTCAACACAACGGTAGACGCCGGGCCTGCCGCGCTGTATCGGCCCAGGGTGGCGGGGCTTGTCGGCCCCGGCTGTCGGACGGGTCCGTCAGGCCTCGCGCACGTCGGCCACCGGGTTGCTGCCGAAGTCGGCGCGGGCCAGGTAGGCCAGCACCTTGGCCGCAGCCTGCGCCGGGCTGCTCAGCTGGCCCTGGGCCTGCAGCTGCACGAAACGTTCGCGTTCGGGGAAGCGGGTCGCATCGGCACTGCGCAGCAGGACCTGCATGTCGGTGTCGATGACGCCGGGTGCCAGCGACACGATGCGCGCGCCGTTGGGGCGCTGCGCCTCCTCGAGCGCCGCCGCTCGAGAGTAGTGGTCCATGCCGGCCTTGGCGGCGCAGTAGGCGGCGCTGCCGGCCATGGCGCGCCGGCCCAGGCCCGAAGAGATGTTGAGCACGCGCCGGGGCCCGGCCCAGGACGACGTGGCGCGCAGGAAGGCCGACGTGAGCAGCAGCGGCGCTTCGAGGCCGACGCGCAGCGCGTTCGACAGGTCGCCGGCGTTCGCCTCGGCCAGCGCGCCGGGCGGCGGCACCACGCCTGCGTTGTTGATGAGGCTCGCGCCGGAAAAGGCATTCGCCGGCTGCGCCTGCAGCCAGGCTTCGAGCCGCGCCGCCGCTTCGAGCGGCTGGGCCAGGTCCTGTTCCCATTGCTCGCAGGCCGCCTGGGCTGCCTGCGCGGCCTGCGCCAGCGCGTCGCTGGTGCGGCGCGACAAGCACAGCAGCATGTGCCGCGCCGAAATCAGCTGTGAAGCGATGGCCTGGCCCATGCCGCGCGACGCGCCGGTGACGATGTAGAGCTGCCGGTTCATGTGTTCTCCGGGCGAGGCCTGTCCACCGGTTCGAGGGCCGAGGTCTCGAATGCTTCGCCGATGGCGAAGAAATGGCCGCCGGCCACGTAGTGCAGGGTGTGCAGCGACGGGTCGGTGCCCGGGCCGTACTGCCAATGGCCGTTCGAGAACACGCGCGTGTCGGCCTGGGCAGCCACCACTTCACCGATGAAGAGGTCGTAGCGCCGCTGGTTGTGCGGCTCGGGGATCAGCCGGCATTCGAGCCAGGCCACGCAGCCCTCGAGCAGCGGCGCTTCAATGGTGCTCGGCGCAAACGTGGCCAGGCCGTAGTGCGCGAACTTGTCGGTGCCGGCGCCTTCTCGCAGCGAGATCAGCTCGCGCGCCGAATGCTGGCCCACCGCGAGCGTGGCAGCGGCGAGCGCGCGGCAGGGCACGTTGATCGCAAAGCTTGCCGAGGCCTCGACCAGCTCGCGGGTGTAGGTCGCCTTGTCGATCACCACCGCCACCTTGGGCGGGTTGAAATCCAGCGCCATGTTCCAGGCGGCGGCCATGACGTTGCGCCGTCCGCCATGGGCGGCGCTCACCAGTACGGTCGGACCGTGGTTGAGCAGGCGATAGGACTTGGGCAGTTCGACGGGAGCGCGCATGGGTTGACGGCAGGCGAAAGCAAGGCGGCAGTGTAGGCAGGGCGGCGGGTCCGTTTCGTCAGAAGGGTGCCGGGCTTTCGAAGGTCATCGGCTCGCCGGTCCGCGGATGCGGCAGTTGCAGCAGCGAGGCGTGCAGCAGCAGGCGCGGCGCCATGGCGTGCACCTCGGGGCTGGCGTAGAGCGCGTCGCCGAGGATGGCGTGGCCCAGCTCGGCCAGGTGAACGCGCAGCTGGTGCGAGCGGCCGGTCACCGGCTCGAGCTCCACGCGCGTGGTGCCGTGTGTGCGGTCGTGCTGCAGCACGCGGTAGAGCGTGAGCGAGGGCTTGCCGAGGCTGTGGTGCACCTTCTGGCGCGGCCGGTTCGGCCAGTCGCAGATCAGCGGCAGCTCGATCCGGCCCTCGGGGCTCTGCACCGAGCCGGCCACCACTGCGGTGTAGCGCTTGTGCACCAGTCGCCGTGCGAAGGCGATGCTCAGGCTGCGCTGTGCCTGCGCGCCGCGGGCCAGCACCAGCAGCCCGGAGGTGGCCATGTCGAGGCGGTGGACGATCAGTGCATCGGCGTGCAGCGCCTGCACACGGGCGGAAAGGCAGTCCTGCTTGTCGGCGCCGCGGCCGGGCACGGCCAGCAGCCCGGCGGGCTTGTCGGCAACGATCAGCGTGTCGTCGGCGAAGACGATCTCGGGTGCGGTCATCGGCGGATGATCGCACCCGGGCTGTCGGCCGAGGCGGGCCGAAACTACCGCCGGGTGCCCCAGGTGAGCAGCGTGTTGCCGAGCATCATGCGTTCCTTCAGGCGCTCGAGGGTCGCCTTGGGGATCACCAGGCCCAGCGCATCGTTGAGCTTGGGCGAGTTGACGATGCGCAGGAAGCCGCCGTCGCCCACCGGGCACAGCGAGGCCAGCCCGACGTCGCGGAAGTGCGGCGCCATCAGCGCGCGCAGCTCCTTCGCATTGACCCAGCGGCGCACCTGTGCCGGATGCGCCGCCGCGACCGAGCGCCAGCGTTCGTAGATGGGGCGGTTCTGCGTGGCCAGCACCAGGCGGCCGCCCGGCTTCAGCAGGCTGGCCAGGCGTGACATGAAGGACGGCTGGTCGTCGACATGCGACAGCACCTCGAGCGACACCACGACGTCGAAGCTGCCGGTGGGGAGGTCGAGGTCGAAGATGTTGCCGCAGATGAAGCGCACCTGCGGCAGACGCCGGCGCGCGCGGTCAAGCACGGTCTCGACCATGTCGGTGCCGGTGACGGTGCCGTGGCGCGACAGCCGCTCGCAAAGCCAGCCGGTGCCGCAGCCCACGTCGATGATGGAAAGGTCCTTGCGGCCCAGCTGGGCCACCAGGTCTTCGACCGCCTGTGCCTGACGCAGCGAGGCGGCATTGAGCGCGCGGTCCTCGCGCGCTGCCGCATTCCACTCGTCCCAGTAGCGGGCCTGGTCGGCCATCGTGGGGGCGACGGCAGGGATGCCTTCGTTGAGCTGCATGGGTTCCTCTCCTGGAGTGGCGGGTGCAAGCACCTGCGCACAGGCTTGCCGCATGTGCGGCGCTTGGGCTCTCATTGGGCCGCGGCGCGAGTCGCGGTGCGGCGGCAGGTACGGCGGGTCTTGCGCGTCGACTGCGCGCAAGGCCGCGCAGATTACCCGCACGGGGCGGTTGCGCCACTCCCTAGGTCGCGAGTGCTTACATTTGACGGCGGCGCGGCCTTCGTCAAGCCGCCACCACGATCGGGAACCGCGCCAGCAGGCCGTCGCTCACCGGCTCGAAAGGCACGGTGAGCGCTGCCCGGTCGGCCTCGTTGCGGATCGAGCGCCACAGCATGTCGCGCTCGTTGCGCGGCTCGCCCTGTACGTACACCTGGGTGGTGAGAAGTTCGCGCGAGCCCAGCTTCACCTTCAGGTGGATGTGCGGCGCACGCCCACCGTAGGTGACCGGACGGAGCGTGCGAAATCGATAGCGGCCCTGTGCATCGACCGACACGCGGCCGAAGCCCTGGAAGTCCGGGTCGGCCTGGTTGCCGTCGCCGGGATGGTGGTAGCGGCCGTTGTGGTCGCATTGCCAGATCTCGACCGCAGCACCACGCAGCGGCTGCCCCGCCGGGTCGGTCACCTGGCCTTCGAGCCAGGTCGGCTGGCCGTGCTGGTAGCGGCGCGCTCCGCTGCGCAACAGGTCTGCGTCATGGTCGTCAGGCAGCCGCACAGGGTAGTAGGGGCCTTCGGTCTGGGACGGCGTGAGGCGCCGCTCGGCCGGCTGCCCGGCGCGTGGCCCGAACCAGAGCGCGGGCAAGGCGACCAGGGCGGTTGCGGCGAGGCCGTGCTGCAGGGCGCCGCGGCGCGTGTTGCTCGCAGGAAGGGCCGGCAGAGGCATGGCGAGACTTTCGGTTGGCGGAGGTGAGTTGCAGGACCGCCTCGGTGCGCAAAGGTTCCGCGCGCGCGAGCCTGCGCCGCCTCAGAACCAGTTCACCAGCCCCGACTGCAGTGCGTTCTCAGGGTTCGAGCCCGCGTCGCGGATGCGCTGCAGGGCCTCGTCGGTTGGCAGGCCCAGGTGCTTGAGCACGCAGGCCCCGGCGGTGCCGGTGCGGCCCATGCCGGCCGCGCAGTGCAGCAGCACCGAGTCACCCGCGATGAGGGCTGCCCCCGCCCGCTCGATGCCGGCGCGGAAGCCGCCCTGGTTGAGCGGCAGCCCGTAGTTGCGCATCGGCAGGTTGTGCCAGGCGAACGGCAGCTGCCCCCGTGTGATGGCACGGTGATAGGCCGGCGCGCCGCTGGCCACTTCTTCCATCGGCGTGAGGCACAGCACCAGCGAGAGCCTGGCGGCCCGCGCCTCGGCCACGAACTCCGCCCAGCTCTCGAAGCGCCCGGGCATCGAGGCGAGCCAGAGGCGGCCGGGTGTTTCGGCAGGCAGGTCGACGGGGCGAAAGGTCATGGCGGCAGGCGGCGGAATGCGCCGGTCATTCTGCCTTCGCCGCCTGCGCCGAGGGCCGGTTCAACGACGGTAGTAGTAGCCGTCGCCACGGTAGTGGTGGTGATGGTAGGGACCGCCATAGCCCGGCTGCACGATCACCGCGCCGCGGGGCCGGTAGTAGGGGGCCGGCACTACCACGCAGGCGGTGAGCAACTGGGTGGTGATCAGCAGGCCGGCCACCGCCAGGCTGCGGCGGTTCACGAAACGTCGCATCGTCATCTCCTCGGGCCTTGATGGCCGTGGTTTGCCAACGGCCGGGCAAATGCCGTTGTTGACGCGGCTACGTTTCCGGGAGGTAAAGATCGGGCGGGCTTGCGCTATCGATCACGGCCGGTGGATCGGGTCCACCCACAACACCGTTTCCGGCTTCTCGACCGGCTCGATGTCGAGGTTCACCGCCACCGCCTGGCCGTCGCTGCGCACCAGCACGCACTCCAGCGCCTCATTCGGGCTGGCGTTGATCTCCTGGTGGGGCACGAAGGGCGGCACATAGATGAAGTCGCCCGGACCGGCCTCGGCGGTGAACTGGAGCTGTTCACCCCAGCGCATGCGCGCACGACCCTTCACCACGTAGATCACGCTTTCGAGCGGCCCATGGTGGTGTGCGCCGGTCTTGGCATTCGGATGGATGTGCACGGTGCCGGCCCACAGCTTCTGCGCACCGACCCGCGCAAAGGTGATGGCGGCCTTGCGGTCCATGCCGGGCGTCTGCGCGGTGTTGGGGTCGAGCTGGTCGCCCGGCACGACGCGCACGCCGTCGTGTTTCCAGCGGGTTTCGTCCTGGGTGCTCATCGTGCGCTGGTCATCGGCTCGCGGTGGCGGCCGGCTTCAGCCCTTGTTCTTCTTCTTGCCCTTTTCGGGCACCACGGTGGTGATGGTGTACGAGACGCCCACCCCGAGAGGCGCCACCGGCTTGCCGCCTTTCTTGTCCTGCTTCGGTTTTTTCGCTTCCTTGTTGCCGTGCTGTTCTCGCTGAGCCATGAGGTCCTCCAGTTGTTGTGTCGAGACTTGCTGTTGGTGTTTGCTGTTGCTGCTGCTATCGCTGTCAGTCGTCGCAGTTGCCATGCGTGCGCGCGATGGTGTGCCCGGCAGGCAACGAAGTCAATCGACACAAGCAGCAACGGCGGCCGAAGCCGCCGTCGTGTGGTGCTGAACCTTGGCGGTCACTGCACCGGCGTGATGCCGGCGATCGCCCACTCGCGGCTGCCGTTCACCGGCTTCACCAGATGCCAGAGTTCGTCGAAGGCGGCAGCACCGGCATCGGCCTGCTCGCGGATGAGGCCCGAGAAGCGCACGCTGGCGACCCACTGGTCGCCTTCTTGCGCCGTGTCGACGAGCTGCGCATCGAGCTGCACCACGTCGGTCTGCTGCGGCTTGCCGCCGCGTTCCTGCAGGTCCAGGCGCAGCGAGGCGAACAGCTCCGGCGTCGTGAACTTGCGCAGGTCCTCGACCTCGCCGGCGTCGTTGGCCGCCTGCAGGCGGATGAAGATCATCTTGGCGATGCGCTCGAACTCCTGCGCGTCGAACCCGGCAGGCACGCTCGCGCGTTGCAGCGGCGCTGCAACGGGCGGGGCCTGGTACGGCTGCGGCGTGGCGGCGCCTGCACCGGCGTACTGCAATCGCGAGCCGCCGGCCGCGTTGCCCGCCAGCCGGCGCAGCAGCCAGCGCACCACCACGAAGGCGACGGCGGCGAGCAGCAGCATGGTCACGAAGTTGGCCGCGGCGGCGCCCAGGCCGAGGTGGCTGAACAGGGCCGCGAGCCCCAGACCCGCCGCAATGCCGGCCACCGGGCCGAGCCATGAGCGCTTGCCGACGTTGGCTGCAGCGCCGGCGGTCGTGGGCGCCGTGCCGGCGGTCGGGGCGGTGGCATTCTGCTGCCCGGCCTGCTGTTGCGCCGGCGCATCCGCCGGCTTGTCGGCCGGCTTGGTCGGCGTGACCTGCCGCTGCATGCCGGCAGCCTTGCCGCGGCCCAGGCGCTGCGCATCGGCGTCGAAGGGGGTCAACGTTAGGGTTGCACCCGCCAGCGCCAGTGAAAGTGCAAGGAGGAAGGTTCTCAACAAGAGGGTCTCCGGTGGTTCAGTCGGCTGGAAGGCCGAGGCCGTTGGACGAAGCTGGGGCCGTTCGGTTCAGTTTCCAGCCTCGGGCACGCCGGCTTCGCCCCGGCCGGCGATCACCCGGATGCGCGTGCCGGCCACGCTGACCACCTGGGTCGCACGCACCTTGCAGGTCTTGCGCAGCTCCTGCTGGCCGTTCACCTGCACCTTGCCGGCGGCCACCATGGCCTTCGCAGCGCCGCCGTTGTCGGCCAGGCCGGTGGCCTTGAGGAGGGCATCGAGGGTGATGTACTCGCCCCGCAGTTCGAAGTCGATGAAGTTCATGCGGCGAGCATAGCCGGCGCCGCGTGGGCTACCGGCTCGCAGCCGACGCCGCGGGCTGGGCGGCGGTTGCCGCGGCCGTGCTGGGGGAAGTCACGCGCCACACCGTGTTGCCGACGTCGTCGGCCACCAGCAGGCCGCCGTGCTTGTCGATCGCCACGCCTACCGGCCGGCCGTAGGCATCGCCGCCTTCGCTCACGAAGCCGGTCAGCACGTCTTCCGGCACGCCGCGGGGCCGGCCGTTCTCGAACGGCACGAACACCACCTTGTAGCCGCTGCGCGGCTTGCGGTTCCACGAACCGTGCTCGCCGATGAACATGCCGGTGGCAAAGCGCGGCGGCAGGGCCGCGCCTTCGGAGGTGGAAAGGCCCAGCGGGGCCACGTGGGAGCCGAGCGCGTAGTCCGGTTTCACCGCCTTGGCCACGAGTTCGGGTCGCGGCGGCTTCACCCGCTCGTCGACGTTCTGGCCGAAGTAGCTGTAGGGCCAGCCGTAGAAGGCGCCTTCGCGCACCGAGGTGAGGTAGTCCGGCACGAGGTCGCTGCCGATCTCGTCGCGCTCGTTCACCACCGTCCACAGCACGCCGGTCGAAGGCTCCCAGGCGAGGCCGTTGGGATTGCGCAGGCCGGTGGCGAACAGGCGCTTGCTGCCGGCCTTGGGATCCACCTCCCAGATGGCGGCGCGGCCTTCCTCGATGTCCATGCCGTTCTCGCCGACGTTGCTGTTGCTGCCCACGGTGGCGTAGAGCTTCGTGCCGTCGCGACTGGCGATGAGGTTCTTGGTCCAGTGGTGGTTCAGCCCGGCCGGCAGGTCCACCACCTTGGCGCCGGCGGCGTCGATGCGCGTGGCACCCGGCGTGTATGGAAAGCGCACCACCGCGTCGGCATTCGCCACGTACAGATCGTTGCCCACCAGGGCCATGCCGAACGGCGACGACAGGCCTTCGAGGAAGGCGGTCTTCACCTCGGCCGTCCCGTCGCCGTCGGCATCTCGCAGCAGCGTGATGCGGTTGGGGCTGGGCACGCCGGCGCCGGCCTTGGCCATCACCTTCTTCATGACCCACTGCTTGATGCCGCCGTCGCTGCCCTCGGGCTTGGGCGGCGCATTGGACTCGGCCACCAGCACGTCGCCGTTGGGCAGCACATGCAGCCAGCGCGGGTGCTGCAGGCCGGTGGCGAACGGCGCCACCGCCAGGCCGGCGGCCGGCGCGGGCTTCTGCCCCGCAGGCCAGCCCTTGGCCGGTGCGATATGCACGGTGGGGATGAGCGTCTTGTTCGGCTGCGGCAGCGTCGGCTCGGGGCCGATGCCAGCCGTGTCGGGCAGCTTTGCCGATTCGCCGCAGCCTGCGGTGGCCAGCACGGCGGCGGTCAGCGCCAGGGAGCGTCGTGTGTCCATCGTGCGTCCTTTCTGTCGAGGGGGGCACTGCAGCGAAGTGCAATCGACATGCCCGCGCTACTTCAGCGTGGCCAGGTAGGCGGCGATGTCGTGCGCATCGCGTTCGCTCACCGACAGGGCCGGCATGGCGGTTTCGGGGTCGACCGCATGCGGCGCGAGGATCCAGTGCGCCATCTGCGCCGGCGTGTTGGGCAGCGTGCCGGCAATGAGTTCGCGGCGGCCCATGCCTGCCAGCGGCGGGCCCACGTGCACCTGCGCGCCGGTGACGCCCGGGATCACATGGCAGCCGTTGCAGCCGTTCTGGTTGAGCGCGGCCCGCCCGCGCGCCGCATCCGGCGGGTCGATGCGTGCAGCACCGCCGGTGCAGGGCCGGCGGTCCTGTGCCGCCTCCTGTGCCGCCATGAGCTCGCGGTAGTCGTGCGGCGACAGGTCCGGCAGCCTTCGCATGAAGGCCACCAGCGCCCACAGGTCTTCATCGGGCAGGCGATGCTGCCAGGCCGGCATGCCGCTCATCTTGATGCCGTGCCGGGTGATCCAGTAGAGCTCGCCGGCCTTCCACTTGCGGGCAGCGTCGGCGAGCGGCCCGGGCAGCGGCTGCATCGCAAGTGCCATCTCGCGCGGGGCGACGCCCGGGCCGCCGTGACACTGCTCGCACTTGTCTCGAAAGCATGCCGCGCCGCGCTGCAGCCGCGCCGCGTCGGTGTCCAGCCCCGCAGGCGCCTCGATGTCGCGCGCGCGCAGGCGCACCGACTGGTGCATCGTGCGCTCGATCGTCGAATACACCGGCTGCAGGTGCGGGCTCACCGCCGACACGTCGTAGACCCCGCTCCACACGAAGAGCGCAGCGCCCAGCACGGCCAGCGCCGCGGCGGTGGCCAGGGTCAGCAGCACGGTTTTCATGAGTCTTCGTAGCCTTTACAAGGTGTTGCGGCGGGGCCGGTGCATCCCCGCACGGGCCTGCGGCTTGCCACGGTGCGTCGAAGGCCGGTTGCTGCCCACCGGCAAACACCGCACCGCCCATGCTTCCCCACACCTTCGTCTCGAGGATTGCCGCTGCTTCTGCCTCGGTCCTGCTGGCGGCCTGCCTGCCGTCGCCGCAGGCTCGGCAGGCCTCGGGCGATGCAGAACGGGGGCGCAAGCTGATCGCGCAGTACCAATGCGGCGAATGCCATTCGGTACCCGGCGTGGAAGACGCACGCGGCACGCGGGCGGTCACCCTGGAGTCCTTCGGACTGCGCAGCTACATCGCCGGACGCGTGCCGCAGCAGCCCGAGGTGCTCGTGCGCTGGATCGTCGAGCCGGCTGCGGTGGTGCCCGGCACCACCATGCCCCGCATGGGCGTGAGCGAGCGCGACGCGCGCGACATCGCGGCCTACCTCGGGGGCCTGCGCTGATGCTGTCTGCGGCTTCGGCCCATCCTGCGCAAGGCCTCGCCGAAATGACGGTCGTGCTGGTCATCGGCGCGGCGCTCGTGTTCGCCTGCGTGATGGGCCTGCTGGTCGTGGTGGTGTGGCGCCGACCCGCGCAGCCGTTGACGCGGCGTCGCGCGGCCGCATGGGTGCTGGGCGGCGGCGTGCTGTTCCCGGCGGTGGTGCTGTCGGCGCTGCTCGCCTATGCCGCCGTGCGCAGCGGACCGCTGGCCGGCACGCAGCGGGCGCGCGGTGACATGGTGGTCGGGATCACCGCGCACATGTGGTGGTGGGAAGTGCGCTACCGCGAGCCCGCATCGGGCCGCGAGGTGGTGCTGGCCAATGAGGTGCGCCTGCCGGTGGGCCGCGCGGTCAGCTTCGGCCTGTCGACCGCCGACGTGATCCACAGCTTCTGGGTGCCGCAATTGGCGGGCAAGGTCGACATGGTGCCCGGGCGGGTGCACCAGCTGCGGGTGCGGGCCGACGCCGCCGGCAGCTTCCGCGGCCAGTGCGCCGAATACTGCGGCGAGCAGCATGCACGGATGGCGCTGCAGGTGGTGGCCATGCCGCCCGACGAGTTCGACCGCTGGCTGCTCGCACAGTCGCAGCCGGCGCAGCCGCCGACCTCCGAGCCGGCCCGGCGCGGGCGACAGGTGTTCGAGCAGCAGCGATGCAACGCCTGCCATGCGGTGCGGGGCCTGTTCGAAGCCGGGCCGGGGCAGGGGCCCGACCTCACCCATGTGGGCAGCCGGCTGGCGCTGGGCGCCGGCACGCTGCCGATGCGTCACGAGCACCTGGTGCGATGGGTCGGCAATGTGCAGGCGGTGAAGCCGGGGGCGCGCATGCCCTCGTTCGACCGGCTGGACCGCGAGTCTCTCGACGCGCTTGCCGTGTTCCTCGGGGAGTTGCGATGAGCGGTTGTCGAGCGCCGTTGCCGCGCACACCGGTGAAGTGAATGCACTCACCCCCGAACTCCCTCCCGCGACCGCCGGACGAACTCGAGCGCCTCGAGCAGGCCTGGCGCACCCCGAAGGGCTGGCGCCTGCTCTCGACGGTCAACAACACCAAGGTCGGCGTCTTCTACATCGCGACCTCGCTGCTGTTCTTCGTGCTGGCCGGCGTGCTGGCCCTGCTGATGCGCGCGCAGCTCGCGGTGCCCGACAACGACCTCGTCAGCGCGCGCCTGTACAACCAGCTGTTCACCATGCACGGCACGGTGATGATGTTCCTGTTCGCTGTGCCGGTGGTGGAAGCGGTGGCGGTGTTCCTGCTGCCCGGCATGCTCGGGGCGCGGGACCTGCCGTTCCCGAGGCTGTCGGCCTACGCCTTCTGGGCCTATGCGATCGGCGCGCTGGCCTTCTTCTGCACCCTGTTCTTCGGCCTCGCTCCCGATGGCGGCTGGTTCATGTACCCGCCGCTGGCCAGCGCCACCTACTCGCCGGGGCCGGGCGCGGACTTCTGGCTGCTGGGCATCGGCTTCATCGAGATCTCGGCCATCGCCGGAGCCATCGAGCTCATCGTCGGCATCCTGTTCACCCGTGCGCCGGGCATGAGTCTTTCGCGCATGCCGGTGTTCGCCTGGGCCATGCTGGTGGTGGGCCTCATGATCGTGTTCGCCTTTCCGGCGGTGATCGCCGGCACCGCGCTGCTGGAACTGGAGCGCGCCTTCGACTGGCCCTTCTTCATTGCCGAACGCGGCGGGGACCCGGTGCTGTGGCAGCACCTGTTCTGGTTCTTCGGCCACCCGGAGGTCTACATCATCTTCCTGCCCGCGGCCGGGCTGGTCTCGATGATGCTGCCCACCCTGGCCGGCACGCCGCTGGTGGGCTACCGCGCCGTGGTGCTGGCGCTCGGGGCCACCGCCTTCTTCAGCTTCGCGCTGTGGGTGCATCACATGTTCACCGCGGGGCTCGGCGTGCTCACCAGCAGCCTCGTGTCGGCGGCAAGCATGGCGGTGGCCGTGCCGGCAGGCATGCAGGTGTTCGCATGGCTCGCCACGCTGCGGCAGGGGCGGCTGCGGCTCACCGGCTCGGGCCTCTTCCTGCTCGGCTTCCTCGTCACCTTCGTGCTCGGCGGGCTGACCGGCGTGATGGTGGCGGTGCTGCCCTTCGACTGGCAGGCGCATGACAGCTACTTCATCGTCGCGCACCTGCACTACGTGCTGATCGGCGGCATGGTGTTTCCGCTGTTCGCGGCGCTGTACCACTGGTCGCCGCTGCTCAACGGACATGCCTTGAGCGAGCGGCTCGCGCGCTGGGTGTTCGGGCTCATGTTCGGCGGCTTCCATGTCGCCTTCTTCCCGATGCACGTCTCCGGGCTGCTGGGCATGCCGCGGCGCGTCTACACCTATGCCGGCGACCTGGGCTGGAACGGCTGGAACCTGGTGTCCACCGCCGGCGCCTTCGCGCTCGCGGCCGGCGTTGCGCTGTTCTTCTTCGATGCGGTGCGCACCTGGCGGCGTGCGCACCGGCCCCATGGCAACCCGTGGAATGCGGCCACCCTCGAGTGGCTGCCGCAGGGCGACTACGGCGCCCGCAGCATCCCGTGGGTGCGTTCACGCGAGCCGCTGTGGCGCCAGCCCGGCCTGGCCGGTGAAGTGGAGGCGGGCGCCCACTGGCTGCCCGGCACGGTGACCGGCCGGCGCGAGACCCTCGTCACCTCGCCGCGGCGCGCGCGGCTGTGCCACCTCATCGTGCTGCCGACCGACTCATGGTGGCCGCTGGCGGCTGCCGCCGGAACCGCCGGCTTCTTCCTGCTGCTCACCGTCAAGCTGACGTGGGTGGCCTGGGCCTGCGGCGTGGTCGCGGTGGCCGCGACGCTGGCCTGGCTGTGGCAGACCGACCGGCCCGTCGCCCCGGTGGCGCAGGTGGGCGAGGGCGTCCTGCTGGCGGTGGGGGCGGCGGGGGCGCGCTCTCACTCGTGGTGGGCCGCCGTGGTGTGGCTGGTGGTGGATGCCACCATCTGCGCGTCGCTGGTGTTCGCCCACCTGCATGTGTCCTTGCGGGCCGAGGTATGCCCGCCGGCCGGGGCCGGCCTGCCGCCCTGGCTGTACGTGGCCGCGGCCGTGGGCTTGTGGGTCCTGAGCTCCTCATGCGCGGCGGCGCTGTCACGCGTGGCCATGCGCAGCCGCGCGGCGGTCGGCTGCGGCCTGCTCGCGGTGGCGCTGCTGTGCGCGCTGGCGGGCACCGCCGCCTGGCTGGGCGGCCATGCGGTCGCCGGCCTGCAGCCGGTGGCCCAGGCATGGAGCGCCACGGTGGCGGCGCTGGCGGGCTACCAGGCGCTGCACACCGTGCTGCTGGTCGTGATGGCGGGCTACCTGGGGGCGCGGCTGCTGTGCGGGCATGTCACGCCGCGCAGCCGCGCCACGCTCGACAACACGCTGCTCGTGTGGCACGGCTGCGCAGCGCAAGCTGTCGTGTCGGCGCTGGTGGTGCAGCTGCTGCCGTGGGTGATGGGATGAAGGCTGACGGCTTCGTGGCCCACTCGCGCCAGGCCGTGCTGCCGCTGCTGGTGTGGGCCGTGCACTTCGGCTTCTGCTATGTGTTCCTGGCCCTGGCCTGCAGCGCGCGATGGGAGGCGGAGCTCATCACCGGCACCCTTGTTGTGGCCTCGGCCGTGGCGCTCGCGTGGCTCGCGGGGCTGCTGGTGATGGCGCTCAGGCGCCGCCCCGGCCGGGGCGTGCGCGCGGGTGCCTCGGTGCTGGCGCTGCTGGGCGTGGCCTGGACCACGCTGCCGGTGCTGGCGCTGCCGCTGCCGCCCTGCAGCGACCCGGCAGCCTATTCCTGGCTGGCGGCCAGCAGGTCCAGCGCCGCGCTCACCGCCTGTGCCTCGCCCTTCAAGGCGACCGGTGCGCCGGCCAGCGCGGCCGCGCCTTCCTTCTTGAAGCGGCTCACCCAGGCGCCGGCATCGCGCGGCTGATCGAAGCCCTCGCTCTGCAGCAGCACCGCGCCGGCCGCATCGGTGAGCTTGAAGAAGAAGCGGCCGTCGGCTTCGCGGTACTGCTTGAACACCGGCAGCGCCGCCTTGGCGGGCGCGGCCTTGGCCGTCGCGGCAGGCGACGCCAGGGCATGCATCCGGCGCAGGCCCACCGCGTCGCGCAGCTGCGCAAGGAAGGGCGTGGCCACCGCGCGCGCCTTGCGGGCACCTTCCTGCAGGGCTTCTTCCACCCGCTCGGGGTGGGCCATCAGCTCGTCATAGCGGGCGCGCAGCGGGCCGATGTCGCGTTCGATCAGCTCGGCCAGCCGCTTCTTGGCATCGCCCCAGCCGAGCCCGGCCTTCAGGTCCTGCCGGAAGGCCTCGCGCTCCTCGGGCTTCGCGAATGCGTCGTGGATCATCACCAGCGCCGAGCCTTCGGTTTCCTTCGGCTCGCCGGGCAGGCGCGAGTCGGTCACGATGCGCGCGATCGCGTCGGTGAGCGCCTTCGGGCCGCCCTCGAACAGCGGGATGGTGTTGTCGTAGCTCTTGCTCATCTTGCGGCCGTCGAGGCCCGGCAAGGTGGCCACGTGTTCCTCGATCACCGCCTCGGGCAGCACGAAGTGCGGCTTGTCGGCCGCGCCGAACAGGTGGTTGAAGCGCTGGGCGATGTCGCGCGCCATCTCGATGTGCTGCACCTGGTCGCGTCCGACGGGCACCTTGTGCGCGTTGAACATCAGGATGTCGGCCGCCATCAGGATGGGGTAGCAGAACAGGCCCATCGACACGCCGTCGTCCGTCTCGGCGCCGGCCGCCTCGTTCGCGTCGGTGGCCGCCTTGTAGGCGTGGGCGCGGTTCATCTGGCCCTTGGCCGTCACGCAGGTGAGCAGCCAGGTCAGCTCGGTGATCTCGGGCACGTCGCTCTGGCGGTAGAAGGTCACCCGGGCCGGGTCCAGGCCGGCGGCGAGCCAGGTGACGGCCAGCTCCATGCGCGAGCGCTCCACCCGCGCCGGCTCGTCGCACTTGACCAGCGCGTGGTAGTCGGCCAGGAACAGGAAGCTCTCCACGCCGGGCTTGCGGCTGGCGGCAATGGCCGGGCGGATGGCGCCGACGTAGTTGCCGAGGTGAGGGGTGCCGGTGGTGGTGATGCCGGTGAGAACGCGCTGGGTCATGGTCCGGTACGCAGGCTGGATGTTTGTGGACGGTACGAGGCCCCTATTTGACCGCAGCCGGCGCTGCCTTCGGCTTCCGCCTGGCGCGATTGTTCAAGACGCCTGCCCCGGCGCCGCCCACACTGGCTTTGAGCACCGCTGAAGGAGGCATGCATGAAGCTCGATGTCAATGGCCGGGTCACTCCGGTGCCGCCCGGATGGGAAGACGAGACGCTGCTGGCAACGTTGCGTGAGGCGCTCGGGCTGGTGGGCAGCAAGTTCGGCTGTGGCGTGGGGCTGTGCGGCGCCTGCACCGTGCTGGTGGATGGCGTGCCGCAGCGCAGCTGCCTGATGCCGTTGCGGGCCTGCGGGGGCCGGGCCGTCCAGACCATCGAAGGGGTGGCGGGGGAAGGCGGGCGTCTGCATGCGGTGCAGCAGGCCTGGCTCGACGAGGCCGTTCCGCAGTGCGGCTATTGCCAGGCCGGGCAGGTGATGGCAGCGGTGGCGCTCCTGCGGAGCGTGCCTCGGCCCACCGAAGCGCAGATCGACGAGGCCATGGCCGGCCACCTGTGCCGCTGCGGCACGCAGCAGCGCATCCGCCGCGCGATCCGGCGCGCCGCGGGCCTGGAGTCCGCGCGATGAAGCGCCGGACATGGCTGGCGGCCGGGGCCGGCACGCTGGTGGCTGGCTTCTCGACCGGCTGCAGCCTGCCGGTGATTCCCCGGCGGCCGGCGCCGAGCCTGGACGACGCCCAGGGCTGGGTGCGTTATGCCAACGGCCGCTACACGCTGTGGCTGCCGCGGGTGGAGATGGGGCAGAACATCGCCACCGGGCTCAAGCAGGTGGCCTGCGAAGAGCTCGGCGTGGGCTGGGACGAGGTGATCGTGCGGTTGCCCGGCACGCGCGACTTCGCCCCGGTGCGCGCCACCGTGGGCAGCGACTCGATGGCCAGCTTCGCGCTGCCGCTCGCACAGGCTTGCGCGGCGCTGCGCGAGGCGGTGGCGGCGGGCCGCACGCGCGGCATGCTCGAGGTGCCACCGCGGCCGGCCACGGCCTTGCGGGCGTTCGCGGCGGGCGCGGCGCGTTTCGTCGGCCAGGCACCGCCGCTCGAACACGGCGAGGCCATCGTGCGCGGCAGGCCGCTGTACGTGGCCGACGTGCGCCGGCCGGGCATGGTGTTCGGCCGGGTGCTGCGCGCGCCCGCTTCGCCGGAGCTGGCCTCGAGCCTGGCCGGCATGTCGGAGGCCGCCGCCCGTTCGGTGGCGGGCTGCGTGGCCATCGTGCGCGACGAGCGGCTGCGGCTGGGCAATGCCGAAGGCTTGGGCATCGTCGCCCGCACGCCGCGCGCGCTGGAGCGCGTCGAGGCGGCACTCGATGCGCGCTGGCAGGTGGCGGGCGGCTTCGAGCAGGCCGACATCGACGCGGCGATGGACATCGACCGCCGTCTCCAGCGCGGCGCGCTGGCCCACACACCCGCCGCCGACCGCCTCGACGACCCGCATGGCGTCTGGGACGTGGACCTGCGCTTCGACATCCCGCTGGCCGCGCATGCGGCGATCGAGCCGCGCGCCGCGGTGGCCGAATTCGACGCCGGGCGCAGCTCGCTGCAGCTGTGGGTGGGCTCGCAGGACGTCTTCTACCAACGCGACGTGATGGCGCGCCGCTTCGGTCTCGACCCGGAACGCATCACGGTGCATGCACACCGCGTCGGCGGCGCGTTCGGCGGCAAGACCCTGTGCACCGTGGAGCTGGAAGCCGCCGTGCTCGCGTGGGCGGCCGGCGCGCCGGTGAAGGTGCAATGGACCCGTGCGCAGGAGTTCCGCCATGGCTTCCATCGCCCGCCGTCGAGCCACCGGGTGCGGGTGCGGTTGCGCGAAGGCCGCATCGACCAGTGGTGGCATGCGTTCGCCAGCAGCCACATCCTGTTCACCAATGCCGCCATGCCGGCGTGGATGCAGCGCTTCACCGACTTCGCAGGCGACAACGGCGTGGCCCGGGGGGCCGTGCCGCCCTACCGCGCGCGGCTGCGCCGCGTCGAGTTCGACCTCGTGCGCCCGCCCGTCTTCTGCGGGCCGTGGCGCGGCCTGGGCGCCGGGCCGAACAACCTGGTGATCGAGTCGGTGATCGACGAATGCGCCCGACGGGCGGCGCAGGATGCGGTGTCCTTCCGGCTGCAGCACATCGACGACCCCCGGCTGGCGCGGGTACTCGAGCGCGCGGCGCAGCAGACGCCGCGCGCCAGCGTTCCTGCGGCGAGCGTGCGTCAGGGCCGCGGGGTGGCCTGCGGCATCTACAAGGCGATGAGCTATGCGGCGGTCGTCGCCGACGTCGAGGTTGACGCGGCCGGCCAGGTCCGCGTGATGCGGCTCGTGTGCGCGCACGACTGCGGGCGAGTCGTCAATCCCGACCAGGTCCGCGCGCAATGCGAAGGCAACCTGGTGTGGGGCCTGGGCATGGTGCTGCACGACAACCTCCCGGTAGCCGCTTCACAGGTGGCGGCCGCCACGTTTGCCGACGCGCCGATACCGCGCTTCACCGATGTGCCGCCCATGCAGGTGCACCTGGTCGACGGTGGGGATGCGCCCACAGGCGCGGGCGAGACAGCCATCGTGGCGGCGGCGGGCGCGATCGCCAACGCCATCCGCGATGCCACCGGACACCGGCCCGGTCGATTCCCGGTGCGTGCCGCAGATCTGCGAGCATCGGATGCATGAGCGAGTTCGCCTCGGCCGCGATGATGCGGCTCATCCGGCTGGGCCTGGCCCGCCAGGGCCTTGACCCGCAGCCGGCACCTGCCGATGCCGGCCGGCGCGCGCACGTGCCGCTGGTGCACAAGCGGGCGCTGGCGTCGGCCCTGCTGGAGCGGCACGGGCCGCTGCCGCTGCTGCGCATCGGCGAAGCCCTGTTCGATGCGCAGGAGGAGCCGACGCTGCTGGCGCTTTCGCTGGCGCGCAGCCCGCTCGACCTGCTGCAGCGCTGGCAACGGCTGGAGCGCTTCATCCATTCGCGGCACCGCGTGGTGCTCGAGTCGCTCACCCCGCACGAAGCCGGCCTGCGGCATGTGTCGATCGACGCCGGCGAGCCGCCGACAGCGGCCGAGAGCCTGCTGGTGGTGGGCGTGCTGGCGGCGCTGCTCGAGAAGATCGGCACCTGCGACCTGCGGGCGCGGGTCGCGGGCGACATGTGCTGGCGCCGGCTGGGTGGCCGGTGGCACGGCGACGGCCCGTGGCCGGACGACGTCTCGGGCTGGGTGCTGCGCTGGGGCGGGTTGCAGGAGGCTGGCCCCCTGCCGGCGCAGGCGGAGCCCGGCCAGTGGGCGGCCCTGGCGCGCCGGCACATGGCCGCCGACCCGGGTGCGGGCTGGACGGTGCCGCGCCTGGCCGAGGCGCTCGGGGCTTCGCCGCGTTCGCTGCAGCGGCACCTGTCGGCGTCGGGCACCGGCTTCGGCGCCTTGCTGGCCGAAGTTCGGCTTGCACATGCCGCGCGGCTGCTGGCCACGTCGAGCGCCTCCGCTGCCGAGGTCGGGTTCGTCAGCGGCTTTTCCGACCAGGCGCATTTCACGCGCGAGTTCCGGCGCAGCACTGCGCTCACGCCGGCGGTCTACCGGCAGCAGTTCGCCAGCCAGGGCTAGACCGCACACCCGGCGCGCCCATGATGCCAGGGGGTGACTGCGCGGCGGGCCGATCGGCTACGCTTCGCAGCTTTCCCGTCGGCGCGCGGCCCTCGCGCAGCCGCGGCGACACGAAACGACGGAGATCCCGTGCTCAGCTGGTTCGAAAGACTCGTGCATCCCTACCCGGATGCCGCCCCCACGCCGCCGCCCAAGGGCTTCTTCCCGTTCATCTGGGCCTGTACCGCGGGCCTGCGGCCCTACCTGCTCGGCATGACCCTGTTCACTGCCGCGATCGGCGCGTTCGAGGCGCTGCTGTTCTCGATGCTCGGGCGCATCGTCGACTGGCTGGCCAACGTGAAGCCGGCGCAGCTGTGGGTCGAGCATGGCGGCACGCTGATGCTGCTGGCGGCGGTGCTGGCGGGCAGCATCTTCCTGGTGGCGGTGCAGTCGGCCTTCCGGCAGCAGGCGCTGGCGGGCAACTTCCCGATGCTGCTGCGCTGGAATTTCCACCGCCTCATGCTGGCCCAGAGCATGGGCTTCTACCAGGACGAGTTCGCCGGCCGGGTGGCCACCAAGGTGATGCAGACGGCACTGGCCGTGCGCGACACCTGGATGGTGTTCGCCGAGCTGCTGGTGTTCGTGATCATCTATTTCGTCACGCTGCTGCTGGTGCTGGGCGACTTCAGCCTGCTGCTGCTGGTGCCGTTCCTCGGCTGGCTGGGCCTGTACGTCGGCGCGCTGTGGTACTTCGTGCCGCGCCTGGGCAAGGTGGCGCAGGCGCAGGCCGATGCGCGCTCGCTGATGACCGGCCGCATCACCGATGCCTACACCAACATCGCCACGGTGAAGCTGTTCTCGCATGCGGGTCGCGAGGCCGGCTACGCACGCGGCGCGATGCAGGAATTCCTGGCCACCGTGTATGCGCAGATGCGCCTGGTCACCGGCTTCGAGATCGTGAACCACACGCTCACCATGCTGCTCATCCTCAGCTCGGCCGGCGTCGCGCTGTGGGCCTGGATCCATGGGCACGCCGGCGTCGGCGCGGTCGCGGCCGCTGGTGCAATGGCGCTGCGGCTCAACGGCATCTCGCACTGGGTGATGTGGGAGATGGCCTCGCTGTTCGAATACATCGGCACGGTGCAGGACGGCATCACCACGCTGTCGAAGCCGCACACCGTGCTCGACAAGCCCGATGCGAGGCCGCTGGCGGTGACGCACGGCGAGGTGCGCTTCGAGCAGGTGAGCTTCGGCTACGGCAGCGACAGGAAGGTCATCGACGGCCTCACGCTCACCATCCGGCCCGGCGAGAAGATCGGCCTGGTGGGCCGCTCCGGGGCAGGCAAGAGCACGGTGGTGAACCTGCTGCTGCGCTTCTATGACGTGGAGGCGGGGCGCGTGCTGATCGACGGCCAGGACATCGCGTCGGTCACCCAGGACTCGCTGCGCGCCCAGGTCGGCATGGTCACGCAGGACACGTCGCTGCTGCACCGTTCGGTGCGCGACAACATCCTCTACGGCCGGCCCGACGCGAGCGACGATCGCATGATCGCCGCCGCCAGGCGCGCCGAGGCGCATGAGTTCATCAGCGGCCTCACCGACCCGAAGGGCCGCACCGCGTACGACGCCCATGTCGGCGAGCGCGGCGTCAAGCTGTCGGGCGGGCAGCGCCAGCGCATCGCGATCGCGCGGGTGATGCTGAAGGACGCCCCGATCCTGCTGCTCGACGAGGCCACCAGCGCGCTCGACTCGGAAGTGGAGGCGGCGATCCAGGCGAGCCTGTACCGGCTGATGGAAGGCAAGACCGTGGTGGCCATTGCCCACCGGCTTTCGACCATCGCCGCGATGGACCGCCTCATCGTGCTCGACAAGGGACGCATCGTCGAGGAAGGCGACCACCGCAGCCTGCTGGCCAAGGGCGGGCTCTACGCGCGGCTGTGGGCGCACCAGAGCGGCGGCTTCCTCGGCGAGACGGCGGACGACGACGAGCCGGCTGCCCCGGCCGACCGCGACAGCGCGGCCGTCGAGGCTGCGACCGCGCTGGGGCGTGCGGCAGCCGGCACCACGGCGCCCGCCATTGCCGAGCGGCCGGCCGACGGGGCGCCGCTCATTCCTTGAAATCGGCCGTGTCAAGCTGCTGCGGGTTTCCACCCGGGCGGCATAACCGGTGGTAACCAAGCTGCACAAATGTGGTGTGGTTTTGCGGCTCGCTTGATGGTCCACTGAGGGGAAGCCGGGCGCCATGCAGCGCCCGGCGTTGCCAGGGAGGGAAACCCAGCGGAGCCACGGCCAATTGCCCGGGCTCCGCACGGTCTTGTCCCCATGCGCGACTTCGACGACTCCAGCCTTTGGCGCATCAGCGACTACGAGCGCATGCGCATGAACACCGGCACCAGCGGCTACATGAAGCTGGAGGGGCCGACGGTGCTTCCCACCACGCTGATGGCCGAGCTCAACCGGCTCGACGAGCGCAATGCGGCCGACGACGCCCTCGAGGTCATGGCCGCCTGCATGCGCCAGCGCGAAGCGGCACTCCTCTACCTGCAGCACGGCCACTACGTCTGGCCGGTGACCCTGTTCCCGCTGCAGATGCTCTACCACTCGCCGCGCGAGATGGCGCCCACCACCGTGGAGCGGCTCGACGACCTGAAGCTCATCAACATCGAGCCGCCGGGCGTGCGCCCACCGGGGCACTGGATGTACGAACGGGTGGGCCAGGCGGCCCATTACCGGCCGCTGCTGCCGCTGCTGTGGCTGGTGGCGCTGCGCGGGCCGCGGCGCGAACTGCTGTCCGAGATCGGCGGCACGGCCGCCTACCGTGCCATCAAGGATCCGGCCACCGAAAACCTCATGGCACCGGGCGCGCTCGGGCCCTCGGTGCAACGGCTGCGCCGCGAGGCGGCGTCGCTGCGCGACATCGCGTCATGGCCCGGCATGAGCCTCGAGCGGGCCAGCCGCCTCATCAACGCGCTGTACCTGGCGCAGTGCCTGATGATGACCCGCACCAACCCGGCCGCGCGCAGCGCCACCGGCTTGGTCGGGCGGCTGCTCGGGCTGGGGCGGTCGCGCCGCTAGGTCTCACTCCGGCGCGTGACCCAACGCGAACGACAGCGTGGCGAGGTGATGGGTCATGTCGGCCCTGCCGGGATCGGCGGGCGCGCTTTCGTGCTCGGTCTTCACGACGTTGTGGCCCTGGTTGCGCACCGCTAGCGTGATGCGGCCACGGGCATCGGCCACCAGCGGCCGGGCATCGGGGTCGCCCACCATGTCGGGCCATACCTTCGCCCGGGGCAAGGGCCGGCCTTCGAACAGCACCTGCACGGTGAGCTTGTCGTTGCGGTGGCGCGGGAAGGTCTTGCCCACCGGCACGAGCTGCAGCGCGAGACCCGGCTGCGGCCGCATCGCGCCCGCGGGCAGGCTCGCGAGGTGGGTCGTGTACTTCATGTAGCGCCCGCTTTGCGCGGCGCCGGCGACCTCGTCCTTGCCCTTGCCGTGCCACTTGCCCTGCGTGTCCTTGGTCCAGAGGCCGTTGTCCATGGTGGCGGTGATCACCGCGGGCAGGGCCTGCGCGTCCAGCACGGCCAGCGGGCCCTGGGGCTGCAGGCTAGCCACCACATCCTGCCCCTCGGCCGACCAGGCGGCCACCGAGGTGATCTTCGGCAGCCGCTTCACCGCGTCGAGGTCTTCGGCGCCTTCGCCGTAGACGAGCGCCAGGCGCCCGGCGCGCTGCGCGAACCAGATGCCGTGGGCCTCGCAGGGCTGCGCGAAGAAGCCGAGGCCTGCCGCCGCCACCGCGGCAGCGAGCATTGCGAACTTGTTCATGTGATGGCTCCCTGCAGCGTCAGAACTTGTATTGCACGCCCGCGATCACGGTGCGCGGCGCGCCCGGCGCCACCCACACGCTGTTGTAGGCGCTGGTGTAGTAGGTCTTGTCGAACAGGTTGTCCACGTCGAGCGAGACGCGCAGCTGGCGGGTCGCGTTCCAGTAGGCCGTGAGCTTGGCCACGGTGTAGGCGGGCAACTGAACGGGGGTGTCGCCCCACTGGCCGTCGCTGTCGCCCTGGCGTGCGCCCACGTGGGTGACACCCCCGCCCAGGCCCACGAGGTCGCCGCTGGACAGCGTGGTCTCGTGCACAAGGAAAGCGCTTCCGCTGTGGCGGGCGAACTGCTTCACCTTCGGGTCGGCGTCGAGGTAGACATAGGACAGCGCCGCGCGCCAGCCTGTCGCCACCCAGCCGGCCAGTTCGAACTCGACGCCCTTGTTGTGCACGCTCATCGCGCTGCCGTAGAGCTCGGTGTTCGGGTCCAGGTTGGTGGGCACATTGGTCTTGGTGATGTCGAACACCGCCACGTTGCTGCTCAGGCGGCCGTCCTGTGATTCCCACTTCAGGCCGGCTTCGTGGGCCTTGCCCCTTTGCGGTGCGAAGAAGTTGCCGGTGGTGTCACGGTCGGTGTTGGCGCGGAACGAGCGGCCGGTGCTCGCGTAGGCCGAGAGCGTGGGCTGGATCATCCATGCGAGGCCCAGCCGCGGCGACGTGGCGCGGGGCTCCTGCTCGCTGCTCGAACCGTTGATGCTGGTGTTGCGGGAGGTGGCGCGGTCGTGGCGCAGCCCGGCCAGCAGCCTGAGCGAGCTCGTGAGCGATACCACGTCCTGCACGTAGAGGGCGCGGGTGTTGTCCTTGAGCGTGCCGTTGCGGTTGACGTTGAGCGCGCTCAGGGGCGGGTAGGTGACCCGGCCGTACACGGGGTTGGAGACCGAGATGCCCAGGCTGTTGCGCAGCCCGCCGGCGTGGTCGAGCATGGTGCGGTCCTGGGTAAAGCGTGCCGCTTCCACGCCCACCATCAGCTCGTGCTTCACGTCGCCCGTGCTCAGCTTGCCGCGGGCTTCGAGTTGCACCGAGGTCTCGCGCGACTCGAAGTTGCGATAGCGCAGGCGGCGGCACAGCCAGTCGCGTGTGTTCATCGAGGTGGCGCAGTCGGGGCCGCCGAATGGCACTTGCTCGATGCCGAAGCCCTCGAGCGTGCCGCGCTTGAGCTGCAGGCCGCCGTGCAGCGACCACTGCTCGCTGAGCGTATGGTCGGCAAAGAACTGGTGGGTGTGGTTGTCGATGGTGGTGTCGGCCACGTTGGTCTCGCCGTAGAAGCGCGAGACGGGCACCGCGTCGATCTGGCCGTTGACGACCACCACGCCGCGATCCAGCGGGGCGGCCTGCCGCAACCATTCGCCGTCGTAGCGCAGCTGCGTGTCGGGCGTCGCGTTCCACGTAAGCGCGGGGGCCAGCAGCGTGCGGCGGCTGTGCACCTCGTCGCGGAAGCTGTCCTTGTCTTCCACCGACGCGTTCAGGCGGTAGGCCAGCGTGGGGGCTTCATCACCCCCACCGTTGAGCGGGCCCGTGCTGTCGACCGCCATGCGCTTGTAGTTGTAGCTGCCCACGTAGCCTTCGACCGAGTGGCCGGCGGTGAAGCGCGGCTGCTTGGTCACCAGGTTGAGCGTGCCGCCCGGCTCGCTGCTGCCGTACAGCGCGCCCATCGTGCCCTTGAGAAACTCGATCTGCTCCAGATTGGCCGTGTCGCGCGGGGCGTTGAAGCCGCGGTTGGCCGGCATGCCGTTGCGCAGCATCGACATGGTGCTGTCTTCATGACCCGCAAAGCCGCGGATGGCCACGTTGTCCCAGGTGCCGCCGAAGTTGTTCTGGCGCGAAACGCCGGCCGCGTAGTCCAGCACGTCGTCCAGCCTCTGAGCGCTCAGGTCGTCCACCAGCTGGCGAGTCATCACGCGCACGGCCTGCGGCACTTCGATCAGCGGTGTGTCGGTCTTGGTGGCGCCGGCGGATGTGCTGGCGTTGTACTGGCCCGACTGGCGGCGGCCGACGATCTGCTGCGCGGGCAGTTCGGCCTGCACTTGGCGGGTCGCCTTCGGGTCGGTGGTCGAGGATTCTTCGGCAGCCGCCGCAGTGGCGCCGCAGCTTGCGGCCGTGAGCAGCGTGGCGAAAAGGAAGCGTTGTCGGTGGAGTTCCATGCGGGTCCGGCTGGGAAAAGGGCCCGCAATATAAATGAGAATCACTCTCAATGAATGATGAAGCCATGACCGGGGCAGGTCTTGTGCGAGGCGCTGTGGCGATTCGTCCGGGGCACTACCATCGGCGCCCGCCCAGCGGCCGACGGTCCATCCAGCACACCTGCAATGCAAAGCTCCTCCTCTGCGACACCACGACTGCAGTCCATCGACGCGCTGCGCGGCTTCGTCATCGTGGTCATGCTGCTCGACCACGTGCGCGAGACCTTCTATCTGCACCACCAGGTCGGCGACCCGATCGACCTTGTGCACACCGCGCCCGACCTGTTCTTCAGCCGGGTGCTGGCCCACCTGTGTGCGCCGGTGTTCATGTTCCTCGCCGGCCTGGCGGCGTTTCTGTATGGCGCACGCCATGGCGAGGGCGCGCGGGCGGCCGCGTCTTCATTCCTGTGGCGGCGCGGGCTGTTCCTCGTGGTGCTCGAGATGACGGTGGTCAACTTCGCGTGGACCTTCCAGTTCCCGCCGGCGCGGGTGTACCTGCAGGTGATCTGGGCCATCGGCCTCAGCATGCTGGCGCTGGCCGCGCTGGTGTGGCTGCCGCGCCGCGTCCTGATCGGCCTCGCCCTCGTCATCGTGGCGGGTCACAACCTGCTCGACGGCCTGCACTTCGACGCAGGCCACCCGCTGCAGGTGCCGTGGGCCGTGCTGCATGACCGCGGCTGGATCGACGTGACGCAGTCGCTGCGGCTGCGCACCTCGTACCCGCTGCTGCCGTGGATCGGCGTGATCGCCCTGGGCTATGCGGCAGGACCGTGGTTCCTGCCCGGCGCCGACCCCGGCTTGCGCCGCCGCCGGCTGCTCGCCTGGGGCCTGGGCCTGCTCGCGGGCTTCGTCGTGCTGCGCGCGCTCGACGTCTACGGCGACCGGCCGTGGACGGCGGGCGATACGGCGCTGCAGACGGCGATGGGCTTCGTCAACGTCACCAAGTACCCGCCGTCGCTGCTGTTCGTTGCGCTCACCCTGGGCGTGGGCCTGCAGCTGCTGCGGGCGTTCGAGCTGGCGTCCGACAGGCGGCGGCGCTGGCTGGCGCCGCTGGCGGCATACGGCGCCGCGCCGATGTTCTTCTACGTGCTGCACCTGTACGTGCTGAAGTTCCTCTACCTCGGGGCGCTGGCCGCCTGGGGGCCGAACCAGGGGGCGGTGTTCGGCTTCGACGCGATGTGGCAGGTGTGGGCCGCGGCCGTGCTGCTTGCGGTGCTGCTGTATCCGGCGGTGCGCGCCTTCGCCGCCTTCAAGGCGCGGCGGCGCGACATCGCCTGGCTGAAGTACCTGTAGCCGGCTGCTGTCAGATGGTGATCCGCCAGCCGCGCCGCCTTGCCCACACCGCCAGCACGCACCACGGCGCAAGAAACGCCAAGGCAAACGCGAACGATGCCGCCTCGGGTCCGGCCAGCGGCGTGAGCGGCTGCGCGAACAGGTGCTGGTTGATCCACTGCAGCACGCCCAGCGCCATCAGCACGCAGAACAGCAGCCAGGTGCCGGCGTAGACCGTGATCGCGTTGAGGCCCAGGCTCGTGCCCAGCGCCGGCCAGCCGCGCAGGTCGATCAGCTCGTGTGCCAGCGCCACTGCCAGCAGGCCGAAACCACCGGTCCACAGTACGTAGGAGGGCGTCCACAAGGCCTTGTTGAGCGGCAGCACCAGCGACCACAGGCCACCCAGCGCCACGGCCGCCACGCCGGCACCCCACAGGCGCGAAGCCTTGCCGGCGCGCAGCCGGTGGCTGGCCAGCAGGCCGAGCAGGGTGGTGGCGATGGCCGGCAGCGTGCTGAGCAGGCCCTCGGGGTCGCTGTAGCGGCCGGTGCTGCGGTCCAGCGCATAGGCCAGCGGGCCGAGCACCGCGTTGTCCACCCGGTCGGCGATGTTCTGGCCCGGCTCCAGCGGGCCGCCGGCGGCGAGCAGCGCCCAGTAGCCGAGCAGCAAGGCCGCCAGCAGTGCCCACTGCGCGCACAGGCTGCGCAGGTGGATCGCCACGAGCCCCACGCAGGCGAAGCAGATGCCGATGCGCTGCAGCACCCCCATCAGCCGGAAGCCTCGCGTGTCGAGCAGCAGCCAGGTGGCCAGGTTGAGCACCAGCCCGAGCGCGAAGATGCGCAGGCCGCGCAGCAGCAGGGCACGGGTGAGCGCGCCATCGTGGGTGCGGCCGGCATCGAGCTTCGGGCCGAAGGCCAGGCCGATGGACAGGCCCACGATCAGCAGGAACCAGGGAAAGATGAAGTCGGTGGGCGTGGCGCCGTGCCACCTGGCATGGCGCAGCGGCGCCCACACATGGCTCCAGCTGCCGGGGTAGTTGACCAGCAGCATGGCTGCGACGGTGAGGCCGCGCAGCGCGTCGATGGAGGCGAGGCGGGGCGTGCGGGGGGCGGCGGTGCTCAAGATGCCTGCACCATCAGCGGGGCGGCGGTGAACTGTCCGATGAGTCCGTACATGGAACCTCCTGCCGCGGCTTCGGGCGGCACAAGGGGAGGCAATGTAGACACGGGCGGGTTACGTGGCAAGAACACCCTGGATTCCTCCGCGGCTGTCTGCGCTCTGTGTCCCTACCCCACCTTCGACGCCGCACGCCCGATCACCTGGCGCGCGCTCGACAGCGCGCCCAGCCGCTCGCGCAGGTAGGTGGCCAGCCGCTCATGCTGGCTGTACACCACGTTGAAGCGCAGGTGCGGGTCCGGGCGCCCGTCGGCCATGAAGGTGGCGCCGCGCGACAGCAGCAGGCCGTTGCGGAAGGCGTCCTTCACCAGTTCGTCCACGTCCACGCCCTGCGGCACCGAGCCCCACAGGAACAGCCCGCCTTCGGCCGGGTGCTCCAGCAGGATGCCGGCCTGGCGCAGCTGCTTCGTCGCGGCCCGGCGTGCCGTGGCGAGCTTCTGCTGGAGCCGGTCGAGGTGCTTGCGCACGCGGCCGGCCGCCAGCAACTCGAGCAGCACGAACTCGTTGAGGGCGGCGGTGGTGAGCACCGAATGGATCTTCTCGCGCAGCAGCGGCTTCAGCAGCGCCGGCTCGGCTGCGATGTAGCCCAGCCGCAGCCCGGGGCTCAGTGCCTTGCAGAAGCTGGAGTAGTAGATGACCTGGCGCAGCTCGGCCAGCTGCGCCACGCGGGTGGCCGAGCCGGGGTGGAAGTGGCCGTGCACGTCGTCCTCGGCGATCAGGAAGCCGTGCTGCTCGGCCAGCACCAGCAGGCGGTGCAGCCTGGCGGCGCTGCTGCTCCAGCCGGTGGGGTTGTGCAGCACGCTCTGCAGGAACATGAGCCGCGGCCGGTGCTCCAGGCAGGCGGCCTCGACCTGGTCGACGTCCGGCCCGTCGATGCGGCGTGCAACGGGCACCAGCCGCACACCGGCCAGGCGCAGCCGGTCGAACAGCAGGAAGTAGCCAGGGTCTTCGACCAGCACCGCGTCGCCGGGCTGCAGGAAGGTGCGGCAGATCAGGTCGATGGCATGTGTGCTGCCATAGGTGGTGAGCACGCGGCTCGCATCGACCGCGAGCCCCTGCGCGCGCATCAGCATGGCCAGGCGCTCGCGCAGCTCGGGCAGGCCTTGCGGCGGGCAGCGCCGGGCCAGGCCGCCGCTGCTGCGGGCCAGCGCCCGCTGCACCACGGCGGCCGGCACCGCGTCTTCGAGCCAGGCCACCGGCAGCGCGCCGCTGCTGGCCGGCAGCATGTCGGCGCGCAGGTTGTTGGCCTGCTGCACCAGCCACACCGGCTCCTGTTCGTCGCCGGGCTCGATGAGCGAAGCCCCCGGCATCTGGCCGGGCTGCGAGGCGGCTTCGCTCACGAAGAAGCCGGCCGTGCCGCGGCTGTCGATGCAGGCGGCGGCCACCAGCCGGTCGTAGGCGGTGACCACCGTGTTCGGGCTCACGCCCAGTTGCGCGGCCAGCGTGCGGATCGACGGCAGCCGGGCTCCGGACGAGAGCTGGCCGCCTTCGATGAAGGCGCGCAGGCGGTGCTCGATCTGGTCGGCCAGCGGCACCGATGAATCGCGGTCGAGTGAGAACATGAAGGCAGGCGGTCGGTCAGCGCACCAGCAGCAACAGCGCCAGCGCCACGAGGGTGGCCGCCATGATGACATTGAAGATGCGCTGGCGGCGCGGGTCGGTGAGCAGGCGCCGGATCGCCACGCCGAACAGGGTCCACATCGACACGCAGGGGAAGTTGATGGCCACCGTGATGACCATGGCCACCAGCGCCGCCGTGCCGGTGCCAAGCGCGGGCGGCAGGAACACCGAGGCAACCGTCACCGACTTGACCCAGTTCTTCGGATTCACGAACTGGAAGGCCGCTGCCTGCCAGAAGCTGACGGGCTGCGGCAGCTCGGCGCGGCCGATGGCGCTGCCGGTGAGCTTCCAGGCCAGCCACACCAGGTAGGCCGCGCCGGCGGCCTGCAGGCCGGTGTGCAGCAGCGGATAGCGGGCGAACAGTGCACCCAGGCCCAGGCAGGTGAGCCACATCTGCACGCCGTGGCCGGCGCCGATGCCCAGGATGTGGGGCAGGGTGCGGCGATAGCCGAAGTTGGCGCCCGAGGTGGTGAGCATGAGGTTGTTGGGGCCGGGGGTGCTCGACATCACGAGCGAGTAGGTGGCCAGCGGCAGCAGTTCGGTCATGCGGGGCTTTCGTGAACGGGCCTCGAGCTTCCCCGGCCTCGCCGCGGGCGTGAAGCCACAGCGGCGCTGCACTGTGTCAACGCGGGGGGCCATACAGTTGCGGCCATGAACACGACAGAGACGAGAGAGGACGACGACAGGGTCGTCGCCGAAACCCGCGCCTGGCTGGTGCGCGCCGTGATCGGGCTCAACCTGTGCCCGTTTGCGAAGGCGGTGCATGTGAAGCAGCAGGTGCGCTACGTGGTGTGCAGCACCAGCGATGCGCAAACGCTGCTGGCCGTGCTGCGGGAGGAGCTGCGCCTGCTGGCCGAAGCCGACCCGGCCGTCGTGGACACGACGCTGCTGATCCACCCCCGCGTGCTCACCGACTTCGCCGACTACAACGACTTCCTCGACGTGGCCGACAGGGCCGTGGCGGAGCTGGGCTACGAGGGCGTGCTGCAGGTGGCCAGCTTCCACCCGCACTACCAGTTCGCCGGCACCGGGCCGGACGACGTGACCAACGCCACCAACCGCTCGCCTTACCCAACCTTGCATCTGTTGCGTGAGGAAAGCATCGACCGCGCGGTGGCTGCATTCCCCGACCCGGACGCCATCTACGAGGCCAACATGCGAACGCTGGAGGCGCTGGGCGCACGAGGCTGGGCCGAGCTGCAGGCGCAGTGCCGCAAGGACGCCGGAGGCTGAGCGCTGTATCAGCGCGCCGGGGCCCACAGTTTCAAATGCGCGCGCAGGGGCTATCGTCGGGCCTCGACCGCCGCCTACAGAGGACGCCCCCATGGACCTGCCCATCACCTGGCCAGACGTCGAAGCCGCTGCCGAACGCCTGAAGGGCGTGGCGCACCGCACGCCGGTGGTCACGTCGCGCCACGTCGACCGGCTCACCGGTGCGCAGGTGTTCTTCAAGTGCGAGAACCTGCAGCGGGTCGGCGCCTTCAAGTTCCGGGGCGCGTACAACACCCTGTCGCAACTCTCGGCCGAGCAGCGCCGCCGCGGCGTGATCGCCTGGTCGTCGGGCAACCATGGCCAGGCGGTCGCGCTGGCCGCGCAACTGCTGGGCATGCCGGCGGTGATCGCGATGCCCGAGGACTCGCCGCCCATCAAGCTGGCCGCCACCCGCGGCTATGGCGCCGAGGTGGTGCTGTATGACCGCTACACCGCGGACCGCGAGCAGATCGGCCGCGACATCGCTGCCGAGCGGGGCATGGCGGTGGTGCCGCCCTACGACCATCCGCACGTGATGGCGGGGCAGGGCACGGCGGTCAAGGAGCTGCTCGAGGAGGTGGGGCCGCTCGACCTGCTGTTCGTCGGCATCGGCGGCGGCGGGCTCATCAGCGGCAGCGCCACGGCGGCCAACCACCTCGCGCCCGCCTGCGAAGTGTGGGGCGTGGAGCCGGAGGCCGGCAACGACGTGCAGCGTTCGCTGCAGCGAGGCGAGCGGGTGGCCATCGAGGTGCCGCGCACCATCGCCGACGCGGCGCAGACCCACCTCGTCGGGGCACTGACCTTCCCGGTGATCCAGCAGCTGGTGAAGGGCGTGCTCACCGTGAGCGATGCGCAGCTGGTTCAGGCGATGCGCCTGTTCGCCGAGAGACTGAAGCTCGTGGTCGAGCCGACCGGCTGCCTGGGCACTGCGGCGCTGCTTGCCAAGCTGCGGCCGGTGGAAGGCAAGCGCGTGGGCGTCATGGTGAGCGGCGGCAACGTGGACCTGTTGCGTTACGCCGAGTGGCTGCGGTCCGCCTGAGGCGCCGCCCGGACGCGGCTGTTTCAGCCGCGTTGCGTGGTTTGCCGCAGCCACGCCAGCAGCCCGCCCCAATGCAGCGCGACCGTGCCCCAGTACACCGCGCGGAACTGCGCCTTGCTGGACTTGTGGCGAAGCACCTGCTGCGCCAGCCAGGCGCCAGGCCAGCCGCCGGCGAGGCTCAAGGCATGCAAACTCGATTCCGGCGTGCGCCAGGCACCGCGTTGCGCGGCGTACTTGTCGCGCCAGTACACGAAGAACGTGATGGCGTTGAGCAGCGCCGCGGCGCCAAGCACCGGCACGGTGAGGTGGCGGTGCCACACAGCCCACAGCAGCACCGCTGCATAGGCCATCATCAGGCAGGCCACGAGCAGGCTGTGCAAGGGCGAAATGCCGGCGGCGGTCTTCGTCGTTGCAGGGCGCGGCCATGGCTGCCTCGACGGGGTCACGGCACGCGACCCGGCGGCATGGACCGCCATCGCTCGCGGGCCTTTGCCGCCCACGTGGATTTCCTCGAAGACGACGTCCAGCCCTTCGCGTGGCGCAGTGCCGGCATCGCGGAAGTCGCGCACGTGAAGAAAGACGTCGGTGCCGCCGGGTGAGCGTATGAAGCCGAAGCCCCGGGCGGCATCCCAGCGCACGATCGTTCCCTGCTTCTTCATCGCTTGCCGGCCTGGGTTTGAACCGAGGCCTCGGACGATGCGATCACCAGCGCAGACGTCGCCCGCGCCACGCAGGGCAGGATCCAGCCCTCGCGCTTTTCCTCGGCCAGCAGGCCCGGCCACTCGATGGTGTATTCGATGGTGCCGCTCAGCAGCCGGCACATGCAGGCGCGGCAGGTGCCGTTGCGGCAGGAACTCGGCAGGCGGATGCCGGCAGCCTGCGCGGCCTTCAGCAGCGGCACGGAGGCCGGCGCGTCGAAGCGCAGCCCGGCCGGCTCGAGGGACACCGGATGGCGCGGCTCTTCGGGGCTGCTCATGCCGCAGGGTGCGCGAACACCAGCATCAGGTTGTTGGCGGGCATGGCGAAGCGCTGCGTCAATGCCAGGCCGGCCTGGTGTGCTTCGGCCAGCACATCGGCGAGGCGGCGCAGCCCCCAGGCCGGGTTGCGTTCACGCAGGTCGGCGTCGAACGACAGGTTGCTGGGCGCAGTGGGCAGGTCGTCGAGCAGGTAGGGGCCATAGGTGATGAGCAAACCGTGCGGCGCCAGGTGGCGCGCCGCACCCTGCATCAGCCCGCGGCAGGTGGCCCACGGCGAGGCATGCAGCATGTTGGCGCAGTAGATCGCATCGACCTGCCCGACCGGCCACTGGGCGGCGGTCACGTCGAGCTGCAGCGGCGCGCGCACATTGGCGATGCCGGCGTCTGCAACCCAGGCCCTGACGGAAGGCAGCACCTGCGGATTGGCGTCGCTGGGCCACCAGGTCCAGGCGGGCAGGGCGGCGGCGAAATGGGCCGCGTGCTGGCCGCTGCCGCAGGCGATCTCGAGCAGGTCGCCGCCCTCGGCGCGCAATACCTGCCGCAGCACCTCGAGGATGGGCTGCTTGTTGCGTTCGGCGGCCGGGCTGTGGGCGCGAGGGTCTTCGGTTGGCGTCATGCGGCGCATTGTGCGGTGAAGCGGGTCGGCCCGAGCGACACTTGTCAGCGCATTTCCTACAAGGCCTCCAGCACCCTTCCGACAGTTCTCACCGGCATGCATCCAGTGATCTCGCGGGCGCGTAGTTCTAAATTGAAGTCATCGGACACACAAACTGGCAAACGGAGATCAACATGAACACCGCGACCCTGCCTCTTTGCGAACAGCAACCCCGCTTCGAACTGCGTTTCCAATCGTTGTTCAGCGAAGGCCGCGCTCTCACATTCCCGTGCGACGACCGGGGCGAGGTGCGCTTCGACCTGATGAGCGAAAAGGCCCGCGCGAACTACCTGTACGCGCGGGTGGTGGTCGGCCGCGAATACGCCACCCCGGCGGTGATGCGCAGCCACTGAGGCGTCTTGCCGCCAGGGCCGCCGAACGGTGGCCCGGTTGATCTCCAACAGCGTTCTCCCGCCGGCTCACCGAGCCGCGCCCCCCGGGCCGCGTCGGCCCACTCCCCCGATCCTGACCTCGCACCCCCGCAGACCGGCGGCGCGGGCATTCACGCCAGCCCGGTACCATGCCGCCCCTGGAGCCGGGCCGGCACGCCGCCTGCATGGCCACACGACACGGGTGACAACGGAGAGGGACTACCTGATGGCCACCAGCCTGCTTGCACTGCTCGACGACATCGCCACCATGCTCGACGACGTGGCGTTGCTGACCAAGGTCGCCGCCAAGAAGACCGCCGGCGTGCTGGGCGACGATCTCGCGCTCAATGCCCAGCAGGTGGCAGGGGTGGCGGCCGACCGCGAGCTGCCGGTGGTCTGGGCGGTGGCCAAGGGCTCGGCGGTCAACAAGGCCATCCTGGTGCCGGCGGCGCTGGCGATCAGCGTGTTCGCCCCCGGGCTCATCACGCCGCTGCTGATGATCGGCGGCGCCTTCCTGTGTTTCGAAGGTGTCGAGAAGCTCGCGCACAAGTTCCTGCACAGTCAGGCTGAAGACGATGCCCACCATGCCGAACTCACGCAGGCGCTTTCCGATCCGAACGTGGACCTGGTGGCGCTGGAGAAGGACAAGATCAAGGGCGCGGTGCGCACCGACTTCATCCTGTCGGCCGAGATCATCGTCATCTCGCTCGGGGCCGTGGCAGGCGCCAGCTTTGCCACCCAGGTGGGCGTGCTGATCGGCATCGCCGTGCTCATGACCATCGGCGTGTATGGCCTCGTGGCCGGCATCGTGAAGCTCGACGACTTCGGCCTGTACCTGAGCCGCAGCAGTCGCGCGGCGACCCGCAGCATCGGCGATGCCATCGTGAAGGGCGCGCCCTACCTGATGAAGGGCCTGTCGATCGCCGGCACGGCGGCCATGTTCCTGGTGGGCGGCGGCATCCTGGTGCACGGGCTGCCGGTGGTTCACCACGGCCTCCAGGGACTGGAGCACGGCGCCGGCCCGGTGCTGGGAGCGCTGGTGCTGCCGGTGGGCGGCGCGCTGTTCGGCGTGGTCGCCGGGGCCGTGGTGCTGGCGGTGGTGGGTGGCGCGAAGAAGGTCTTCGGCAGGCGCTGAGGTCCCGCCCCTCAGTCGGCGGCGGGCACCGGCCAGATGCGGTGGGCATCGGCGGGCCGGCCGGCGCTCTCGACCTCGCTGACCGAGAAGTAGACCCGGCTCGGTGTCGGCATGTCGATGCTCCTTTCGCTGGCCGACACCGTGGCGCCGGCGAAGTCGAGGTGGCTGGCGGCCGCGCGCAGCCCGATGCGGCCCTTGAGCCGCACGGCGGTGGCCATGATGCGGCTGCGCTGCGCATCGAGTGCCACGCCGCTGGCCGCATCGATGACCGAATGTTCCAGCGTCGCGGACGAGCCCACCATCACCAGCCGGCCGATGCGCGCGTGCTCGATGCGAACGCCGTGGCAGTTTTCCAGCGTGAGGCTTTCGTACACGCCGCTGTAGCGCCTGCCGGAAGCGTTGCGGCAGGCGACCTGGCCCTGCTCGCCTGGGGGCACTTCGGCCTCGAACCGGGGCGCCAGCGGCTCCGCAAGAGCAGACATCAGCAGGCGGTTGAACCGCTGCGGCTGCTCGGTCATCGGCACGTGCTGCGCGCCGTCGATGACCTGCCAGCGGGCGTCGGGCAGCCGTGCAGCGAGCAGTGCGCCGGTGCGCGGCGGCGCCACCGGGTCGTCGCGGCCCCAGATCACCGTGGTGGGCGCCCGCAGTTCGCGGATCGCCTGTGTGAAGTCGTGCTCGACGAGCCCGAGCGCCGCATCCACCTGCGTGTGGCCGCCCAGCAGGGCCTGCCGGACCCGGGGTGTGTCGACCAGCCAGCGGCTGAAGTCGAAACGGTCGTCCAGCATGCTGAACAAGCCGCGGTGCAGCGCGTTGACCCGGTCGCCGGCAGCCGCCAGGAAACGATCGACCGGTTCGAAGCCGAACGCGGGCGCCGCCGGTCGGGTGAGATGCTGCGCGAACACCGACTTGTGCAGGATGCCGGCGGCGTCCACCAGCACCAGCCGGTCCACGCGGTCGGCGTGGCGGTGGGCGAAGTGCAGGCTGGCCGCGCCGCCGAGCGAATGGCCCACCACATGCACCCGCCGGCCGGGGGCGTGAAGGTCCAGCACCGCGGCCAGCGTCTGCCCCAGCTGTTCGAACGAATGCACGCCGGCGGGCGCTGGCGACGCGCCAAAGCCGGGCAGGTCGAGCGCGATCACGTGGAACCGCTGTGCGAGGGGCTCCAGGGTGGCGCGCCAGTCGCGGTGCGCGTTGTTGCCCAGGCCGTGCACCAGCAGCACCGTCTGCGCTTGTTGCTGGCCTGCCTCTGCGACGAGCACATGCTGCCCGCCCGGCAGTTCGGTACAGCTGTAGCGCAGGCCGGCCAGCCTGGCGGGCGGCACGGGGGCGTTGCCTGCGGGCGTGGCCAGCCGATCCTGGCAGGGGCTCTCGACAGGTGTGGCGGCGGCCAGGCCCGAGGCGGTGGCCCAGGCGAACACCAGGGCCAGGCTGCGGCCCAGGGCCGGTCGGGTCAGTCGCATCAGGGCGGAAGTCCTCTCGGGGAAGGGTCGCGATTGTGCCGCGGCCGACACGCCTGCCGTTGCGGCGGCATGATGTGCAACCCATGAAAGCCACAAGTTTTGCCAGCTTCGAGACCGCCATCGGCCGCTGCGGCATCGCGTGGAACGAGCACGAGGCGGTGGTGGCGGTGCGCCTGCCTGCGCTCGACGGCGCGCCGCGGTCGCGCAGCTTCGCGTCGGCCGGCGAGGCGGTGCCGCCGCCCGCAGTGGCGGCCGCGATCGACGGCATCGTGGCCTTGCTGCAGGGCCAGGCGCGAGACCTGGCCGAGGTGCCGCTGGACATGCAGGACCTGCCGGCATTCGATCGCCGGGTGTATGAGCTGGCGCGCCGCATCGCGCCCGGCCACACGCTCACCTATGGCGAGCTGGCCCGGCAGCTGGGGGAGCCGGGTGCCGCGCGCCGGGTGGGCCAGGCGCTCGGTCGCAATCCCTTCCCGCTGGTGGTCCCTTGCCACCGGGTGCTGGCGGCCGGGGGCCAGACCGGCGGCTTTTCCGCGCCGGGGGGCGTGGAGACCAAGCTCAGGCTGCTGGCCATCGAGGGCGCCACGCTGAACGGCACGCTGCCGCTGTTCTGAACAGGCTGCCATGAAAGCGCCGCGCCCCTCCACCGTCTTGCTGCATGAAGACTCTGCGCTGCGCGTGTGGGACTACTGCTGCCAGGCCGGCCCGGGCGACCGGCCGTTCACCGAGCTGCATGGCCGGCACTCGGTGTCGTACGTGCGCAGGGGCAGCTTCGGCTACCGCTGCCGGGGCGTGACTTCCGAGCTGGTGGCCGGCTCGGTGCTGGTGGGGCGGGCCGGCGACGAATACGTGTGCACCCATGACCACCATGTGTGCGGCGACGAGTGCCTCTCGTTCCACCTGTCGTCCGAACTGGCGGAAGGCATTGCCGGCCGGGCCGGCAGTGCCTGGCAGAGCCGGGGGCTGCCGCCCTTGCCCGAGCTGGTGGTGATGGGCGAGCTGGCCCAGGCGGCCGCCGACGGCCGCAATGATGTGGGAGTGGATGAAGCCGGGCTGCTGCTGGCGGCCAGGTTCATGGCGCTGGTCTCGACCACACGGGCCTCGGTTGCGGCCGGGGCACTGCGGGCGTCTGACCGGCGGCGTGCCGTCGAGGCAGCGCTCTGGCTCGATGCCCATTCGCACGATGCCGGCATCGACCTCGAGCGCAGCGCAGCCCAGGCGCAGCTGAGCCCGTTCCACTTCCTGCGGCTGTTCGCCAAGGTGGTGGGTGTCACGCCGCACCAGTACCTCGTGCGTTCGCGCCTGCGCCATGCGGCGCGCCTGCTGGCCGACGAAGACCGTTCCATCACCGACGTCGCCTACGACGTGGGCTTCAACGACCTGTCGAACTTCGTGCGCACCTTCGGCCGTGCGGCCGGTGTGTCGCCACGGGGCTTCCGCCAGGCCGCGCGCGGCGAGCGCAAGTTTCTCCAAGACCGGATCGAGCGCCGTTCCTAGCATCACCTGCGTCCATTCATTCATGACGGAGGTGAACCATGTTCGATCACATCGGCATCAAGGCCCGCGACCTGAGTGCCAGCGTGCGCTTCTACACCGAGGCACTGGCCCCCCTCGGGCACGTGCTCGGCTACAGCGACGATACCTGCGCCGGCTTCGGCCCCAAGGACGCGCCGGCGCTGTGGATCTACGCCACCAAGGAAGGCGCCGGCCCCGGCACGCATGTGGCCTTCGCCGCGAAGGACCACCAGGCCGTGCAGGGCTTCCATCGCAAGGGCATTGAAGCGGGCGGCCGCGACAACGGCGCGCCCGGCCCTCGCGAGCACTACTCGCCGACCTACTACGCAGCCTTCCTGATCGACCCGGACGGCAACAACGTGGAGGCGGTCTGCCTCAAGTAGCGTTCATCAGGTGGCGTTCCGCCAGGGTGGCTTGCTTTCACTTGCCGGCGATGGCCAGCAGCTCCACCTCGAAGTGCAGCGTGGCATTGGGCGGGATCACGCCGCCAGCGCCACGCTCGCCGTAGGCGATGCCGGGCGGGCAGGTGAGCCGGGCCTTGCCGCCCACCTTCATGCGCTGCACGCCTTCGGTCCAGCACTTGATCACGCGCGACAGCGGAAACTCCGCCGGCGTGCCGCGCTTGTAGGAGCTGTCGAACTCGGTGCCATCGGGCAGCGTGCCCTTGTAGTGGACCTTCACCGTGTCGGCGGCCACCGGGCTGGCTCCGGTGCCTTCCTTCAGCGAGCGGTACACGAGGCCGCTGGCGGTGACCACCGCACCGGGTTCCTTGGCCGCGTCTGCAGCGGCCTTGGACTGTGCCCAGGCGCTGCAGGCGAGGGCGGCAGCGGCGACAAGTGTGGCGGTGCGCAGGAAGGCGGTGTTCATCGGGGCGGTCTCCGAGACAAGGGAAGGGCCGCCATCATCGTCGCTGTGCCCTCAGGCGGCAACCTCCCGCGGGCCGTGCCGCACGGTACCCGTGCTCGTGGCCAGGCGAGCCGAAGCGCTGCCGACGCGCCGGCGCAGCCGCACCCACAAGGTCAGTGCACCTGCCAGCAGCATGGCCCAGGTGGCAGGCTCCGGCACCTGCGTGAGCAGGAAGATGCCGCGCAACCCGCCGGCGGTGATGCCGTACAGGGTGATGTGCCCGACGTCGTTCATGTGCACGCTGTACGGGTCGATCTGGCTGATGTCGTTGAACGAGGCCGCCAGCGAGGCGCTCAGGTCGATGAGCCGCCCGTCGCGCCACAGGAAGGCGTGCTGTACCGGGTTGCCCTTGTAGTCGAGCTCGTCCAGCTCGGCCACGCCGACGACGTCGCCGCGTTCATTGACCTGCAGCGCCACACTGCCAAGCCCGCCGAAGGTGCCCAGGTCGCGCATCGTGCCGTCGCGCCACAGGAAGGCGCGGTGGAAGAGGCCGCTGCCGTCGACGGCGGAGCTGCCCACCACGTCGCCGGCGTTGTTGAGGTCCCAGGCGTTGCTGTCCCTGCCGCCGAGCGTGCCGAGGTCGGTCATCACACCGTTGTCCCACAGGTAGGCATGCCGCGGCGCCTCGCTCAGCGGGCCGGCCAGGGTGGACGTGCCGGCGATCTGCCCGGCCTCGTTGATGCCGGCCGTGGTGGCGATGGCTCCGCCCAGCGTGCCGAGGTCGATGGTCGTGCCGTTGCGCCAGGTGAAGGCGCGCACCGTGTCGCTGCCGGGCCGGTGGCCCTGGCCCACCACCTGGCCGGCATTGTTGAGGCCGGTCGCCACGGTGTAGGCGCCCCAGCCGAGCGTGTGGCGCTGGCCGTTGCGGTCGTACAGGAAGGCGCTTTGCACCGCGTCGAGCGAGCCTGGGTACTGCAGGGACGCCGTGCCGACGGCCTCGCCGACGTCGTTGACATGCGAGGCACGGCTCCACGCTGCGTTCGGCGGGCCGGGCTGGGTGTAGCGGGCGCCGTCCGGGTGATGGATGTAGGCGATGGTGCGCGGCGGGTCGCCACGGTCGAGCGCGCCGCCGACGATGTAGCCGGTGTTGCTGATGTCGGCGGCCGAACCGCCGGGCAGGCCGAGGTTGGCGATCTCGCTCAGGCGGCCGTTGCTGTAGAGCACCGAGGTCGAGGCGCCGCCGGGTCCCCACACGCCGCCGACGATGCGGCCGGCATTGTCGATGTCGGCCACGAACATCTCGGTGTAGCCGGGCAGCATGCCGACATGGCTCCAGGTGCCGAGCACCGGCTGCTGTTGCTGCTGCGCATGGCCCGGTGCGACCGCCATGACGGCCGCCACCAGCAGCAGCTGTCGGATGATGCGGCGCGCGGCCGAACACGACGGCGCGCACGCAGGCTGGCCGGAAAGCTGGTGGTCCATGCCGACTTCTCCCTGTGCCATTCGCCGCCCGGCAGCGCAGCCGGGCCCGGGGGTCGGATGACTATAGGAAGCCGCCGCAGCGCTTTCCGTGTCGGCAAGACTCTCTTACGACTCTCGTACTTTTGCGACACCAGAGCGACACCAGAGCGACCCGGGTCGCCACGCGCTTCGTCAACGCAGGCTCTGCGTCACCTGCGCGCAGACGTTGGTGCCGGTGATCGTCAGGCGCAGCCCGCCGCCGTGCCACTCGAGCCATTGCAGTGCCACGTAGTCGTCGATCACCCCGTCTTCGATCATGTCGGCGCGTCGCCTCGCCAGCAGGGCTGCGGTGGCCGGCAGTGCCTCGCGCAGGTATTCGCGGCGCTCCGCCGGAAGGCCTGCATGGGCTGCCGCGGCCATCCAGGCGTGTGTCGCGGCCATCGCCCTCGCCCTGCCGCCGGCACTGGAGCCCTTGCTGTTCGGTGCGTTGCGGGCGAGTTGCGAGGGCTTGTTGGCCATGTCGATCTCCAGTGAAGGCCCAACATAGCACCCGAACATGACAAGGCCTGCCCGCCTCGGACTGCCAGGATGGGTATTGCCGTGCGGCGCGAAATACCGCACGGCGCGAAGGCCCGGACGATCGATCAGGGCTGCTGGTTCAGGTAGCTGCGGTGACCCTTCGCGAACGCATAGCCGTTGGTGCGGTCCCAGTTGATCGACCAGGTCATGATGCCGCGCAGGCTGGGTTGTGCCGCCTTGGGCCTGTAGCTGCCGCAGTTCACCAGCTTCATCAGGCAGTCCATCGCCTGTTGCCCCTGGGCCACCGTGATGTACCCGCCCGACGGCGCCGCGCCCGGTGTGGCCGGCACGCCGAAGCCCACCTGATCGGCACGCAGCGGCGGGAAGAAGCGGCCCGGGTCGCGGCCGACGTTGAAGCCGGTCAGCAGCATGTCGGTCATGGCCACCTGGAAGTCGACGGTGCCCTGGCTGTACGCCTTTTCATCGGTGGCGGTGATGCTGCCGGTGTTGTAGTGCTGCACATGAAGCAGGGTGAGCTCGTTGCGCAGCCCGTGGATGATGCCCAGGTAGCCGCCCCAGATGCCGCCGGAGACGCCGTAGCCGCCTTGTACGTAGGCGGTCTCGGGCGCCATGGTGACGGAGAAGTTGGTGCCGAAGCGGGCCTTCAGCGCCTTCACACCGGCGATGAGATGCACCACCTGCGCGGTCTGCGGATTGCGGAAGTCCTCGCCGGCGCCGATCGACAGGTTGTTCTCGATGTCGACGTCGATGCCGTTGAAACCGTACCTGGCGATGATGTCGCCCATCGTCCTGATGAACTGCTCGCGCGCGGCCAGCGTGTCGAGAATGATCACGCCGTTGGCGCCGCCGAGGGAGATCTGCACCCGCTTGCCCTTGGCCTGCTTGGCCTTCACGTCGGCGATGAACTCGGCCTCGTTGAAGGCCTTGTCGAGCACGAACTTCGCGGTACCCACCGGCGCGAACGGATCGCCTTCGGCGAACGACACATTGATGATGTCGTACTCGTCGGGCACGTCACGCAGCGGCATGGTGCCGGTGCCGTTGTCGAAGTTGTGCCAGTAGCCCACCACCACATGCCTGGGAAGGCCCGACACCGGCGGGGGCGTCGGTGTGGGCGAGGGGGTCGGTGCGGGCGACGGGGTCGGCGTGGGAGCAGGGGTCGGGGCGGGCGTGGGTGCCGGTGTCGGGGCCGGTGTCGGCGCACCACCGATGCAGGCGCCGAGATCCACCCAGGGCTTGCCGCTGCCGACGTTGCTCGGTGGCACTTCGTTCTGTGTCCACCACTGCGCGCGGTAGTTGCGGCTGCCGTACGACGCCAGAGAGCCGTTGGTGTAGACGGCACTGCTGTTCCAGGGAGTGTGACAACCGGTGGTCGGCGCGGGAGAGGGCGCAGGGGTCGGCGACGGCCGTGGCGTGGGCGCCGGCGTGGGCGCCGGTGTGGGTGCCGGTGTGGGTGCAGGCGTCGGCACCGGTGTCGGGGCGGGCGCGGGGCCGCTGCTGACGCCGAGGTCCTTCCAGAGGCTGGGCGTGGAAGCAGGCGTCCAGCCGGCGCCGACGTGAGCCGTGTGCGTGACGAGTGCCTGGTAGTCGCGGCCGCCGTAGGTGACCACCGTGCCGGCGGCATAGGTGCTGCCTTCCTGCCACAACGGCGCCGCATGGGCCGCCAGCACGCCGCCTGCCAGTGCGAGCGCTGCGAACAGCTGATGGAGACGGGTGAGTCGGATCGGGTTCATCGTCGCGGTCCTCCATGGTTGGCGCGCGACAGTACCAGTGATGCATACCAAAATCAATATTGGTATTGTCATTCTGCCGATACTGGTAACTGATTGGTATCTTTATGGCCGCAAAAAAGGCCGCTCAGAGGCGGCCCGAGGCGTTGGAGCCGAGGTGCTCTACGGCGCCGAAGCGAACCGCTCGCGGAACCATTCGGCGAGCATGCGTTTTTCGTAGTACAGCGACTCCTGCGCAAAGCCGAAGGCCGAGCGCATCTGGTAGGTCATGTCGGAGACGCTTTCCTCGCGCGGCTGTGCCGCGGCACCGCCTTCGCCTTGCAAGGTGTAGCGCAGGATGATGCGCGGCCAGTCGGCGCCGCCGCGCGCGATGCGCATGTCGGTGCCGCGCCGCGTGGGCCGCATTTCGCCGGCCAGGTCGACCTGGAGCACCTCGATCTTGAGTGCTTGCCCTTCCGGCAGATGGCGCTGGCCGAGCGCCTTCAGGTGTTCCTCGAGGATCCTCAGGTTGCGGGCTTCGTCGCGAAACTTGTCGCCGGCATCGACGTAGCGATCGACATCGACGAACGAGACCTCCACCGGCCCCGCGAGGGCGGGCGCCGCTGCGGCCGCACAGATGCCGTACAACAGCCAGGTGCGAAATTGCATGGACATGGTGACCTCTGGGAGTTCGAGTGCATGGAATTCTGCGCCCGCCGAGGTCGCCCGACAATCGCGCGATGTCCAGTCCATCACCTGCTCCTGATTCCGACACCTTCGTGGCCACGCTCGACAACGGCGTGCGGGTGCTCGCCATCGCGCTGCCCCACGTCGAGAGCGCCAGCGTCAGCGTCTTCGTGCGCACCGGCAGCCGCAACGAGAGCCCGCGGCAGAACGGCATCAGCCATGTGGTCGAGCACATGGCCTTCAAGGGCACCCGCACCCGCAGCTGCCAGCAGATCAACCTCGACGCCGAGGTGCTGGGCGCCGAGGTCAATGCGCACACCGACAAGGACCACACCGCCTTCCACATGCGCGGCCTGGCCCGGCATGCGCAGGCCTTCCTGCCGATGCTGGCCGACATCGTGATGCACAGCACCTTCCCGGAGGCCGAGCTCGAGCGGGAGCGCCAGGTGCTGCTGCAGGAATACGCCGAAGAGGATGACGACGCGCTCGCCGCGGCCTACAAGCTCTTCGACCAGCTGTGCTACGGCAAGCACGGCATCGCCCAGCCGGTGATCGGCACGCGCCGCAACATAGAGCGGTTCACCAGCGACGAGCTGCGCGCCTACGTGCAGCAGCAGTACAGCGCGGCCAATGTGGTGGTCGGCGTGGCGGGCAACATCGACCCGCAAGCAGTGGTGCAGCAGGCGCGGCAAGCCTTTGCCGGCCTGCCCGCAGGCAGCGCGCACCAGACGACGGCGCCCGCCTTCCTGGGCGGCTTCGCGGCCCGCCGCATGGCAGGCGTGAGCCAGAGCCACGTGGTGCTGGGCTTTCCGCTGCCACCCCTCGCAGACGATGCCCACCATGCCGGCATCGTGGCCGCGGCGCTGTTCGGCGAGGGCATGAGTTCGCCGCTGATGGACGAGATCCGCGAGCGCCGGGGGCTGGTTTACTACGCCGCCTGTTCAGCCGACGTGGCCGACGTGGCCGGGCAGTTCGTCATCGAGGCATCGATGGCGCCGGAACACGTGGACGAATTCGCCGTCGAAGTGCAGCGCCTGCTGCGGCAGCAGGCACAGGCGATCGATGCGCAACACCTCGAGCGCGCGCGCAACCAGATCGCCGTGCGCCGGCTCGAGACGCTGGAGCGGCCGTTCCGGCGCATCGAGGAGGCCGTCCAGGACCTCTTCGTGTTCGGCCGCGTGCGCCCGCGAGGCGAGGTCGCCGCCCGCCTGGGCGCGGTGACCGCGCCGCAGGTGCAGGCGGTGTTCGACCGCATGCTGGCATCGCGCGCTTCGGTGGCCATCGCCGGCCGCGTGCGGCAGGGGGCTCAGTCGCCCTGGCGCGCGTTGTCAGGCTGATCCTCGGGTCGCTGCGCGTTGCCTTCCCGGCCGGGGATGGCCCCGGTCCAGTCGGTCACCTGCTGCGGCGTCATGGTGCCGAAAGGCTCGATACGGCCGTCGCGGTAGCCCTGCTGCTCCACGTCGGGCAGGTACTGCTCGCGCGACAGCAGCGTGCCGGCACATACCAGCGTGGGCGGCGGCTCGCGCAGCGTTTCCTGCCGCAGGCGCTCCATCAGGTCGGCCATCACCCACTCGGGCACGCGCGCACGTTCGCTCGGATAGATGAAGCCGTACAGCACCAGGTGGCTCAGGAGCACCCGCCAGTGCGGCCCGAAGCGCCGCAGCAGGCGCTGCCAGTCGAGTTCGGCCGCGCAGTCGCGCAGCAGGTGGGCCACTTCCGCGCCGTCGTAGCGCTCGCGTTCCATCACGAAGGCCTTGGACCAGATGGTCTCTTCGGCCGGCGCCACCTTCACCGGCACGCCCAGCACTTCGGCCGTGATCGCATGGGTGAACCAGCGTTCGTCCACCGAGGCCACCGCATTGCCCGAACTGAAGATCAGGTCCACGAAGTGGCTGTCGTCGCCATCGGCGGCCCACACCTTGCCGAGCCAGTGCGCATAGGCGACCTCGGTGCGATACCCGGCGCGTCGCATCGCGTCCTCGATGCGGGGGTAATCGCTGCGGCAGATGAACAGGTCGAGGTCCTTGGTGGGGCGTTCGATGCCGGTGAAGCAGGCCACCGAGAACGCTCCGCCCAGCAGGTAGGGCAGGTTCTCGGCATTGAGCGTCTCGAGCACCTGCCGGTAGAACGCTGCGGCGGCCGGGTCGATGTTTTCCCACGTGGGTGTCGAGGCGGAGGGCTGCTGCATGCCGGGATTCGGCAAGGTGCGTGCCGTGCCGGTCCGGGCACCTGGTTTGCCGCATGAACGGAATCCCCGATCCACAACAGCGACAAGACGATGGCCGAGGCGACCTCCAGACCGATCCGTTTCGCCGCCGTGGGCGACCTGCATTGCACCAAGGCCTCCGCTGGAAGCCTGCGCGAGCTGTTCGGCCAGGCGGCCGAAGCGGCCGATGCGCTGCTGCTGTGCGGCGACCTCACCGACTACGGGCTGCCCGATGAGGCCAAGGTGCTGGCCGACGAACTGAGCGCAGCCTCCAAGCGGCCCATCGTGGCAGTGCTGGGCAACCACGACTACGAATCGGGGCAGCCCGATGCGGTCCGCCAGGTGCTCATCGACGCCGGCGTGCAGGTCCTCGACGGCGAAGCTTGCGAAGTCCTGGGCGTGGGCATTGCCGGCGCGAAAGGCTTCTGCGGCGGCTTCGGCCGCGGCTCGCTCGGTGCCTGGGGCGAGGCGGCCATCAAGCAGTTCGTCAACGAGGCGATCCAGGAAGCGCTGAAGTTCGAGTCGGCCCTGGCCAAGCTGCGCACGCCGCAGCGCCTGGCCCTGCTGCACTACTCGCCGATTGCCGAAACCGTGCAGGGTGAGCCGCCGGAGATCTTTCCGTTCCTGGGGTCGAGCCGGCTCGAAGACCCGCTGCTGCGCTATCCGGTCAACGCCGTCTTCCACGGCCATGCGCACCGCGGCACGCCGGAGGGGCGCACCGTGAACGGCACGCCGGTCTACAACGTCGCGCGGCCGCTGCTCGCCCGCAGCTTCCTCGAGGGGGTGCCGGCCTTCAAGCTGCTGGAGCTGCCGCCTGCCGCGGCCTGAGCCTCAGCCTGCGGCCTTGCGCAGGATGCGGCCGGAGACCACGCAGGCCGCGATCATGGTCAGCGCGCCCATCACGGCGGTGAGCTGCAGCGCATCGACGAAGGCCATGCGCGAAGCGCCGAGCAGTGCATCGCCCACCGGCCCGGTCATCGACTCCGAGGCCGACACCGCACCGCCGAGCGTGGCCAGGGCGGCCTCGCTCGCACCGGGCGGCACGCCTGCCGGCATGGTGGTGGCCAGCGTGCCCCGGTACAGCGCCGTGCCGGCACTGCCGAACAGGGCAATGCCCAGCGCACCGCTGAACTCGGAGCTGGTCTCGGATACGGCGGAGGCGGCGCCTGCCCGCTCGGGCGGCGCGGCGGTGATGATCATCTCGTTGCCGATGGTGAACACCGGCGCCATGCCCAGGCTCATGATCACCGTGCCGGCCACCAGCAGCGCAAGGCCGGAGCCGCCGTTCCCCACCAGCGCCAGCAGGCCCATGCCGGCGGCTGCCGCCACCAGGCCCCACACCACGATGGCCAGCCGCGACCAGCGCCGTGCCAGTTGCGGCGCGACCAGCGAGCCCACCACGAAGGAAATCGCCCAGGGCAGGGTGGCGAAGCCGGCGTGCAGAGGCGACAGGCCGAGCACCAGTTGCAGGTACTGCGTGATGAAGATGTAGATGCCGAACATCGCCAGGCACGACAGCGCATAGGCCGCGATGGCTGCGCAGAAGGCCGGCTGGCCGAACAGCTTCAGATCCAGCAGCGGGTATTCGAGCCGGCCCTGCCGCCGCACGAAGGCAGCGCCCACCGCCAGGCCGGCCAGCGCCATGGCGGCGCGGCCCCAGTTGAAGCCGTGTTCGGCAACCTGCTTGAGGCCGTAGATCGCCAGCAGCACGGCCACGAGCGATTGCGCCACGCTCACCAGGTCGATCCGCCCGGCGTTCGGGTCGCGGTACTCGGGCAGCAGCGCAGGCCCCACCAGCAGGAGCAGCACCATCACCGGCACCGCGACGAGGAACACCGATCCCCATGGGAAGAACTGCAGCAGCACGCCGCCCACCAGCGGACCGATGGCGCCGCCGAGCGAGAAGCTGGCGATCCAGATGCCGATGGCGAATTGCCGCTCGTGTTCGTCATGGAACATGTTGCGGATGAGGGACATGGTGGACGGGGCCAGCGTGGCGCCCGCGATGCCCAGCAGCGCGCGCATGGCGATCAGCATCTCGGCGCTGCGCGACAGGGCGGCGATGGCCGAGGCCGCCGCGAAGGCAGCCGCGCCGATCAGCAGCAGCTTGCGCCGGCCGATGCGGTCGCCCAGCGTGCCCATCGTGATGAGGAAGCCGGCCACCAGGAAGCCGTAGATGTCGACGATCCACAGCAACTGCGAACTGCTCGGCTTGAGCTCCGCGCTGATGGCCGGCAGCGCGAGGTTGAGCACGGTGAGGTCCATCGCATAGACGAGGCAGGGCAATGCGATGACCGCCATGCCGATCCATTCGCGGCGGCCCGCCTTGGGGCGCGATGGGGCGCTTTGCTGGAGTGTTGAGCTGTTCATGGCGATCGTGTACACGGTTGGGATGATGTGGTGATGACGAACGGCGCGACGCCGCTTCGACAGCGTGGTGCCGCCTTCGTGGAAAACCCGCAGACAGTCCCTGCCATCGCACGCTGTTACACAAAAGGCGCGCAGTGTTGTCGATCCGCGCCGGCCTGAGCCGTCGTGTGATCAGAGCGGCCGGTTTGCGGAGCTCTGAAGACACAACACCACCGCACTCATCAATTCACCCGACAGGAGAGACGTCATGCGATTCATGGTCATCGTCAAGGCAGACAAGAACACCGAAGCGGGCGTGATGCCCACCGAGCAGCTGCTCAAGGAGATGGGCGACTACAACGAACAGCTGGTCAAGGCGGGCGTCATGCTGGCCGGTGAAGGCCTGCAGCCGAGCCGCAAGGGCGCACGGGTCGTGTTCTCCGGCAAGGACCGCAAGGTGGTGGACGGCCCGTTCGCCGAAACGAAGGAGCTGGTCGCCGGCTACTGGATCTGGCAATGCAAGGACCTGAACGAGGCGGTGGAATGGGCCAGGAAGTGCCCGAACCCGACCGGTGAGGAGTCCGTGCTCGAGATCCGCCAGATCTTCGAGGCCGACGACTTCGGCGCCGAGTTCACGCCCGAGCTGCGTGCGCAGGAAGAGCGCCTGCTGGCCGAAGCGAAGAAACTCGACGACGCCCGCAAGAGCGGCAGCGCCCCGGTGAACCCGGTGCCGCCCTCCACCGGCGCCACGCCCTACATCGTGGTGAAGGGCGCCAATGACGCGATCGCCTACTACCAGCGCATCTTCGGCGCCGAGCTGGTGACGCGCATGGACGCGCCCGACGGCCTCGTGATGCACTCCGAGCTCAAGGTCGGGCCGGCGCTGTTCATGCTGACCGAGGAACGGCCCGAGCACGGCTCGCTGAGCCCGCTGACCATCGGCGGCTCCGCCACCACGGCCATCCTCTACGTGCCCGATGCCGACAAGGTGTTCAACGCCGCAGTGGCCTCAGGCGCCAAGGTGCTCATGCCGGTGGGCGACCAGTTCTGGGGCGATCGTTCCGGCTGCATCACCGACCCGTTCGGCCACAACTGGTTCATCTCGACGCACAAGGAAGACCTCACGCCCGCGCAGATCCAGGAGCGTGTGAAAAAGATGTTCGAGGGCGGAGCGCAGCAGTGAAGACCGGCTTGGCGGTGCAGCCGGAGCGGATCTTCCGCGTCAACGGCATCCAGCTGTGCGCGCAGGTCTTCGGCAGCCCCGCCGACCCGGCGCTGCTGCTGATCGGCGGTGCCGCCTCGTCGATGGACTGGTGGGAAGACGGATTCTGCGATCGGCTTGCCGCCGGGGGTCGCCGGGTGATCCGCTACGACCATCGCGACACCGGGCGCTCGACGCACGATGCGCCCGGTGCGCCCACCTACACGCTGGCCGATCTCGTGGCCGATGCGGTGGCCCTTCTCGATGCCCTGGAGGTGCCGCGTGCGCATGTGGCAGGGATCTCGATGGGGGGCGGCATTGCCATGCGCATCGCGCTGGACCACCCGGAGCGTGTGGCTTCGTTGACGCTGCTCTCCACCAGCCCTGGCGGGCCTGGAGAGTCCGACCTGCCGCCGATGTCGCCCGCGCTGGAGGCTTCGTTCGGCGAGGCGGCGCCCAAGCCCGACTGGCGCGATCGCGAAGCCGCCGTGGCCCATATCGTGGCGAGCCTTGGGCCGTTTGCCGGCGGACGAGGCGTGGACGAAGCGCGCATGCGGGAGCTGGTGGGCCGGGTGGTCGACCGCACGCGCAACATCGAAGCCAGCATGACCAACCACTGGATCCTCGGCGGCGAAGGCGAGCCGGTGCGGCCTCGGCTGCAGGAGTTGCGCATGCCGACACTGGTGCTGCATGGCACGGAGGACCCGTTGTTCCCCTATGGGCATGCCCAAGCGCTGGCTCGCGAGATCCATGGAGCGCGGCTCTTGCCGCTGCCCGGCGTGGGGCACGAAATGCCGCCGCCGGCAGTATGGGAGGTGGTCGTGCCGGCGATGCTGGAGCACACCGCGGCAAGTTGCTTCGACGCGGCCGGTGCGCCCTCGCACCGGCCTTGCGCTACTTGCCCCAGCTGTCCTTCAGCCCGACGATCTTGTTGATCACCGCCTTGCCGGCCGAGTGGTCCTTGCGGTCGGCCACGAAGTAGCCGTGCCGCTCGAACTGGAACTTGTCGTCCGGCTTCGCGTTCGCGAGCGACGGCTCCAGGTAGCCGGTGACCACCTTCTTGCTGTCCGGGTTGAGCACCGCCATGAAGTCCTGGCCGCCGGCATCGGGGTTGGCATCGGTGAACAGGCGGTCGTACAGCCGCATCTCGGCCTCGATGGCGTCGTGCACCCCCACCCAGGTGATCACGCCCTTCACCTTCACCGCGTCGGCGCCCGGCGTGCCGCTCTTGGTGTCGGGCACGACGGTGGCGAGCACGGCGGTCACTTCGCCGGTGTCGCTCTTCTCGAAGCCGGTGCACTCGATCACGTAGCCGTATTTGAGCCGCACCTTGTTGCCGGGGAAGAGGCGGAAGAAGCCCTTCGGCGGCACTTCGGCGAAGTCGTCGCGCTCGATCCACACCTCCGGCCCCAGGCTGAAGTGGCGCGTGCCGAGCTCGGGCCGCTGCGGGTGGGCCGGCGCATGGCAGGGCTCTTTGTGGTCCTGGGCGCCGAACACGTCGAACCAGTTGGTGAGCTTGAGCTTGAGCGGGTCGATCACCGCCATGGCGCGCGCCGCCTTGCCTTCGAGGTCTTCGCGCAGCGCGCCTTCGAGGTTGCTGTAGTCGATCCAGCCGCCGGCCTTGCTGACGCCGGTGCGTTCGGCGAAGAGCCGGATGCCCTCGGGTGTGTAGCCGCGCCGGCGCATGCCGACGACGGTGGGCATGCGCGGGTCGTCCCAGCCGTCGACGATGCCCTGGTCCACCAGCGCCCGCAGCTTGCGCTTGCTGGTCACCACATAGGTGAGGTTGAGGCGCGCGAACTCGTACTGGTGCGGCAGGCGGAAGACATTGGGCTCCTGCGATTCGAGCGCATGGGCGAGCAGCGGCGTGAACTGCGCCGTCTCTCGCTTGAGCAGCGCGAAGAAGGCCGGCAGGTCGCGCAGCACCGCGTCGCGGTCATGCTCCCAGCGCACGAAGAGGGCCCGCATCTCGCCTTCGGCGCGGCTGGCGAAGAGCTTGGCGCCTTGGTTGTGGCAGGCGAGGGCGAACTCCTTGCCGGCTTCGAGGCCCGACGCTTCGATCCTGTCGATCAGTTGCCGGACATGGTCGAACTGCGGCGTGCGCAGGATCGGCACGATGCGCTCGAGCAGCCAGTCGTAGAACGGTCGCTGGTCTTCGAATTCGAGCGTGCAGATGCTGTGGGTGATGTTCTCCAGCGCGTCCTCGATGGGGTGGGCGAAGGTGTACATCGGGTAGATGCACCAGGTGTTGCCGGTGTTGTGGTGCTCGGCATGCCGGATGCGGTAGATGGCCGGGTCGCGCAGGTTGATGTTGGGCGAGGCCATGTCGATCCTGGCGCGCAGCACCATCGCACCGTCGCCGAACTTGCCCGCGCGCATCTCGCGAAAGCGCGCGAGGTTGTCCTCGACGCTGCGGTTGCGGTAGGGGCTGTCGACGCCGGGCGTGCCGAAGTCGCCGCGGTTGACCCGCATCTCCTCGGCGCTCTGCTCGTCCACGTAGGCATGGCCGGTCTCGATGAGGTACTCGGCCGCGCGGTACATGAAGTCGAAGTAGCGGCTGGCGTAGTAGAGGTGCGATGTGTTGTTCGCCTCCCAGCCGTAGCCCAGCCACTTCACCGCATCGAGGATGGAATCGACGTACTCCTGCTCTTCCTTCTCGGGGTTGGTGTCGTCGAAGCGCATGTGGCACACCCCGCCGTAGTCCTGCGCCAGGCTGAAGTTGAGCCAGATGCTCTTGGCATGGCCGACATGCAGGTAGCCGTTGGGCTCGGGCGGGAAGCGCGTTCGGATGCGGGCCGGGTCCAGCGGCCCCGCCGCATGGTGGCTGCCGTCGCCCGGCGAGCCGGCGAAGTGCATGCCGCGGTAGGCACCCGTTTCGAGGTCGCGCTCGATCACCGCGCGCAGGAAGTTGCTCGGCTTGTGTTCTTCTTTGGGAGCGTCTTTGGAGGGGCTGGCCGTCATCGAGATGCGCCTGGGAATGAGGGTGGAAACGATCGGACGATTCTATCGACGGCCCCTCTCGTTTACGTCTTTTCACCATTCGCTTGTGAACCGATGGCTGGGACGCCCGTTCAAGAGGGACAACCGCAGGTGCGCTCGACCCTCTCTACCCTCTCGACCGTCTCGCGCGCCTCGAAAGGAGCCAACATGATCCGATTCCTCAAGACCTTCGTGCTCGGCTCGCTGGCGGCGCTGGGCGCGCTGGCGGCCGGTGCTGCCCATGCCGGCCGCGACGTGTACTGGTCGGTGGACGTCCAGGCGCCCGGCTACCCCGTGGGCGTCGGCGCGTCGTTCTCGAACGCGCCGCGCGTGGTGGCCTATCCGCAACCGGTGTACGTGGCGCCGCCTCCGGTGGTCTACGCACCACCCCCGGTGGTGTATGTCCCACGCCCCGTGTATGTGCAGCCGCGCCCCGTGTACTACTACGGGCCGCCTGCCTACTACTACGACGACCATCCGCGTCATCGCCGCCACTGGCGCCACGACCGTTGGCACAGGCATGACAGGCGGCACCATCGCGGTGGCGACTGGGACGATTGATCGGTCGTCGGTCTTCCGAGGTCTCGAAAGAAAGACGCCTGCAGGTCATCGCCTGCAGGCGTTTTGCGTTGCGCGTCGCGGTTCAGCGGTACTGGCGCAGGCGCTCCATCTCCCGCTCGGCCATGCGCTGTCAGGCAGCCCCAAGAAAAAACGGGCCTGGGGCGATGGCCCCGGCCCGAACCCCTGTCGATAAGGGTTGCTCTCTTGGAGTGAGTTGCTCCTTGGGCGGGGAGCCCTGGGCGGGCTCCCCGGCATCAGGCCGAGATCAGAACCAGATCTCGACCTGGGCACCGTAGCTGGTGCCCTTGGTCTTGCCGTTGAAGGCAGGGGCCGGCAGGCCCATGAACGGTGCGGCGGCGTCATTCCACTTGGCGGTGGTGACGTACAGGCGCAGCTCGGGGCGGTTCCAGAAGCCCGGGCCGGTGGACAGCGTGGGCGCCAGGGTGAACTTGGTCAGCTTCTGGGTGGCCCCGCCATCGGGCTTGCGCTGCGAGTAGCCGGCCTCGGCCACCAGCTTGAAGTGCTTGGTGAAGGCATACGAGGCGCGACCGCCCACCGAGATGGAGTCGGTGTCGCCGCCACCATCGACCTTGTCCTGCTGGAGCATCACCATGGCCTGGCCGCCGAAGGCGCCCAGCTGCCAGGTGAGCCCGTCGACCACGCGCCAGCTCTTGTTGCCCGACGGGGCGCTCAGGTTGGCGAAGTTGCCGTTGAGGCCGGCCGAGCCCTGTGCCAGCTGCACCCACAGCGTGTTGCTGCCGCCCAGCGCTGAAATCTCCTGGTTGTGCTGCACGGTGAAGCCGAAGCCGTCCTTGCCCTCGTCCACCACTGCGGTGCGGGGGTCGTCGCTGAAGTTGCCGTCGGTGTAGGTGCCGATCAGGCGCAGCTTGCCGCCGGGGTTGACCGCGATGTCGTACAGCTCGGCGTTGATGCGGTTGCCGGAGACCTGTCGTTCGTTGGCGGCGTCGGTATGGAAGTAGGCCAGGGCGAACTTGCCCACGCCGACGTCCACTTCGTTCATGCCGGCACCGGTGCCGCTCATGTTGGTGAAGAAGGTGTCCACGATGTGCACGTCCGCACGGCCGTAGAAACGCTTGCCGATCCAGAAGTTGGCGCCCGGGGCAATGTCGAAGCCCTTGCCTTCGACGTACATCTGGTTGATGCCCACCTTGGAGGTGTCACCGTCGGTGTTGCCCTCGTACAGGTTGGTCATCAGGTGCGCCTTGTAGTTGACGCCGTCCTTCTCGAAGCCCTGGCTGAGCAGGAACTCGCCGTAGAAGTCGCACTCGTTGCCCAGGCGGTACTTCATGCCTTCGCCGGGCAGGCCGTAGCAGGCGCGCTGCGCGTCCTTCTTGCTGCCGCCCGGGCCGGTGCGGAAGTAGCCGCCCCAATCGACGGCAAAGGCGGGGGCGCAGACGGCGGATGCGGCGAGGGCGAGGCCAGCCAGCTTCAGCGCTTTCGGCAGGGTGCGAGCATTTCTCTGTGTCATGGTTGTCTCCTAGACGTTTGATCGCGATACGCAGGAGGCATGGTGCCGGGGCAGCACCATCCCCCGGCGCGAATTCTTTAAGCGTTGTTTAACGAAATAAAGCGAGTGTTAATACTGGTATTCAGGGCCGGCGCGCTGGAGTATTGAACCCGTGCAGCGCTGTCCGACCCTTCCAGGTGATGCCGCTTTTCAGAGGAGGAATGGAGGAGGGCAGGCGCGGGCTCGGCGTGGCCTCAGCCCGGAGCACCGATCACCGCGGTCTACGTCAGGTGTACAAAAGCTTGATGAAAGATTAACTCTGTGGCGCCGTCACTACAGCGCACTACATGGCGCGGAACAGGTGGGCGTACATGCGGCTCACGACCAGCCTCTCCGGCCGGCTGCGCAGGGTGAGATGCAGCTTGCCCGCTTCGTCGCGCGTCACCGTGTCGATCGCGTCGCTGCGCACGACGGTGCCTCGGTGGATCTGCCAGAAGCGCCCCGGCGGCAACTGCGGCAGCAGTTCGCGCAAAGGGACGCGGATGAGGTGCTCGTGCGTGGCCGTGATGACCCGCACGTACTTGTCGGCGGCCTCGAAGTACAGCACCTCGTCCACCGGCACCATGTGCAGCGTGTTGCCGACGCCCGCCTGGATGACCGAAAGCGGCGCGGTGGCAGAACGGGGACCGGCAAGACCGCCGGCACCCAGCAGGGCCCGCAGCTGGTCGACCGCAGCGCCGAGGGCCGGAGCGTCGCCGCCGGCCGCGCGCTGGCGCAAGAGAGTCTGCAGCCTGGAGCAGGTCAACGCGAGCCGCTCGCCCTGCACCGGCTTGAGCACGTAGTCGACCGCCGCACGCTCGAAGGCCTGCAAGGCGTACTGGTCATAGGCGGTCACGAACACGATCAGCGGCAGCGGCACGCCGTCGGGCCAGTCCTCGACCACCGCCTGTGCCGCCTCGAGCCCGCTCATGCCCGGCATGCGGATGTCGAGGAACAGGACGTCGGGCTGCTGCTTCAACGCATGGTCGACGGCGGCTTCGCCGTCTTCGGCCATCGCCACGATCTGCAGCTGCGGCCACCGGGCCGCGAGTTCGGTGCGCAAGGCCTGCGCCAGCAGGGTTTCGTCTTCGGCGATCAGTGCGGTGGGCGAAGCGATCTGGCTCATGCGGTGGCGGCTTTCGGTGCGGTTCGTTCGGGCAGCAGCAGGACGGCCAGCGTCCCTCCCTCGGGTGCCGGCGCCAGCGTGAAGCTCGCGGCGTCGCCGTACAGCGTGGCCAGGCGCTCGTGAACTTGCGTGGTGCCGAAGCCCGCGCCGTCCTGGCCGATGGGCAACGGTGCTTCCGGGAGTGCGGCGCCGGTGTTGTGCACGGCCAGCCTCAGCCTGCCGTCGGCTTGCATCGAAGCCCGCACGCTGACGCGGCCGCCGCCGCGATGAGGCTCGAGCCCATGCTTGATGGCGTTCTCGACCAGCGGTTGCAGCACCAGCGCAGGCACCGGGCGACTGGCCAGGGCCTCGGGCAGCTCGAGTTCGACCTGCAGGCGCTCGCCCATGCGCACCTGCATGAGTGCGAGGTAGTCGGACAGCCGCTCGAACTCGGCAGCGAGAGGGTGCATGCCGACGCGGCTGGCGTTCAGCGTGGCCCGCAGGAATGCAATGAGCCGGTCGAGCATGGCCTGCGCCCGGGGCGGGTCCACCGCAATCAGTGCTCGCAGGTTGGCCAGGGTGTTGAACAGCATGTGCGGCTCGAGCTGTGACTCGAGCAGCTTGAGCTGGTGCTCCGCCGCCACCCGGCGCGCCGCTTCGGCCTCGGCGCGTGCCCCGGCCAGCGTCTCGCGGGTCTTGAAGAAATAGGTGCTGACCGTCGTGGTGACCACCGTGATGGTGAGGCCGAAGAGGTAGCCCCTCCAGCGCGACAGGCGCAATGTGGGCGTGGGGTTGCCGAGCAGCCAGTCGGCCAGACCCATGCCGAGCACGAATCCCAGCGAAACGCCGACGACGATGATGAGCGACATGCGAACCCAGCCCGGCCATCCATAGGTGGCCAGCAGAGTCTGCGGGTAGCGCTTGCGCGCCAGCTGGGCGATCACGGCGCGGCACACGTCGATCAGCAGCCAGCAGCTCATGCCGATGCTGCCGGAATAGACGACGTTCTCGAGCACCCTGCCGTGGTCCATGGCAGTGAGCACCGCAGCGACCACCATGCAGATCAGCAAGGTCTGCAGGCCGCGCCGGGCGTAGCCACGCAGCGTCAAGTCGGCGGCGGCTACCTGGGCCGTGGGTGAGCTCAGCATGGTGCGGCCGATTGTGGCTGCTGCCTCGGTGCCGTGGCGCGGGCCAGCTTCCACAGGCGCGCGGCGCGTCCGATGAAGAGGCCGCTGAACAGGCCGTACAGCGCGCTCACCGCAGCGGCAAAGCCGGGCTGGTGCGCGAGCCCGGGTTGCAGCGCAAGGGTCACGCCCACCGCGTACTTGACGGAAAAGACGCCGGCGATGAGCAGCAGGGGTACCAGGCTGCCAGGCAGGGTGAAGCGGCGTTCTGCGGCGTCGTACCGGGTGCCCTCGGGCAACGGCGTCGCCGACACTGCGCCGGCCGCCAGCACCGCGGCCATGACCCACAGGGAGAGGCTGGCCGGGGCGGAGCCGAAGGCCGACACCAATCCGGAGACCGCCAGCGCGGTCATGCCGAGCGGCAGGGTCAGCACTCGCTGCAGCGACGCTTCGCGGGCAAAACACTGCGACACGCCCAAGGCCAGCAGCGCCGCCAGCAGGCCATACACCCACCCTGGCGTGTGCGCGAGGATCGATGCCGGCGAGGCGAGCCCGGCAGCCCCGCCGAGCCACTCGTTCCACAGCAGGTTGCCGAGGTATCGCCTGGGTGCCAGCGCGAACAGGCCGGCGACGATGCAGCCGCCGATGTAGGTGCCTTGCATGAAGCGCCGGTGCATCGCCGCATCGCCCCGCGCGACGATGAACCAGAGCCCGCCGCCCACGCCACCGAAGGTGATGAGCGTGACGAGGTGGATGGGCGTGTAGCCGGCGATGTTGGGCATGTCGTGGCTGCGCAGGAAGAGGCTCGACACGGCGGCGCCCAGCATCAGGGTCACCCAGGCATAACCGGCGGCGCGATGCCCGCGCGAACCCTTGCGTGCCCACAAGGCGAACGGGCCCAGCAACAGGGCGCAAAGCGCAAAGGTGAGGTGGATGCTGACAAGCGGACTTGGCATGGCGCTCTCCGGTGGTGAACGGGTGCCATGCTCGGGTCGCCCGGCCCGCGCAGCGAGGCCCTTGCGACGAGCCGCAGGCCGCGGGCGCCAAACGACAGCGGCGCGCCGCGAAGCTCAGCCGGCTTCGGTGGGCAGCGGCGCGGGCGGCTTGATCTCCTCGAGGCAGATCATCGAGCGCACGTTGGCCACGCCGCTGATCTGCATGAGCCGGTCGGTGAGGAACTGCGACAGGGCCTTCAGGTCGCGGGCCACCACCTTGAGCAGGTAGTCGGAGTCGCCCGACACCGTGTGGCACTCGAGGATTTCCGGAAACTGCCGGATCGTGTGCTCGAACTCGCGAACCCGGGCGAACTGCTCGGCGGTGATGTCCACGCTCACGAAGGCCATCACCGAATAGCCCAGCGCCTCCCGGTCCACCTGGGCCGCGTAGCCGCGGATCACCCCGCGTTCCTCGAGCGCCTTGACCCGGCGAAAGCACTGCGGGGCGGACAGGTGCACTGCCGCCGACAGTTCCACGTTCGAGGCGCGGCCGGCGCGCTGCAGGTGGGCGAGCAGGCGCCGGTCGAGCGTGTCGACCGTGCCTTGAGCAGGGGTAGCAGGCGGAGATTGATCCATGCCAATACCTCTCTATGCAAGATCATTGCGCCATTCTGGACTCAACCACAACAAGTGGAAAGCACCTTGCGCCGCACCATGGCTACAGTGATCGCTTCAATTCGCCAGACACAACACCGATCGGAGACCCCATGACCGCGCATCCCGGCTTTCCCCTCGAGGCCAGCCCCATCGCGCTGGAAGAGCGCTATGGCGCGCACAACTACCACCCGCTGCCGGTCGTGCTGACGCGCGGGCAGGGTGTGCACCTGTGGGATGACCAGGGGCGCCGCTACCTCGACATGATGTCGGCCTACTCGGCCGTCAGCTTCGGCCACAGCCACCCTCAGCTGGTCGAGGCGCTGGTCGCGCAGGCACGGCAACTGGCCGTGACCTCGCGCGCCTTCCACACCGACAAGCTCGGTGCCTTCGTGCAGCGCCTGTGCAGCGCCACCGGCATGGACCGCGCGCTGCCGATGAACTCCGGCGCCGAGGCGGTGGAGACGGCGTTGAAGGCCGCACGCAAGTGGGGCTACACGGTGAAGGGCGTGCCCGAGGGGCGCGCACGGATCATCGTGGCGGCCAACAACTTCGCCGGCCGCACCACCACCATCGTGGGCTTCTCCACCGAGCCGCAGTACCGCGCCGGCTTCGGCCCGTTCGCGCCCGGCTTCGTGACCGTGCCCTTCGGCGATGCGGACGCCCTCGAGGCCGCCATCACGCCGGACACGGTGGCCTTCCTGGTCGAGCCGATCCAGGGCGAAGCCGGCATCGTCGTGCCGCCCGCGGGCTTCCTGAGGAAGGCGCGCGAGCTGTGCACCCGGCACAACGTGCTGCTCATCTGCGACGAGATCCAGACCGGCCTGGGCCGCACCGGTGCCCTGCTGGCCTGCGACCACGAAGGCATCCGGCCTGACGGACTCACGCTCGGCAAGGCCCTCGGCGGCGGCCTGCTGCCGGTGAGCGCCTTCCTGGCGCGCGAAGACGTGATGGCGGTGTTCACGCCGGGCGACCACGGTTCCACCTTCGGCGGCAACCCGCTGTCGGCTGCGGTGGGCGCGGCGGCGCTGCAGCTGCTCGAAGAAGAGAAGCTTTCACAGCGCGCGGCGGCCGGCGGCGAAACCTTGATGGCCGAACTGCGTGCGCTCGGCCATCCGGCCATCCGCGACGTGCGCGGCAAGGGCCTGCTCGTCGGCGTGGAGATCGACCCGGCGTTTGCCAGCGCTCGCGTCGTATGCGAAGGCCTGATGCGCGAAGGCGTGCTCACCAAGGACACCCACGGGACGGTGGTGCGCCTCGCGCCGCCGTTGGTCATCGAGCCGGCGCAGATCACAGAGGCCGTGCAGGCCCTGCGCCGCGTGTTGCTGTCGCTGGCCCGGTAAGGCCGGCCTGCGGCACGGCAACCCCCGTCGGAGGGGTTGCAGCCTCCCTGGGGTATCGTCGATCCTTCCGGGCCTTTCCGCGCCCGAGGGACTCATACGATGGCCGACCTGCCTCAGCACTTCGAACAAGACACGCGTACCTCCACCACCCGACGCAAGCTGCTGGGCGCCATGGGCGCCGTGGCGCTGACACCTCTGGGCATGGCCGGCTGCGGCGGCAGCCGCGACGAGCCGGCCAGCATCCGCTTCGTCAACGCGACCCTCGACGCCGGCGACCTCACGGCCCAGCTCGATGGCGCCACACTGGCGACGCTGCAGCCTGGCGACGCGACGGGTTTCATCGGCATCGAGGACAAGTCGCAGACGCTGAGAATCAAGGCCGAGGGTGTGACGCTGCTGGAGCGGGGTATCGATCCCGGCCGCAAGAGCCACGTCACTGCCGTGCTGCACGGCAGCGCCAGCAGCCTGCAACTGGCCGTGTTCGAAGACGAAACCGAGGGCAAGCCGGGTGGCGGCGAATGCAAGGTGCGGCTGTTCAACGGCAGTGACAACGGCAGCCTCGACCTCTTCCTGACCAGCCCGAATGCCGACATCTCGGTCGTTCCGCCGGCCGTTTCAGCCACGGCAGAGCTGCAGTTCAGCAGCTATGTGCAGGTCTCCAGCGGATCGCGCCGGCTGCGCGTTGCCCGCAACGGTGACCGCAACGACGTGCGCCTGGACGTGGCGTCGGTCGAGCTGCCGAGCGCGGGCGTGGTGACCGTGGTGGTCCTGCCCACGCGCAGCGCGCGGCTGCTGCAGGCGGTGATGCTGGTGCACGAGGGCAGCTCCACCAAGCTGGCGAATCCCTTCGGCCGTACCGTCTTCGTCAATGCGATGGCCAGCACCGCCATGGCAGCCCCACGGATCGACACCACCGTGCGGCCCGCGCTGGCCGGCGGCGGAACCAGCGAGGTGGTGAACGTGGCCACCGGCGATCGTGCGCTCGGCTTCGTCGTCAATGGCGGGGCGCTCACCGAGCAGCGCACCGTGGCTGCGGCGACCGACACCACTTGCGTGGTCTATGGCGATGCGGGTTCGCCGCAGTTGACCTTCGTGGCCGATGACAACCGCAGCTCCGCCGTCGCGACACAGGTGAAGCTGCGGCTGGGCAATTTCGGGGTGGGTGTGACCACCGCCACGCTGCTGGTCGACCTGGCCTCGACCGGCGCGACGGCCGCCTACGGTGCGGTGTCGGCCTATGTGCAGGTCAATGTGGGTGAGCGCGACCTGGCCGTGACCGGCGGTACCGGGGCCACGTTGGCGAGTCTGGCCGATCAGGCGCTGGTGGCTGAGGGCGTTTACACGCTCTTCCTCCTGGGCACCGCCGGGACGCCGCAACTGGTGCTGCGACGCGACCGCTGAGCCGGAGGCGGCATCCGCGTGCCTCAGACCTTGAACGGGTTGCGCTCGGCCAGCTCGTTCACGTAGGTCGCGATGCCGGCCTCTTCGCGCTCCAGGTAGCGCCGCACGGCGCCGGCGAAACGCGTGTCGGCGAGCCAGTGCGCCGACCAGGTGCGCACCGGCATCAGACCGCGCGCCATCTTGTGCTCGCCCTGGGCGCCGCCTTCGAAACGCAGGTAGCCGTTGGCGATACACCACTCCAGCGGCTGGTAGTAGCAGGCCTCGAAGTGGAGGCAGTTCACCGGCTCGATGGCGCCCCAGTACCGCCCGAAGGCGTTGCCGCGTGCGGGGTCGAGCGCCACCAGGGAGCAGCCTATGGCCCGGCCCTCGCGTCGCGCGATGAAGAGCAGCCAGTGCTCGGGCATGGTGGCAGCCATCTGCGCGAAGAACTCCCGCGTGAGGTAGGGCGTGGAGTGGTGTGCACGGTAGGTATGGCAGTAGCACCGGTGGACGAAGTCCCAGTCGGCCTCGCCGATCTGCTTGCCGTGTCGCGTTTCGAAGGTCACGCCCGCTTCGCGCACGTAGCGCCGCTCCTGCAGCATCTTGCGCCGCTTGTCGCGCTGCAGGCCGGCGGCGAACTCTGCGAAATCGGCATAGGGCAGCGGTTCGCGATTGACCCAGTGGAACTGCACGGTGCTGCGCTCCATCCAGCCTTGCCTGCGCAAGGCGGCGCGGTCGGCTTCATCGATGAACAGCACATGGGCCGATGACAGGCCGCCCTGGGCGGCGTATTGCTCCATGGCCTGCAGCATCAGCACGCGTGCGGCGTCATCGCGGGCCAGCAGCCTCGGCCCTGGCACGGGCGTGAACGGCACGGCGCAGAGCAGCTTCGGGTAGTAGCGCCCGCCGGCACGTTCCCACGCGTCAGCCCAGGCCCAGTCGAATACGTACTCGCCGTACGAATGGCTCTTCAGGTAGAGCGGGCAGGCGGCCAGCAGCGTGGCGCCTTGCTGCACACACAGGAATTGCGGTGCCCAGCCGGTGTCGGGTATGGCGCTTGCGGACCGGTGCATGGCCAGCAGGTACTCATGGCGCATGAAGGGCGAGGCTTGCGGGCTTGCATCGACCAGCGCGTTCCAGGCCTCGCGGTCGACGTTTGCCGGATCGTCGATCACGAGCACGCGTACCGCGGACTCGGCGGTACCATCGTCGCGTCCCTCGATGTCCCTGCCGCTGTTGCTGCCCGTTGTGCTCATGTCTTCCCAAACGCCCTCGCTCAAGATTGCTCTGGTCCAGTTCAACGCCACCGTGGGCGACCTCGCCGGCAACGTGGCGCGTGTCGTCGATGCGGCACGCCGGGCCCACGGCCGCGGCGCGCGGGTGGTGCTGGCGCCCGAACTGGCGCTGTGCGGCTACCCGCCCGAGGACCTGCTGCTGCGCCCGTCCTTCCTGCGTGCCTGCGATGAGGCCCTGGCCGATTGCGCCCGCCAGCTGGCCGACCTGCCGGGCCTGCACCTGGTGGTGGGGCATCCGCGCGCCCTCGACGGATCGAGCGGCGATGTTCGCACGCGCTCCTGGGCCGTGCAGCAGCGGGTGAATGCGGCCTCGGTGCTTTCCGGCGGCAAGGTGATCGGCACCTACGCGAAGCGCGAGCTGCCCAACTACCAGGTGTTCGACGAGCGCCGCTATTTCGTCTCCGGCCGCGACGCCGGCGAAGCGCCGCTGGTGTTCGAGGTGGACGGCCTGCGCCTGGGCCTGCTGATCTGCGAAGACGCCTGGTTCGACGAACCGCCTGCAGCTGCCAAGGCCGCAGGCGCGCAGGCGCTGCTGGTGCTGAATGCGTCGCCCTTCCACCTGGGCAAGGGCAACGAGCGAGAGGAGCGCATGTCGGCCCGCGCCCGCTCGCTTGGGCTGCCGCTGCTGTACGCCCACCTGGTGGGCGGGCAGGACGAAGTGGTCTTCGACGGCGCATCGTTCGCGGTCGATGCGCACGGCGCGCTGTGCGGACGGGCGCCAAGCTTCGAAGCGGCCGAGCTGCTGGTGGACGTGAGCGCGGACGGGCAGGTGCGCGGCCCGGTGGTGGAGCTGCCTGGCCTCGAGGCGCAGGCCTGGGGCGCCCTGGTGACCGGCGTGCGCGACTACCTCGGCAAGAACGGCTTCCCCGGCGCGATCATCGGCCTGTCCGGCGGCATCGATTCGGCACTCGTGCTGTCGATCGCCGTCGATGCGCTGGGCGCCGACAAGGTGCGCGCGGTGATGATGCCGTCGCCCTATACCGCCGACATTTCCTGGATCGACTCGCGAGACATGGCCCGGCGCGTGAAGGTGCAGTACGACGAGATTTCCATCGTGCCGATGTTCGACGCCTTCAAGGCGAGCCTGGCAAACGAGTTCGCCGGCCTCCCCGAAGACGCCACGGAAGAGAACATCCAGGCCCGCATCCGCGGCACGCTGCTGATGGCGCTGAGCAACAAGAGCGGCCGCATCGTGCTCACCACCGGCAACAAGAGCGAAATGGCCACCGGCTACTGCACCCTCTACGGCGACATGGCCGGCGGCTTCGCGGTCATCAAGGACGTGGCCAAGACGCTGGTGTATCGCCTGGCGCGCTGGCGCAACGAGGAGGCGACGCGCCAGGGGCAGGAGCCGCCGATTCCCGAGCGGATCATCACCCGCGCACCGTCGGCCGAACTGCGACCCAACCAGACCGACCAGGACAGCCTGCCGCCGTATGACGTGCTGGATGCCATCCTGGCGCGCTACATGGAAGACGACCAGTCGATCGACGAGATCGTCGCCGCCGGCTACGGCGCGGCCGACGTGGAGCGGGTCACCCGGCTCATCAAGATCAACGAATACAAGCGCCGCCAGGCGCCGGTGGGCATTCGCATCACGCACCGTGCGTTCGGCCGCGACTGGCGCTATCCGATCACGTCCAAGTTCCGTGCGTGAATGCTGGTGCCGAGGCCTGCAACGGTGCGCCCGGCACCACGATGGGATGCATGAGGCGTGCATCAAAGTTGCATAGCCCCTGCCCATGTTCCATGCTTAAATTCGCCCAGCCCCCATCACCTCCCGGAGTTCGCCATGAAGCAGATCACCGCCATCGTCAAACCGTTCAAGCTCGAAGAGGTCCGTGAGGCGCTGGCCGATGTCGGCGTGACCGGGCTCACCGTGACCGAAGTCAAGGGTTTCGGCCGCCAGAAGGGGCACACCGAGCTGTACCGCGGCGCCGAATACGTGGTGGACTTCCTGCCCAAGGTGAAGGTCGAGGTGGTGGTGAAGGACGGTGATGTCGACCGCTGCATCGAAGCGATCGTGAAGGCAGCCAAGACTGGCAAGATCGGCGACGGCAAGATCTTCGTCACGCCGGTCGAGCAGGTGGTGCGCATCCGCACCGGCGAAACCGACGAAGCTGCGGTCTGATCCGTTCACCCCAGGCTGCTCCAAAGACAAGGCCCGCCATCGGCGGGCCTTGTCTTTGGCGGCATTGTTCGCTGCGCGCGTCAGATGCGCGTGTAGTCGTCGGGGCCGGAGGTGCGAGGCGCCAGCAGGGACAGGCGCTGCAGGAGGCGCACCGCGTCGGTGTCCACCTGCAGGGTCTTCAGCTGCGTTTCGGAGAGGAAGCCGGCTTCGGTGGTCTGCGACATGAAGTCCAGGAAGGTGTCGTAGTAGCCGGCCACGTTGAGCAGGCCGATGGGTTTGTCGTGGTAGCCGAGCTGGTGCCACGTCCAGACCTCGAACAGCTCTTCGAAGGTGCCGATGCCCCCGGGCAGCGCGACGAACACGTCGGCCCGCTCGGCCATCATCTGCTTGCGCTCGTGCATGGTCTGCACCACGTGCAGCTCGGCCAGGCCGCGGTGCCCCACTTCGCGCTTCATCAGGCTCTCGGGAATGATGCCGACGACGCGTGCGCCGCTTTCGATCGCTGCATCGGCCACCACGCCCATCAAGCCGACGTTGCCGCCGCCATAGACCAGCTGCCAGCCGTTGCGGCCGATCAGCCCGCCCAGCTCGAGGGCAGCCGCTTCATACTCGGGACGGTTGCCGAATCGCGAACCGCAATAGACACAGACCGTTAGCGTCTTCATGACGGATCCTGTTTCAGCCCAGCCGATGCATCAATGCCGCGATCCAGATGCCTGCACACAGCACGAGTGACAGGAACACGGCGGCGCTGGCCAGGTCCTTGGCTCGCTTGGAGAGGTCGTGCAGCTCGTAGCTCACCCGGTCGATTGCGGCTTCGATGCCGGAGTTGAGCAGCTCGACGATCAGCACCAGCAGGACGGAGCCGACCAGCACGGCCACTTCCAGCCAGCTGCGCCCCACCCAGAAGGCGGCCGGAATCATCAGGGCCGCGAGCCAGAACTCCTGGCGGAACGCACTTTCGCCGTGGTAGGCGGTCTTCAGGCCGTCGAGGGAGTAGCCGGTCGCGCGAACGATGCGCTCCAGGCCCGTGCGGCCTTTGTACGGATTGCTCATGGCCGGCGATTGTGCCGTGCCTGCGTGACGGGAGTCAGGCGGCCGGGCGTGCGGGTGGTGCCGGGCGCCAGTGAATGAGTCGGGTGCCGCACAGCGCGTCATGGAGGAACTGCCGCTGCGGATGCAGGAACGACAGCAGCGCATACAGCAGCACGCCGGCCAGCACGCAGCCGAACACCGCCCATGCGCTGTGATGCCAGCCGGCCGTGTAGGCGATCGCGAGCGACGGCAGGAACCACACCCAGCTGGCGAGGTAGCGGGCGAGGGCCCGCAGCCGCGACACTGGCTGGCCGTCCCGCCCGACGAGACGCACATGCCAGGTCTGCATGGCAAGAGTCTGGCCGGTGCGTGACCAGTACCAGACGAAGTACACGCCAAGTACCAGGAACATCGCGAGGATCATGCCCTGGCGGCCCTGCAGCGCATGGCGCTGCTGGCTCACCACGGAGTAGGCGATGCCGGCCACGAACACCACCCCGAACAGCAGCACGCCTTCGTAGAGGAAGCTCGCCAGGCGACGGCGCAGGCTGGGAGCGCGCAGGTCGGCGACCGCCGCCCCGGAAACTGCCGATGCGGCGGTCATCAGTTTTTCTTGTTGCTGTTGCCGTTGTTGCCGCCATCGCTGTTGCGACGAGGCCGAACGGGCTCGACGGCAGCGCCTTGCGGGCCGCGCTGGGGCAGGAGGGTGTTGCGGTCGACGAACTCGGGCGTCGCCGCGATCTTCGGCAGGCCGGTCTGCTGGTGCGCCGGCGGGCTGGGTCGCTTGGACATGAGCGTCGTGGTCGCGCCCGGCCGGGCTTGCACCACCGTGGGCGCCACCGGCTTGGGCGGCGGGGCCGTGTGCAGCGGGTTGGGCACGATGTTGGACTTGGCCTGCTCGGTGGTGCGTGCCGCACGGTTGTTCAAGCGAGAGTCCTGCGGGGCACGGCGTTCGGCCGCCCGCGAAGCCAGGGCCTTGCGCTCTTCTTCCGGGAGTGCCTGGTAGGCCTCCCAGCGGGCACGCCTTTCTTCGCGGCCGGCCTGCTGCTTGGCCTCCTGGAAGCTCTGGCGCACCTCGCCGCGCTGGGCAGGCGTGAGCCGGGCCCAGTCGGCCATGCGTTCCTGCATGCGCTGCTGTTCGGGGGGCGACAGCTTCGGGTAGCGGGCTGTGAGCTCCAGCCACTTCTGCTTGCGGGGGGCGTCGATGCCGTCCCAGTCGCGCTGCAGCGGTTTCAGGACTTCACGTTGTGCGGGCGTGAGCTGGTTCCACCCGGGCCCGGCAGCGGCCGGGCCGGCCGCGATGACCGTGCTGCTGGCCATCGCGGCGGCCAGCATGAAAGCCAACGCCGGCAACAGCCGGCGCAGCTCGTGCAGGCGCGGACGTGTTTTCATCGTGGCCTATTCCCGGCCTGCGGAGGGCCCGGGCATGGTGAGGAACTCCCTGAACCCAGGGTCGCTGTAGGCGTCGGGCGGGAGGTCGTCGGACAGCAGGTCGGCGTCGATCTCTGCGGCCGTATCGATTTCTTCCTGCTGCTGGATCTGCTGGATGAGCAGCAACCCGGCAATCAGCGCCGCAAACGGGATGAGTGACGCCAGGCGCATCCACCAGCTGGCCGGACCGCCGCCAAGCGATGCGGTGCCGGACCCGGAGGCCACCACCGCAGCTTCGGCAGACGTGGCAGTCAGGCGCCGGGCTGCGCGGGCACGTTCGAGCGCCTGGTCGCGCGCCACCCGCAGGCGCTCGCTCACGTCGTGCGACACGGCTTCGCTGCCCTCGCTCAGGCGAGCGGTGAGGCGCAAGGCAAAGCGGGCTTCCAGCGCCTCAGGGTCGAGGCGGGGGGGCAGCGAGTAAGTGGCGTTCGAGTTCTTCACAGCGTGATTCCCTTCGCTCTCAGGGCCTTGGCCAAGCTGTGCACCGCGCGGGAGCAGTGGGTCTTGACGCTGCCTTCCGAGCAACCCATGGCAGCGGCCGTCTCGGCGACGTCGAGCTCTTCCCAGTAACGCATCAGGAAGGCCTCGCGTTGACGCGCCGGCAGCTTGCCGACCTCTCCTTCGATCACTTGCAGAATCTGGGCCCGCGACACCGAGTCCGCCGAGCTTTCGGTGGCGGTAGAGCCGTCCAGGGCCTCCAAAGTTTCCAGCAGATCGAAATCGCCGTCATGGTCGGGACCCTCGAAATCCGAGAAGGACTGCATGACGGCACCGCGCACCTTCTGGCGGCGGAACCAGTCCATGGTGGCGTTCGACAGGATGCGCTGGAACAGCAGCGGCAACTCGGCGGCCGGGCGATCCGCGTACTTCTCGGCCAGGCGGATCATGGAGTCCTGCACGATGTCGAGCGCGCCTTCTTCGTCGCGCATGGCGTAGACCGTGCGCTTGAAGGCTCGCTTTTCGACGCTCTTGAGGAAGTCCGTGAGTTCTTTGTCGGTAGCCAAGGGGGGCGTGTGCGGTTCGTCGGCGCCGGACGTAGGGCGCCGAGGCGGCCGGGATTATGTCATTGCACCGAAACCAGGCAGTACCGAAGCGTGTCGGGGCGCCCGTTGCTTCGAAGTGATGCCATAATGCTGCTTCGCACAACGCTCTTTGGGTCTCAAGCGGCTGCCCGACCTGGGTGCCGTTTTTTTGACCGCGCAGGTCCCACATCCACCTCACGAGGGTGCGAAGAGGGGCACCAAAGGTTTTTCGTTAGAGAAATTCCAAGAGGTTCTAAATGGATATGTCTGCCGCGGAAGTCAAGCGTGCCGCTTCGGCACAACCGCAACCTTCCCCCAATCAGGAGCTCAACGGCTCCGAAATCCTCGTTCGCTGCCTGCAGGCCGAAGGTGTCAAGCACATCTGGGGCTATCCGGGCGGTGCCGTCCTCTACATCTACGACGCCCTGTACAAGCAGGAGACGATCGAGCACGTCCTGGTGCGCCATGAGCAGGCCGCGATCCACGCAGCGGACGGCTATGCCCGCGCAACAGGCGACGTGGGCGTGGCGCTGGTGACCTCCGGGCCCGGCGTGACCAACGCCGTGACCGGCATTGCCACCGCCTACATGGACTCGATCCCGATGGTGATCATCACCGGCCAGGTGCCGACGCCCGCCATCGGCCTGGACGCCTTCCAGGAGTGCGACACCGTGGGCATCACGCGCCCGATCGTGAAGCACAACTTCCTGGTCAAGGACGTGCGCGACCTCGCCGTCACGGTCAAGAAGGCCTTCCATATCGCGCGTACCGGCCGGCCGGGCCCGGTGGTGGTCGACGTTCCCAAGGACGTGTCGCTGAAGACCGCGCCGTTCCAGTATCCGTCGCACATCGAGATGCGCTCGTACACCCCGGCACGCAAGGGGCACAGCGGGCAGATCCGCAAGGCCGTGCAGTTGCTGCTGCAGGCCAGGCGGCCTTACATCTACACCGGCGGCGGCGTGATCCTGGGCAATGCATCGGCCGAACTGCGTGAGCTGGTCAACCTGCTGGGTTACCCGTGCACCAACACCCTGATGGGCCTGGGCGCGTTCCCCGCCACCGACCCGCGCTTCCTCGGCATGCTGGGTATGCATGGCACGTATGAAGCCAACATGACCATGCAGAACTGCGACGTGCTGCTGGCCGTGGGCGCCCGTTTCGACGACCGCGTCATCGGCAACCCGAAGCATTTCTCGTCGGTCGAACGCAAGATCATCCATGTGGACATCGACCCGTCGTCGATCTCCAAGCGGGTGAAGGTCGACATCCCGATCGTCGGCGACGTGAAGGACGTGCTGCAGGAGCTGATCGCCCAGCTGAAGGAAGCGCAGGCCAAGCCCGATGGGGCCGCGCTCTCGGCGTGGTGGGCCCAGATCAACGAGTGGCGCAAGCGCGACTGCCTGAAGTACAAGCGCTCCAACGAGGTCATCAAGCCGCAGTACGTGGTCGAGACCCTGTGGGAGATGACCAAGGACCGCGAGACCTACATCACATCCGACGTCGGCCAGCACCAGATGTGGGCCGCGCAGTTCTACCGCTTCGACGAGCCGCGCCGCTGGATCAACTCCGGCGGACTGGGCACCATGGGCGTGGGCCTGCCGTACGCCATGGGCATCAAGCTGGCGAAGCCCGATGCCGACGTGTTCTGCATCACCGGCGAGGGTTCGATCCAGATGTGCATCCAGGAGCTCTCGACCTGCCTGCAGTACAAGACGCCGGTCAAGATCGTCTCCCTGAACAACCGCTACCTGGGCATGGTGCGCCAATGGCAGCAGCTGGACTACGGCGGCCGCTACTCGCACAGCTACATGGATGCGCTGCCCGACTTCGTGAAGCTCGCGGAGGCCTACGGCCACGTCGGCCTGCTGGTCGAGAAGCCGGGCGACGTGGAGCCTGCGTTGCGCGAGGCCATGAAGCTCAAGGACCGCACCGTCTTCCTCGACGTGCGCACCGATCCCACCGAGAACGTCTGGCCCATGGTCCAGGCGGGCAAGGGCATTACGGAGATGCTGCTGGGTTCCGAAGACCTCTGAAGCCCCGGTCCGAACCTGTGCGAGGGTGGCGTGCTTGCCGGCACGCCGTCAGGAGCGCAGGGGAGGGCCAGGACCGGTTGCAGGGACCATCTCCCTTCTTCAATCGAAAGGCGTGGCCAAGGGCCTGGGGTTACCGCCCCCGGCCTGAAGAGCGCGACAAACGATCACATGAAACACATCATTGCCTGTCTGCTGGAGAACGAGCCGGGTGCTCTCTCCCGCGTCGTGGGCCTCTTCTCGGCCCGCGGCTACAACATCGAAAGCCTCACGGTGGCGCCGACGGAAGATCCGTCGCTGTCGCGCATGACCATCGTGACCACCGGCTCGGATGACGTGATCGAGCAGATCACCAAGCATCTGAACCGCCTCATCGAGGTGGTGAAGGTGGTCGACCTCACCGAGGGCAGCTTCACCGAGCGCGAACTCATGCTCATCAAGGTGCGCGCCGTCGGCAAGGAGCGCGAGGAGATGAAGCGCATGTCGGACATCTTCCGCGGCCGCATCATCGACGTCACCGAGAAGACCTACACGATCGAGCTGACCGGCGACGCCGGCAAGCTCGACGCATTCATCGAGGCGGTGGACCGCACCGCCATTCTGGAAACCGTGCGCACCGGCACCAGCGGGATCGGTCGCGGCGAGCGCATCCTGAGAGTCTGACAATCACCCCCGTAGCGCCTTTGGCGCACCCCCTCCAGGGGCGCCGCTGGCGGACCGGCAATGCTGGGTCCGCGGCGGCTACTTGAAACGAATCCAACCGGAGAGAACCATGAAGGTCTATTACGACAAGGACGCCGACCTGAGCCTGATCAAGGGCAAGAACGTCACCATCATCGGCTACGGCTCGCAGGGCCATGCACACGCCCAGAACCTCAACGACAGCGGCGTGAAGGTGACCGTGGGCCTGCGCCGTGGCGGTGCCTCGTGGAACAAGGCTGAAAAGGCCGGCCTGCGCGTGGCCGAGATCGCCGAGGCGGTGAAGGCCGCCGACGTCGTGATGATCCTGCTGCCCGACGAGCAGATCGCCGACGTCTACAAGAAGGAAGTCGAGCCCAACATCAAGCAGGGCGCGTCACTGGCGTTCGCGCACGGCTTCAACGTGCACTACGGCCAGGTGCAGCCGCGTGCCGACCTCGACGTCTGGATGGTGGCCCCGAAGGCCCCCGGCCACACCGTGCGTTCGACCTACACGCAAGGCGGCGGCGTGCCTCACCTGATCGCCGTCTATGCCGACAAGACCGGCAAGGCGCGCGACCTGGCACTGAGCTACGCCGCGGCCAACGGCGGCGGCAAGGCCGGTGTCATCGAAACCAGCTTCCGTGAAGAGACCGAAACCGACCTGTTCGGCGAGCAGGCCGTGCTGTGCGGCGGCACCGTCGAGCTGATCAAGGCCGGCTTCGAGACGCTGGTGGAAGCCGGCTATGCGCCCGAGATGGCGTACTTCGAGTGCCTGCACGAGCTCAAGCTCATCGTGGACCTGATCTACGAAGGCGGCATCGCGAACATGAACTACTCGATCTCCAACAACGCGGAGTACGGCGAGTACGTGACGGGCCCGAAGGTCGTGACCGAGGACACCAAGAACGCCATGCGCCAGGCGCTCAAGGACATCCAGACCGGTGAGTACGCCAAGAGCTTCATCCTGGAGAACCGCGCCGGCGCCCCGACGCTGCTGTCGCGCCGCCGTCTGACCTCGGAGCACCAGATCGAGGTGGTGGGCGAGCAGCTGCGCGCGATGATGCCCTGGATCAAGAAGAATCGCCTGGTCGACCAGAGCAAGAACTGATCGGTTTCCGGCACCGCAAAGGCCGCCGCGCCGCAGGGCGCGGCGGCCTTTTTTCATTGCGGGCGTGATGTATCCTCGCCGGCCTATGCAGCGCGTATCGAACGTTTTCTCCCATGCATGACGCAGCCATGGACGACACCCACGACCTGAACGAGGACCCGCTGCCGCAGCGGCCGCGCCGCAAGGGCATCTACATCCTGCCGAACCTGTTCACGCTGGCCGCGCTGTTCGGCGGCTTCTATGCCGTCGTGATGGCGATGAACGGTCGCTTCGAGCAGGCCGCCATCGGCGTGTTCTGCGCGATGGTGCTCGACAGCCTGGACGGCCGCGTCGCCCGCATGACCAACACGCAGAGCACGTTCGGCGAGCACATGGACAGCCTGTCCGACATGGTGTCGTTCGGTGCGGCTCCGGCGCTCATCGTGTACGAGTGGGCACTCAAGGGGCTGGGCAAGCTCGGCTGGATCGCCGCCTTCGTGTATTGCGCGGGCGCTGCGCTGCGCCTTGCGCGCTTCAACACCAACATACAGGTGGTGGACAAGCGCTTCTTCCAGGGGCTGCCGAGCCCGGCCGCTGCGGCGCTCGTCATGGGGCTCATCTGGCTGCTAGACGACGCAGGCTACCGCGACGTGCGCAGCATCGAATGGCTGGCCTGGACCGCCTTCGGTTTCACCCTCTACGCCGGGCTCACGATGGTCACCAACGTGCCGTTCTACAGCTTCAAGGACGTGAGCTTCAAGCGCTCGGTGCCGTTCATCGTGATCGTCCTGATCGCGCTCGGCATTGCCGTGATCAACATCCACCCACCCACCGTGCTGTTCGGCCTGTTCGTGTTCTACGGGCTGTCGGGCTATGTGGTGTACGTGTGGAAGAAGCGCAAGGGCCGCCCGGTGAGCGTGATCGCCACCTCGATGGACGAGCCCGACGAACAGGGCCTGCACGAGTAGGCCCGCGGAGACTCTCATGGCCGACAAGCTCATCATCTTCGACACCACCTTGCGCGACGGCGAGCAGTCGCCCGGCGCCTCCATGACCAAGGAAGAGAAGCTGCGCATCGCGCGGCAGCTCGAACGCCTGCGCGTCGACGTCATCGAAGCCGGCTTTGCCGCCTCGTCCAACGGCGACTTCGACGCGGTGAAGGCGATCGCCGACAGCATCAAGGACAGCACCGTGTGCTCGCTCGCCCGCGCGAACGATCGCGACATCTCGCGTGCGGCCGAGGCGTTGAAGGGCGCGCGCTCGGCGCGCATCCACACCTTCATCGCGACCAGTGCGCTGCACATGGAGAAGAAGCTGCGCATGACGCCGGACCAGGTGCATGAGCAGGCCAGGCTGGCGGTGCGGTTCGCCCGCAACCTGACGGGCGACGTCGAGTTCTCGCCCGAAGACGGCTACCGCTCCGACGTGGACTTCCTGTGCCGGGTGCTCGAGGCGGTGATCGCCGAGGGCGCGACCACGATCAACATTCCCGACACCGTGGGGTATGCGATCCCCGAGCTCTACGGCAACTTCATCAAGACCCTGCGCGAGCGCATTCCGAATTCCGACAAGGCCATCTGGTCGGTGCATTGCCACAACGACCTCGGCATGGCGGTCGCCAACTCGCTGGCCGGCGTGAAGCTGGGCGGCGCGCGGCAGGTCGAGTGCACCATCAACGGCCTGGGCGAGCGGGCCGGCAACTGCTCGCTCGAAGAAGTGGTGATGGCGGTGCGGACCCGCCGCGACTACTTCGGCCTCGAGGTGGGCATCGACACGTCGCAGATCGTGCCGGCCTCGCGCATGGTCAGCCAGACCACCGGTTTCGTGGTGCAGCCCAACAAGGCGGTGGTCGGAGCCAATGCCTTCGCGCATGCGTCGGGCATCCACCAGGACGGCGTGCTCAAGGCGCGTGACACCTACGAGATCATGCGTGCCGAAGACGTGGGGTGGACGGCCAACAAGATCGTGCTGGGCAAGCTGTCGGGTCGCAACGCGTTCAAGCAGCGGCTGCAGGAGCTGGGCATCGAGATGGAGTCGGAGGCCGAGGTCAACGCCGCGTTTGCCAAGTTCAAGGACCTTGCCGACCGCAAGAGCGAGATCTTCGACGAGGACATCATTGCCTTGGTCGGCGACGAAAGCGTCACCACGACGCACGAGCACTACCGGCTGCTCGATCTCGCGCAGCACTCCGAAATGGGCGAGCGCCCGCATGCCAAGGTCGCGTTTGCCGCCGGCGAAGTGGAGCTCCACGCTGAGAGCGACGGCAACGGCCCGGTCGATGCGAGCCTCAAGGCCATCGAGTCCAAGGTGGAAAGTGGCGCCGAAATGCTGCTCTATTCGGTCAATGCCATCACGTCGGGAAGCACAGAATCCCAGGGCGAAGTGACGATACGGCTCCAGCATGGTGGGCGGGTCGTCAATGGCGTCGGCGCCGATCCCGACATCGTCGTGGCTTCTGCCAAGGCGTATTTGGCGGCACTGAACAAGCTGCACAGCAAAAACGACCGCGTTGCCGCTCAGGGTTGATCCTGAGCCAAAAAGTTCTCGTATCAGGGCACTTGAGGAAAAGCACGTAAGTTTTTGAATTGCATGCTTTTTTTCTTTCACCTACACTCGGCTCGCCGAGCGCAGGAGAGTGCCCCGTGTTGTTGTCCCGTTTCAAATTCCTGACTCAATCACTGCTAGTGCTGGCTTTCGCCGGGGGATTGATGCTGTCCGCCGCCCCCAATGCCGAAGCGGCCAGCAAGACCCGCCGCGTGACCGCGAGCAAGTCGGTCGCCAAGGTCAAGAGCGGCCGCGTCGCAAAACGTGGGGTGACCAAAACCCGTGTCGTGGCCCGCAACGTCGAGCCGGCGCGTCCCTCGTTCGGGCAACTCTCCGGCCTGCACAACACCGATGACGCCCTCGACCTGAAGTCGAGCGTGGCGCTGGTGATGGACCAGGAAACCAACGAAGTCCTGTTCAGCAAGAACTCGGGCGCCGTGCTGCCCATCGCCTCGCTGACCAAGCTGATGACCGCGCTGGTGGTGGTCGAGGCCCAGCAGCCGCTGGACGAGATGCTCACGGTCACGCCGGAAGACATCGACCTCGAAAAGGGGAGCCATTCCCGGCTGGCCATCGGTACGCAGCTCACCCGCGAGGAAATGCTGCACCTGGCGCTGATGTCGTCCGAGAACCGGGCCGCCAATGCGCTGGGCCGGCACTACCCCGGTGGCCTGCGCAGCTTCGTGATCGCCATGAACCACAAGGCGGCCGAACTGGGCATGAGCGACACCCGCTATGTCGAGCCGACCGGCCTGTCGAGCCGCAACCAGTCCAGCGCCCGCGACCTCGCGACGCTGGTGGACGCGGCCTACCAGCACCCGCTGATCCGCGAGCTGTCCACTTCGCAGGAATACCAGGTGGTCGTCGGGCGCCGCAACCTGCAATACCGCAACACCAACGGCCTGGTGCGCAACCCAACGTGGGAGATCGGCCTGCAGAAGACCGGCTACATCTCCGAAGCCGGCCGCTGCCTGGTCATGCAGGCGAGCCTGGCGGGCCGCAAGCTGATCATGGTGTTCCTGGATTCCGCCGGAAAGTACTCGCGCATCGGTGATGCGGAGCGCGTGCGCCGCTGGCTGGAGACGACGATGCCCCTGGGCCATCCGCAGCCTGCGACGGCCGCGACCCCTCGCGTCACCTCCTGAGCACACACCCTCAAGCAAAAAGGCCTGGAGCGACGCTCCAGGCCTTTTGCTTTGCGGCGCGAGAACGCTAGCGAGCCTGGCCCCGGTGACCCAGCGCCGAGGAGATCTGCGACGCCGTGGCCTTCAGGCGGTCCATCCAGGCATCTTCGAGCCGATCGGCCGGGGCCGAGATCGACAGGCCTGCGACGAGCTTGTCCTGGTCGTCATAGATGCCTGCGGCCATGCAGCGCACACCCAACTCGAGCTCTTCGTTGTCGCGCGCGGTGCCGCTTTGCAGCACGCGTGACAGTTCCCGCTCGAGCACGGGCAGCTCGGTGATGCTGTTGCGGGTGTGTCCGGACAGGCCGGTGCGGGTGGCATAGGCCCGCACGCGCTGGGCATCGTCATGCGCCAGGAACAGCTTGCCGACCGAGGTGAGGTGCAGCGGCGCGCGGCCGCCCACCGCGCGGACCACCTGCATGCCGGAGCGTTCGCTGTAGGTGCGCTCGATATAGACGATCTCGTCGCCCTGCCGTACCGACAGGTTGACCGGCTGGTGGGTCAGCTTGTGCAACTCCCGCATCGGCCCGAGCGCCGCATCGCGCACGTCGAGCCGTGCCTTCACCAGGTTTCCGAGCTCCAGCAGGCGCATGCCGAGGCGGTAGCTGCCGGCCTCCGGCCGGTCGACATAGCGGCCGATCGCGAGGTCATTGAGGATGCGATGCGCCGTCGAAGGGTGCAGCCCTGTCTGTTCGCTGATCTCTTTCAGCGACACGGGGTCCTGATGGCTCGCGAGCACGTCCAGCAATGCAAACATGCGTTCCATCACCTGGATCGTGGGGGTCTGATCCTCGATCTTTTTCATGAGAGGAATTCTCGCTTAGAACGCCGCAATTTTGTATAGCGAAAATTGCACCCACCAAATGGTTTCGTTTCAGTGCGGTTCCGTGGATTGGCGCGCGGCTGCCGTGCCGGAGCGCATGGCTCCTTCGAGCGTGGCGGGGTAGGGGCCTTCGACGTAGTCACCGGCCGCCCAAAGCCCGGCCGCGATGGCGCCTGGCGGGCGGCGCAGGTCGGGGGTGCACAGGAAGGTGGCTCGCTTTTCGCACAAGGTGCGCAGCAGCTTCGGTTCTCCACGCAGCTGGGGCCCCAGCTCGCGCATCAGTTCCTGGCGGACCGATTCGGCAGCGGGCTCGAGCCCTCGCTCGACGGCCTCTCGCGCGCCGCTGATCACCGCGGCCAGCACGCCGGAAGCGGCGGCATCGCCACGCAGTTGGCCGAGGTCGAACACGTACTGGGCCAGCCCTTGGCGCAGGGCCAGCATCGGCTGCGCCAGCCGCGTGCCGGCAGACGACAGCAGCACCGTGATGATCGGCTCATAGCAGAGCGCCTTGGCCAACTGGGCCCAGGCGGGCGCTTCCTGCTGCACCAGCCGGGCCGCCTCGACCGCACTGCAGGCCAGGACCACCCGGTCGAATGCCTTGCCATCGATGTCCCAGGTGCCGGCTCGGCGCTCGAGGGTCGCGACGCGCACGCCGGTCTCGATGCGTACTCCCCGTCCCTGCAGCCATTCGTGCGCCTTTTCGGGCCACAAGGCGCTCAGGTCCACCCGCGGCAGCAGCAGGTCGGCGGCACCGGGGCCTGCGAACAGCGCGTCGTGCATCACCCGCAGAAACACGGTGGCGCTGGCTTGCTCGACCGGTGTGTTCAGCGCCGCCACGCACAACGGGGCCAGCAGTTCGTCGCGCAGGCGTTGCGGCAGGTTGGCGGTGAGCTGGGCGACCGTGAGTCGTGGGTCGCAACGAAAGCCGCGCAGCAGCCAGCCGCCGGCTGCTGCCAGCAAGGCTAGGCGGTCGCGCAGGCTCCAGCTGCGGGCGGCGAGCACTCCGCGTGCAAAGGCCGTGAGGGCGGGGCCGGCAGGCAGGCGCAGGCCGCTGCCGTCGGCGAATTGAAGGGTGAGCGGGCGGCGGTCGAAGGCCGCGCCGACGTCGACACCCACCAGCCGCATGAGCCGCAGCGATTCGCTGTAGGCGCCGATGAGGATGTGCTGCCCGTTGTCGATCGCCAGCCCTGCAGGGTCCAGCGGGCCGGGTGGCACGCGGCGGGCACGACCGCCGAGCTGCGGCGCCATTTCGAACAGTGTGACGGAGTGGCCCGCACCGGCGGCTTCAACCGCAGCGGCCAGGCCGGCCCAGCCGCCGCCCACCACGCAGACCCTCTGCGTCTTCCCCCCGGCGGCCACTACCGTTCGCGCCAGTTGGTGCGCCAGGCCAGCCACAGCTTGCGCAGCGGCGTGAGGCTCACCCGCTGGTGCAGCACCTGGAAGCCGCCGGCCTCGATCTCGCGCAGCAGCGTGCGGTAGATCTCGGCCATCATCAGCCCCGGCCGCTGGGTGCGCCGGTCGGCATCGGGCAGCAGGGCGAAGGCTTCGTCGTACAGGCGGTGGGCACGTTCGGCCTGAAAGCGCATGAGGGCGGTGAAGCGCTCGCTGTAGCCCCAGGGCGCATCGCGCTTGAGAAGCTCGTGGGCCTTCACGTCGAACTGCTGCAGCTCGCTTACCGGCAGATAGATGCGGCCGCGGCGCGCGTCTTCTCCGACGTCGCGAATGATGTTGGTGAGCTGGAACGCCAAGCCCAGCGTGTGGGCGTAGCGCACCGTCTGCTCCGACGTGCGGCCGAAGATCGCCGAGGCGACTTCGCCCACCACGCCGGCCACCAGGTGGCAATAGCGCGCAAGCCCGGCGTAGTCGAGGTAGCGGCTTTGCTGCAGGTCCATCTCGCAGCCTTCGATGACCGCCTGCAGATGGCCCGGCACGATGGCGTAGTCGTTGACGTGCGGCATCAGGGCCTGCATGACCGGGTGCGTGGGCCGGCCCGCGAAGGCCTGGTCCACCTCCTTGCGCCACCAGGCCAGCTTGGTGGCGGCCACGCCCGGGTCTTGTACTTCGTCCACCACGTCGTCCACCTCGCGGCAGAAGGCGTAGAAGGCGGTGATGGCCGCGCGGCGCGGCGGCGGCAGGAAGAGGAAGGCGTAGTAGAACGAGGAGCCGCTGGCGGCGGCCTTGTTCTGCACGTACTGTTGCGGCGTCATGGATGGAGCGGCGGGTCGGGCGCGCGCATTCTGGCATCAAGCACTGTGCCTACATCCGAAAAGCTCGCCACAGCATGGGCAGGCCGTCCCACCAGCGTAGGCGCGGCCGGGCGCGGATCGCGGCATGGTCCATGGCGGCGATCTTGTCGAGGATGCGCAGCCCGCCTTGCACCACGAGCCTCAGCTCCCATCCGGCGCGGCCGGGCAGGCGGTGCACCAGCGGCGCGCCGTCTTGCATCAGGCCTCGCGCCCAGCCGCAGGCGTCGGCCACCAATGCGCGAATGGCCGGAGTGTCCTGGCCTTGCATCACCGCGTCGGGCGTGACACCCAGCCGCTCGCAATCGGCCAACGGCAGATAGAGCCGCCCGCGGGGCAGGTCGATGCTCAGGTCCTGCCAGAAGTTGATCAGTTGCAAGGCGGTGCAGATCGCGTCGGACCGCCGCAGCGACGGCGCATCGTCAACACCGTACAGATGCAGGAGCAGCCGCCCCACGGGGTTGGCGGAGCGGCGGCAGTAGTCGAGCAGGTCGTCACGATCGGCATAGCGCTGCCGGGTCACGTCCTGTTCGAAGGCGCTGAGCAGGTCTTCCAGCAGGGCGACCGGCAGGCGGTGTTCGCGCAACATCGGGGCCAGCGGATCGAAGACACCCGGCCATGCGCCACAGTGACGCCGTCCGGCGGCGACGGCGCGCAGGTCGGCCCGGTAGTTCGCCAGCTGCTGCAGCCGGTGGGCGGGCGGCGCGTTGCCTTCGTCCGCCAGGTCGTCCGCGGTGCGCGCATACCAGTAGATGGCAGCGATGGCAGGTCGCAGGCGGGGCGGGCACAGGATGGAAGCGACCGGGAAGTTTTCGTAGTGGTCGACGGACATTGGGGAGCGGGCGGCGCGTGCAGTTCGGCGCGGATTGTCCATGCGCGGGTTTGACACGGCGCAAGGCCCTGCATATATTACTGACCGGTCAGTCAGTTATTGGCTGCGCCGTCACACAGCCCCGGCGCCCGACGCCGGCATCGAGAGCCCGAGGAACACCTCCATGCGTCCCTTTCCGACACCGCGCCCACTCGCTTCCAGTCTGGGCCTCGCCGCCCTGTGCGTTGCCGCCTTGCTGGCGGGATGCTCCCGAAACGAAGCCGCGCCGGAGCCGGTGCGCGCGGTGCGCACCGTCGTCGTGGGCAGCGACACGGCCGGCGCCACTTTCGAATTTGCCGCCGAGGTGAGGGCCCGCACCGAGTCGCGCCTGGGCTTCCGCGTCGGGGGCAAGCTGGTGCGCCGCAGCGCCGACCTCGGCGATGCGGTGAAGGCCGGGCAGGTGCTCGCGCAGCTGGATCCGCAGGATCTGCGGCTCGGCCAGGACGCCGCCCGGGCCAGCTTGTCCGCCGCCCAGGCCAACCATGAGCAGGCGGCCGCTGACTTCAAGCGCTTCAAGGAACTGCGCGAACAGGGCTTCATCAGCTCCGCCGAGCTGGAGCGGCGCGAAACCGCGCTCAAGGCGGCCAAGGCAACGCTCGACCAGGCGCAGGCGCAGGCCAGTGTGCAGGGCAACCAGACCGCCTATTCCGCTCTGGTGGCCGACGCCTCCGGCGTCATCACTGGCGTGGAAGCCGAGCCGGGCCAGGTGGTGGCGGCGGGCACGCCGGTGCTGCGACTCGCACACGACGGCCCGCGCGACGTGGTGTTCTCGGTGCCCGAGGACAAGCTGCAGCTGCTGCGCGGCCTCGAAGGCAAGGGCGACCGGCTGAAGGTGAAGCTGTGGGGCAGCAACGAACAATGGCCCGCGTCCGTGCGCGAGGTGGCCGCCGCCGCCGACCCGGTGACGCGGACCTTCCTGGTGAAGGCGGACATCGGTCGTGCCGCGGTGAAGCTGGGTCAGACCGCCAGCATCACCCTCGACCTGCCCAAGACCAACGGCGTCAACAAGCTGCCGCTGTCGGCGCTGATGGAATACGAGGGAAAGACGGCCGTGTGGCTGCTCGACAAGGAAAGCATGACGGTCAAGCCGCAGGTGGTCCAGGTGGCCGGGGCCGAGGCCAACAGCGCCGTCATCTCGTCGGGCCTGAAGCCGGGCCAGGTGGTGGTGACGGCTGGCGTGCATGTGCTCACGCCGGGGCAGAAGGTCAAGTTCTACGGCGCCGCGGCGGCCACTCCGGTGGCTGCGGCAGCCTCCCGCTGAGTTCTTGCAGGAAGGGCAATTCGTGAGCACGCAAGAACTCGCCGCAGCCGGCGGCCAGCCAGGCCGGTTCAACATTTCCCGCTGGGCCCTGGAGCACCCGGCGCTGACGCGCTACCTGATGGTTGTGCTGATGGTGCTGGGCTTCGCGGCCTACTTCCAGCTCGGGCAGGACGAAGATCCTCCGTTCACCTTCCGCGCCATGGTCGTGCGCGTGTTCTGGCCGGGCGCCACGGCGCAGCAGATGGCCGAGCAGGTGACCGACAAGATCGAGAAGGCGCTGCAGGAGGCGCCCTATGCCGACAAGATCCGCAGCTACACCAAGCCGGGCGAGTCGCTCACCATCTTCCAGATCAAGGACTCGTCGCCTCCCAAGGAGGTGAGCAACGTCTGGTACCAGGTGCGCAAGAAGGTCGGCGACATGCGCGCGACCTTGCCGCAGGGCGTGATCGGCCCGTTCTTCAACGACGACTTCGGCGACGTCTACGGCTCCATCTATGCCTTGTCGGCCGACGGCTTTTCCGACGAGGAACTGCGCCAGTACGCCGACCGCGCGCGTTCGCGGTTCCTCCACGTGCCTGACGTGGCCAAGGTCGAACTGTTCGGCGTGCAGGACGAGAAGATCTTCGTCGAGATCTCGCAGAAGCGGCTGGCCCAGATGGGCATCGACTTCAACCAGGTGATCGCGCAGCTCGGCGCGCAGAACGCGGTGGAAGGCGCTGGCGTGCTCAACGCCGACGGCGACAACCTGCAGGTGCGCATCGGCGGGCAGTTCAACTCGGTCGAGCAGCTCAAGGTCTTCCCCATTCGTGCGGCGAACCCGGCCACTGGGGCGGCCAACACCATCCGCCTGGGCGACATCGCGCAGATCCAGCGCGCCTACCTCGACCCTCCGCAGGTGAAGGTGCGCCACCAGGGCAAGGAAGTGATTGCGCTGGGCGTATCGATGGCCAAGGGCGGCGACATCATCAAGATGGGCGACAACCTGCGCGCCGCGGTGGCGCAGATCCAGCAGGACCTGCCCGTGGGCATCGAGATGAGCCAGATCCAGGACCAGCCCAAGGCGGTGTCCCGGTCGGTCGGCGAGTTCGTCAAGGTGCTCATCGAGGCGGTGGCCGTGGTGCTGGCGGTGAGCTTCATCAGCCTCGGCTTGCACACCAAGCCCTTCCGCGTCGACATCTGGCCGGGCCTCGTGGTGGCGCTCACGATTCCGCTCGTGCTGGCCATCACCTTCGTCACCATGTTCTATTGGGGCGTGGGCCTGCACAAGATCTCGCTGGGTGCGCTGATCATTGCGCTGGGCCTGCTGGTGGACGACGCGATCATTGCGGTCGAGATGATGGTGCGCAAGCTCGAGGAGGGCTACGACAAGATGCGCGCGGCCACCTTCGCCTACGACGTGACCGCGATGCCCATGCTCACCGGCACGCTCATCACCGCGGCGGGTTTCCTGCCCATCGGCATGGCGCGCTCCACCGTGGGCGAGTACACGTTCGCGATCTTTGCGGTCACCACCGCGGCGCTGCTGATCTCGTGGATCGTGTCGGTGTATTTCGTGCCGTACATCGGCGCCTGGCTGCTGCGCACGAGGAGCAAGGTGGGCGGCGGCGAGGCGCATGAACTGTTCGACGGCCCGTTCTACGTGCGCTTTCGGGCGATGGTGAACTGGTGCGTCCGCTACCGCTGGGCCACGATCGGCATCACGCTGCTCATCTTTGCGCTGGGCATCGTCGGCATGGGCCGCGTGCAGCAGCAGTTCTTCCCCGACTCGAGCCGGCCGGAGATCCTGGTCGACCTGTGGATGCCCGAGGGGACGAGCTATCAGAGCACGGAAGCCGTGGCCAGGCGCTTCGAGGCCCGCCTGCTGAAGGAAGAGGGCGTGCAGAGCGTGAGCACCTGGGTGGGCAGCGGCGTGCCCCGCTTCTACCTGCCGCTCGACCAGATCTTTCCGCAGACCAACGTCACCCAGTCGATCGTGCTGCCCAGGGACCTGGCTGCGCGCGAGGAGCTGCGCAAGCGCCTGCCGGAGTTGCTGGCCACCGAATTTCCCGAGGCGCGCGGCCGCGTGAAGCTGCTGCCCAATGGGCCGCCGGTGCCTTACCCGGTGCAGTTCCGCGTGACCGGGCCCGACGTGAAGGAACTCCGCGCATGGGCCGACGAGGCGAAGGCGATGATGCGCGCCAACCCGTCGATGCGCGGCGTGAACGACAACTGGAACGAATCGGTCAAGGTGCTGCGCCTCGAGGTCGACCAGGACAAGGCTCGCGCGCTCGGCGTGACGAGCCAGGCCATTGCGCAGGCCTCGCGCACCATCCTGTCGGGCTCGACCATCGGCCAGTACCGCGAGGGCGACCGCCTCATCGACATCGTGCTGCGCCAGCCGCAGGAAGAGCGCAACGCCGTCACCGACATCGGCAACGCCTACGTGCCCACTGCGAGCGGCCGTTCGATCCCGCTGACGCAGATCGCCAAGGTCGGCTTCACCTGGGAGCCCGGCGTGCTGTGGCGGGAAGGGCGCAACTACGCGATCACGGTGCAGGGCGACGTGGCAGAAGGCGTGCAGGGCCCCACCGTGAGCACCCAGCTGTGGCCCAAGATGCAGGAGCTGCAGCGGCGCATGCCGGTGGGCTATGCGATCGAACTGGCGGGCACGGCCGAGGAGAGCAGCAAGGGCACCGGCTCGATTGCCGCCAACGTGCCGGTGATGCTGTTCATCATGTTCACGCTGCTGATGCTGCAGCTGCACAGCGTGTCGCGCTCGATCCTGGTGGTGCTGACCGCGCCGATGGGCATCGCCGGTGTGGCGCTGGCGCTGCTGCTGCTGAACCGGCCGTTCGGCTTCGTCGCGCTGCTGGGGTTCATCGCGCTCATGGGCATGATCATGCGCAACTCGGTGATCCTGATCGACCAGATCGAGCAGGACCGCGGCCGGGGCGTGCCGGCGTGGACGGCGGTGGTGGAGGCGGCGGTGCGGCGCTTCCGGCCCATCGTGCTTACCGCGGCGGCGGCTGTGCTGGCGATGATCCCGCTGTCGCGCAGCGTGTTCTGGGGGCCGATGGCCGTGGCCATCATGGGCGGCCTCATCGTCGCCACGGCCCTCACGCTGCTGGCCTTGCCGGCCATGTATGCGGCCTGGTTCCGCGTCAAACCCGCAGACCAGGAAAACCCGCAGTCCGCCGCAGGCTAAAATTCGCGGTTTCCCGGATCGCCCGAGGGGAGCCGATGGCTCCCTTCTTCATTTCCGGCGCGGGTGGCGAAATTGGTAGACGCACCAGGTTTAGGTCCTGACGCCAGCGATGGTGTGGGGGTTCGAGTCCCCCCCCGCGCACCAAACTGCAATTTTCAGCAGCAACGAACGACAGCAAGAGAGATCGAAAATGGCCGTGCAAGTTGAAAACCTCGAGAAGCTCGAACGTCGCATCACGCTGACGCTGTCGGCCGATGCGTTGAAGAACGAAGTCGAGTCGCGCCTCAAGCGCCTGGCCCGCACCGTCAAGGCCGACGGCTTCCGCCCCGGCAAGGTGCCCATGAGCGTGGTGAGCCAGCGCTATGGCTACTCGGTGCAGTACGAGGTCATGAACGACAAGGTCGGCGAGGCCTTCAGCAGGGCAGCCAGCGAAGCACAGCTGCGCGTGGCCGGCGCGCCGCGCATCACTGAAAAGGAAGGCGCGCCCGAGGGCGAGATCGCCTTCGACGCCACCTTCGAGGTGTATCCCGACGTGAAGCTGGGTGACCTGTCGACCGCTGAAGTCGAGCGCGTCTCGGCCGAGGTGACCGAAGAGGCCATCGACAAGACGCTCGACATCCTGCGCAAGCAGCGCCGCACCTTCGCCCAGCGCCCCGCGGCCGAAGGCGCTGCCGACGGCGACCGGGTGACCATCGACTTCGAAGGGAAGATCGACGGCACCCCGTTCGAAGGCGGCAAGGCCGAAGGCTTCCAGTTCATCCTGGGCGAAGGCCGCATGCTCGAACAGTTCGAGAAGGCCGTGCGCGGCATGAAGGCTGGCGAGTCCAAGACCTTCCCGCTCAACTTCCCCGAGGACTATCACGGCAAGGACGTGGCCGGCAAGGAAGCCGACTTCCTGGTGACGCTGAAGAAGGTCGAATCGCAGAACCTGCCCGAGGTCAACGAGGCGTTCGCCAAGTCGCTGGGCATTGCCGATGCGACGGTCGAAGGTCTGCGCGCCGATATCAAGAAGAATCTCGAGCGCGAAGTGAAATTCCGCCTGATGGCCCGCAACAAGGCTGCAGTGATGGACGCGCTCGTCAAGACCGCCGAGCTGGACCTGCCCAAGGCCCTGGTGCAGAACGAAACCGAGCGCCTGGTCGAAGGCGCCCGTGCCGACCTCAAGCAGCGTGGCGTCAAGGACGCCGACAAGGCGCCGATCCCCGCCGAGATGTTCACGCCGCAAGCCGAGCGCCGCGTGCGCCTGGGCCTGGTGGTGGCCGAGCTGGTCAAGGTCGAGAAGCTGCAGGCCACGCCGGACCAGATCAAGGCCCACGTCGAGGAGCTCGCCCAGAGCTACGAGAAGCCGGCCGACGTAGTGCGTTGGTACTTCGGCGACCGCCAGCGCATGGCCGAGGTCGAGGCCGTGGTCATCGAGAACAACGTCACGGCCTTCGTGCTGGGCAAGGCCAAGGTGGTCGACAAGCAGCTGTCGTTCGATGAGCTCATGAACGCCTGAGCAGGCACGCCCGCCGCATAGGCGCCGCGCCCCCGGGGGCCGGCGCCTTTTGTTTTCTTCAGCGCCATTCTTGACGCGACATAATCGGTGCCCAAGTACACGCGAACGCGAGAAACAGTCTCAAAGGAGAGCCATGAGCGCGCTGGATACCCAGAACCTGGGCATGGTGCCCATCGTCATCGAACAGTCGGGCCGTGGCGAACGCGCCTACGACATCTACAGCCGCCTGCTGCGCGAGCGGGTCATCTTCCTGGTGGGCCCGGTCAACGACCAGACGGCCAACCTGGTGGTGGCGCAACTGCTGTTCCTGGAAAGCGAAAACCCGGACAAGGACATCTCGCTGTACATCAATTCGCCCGGGGGCAGCGTCAGTGCCGGCATGTCGATCTTCGACACCATGCAGTTCATCAAGCCGGACGTCTCAACCCTGTGCATGGGCATGGCCGCCAGCATGGGCGCCTTCCTTCTGGCAGCAGGCGCCAAGGGCAAGCGGTTCGCCCTGCCGAACTCGCGCGTGATGATTCATCAGCCGCTGGGCGGAGCCCAGGGCCAGGCGACCGACATCGAGATCCAGGCCCGCGAAATCCTCAAGCTGCGTGAAAACCTCAACAAGATCCTTGCCGAACGCACCGGCCAGTCGCTCGAAAAGATCCAGGCCGACACGGAACGTGATTTCTTCATGTCCGGCGACGAGGCCAAGAGCTACGGGCTGATCGACCAGGTGATCGCCAAGCGAGGCTGAGCGGTCGGAAGTCACGGCCGGCGCGCGCCGGCTAAAACTGGGTGAGCAACGGGGCTTTATTCGAACGGAAGGCCCCGTTTTCTTTTGACTTATCATTCCTTCGAATCTCCTGCCGCGCGCACGCACACCCATGCCCGAGAAAAAAGGCTCCTCCAGCGAAAAGGTTCTGTACTGCTCGTTCTGTGGCAAGAGCCAGCACGAGGTCAAGAAGCTGATCGCTGGCCCGTCGGTGTTCATCTGCGACGAATGCATTGAGCTGTGCAACGACATCATCCGCGACGAGGTACCCGCTGACGCCGCCGATCCGAAGGCTGCACGCAGCGACCTGCCGGTCCCCAGCGAGATCAAGGGCATCCTCGACCAGTACGTGATCGGCCAGGACACCGCCAAGCGCACGCTGTCCGTGGCCGTCTACAACCACTACAAGCGCCTGAAGCACATGGGGGCGGGCAAGAAGGAGGATGTGGAGCTCGCCAAGAGCAACATCCTGCTGATCGGCCCCACCGGTTCGGGCAAGACGCTGCTGGCCCAGACGCTGGCGCGCCTGCTCAACGTGCCCTTCGTGATTGCCGACGCCACCACGCTGACCGAGGCCGGCTACGTGGGCGAGGACGTCGAAAACATCATTCAGAAGCTGCTGCAGAACTGCAACTACGACGTCGAGAAGGCGCAGCGCGGCATCGTCTACATCGACGAGATCGACAAGATCTCCCGCAAGGCCGACAACCCGAGCATCACCCGCGACGTGTCGGGTGAAGGCGTGCAGCAGGCGTTGTTGAAACTGGTCGAGGGGACCATGGCTTCGGTGCCGCCGCAGGGCGGACGCAAGCATCCGAACCAGGACTTCCTCCAGATCGACACCACCAACATCCTGTTCATCTGCGGTGGTGCATTCGACGGCCTCGAAAAGGTGATCCAAAACCGTTCCGAGAAGTCGGGCATCGGCTTTGCAGCCAGCGTGAAGAGCAAGACCGAGCGGGCGGTGTCCGAAGTGTTCCGCGAGGTGGAGCCCGAAGACCTGATCAAGTTCGGCCTCATCCCTGAACTGGTGGGTCGTCTGCCGGTGGTGGCTACGCTGGGCGAGCTGACCGAGGACGCTCTGGTGCAGATCCTGACCGAGCCGAAGAACGCGCTGGTGAAGCAGTACCAGAAGCTCTTCTCGATGGACGGCGTGGAGCTGGAGATTCGGCCGTCTGCGCTGACCGCCATTGCGAAGAAGGCGCTGGCCCGCAAGACCGGTGCCCGGGGCCTGCGCTCGATCGTCGAGCAGTCGCTCATGGACACGATGTTCGATCTGCCCACGCTCGACGGCGTCGCCAAGGTGGTGGTGGACGAGCACACGATCGAAGAGCACACGAAACCGCTGCTCGTGTACCGCGAGCAAGCCAAGGCGAGCGCTTGAGAAGCGTCGCAACAGTGTCTGGAATGCGGGAGATCGACCCCACCAGCTTCCGCAATACTCGCCGCCCGGCCTCATGCCGCCACGTTCTTGTTTTTTGACCGCTCAGTCCTTATTTGGGCCTGAGAAAGAGAGGTTGCAATGTCCGGACACCCCGTACTCCCCGCGGATCCCATCACCCTGCCGCTGCTTCCGCTGCGCGACGTGGTGGTGTTCCCGCACATGGTCATTCCGCTGTTCGTCGGGCGCCCGAAGTCCATCAAGGCGCTCGAGGCGGCGATGGAAGCCGGCCGCCAGATCATGCTGGTCGCGCAGAAGGCCGCCGGCAAGGATGAGCCCAAGGCCGACGACATGTTCGACACCGGTTGCGTGTCGAGCATCCTGCAGATGCTGAAGCTGCCCGACGGCACCGTGAAGGTGCTGGTCGAAGGCATCCAGCGCGCAAACACCCAGAAGATCGAAGACAACGGCGAGCACTTCGTCGCCGAAGTCGTGCCCGTGCCGCCCGAGGCGGGCACCACGCCTGAGATCGAGGCGCTGCGCCGCGCGGTGACGCAGCAGTTCGACCAGTACGTGAAGCTCAACAAGAAGATCCCGCCGGAGATCCTGACCTCCATCGCGGGCATCGACGACGCCGGCCGGCTTGCCGACACCATTGCAGCCCACTTGCCGCTCAAGCTCGAGAGCAAGCAGGTCATCCTCGACCTCGTGTCCGTCAACGGCCGTCTGGAAAAGCTGCTCGAGCAACTCGAGCACGAGGTCGACATCCTGCAGGTCGAAAAGCGCATCCGCGGCCGCGTTAAGCGGCAGATGGAAAAGAGCCAGCGCGAGTACTACCTGAACGAGCAGGTCAAGGCCATCCAGAAGGAGCTGGGCGAGGGCGACGAAGGCGCCGACCTCGACGAGCTCGAGAAGAAGATCCAGGCGGCGCGCATGCCCAAGGAAGCGCGCAAGAAGGCCGAGAGCGAGCTCAAGAAGCTCAAGCTGATGTCGCCGATGTCGGCTGAAGCGACGGTCGTGCGCAACTACATCGATACGCTGGTCAACCTGCCCTGGAGCAAGAAGACCAAGATCAAGCACGACCTCCAGCACGCCGAGCAGGTCCTGAACGAGGACCACTACGGCCTCGAGAAGGTCAAGGACCGCATCCTCGAATACCTCGCGGTGCAGCAGCGCGTCGACAAGGTCAAGGCGCCCATCCTGTGCCTGGTCGGCCCTCCGGGCGTCGGCAAGACCTCGCTGGGTCAGTCCATCGCCCGTGCCACTGGCCGCAAGTTCGTGCGCATGGCCCTGGGCGGCGTGCGTGACGAAGCCGAGATCCGCGGGCACCGCCGCACCTATATCGGCTCGATGCCGGGCAAGGTGCTGCAGAGCCTGTCGAAGGTCGGTACTCGCAACCCGCTGTTCCTGCTCGACGAGATCGACAAGCTGGGCATGGACTTCCGCGGCGACCCGTCGAGCGCTTTGCTCGAGGTGCTCGACCCGGAGCAGAACCACACCTTCAGCGATCACTACATCGAGGTCGACTTCGACCTGAGCGACGTGATGTTCGTGGCGACCTCCAACTCGCTGAACATTCCGCCGGCTCTGCTCGACCGCATGGAAGTGATTCGCCTGTCCGGCTACACCGAAGACGAAAAGCTCAACATCGCCCAGCGCTACCTCCTGCCCAAGCAGCGCAAGAACAACGGCGTCAAGGACGAAGAGCTCGACGTCACCGAAGAGGCGATCCGCGGGATCATCCGCTACTACACCCGTGAAGCTGGCGTGCGTTCGCTGGAGCGCGAGGTGTCGAAGATCTGCCGCAAGGTGGTGAAGGGCCTGTCGCTCAAGACCTACGAAGGCCAGGTCAAGGTCACCGAAGAGAACCTCAACGACTTCCTGGGCGTGCGTCGCTACAGCTACGGCCAGGCCGAAAAGGAAAACCAGGTCGGCCAGGTCGTGGGTCTGGCGTGGACGGAAGTCGGCGGCGACCTGCTGACCATCGAGTCGGCGCTGATGCCGGGCAAGGGCTCGATCATTCGCACCGGTTCGCTGGGTGACGTGATGAAGGAGTCGGTCGAGGCGGCTCGCTCGGTGGTGCGCTCACGGGCACGCCGCCTGGGCATCAAGGACGAGCTGTTCGAGAAGCGCGACATCCACATCCACGTGCCCGACGGCGCGACGCCGAAGGACGGCCCGAGCGCGGGCATCGCCATGACCACGGCGTTCGTCTCCGCGCTCACCGGCATCCCGGTGCGCGCTGACGTTGCCATGACGGGTGAGATCACCTTGCGCGGCGAGGTCACGGCCATCGGCGGCCTGAAGGAAAAGCTGCTGGCGGCTCACCGTGGCGGCATCAAGACGGTGCTGATTCCGGAAGAGAACGCCAAGGACCTGCAGGACATCCCCGAGAACGTGAAGAACAAGCTCGAGATCGTGCCGGTCAAGTGGATCGACAAGGTGCTCGAGATCGCGCTCGAGTCGGTGCCGCAGCAGCTGCCGGAAGAAGAGGTCGCCAAGTCGGGCGACGGGGCCAAGCCGGAGGGCAAGGCAGCGCCTCAAGAAAATGTTGAAGTTCTGAAGCACTGACCTCTTGCACAACCGATAAAACTCTGTCTATAATCTGAGGCTTCGGTGGTCGTAAACAACGTTCACTGAAGCACCAAGCGGGAGTAGCTCAGTTGGTAGAGCGCAACCTTGCCAAGGTTGAGGTCGCGAGTTCGAGACTCGTCTCCCGCTCCAGATACAAAGGGAAGCCCGAATAAAAACGGCTTCCTTTTTTTTGCCAGAATCCGGTCTCCTCCAAGATCAAAGATTCACGGCGCGGTAGCAAAGCGGTTATGCACCGGATTGCAAATCCGTGTAGGTCGGTTCGACTCCGGCCCGCGCCTCCAGCATTCAGCTCGCCATGCGAGCACTCAAACGCCCCGCACTGCGGGGCGTTTGTCTTTTCGGTGAGCACCCGGCCCAGCGCCAGTTGCCGTGATGCGGGCCGCCGCGCTCCCACCGTGATCGCGGGGCTTCAAGCGGCGCAAGCAGTGCAGTAAGCTGCCCGGGCACCAGGGAGGCGGACACGCTCACAGCGTGGCACCCAGCAATGCGGGGGTCTCATGTCACCCAGGAAGATGCCGTTGGTCGTGCTGCTGGGCGTGATGTTGTGTGTGCTGTTGCACACCGGTCCTGGCCATGCGCAGGACGATACGCCGGGGGCGCTCGTACTCGAGTCGATCACGATCACGGCGCAGCGTCGACCTGAAGTCCTCTCGAAAGCTCCCATCGCGGCCTCGGTCGTCGGTCAAGCGGCGCTGGACTCGCAAGGCATCAGCGCGCTGACAGACGTCGCGAGCTCGGTGCCCAACCTCCAGCTGGTGCAAAACGGCTTCTCGATGCGCGGCATCGGCAACAACAATTCGTTCGGTGGATATTCCACCGTGGCCGTGCAGGTCGACGGCATCTACGAACCCGCCTACCAGGCCCTGAGCCTGGGCCTGTTCGACATCGATCGCATCGAGGCGGTGCGTGGCCCTCAGGGCACGGTCTACGGCCGCAATGCGACGGCCGGCGTCGTCAACATCGAGACGGCCCGCGCGAGTTCGAGGTTCGAGGCTTTTGGCGATCTGGCCTATGGCAGCTACCACGACCGCACGGCCCGTGGTGTGATCAACGTCCCGGTGTCCGGCGCGCTCCAGCTTCGCGCCTCGGCGATGAAGCGCAAGAGCGACGGCTACGACGACGGGGGAGCTTCGCCGCGCAACTACGGCGAGATCGATGTGTCGAGTGCTCGGCTGGCATGGGCGCTGCAGGCCACGCCGGACCTGCGCTGGCGCGCGTCATTGAGCCAAACACAGAACAACAGCACGCTGCCCGACGTCGTGCGAGCCAGCTACACGTACTTTCCGAACGCGGACATCGCGGCAGGCACACTCGGCCCGCCGGTGACGGTGGCGCCGGGCGGCAACATCCTCGGCTACCGCAGTGCGCAAGACATCGCCAGCGACCTGAAGCAGACGGCCTTTCGTTCGCAACTCACGTGGTCGATCGACGAACGCTGGTCAGTCACCTACCTGGCCGGCACGACGCGGCTGGTCAACGACGGCGTGGAATTCGCGAGCGGTCTCTTCACGCTGACGAACCAGGACTACGTGACCCGCGCGAGCAGCCACGAAATCGATGTGAACTACGAGGCCGACGCGCTCAAGCTCGTCGGCGGAATCTACGCCTACCGCGACCGCACGAGCGGCGCTCAGAAGGTGGGCATCGGCGATGCGCTGCCGTATCCGCTGTCCAGCGTGCTGCCGCCACCCATGATCATTTCGCCTGGTACAGGGTTCGAACCTCCTGCTGGACTGGAAGATGCCTCGACTCGACGGCATCGACTGCCTGCTCGAACTGTCTCGCATGAACCTGCGCCACCCTCCGCCCACGGTGCTGATGCTGACAGCGTTCAGCCGCGACGAGGCGGCGCGCCGCCTGGCTGAGGCGCGGATCAACGCGGCCGCGATGCTCACCAAGCCCGTGACTCCGTCGACGCTGCTCGACGCCTGCCTGGGAGCGTTGCACTTGCCCGGGCAGCACGCGCGGCGCAGCGAGCGGCGCGACGAAGCACTCGCCAGACAGCGCGCCAGCCTGGCCGGAGCCCGCATCCTGCTGGTCGAGGACAACCCGATCAACCAGGAGCTGGCGGGCGATCTGCTGGGTCGCGCCGGCATCCTGCTGCGCACCGCGCAAAACGGCCAGGAAGCGCTGGAGTGGCTCGAGCGCGAGCCCTTCGACCTGGTGCTGATGGACTGCCAGATGCCGGTGATGGACGGCTATGCGGCCACGCAGGCGCTGCGGCAACAGCCGCAGTGGCGCGACCTGCCGGTGATCGCGATGACAGCGAACGCGATGGTGGGCGACCGGGAAAAGGTGCTGGCGGCCGGCATGAACGACCACATCTCCAAGCCGGTCAACGTTGAAGAGTTGTTCTCCACCCTGGCGCGTTGGGTGCCTCCGGGCACGCCTTCAAACCGTGGAGCCACGGCCGCGCTGCCCGGGTTGGACATACGCGCGGGCCTGGCGTCAGTGAGGGGCGACGAAGCACTGTATCGGCGCCTGCTGGCCAAGTTCCGCCAGCGCGAGGCCGACTTCGAGGCACGCCTGCGCGACGCCCGCGCACGAGATGACGGGGAGGCCGCCATACGCTGCGCCCACGACCTCAAGAGCGTTGCCGGCACGCTGGGCATGCCGGCACTGCAGCGCTCGGCCGAGGCCCTGGAGGCGGCGTTGGTGGCGGCGTATGAGCGAGGCGGCGGCGAGGCGGCGATCGAGCCGCTTCTGGAAAACGTGACCCGGCAGCTCGAGCCGCTCGTGCGCCCTCCGCCCGAGCACACCGACGTGTGAAGTGCGACGTGCCATTCGCGGCACCCGCGCCGAGGTGAGGCGCTTTCGCAGCGACCCACATTCCTTCGCTTCGGCGCTTGAGGGGCGCGCCCACATGCGTCACCGTGATCGACATTTCCGTCCGGCACAGCGTCGCTGCAGCCGGGCGCCTGATGTCTACAAAGGAATCGTCATGCCGATTAGGCGAATGAGCGGCTTGTCGCTCGCAATCCCTGTGGCGGAGGCACCGGCTGCGCCTCGCCCATCCCAGAGCGCACCAAGTGGTAGAGCCCCGACCTTGTCGAGTCCGGACATCCCGCTGGAGCGGCTGCGCAAATCGCCTCGGCTTGCCTCGCTGGACGCGGAGATGCGGCTGGTCCGGGCGGACATTGCGGCGTTGCGCCAGCCCGGAAAGCCGACGCTGCAGGCCGACTTGTCGAACGTTGGCGCGATCGTGGAAAGCGAGAACCGGCGCAAGCCCGACCTCCACCTGCGCTATCACGACAGCGCCGCCAGTCTGGTTGAGTCGCTGGTGTCCGACCCGTCCAAGCGCCGCTCGCGGGCCGTCTTCCGCGTCGACAACCGGCCGGGCGGCCCGCACCACGCCGCCGTAGACATTCGGCGCGAGCCCGACAAACCGCTCACATTGATCGTCGTTGAACCGGCCACGATGGGACACATGGCGCATCTGCTCAGTCATGACGATTTCGTGGGCAGGGTGAAGAGAGCGCCAGGGCTGGAGGACGCACGCATCGCGGTCATTGATGCTGAAGCGCAGAAGTCGCCGGCCGATTGCGTCATGTTCAGCCTGAGTTACGCATCCAAAATGCACAAGGAGCAAGCCACCTTTGACCTCTGGCATCAGCGGTTGGCGGAAGGGCAGCCCTTGGCGGACGCGTCGCGCAGCAAGGCGCCGCTTCCTGAGGGCGCTCAGGTCATCGATGGGCTGCAAGTACTGCCTGCGTCCTTCTACAAACATGCGCACAGCTTGTCGAATTTGCTGGACGCCCGGCCTGAGCTCGACCGGACCATCGTCGGACGCGATCCCGACACCGGTTCTGGCGAAACCCTGACGGAACGCAAGGGGCGTTTGTCGCTGGAGCGAAGCACCGAGGAAGGACCGCGACCCGACAACAACACATCCATCGAGTACAAGCGCCACGCCTTGCTTGCGCGAACCGTGCAGACGCTGTACCCGGCATCTGGATCGTCCGGATCGAACGAAGGTCCCTCGGGGTGAACCGCTCGGTTTCGGACGGCCCTGGTGGGCCGACTCGAGCGAGCGGTTTCCCACGCCAGCACGACCGTCAGCCCGGGGGCTGGCAACGAGCCGCCCGCGCAAGCCCTTTGCGGCCGTCTCAGACCGGCCAGGAGCTGACAACCAACGTGGTCCAGCGGCCTGTTCGGTCCATCGACGACACTTTCGCGTCCAAGGCCATGGCTGGCCGGGGTTGAAGCAGATTCGGGGAGACATCTCTCAACATGCGTCCGCCCTGCACGGCTCATGCCTTCGACTTTCTCCATTACGAGCCCCGGTCGGGCGCCCACGCGTACTCGCACTCGCACTCCCGACGACGACTTGCCCAGCGCCGGCGGACCGGCCCCAAACGCCACGCCTGCAAGCGGTCACCCCGACCTTGCAACAAGCCTGCCGTCGCGAGGCAATTCGTTCGCTGGTGCCATGGCGCCCCGCTCGGGCTTGCCAGCCAGCGAGTGCAGGCCCTCCGATGCCGCGGACGGCGGCGCGGCCTCCCTCACCCGTCTCAAGCAGGTTCCCTACTACTCGAGCAAGCCCGGACGCGATCCGGCGGTGAACCTCAATCAGCGGGTGTACTTTCCGGGACACGAGGGTAACGACGAAGAACTTGTCGAATGCCGGCATCTGGCAGTTGCCTGGCTGCTGCAGCACGAAGTGGGCTCCGGCAAGCCCGACTACCGGGCATTCGCAAGTGAGGGCGCGATCGCACGGAACGTGCCTCGCTCCGTGCAGGGCATCTACGACACCCTGGCAGCGGCTCAAACCGACCTTTACCTCCTCGAGGGTCGCGATTGGGGCAGCTTCGCGGCCGAGCGCTTCCGTGAGATGGAGCACAACGGGGTGGATGCCATGCGGATGCTGGTCGAAGCCAGCATGCACAGCATGGCTGCAGAGTTCAAGATCAAGCGCGAGCCCGGCCGGCCGCCGCAGTATGTGCAAACGGTCTACGACCCGAACGCCACGGTCACCCACAAGCGGGCGGCCACCGATGACCTGCGCAATGTGCAAGAGGGATCGATCAAGACTTTCCTGAAGGACGAGGATCTCTTCCTCGCGTACTTCGGCGGCCTTTCGACGTTGTTCCTGGTTCGTGCCATCCCCGAAGGCGGACTGACGGGTCTTCCGGAAGCGCCGCCGGGCGGGCCGGTCGATCGCCGCACGGCGAACGAGTTGCCTCCCCTCAACGAAATGTTGATGTACTACTTGCTGGCCGATGGCTTCGGCGGCTCGCTTCGCGATGTGAAGCCCACCATCCTGCAAATGGCCAAGGACTCCCAGGAAAGCGCGGGCGCGTTGCTGTTGGCTTGCAACGTCGATGAAGATTCGGGGCTGTATGCGGCGGTTTCCCAGCGCATGGCCGATGCGACGTCCGCCTTCTGTGACATCGTGCGGGACTGTGCGCTGAGCGCCGAGCTGAAGCTGGACCTGCTTTCGGGACAGGATGCCACCGGCGTACCCGCCCTGTTCATCGGCATGCAGCAAGGGTGTACGGAGGCCGTGCGGGCATTGATCAACGGGATCATCGACTCGGACCTCGACATGCGGCAGCGTGCGAAGCTGCTCGTCGCGACCGCCCCGAATGGCGTGCCGGCGCTGTCCATAGCGATGGAGAAGGGCCGGCACGGCCCGGTCAGCGCACTGGTCGACGGTCTGGAACGCTCGGATCTCCCGTCATTGCCTGTCGCCGCGCTGTTGCATGGCCGTGACCCCGATGGAATGCCGGCGCTTTCAGTGGGTATGCAAGAGGGTCATGCGGAGGCCGTCCGCACGCTGGCGCAAGGCATTGCGAGTTCCACCAAGCTCGCAGCGGCGCACAAGCATCAGCTGCTGGCTGCGCGCGATCCGCTCGGGCGGCCGGCGCTTTCAGTGGGCGTTCTATCCGAGCAGCCGCGATCCATTGCGGCGTTGGTGGACGTCGTCGCCGGCTCCGATCTGCCGCAGGGCGCCAAGCGAGATCTCCTGCTTGCGCGCGATGCCAACGGCGCGTCCGCGCTTGCGGCTGCGGTGCACAGCGACCGCGGCGAATCCGTGCGGGCTTATGCCGAAGCCGTGCTTTCGTCGCAGTTGCCGGCTTCGGCCAAAGTGGAGCTGCTGCTGGCCGAACAACAGGGGATGACGGCTTACAGGTCAGCGCTCGCCCGGGGATCCGACTCGGCCGCGGCCGCGCTGCGCGAGGCCGTCAGCCACTCGTCGCTGTCGCCTGAGGAACAAGCCAGGGTGCTGGACGACGCACCACGTCGCCGTCGAGTCGGCTGACGGGCGTCTCCGGACGTCAAGCACACCGGCAGTCCACCGTTCAAGCCGAGGCGCCTCACCGACATCCGTGAGACGAGCCTTCTTGCTATCGATACGGAAGTAGCGCATGCCATCGCCGGCCCTGCCTTTGCCTGTCGAGACGCCTGGATCCCTCACTCCAGCTCAGCGTGGCCTCTTCTGCGGCGCGCATCCGCCCGCTGGTGGCCGGGAGGGAACGGGTGATGCTGCGCGCCATGGCCGTCTTTCCGTTGGGTGTCAGGTGCTACCCAAGCTCGGGCGTCAGATCAAGCTGATCCGCGCGGCCAGTTGGGTCGCTTGATCACGAATGGCCCGAGCGGCGAAGGCCAGGCTTTCCAACTGGTCCGGGTTGAGCTGCGATTTGCCGGCGGCCAGCCCAAGCACGGCTTTCAGTTGCTCAGGACCGCGATCGCAGCCGCGCGCTGCGTCGACGACACGGCCGCGCTGCTCCGGTTCGAGATGCACCAGCACCGGCCCCATCGCGGCCAGCGTTTCGGCGCGCTGCGACCTGGATGGAACGTTCAGCACTGCACGGACGATGGCTTCGCGCTGCGCCGGCTGCAGATGCGGGATGCCGGCCACCAGTCCGCTGACGGCTTTGCCCTTGTGCAACGGGTCGGGCAACTGCAACGCGTCGTCAAGCACGCGGGCCGTGTCAGTCTTGTCCAGATGCTCGAGCACAGGCCCAAGCCCCGCCAGCGCGGTCGCGCGGTGCTGCGGTTGCTGGATCGCGAGCGCGAGCTCGACGACCTCGGCGCGCTCGCCAGTGGAGAAACCCGACATGCCGCTCGCCAGCCCGGGGAGATCATGGCCGGGGTCGAGCCCGAACTCGAACGCAAGGCGAGACCCAAACAGCGCAAGAGCCTTGTCCTCGTCGGGCAGACCCTGCAACGTCACCAGGACAGACCGTCGCTGCGGCTCCTCCAGCTGATCGACGCCCGGCCCGATGCCAGCGAGCGTCCTTGCCCTCTCGCGCCCGGCCGGAAGCGTCGACAGCACGTTGACGATGTCCTCGCGCTGCGCCGTCCTCAGCTGGCCCAGCGCGCGTCCGATACCGCTCAGCGCCGTGGCCTTCATGCTGTCATCACCGATCGCGAGGACGGCACTGACGAACTCGTCGCGCTGCTCCGGCTTGAACAGCGGCAACGCGGGCGCGAGATACCTCAACGCCCGCGCCTTGCAACCCTCATCCGTCATGCCGAGCACATCGTCGAAGACTCGATCGCGCAGCCCCGGCTCCATCTGCGGCATCCCGGCGACGATGCCCAGCAGATGGAGGGCCCGGTCGCGCTCTTCACCGCGGCCTGTCCAATCGGAGATCAGCGCCTCGCGCTGCTGCGGCTGCAGGCCCCCGATGCCGGCCGCAAGTCCGCTCAATGCGAGCACGTTGACGGGCGCGGGAAGGTTTCTCGCCATCGCAAGCAGTTCATCGCCGTGCGCGCCCAGATGAGCCACGGCGGGCCCCAGTGCCGCCAATGCCCGTGCCTTGGAACCGGGATCGACGGACGGTGATGACACCGCGGAGATGAGGCTCGCACGCGACGCAGGCGACAGGAACTCCACCATCGGAGCCAGCGCACGCAATACGTTCTCGTCCTTCAGCAGGCTCGGCGACGTTGCGGTGATCAGCGAATTGGCTTGCTCGATCTTGCGAAGAGGCTCGTCAAGGGCCAGTCGCTCATCGCCCTTGATCGCCTCGCGGATCGCCTTCGATGTGCTCGCCAGCGCCGTCAGGTCCTTGACCGACTGGTACGTGTCGGGGCCGCGCAGCGCCATCCCGATCTGCGGCCAAAGGTCGACCGGGAGGTCGCCAAACTCAGCTGCCTTCTTTGGTGCCTCTGGTGCCTCTGGCGCCTTGTTGCCTGTCCTGTCGGCTTGTGCCCCGGTGAAGCACGAGATGGCTTTGTTGAGGATGCGCTTCGGCAACGACTTCTTCTGCCGGGGTGCCGGAGCCTCCTCGCCACTTGTCCTGGACGGCAGGTTGTCCATGCCGCCGCTGGCGCCTTGCTCGCGCGGCGCACTCGTGCGCGCAGCCTGACTGCTGGACGCGGCGTCGTGCGCCGGGCGACCGCCAGGGGAGTGGGGAGTACCGATCTTCATTTCTCGACGTCTGCGACTCCTGAATCGGAGCCTTCTGCCGCAGAGAGTGCCTGCGGGCTGGGCCCAGTGCTTCACGGAGATGAAGCCGGTTACGGATTTGCGAAGGTCACCGAGCGATCGAAGCCCCACAGGCCCGAGGTGCAACGAGGCGGTGCAGAAGTTGCCCGTGGTCTGCGAGCCCCTGAACCCGAGCGCGAGCCACCGACGTTCCCACGTCGGTGGCCTCGGAACAAAGTCACATCACCGGCCGCATCGCGGCCAGCGCTATGGCGCGTTGCGATCTGGTCGGAATGTTCAGCGCTGCACGGACCACGGCTTGCCGGCCGTTCAAGGCAAGGCGCCTCACCGCCACAGTCGCCTGACAGAAGGGCGCATGCCTTCAAACCGACATTGAGCACGCCGGGATGGCTCAGTTGCTACAAGGGAACGCACTCAGCCCAAGCCTATCGAGAGCGCTTCTAAGTGCCGCCTCGACGGTTGCAGATCTCTTCAAGTCTTCGGCTTGAACCTGTTCGCTAGCAACTGCCGAGTAGCAGTACCCGGTGGAAGTCGAGGAATCGGACAAGTAGACAGCCGCCTCAACGACCCACGCGTCTTCTCGATTTGACTTCACTGTCATGCCGTAGACGACATCCATTTCGCCGTCGCGATTGATATCCAAGAAGAAGACAGGCGCGATGCGCGTACAGCGGTCATACCCAGCACGAACCGGCACTGGGACGAGTTGCAAGTCCGTCCCCGTCGTCGTAGTTCCAACTGCGAGCCTGCAGTACCTGTTGCTTAGCCTCTTGTACCGGACAGTGATTGGCACTAGCAGTTTGACGTCGCCTGCAACGCCGGACGCCCTTTGACTCCGTACAACGGCTACAGCCGGCTGCTCCGATTCAGGAAAGCCAGGAGTACTCAATACAGTCTTTGTCAGGAGTGGAATCAACTCCTTGTGCTCTCGGCTACTCGCCGGCAACTCTGGGCTGTCGGCTGAGCCGATCGTGCCGGAGCAACCGATGGCCATTGCCGAGATTGATGCAAGCCGCCGGACGAGGCGTTTAGCTTGGCCGCTGTGGAGTGAAGTCCACATAGATCGCATGCCTCCTGGTTCTGTACGTGACATTGAACGTCGCTTCAGCATTGGTACTCGTGGTGTCACTTCTGAATCGATCTACAAAGTTTGCATAGGCCTGACGCTCCGCGAAGCCGTAGCCACCACCGTTGACGAGAACGGACGCTCTTCCTATCGCGTTCGCCGTGACGCCTTGGTCACAGACCCTGTTGATGTTGATGGTCTCGCCGATGTCCTTTGATACCCAGTAATAGCCGCCTGAGTCGCAGGCGCTATACGCATCGTCCGCCACACGAGCCGGGTCGAACCTTGGCGACCACCGCCGCGGGCGCCCTACAACCCGTCCATCTTCCCGCGGGTCCTCCCAGTAGTGCTGCGAGTCGTGGGTGATTCTCGTGTCCCGGTATGCATGAGTTGGCGCTACGTTGGAGAAGCGCCTGTAGAGACCATACCCCTCATAGTTTCCAGCCCAGGTCAGCTGCATGATGCCGCGTCCATAGAAGGCTTGATAGAACTCCATGGCAGGTGCCGGCCAATACAACGATCCGTCACGTCGCCTCTGCTGCCTTGCTCGACCAAACTCCTCCATCGTTTGCCACAGCGCGGTCTCGATGTAGGTCTGCGCGAGAAAGTGTGTTTGACGGTCGGCATTCGTTATTAGGTACTTGCGCATGGTCCGGTTGAGATCGCCGACATATGGCCGAAATCGCTCGCGGGCCACTCCCCAAGGAATCTCAGCGACGCTGGTGCTGTTCGGCCCATGCATTCGTGGGAGCAACTGCGTCAGTTCAGTAGACGACAGCCACCCACACTCCCTCCAAGCCGCAATGAACTCCCTCGGCTGCCAATGCCAATGCGTCGTGCCGACCCCGGTACCGGCCGCAGCCCAGTCGAACGTCAGCGCATTGATGTGCGCCATCAGTTCGTTGAAGCTCTCGGCATCCAGGCCGAACTCCGGGTCGCCGTTGAGCCAGCCCCAGCGTGCCGGCGCCGAAGCCCGGTCCCACTCGCCGGGGAACTTGCAGATCGTGCGCTTGAGCCTGGCGCGCACCTCGGGCCGGCCCAGGCGGCTCTCCAACTCCGCCCGCGTCAGGCGGCCGTCGCTTGCGGCGGGGTCTTCGATCAGGGCTGCCAGTTGGGCTGACTCGCAGCGGCTGTCGGCGTCGGCGTCGTCGTCGATGAGGCGCCAGCCCCGCCATTGCGGGAAGTCCGCATCGCTGAAGCGGTGCACGCCAGGGGCGTTGAGGTTCACCCACCCCTGCGTGCCCCCCGGCAGCAGCACCTGCCGCCAGTGCGGCACGTCGGCCGGGTTCAGCGCGTCCGGGCCGATCACGCGGCCGAAGCGCAGCAGCTCGTACACCGCGCTCGGGGCCGGCCTCGCGTTGGCCGGGTAGGCATTGCTGATGTCGGTGGCGGTGGTGTAGAGGTTGTACTCGGCGTCTTGCTGGCGCACTGCGCCGCCGAGCAGCGTCCCGTCAGCGCGATAGCTGGCGAGGTAGGCATCGCCTCGACCGTGCCCTGGCGCCCGTATCTCACCGCCGCTGTAACGCAGCCCCACGTACAGCTCGGGTTCCTGCAGCGTGCCGGCCTGCGCCCCCGCTTGCGGGCCGCCGGCCACGTTGTACGGCGGGCGCTGCGCGTAGAACGGCGTTTCCTGCGGCAGGCGAAAGTAGATCTCGCCGAACACGCTGTCGTCGCGGCCCTCCTGTGCGGTGTTCACCTCGCCCGCTTGCCGGTTGATGAGCCGCTGCAGGTTGTCGTCATCGCAGACGATTTCCAGATGCAGCTGGTGGTTGTTGCCGTACACGTGGCCAGCCAGACCGATCACATCCTTGCGATAGACGTTGCGGTTCGTCGCGGTGCCTGCCGCTACCTGCCTTGCCACGCCGCGCAGCTCGCTCAGGTGCATGTAGATCGACAGGAAGGTCACCTGGGTGGCGGCGTTGGTCTGCCGGTTTGCGCCGATCTCGGTGCGGTGGCGGATGACAACGCAGCCGTCGTCCGTCCATGTGGGGTTCTGACCGTAGGGGTTGTAGTTGCGCGGCTCGGCCGGGCTGGGGTTGGTGTTGCGGGCGGTGGGCTGGCGTGCATACACCACCTCGCCATCGGCAATGGCACGCACCGAGGTGACCACGCTGTTGTCGGCACCGGTGGGCGCCTGCAGGTGCAGGCCGCCATGCCAGCCGAGCTTGAACGACACCGGGTAAGAACCTTCCGGAGCGCCGGTGCCGGGAACGACAACGGCGGAATCGGGCATGCAGCGCGCGACGAACGCTTCATCGGTTTCGTTGGCCTGGCGGGGCAAGAGAAAAGGCGGGCTGATCAGCATGTTGTCGTTCTTGTCTCAGCTGGAAAACGCAAAGCGCTTTCTGGTCTTGAATTCGCCTCGCGGCAGCGCCGGCAACGGGTACTCCGTTGTCCCACCCCCCACCATGCTCTTCGTCGCCGCCTTGACCGTGATCTTCCCCGGGCACTGCACCGTGAGGCTGCCGTTGTCCAGCGTGATGGAAGCCCCGCCGGTGGTGGCCAGGGTGATCTTCTTCGGGCTGGCCACCTCGACCTTGGTGCTCGCGCTCTGCAGGTTCAGGGCCTTTTGAGCCGCCAGCTCCATCACATCGGCCTGGGCCTGCAGCGTGAGGTCGCCCTGGGCGGCCACGAAGCTGAGCCCGCTGCCGGCGGCCCCGCTGCTGCCGGCCTGCACCGCCCCGCCCAGCATCGCCAGCGCCTGGCCGGTGTGTACCCGCAGCGCGCCGCCGCTGGCCAGGCTGGTGTCCTGCCCGGCCCCCAGGTGCAGCACCTGAGCGTTGCTGAACTGCAGGTCCTGCCCGGCGGCAATGGCCAGCCCGGCCTTGGCCGCGATGGCGATGATCGGCTCGCCGCTGTGCGGCACCTGGGCGTCGCCGGCCGGCTCCTGGTGGCTCAAGGCGGTGTGCTGCTGCTTCAGCGGCGCGGTGTGCTCGCGCACCGTCTGGTGGGTGCCGGCCGCGCGGCTGAAGGCCTCGGCCAGGCTTTGCGCCTGCTGCGCCAGCGCCAGCGCCGCGGCGTTGTCACCGCTGGGCTCGCCGGGCGCGATGCCGTAGCTGGAGATCAGCACGCCGCCGCTGGCGCGCACCGCCCCCCAGGCATCGGTGCGCAGCTCGAAGCCGACACCGCGGAAGCTGCCGCGGTGGTTGTCGGCCTGGTGCACCAGGTGGCCCAGGTTGAGCTGGGTTTCGTGCTGGGTGGTCTTCAACTGCACGCGCAGCTGCGCATCGCTGTCGTCGAAGGCGAGCTGG
>NZ_SWAR01000158.1 GCF_006386545.1 Methylibium rhizosphaerae | reverse complement strand
CACGGCGGCGCTGTCGGCGAACAGCACCACGCCCACGCCGTCGGGGGTGTCTTCGAAGCGCAGGCCCAGGCCTTCTTCGGCGAGCAGGCGGCGCACGAAGGCCCAGTCGGTCTCGCGGCCCTGAGTGCACAGGCTGCGCGCGCGGGTGTCGGCGAGGAAGCCGGCGACGTCGTCGGACCAGCGCCACCGGGCGTGCGGTGCATACAGGCCGAACACGGCTTCGATGATCTGCACCACGGTCTTGTCCTGCCAGGTGCGCTGGCGCTGGGCCTGCTCGAGCAGCCAGGTCCACGGGGCCAGGCGCAGCCGGTAGCGGGCGAAGCCGCCGTCGCTGGCGAGCAGGGCGGCTTCGCGGATCAGGCCGCTGCGGCGCACGAGCGAGCCGTCGGCCAGCACGGTGAGCAGGCTGGCGCGCTGGCCTAGCAGCGGCTCCAGCGCGAGGTCGGCGCGCGGGCTGAGCGCATGCACCTGCCATTCGAAGGGGGCGTTCAGCGCTTCGTGGCCGCGCCAGCTCTCCACCAGCAGCTCGCCCACCCCGCCTTCGCCTTCCAGGCGGTACAGGCGGGTCTGGCTGGTGAAGAGATCGCCCAAGCCTGATGACAACAGGCTCGCCCAGTCGATGGGCTGCTTCATGGTTTGCTCCCTCTCTCTGCGCGGCTTGCACGCTTGCGCGGCGGGGGAGCTTAGCAGCGGGATATCGACGGCAAGGCGCTTGGAGGTAACGGGGTGTTGTCTCTCCCGTGAATTAGGGGGCGGGGGAGGGGGGGCTGTCGATGCGAATGTCCGGGCGTATGCGATTGGTAAGCGTCCGGCGAACCCGTCTTGAGAAGAGCGGTCGCAGCGATAACGATGCTGTCCAGTTAGCAAATAGCTGGACACGATGGAAGCTGAACAGAGTCGCAAGCGCAGGCGCTACAGC
>NZ_SWAR01000157.1 GCF_006386545.1 Methylibium rhizosphaerae | reverse complement strand
CTAACGTTCGACATGAGCGGCAGTTTCCGGCTTGCCGGAAACTGTTCGCTCGATGGAGGGGTTAGGCGGCTGCTGCACTACAGACCTCGCATTGAACCATTGCACTTTCCGCAAGCGCATCTGTGGATCCACACGTTCGGCGGACTACCCATGACCTCAACCTCGACAAGCGACCCACAGTACGGACAGTTCGCGTTCGAAGGCAGCCTTTTGTTTGCCTTGGCGACAGCTACAACAACGGGACCGGCGATGCAAGGAAAGCAGCGCAAGTTCATTCCTTCCAGGTACGAGAGGTCTTCGTCACTCACCGTGGAGACAGCGGACGATGCGACGACGAACTCAGACTTGCCTGTCGTTGTGCCCGTCTGACCCTCGCCACTCTTCTCTTACTCGGCACTCAAGGTGACCGTCGCGCGGATACAAGCTCTCAGCACCGAGACGTTCGGTGGATACAACAGGAACCTTCTCATGGAACAAATGAACTTGGCCATGAGCATCGACCAGTGAGCACTCGACGAAGCCGGGAAAGTGATCGTCGATGAACTTGACGACGCTGACCGAGAGACTTGGCATCGCTTCAGCCGCCTAACGTTCGACGTAAGGGGCGGCCCGCTTGCGGGACGTCCCCTTGACGGAGGGGTTAGGCGAGCTCGGCGGAGCAGCGAGAGATGTGAAACGCAAGTAGGCGACCATCAAGGATGCTTGATTTGATGGACCAGTGCCCTGACGTCGCTGTAAGGAGACTTCGGGGATTTGGTACTGGGGGTTAGGTACGGACCGAAGCAGAGGACCTCGACACGCTGGCCAAGCGCCGCAACGGACGCGCTGCTGACATCCTCGCAAAGTGCTCCGACGACGCCCGGCGGCGCAAACCTCCCAGGAGCCTGCCAGGCCTCGCGGGCCTCGAGCCTGCGACCACGCAGGCAAAAAGACGGTTTGAACCGCCACGGTCGGTGCGCTGGCCGCCGAAGGACGGACAGCCCACACCGACGCTGAAGCGAGCACGCCTCTCACATTGGCATAGGGCTTCGAAAGCGAGGCATTCCACGGCTGACTTGTCAGACAAGGCATGAGATCAGCCTTCAACCCGGTACTGCCTAACGTTTGACATGAGAGGCGCTTGGAGGCCGTAGGCCGGAAAGCGTCCTCTCGATGGAAGGGTTAGCGAAGTAAGAAGTAATCGGCCCGCTGCCGCAAATCGCGCCGAAGAAACTCTCGGCGGCTGCGCTGTGGCAAGGTGGAATGCGGCGCCGCGGAAGACCGATGAAGCACTGGTGCCCACTGCCCGCGGGTTAGCGTGGTCTTGGGTAACGTCATCGACATTGGTGAGCCGGCGTGGCAGTGCGCAGCTGCCGCGCCGGTATCCCGTTTGAGAGAGTGAGCACGACGACGTCCCCGATGCGGCGCCACATTCC
>NZ_SWAR01000156.1 GCF_006386545.1 Methylibium rhizosphaerae | reverse complement strand
CGTTGGCCTCGCCGTCGAAGGTCTTGAGGCCCTGTTCGTGGGCCAACAGCGCCAGCCGGGCGGCGCGGCGGGCGTGTTCGGGGCTGTCGTGGCGGTAGGCGCCGCTGCCGTCGTAGGTCTCCAGCGGGCCGAGCTCGCCCTGGGGCAGCGCGCTGGTGTCACTGGCGCTGGTGCCGGCGAGCTGCTTGTAGTCCCAGGCGCCCAGCGCCACCGCGTTGGGCCGCACCTGGCGGTGGGCGGCAAAGGCGGTGATGGTGTCTTCGTTGGCGCCGAGCAGGCTGCCCACGAGCGCTGCCAGGCCGGTGCTGCCTTGCACCGGGCGGCTGAAGCGCAGGGTGCCCAGGTCGGGCCGCTTTGCGGCGCGGTCGGTGATGACGAGGCAGTGGCGGGCCTGGGGCTGCGTGTCGCTGGCCGAACCCGAGGCGTCGTGTTCGAAGTGGAACGACAGGCCTTCCTCGGCCAGCAGGCGCAACACGAAGTCGAGGTCGCTCTCGCGGTACTGGGTGCACAGCGAGCGCTGGCGCAGGGTGTCGGTGACGTCGAGGCGCCAGTTGGCCTGCGGGTAGTCCTTGAAGACTTCTTCGACGATCTGGAGTGCGGTGGCGTCCTGGAAGATGAAGCTGTCGCGGCGGTGGCCCAGCAGGGCGAGCCAGGGTTGCAGGCTCAGGCGGTAGCGTGCCAGGCCGCCGTCGGCGCCCAGGGCGGCGGCCTGCATCACGTGGCCGTGCCAGGTGCGGGGGGATCCGTCGCCCTGGGTCAGGCGCAGCGTGACCTCTTCGCCGATGAGCGGGGTGAGGTCAAGGTGGGCGCTGGGCGACAGGCAGTCGATCTCGAAGCCGCCCAGGGTGTTGATGCCTTCGGTGCCGGACAGCCGCTCGACCACCAGCGTGGTGCTGGGCAGGGCCGTCTCGATGGCCAGCAGC
>NZ_SWAR01000155.1 GCF_006386545.1 Methylibium rhizosphaerae | reverse complement strand
GCTGCTGGCCATCGAGACGGCCCTGCCCAGCACCACGCTGGTGGTCGAGCGGCTGTCCGGCACCGAAGGCATCAACACCCTGGGCGGCTTCGAGATCGACTGCCTGTCGCCCAGCGCCCACCTCGACCTCACCCCGCTCATCGGCGAAGAGGTCACGCTGCGCCTGACCCGGGGCGACGGATCCCCCCGCACCTGGCACGGCCACGTGATGCAGGCCGCCGCCATGGGCGCCGACGGCGGCCTGGCACGCTACCGCCTCAGCCTGCAACCCTGGCCCGCGCTGCTGGGCCACCGCCGCGACAGCTTCATCTTCCAGGACGCCACCGCACTCCAGATCGTCGAAGAAGTCTTCAAGGACTACCCGCAGGCCAACTGGCGCATCGAAGCCACCGACACCCTGCGCCAGCGCTCGCTGTGCACCCAGTACCGCGAGAGCGACCTCGACTTCGTGTTGCGCCTGCTGGCCGAAGAAGGCCTGTCGTTCCACTTCGAACACGACGCCTCGGGTTCGGCCAGCGACACGCAGCCCCAGGCCCGCCACTGCCTCGTCATCACCGACCGCGCCGCCAAGCGGCCCGACCTGGGCACCCTGCGCTTCAGCCGCCCGGTGCAAGGCAGCACCGGCCTGGCCGCCCTGGTCGGTTCATTGCTCGGCGCCAACGAAGACACCATCACCGCCTTTGCCGCCCACCGCCAGGTGCGGCCCAACGCGGTGGCACTGGGCGCCTGGGACTACAAGCAGCTCGCCGGCACCAGCGCCAGTGACACCAGCGCGCTGCCCCAGGGCGAACTCGGCCCGTTGGAGACCTACGACGGCAGCGGCGCCTACCGCCACGACAGCCCCGAACACGCCCGCCGCGCCGCCCGGCTGGCGCTGTTGGCCCACGAACAGGGCCTCAAGACCTTCGACGGCGAGGCCAACG
>NZ_SWAR01000154.1 GCF_006386545.1 Methylibium rhizosphaerae | reverse complement strand
TGAAGCAGCGCGCCAACCGTCGCATAGTGCCCGGGATTGACCTTGGCCAACCGTAGGTGCTCAGCCAGCTCACGGTGCGTAAGAGCTTCGATCTGGCTTGCCGTCAGTTCCATGCGGACTCACCCTCCTCTGTTGTCTAACTTTGTTATGGCCAGCAGAATAGCTGGATAAAACCGCCGCTCTCCCCACCCAAAGGCGGGATAGCCCTCGGCAAACCCGCTTGTTGCCTGGGCTGCCGAAGCAGGCTGTACACGCATACAGTATAAATGGCCCGTGAAAACCGGCACGCCCGCCCTGCCCCCGCTGAAGTCGGCCAAGGTGCTCGACCAGCTGCGCGAGCGTGTGCGCTACCTGCACTACAGCCCTCGCACCGAGAAGAGTTACGTCTACTGGGTGCGTGCCTTCATCCGCTTCCACGGTGTGCGTCACCCGGCATCGATGGGACCGACGGAGGTCGAGGCCTTCCTAAGTTGGCTGGCCAATGAACGCGGCCTGGCCGCGGCCACCCACACGCAGGCTTTGTCGGCGTTGCTGTTCTTCTACGGCAAGGTGCTGGGCATCGATCTATGGCACCGGCATGCGACTGAACGAAGGCCTGCAGTTGCGCGTCAAGGACCTGGAGTTCGACCGGCAGGTGATCCTGGTGCGCGAGGGCAAGGGCGGCAAGGATCGGGTGGTGATGTTGCCTCGCTCCCTCGTGGCACCGCTGCACGAACAGCTCGCTTGCGCACGGACACTGTGGCAAGCCGACGTGGCGTCCGGCCCTGCCTCGGTGGAGCTGCCCACGGCGCTGGAGCGCAAGTACCCGCGAGCGGCGTCGTCTTGGGCTTGGTTCTGGGTGTTTCCGCAGGCCAAGCATTCAGTCGATCCCCGCAGTGGCGTGGTGCGCCGGCACCATGTGTACGACCAGACCTTCCAGCGCGCGTTCAAGCGAGCGATCGAACGG
>NZ_SWAR01000153.1 GCF_006386545.1 Methylibium rhizosphaerae | reverse complement strand
GGCTGTAGCGAATCGTCGTGGTGCGGTTGCCCCGGGCGTCGTAGACGTGTTCGGTGAGGTAGCGTTCGGCGTCGAGCTCCGCCACCAGCTTGCCGCGTGCGTCGTAGATCAGGCGGGTGGTCTGGTCGGTGTTGTCCGCGGCCGGTTGTTCGGGGCCGGCCAGGGCAGCGCCGAGCAGCAGGCTCTTGGCACTGGCGGCCACCAGGTCCAGGTGCGTCCGGGCGGCGGTATACCAGCCGGGCACGCGCGTGGTGACGCTCGATCCGGACGTCCTGATCTCGAGGTCGTTGCCGACCTGGCGGAACAGCAGGGCGGTCGGCGCTTCCATCACGCCGGGCATCACAGGGGCCGGGTCGACAGGCGCGGGCGGCGGTGCCGCCACGAGGGTGCTGATCGCTGCCGCGTCCCAGGTGGTGCCGTCGGCGAAGCGGATCTGCTCGATGCGGTAGGTGGAAGAGTTGAAGTGTCCGCCGACCCGCAGGCTGTCGGACGTGCCCATGATGGACACGATGAGGTCGTTGCTTGAGCGGGTGAGCACCACCTCGGACGGCGCGATGCCCGGTGCCAGCTGCACCACGTCGAACTTGCCGGCCGTGGTGTCGTAGGCCGACACCGTGTCATTGCCTGAGCCGCGCCCGAACAGGAAGGTGTCGTCGCCGGTGCCGCCATTCAGCGTGTCGCTGCCGGCACCGCCGTCGAGCGTGTCGTTGCCGGCGTTCCCGTACAGCGTATCGCTGCCGGCGTCGCCGTTCAGGGCGTCGTTGCCGTTGCCTCCATTCAGCGTGTCGGCGCCTGCGCCGCCGAGCAGCAGGTCGTCACCATCTTCACCGTTGAGCGTGTCCTCGCCATTGCCGCCATCCAGCGTGTCGTTGCCGGCTCGGCCGCTGAGGGTGTCGTCGCCGGCTCCTCCGGCCAGGGCATCGGCGCCGGTGTAGCCGATCAGGGTGTCATTGCCCGAAGT
>NZ_SWAR01000152.1 GCF_006386545.1 Methylibium rhizosphaerae | reverse complement strand
CGTGCCTTCACGTCCGCAATGCTCCAGCTGCTGCCGTCGGCGAAGCGGATGGTTTCGACGGCGTGCTGGGAGGTGCCGTCGGTTACGAAGTAGCTGTTGATGGTCAGGCGGTCTTCGGTGCCGCTGACGCTGATGACCAGGTTGCTGCCGGAACGGCTGAGCGTGACGTTCGTTGGCGTGATGCCGGCGCCCAGCACGATGGTGTCGGCGTTGGTGCCCAGCGCGTCGCTGTCGTAGTTGTTGATCGTGTCCTGGCCCGAGCCCAGACCGAACAGGTAGGTGTCGGCTCCCGCATCGCCGCTCAGCGTGTCGTTGCCCGCCCCGCCGTCCAGCGTGTCGTTGCCGGCGTTGCCGTTGAGCGAATCGTTCCCGGCCCCGCCATCGATCCGGTCGATGTCGGAGCCACCGCTGAAGGAGTTGTTGCTGCCGTCGCCCAGATAGATGTCTGACGCAGCCGTGCCGCTGCCGGACAGCAGCACACCCAGCGACGCGAGCGTGGCGCGGATGGGCGCGTCCGCCGCGAGATTCCGGGTCCAGGCCCGCAGGAGCGCCACGGCGTCGAAGCCGCCTTCCCGGAGCGCCGGCTCCGCAGAGCGGATGAGCGCCACCAGGTCGGTGAAAGCGGCGACCTCGTTGACGGCCTTGAACACCTCGAGCTGCGCGGTCAGGGCCGCAGCATGGATGAACCGCCCAGCCACGGGTGTGGCATATCGCGTCTGGGCGATCACCCGGCCGGCAGCATCACGGACGTACTCGGTGAGGTAGTTCTCCGCATCCAGCTCCGCCCGCAGCAGGCCGACCGCGTCGTAGAACTTGCGGGTGACGCGATCGGCATCGCCGGGCTCCGGTGCGATGGCGGACGACGACGGCTGGGTGCCCAGCGCCGTGGTGTCGATCGCTTTGGCGTACCGGCGCTGCGCCACCACGCGGGATGCGCCGTCGTATGTGAGTTCCGTCACGTAGCCCAGCGCATCG
>NZ_SWAR01000151.1 GCF_006386545.1 Methylibium rhizosphaerae | reverse complement strand
CACGCTGAGAAGCATCGCCCAGGCCGCCTATGGCGACAACCGCCTGTGGTGGAAGATCGCGCAGGCCAACGGGCTGAGCGGCGACAGCGACCTGCGGGTGGGCCAGACGCTGAGCCTGCCGAGTGCCACGCCCAGCTACAACGCGGCCGACAGCTTCAAGCCGTATGACCCGGCCAGCATGGGGGCGTCGGCCCAGCCGCACCTGGTGATGCCGGAGGGCGGCTGCGGTGTGGTCGGGCAGATCATCATGGTGATCATCATCGCGGTGGTGTCGTATTTCACGGCTGGCACAGCGACCGGACCGATGACAGCAGCCCTGGGCCCCGTCGCTGGAACAGTGGCTGCCGGCGCGATCGGCGGCGCGGTAGGGGCGCTTGCCGGGCAGGCGTTCGCTGTGGCATCAGGAATGCAGGAGGACTTCAACTGGGGCGCCGTGGCCATGGGGGCGGTGGGCGGAGCGATGGGCAACGCGCTGCAGGGCATCAACTTCGTCGGCAACAGCGTCGGCAATGCCATGGTGAGATCTGCCATTGCGAACGCCACCACCCAAGGTGTAGCAGTGGCCACCGGCCTGCAGCAGACCTTCAGCTGGCGGGCGGTGGCTGCCAGTGCCATCGGCTCTGGCGTGAGCACCGCGGTGAGCGGCGCACTCTCCGTCGGCACAACAACAAATGTTGAACTGGCCGGGCCGACCCAAGATGGCGAAGCGCTCACAGGGATGGTGCGGGGCCAAGAGTCGATCCTGGCGCACAGCATGGGCCGGGCCGCGGGCAACTTCACGCACCGGCTGCTCACCGGTATGGTGGCGGGCGCCACGACGGCTGTGCTGCGTGGAGGGCGGTTCTCCGTGCAGCAGGTGGCCGCCGATGCCTTTGGCAATGCGTTGGGTAGTTCCCTCGCGGCTGAAAGCACGAGGGGCAGCCAGCAGGAGGACGTGCTCGGGCAGTTCATCGACGAGCAGTTGCAGGCGCAGGACCGGCGCGACTTCTATAGC
>NZ_SWAR01000150.1 GCF_006386545.1 Methylibium rhizosphaerae | reverse complement strand
ACCTGCGCCGTCGTAGACCTTGTGGCTCCAGTGGCCCGACACGTCGAGGTTGGCCACCGCATCGCCGAAGGCGTTGTAGACCGTGGTGGTGGACAGCGGGAGCAGGCCGCTTTCGTACCGCGCGGCCTGCCCGGTGGTGGACAGCGGATCCCGGTGGCCTTCGTAGGCACGCACCGCCGGGTAGATCACACGCACCTGGTGGCCCGCAGCGTCGTACTCGTACGTGGTCGTGCGTTGCTCGGTCTTGCCAGGGGCCTCGGTGCGCGTGAGCACGTTGCCCAGCGCGTCGTAGGTGATGCGGGTGAGGATCCTCGGCAGCGTGTTGGAGCCCGCGCCGGTCCCGCCGGATTGCGGCTCACCGCTGCTCGCTGACGTCGACAGGTACCCGATGATGCCCTCGCCGACATAGCCGTTCGCCTGCGCCGCCGAGGATTCGGCTGCGCTGGCGGTGTAGAAGTGCTCGCCGGTTGCGGGGTGGAACAGCCGGTACATGGGAGCCCTGTCGGCCCCGGGGCTGCTCCACAGATGGCCCTCGACGCCTTCGTACACCCATCCTTGAAGGACGAGCTGATACCGCTCGGAAGTGCTCGTCGTATAGAGATGGTGGCTGATCGCCGGGTTGTAGAGCCTGTGCAGCTCGAGATCGCCGGAGCCCTGGCCCACATAACCGATGACACCTTCATCAATCCAGCCGTGGTCGTTGACCATCGAGTCGCGTTCGGCCTTGCTGTCGGTGTACAGGTGCTCTCGAAGGCCTGGGCTGAAGAGCCGGTACAACGGCACGCGCGACGTGGTTGGCTCCTCGCCCGGCACGGCAATCGGCTGCGCCGCATGGGGAGCCGACTCCAGCCACTCCTCCACCATGCGGCCCGCCGCGTCGTACTCATAGCGCCAAGTGTTGCCGTTCTTGTTGGTGAAGGTCTTCCGGTTGCCCAGGCCGTCGTAGGTGAACGACTCACGCCCGCCTTCGGCATCGACGCTGGTGAACAGCCGCCCGGCGGTGTCGTAGGTCCAGGTG
>NZ_SWAR01000016.1 GCF_006386545.1 Methylibium rhizosphaerae | reverse complement strand
CCAGCTCGCCTTCGACGACAGCGATGCGCAGCTGCGCGTGCAGTTGAAGACCACCCAGCACGAAACCCAGCTCAACCTGGGCCACCTGGTGCACCAGGCCGACAACCACCGCGGCAGCTTCCGGGGCGTGGGCTTCGAGTTGCGCACCGACGCCTGGGGGGCGGTGCGTGCCGGCGGCGGGGTGCTGATCTCCAGCTACGGCATCGCGCCCGGCGAGCCCAGCGGGGACAACGCGGCGGCGCTGGCGCTGGCGCAGCAGGCGCAAAGCCTGGCCGAGGCCTTCAGCCGCGCGGCCGGCACCCACCAGACGGTGCGCGAGCACACCGCGCCGCTGAAGCAGCAGCACACCGCCTTGCGCCACCAGGAGCCGGCCGGCGACAGCCAGGTGCCGCACAGCGGCGAGCCGATCATCGCCATCGCGGCCAAGGCCGGGCTGGCCGTGGCCGCGGGGCAGGACCTGCAGTTCAGCAACGGGCAGGTGCTGCACCTGGGGGCCGGGCAGGACACCAGCCTGGCCAGCGGCGGCGCGCTGCGGGTGCACACCGGCCAGGCCATCGCGATGCTGGGCGGGGCGGTGAAGGCCGGCAGCAGCGGGGCCGCCGGCAGCGGGCTCAGCTTCGTGGCCGCCCAGGGCGACCTCACGCTGCAGGCCCAGGCCGATGCGATGGAGCTGGCGGCGCAAAAGGCTCTGAACCTGCAGAGCGCGAGCACCAAGGTCGACGTGGCCAGCCCGAAGAAGATCACCCTGGCCACCACCGGCGGGGCTTCCATCACGCTGGACAACGGCAGCCTCACGGTGCAGTGCCCGGGGAAGATCACTGTCAAGGCGGCGACGAAGAGCATGGTGGGGGCGGGGAGCGTGAGCTATGCCTTGCCTGCGATGCCCAAGGCGCCCTTCGAGTTCAAGCCCTTCAAGCTCGATCTTCGATTGACCGACACGCCGGGACCGCACGGCGCCCCGCTGGGCCATGCCGCATGGGAGATCGTGCTGCTTGGCGGCGGCCAAGACTACGAGCGCACGGTGATGTCCGGTGAAACTGATCCCGAGGGCCGCATCCTGCTGAACGATGCACAGCAGGACGAGCTTGCAAAGCTCTACTCCGCCCGCCCGAACGACGTATGGATCAGCACGGCCGGAGACCTCCGCCCGCTGAGCGTGAGCCTGGAGCGAGACTGGTGGACCGTGGAGCACAAGGCCGCGCAGGCCATGGCCGCACTGGATTACAGCGATGACGCTCCCAACGGCCTTGGCAGCGACAGACCGGCGGCAGAAGCTTCCCTGGCAAAGCGCGATCACTCGAAGGCGCCGACCGCGCTGTGGGACGAACTCAAGAAGCTCTGAGCAGTCATGGCCAAAGACACTTCATTCGACTACGAACCCCACCAGGGCGTCAGTCACGCTGTCGCCAAGGCGGATGGATCCACAACCTACCCCAGCGTCTCGGCGCGTTGGGCAGGCGCCCGAAAACAGCAACTGGACACATCGGCCTTCGCGCCGGAACGCTTGGGCAACAAGGTGCGAACCTTCAGCACCGGCGTGGCGTACTTCAATGACGTATGCGCAGCGTTGAAAGCCGCAAAGAAGAGCATCTTCATCGCCGGTTGGCAGATCAACTGGGACGTCGAACTTATCAAGGGCACCCGGCTGATCGATGCGCTGAAGGCGGCGCTCGATCGCAACCCTGCACTGCGCATTTATGTGATGCCTTGGATGTCGCCCAAGGTCGGCGTGAACACCGGCGATCTCGGCACGATGCTCGCGATCTTCCAGCTCAATGCCGGCCGCAATGGCACGCCCGCGCTGTGCTGCCCAGCCGGCCTGCAGAACGACTACGAGGGCGTCGAAGAGACCTTCTTCAGCCACCACCAGAAACTCGTGGTCGTGGACAACGAGATCGCCTACGTAGGCGGGCTCGATCTCGCATACGGCCGGCGGGACGACGGCGCGTTTTCGCTGGGCCACAACGGCCGCTCGGGATGCGAGATTTACAACACCGGCGTGCCGGCCCAAGGCCCTGAGCTCAGGCCGGAACAGGCAGCTGACTACGTGACAGAGTCAGACCTGCTGAAAGTCTCCCTGACCGCAGGTGTCCTCAACACTGCGGCGCAAAAACAGGACAACTTCCAGCGTGCCGTAGACCGGTCGGTCGTCGGGCGAACCAAGGGCCGTATCGTCGAGTGGTGGAAGAGCAGTTCGATTGAACTGCCTGACTTCCTTCGAGAGCCGCTTGAAGGCTTGGAAGCTGACGTGCAAAAGCGCTGGAACGCAATGCAGGACAACGCGGCCGACAAGCTGATCCGGAAAGTGGACGCGGGCGCTGTCAGCGAGAGCGACATCACGACCGCCGTTGCGTATGTCGGCGAATTCATGAAGGCAAGCTACGTCGCCCTGCTGCGCACCGCTTGGCTGCAGAAGAAGCCCTATGCCGAGCTGTTCAAGCCGACGGCACACGCGCTGCCAGCCGGAGGTCGCCTGTATCGGGCAGATCAGCCGCGCATGCCTTGGCAAGACGTGCACTGCCGAATCGAAGGTCCGTCGGTGTACGACTTGTCAATGAACTTCATCCGCCGCTGGAACAGCCTCCAGAAGGCCTACCTGCCGACCACCCTTGTATCTCGGGTGTCGGTGGACCCTGCCTTGGTGCCAAAGGAACCAACCGAGAACCAGCAAGGCGGCTGCAGTGTTCGCGTGCTGCGCAGCGCGTCGCTAGCCCTGCAGCAACAGGAGAAAGCCGCAATGGCGTCTCTGCCGGCTGTGACCGGCAAGCAGGACGAGATCCACGACATGATGTGCGCGGTGATCGACAAGGCCGAGCGCTTCATCTACATCGAGAACCAGTTCTTCCAGAGTGGGTTCGGCAAGCCGAGCATCAAGCCGACCGACGAAGGCGCCCGCTCGGGGCCGATGCGCTACATGCTGGCCAACGCAGGCACGCGCATCAAGGCCGCGATGACGCGCATCAGCGCGGACAACACCAACACCCTGCCGAAGAATCAGATCGCCGAGCGGTTGGCAGCACGCATCGAGCACGCCATCCGCTGGGATCAGCCGTTCCACGTGTACATGGTTCTGCCGGTGCATCCTGAAGGCAGCTTGGGCGACATCGCGATCGTGGGACAGGTCCACTGGACGATGCAGAGCTTGGTGTACGCCAGCGAGAGTCTGGTGAATCGGATCAGGATTGCGATGGCAGCTAGAAAACTGTGCGCAAAGCCGAGGGACCAACGGCTATGGGATGCGGCAAAGGCCCTCACCAAAGGTGTCGATCCCGCGACCGGAAAACCTGACTATGAGAGTGTCAAGCGAGAGGCAACTCGCCAATACCTCACCTTGTTGAACCTTCGGACATGTGAGACGCTGGCAGGCAGAGTCCGCACGGAGCAGATCTATGTGCACAGCAAACTGCTGATCGCTGACGATCGGCTAGCGATCCTCGGTAGCGCCAATATCAACGATCGCAGCCTCAAGGGGGATCGGGACTCTGAACTCGCGGTCTGCCTCATGGACACCAATACCATGGATGCACCGCTCGACGGAAAGAAGCGAGTCACGGTTCGACGCGCTGCCCACGAACTCCGTGTCAGCCTGTGGAAGAAGCACTTCGGCGAAATGGCGACCGGGGGAGTTGTGATCCCCGCCGCTGAACTCATGGCTCTGCTAGACAAGCCCGCCGACCCGGACACGTGGCGAGCTATCCAGAGGATTGCGGACGCGAACCTGCAGGCGTATGCGAAGGCCTTTCCGTTCGTCCCTCAGCCTGAAAAATCCATCTGGCCCGTGTGGCCCGTTGGGGAGAAGGAACAAACCCGCACGGGAATCAGAGCCAAAGGGCCGGCGTACGAAGCGCAGATGCCTTTCTCCGAGGGTTTCTGGGCGCCGGACGGAGGGGCCTCGTCGGCACCCGCCGGCATCAGCGGCTTCATCTGCTCGTTGCCAATGACCTGGACGTCCGGTGAAAACAACCACCCCGACATGAACATGGCACTGTTGACACACATCGACCGACCTGATTCTCGGCCGACAACGCTTGCTGCAAGCGGTGAACGCAACGTCTCGATTGACGACGCGAAGGCGGTCTGATGATCGGTCGACTGGCGCATGCATCTCTGAGCCTCCTCTTCGTCTGCGCTGCACTTGCAGCTTGCGCAGAGGAGACTCCTCCCACCATCGGCATAGGCACCACCAAGTGGAGCGATGCCTGTCTCGGGCTTCACGCGTTCAAACTGCCCCACGGGGTTGTAGCCGCTGCATATGAGCCCCGGTTCTTGCAGCCGGGGTACGGTTTTGCCGGCTTGTTCGGTCTGATGGGAGGCGTCTCGCTCGGCAGCGCGGATCTGATCGAAACCACCATCACAGACTTGAATACGTTCAGCAGATCCGTACGGGCGCAAGCGTTCGGCCAGCATAGCGAGACTCGTCTCCTGGGTTTGGACAAGAGCGGCAAGGTCCGTCGCGACTACCGCATGACTGCCGGCAGCCAGGAACTCAACATCAAGTACCCGAACAGTTTCGCTTGGCGGCATCTCGACACCTACTCGTCTGGCGCGTGGATAGAAGCTGACCACCGCGCCCGAATCATCAAGGGCAAGCTGACGCAGCCCAATGCCGACAAGGACAGCGCGAGCCGCGAAGTTCAAGCGCTCTGGTCGAGTTATCGCACTAGACACGCCTCCGATGTGCCGGCGGAGCGCGGTCTTTGCACGGCGCATGGCTTTGTCGCGGAAGTGGCGAATCAGCGCGCCGCAGCCTTTTCGGCTTATGTGTCCTACCGAGACGAGTCCCAGCCGGCGCTGATCTACACCATCTCGATCGCCCCCGGCTTGGTGGGCAGTCAGGAGAAGCTCGAAGACCAGCCCCAACCCTGGAGAGAAACACCTGAGGAAGCCAAGCAGCGGCAGGAGCAAAGCAAGCGCAAGGGCGAGTGGCTGTCGATCGGCCCGGGCGCTCTTGTCGAGAAGTACCTCGAACCCGAATACCTCACCGTCGCAGGCCAACGTGCACGCCTGAGCGGTGTGAAGTTCAGGCCCTCGATGGACCAGTACGACTACGAAGTGCAGATAGAAACGCTGGGCGATCCATCCGATCCGAAGAAGCCGCGCATCATCGTGATGGCACAGGGTTTAAAGGCCAAGTACTACACCGGCCTGCAAGGTCAGCCGCCAGCGCCTCCGCTGGAGCAAGTGCTGCCAACGCTCAAAGCCATCGCTCAGTCGATGCGGGTGCGCTAGCAGCATCCAAGGGATGCTGAAGCGCATTCATCTCTCGTTGCTGATACGAGCTGGGCGCCTGCGAAGGATCTTGGGATGCGCACCGCACTCCGGATCTGGAAGCATTCGCCGTTCGACTCGACACCCCCATCGCTTCATGCCGCTTCTTCTGGACCGCCGTGCCGTGCTGAACCGCCTGCTGGCCGCGGCTGCGGCGCCTGCAATCTCAAATTGCAGGCCAACCAACGAGCAAATCAACGCAAGCTTGAAACGGTTCGAAGGCATGAATATCCACGGCACCGGCCGTCACCAGATCAATCTGCCCAAGGGCTTCAGCCTCGGCATCGAGCCTGTTGTCGAACTCACCTACGGCCTCAACTCGAACTTCGAAGTCGTCGAAGTCACGTTGATGAAGGAAGGCGTGGACCTCACCGAATTCAAGCAGCGGGTCCAGCTGCGAGCAGTGGAAATCGGCAAGAAGACCCATGACAAGCTGTCTGTTTCGATGTTGATCAACGACCAGTGGCTGTCTGAGCGCGCGCGATTCCTGCATGCCTATGACAACAGCACGTTGACCAATGCCTTCAAGTCCGAAGTCCATGTGTTGGTGGATGATTTGCACATCCGTGTGTCAGCCGAAACGCACAAGCCCACGGACAACCATGTCGAAGAACGCCTCAAGCGCATTGCCCTCCAGCAACTGCGCAAGGCGCCCGACGCGGCCACCGCCGGGCGAGGGTTATGCGTGGGTCCCTTGCTCGTGACCGCCGAGCAAGACCAGGAGATCGGCACCTTCCACTTCAAGGACCCGGCCTATCCCGACCTCCTGCTCGAGATCTCCGTCAACGCCATCGCAAACCAGGACGAGACGCTGCTGCAGCGCTGGGACTCCAAGCAGCACCTGCTCAAGCAGATCGGCGGCAAGGACGAGATCGTGCGGCGCGGCAAGCGGCGCATTGCTGACATGGACGGTGAAGAGCTGCTCACCAAGGGGCTGGAAGACGATCTCGGCAGCCTGCAGTTCGGCGTGGAAAGCGTGCGCCGCGACGGCAGCTTCGCCAAGCCGATCCTCTCCGTCAGGTTGACCACCAGCCTGCGAGACGAGAAGTCGTCATGGTCGACACGCGAAGCGGTGCCGGTGTGGGACGCCGTGGTGGACTCGGTCCGCCTGCGCTCGGGGTCGGTATGACGTGCGCATCCACGTCAGGGTTGTGTCTTTCGACAAAAGCCGCGTAGCAGCTTGATCAACAGGCTTCAAACCGGCTCGATCTGGCTGCTGGGACTTGCCGCCGCGGCCTGCAGCCCGCCTTCGCAGGAGCCTGCCGCTACACCCCAGGCTCGCTCGTTCCATCTCACGCTGCACGGCTACAACTACACCGATACGGAAATCGGCAGCTTCGAGGTCGACGGGCAGGGCGGCGGAAATGTTGCGGTGAGCACGCCGACAGGCGGCGGAGGAAAGTCCACATGCTGCATCACCCTCCACACGCCGCTCGTTCACCCGCGCCCCGTGACGATCAAGTGGTCAAGAGACAGCGACACATGGTGCGAACAAGAGGTGTTGATACGGCCGCCTGTACCGGCCAGGCCCGAGTACTTTGAAGTGCACTTCTATCGCGACGGCCATGTTGAAGTCGCGATCACCGAAGACGGCTCGCCGCCCCGGCTCAAGCTGGACAGGGTCCATGGCAACAGCCGGCATCCCGACCCCGCGACGAACGTCAACAACGACAACGCGCTCTCGAGATGCCGGCTCGGCTACTGACGCACAGCCGTCCCAAACCTGCTGCTCCCCACCCCCAATTGACGCCCCCTCCCCGGCAAGCGCACGCTTGCCTGCATGCCGTTCCCTGAACGCCTGGGCAAGTACCTCATCCGCGGTGAGCTGGGCCGCGGGGCGATGGGTGTCGTCTACGAGGGGTTCGACCCGCTGATCGAGCGCACGGTCGCGGTCAAGGTGCTCCACGTCGGCCCCGGCCAGGCGGCACTGGCCGCAGAGTTGCGGCAGCGCTTCAGGCGCGAGGCGCAGGCGGCGGGCCGGCTCAGCCATCCGAACATCGTGGCGGTCTACGACTACGGCGAGATCGCCGAGTCGTCCGGCGCCTACATCGCCATGGAGCTGGTGCAAGGCCGCGACCTCCGGCAGCTGTTCGACGCCGGCACGCGGTTCTCGCTGCGCGACACCGGCCAGCTCATGGGTCAACTGCTCGCGGCCCTGCAGCATGCGCACGAACGCGGGGTAGTGCATCGCGACATCAAGCCCGGCAACATCATCGTGCTGGGCGATGGCACGGTGAAGGTGGCCGACTTCGGCATCGCCAGGCTCGACACGTCGGAGCTCACCCAGACCGGTTCGGTGCTCGGCACCATGTCGCACATGTCGCCCGAGCAACTGCGCGGCGAGCCGGTGGACGGCCGCAGCGACCTGTATTCCTGCGGCGTGATCCTGTACCAGCTGCTCACCGGCGAGCGGCCGTTCAACGGCTCGCCGGCAATGGCCATGCAGCAGGTGCTGCACGAGGAGCCGCCCGCGCCTTCGAGCAAGGTGCCCGGCCTGCCCGCCGGCCTCGACGCGGTGGTACGCCAGGCGATGGCCAAGTCGCCTCGGCAACGCCATGCCGACGCGGCGTCGTTCGCCGCAGCCCTGCGCCACGCGCTCGAACCGGCCACGGACCCGGAGGTCACGCTGGCGGCCCCGATGGCCCCTACCGCGGGCGCCACCCGCAGGGCCCGCCTGACCCGGCTCGCGCTGGCAGGCGCGCTGGGCCTGGCCGCCGCCGCAGCGGTCGGGGTGGCCCTGTGGCCGCAGGCGCCGTCACCCGGGGGCGAACCGGAATGCGCCGTGGAGGCCCGGCGCGGCGACGCGCACTGCCAGGTGGTGATGGGCCTGGCCTACCGCTTCGGCAAGGCCGGCGTGCAAAAAGACGAAGCGCAGGCCCTGGACTGGCTGCGCAAGGCCGCCGACCAGGGCGACCGCGCCGGCCAGTACGAGTTGGGCCTCATGCTCCTGCAGGGGCCAGGCGGCACGCCGGCCGATGCCCGTCAGGCGGCACGCTGGTTCCGCAAGTCGGCCGATCAGGGCGAGCCGCGGGCGCAGAACCGCATGGGCCTGGCGCATGAGAACGGCGAAGGCGTGGAGCGCAGCGACGCCCGGGCCGCAGAGTGGTACCGCAAGGCGGCCGACCAGGGCTTCGCCTCGTCGCTCAACAACCTGGGCCGCTTGTACCTGCATGGCCGCGGCGTGCCCAAGGACACCGCCCGGGCGGCCGAGCTGCTGGAGCGGGCGGCCGAAAAGGGCGAGGGCAACGCGCGCTACCACCTCGGCTGGATGTACGAGAAGGGCGAAGGCCGGCCGCGTGACGAGCGCCAGGCCGCGCGCCTGTACCGGCAGGCCCTGGCGACGAGTTCGATCAGCAACCGCAACCGCGAGGCCGCGAAGGCCTTCCTGGCGGCCAATCCTTCGCTGTAGGGCCGCCGGGGAAGCGAGCGGCCCCAAGGCTAGACCGCCCCGCCCACCCCCGCCTCATGCGCCTGCTGGTCGGCGTGGTAGCTGCTGCGCACCATCGCGCCCACGGCGGCGTGGGTGAAGCCCATCTTGTAGGCCTCGGTCTCGAACATCTTGAAGGTGTCCGGGTGCACATAGCGGCGCACCGGCAGGTGGTGCCCGCTGGGCGCGAGGTACTGCCCGATGGTGAGCATGTCGATGTCGTGCGCGCGCATGTCGCGCATGACCTGCAGGATCTCTTCGTCGGTTTCGCCCAGGCCGACCATGAGGCCGCTCTTGGTCGGCACGCCGGGGGCGAATTCCTTGAAACGCTTGAGCAGGTTCAGGCTGAACTGGTAGTCGGAGCCGGGGCGCGCTTCCTTGTAGAGGCGCGGCACGGTTTCGAGGTTGTGGTTCATCACGTCGGGCGGCGCCGCCTTCAGGATGTCGAGCGCGCGGTCCATGCGGCCGCGGAAGTCGGGCGTGAGGATCTCGATGCGCGTGTCGGGGCTCGCCGCGCGCGTCTGCCTGATGCATTCGACGAAATGGGCCGCGCCGCCGTCGCGCAGGTCGTCGCGGTCGACGCTGGTGATCACCACGTACTTGAGCCTGAGCGCGGCAATGGTCTTGGCCAGGTTGGCCGGCTCGTCGGCGTCCAGCGGGTCGGGGCGGCCGTGGCCTACGTCGCAGAAGGGGCAGCGGCGGGTGCACTTGTCGCCCATGATCATGAAGGTGGCCGTGCCCTTGCCGAAGCATTCGCCGATGTTCGGGCAGCTCGCCTCTTCGCACACCGTGTGCAGCTTGTGCTCGCGCAGGATGTTCTTGATCTCGTAGAAGCGCGTCGTCGGCGAGCCCGCCTTCACGCGGATCCATTCGGGCTTCTTGAGCGTTTCGGCGGCCACCACCTTGATGGGGATGCGCGCCGTCTTGGCCTGGGCCTTCTGCTTGGCGGTGGCGTCGTAGGCGGCGGCGCTCTGGGCTTCGTGGACGATGTTTTCGGTGGGCACTTGCTGCTGCTCCGGTGAGGCCGCGAAAAGCAGGGCCCCTTGCTGGTGGCGGGCGGCGCGGCTCAAGGACTCAGGTACGAGGCCAGCCGGTCGCCCAATTGACGGGCCGCGCTCGGCCAGTCGGTAGAAACCCGAAGTGTAGCCAAGTCAACCGTCTGCAGCCCTACGTAGCCGCACGGATGGATCCTGCCGAAGGGCTTGAGGTCCATGTCCACGTTGAGTGCCACGCCGTGGTAGGTGCGGTGCTGGCTGACCTTCACCCCCAGCGCGGCGATCTTGCCCAGCCCGCGGAACGGATCGCGCGGGTCGGCCGGACCGGCCAACGCCGCATGCGAGAAGGGGTCGTCCAGCCTGACGTAGATGCCGGGCGCCCCCGCCACCCGGTGGCCTGTCACGCCGTAGGACTCCAGCGTCTTGATGACCGCCTGCTCGATGCGGAACACGTATTCCTTCACATAGATGTGCAGCCGCCGCAGGTCGACGAGCGGGTAGGCCACCACCTGCCCCGGGCCGTGGTAGGTGACCTGGCCGCCGCGGTTGGTCTGCACCACCGGCACGCCCTGCGCGTCGATCACGTGCTCGGCCTTGCCGGCCACGCCCTGGGTGTAGACGGGCGGGTGTTCGCACAGCCAGATCTCGTCGGGCGTGTGCTCGTCGCGCGCTTCGGTGAAGGCGCGCATCGCGTCGACGGTGGGCGCGTAGTCCACGCGGCCGAGGGTGCGGACGATCGGGGCGGTCATGCGCGGCATTGTCGGCGAGGCCTGCCCGTACGCAGGCCGGGCCGGATCGGATGCAGGGGGAGCTAGGGGGCCGGCCCCGCATCCGAAGCCAGGGGCAGGGCGTACAGCCCGCTTGTGCACACCGGCGGCGAGCCGGCCCGCACACCCCGCTCCCTCGTCTTCACACAGGAGAGATCCGCATGAAAGCCCCACGCCCCGGCCTCGGCACCTTGTGCGCCCTGGCCCTTGCCCTGGCCAGCCCGCTGGCCGGCGCCTCCAGCCACCGCGAGGCGCCCTTCATCACCACCGCGCCCAAGGTGGACGGCACCGACTTCTACATGTTCCGCAGCTACGAGCCGGGCCGCGCCGACTACGTGACGCTGATCGCCAACTACCAGCCGCTGCAGGACGCCTACGGCGGCCCGAACTACTTCTCGATGGACCCGAACGCGCTGTACGAGATCCACATCGACAACAACGGCGACGCGCGCGAGGACCTCACCTTCCAGTTCCGCTTCAGGAACACGCTGGCCAACAACGGCCGGGGCGTCCAGCTGCCCATCGGCAACCAGATGACGGCCATCCCGCTGGTGCAGGCCGGCACCGTGGCCAACGTGAAGGACGCCAACCTCAACCTGGCCGAAACCTACAGCGTCACCTTGAAGCGCGGCGACCGGCGTACGGGTCAGACCCATCCGGTGACCAATGCGGCCAACGGCAGCGCCAGCTTCGACAAGCCGGTGGACTACATCGGCCGCAAGACGATCGCCAACTATGCCGACTACGCAGGCAAGCACATCTACAACGTCAACATCCCCGGCTGCGCCGCTCCCGGCAAGCTGTTCGTGGGCCAGCGAGCCGATGCGTTCGCGGTGAACCTGGGCACCATCTTCGACTTGGTGAACGCGCCGGTGGCGGTGATCACCGACCCGGCCCTCATCGGCGCGGTGCCCAACACCATCGACGGCAAGAACGTCACCACGCTCGCGCTCGAGGTGCACAAGGACTGCCTCACCGCCGGCACCGAGCCGGTGATCGGCGGCTGGACCACCGCCAGCCTGCGCCAGGCCCGCCTGCTCGACGGCACGCCCCCGGCCGGCCACCAGACCACCGAGCGGGTGGGCGGCGCCTGGACGCAGGTGTCGCGCCTGGGCATGCCGCTGGTCAACGAGGTGGTGATCGGCCTGCGCGACAAGGACCGCTTCAACGGCGCCAGGCCCAGGGACGACGGCCAGTTCGCCGGCTACGTCACCCACCCGTCGCTGCCGGGCCTGCTGGAGATCGCGCTTGGCCTGCCCAACACCGCGCCCACCAACTTCCCGCGCAACGACCTGGTGACCACCTTCCTCACCGGCATCGCCGGCGTCAACCAGCCGAAGAACGTGGTGCCCTCCGAGATGCTGCGGCTGAACACCGCCATCGCGCCGGTGCCCTTCGCGCAGCAGAACCGGCTGGGCATCGTGGGCAACCTGCTGGCCGGCGGCAACGACAACGCGGGCTTCCCGAACGGCCGCCGGCCGAAGGACGACATCGTCGACATCTCCCTGGTCGCAGTGATGGGCGGGCTGTGCGTGGCCAACGGCAACAACAACGCTCTGGGCTTCGGCAGCGCCTGCAACCCGGGGGCGGTGCCGCTGGGCAGCACCGCCTTCAAGCTGCACGACGCGGTGGACCAGGCGGTGGTGCCGCTGCTGCCAGGGTTCCCCTACCTCAACACGCCCACGCCGGGCAGCAAGTGAGGAGGCCGCGATCATGAAGCTGAGACTTTCGTCTTTGCGCCTGGCATGGGCGCTGGCGAGCGGCACGGCGGTCGTTGCGCTCTCCGGCTGCGGGGGCGGTGGATCGACCGACGCACCACCGGCACTGAGCGACAGCGTGCCTGAGTCGGCCTCGGCCAGCTGGGCGGCCTACACCCAGTACACGGCATCGCTCGCACCCGACGACGGCAAGGAGCCGCTGAAGCTCGACAAGGTGGCCCCAGCGCCCCCGGCCACCGACACAGACGAGCCGATGGACCTTTGAGGCCGACACGGGGCCTGCGTCGCGAAGCCGCGGGCCCCTCGACAGAGGAAATCGCCATGCATCTGCATCGCCGCCGCATGGGCCGGCTGGCCTGTGCCTTGTTCGCTGCCGTGCTGTGGTGCGGCACGGGCGCCGCCGCGCCCTACACGCCGGCCACCGACGACGAGCTGGTCGAGACCCTGCGCCAGCGCCCGCTCGACGCCGGGGAGCGCTGGCGCCGCGAACTGCGCGCCCAGGCGCGCCGCCAGCCCCGGCACCTGCCGGCCGCGCTGCAGCTGGCCCGCGCTGCCATCGACCGGGCCCGGCGCGACGGCGACCCGCGTGAGCTCGGCCAGGCGCAGGCAGCGCTGGCACCGTGGTGGTCATTGCCCGAGCCGCCGCCCGCCGTGCGGCTGCTGCGTGCCACCGTGCTGCAGAGCCGGCATGACTTTGCCGCCGCGCTGGCCGACCTGGACCATCTGCTCGCCTCGAAGGGCACGCCGCTCGAGCTGCAGGCCCAGGCCGAGCTCACCCGTGCGGCCGTGCTGCAGGTGCAGGGCCGCTACCCGCAGGCCACCGCCGGCTGCGAGCGGCTGCTGCAGCCGCGCTACCAGGCCCTCGGCGCAGCAGCCGAGCTGCCGGCGCGGGTGTGCCTGGCCGAGCTGGCCAGCCTGCGCGACGACGCCACCGAGGCCCGCTCGACGCTGCAACGCCTGGCCGTTCGAGCCGCGCCACAACAGGCCGGCTGGCTGGCCCTGGTGCGCGCCGAGCTGGCCGAACGCATGGGCGACCCGCGAGAGGCCGAAACGCTGTACCGGCAGGCGCTCGAACAGGCAGGCGATGAGGCCGACGTGTACACGCTGGCCGCCTGCGCCGACTGGCTGCTGGACCACGGGCGCGCCCGCGACGCCGCTTCGCTGCTGAAAGGCCGCGAGCAGGCCGATGCCCTGCTGCTGCGGCTGGCTCAAGCCTGGAAGCAGCTCCACGACCCGCGCGCGGCCGGCGCATCCACCGCGTTGCAGCAGCGCTTCGCCGCCACACGCGTGCGTGGCGACACGCCCCACCTGCGCGAGGAAGCCCAGGCCGCCTTGCGGCTGCAGGGCCATGCGGCGCTCGCGCTGCAGCTCGCACTCGACAACTGGGCACAGCAGAAGGAGCCGGCCGACGCGCGCCTGCTGGCTGAAGCGGCCTTCGCCGCAGGGCAGCCGGCGGCCGCGGCGCCGCTGCGCGAGTTCATGCGCAGCACCGGCTACCGCGACGCGCGCCTGGCGAGGTGGCTGCCATGAGGGGCGCTTCCTCAGCCGGCCGGCTGCGCCGCATGCTCGCCGGGCTGTGCCTGGCGCTCTGCGCCGCGGCGGGGCAGGCGCACAAGGCCAGCGACAGCTACCTCACGCTGGCCGCCTCGGGCAGCGACGGTGAGTACACCCTGCGCTGGGACATCGCCTTGCGCGACCTCGACCGCGAACTGGCGCTCGACGCCGACACCGACGGCCGCCTCAGCTGGGGCGAGGTGCGCCGCCGCTGGGCCGACATCGAGCAGTTCGCCTGGGCCGCGCTGCAGCTGCCGGACTGCACACCGGTTGCGGCGGCGCCTGCATCGGCGCCCGCGCTCGACACCCACAGCGACGGCCGCTACGCAGTGCTGTCGCGCAAGCTGGCCTGCGCGGCAGGCACCGGCCCGAGGCAGGTGGACTACCGCCTGTTCGCGGACAGCGACGCGACACACCGCGGCATCCTGCGGGTCGCCATCGAAGGCGCGGAGCAGACGCTGGCGCTGGCGCCCGGCGCCGGCCCGCGCGAGCTGGCGCCTGCGGCCGGCCATGCGTCGCTGCGCACGCTGGACGAATTCATCGGCCAGGGCTCTGCTGCACATCGCCATCGGCGCCGACCATGTGCTGTTCCTGCTGTCGCTCCTCGTGGTGGCGGTGCTGGTGCGCGAGCCGCGGGCCTGGGCGCCGGCGCCCGGCCTGAAGCCGGTGCTGCGAGACGTGCTGCGCGTGGTCACCGCCTTCACCGTGGCGCACTCGGTGACGCTGGCGCTGGCGGTGCTGGACGTGTGGAACCCGTCCTCGCGCTGGGTCGAATCGCTCATCGCGGCGAGCGTGCTGCTGGCCGCGCTCAACAACCTGCGGCCGGTCGTGTTCCGCGGCCGCTGGGCCCTGACCTTCGCCTTCGGCCTGGTGCACGGCTTCGGCTTCGCCAGCGCGCTGAAGGATGTGGGCCTGGGCAGCGGCTCTCTCTTCTGGCCCCTCTTCGGATTCAACCTCGGCGTGGAACTCGGGCAGCTGCTCATCGTGGCCGTGTTCATGCCGCTGGCCTGGGCTCTGCGTGCCACCGCCTTCTACCGGCGTGCCGTGGTCGCCGGCGGCTCGCTGGCGATCGCGCTGCTGTCGCTGCTGTGGCTGGCCGAGCGCCTGTTCGACCTGGAGCTGCTGGGGTTCGTCTGAGCGTCCAGTGGCATACGCCCCGGCGCAGGAGCCTGCGCCGATGGCCGGATCGGCGCACCGATTGGGCACCACGGCAGAGCGCGGCACAGGTTTCCTGCACCGAATGCACGAAACGCGCGCCAAGTCGCTGGAAAGTTGCAAGCCCTAACTCCTACAGTCTTGACGCAACGCAAACCTTCCACGAATCCCTTCGCATGAGTTCTGTTCCCCTTGCCGACACCGCGCTCGACCAGCTGTTCCTGCAGGCTCGCACATTCAACACCTGGCAGGACAAGCCGGTGCCCACCGCGCTGCTGCAGCGCCTGTACCAGCTGATGAGCATGGGTCCGACCTCGGCCAACTGCTGCCCCGCGCGCATCGTGTTTGTGGCGAGCGCGCAGGAAAAGGAGCGGCTGCTGCCGGCGCTCGACGAAGGCAACCGCGACAAGACGCGCAACGCGCCGGTCACCGCCGTGATCGGCTACGACCTGGCTTTCGCGCAGCGGCTGCCGCAGCTCTTTCCGCATGCTCCCGATGCGAAGACCTGGTTCGCCGATCCAGAGGTGGCCCGCAACACGGCCTTCCGCAACGGCAGCCTGCAAGGCGGCTATTTCATCCTGGCCGCAAGGGCGCTGGGGCTGGACTGCGGCCCGATGTCCGGCTTCGACGCCGCCAAGGTGGACGCGCTCTGCTTCGCCGGCACTTCGGTGAAGACCAACTTCATCTGCAACCTGGGCTACGGCGATGCCCGGGGCCTGTTCCCGCGCAGCCCGCGCCTGCCCTTCGACGCGGCCTGCCGCCTGGTGTGAAGGAGCCGCCGATGACCGTGTCCGTCACCCCGCTGAATGCGGAACAACGCAGCCAGCTGCTCGCGCAGCTGCCGGGCTGGAACCTGCACCCGTCGCGTGATGCGATCTGCAGGAACTTCAGCTTCGCCGACTTCAGCGCCGCCTGGGGTTTCATGAACCGCGTGGCGCTCGAAGCCGAGCGCATGAACCACCACCCCGAGTGGAGCAACGTGTGGAACCGCGTCGAGGTCGTGCTCACCACGCACGACGCAGGCGGCCTGTCGATGCTCGACGTTCGGCTGGCCGGCCACATCGACCGCCTGGCCGCGGCCTGCCAGTCCTGACCGCATCCGGCCACCCACCCCCCGCAGTACGACACCATGTTCCAGCACGTTCCCGCATTCCCCGGCGATCCGATCCTGAGCCTCAACGAGGACTTCCAGCAGGACCCGCGCGCCGGCAAGGTCAACCTCGGCATCGGCATCTACTTCGACGACGCCGGCCGCCTGCCCGTGATGGCCGCCGTGCGCGAGGCCGAGGAGGGCCTCGCCCGAGACATCGGCCCGCGTCCCTACCTGCCGATGGAAGGCGCCGCCGCCTACCGCGCGGCAGTGCAGCAGCTGGTCTTCGGCAGCCGCAGCGAAGCCGTGCGCACCGGCCGCATCGCCACGCTGCAGACTCCCGGCGGCTCAGGCGCCCTGCGCGTGGGCAGCGACTTCCTGAAGACCTACTTCGGCACCTCGCAGGTGTGGATCAGCGACCCGAGCTGGGACAACCACCGCGCCATCTTCGAAGGCTCCGGCTTCAAGGTGAAGGCCTACCCCTACTACGACGCGGCCACCGGCGGCGTGCGCTTCGACGAGATGCTCGGCGCCATCGGGGCACTGCCCGCGCGCAGCATCGTGCTGCTGCACGCCTGCTGCCACAACCCCACCGGCGTGGACCTCACCCGCGCACAGTGGGCCGAGCTGGTGGCGGTGCTGCAGGAGCGTCAGCTCGTGCCCTTCCTGGACATGGCCTACCAGGGCTTCGGCGACGGGCTCGAAGAAGACGCCTTCGCGATCCGCGCGATGGCCGCCGCGGGCCTGCGCTTCTTCGTGGCCAACTCGTTCTCGAAGAACTTCTCGCTCTATGGCGAACGCTGCGGCGCACTCAGCGTGGTCTGCGCCGACGAAGCCGAGGCGCAGCGCGTGCTGGGGCAGCTCAAGTCGGCCGTGCGGCGCAACTACTCGAACCCGCCGACCTATGGCGCCCGCGTGGTGGCCGCGGTGCTGAACACGCCGGCGCTGCGCGAGCGTTGGCAAGAGGAACTGCAAGCCATGCGTGCGCGCATCCACGCGATGCGGGGGCAGTTGCGCGCCGGCCTGGAATCCCGGCTGCCGGGGCGCGACTTCAGCTGCTTCACGCGACAGCGCGGCATGTTCAGCTACACCGGGCTGGCGCCGCAGCAGGTCCAGCGCCTGCGCGAATCGCATGGCGTGTACCTGGTGGGCTCCGGGCGCATGTGTGTCGCGGGCCTGAGCGTGCGCAATATCGAGGTCGTGGCCGATGCCATGGCCGATGTGCTGGCCTAGGACCTCGGTCCAGCGCCATCGGAGCCTCACGTGACACAGGCATCGATCACCATCGCCGGTACCGAGGCCCTGCGCGGGCCCAGGCCGCCCTGGACGAGCCGGCATGACCTCGCCAAGCTGCCCTATCGCTTCGAGGACCGCATCGCCTGGAAATCGCTGCATGCGCGGCAGATGAGGATGCTGGAGCGCTGGGGCTGCAGCGACTACATGAAGGGCATGTGGGTGCTGGGCATCCACAGCGAGGACTTCCCCGACCTCACCCAGCTCAGCGCGCGCCTGCAGGCGGCCACGTCGTGGGAGCTGGTGGCGCAGCACGAGCCGCTCGACCCGCTGAAGTACTTCTCGTACCTGGCGCGTCGCAGGTTCCCGGTGCGCTCGACCGTCGCAGGCGGCGGGCTCGCGCCGGGCAGCCGCAGCACCGGCACCGACCTCTTCCATCACCTCTTCGGCCACGTGCCGATGCTCGCCCAGCCGGTGTTTGCCGACTACCTGCAGATGCTGGGTCAGGCCGCCTGCGCGGCCGGCGTCGCGGCACTGCCGCTGTACCTGCAGCACTACGAGCGCACCGCCGACCGGGGCCTCATCCGCACGCCCCGCGGGCTGCACATGTACGGCGCCAGCCTGGTGTGCGACGCGACCGGCGAACTCTCAGGCCAGGCCAGCGGCTTCTTCACGCATGACGGCGCCCGCATCGGGCTCGAGGACTGCTGCACGATCGACTCGTTCGAGCAGCTCATCACCACGCTGCCCCGCACGGCGCCGGCCGTCGTCGACGCCCCGATGGCGGCACCGGCGGCAGGCAGGCGGCGCCTGCGGCGCAGCCTGCGCTAGGCGGAGCCCGGTGCGGACGAAGGGACGCGTACGGTCAGAGGACGACCTTCACCATCGGGTGCGTGGTCAGCGTGCGGTACAGCTCGTCGAGCTGCTCGCGGCTGGTCGCGGTGATGGTGATGGTGACGCCGAGATAGTTGTTGCCCTTGCTCGGGCGCACCTCAACGCTGGCCGCGTCGAAGCCCGGGTCGAACTGCTGCGCGACCCGGGTGACCGCCTCGACGAACCCTTCGACGTTGGCGCCCATCACCTTGATGGGGAACTGCGACGGGTACTCGATGAGCGACTTCTCGGGAGGAATGTAGGAATTCATATCGACTGCTCTGCCTTGGCACGCTGGTAGGCCGCGTACAACCGGGCATAGATGGGGCCGGGTTTGCCTTTTCCAGCCCCATGGCCCACCAGGTCGCCGTCGAGCGTGGTCACCGCGAGCACCTCCTTGGTGGCGGAGCTCAGCAGCACCTCGTCGGCGGCGAGCAGCTCGGTTTCGGTGATCGGGCGCAGGTTGAAGGCAATGCCCTCCTCCTCGCACAGCTCCTCGAGCAGCTCCACGCGGATGCCTTCAAGCACATGCTCGCTCTTGGGCGGCCCGAGCAGCGCGCCTTCGTGCACGATCCAGACGTTGGACGAGGACGCCTCGGTGAGGTAGTTGATGCCGTTGGCGCCCGCTCGCAGCATGATGGTTTCGGCAGCCCCGCGGTCGGCCGAGATCTGCCGCGCCAGCACGTTGCCCAGCAGCGAGGTGGTCTTGATGTCGCAGCGCTCCCAGCGGAAGTCGCGCGCCGTCACGCAGGCCACGCCCTGGTGGCGCTGCTCGGCCGACACCGGCTTCATCGCGTTGGTCATCGCAAAGACGGTGGGCTCCAGGTCCTTGGGCATCACGTGGTCGCGCAGGGCGATGCCGCGCGTCACCTGCAGGTAGACCATCTGGTCGTCGGCGCCGGAACCTTCGGCGTGGCGCACCACCAGCTCGCGCAGCACGGCCAGCCATTCGCCGCGGGTGTGCGGGTTGGGCATGCGCAGCTTCTCGAGGCTGCGGTCCAGGCGCGCCATGTGCTCGTTGAAGCGGAACAGCCGCCGGCCGTACACCGGCACCACTTCGTAGACGCCGTCACCGAAGATGAAACCGCGGTCGAGCACCGACACGCGCGCCTCGCGCAGCGGGGTGTATTCGCCGTTGAGGTAGCACAGGCTGTCGGGCACGGAGGCGGGCATGCTTTGCATGGCCCGCAGCGTACTCCTGTCGACTTGCGTCGTCATGCCCTCGTGACTACTTGATCCAAAGGCGCAGGGCGTCCCACATGCGGCCGAAGAACCCGGCCTGCTCCACCGGCTCCAGCACGACCAGCGGCAGCTCGGCCACGGTGGCCGTGCCGGAGGTGACCTTGATCGTGCCCACCCGCTGGCCCTTGGCCAGTGGTGCCACGAGCGGGTCGGTGCGCTGCACTTCGGTCTTGAGCTTGTTGCCTTCGCCGCGCGGCACCGTCACCAGCAGTCCTCCGGAGGCGCCCAGCTTGGCCAGCTTGGACGCGCCCTTCCAGACCTCGGGCGTCACGATCGGCTGGCCGTCGCCGAACAGTTTCACAGTGTCGAAGGCGCTGAAGCCCCAGTTCAGGAGCTTCTGGCTTTCGTTGGCGCGGGCTTCCGTCGAGGCAGCGCCCAGCACCACCGTGACCAGCCGGCGCGGGCCGTTGGGGAAGTCGCGCTTGGCGGTGGCGATGAGGCAGTAGCCGGCCGCATCGGTGTAGCCGGTCTTCAGGCCGTCGACCGTCGGGTCGCGGTAGAGCAGCAGGTTGCGGTTGGGCTGCTTGATCTTGTTGTAGGTGAAGTCCTTCATCGCGTAGTAGTGCACGTCCTGCGGGAAGTCCTGCAGCAGGCGCGTGGCGATGACACCCAGCTCGCGGGCGGTGCTGGTGTGGCCGGGCGCGGTGAGTCCTTCCGGGTTCTTGAAGGCGGTGGACTTGAGGCCGAAGGCCTGGGCCTGGCGGTTCATCATGTCGACGAAGGTCTCGACCGACCCGCCCACGGCTTCGGCCAGGGCTACCGTGGCGTCGTTGCCGCTCTGGACGATCATCCCCTTGATGAGGTCCTCGACCTTCACGCGGGTGTTGACGTTGATGAAGGTGCGCGATGCGCCGGTCATGCCGGTGCGCCAGGCACGCTCGGACACGGGCAGTTCCTGGTCGATCGCGAGCTTCTTGTCCTTGAGCGCCTGGAACACCAGGTAGGCGGTCATCAGCTTGGTGAGCGATGCCGGCTCGGTGGGCACGTCGGCGTCCTTGGCGGCCAGCACCTGGTTGCTGGTGGCGTCGAACAGCAGGTACGAACGCGCGGCGATCTCGGGCGGTTGCAGCGCCTGGGCTTGCGCGGCGCCGAAGGCCAAGGCCAGTAGCAGGGCGAAGAGTTGTTTCATCAAGACTGTGAGAGCGAGGAGGAAAGGAGCTGGCGGGTTGGTCGGTGGCCCGGAAGGCCTAGCGCCATGCCCGCAGCACGATGTTCTTGAGCACCGTGAGCTGTCCGTGGAAGAAGTGGCCCACGCCCGGCACCACCACCACCGGCAGCGACTGCGGCCGGGCCCAGTCAAGCGAGGCTTGCAGCGGCACCACGTCATCGGCCTCGCCGTGGATCAGCACCGTGTCTTCTGGCACGGGCGGCACGACGAAGTTCCGCGTCGACGGGGCCACCAGAAGAAGCCGCTGCGGTTTGTCGCCTTCGGCCAGGCGGTGCGCCGCGTTGGCCGCGACGTGGCCGCCGAACGAAAACCCGGCCAGCGCGAGCGGCAGGCCCGCGCTGCCTTCGAGGGCGCGCGCGCCGGCCACCGCAGCCAGCGCGTCGTCGACTTCGCCGCGGCCTTCGTCCCAGGCACCCGCCGAGGCGCCGACGCCGCGGTAGTTGAAGCGCAAGGTGCGCCAGCCCAGCTGGAGGCAGGCACGGGCGATGGTCTGCACCACCTTGTTGTCCATCGTGCCGCCGTGTTGCGGGTGGGGGTGGCAGACGACCGCCAGGCCGGTGGGCGGCCCGGCCGGTTCGTCGAGCGCGCATTCGAGAGCGCCGACCGCCCCGGGCAAAGACAGGCGCTGGGTCTGTGAATTCATCGGGGAAGCGTGATGCGTCAGCGGCCGACGTCGGGCGGCAGCAGCAGGCGCTCGACCACGCGGCCGTTCTTCAGGTGGGACTCGACGATCTCGTCGATGTCGGCCTTGTCCACAAAGGTGTACCAGACGGCCTCGGGGTACACGACCGCCACCGGCCCGCCCGCACAGCGGTCGAGGCAGCCGGCCTTGTTGACCCGCACCTTGCCGGGGCCGGCCAGCTTCTCGGCCTTCACACGAGCCTTGCAGTGGTCGAAGCCGCCCTGCGCGTCGTGGTCTGCGCAGGCTGCCTCGCCATCGCGCTTGTTGAGGCAGAAGAAGATGTGGCGCTCGTAGTAGCTCATCCGCGCGATTCTAGGACTCGCGCCGTGCGGCAACCCGCCCCAGCAGATACGCAAGCGCCCCATAGGGCCACAGCCAGCCGACCCATTGCGCCAGCCCGTGGAAGCGGATGAAGCGGCCCTGCTCCCAGGCCTGCAGGCTTTCGGCGAAGTACGGGTCGGCCGGCGCCTGGTTCACCATGGCCAGCAAGGCGGTGATCGCCATCAGGCCGAGCCCGGCCGCACCCCGGCGCGGCAGCCATGCGAGCGGCGCGGCAAGCAGCAGGGCCAGCACGAGGCCGGGCATCACCGGGGTGGTCACCCAGGTGAGCGCATGTTCAGGCCCGAAGTTGAGCGCGGTCGACAAGGTGGTGGCACCAAAGCCCAGCAGCGCCGCCCCCAGCAGCAGGCCCAGCCGGCGCCAGCCTGGGTGCGCCACGCTGTAAGCCACCCACACCGGCGCCAGCAGGCCTAGCGCAATGGCCGCCACCTCACCCCCAGGCGACAGCGGCACCCAGAGCTGCTCGGCCGGCGCCTCGATCCAGCCCTCGAGCGGTGTGTCCAGCAGCCAGCTGGACAGCGCCGCATTGATGCGCGGCAGCACCTGGCCGAGCCCGAGCGGCAGCGATGGCGGAAACAGCAAGCCCACCGGCCACAGCAGCAGCAGTGCCAGTGCCGCACCGCTGCCTCGCGCATGGAACCAGCGCTCGCGCAACGCCTCCCAGCGCTGCACCCAGCCCAGCGCGCGAGCCGTGACCGCCAGCGCCGCGCCGACCAGGGTGCCCGCGGTGTTGAGCCCCAGATCGGCGATGGACGGCACCCGCGCCGGGAGGAGGTTCTGCAGCAACTCCATGGTCCACGAGAGCAATGCGCCCGCGGCCACGGCGACGGCGAACGCACGTGACGGAGAAGCCCCCTCGCGCAACTGCGCCACGCACAGCAGCGCCCCGAGCGGCACATAGGCCACCAGGTTGGCCATCAGGTCGAACAGGGTCCAGTAGGTCGACCACGGCGGCAGCAGCAGCCGTGAGAGCGGCACGGCCGGCAGGCGCCAGCCGGAAAACGGATGCAGGCTCGCATAGACCGTGAGCCCGACCATGGCCGCGGCCAGGAGCCATGCGGAGCTGCGATGCCGCATGAGGGCGGATCCCGTGGGGGCTAGCTAGAAGGGTTTGACCACCACCAGCACCACGATCGCCGCGAACAACAGCACCGAAGTCTCGTTGAAGACCCGGTACCAGCGATCGCTGCGCCGGCTGGCCATCTGCTCGAACTCGCGCAGCAGCTTGCGGCACATGTGGTGGTAGCCCACGGCACCCAGTACCAGCAGCAACTTGGCATGCAGCCAGCCGTTGCCGGAGCCGCGGCCGATGCCAAAGCCCAGCCACAGCCACAGGCCGAACAGCAGGGCCGGGATCATGAGCAGGCTGGTGAAGCGGTAGAGCTTGCGCGCCATCAGCAGCAGCCTTTCGCGCTCGGCATGGCTGTCGTTGGGCACCAGGGCGAGGTTCACGAAGAACCGCGGCAGGTAAAAAAGGCCGGCGAACCAGCTCGCCACGAACACGATGTGAAAGGCTTTGATCCAGAGCATCGGGCGATTATGGCCAGCGGCCGTGCGAAACCGCACACGCCAGGCAGCCGGGCGCCGCGCTTTGGGGCAAAGAAAAAGCCCCGGTCATGGACCGGGGCCGCAAAGCCTTATCGCTGTCATCACGGTAAGGCACCTGCTCAGGGAGGAAAAGCAGGGGATGAAACGCCTTGCGACGTATCATCCGGCGCGAAGTTTAGCAGCGAATGACGGAAATGTGTCCGCGTGGAATCTCGTCCCATTCGTGCCAAATTTGCAGTTTTCTTGAGCTGCCTCAAGGCATTAGCACCTCCGGCTTGAATTCATGAAATCGACTGTGCGCCCGATTTCCGGGTTTCCTTTGCATCGCCCACGCCGCCTGCGCCGTGACGCCTTCACCCGCGCGCTTGTTCGGGAGCATGATCTGTCGCCATCCGACTTTATCTACCCTGTATTCGTGGTAGACGGCGCGGATCAGGTCCAGGACGTGGCTTCCATGCCGGGTGTTCAGCGGCTCAGCCTCGATCGCCTGTTTCCGGTGGCGGAGCAATGCCTGGAACTGGGCGTACCGGTGATGGCACTGTTTCCGGTAATCGCACAGACATTGAAGACACCCGACGGCAGCGAGGCCTGCAACCCGGAAGGCCTGGTACCACGGGTCGTCCGGGCTCTCAAGCAGAGGTTTCCGGAACTCGGACTGCTGACCGACGTTGCGCTCGACCCATTTACCAGCCACGGACAGGACGGGCTGCTGGACGCCACCGGTTACATCCTGAACGACGAGACCGTCGAGGTGCTCGCCCGCCAGGCTCTGGTGCAGGCGGAAGCCGGAGTGGACATCGTGGCGCCGAGTGACATGATGGACGGCCGCGTTGGCGCGATCCGCCAGGCGCTCGAGGAGCGCAAGCTCGTCAACACGCGGATCATGGCCTACAGCGCCAAGTACGCCTCAGCGTTCTATGGTCCCTTCCGCGACGCGGTCGGCTCCGCAGGCAACCTGGGCAAGGCCGACAAGAAGGTCTACCAGATGGACCCGGGCAACAGCGACGAGGCGCTGCGCGAAGTGGCGCTGGACATCGCCGAGGGGGCCGACATGGTGATGGTCAAACCCGGCATGCCCTATCTGGACATCGTGCGCCGCGTGAAGGACGAATTCCGTGTGCCGACCTTCGCCTACCAGGTGAGCGGCGAGTACGCGATGCTCAAGGCTGCCGCCGCCAACGGCTGGCTCGACCACGATGCGGTGATGATGGAGTCGCTGCTGGCGTTCAAGCGCGCCGGCGCCGACGGTGTGCTGACCTATTTCGCGCTCGACGCCGCCCGGCTGCTCAAGAAGGCAGGCCGCTGATGCGCCTGCTGCTGGTCAGCAGCGACGGCGCACGCGTGCTCGACGAGCTGCCGCAAAGCCCGCCGGAGCGTGGCTTCCTGTGGATCGCCAGCGCGCACCAGGAGTTCGAGGCCCAGGTCGGCGAGCTGCAAGGGGCGCTGCAGCGCCTCGCCGGCGGACAGCTGGTCGACCTGCACATCTCCGACCTGCTCAACAACCAGCTGCCCTCCCACTACGACTACACGTCGTGGTACGACATGCTCGTGTTCCGCCGGCTCGCGGCCGCCGCCGATGAACAGGGCGCGCCCGGCAGAGCGAGCCACGCGCTGCCTTCCATCGACACCAGTCCGGTTGGCTTCGCGGTGTTCGACCGGGTGCTGCTGACGGTGCACCCGGCCGACTGCCAGGTGCGAGAGTTCTTTGTCACGCGGCTCCAGCAGATGGCGCAGCAGGTGCCCGAGCTCCAGCGCGCCGATGGGCGGACCGGTACCCGGCTGCCCAGCAGTCCGGCCGATCTGATGCTGCGCATGGTCAACCACATCGTCGACGGCTACCTCGACCTGCGCCGGCTGCTGACGCGCCAGCTGACCTCTCTGCAGAACCAGCTGTTCCAGCCGCGCGGGCACTTCCGCAGCTGGCAGGTGCTGCTGGACTCGCGCAACGCATTGCATTTGCTCGAAGACATCTGCGAAGACCAGCGCAGCGCGGTGCAGGAGTGGATCGACGCGATGGCCGAATGGCCGCCCGAATCGGCGCCCGCCGCTGCGCGTGAACGCGAGTTGCTGCGGGTGCGTTCGCGCGACGTGCTGGAGCACATCGAACGCGTGCTGGGCCACGTGCGCCGGCTGGAGTCGTCGGCGGAGACGGCCGTGCAGATGCATTTCTCGGCGCAAAGCCACCGCGCCGGCGACATCATGCGCACGCTCACCGTGCTCACCGCGATCTTCTTGCCGCTGAACCTGATCACCGGCATCTTCGGCATGAACTTCGACGCGCTGCCGTTGATCCACAGCGCCACCGGCGTATGGATCGCACTCGGCCTCATGCTGGCGGTCGGCGCCGGGCTCGGCATGTTCTTCTGGCGCAAACGCTACCTCGGCACACATCACTGACCGATGAGCGTCTTCACCCCGCGCCATGCGGTCATCCTCGTCCTGCTCACGCTGAGCTGGGGACTGAACTGGCCGGTCATGAAGCTCGGCGTCTCGCACTTCCCACCGCTTTCGTTTCGTGCGGTGTCGATGTGGCTGGGACTGCCGCTGCTGGGCCTCGCATTGCTGGTGCTGCGCGTGCCGTTCGGCATACCGCGCTCGCAGTGGCGAGAACTGGCCAGCCTCACCTTCAGCAACATGCTGGTATGGCACGTCGTGGCCATCCTGGCGGTGCAGGCGCTGTCCTCGGGCCGGGCCGCCATCCTCGGCTACACGATGCCGATCTTTTCGGCCCTGTGGGGCTGGGCGCTGTTCGGCCAGCGGCTGGCACCGCGCCAGCTCGCGGGCGTGGCCGCAGCAACCCTGGGCGTCGCACTGCTCCTGTGGCATGAAGTGGCCTCGATGGCCGGCCGGCCGTGGGGCGCCGTCGGCATGCTGCTGGCTGCCGCCACCTGGGCCTATGGCACCCAGCGCCTGCGAAGCACCTCCATCGCCGCGCCGACGCTGGCCATCGCGTTCTGGATGACGGCCGCGACCAGCGTGCTGATGACGGTGCTGGCCACCGCTTTCGAGCGCGAACGCTGGCACGCTCCTGACGCCCAGGCCTGGTTCGCCGTCGGCTACAACGCGGTGCTGATCTTCGGCTTCGCACACGCGGCCTGGTTCTTCCTGGCGCGCACGCTGCCACCGGTGGCGTCAACGCTCAGCGTGATGTTCATCCCCGTGCTCGGCACCTTCAGCGGCGCCTGGTGGCTGAACGAGGTGCTGCATTGGCAGGACTGGACGGCGATGGGCCTGATGGTGGCAGCCATTGCCAGCGTGCTGTGGCCCAGCAGGGCAGCTGACGCGCTCAAGCGGACTGATCCCACCCGGGCGGCACGATGAAGCCGCGCTCTCCGGATGGCACGTGCCACACCATCTGGGCGCTGGGCCACCGCCTGGCCCCTCGCGGCGGCGGCGAAGCCCACTGCCGGTCGATGCAGGCCAGCAGCGCATTGCGCTCGAGGTCGTCGCCCGGCGGCGCGGCTTCCATCCAGTGCGCACGCAACACCAGTCGGTAGCTCCCGGGCGGCAGGTCCTGCGCTTGCTCGCGGGCGATCCACCAGCCGCGGCCATGGTGGGCCGCCAGCTCGGCACACTGGGGTACCGGATCCCCATGCCGGTAGAACATCCAGCCGCGGGTATAGGCGGCCGGCTTCCAGGTGCGACGGTCGTGCGGCGGCGGCGCGGCATGCGCCAGCTGGCGGGTAAACAGCTTGTGCAGCTTGGCGCTCAGCATCTCGACGCGGTCAGGCCCCACGAATTGGCCGGTCATGGCCGACGGTCCGCGCGCCGTGCAGAGAAAGAACTTCACGGCCAGCTCCCAGTGCCAGCCGGTGCCCTGCGCGTCTTCAAGCAGGAAGTCGATTTCACCGCGCGTGGTGCGGTCGTCACCGGGCGACGTGGCCTGTCGAAGCGGCAGGTTCGCAGCCACCAGGCGGTGGGTCGGACCGTGGCGCAGAAAAAATTCCAGCAGCCGTTCAGCTCGCCGGCCCAGCCGCAGGGCCCCGCCATGTGCGGGGCGGGAAGCCTCGAGTTGAGACAGTAGCGGCGTGGTGTCCTGCGACAGGCCGTCCAGCCACTGCTCGATGGCTTTGCGCTCCCCCGGACTGAACGCCTGGATGCCGGCACCGCCGCCGGCGGCGGCCGACAGCAACGGCGGCGACAGCAGCAGCCAGCGCAGTTCGCTCAGGGCGCGAGCACCCGGATCGGCAGCGTTCGTCCCGCTCACGGACTGCGATGCACGGCGGCCTGCCTTGCGCTGCCATGCGCCGCCGCCCACGACTCGAGCCCGGCCGCGCTGAGCGGCGGGCTGATGAGGTCGCCCTGCAGTTCGTCGCAGCCTTCGTCAGCCAGGAAACGCCGCTGCGCGGGCGTTTCCACCCCCTCGGCGATGACCGAAATGCCCAGCCCCTTGGCCATCTGCACCACGGCACGCGCGATGGCGGCCGAGCCGCGTTCCTGCGGCAGGCCGTTGACGAAGGAGCGGTCGATCTTCATGCGGTCGATCGGCAGGTCCTTCAGGTGAGCCAGCGACGAATAGCCGGTGCCGAAATCATCGACCGAGATGCGGATGCCCATGGCCTTGAGCTGGTGCAGCACCTGGCGCACCGACCCCACGTCGTCCATCAGCATGCGCTCGGTGAGCTCCAGTTCGAGCCAGGCGCCGGGGATCTTTTCCTCGCGCAGCACCTGCTCGATCACTTCGAGGAAGTTGCTGGCGTGGAACTGCATGCTCGACAGGTTGACCGCCATCGGCACCTCCGCCAGCCCCATGGCGCGCCAGCGCTTGGCACACCGCGCGGCTGCACGCAGGACCCATTGGCCGATCGGCAGCATGAGACGGCGCTGTTCGGCCAGCGGGATGAAGGCATCGGGCCAGAGCAGGCCGCGCTCGGGGTGGTTCCAGCGGATCAGCGCCTCGACGCCTGCGAACACGCCGTCGGTGGCGCGCACCTGCGGCTGGAAGTGCAGCAGGAACTCGTTGCGCTCGATGGCCAGCGCGAGCTGGCTTTCCATGACCAGCGCCGCGTAGGCCGCGCTCGCCGTGGCCGGGTCGAAGAACTGGTAGTTGGCCCGCCCGCGCGACTTGGCCAGGTACATCGCGGTGTCGGCATGCTTGATGAGGTCGGTGGGCGACTCGCCGTCGTGGGGGAACATCGCGATGCCCACCGACGGCGTGACCGAGATGGCGCGGCCGTCGGCATCGACCGGCACCTCGATGGCGGTGAGCAGCTTGACGGCCACCTCGGCCACGTCGCTGCGGTGCGTGACGCCGGGCAGCAGCACCATGAACTCGTCGCCTCCGAAACGCGCCACCAGGTCGGTCGTGCGCAGGCAGGCCGAGATGCGGGCCGCCACCGTCTGCAGCAACGCATCGCCCACCAGGTGGCCGAGGGAATCGTTGACGCGCTTGAAGTGGTCGAGGTCGATGAAGAGCAGCGCCATCTGCGTGGCGCCGTTGTGCGCCAGCGAGATCTGGTGGCCGAGCTGCTCCATGAAGTACATGCGGTTGGGCAGGCCGGTGAGCGCGTCATGGTGGGCCAGGTGCTGGATGCGCGCCTGGGCCGCGTGGCGGTCGCGCAGGTCGCGCACCACCGCCATGCGCAGGCGCTCGTCGCCGAACGCCATGCTGCGCACGATCAGCTCGACAGGGATGCGGCTGGTGTCCTTGTGCAGCAGCACGCTTTCGTAGGCGGTGTCGAGCCCGCTCGCCGTCACCGAGGCCATCTTCGCGGCGTGATCGGGCGCCACGAAGTCGAGCGTGCGACGGCCTCGCACGTCTTCCAGCGAATAGCCGAGCAGCTGGCAGGCAGCGGGGTTGGCATCGACGATCGTGCCTTCCTTGTGGAACACGATGCCTTCGGCGCTGGCCTGCATGAACTTGTTCAGGCGCTCCTCGGACTCGCGCACGGCTTCCGCGGCGCGGCGGTGCTCGGTGATGTCGGTGACGATCACGAAGGCGCCGGAGGGCTTGCCGTCGGGCCCCAGATGGGGCAGCACGTTGACTTCGATCCAGCGCCGTGAGCCGTCGGGCCCGCTCAGCTGGCGCACATAGGTGACCGCGCGGCTCTTCTCGTTCACCTCGTCGATGGAAGGCTGCACCTCGCGGGCCGCTTCCTCGCCGATGATTTCTGCGAAGGTGAGGCCGAGGATGCTCTCCTCGCTCAAGCCGAAGGTGCCGGCATAGGCCTTGTTGGCAAAGCGGCAGAAGCCGTCGCGGTCGTAGTAGGCCACCATGGCCGGCACGTTGTTGGTGAGCTGGCGAAACTGCTCCGCCTGCATCGTCATCGCGCGCTCCACCCGCTTGGCGGTGGACACGTCATGCAGCACGCACACATGCGCGCGGCGCTCGTCGAGCCAGCGGCCGGCCATGTTGACCCAGGATTCCGCCGCCACGTCGTCCTGGCCGGAGCGCCGAATGCGCAGTTGCAGCATGAAGTCCCGGGCGCGTCCGGCGGCCGCGACGACACGCTCGCGCGACTCGGGCGCGAGCAGCTCGAGCCAGCCCATGCCGAGCGCCGCATCGCGCGTGGAGGACGCGAAGTCGCAGAAGCTGCGGTTCACGAAGCTGGCGCTGCCGTCGGCCGCGAGCAGCAGGATGCTGCTGGGCAGTACATCCCAGCAGGCGCCTTCGTCATTGGCGCGGAACGTTTCGCCGAGGGCCATGCAACAACACTCCCCGCGCGGCAACAGCTACCGCGTGAAACCCATGATAGTCAGCGCCTTCCCCCGTCGTTACCCCTAGGAGTGGGAAGGCCGCCCCCACATTCCGGTGCCTCCCGCTCAGTCGCGCGAGGCCCGCATCAGCTCGCGCGCGAGGCACAGGTCTTCCCAGGCGCGCGCCTTGTCCGGCAGGTTTCGCAGCAGGTAGGCGGGGTGATAGGTCACGATCACCGGCACACCGGCATAGCGATGCGGCTTGCCGCGCAGGCGTCCGATGGGTTCGGTGGTCTGCAGCAGCGACTGCACCGCGAAGCGTCCCATCGCCAGGATGATCCTCGGCTTCACCAGCTCGACCTGCCGGCGCAGGAAGGGCTCGCATTGCGCCACCTCCTCGGGCTCGGGGTTGCGGTTGCCCGGCGGGCGGCACTTCAGCACGTTGGCGATGAACACCCGCCGCTCGGGACCGGCCGGCCCTTCGCCTGGCACCGGCGGCGGCTCGCCGCGCGACAGGCCAATGGCCGCCAGCATGTTGTCGAGCAACTGCCCCGCCTTGCCGACGAAGGGCTCGCCTTGCCTGTCTTCCTGCTCGCCCGGGGCCTCGCCCACCACCATCCAGTGGGCTTCTTCGCTGCCGACGCCGAACACCGTGTTCTTGCGCGACTGGCACAGCTTGCAGGCGGTGCAGCCGGCCACCGCTTCACGCAGCGCGGGCCAGTCCATCTGCTCCACCCCCGTCGGGCGCGCACCGCGGGCCACCATTGGCGCCGGCTGCACCGACGGCTCCAGGCGGGGTGCGGCAGGCCCTGCGACCTGCTCGCTCCCCGGTGCCGGCCGGGCCGGGGCGGCATCCGCCGCGGGCTGCGCCTCGGGCGGCAGCCACAAGCGGATGCCGATCTCCTGCAGCATGGCCTGCTGCCGTTCGGTCCAGCTCATGGTGCTCCTGCCTCCGCGATGTCCAGGCCCATCAGGACCGCGTCTTCGCGTTGCGTGTTGTTGAACGGGTAGTAGTCGCGACGCAGGCCCATGCGCGCGAAACCGTAGCGCTCATAGAGCTGCAGGGCCCGCTCGTTGCTCACACGAACTTCGAGCCACAGCTTGTGCAATGCGCGCTCGAGGCAGGCCTGGCACAGCGCGTCGAGCATGTGGCGCGCATGACCCTGGCCCTGCCAGGCCGGAGCCACCGTGATGTTGAGCAGGTGCATCTCGTCGACACCCGGCATCGCCAGGTAGTAGCCCACCAGCATGCCGGCATCGTCGCGCAGGGTCTGCGCCAGGTAGCCGGCGTGCAGTGAATCGATGAAGTTGCCGCGGGTCCATGGGTGCGAGTAGGCCACCTGCTCGATCGCCAGCACCGCGTCGAGGTCCGCCACCAGCATCGGCCGCAGCAGCAGGCGGCGCGGTTTCACGACCGCATTCATGCCGCCTTCGCCTCTCGCTCGGCGGTGGTGAGCGCCACCTTGTCGCGCACGTACAGGGGCAGAGCCTGCGATGCATCCACCGTCTCGCCTCTGGCCCAGGCCGTGCGCGCGAGCGCGGCCAGCGCCGCTGCATTGGGCGCGGCCTGCGGCCAGCGCGGTCGCGCCGCCTCGGCTGCCAGCGCCTGCGCATGCACCACGAGCGCGTTGCCGGCCAGAGCCACATCCGCCGGCTCCCGCGCCAGCCGTTCCAGCAGCGCCGCGGGCGAATACAAGCCCGGCGGCTCCACCACCTGCCACACGCCGGCCCGGTGCGAATACCGCGCCGCGTAGATCTCGCCCATGCGCGCATCGTTGAGCGCCCAGACCTCCGGGCCTGCACCCTGCGCACGCGCATGCTCGGCCACCGCCAGCAGCGTCTCGATCGGGATCACGGGGCGCTGCACGCCGAAGGCAAGCCCCTGGGCCACCGCGCAGGCCGTGCGCAGGCCGGTGAAGGCACCTGGCCCGCGGCCGAAGCCGATGGCATCGAGCTGCGCCGGCCCCAAGCCGGCATCGGCCAGCAGCCGCAGCACGGCCGGCAACAGGGTCGCCGAGGCCACGGCGCCGCCCTCGGCTGCATGCGCGTGCACCTGCTCGCCGACGACGAGCCCGAGGTGCAAGGTCTCGGTGGCGGTGTCGAGCACGAGGAGGCGGGGCGAAGCAGCGGGCATGCGCGAAGTTTAGGGTCTGCCCCGTATCATCGGCCGATGCCGGTTGTGATACGACGTGTCCTGTGTTGGGCCGCAGCGGCGCTGCTGTGCGCGGCGCCCGCGCTGGCCGCCGAACTGCCGCCCGCGGTGCAGGCGGCGCTGCGCCAGGCCAGGCTGCCGGCCGATGCGCTGGCGGTGGTGGTGAGCGACGTCGGCGGCACCGCCATCCCGCGGCTGGCGCACCAGCCCGACGTGCCGATGAACCCGGCCTCCCTGATGAAGCTGTTCAGCACCTTCGCGGCGCTCGAGCAGCTCGGTCCGGCCTATACCTGGGCAACGCCGGTGTGGCTGGGCGGGCCGGTTCGCAACGGCGTGCTCGAAGGCCCGCTGTTCATCCAGGGTCGCGGCGACCCGAAGCTCGTGATGGAGCGCAGCTGGCTGCTGCTGTCGCGGGTGCGGCAGCTGGGCGTGCAGGAGATCGCCGGCGACATCTTGCTCGACCGCAGCGCCTTCATGCAGCCCGACACCCACCCCGGCGACTTCGACGGAGAGCCCTACCGCCCGGGCAATGTGCAGCCCGATGCCCTGCTGCTCAATTACAAGAGCCTGGTGCTGCGCGTGCGACCCGACCCGTCGCTGGGCGTGGCGCAGGTGACGAGCGAACCGGTGCTGGCAGGCGTGGCGCTCGACCCGACCGTGCCGCTGAGCGCCGACGCCTGCGGCGACTGGCGCGGCGCGCTGAAGGCAGACCTTTCCGACCCGGCACGCATCCGCCTGGCCGGCAGCTACCCCGCCGCCTGCGGCGAGCGCACCTGGCCCGTGGCCTACGCCGACCCGGCCAGCTACAACGCACGGCTGCTGCAGCAGCAATGGCAGGCCCTTGGCGGCATGCTCAAGGGGCAGGTGCGCGACGGCCCGGCGCCGCGCGACGTGCCGCCCACGTTCGAGTTCACGTCGCCCCCGCTGGCCGAGGCCGTGCGCGACATCAACAAATTCAGCAACAACGTGATGGCGCAGCAGCTGTTCCTCACGCTGGCGCTGGTGCAGCGCGGCGCGGGGGATCCGCGGGCCGCCCGGGAACTCGTGTCGGCCCATGCCCGCGAGCGCGCGCGCTGCCTGCCGCAGGACCTGGTGATCGACAACGGCTCGGGCCTGTCGCGCCATTCGCTGGCCACCGCGGGCTGCCTGTCGCGCCTGCTGCAGGCCGCCTGGGCCAGCCCGGTGATGCCGGAGCTGCTGAGTTCGCTGCCGGTGACCGGCGTCGACGGCACGACGCGCCGGCCAGAGCGCCTGTGGGGCCAGGCCACCGGGCGTGCCCACCTCAAGACCGGCTCGCTGCGCGACGTGGCCGCGCTGGCTGGCGTGGTGCTGGGGGCATCGGGCCGGCGCTACGTGTTCGTCGCCATCGTCAACCACCCCGACGCCAACGCCGCACGGCCCGTTCTCGACGCGCTCGTGCAATGGACCGCCGACGACAACAGCCCGCATCACTGCTGCAGACCATGACGCCTCACATCATCGACTGGCTGGGCTTCGCCGCCGCCGGCCTCACCACCTTCGCCTTCGTGCCCCAGGCCCTGCTGAGCCTTCGCACGCGGGACGTGAGCGGCGTGTCGCTCGGCATGTATTGCGCCTTCACCGGCGGTGTGTCGCTGTGGCTGTTCTACGGCCTGCTGCTGGAGTCCTGGCCGCTGATCGTCTCGAACGCCGTCACGCTGGGGCTGGCGGTGAGCATCCTGGCCATGAAGCTGGTCTACGGGCGGCGCACGCAGCGCACCGGCTGACGCCCTGCCCCAAAAGAAGAGGCCGCCGGACCTGCATGTTTCGCAGTCCCGGCGGCCCTGTATCCGCAGGCCCCCTTAAGGCCTGCGTGAAACCCTCGTATCGATGCTCGTGTCGCGCCTGTGGCCGCCAATCAGAAGCTGTAGCCCACGCTGAGCGTGTAGGCCACCGGCCGGAAGTCGATCGTGGTGGTGCGCACGATGTCGCCGGTGGTGGTGGTCGTGGTGGCGGTCACGTCGCTCTTGACCTTGGCGGTCGCGATGGTGCCCACCAGCGACCACTGCGGCGCGAGCTCGTAGGAGAAGCCCACGTGGCCGGCCAGGCCCCAGGAGTCGCTCAGCTTGATGCGCGTCGGGCCGCCGCTGGCGGCATTGCCCGACGGGGTGCTGCGTGCGTCGGTGAACTTGGTGTAGTTGATGCCCAGGCCCACGAACGGGCTGAACTTGGGCAGCACGTCGTTGAAGTGGTAGTTCACGAACACCGTGGGCGCGACCTGCTTGACCGACGAGATGTGCCCGAAGGCCTCGATGAAGTCGCGGCCGTAGGTCTTGTGCTCCGGCGGGATGCCGAGGGCGGCCTCGAGGCCCCACTGCGGCGTGAAGCGGTACTCGTAGCCGAACACCACGGTCTTGGCGTCGTCCACCTCGATGCGCGCCTCTGCGCCCGGGGGCAGCGTGGGCGGCGTGCTGTGCAGCGGCGGCGCCTTGGAGTGCACGTCGATGAAGGCGCCGCCGATCGTCACGGTGTGGGTCTGCGTCTGTGCCGCCGCGGCGGCGCCCAGGCCGGCCAGCGCCAGGGCACTCAGGATGGTCTTGTGTTGCATGGGTGTCTCCTTGATGTGGGCGCGGGCATCACTGGCCGCTGGCCAGCACCTGCAGGAAGAAGCCGCGGACCAGCGCCGTGCAGAACGGCGGCACCAGCGTGCCGTGGTACTGGGCCTGCGCGTTGGCGCCCGCAGCTGCCTTGCGCGTCTGGAAGGCGCCATAGATCAAGTCTCCCGTGGCGCCGGCGGGCAGCGAGGCGCGGGACTCGAGGTCGAAGGCCGGCACGTTGACGCCGCGGGAGGCGAAGTCGGCCTGCGTGACCGGCGAGTTGACCGCCCAGAACACCGTGGGATCCTGCGCACCGCCGCACAGCGCGACCGGACGGGCGGGCGTCCAGCCGAGCAGCGTGTTGGTCTCGAGGGCCTTGCGGTAGTTGCCGGTCTGGTAGCCGGCGCGGAAGCTGTCGGTCAGCAGGCCGCCGGTGCCGAACAGCGCGGTGAAGGTCGGGTCGTTGGGCAGCTTGCCTTCGGCGATCAGCTGGCTGATGGGGGTGTCTGTCGGGAACAGCGTCTCGGCCGTGGCGGCATACGGCGCCTGGTAGGCGTCAGAGGGCGCCGCATAGATGTTGCCGTAGGACTTCTGGTAGCTGGTGAGCAGCAGCGGCACGAAGAGCGTTGCGCCGGCGTTCACCTGACCGCCCGGGGACGTGACGACGTCGCCGAAGCCGACCAGGTTGTAGGGGCCCGACATCGGACCGGCGGCCGTGACGGTGAACTCGCTCGAGTAGTCGCGCTGCATCACCTTGTGGGTGGCCATGGCGACGTGCCCGCCTTGCGAATAGCCGGTGATGAGCAGGTGGGCCGACGGCTTGACCGTGCTGGCCGCGTTGAGGTGCGTCTTGGCGGCACGCAGGCCGTCGATCATGTCCACCGCCTGGGCCTCGGCGTTCAGGTACGGGTGGTACTGCAGCGACGACCGGTCGTAGCCCAGGTAGTTCGGCGCCACGACGATGAAGCCCTGTGCCGCATACATCGCGGCCATCATCGAGGCCTCGCTGTCGGCCGAGATGTTGGCCATGTTCTTGGACTTCGTCGTGGTCGTGCCGTGGGCGTACAGCACGACCGGACGGTTGCCGGTGCAGTCGGCATGCGTGCCGCTGGGCACCAGCACGCCGGCAGAGGCGGTCTGCGGCTGTCCGGCCGGATCGCGGGTGATGTAGAGCACGTAGCGAACGTCCACGCCGCACTTGGCCAGGCCCGACAGCGGCTGCAGGCCCGAAGCATTGGTGCCGGCGTCGATCTGCGCAGCGGTCGCCTGGCCGACGAGCTGCGCCGTCACGATGGTGCCGCGCGCCGGCGGCGCGTCGTCGTCTTCACCGCCGCCGCAAGCGGCCAGTGCAAGGACCGCCGCCGACACGGCAGCCCAGGTTCGGATCAGGTTGGTGTTCATGCAAAGCCCTCTCGTTGACAAGCCGCTGGCGCAATACGCAATAGAACGAACGTTCGTTTTGAGCGGGCGACTATACGAGCGGCGCCCCACAGGCCGGCACGAGGAATAACCCGCAGCAGGCGGCAAGTGGAGAGTTGCCTCTAGCTCCAGGGCGGAACGCACAAAGGGCAAGGGCCCGACACCCCCCGGGGTGCGGGCCCTTGCGTGGCGCGTGCGGGTCAGAACGGATTGTTGCGGGTACGCGTATCGGCGATCTGGCCGAGGCGCACGTGGGCTGCGGGCGACAGGTAGCGGTCACCGGACCAGAAGAACGAGGCGCCCTTGTTGGCGCGGGCGCTTTCGATCAGGTCCGCGTCGACGTTCGTGCAGGCCGGCATCGACGCCGAGCATGCAGCCGCCGTGACGTTCGTGTAGCCATAGAAAGCAGGGTTGGCGGCGATGACCTGGCTCATCTCTTCAGCCGACACGAGCCCGATCGCGCGGCCGTCATTGATCACGAAACGGATCAGCTTGGTGTTGAACTGCGCGCTCATCGTCTTGAGCAGTGCCTGGTTCTCGGCGCTCTGCTGCCGCGCATAGGGAGTGAGACTCACGTCGGGGATCGGCACGAACAGGACGCGGCCACCTGCAAGGGCGAGCCTGTTCACCTGCTGCGCCAGCGCCTCGCCAATGGCTTCGACGGCGGCCACCTTGTTGGAGATCGAAGCATCTTCGAAGACCGCAATCACGTCGTTCTGACCCGCATACACGGTGAACAGGTGCTTCGAATTGACGGTGTTGCTGGCCAGGTAGTTGTCGATCGCCCCTCTGACGTCAGCCACCCGGGCGTTGGCGGCCGCCAGGTTCACCGCATCGAACGTGGTGGTCTGAGCATTGGGCGGACACTGCTGGAACGACATGCCGAAGCTCGCCGCGAGGTACTGCACCCAGATCGGGTTGAGCTTGCAGTCCAGGACCGGCGGCGTGGCGGTGTTGAAGGCGTTGATGGTGTACTTGCGCCCGTCGCTTGCGATGTAGCTCGACTCGTCGCCGAAGGCCACGATCTTCTGGGGCACGAAGGGATCGACACGTTCACCGCCGCCGCAGGCGACCAGCAGCGTGACCGACAACGCGGCCATCACGCCAAGGGCAGACCGGCACAGGACTTCGCGAAACTTCAATTCAGACTCCAGGTAGAAAACGGGGGCCGGGGCGCAGCGCCTCAGGCGGCGGCCGCGCGGGCGAGCCGGTCGCGCACACCGTCCCATTCGGCGGCTGGCGGCGGCTCCTCGACCCAGATGAGCTGCACGCCCGAAGCATCGAGCTCGCGCAGCACGGCAAACAGTTCGTGGGCGGCCGCGGCCGCCCGATCGGGCATGGTCCGGTGCACGATGCCCCGGCCCGGCCGGACGCTGCGGGAATATACCGCCACGGTCGGGGGCGACTGTTTCGCCAAGGCCTCCCCGGCGACATCGAGTGCGCTGCGCAATTGCGCCGCGTCCATGAGCCGCACCTTGGCGCGCGGCGCATAGTGCGCTGCGAGCGTGCCCGACGCCCTCGGCGCCTGATCGTCACGTTCGCGCAGAGGCTCTGCGGCGGCCGCCTCGATCTCGGCGGCGGTGAGCCGGCCCGGGCGCAGCAGCACCGGATAGCCGCGCGAGCAATCGACGATGCTGGACTCGATGCCCACCTCGCAGGCGCCGCCATCGAGCACCAGCACGTCGTCGTGCTCGAACTCGCTCGCCACATGCGAGGCCAGGGTCGGGCTGACGCGCCCGAAGCGATTGGCGCTGGGCGCCGCCACTCCGCGGACGCCCTGCTCCGCAGCGGCGCGCAGCAGCGCCTGTGCAACCGGGTGACTGGGGCAACGCAGCCCCACGGTGCCCTGCCCGCCGGCGGCCGCAGCCGCCATGCCGTCGCGGCGCGGCACGATCACCGTGAGCGGCCCCGGCCAGAAAGCCTGCATCAGGCGCTGCGCCACCGGCGGAATCTCCGCGGCGAACGTGGCCGCCGCTTCCGCCGAAGGCACGTGCACGATGAGCGGGTGGTCGGCGGGCCGCCCCTTGGCCGCGAAGATCCTGGCGACGGCCGTGTCGTCGTCGGCGCGCGCGCCGAGCCCGTACACGGTTTCGGTGGGGAAGGCCACCAGCTGCCCGGCAGCCAGCCGCGAGGCCGCCTCCCCGAGCGCCGCCGCGTCCGTGCCTGCCAGCAATCGGGCCATCTTCAGAAGGCCGCCAGACCGAGCAGCCCGGCCGCCTGCAGCGCCACGTTGCGCGCCGCGGCCGGCGTGGGGCCGGTGAAGGTGAGGTGCCCCATCTTGCGCCCGGGCCGGGCCGACGCCTTGCCGTACAGGTGCAGGTGCGCGCCGGGCAGCGCCAGCACCCTGTCCCACGACGGCGGGCGTTCACGGCCGGCGGCATCGAACCAGAGGTCGCCCAGCAGGTTGAGCATCACGGCCGGCGAATGCAGCCGCGGCGGGACCAGCGGCAGGCCGGTCATGGCCCGCACCTGCAGTTCGAACTGCGACACGTCGCAGGCGTCGATGGTGTAGTGGCCGGAGTTGTGCGGGCGCGGGGCCATTTCGTTGGCCACCAGGGTGCCGTCCGTCAGCACGAAGAACTCCACGCACAGCACGCCGACATAGCCCAGCGACGCGGCGATCGCCTCGGCGGCGGCGCAGGCCTCGTCCTGCAGGGCCGGCGTCACGTCGGGCGCCGGCACGGTGGTCACGGCGAGGATGCCGTCGCGGTGCAGGTTCTGCTGCAGCGGGAAATGCACCACGGCACCGGCGGCGTTGCGCGCCACGATGACGCTCACTTCATAGGCCAGCGGCAGCATCTGCTCCAGCACGCAGGGCACACGCTGCAGGGCGTCCCACGCGGCGGCCAGCTCGGCGCGTGTGCTGACGCGCTGCTGGCCCTTGCCGTCGTAGCCCAGCCGGCGGGTCTTGAGGATGCCCGGAAGCAGCCCCTCGTTGACCAGCGACAGGTCGTCGGCGGTCTCGATCAAGGCGTGCGGCGCACACGGCACGCCGCAGCGCTGGAAGTGCGCCTTCTCGTCGGCACGGTCCTGGCAGATGGCCACGGCCGCCGCTCCGGGAGCGACCAGTCGGTGGGCGGCGAGCGCCTGGAGCGCCCGCGCCGGCACGTTCTCGAATTCGGTGGTGATGGCAGCGCTCACCAGGGCCAGCTGGGCGAGCCCTCGGTCGTCGAGGTAGTCGGCATGGATGTGCTGGTGCGCCACCAGGCCGGCCGGGCTGGCCGCGTCCGGGTCGAGCACCGCCGTGGCATAGCCCAGGCTCTGGGCAGCGTGCACGAACATGCGGCCGAGCTGGCCACCGCCCAGCACACCCAGGGTGGCGCCCGGAAGGATGGTGGGGGACGAGGCGGTGGTGTTCACAACGGCTCCAGCTTCATGGCGCGTGCGGTTTCGGTCTGCCGGGCCCGGAACGCCTCGAGCCTGGCGCGCAGCGCCGCGTCTTCGTTGGCCAGCATGGCCACCGCGAACAGCGCGGCATTGGCGGCGCCTGCCACGCCGATGGCGAAGGTGGCCACCGGCACGCCCTTGGGCATCTGCACGATGGAATGCAGCGAATCCACGCCTTGCAGGTGCTTGCTGGCCACCGGCACGCCGAGCACGGGCACCACCGTCTTGGCGGCCAGCATGCCCGGCAGGTGGGCCGCACCGCCGGCACCGGCGATGATGGCTTTCAGGCCCCGGCCCACGGCCGCCTCGGCGTAGCGGAACATGTCGTCGGGCATGCGGTGTGCCGAAACCACCTGCGCTTCGAAGGGCACGCCGAAGTCGGCGAGAATCTCGGCGGCGTTTTTCATGGTGTCCCAGTCACTGCTGGACCCCATGACGATGCCCACCACGGGCGTGGTGCTGTTCACGGCGCGCTGCTCCTGTGCGAAAAGCCCGGATTTTAGGCGTCGCTGGATTTCGCAGCCCCTGCCTCCACCTTGTGATCTCCGACGACGCTGTCACTCCCTCGTCACTTCCTGTTGGCGCCCCATGATCGACATCACGCTCCAGAACTTCGAAGCCGACCTCATCAACGCCTCGATGGCACAGCCGGTGCTGCTCGACATCTGGGCCCCCTGGTGCGGACCGTGCAAGGCGCTCGGCCCCATCCTCGAGAAGCTGGAAGCCGAATATGGCGGCCGCTTCACGCTCGCCAAGCTCAATTCCGACGAGCAGCCTGAAATCGCCGGCCAGCTGAGCCAGGCCTTCGGCGTGCGGTCCATCCCGTTCTGCGTGCTCTTCGCCGGCGGCCAGCCGGTCGACGGGTTCGTCGGCGCCCTGCCCGAGGGCCAGGTGAGGCAATTCCTCGACAAGCACGTGCCGTCGCTCGACGAGCTGGAAGCCGAAGCGGGCATCGAGGAAGCCGAGGAAGCGCTGGCGCAAGGCGACGAGACTTCGGCACTCGACCGCCTGCAGCAGGCTGTAGCCATCGACCCAGCCAACGACGCCGCCCGCTTCGACTACGTGAAGCTGCTGCTGGAGAACGGCCGCATCGACGACGCCCGCATGGCCTACGAGCCGGTGGCCAGCAAGGCCATCATCGACGGCCGCATCGCTGCGCTGGGCCTGTTCCTGGACGCCTGCGACAAGGCCGGCCATGCCCGCAGCGCCGACACGCTGACCGCCGCCCTCGCCGCCAACAAGCGCGACTTCGAAGCCCGCCACGAGCTGGCCCAGGTCCACTTCGCGGCCGGCCGCCACACGCAGGCGATGGACGAGCTGCTGGAGATCCTGATGCGTGACAAGGGCTGGAACGACGGCCTGGCGCGCAAGACCTACGTCGCCGTGCTCGAGATGATGAGCAAGCCGGCTCCCAAGCCGGCGGCCGCCGCCGAAGCCAAGGGCGCGCTGGAGGTGACCGGCAAGTCCGCCGCGGTGGCACCGAACGACCCGGTGGTCGACCAGTACCGGCGCAAGCTCAGCATGGTCTTGTTCTGAGCCGCCCCTGCAGCGCCTGCGCCGCCTAGGCGGTCAGGCGCGTCAAAGCCTCGCGGTATTTCGCGGCGGTTCGTTCGACAACGTCTGCCGGAAGCGCGGGCGCAGGTGCCTTCTTGGGCCAGGGCTGGCCGTCGATGCGCACCGCTTCGAGCCAGTCGCGCACGAACTGCTTGTCGTAGCTGGGCGGATTGATGCCTTCGGCATATCCCTCCACCGGCCAGTAGCGCGAGGAGTCAGGCGTGAGCACCTCGTCCATCAGCACCAGCTGGTGGTTCTCGTCCAGGCCGAACTCGAACTTCGTGTCGGCAATGATGATGCCCTTGGTGAGCGCGAATTCGGCTGCAGTGGTGTACAGCTTGATGGCCACCGAGCGCACCTGCTCGGCCAGGTCGCGGCCGACGATGGCCACCATGCGCTCGAAGTCGATGTTCTCGTCATGCTCGCCCATCTCGGCCTTGGTGGCCGGGGTGAAGATGGGCTCGGGCAGCTTGCTCGCGTTGCGCAGCCCGGCGGGCAGCGCAACGCCGCACACCGACCGGCTTTCCTGGTATTCCTTCCAGCCGCTGCCGGCCAGGTAGCCGCGCACCACCGCCTCCACCGGGATGGGCTTCAGGCGCTTCACCAGCATCGAGCGGCCGGTGACCTGCGCATGCTCGCCCTCGGTGACCACCGACTCCGGCGCCTCGCCGGTGAGGTGGTTGGGAACGATGTCCTTGAGCTTGTCGAACCAGAACAGGGCCATCTTCGTCAGCAGCTCGCCCTTGCCGGGGATGGGCTCGCCCATGATCACGTCGAAGGCCGAGAGACGGTCGCTCGCGATCATGAGGATGCGGTTGTCGCCCACGGCGTAGTTGTCGCGCACCTTGCCACGCGCCAACAGGGGCAGGGAAGTGATGGAGCTGTTGAGCAGGGCGGCGGTCACGGCGATCTCCGATGGGACAGTAGCAAGCAACAAAACAAAAGGCCCGCTGCGAGAGCGGGCCTGCGATGCCGGTGCGGCGCGAGCGGCTGCTGGTTCAGCGCACCACCTGCGCCAGCGCACCGCTGGCGTAACGCTGCGCGACATCGCCCAGCGCGAGGGGCTTGATTTTACCGGCCTGCCCTTCGCAGCCGAACTGCTGGTAGCGCTGCTTGCAGATCTGCTTGGCGGCTTCACGCGCGGGCTTGAGCCATTCGCGGGCGTCGAACTTCGAGGGGTTCTCGAACAGGAACTTGCGCACCGCAGCCGTCATCGCGAGGCGGATGTCGGTGTCGATGTTGATCTTGCGCACGCCGTACTTGATGGCTTCCTGGATCTCCTCGACCGGCACGCCGTAGGTTTCCTTCATGTCGCCACCGTACTTGCGGATCTCGGCCAGCAGGTCCTGCGGCACGCTGGAGCTGCCGTGCATCACCAGGTGGGTGTTGGGGATGCGGGCGTGGATCTCCTTGATGCGATCGATCGCGAGGATGTCGCCGGTGGGCTTGCGGGTGAACTTGTAGGCGCCATGGCTGGTGCCGATGGCAATGGCCAGCGCGTCGAGCTGCGTCTTCTTCACGAAGTCGGCGGCCTGCTCGGGGTCGGTGAGCAGCTGCTCCTTGGTCATGGTGGCTTCGGTGCCGTGGCCGTCTTCCTTGTCGCCGCGCATGGTTTCCAGTGAACCGAGGCAGCCCAGCTCGCCTTCGACGGTGATGCCCAGCTCGTGGGCCATGGTGACGACCTTCTTCGTCACGTCGACGTTGTATTCGTAGCTGGCGATGGTCTTGCCGTCGGCTTCGAGCGAGCCGTCCATCATCACCGAGCTGAAGCCCAGGTTGATGGCGCCGCGGCACACGTCGGGGCTCTGGCCGTGGTCCTGGTGCATGACCAGCGGAATGTGCGGGTAGCTTTCGATGGCCGCTTCGATCAGGTGCTTGATGAAGGGCTCGCCGGCGTATTTGCGGGCACCGGCGCTGGCCTGCAGGATGACCGGGGCGCCTACTTCATCGGCAGCGGCCATCACGGCCTGGATCTGTTCGAGGTTGTTGACGTTGAAGGCCGGAATCCCGTAGCCGTTTTCGGCGGCGTGGTCCAGCAGCTGGCGCATGGAAACGAGTGGCATGGTGGGTCCCCAAGTGAATAGATCTCGTGCAGCCGGCAGTCGCACACGTTGTACGCTGAAACCGCCTCGTAACTCGAAGAATTGTAGCCAGCGCCCACCTCGCCCCGGCCCTGGAGCGCCCCCGGAACAAGGGGCTGATACATCTCTCACAAGCCCTGTGGCGGCTCGACGAGCGCCCCGATGAACGCCGGTTTTGCACCGCTTTTCCGGCTCAAGGCGGCGCCCCCGGCGGCCACACTGGCGGTCCGATCCGAACGAGCCGCTGCCATGACGCGACTGGACGCCAACGCCCTCACCGCCTGGATCACCACCGGCGCCACCGACCATTCCAAGGGCCTCAGCCGCGCGGCGGCCGAGCGATTCGGCGTGTCGCGCTCGACGGCGCGCAAGGGCCTGGCCCGGCTCGTCGAGCAAGGCTGGCTGGTCCGCGGGGGAAGCCGCTCGCGGCCGGTCTACCGGCCGGGCGTGCTGCGCGAGGTGACCCGCAGCTACCCGCTCGCCACGCTCGAGGAGCACCTGCCGTGGGCACGCGACTTCGCCCACCGTTTCGAGCTCGGGGCGAACGTCGCCGCCATCGCGCGCCATGCCTTCGGCGAACTGCTCAACAACGCCATCGACCACAGCAGCGGCAGCACCGTGTCGGTTTCGATGCGGCAGAACCGCACCCATTTGCACCTGCTGGTGAGCGACGACGGCTGCGGCGTGTTCGACCGCATCCGCAGCGCCTACGACATCGAAGACCCGCAGCAGGCGATGCTGGAGCTCTCCAAGGGCAAGCTGACCACGCAGCCGCAGCGGCACAGCGGCCGCGGCCTGTATTTCACGTCGCGCCTGTTCGACGTGTTCGACCTGCATGCCAACACGGTGGTCTACCAGCACACCCACTGGGGCCGCCAGGACTGGCTGCGCAGGCATCCGCTGCAGCGGCCCGGCACGTCAATCTTCGCGTCGATCGCGCTCGACTCGGCCCGCACGGTCGAGGCGGTGTACCGCGCTCACAGCACCAGCGACTCGGCCCTTGGCTTCGACCGCACGGTGGTGCCCCTGCGCCTGGCCGCCGACGCGCAGGGCACGCCGCTGGAGTCCCGCTCACAGGCCCGCCGTGTGCTGACCCGCCTGCACGAGTTCTGCATTGCCGAGCTCGACTTCGCAGGGGTCACCCGCATCGGCCAGGGCTTTGCCGACGAGGTGTTCCGCGTGTTCGCCGCCGAGCACAAGCACCTGCGGCTGGTGCCGCTGAACATGAACGCCGACGTCGCCGCCACGGTGCGCGGCGTGTCGCCCTGACACGCTGATACCGATCTAACTCCGTGGCAGCCACCGCGGGTGCGGCATTTGCCGACCCCACCCGGTGTGCTTTTTCGCCCATGGAGTCCTCATGCTCGAACGTTTCGTGCGCCCGGCGGTGCGCCGCTGGCCCGTCGCCCTGGCGCTCTCGGCCGCCCCGCTTGCGGCATGGCCGCAGGCCACGGTCAAGAACGACGGCCAATGGCGCTACGCCTTCGGCGCGGGCGCCAGCCGCTCGTCCGGCAACAGCAACGTCGCCAGTCTCAACATCACCGGCGAGGCGGTGCGCGCCACCGGGATCGACAAGCTGCTGTTTGCAGGCCGCGGCGTCTACGCCCGCACCGAGGGCATCACCACCACTGAGAACACCCAGCTGGGCACCCAGTACAACCGCGACCTCTCATCGGAGTGGTTCGCCTTCGGCCGCGCTGACGCGCTGCGCGACCGGCCGGCCAACATCGCGTCGCGCTTCTCCGTGCACGGCGGCCCGGGCTGGCACCTGATTCGCGGCGAGCGGCTGAGCTGGGACATTTCGGCGGGGGTCGGCTACACGCAGGACCGCTACATCGCCCCTGCGGAGGTGGGCGGCGCGATGCGCAGCGAATACGGGCACACCGAGCTGGTGCTGGCAGAGGAGTCGACCCACAAGTTGTGGGACACCACGGACTTCCGGCAGAAGCTGCAGTTCTTCCCGAACCTGCAGAAAAGCGGGGAGTTCCGCGCCGCCTTCGACGCCAACATCGCGGTGGCGATGAATGCGGCGCTGAGCCTGACGGCCGGCCTCAGCTACCGCTACGACAGCGACCCCGGCGTGGGCCACGGGCCGCGCGACCTGCTGTTCGTGACCGGCGTGTCGGTGAAGCTGGACTGACGAGCCGGCAGCCGCGTCAGCCGACGCGGCCCACCTTCAGCATGTTGGTGCCGCCGGGGTACCCCATCGGCTCGCCGCAGGTGATGGCGTAGGTGTCGCCGGGCTTCAGCACGCCGGCGTCCACCAGCAGCGCCTCGGCACGCTTGAGCGCCTCGTCGCGGTCGGAATACGAGGGCATCAGCAGCGGCCGCACGTTGCGGTACAGCGCCATCTTGCGCTGCGACTGCAGCTGCGAGGTGAGGCCGTAGATCGGCACGTGGATCTTGTGGCGGCTCATCCACAGCGCGGTCGAACCCGACTCGGTGAGCGCCAGGATGGCCTTGCAGCCCAGGTGGTGGGCGGTGAACAGCGCCCCCATGGCGATGGACTGGTCGATGCGGCCGAACTGCTTGTTGGTGAAGTCGGCATCGAGCGCCACGTCTTCGGCGCGCTCGGCTTCCAGCGCGATGGCGGCCATCTGCTCCACCGTCTCGACCGGGTAGCGGCCGGCGGCGGTTTCGGCGCTCAGCATCACCGCATCGGTGCCGTCGAGCACTGCGTTGGCCACGTCGCTCACCTCGGCACGGGTGGGCACGGGGTTCACGATCATCGACTCCATCATCTGCGTCGCGGTGATCACGACGCGGTCGAGGTCGCGGGCCATCTTGATCATGCGCTTCTGCAGCGCCGGCACCGCCGCGTTGCCGACTTCGATGGCCAGGTCGCCACGGGCGACCATGATGCCGTCGCTGGCCTTGATGATCCCTTCGAGCACCGGGATCGCCTCGCTGCGCTCGATCTTGGCGATCATTGCCGGCTTGTGCCGCCACGGTTCACCGGCCACGTTGGCCAGCTGGCGCGCCATCTCCATGTCGGTGGCGTTCTTCGGGAAGCTGACCGCGAGGTACTCGCACTGGAAGCTCATCGCGGTCTTGATGTCCTCCATGTCCTTGGAGGTCAGCGCCGGCGCAGTGAGGCCGCCGCCCTGCTTGTTGATGCCCTTGTTGTTGGACAGCTCACCGCCGATCTTGACCAGGGTGTGCACCGCCTCGCCGACCACGCGATCGACCGTCAGCACGATCAGGCCGTCGTTGAGCAGCAGCGTGTCGCCGGGCTTCACGTCGCGCGGCAGCTCCTTGTAGTCGAGGCCCACACCCATCACGTCGCCCGGCTCGATGCGCGCCGCGTCGAGCACGAACTCCTGGCCGTGCTCGAGCATCACCTTGCCTTCCGCGAACTTGCCCACGCGGATCTTCGGGCCCTGCAGGTCGGCCATGATGGCGACCTCCTTGCCCGCCCGCTTGCCGGCCTCGCGCACGAGCGTGGCGCGGTCGATGTGGTCCTGCGGCTTGCCGTGCGAGAAGTTGAGCCGCACGACGTCGACGCCGGCGCGGATCATGCGTTCGAGGACTTCGGGGGAGGAGGAGGCGGGGCCGAGGGTGGCGACGATCTTGGTAGCGCGAGGCATGGATGTTCCTGTTGTCTCCGTCGTGATTCTCTTCAACACCCGCGGCACGCTTCCCGCGCGGCCGCGAATAAGGCTTATGCCGCTGACGACGCTGCGCGGCGCTGCAGGATCTCGAAGGCCGGCAGCGTCTTGCCCTCGAGCACCTCGAGGAAGGCGCCGCCGCCGGTGGAGATGTAGCCCACGTCCTTTTCGATGCCGTACTTGGCGATCGCTGCCAGCGTGTCGCCGCCGCCGGCAATGCTGAAGGCGCTCGACTCGGCGATGGCGCGGGCAATGGTCTCGGTGCCGTGGGCGAACGCATCGAACTCGAACACGCCCACCGGGCCGTTCCACACGATGGTGCCGGCGGCCTTGAGCTGCCCGGCCAGCGCCGCGGAGGTCTTCGGCCCGATGTCGAGGATGAGGTCGTCGTCGGCCACGTCGGTGGCGGCCTTCACGGTGGCAGCGGCATCGGGCTTGAATTCCTTGGCCACCACCACGTCCACCGGAATGGGCACCGCGGCGCCGCGCGCCTTCATGGCTTCGATCACGGCCTTGGCCTCGCCCACGAGGTCGGGCTCGGCCAGCGACTTGCCGATCTTCAGGCCCGCCGCCAGCATGAAGGTGTTGGCGATGCCGCCGCCCACGATGAGCTGGTCCACGTTCCGGGCCAGGCTCTGCAGGATGGTCAGCTTGGTGCTCACCTTCGAGCCGGCGACGATGGCCGCGAGCGGACGCTTCGGGTTGGCGAGCGCCTTGCTGATCGCGTCGATCTCGGCCGCCAGCAAGGGGCCGGCGCAGGCGACCTTGGCGAATTGCGCGATGCCGTAGGTCGAGGCTTCGGCGCGGTGCGCGGTGCCGAAGGCGTCGTGCACGAAGATGTCGCACAGCGCGGCCATCTTCTTCGCCAGGTCTTCACTGTTCTTCTTCTCGCCCTTGTTGACGCGGCAGTTCTCGAGCAGCACCACCGAGCCCGGCTTCACGTCCACGCCATCGACCCAGTTGGCCACCAGCGGCACGTCGCGCCCCAGCAGCTCGCCCAGGCGCCGGGCCACCGGAGCCAGGGAGTCCTCGGGCTTGAACTCGCCTTCGGTCGGGCGGCCCAGATGCGAGGTCACCATCACCGCGGCACCGGCCTTCAGGGCCATCTCGATGCACGGCACGCTGGCGCGCACCCGCGTGTCTTCGGTGATGTTGCCGGCATCGTCCTGCGGCACGTTGAGGTCGGCACGGATGAACACCCGCTGGCCGGCGGCCTTGCCTTGGGCGACTAGCTCAGAGAAGCGAAGAACATTCATGGTCGGGTTGAAACTAGGGTTGCGATTCTAAGGTAACCAAGTTACATGGCGACATCAGCCCGGCTCACCAGCCCCAGACGAGGCGCAGCGGCAACAGCACGGCCATGCCGACGAGGATGGTGCCCAGGATGCCGCGCCGCCAGAAGAAATAGGCGCTGGCGGCCGCCGCTGCAAACAGCCTCGCGTCGCGCCAGGTGTCGATCAGCTCGCCATGGCTCATCACGATCTCCGGCACCACCACAGCGGTCAGCGCGGCCAGCGGCGCGTAGCGCAGGCCGCGCTGCACCCATTGCGGCAGCACCAGCTCGCGCTCGGAAATGAAGAAGAAGCAGCGCGTGACCACGGTGACGACGGCCAGGCCGATGATGGTGATGAAGCCTTCGAAGGAGTTCATGCCTGGCCTCCAGCGGCCAGCTTCGACGCGGACCGCTGCGCGTCACCCTTCCGGCCGGCCTCGCGCCTCAACGCCTGCTGCAGGCGGCGCGCTGCACCGCCGCCGGTGCCGTCGAGCATCAGCCCGATGCACACCGCCGCGGCAATGGCTGCCACGATGTTGAGCTTGAGCGGCAGGGCGAAGGCTGCCACTGCGGCCGCCCCGGCCACCGCCGCCGCCAGCGCGGTGACACGGTCGGACACCAGCGAATAGGTGAGCCCGAGAAGCGCGAGCGTGCCGGCGAAGCCCAGCCCCCACTGGGTGGGAATGGCTTCGGCGAGCACGATGCCCGTCACCGAACTCGCCTGCCAAGCCGCCCAGTTCACCGCCACGCCGCCGGCGTAGTACTCCACGGCGCCACGCGCTTCGCGCGCGTCGGGGAAGCGCCGCATGAACATCACATAGTTGAGGTCGGCGGCGAAATAGCCGATCGCCATGCGCTGCAGGCGCGGGAAACGCATCAGGTAGGGTCGCCAGGCCGCGCTGAAGATCACGAAGCGCAGGTTCACGCACAGCGCGGTGGCCCACACCACCCACATCGGCGCGCCCACCGCCATGAGCGGCAACGCGGCCAGCTGCGAGCTGCCGGCAAAGACGGTGAAGCTCATCAGGAGCGCCAACGGCACAGACAGGCCGCTTTTCACCATGGCGACGCCGGTCACCAGGCCCCAGGCCGCGAGTCCGAGAGAGACGGGCCCCATGTCCTGGGCGCCTTTTCGGAAAGCAGGATCGGAAACGAGCTGTCGCAGGGAGGCAGGCATGCGGGGGATTCTCCCACCGCGCCGGTGCCTGCCCCGGCGCCGGGCGAGAGCCCGTCAGCCGCAGTGCGACTTGAAGATCAGGCGTCGTGCGCCCGGCTGGACTTGCTGCCGGCCTTGCCGGCGGGCCGCTCGGCCTTGGCATCGTCGCCGGCCGCCTCGGCAGTCGGCGATGCCTTGATGGCACCGCGCGCCAATGTGGGCGCCACGCCTTCGAGCTTGTTCTCGCGCATGTATTCGTCCATCTCGCGCCACCCGGCAAACACCGCGGCCTTCTGGGCCTTGGGGTTGAGGGCGTAGCAATCCTCGATGGCCCGCACCGCGTGGCGGCAGGCGCTGCCGATGGCCTTGCCCTCGGCTTCCTTCGACGCCGCCACCTTCTCAGGCGAATCGATGCCGAGCAGTTCGCAGCCGGCCATCGGGACGGCGGCAAGGGCAACGGCAAGCAAGGCGAACAGGCGGCGCATGGTGTGGCTCGAAAGGTCTTGTGGCGGATATCGGCTGTCCGTGGCAGCACTTGAGCGCCCGAAACGAAACCGGCTCGCCAGGGCGAGCCGGTTTGCGGGGGTGGCCGCGGTCAGGCGCCGCGCGCCATCGCCATCAGGCGCTCGACCCGTTCCTCGGTCGAGGGGTGGGTGCTGAACAGTCCGCGCAGGCCACCGCCGGACAGCGGGTTCATGATCATCATCTGCGCCGTTTCAGGGTGGCGCTCCGCCGCCTCCATCGGCATGCCTTGCGCATAGCGGTGGATCTTCTGCAGTGCGCTCGCCAGAGCCTGCGGGTCGCCGGAGATTTCGGCGCCGCCGCGGTCGGCCTCGAACTCGCGCGCGCGGCTGATCGCCATTTGGATCAGGCTGGCAGCCAGGGGCGCCAGGATGGCCACGAGGATGCCGACGATCGGATTGGCCGGGCGGCCTTCGTCGTCACGTCCACCGAAGAACATCGCGAAGTTCGCCAGCATCGAGATCGCACCGGCCATGGTGGCGCTGATGGTGGAGATCAGGATGTCGCGATGCTTCACGTGCGCCAGCTCGTGCGCCATCACGCCACGCAGTTCCCGCTCGTTGAGCACGCGCAGGATGCCGGTGGTGGCGGCCACGGCCGCGTGTTGCGGATTGCGGCCGGTGGCGAAGGCGTTGGGCGCATCCTCGTTGATCAGGTAGACGCGCGGCATCGGCAGCTGCGCGCGCTGAGCCAGCTCGCGGACCATGCGATAGAACTGCGGCGCCGTGGATTCGTCGACTTCCTGCGCGTTGTACATGCGCAGCACCATCTTGTCGCTGAACCAGTAGCTGAAGAAGTTCATCGCCACGGCCACGGCCAGCGCGATCATCATGCCGCTCTGGCCACCGATGACGGCGCCGATGGCCATGAACAGCGCCGTGATGGCCGCCATCAGCATGGCGGTCTTCATCAGGTTCCACATCGTCGGTTTCCTTTCGTACCCCTGCCCGGGGTTGCGGCAGGTAGATGCGGCTGCGCCGCGGGAGTTCAACCGGCGACGCCGCAGAGCTGCGTGCCGGCTGCCACCGGCGCAGCCTGGAGGAATTCGGCGGCACTGACGCGTTTGCCGCCGGGCCTTTGCAGCTGAGTGAGCGCCAGCGCCCCTTCGCCACAAGCGACGACCAGGCGGCCGTCGCTGGCCTGCAGCACCACGCCCGGCGCGCCTTGCGCATCGACGGGCTCGGCCCGCCAGAGCTTGATCGTCTGCTCGCCCAGCGCAAAGTTGGCACCCGGGAAGGGATCGAAGGCCCGCACCCGACGCTCTATCTGGCCGGCGGGGGCTCGCCAGTCGATCGCGGCCTCCGACTTCTCGACCTTGTGTGCATAGGTGACGCCGGCCTGCGGCTGCCTGGTGGCGCGAAGTCCGCCGCAGGCCGCGAGCTCCAGCGCCTCGACGATCAGCCGCCCGCCCAGCGCCGCGAGCCGGTCGTGCAGGGTGGCGGTGGTGTCGCGCGGCTGGATGGCCTGCGGCTCGACCAGCAGCATGTCGCCGGTATCCAGCCCTTCGTCCATCTGCATGATCGTGATGCCGGTTTGCACATCGCCCGCTTCGATGGCGCGGTGAATCGGCGCGGCACCGCGCCAGCGCGGCAGCAGCGACGCATGGATGTTCAGGCAGCCGAGCCGAGGCAGCTGCAGCACCCAGCGCGGCAGGATCAGCCCATAGGCGGCAACCACCATCACGTCGATCCGGGCCCCCTCGAGCGCTGCCCGCGCCGTGGCCGCGTCCTCGGGATACTTGCCGTCCTGCCGCAAGCTGCGCGGCTGAACCACCGGCACGCCGAGCTCGAGGGCGAACTCCTTCACCGGCGAAGCCTGCAACTTCATGCCGCGCCCAGCCGGCCTGTCCGGCTGGGTGAGCACCAACTTGATGTCGAAACCGGCCGCATGCAGCCGCTCCAGCGCCACCCGGGCGAACTCGGGTGTCCCGGCGAAGGCGACTTTCATCGGGTCAGAGCGCGCGCACTTCGTCGCGCGTCTTCTTAAGCATCTTGGTCTTGATGCGGTCCCGCTTGAGCGGCGAGAGGTATTCGACGAACACCTTGCCCATCAGGTGGTCCATCTCGTGCTGCACGCACACCGCCAGCAGGCCGTCGGCCTCGAACTGGTGGATCTGGCCGTCGCGGCCGAGCGCCTTGACCGTCACGCGGGCGTGGCGCTTGACCTTGTCGTACACCTGGGGCACCGATAGACAACCTTCATCGCCCATCGTCATTTCATCGCTGGCCCAGACGATCTCCGGGTTGATGAGCACACGCGGCTCGTTGCGCTCTTCGGAGGTGTCGATCACGATCACCCGCTCATGGACGTCGACCTGGGTCGCGGCGAGGCCGACCCCCTGGGCGTCGTACATCGTCTCGAACATATCGTCCACCAACTGACGGATGCGTTCGTCGACCTCGGCCACCGGCTTGGCAACGGTATGCAGGCGAGGGTCGGGATAGCGGAGGATGTTCAGCAAAGCCATGGCGATCGATCGAAAAGCGAGAAGCCATCCACGGGGCCTATGGGTGTCAAGACTGTGGATGGCGCGCAACGAAAGCCACGGTTTCGACTCATCGGGAGCCGGATACCTGAGGCCAATTTCATTGCGGCATCAATGGTTTATGGGCAGAATCTGTGAAACTAAGTGAGGATTTTCGGCGAAGCTGCAAGGCCACGCACGAGGACCCCCTATCAACCACAGGGCGTTGGGAATTGTCGCACCGGCGCCGCTTGGAGACCGCTTCCATGACCCGTCGTGCCCCGCAAGCCACCCGCCCTGCCCGCCTGTTGTCGGGCGCCTTGACGCTGCGGGTTGCCGCGTTGGCGGCCCTCGGGACCCTCGGTGCAGGCACTGCGCTTGCCCAGACCTTCCCCAACCTGCCCATCACGCCCGGCCAGCGCGCCACGGCGCAACAGGTCGCGCAAGCCGGCGTGCCGCTGTCGGAGCTGTCGCCCAACGCCCCGGATTCCTACACCGTCAAGCGCGGCGACACGCTCTGGGGCATCTCCGGCCTGTTCCTCAAGAGCCCCTGGCGCTGGCCCGAGTTGTGGGGCATGAACATGGACCAGGTGCGCAACCCGCACCTCATCTTCCCCGGCCAGATCCTCGTGCTCGAAAAGTCGGGCGACCGCGCCCGCCTGCGGGTCGGCCAGCCCGTCGGGCCGGACGGCACCGTGCGTGTGTCGCCACGCGTGCGCGGCGAAAGCATCGACAACGGCGCCATTGCATCGATCCCGCTGCACCTGATCGAGCCCTTCCTCAACGAAGCGGTGATCTTCGAGAACAACGAGCTCGAGCGCGCGCCCCGCATCGTGGCCACCCAGGAAGGCCGCGTGCTGCTGAGCAAGGGCGACACCGCCTACGTGCGAGGCGAGCTGAGCAACCTGCGCGAGTGGCGCGTGTTCCGCTCAGCCAAGCCGCTGACCGACCCGACCACGCGTGAGGTCCTCGGCTACGAGGCCGCCTACGTCGGCACGGCCGAATACGTCCGCCCTGGCGATACCCGCAACGTCGGCGGCACGACCGAAATCATCCCGGCCACGTTCACGATCACCGGCATCCGCCAGGAAGCCAATGTGGGTGACCGCCTCGCCCCGGTGCCGGCGCGCGACTTCAGCAACTACGTGCCCCATGCGCCGTCCGGTCAGATGGCCGGGCAGATCGCCTCGCTGTACGGCGAAGCGCTGTCGGCCGGCCAGAACCAGATCGTCGCCCTCAACAAGGGCGCGCGTGACGGCATGGAGCGCGGCCACGTCCTGGCGCTGTGGCGCGATGGCAGCAGCACGCTCGACAAGACCCAGGAGCGGCCGGTGGCCATCAAGCTGCCCGACGAGCGGCACGGCCTGCTGTTCGTGTTCAGGGTGTTCGACCGCATGTCGTACGCGCTCATCCTGTCTTCGCAAGACCCGGTGCGCGTGGGCGACCGCTTCACGCAGCCCTGAACCCGCTGCTCGCCGGTGATCGAGCGCGACGAGCTGGCGGCCTGGCTGCGGCTGGCCGAGACCGCTCAGATCGGCCCCGTTGCCGCCCGCAGGCTGCTGGCGGCGTTCGGGTCACCGCAGGGGATCTTCGAAGCCGAGCCCTCAGCGCTGCGTGAGCTGGCGAGCCCCGCTGAAGCCAGTGCCCTGCGGCAGCTGCCCGAGTCATTTGCGGCACAGCTCGAGAAAACCTGGGGCTGGCTGCAAGCGGGCGACGACCGCACGGTCCTGACCCTGGGGGACCCTGCGTATCCGTCGGCGCTGCTGGAAACCGCCGACCCGCCATTGATGCTTTACGTGATGGGCGACGCCGGCTTCCTTCGCCGGCCCTGCATCGCGATCGTGGGCAGCCGCAATCCGACGCCGCAGGGCGCCGACAACGCCCGAGCATTCGCCGCCACGTTCAGCCAGGCCGGCCTCACCGTGGTCTCGGGCCTGGCCCTCGGCATCGACGGCGCCGCGCACGAAGGCGGCGTGTGTGGCCCGGGCGGCACGATCGCGGTGGTGGGCACGGGGCTCGACCGCGTGTACCCGAAGCGGCACCACGAACTGGCTCATCGCATCTCCCGCAACGGCGCCCTGGTGAGCGAGTACCCGCTGGGCATGCCGCCGCTGCCGCCCAATTTCCCGAAACGCAACCGCATCATCGCGGGGCTGGCCGGCGGCACGCTGGTGGTGGAAGCGGCGCTGCAGTCGGGCTCGCTCATCACCGCACGGCTGGCTGTCGAGATGAGCCGCGAGGTCTTCGCGATTCCGGGCTCGATCCACTCGCCCCAATCGCGCGGCTGCCACGCGCTCATCAAGCAAGGGGCCAAGCTCGTCGACAGTGCGCAGGACGTGCTGGAAGAACTCCACTGGCCGTCTGCCGCGGAGGAGCCGGCTGCGGGCGGCACGACCACCGCAGCCGCGCGCGACCCGGTCCTTGCCGCGCTGGGATATGACCCAACCAGCCTCGACGCACTGTGCGCCCGCACCGGATATGCGCCGTCCGAGCTGAGTGCGCGCCTGCTCGAACTCGAGCTTGCGGGGCAGGTGGCCCGTCTGCCGGGGCAGCTGTTTCAGCGTCTGGCGCAAGGCTGAAAAGCCCCACCGATACCCGCGCGCAAAGCCTTACTTTTTCCCGCCGCCGGCCAGCGACCCTCGGGTATAGTGGCCCGCATCATGTTTGACGTACTCGTCTACCTGTACGAAAACTACTGGCGTCCCGACGCCTGTCCCGACCACGCACAGCTGACGCGCAAGCTGTCAGCCGTCGGGTTCGAAAGCGACGAGATCCAGGAAGCCCTTTCGTGGCTCGACGGTCTGGCCAGTGCGGCCGAGTCGCACGACGGCATCCAGGGCGCCGACAGCCTTCGTGTCTACACGCTGGCCGAGCAGGATCACCTGGGTGACGAATCGGTCGGCTTCATCAGCTTCCTCGAATCGGCCGGCGTACTGCGCCCGCCGATGCGCGAGATCGTGGTAGACCGCGCCATGGCCATCCCGGGCGGCCCGGTGCCACTCGAAGATCTGAAGATCATCGTGCTGATGGTGTTCTGGAGCCTGGGCGAGGAGCCCGACGCACTCATCCTCGACGAGCTGTTCGTCGACGCAGCCGACCGCCTGATCCACTGACGCGCCTACGCGCTTCACCGCAAACGACGACGGCCACCTTCGGTGGCCGTTTTGCTTCCTGTCGGCCGGTCAGTGGATGAGCCGGCTCGGGTCGACGTCGAGCTTCGCCAGCGCGCTGCGCGTGGCTCGCACGGTGAGGGCTTCGTCCTGCGCGGGCACCAGCAGGCCAGCCTGCAGGAAGGCGGCCAGGCGGTGCTGCTGGAACAGCACCCCACGGCCGGCCGGCGTGACGAACAGCGTGAGCTGCTTGCGCAAGCCCTGCCAGGCCAACTGCACCGGCTCGTTGCGACCACGGTAGTCGAGCTTGTACCAGCTGCCGACCTGCAGCTCGCGCGCCCAGGTGAGCATCGCCGGCGTGGGCATCGAACCGCCCTCACCGACCACTTCGAGTTCGGACGACTCATGGCCCGACAGGTCCAGGACCATCGACTCGTCGATCTGCACGTCCTCGGCCTCGGGCAGCAGTTCCTCCAGCGTTTCGAGCCTGGCCATCAGCTCGTTCAGCCGCTCGGTCGGGATGGTCGCTGCCTTCGCGGTGAACGCGGCAGCCAGTGAATTGTTCAGGGCCTGGATGTGCTGGTCCTGCTTTTCCAGCGTGATGCCGGCCTGCGCCATGCCCTCGCGCAGCGTCTTCAGCAGAGGCGGCAGCCGGCGAATGACCTCGGCCCGCTCCTCGCGTGACACCTTGGCGCTGGCCGACCAGATGAGGTCGGCGGCGGCCCGCTTCATCACCTTGGTCTGCTCGCTGGCAGGGCCCGACTTGACGCCGGTCATGGCCAGCACGTCGGCCCAGACGTGGAACAGGAACTCGCGCACGCCCTCCTGCACCGGCACTTCGTTGAGCATCTTGCGCAGCTCGATCGTGTACTGGATGGCCAGCGTTTCGCGCTGCTCGACCTGCTGGGCCAGCGACACGCCCTTGCGCGTGGCCTCGTTCTCGTTCTTGAAGTAGTGCTCGAGAAACCGCTCGAACTCGGTCAGCACGGTCTGGAACACGCGGCGGCCTGTGTCCGGGTAGGCCTCGACCACCTGCACGACCCGCTTGATTTCCTTCTCGAGTGCGTCGCCCACCGCGCGGGTGGTGACGTCGAAACCCATCACGCAGGCCCCCATCCGGTCGATCAGCTTGCGCGCCGGATGGTCGGTGGTGGCAAAGAAGTCGGGCTCGCTGATGGCCACTCGCAGCACCGGCATCTGCAGGCGGGCGAACCACACGCGCACCGCTGCCGGGATCCGCTCTTCGGTGAGGATGCTCTGGAACAGCAGGGCCACGATCTCGATCGTGGCGCGTTCGATGGGTGTGGTGGCCGCCTGCTTCAGCGCCTGCTTGCGCACCTGCAGCTCCTGCAGGAGCGCCGGGGTGCTGACCGGGCCGCCGGCCTCCTTGCCGGGCGAGGGCGCGAGGCGCTGGTGCAGGCTCTGCTGCGCCTCGTTGATGGCGGCCTTGAGCCCCGGCGAGGGCTGCGGCTGGATCACGGTCGACGAGCTGAACTCCGGCACGTGCCGGCCGATCAGGCGGTTCAGCCGCCCGAGCACCGCCTCGGCGTGTTCGGAAGTACGGGCCAGGCCGGCCGCCCGGGTCATCAGCCGGGTCTCCTCGCCGACCGTGTGGCGCGAGAGTCCCGCGCTCAGCGTGGCGCCACCGCCCGGGCCGCTGCCCAGCGGCGTGTTGCCGCTGCCCGCATGTCCGCCGGCAGCACTGCGGCTGCGGCGGATGAAGGGCCGCAGGTCGATCTCGGGTCGCACGCCGTGGTTCACGAGCCAGCGGTTGGTCTCGTGATAGGCCTCTTCGACGAAGTGCGCGAATTCCTCGTGCAGCGACGGCTGCAGCGTGCGCCAGGCGTCGAGCGTGAGGCCGGCGCTGCGCCAGGCGTCGAGGACGAACCGCGCCAGCACATGGGGCCGCAATACGTCCTGGGGCTCGAGCTCGTCGCGCTGCTCGAGCACCGACATGCGCGAGCGAAGGTCGGTGAACTCCCAGGACGCCTTGTCCATCATCGCGAGCGCCAGGCGGGAACTCAGGATCTCCCGCTCGATGGTGTCGTCGTCCACCAGCGAAAAGTCACCGCCGGAAGACAGCCCGCTGCTGCGCGGAGGGTTCGCCTCGGCGGCCGTGCGGCCGCCCGCGGTGAGCGCGAAACCGGCGCCGCGCAGGGCGGTGATCATTGCGTTCTGCCAGCGTGCGCTCGCCTTGGGCAGGTCGATCGCGACGTTGCGGCGCTTGATGCCGGTTTCAGGATCAGTGGTCTGGTTGGCCAGCAGCCGCGCGCCTTCGACCACCGCATTGCCCACCTGCGCCACGCCCTGGAGCAGGAATTCCACATAGGCGCGTCGTGCCTGCGCGGCCAGAGCCTGAGGGTTGGCAGTGGTCGCCATGAGAGGGGCGATGCGAACTCGATCGGTAGTGAATGCCGGTCAACTCTACACCACCGCCCCGGCGTTGGGGTCGTCAGGATCGCCTTCCTTGCGCACGGGGGCCTTCACGAGGTCTTCGCGCTTGACACCCAGCCACATCGCGATGGCCGCCGCCACGAACACCGACGAATAGATGCCGAAGCAGATGCCGATGGTCAGCGCAATGGCGAAGTAGTGCAGCGTCGGGCCGCCGAAGACCAGCATCGACAGCACCATCATCTGGGTGGAGCCGTGGGTGATGATGGTGCGGCTCATCGTCGAGGTGATGGCATGGTCGATCACCTCGTGCGTGCTCATCTTGCGGTACTTGCGGAAGGCCTCGCGGATCCGGTCGAAGATCACCACCGACTCGTTGACCGAGTACCCCAGCACCGCCAGCACCGCCGCCAGCACCGAGAGCGAGAACTCCCACTGGAAGAAGGCGAAGAAGCCCAGGATGATCACCACGTCGTGGAGGTTGGCGATGATGCCGGCCACCGCGAACTTCCACTCGAAGCGGAAGGCCAGGTAGATCATGATGCCGATCACGGTCATGGCCAGCGCGAGGGCGCCGTCGCGTGCCAGCTCGTCGCCGACCTGGGGGCCGACGAATTCGCTGCGCGACAGGCGCACCGGCTCGCCGCCGGCGGCCTCGCAGACCTGCTTGGAGACGGCCTCGCCCTTGTCGGTGACCAGCTGGCGCTGCACCACCTTGCCCGACTCGGCCTGGCACAGCGTGTCGAACACCCGGGCCACCACGTCGGCCTGCTTCACATCGCCGCGCAGCGGCAGGCGGATCAGCACGTCGCGCGAGCTGCCGAAGTTCTGCACCTGCACTTCACCGAAGTTGAGCGACTCCACCGCGTGGCGGGCGCGACCGACGTCGGCCGGCTGCGCGTAGGCCACCTCGATGACCGTGCCGCCGGTGAACTCGATCGAGAAATGCAGGCCGCGCGTGACCAGGAAGAACACCGCCGCGGCGAACGTGACGAACGAGATGACGTTGAACACCAGCGCGTGCCGCATGAACGGGATGTCGCGCTTGATCCGGAAGAATTCCATCTGAGTCCTCTGAGTCGTTGTGCTCGCGGAGCCTGCGTCAGGCCTTGGCGGTCGGTTCGGTGTCGGGCTTCCACACCTGGCCGATCGACACCGACTTGAGCTTCTTCTGGCGCCCGTACCACAGGTTCACCAGGCCGCGCGAGAAGAACACGGCCGAGAACATGGAGGTGAGGATGCCCAGGCAGTGCACGATCGCGAAGCCGCGCACCGGGCCGGAGCCGAAGGCCAGCAGCGCGAGGCCGGCGATCAGCGTGGTCACGTTGGAGTCGAGGATGGTGCCCCAGGCGCGCTCGTAGCCGGCACTGATGGCCGCCTGCGGCGAGGCGCCCGAGCGCAGCTCTTCACGCACCCGTTCGTTGATCAGCACGTTGGAATCGATGGCCATGCCCAGCACCAGCGCGATGGCCGCCATGCCGGGCAGCGTGAGCGTGGCCTGCATCATCGACAGGATGGCCACCAGGAACAGCAGGTTCACCCCCAGCGCGACGGTCGAGAACAGCCCGAACAGCAGGTAGTAGGCGCACATGAACACCGCGATCGCGATGAAGCCGTACAGCACGCTGTCGAAGCCCTTGGCAATGTTCTCGGCGCCCAGGCTCGGGCCGATGGTGCGTTCTTCGATGATGTCCATCGGGGCGGCCAGCGAGCCGGCCCGCATGAGCAGCGCCAGGTCGTTGGCTTCCTCGGGGCTGCGCATGCCGGTGATCTGGAAGCGGTTGGACAGCTCCGTCTGGATGGTCGGCGCCGTCAGCACCTCCGGCTTGCCCTTTTCGATCAGCACCACCGCCATGCGGCGCTTCACGCCCTCGCGGGTGGCCGCCTTCATGGCGGCGCCGCCCTTGGCGTCGAGCGTGACGCTGACCACCGAGCCGGAGTTCTGCTGGTCGATGGTGGCGTCGGCGCCGGTCAGGTTGTCGCCGGTGAAGATCACCTGCTTCGACAGCAGCAGCGGCTCCTCGCCGCGGCCGTCGCGGCGCGAGTACAGCAGCTCGGTGCCCGGCGGCACCATGCCCTTGGTGGCGTCCTCGATCTTGGTCGGGTTGTAGTCGCGCACCTGCGGATCGGAGTTGAGGTGCGCCTCGACCATGCGCACTTCCAGCGTGGCGGTGCGGCCGATGATGTCCTTGGCCTTGGCCGGATCCTGCACGCCCGGCAGCTGCACCACCACGCGGTCGGCGCCCTGCTGCTGGATCACCGGCTCGGCGACGCCGAGTTCGTTGATGCGGTTGTGCAGCGTGGTGATGTTCTGCTTCAGCGCCTGGTCCTGCACCGCCCGCGCCGCCTCGGGCTTGAGCGAGCCGGTGAGGCGCAGGTCGGCCCCGTCGGCACCTTCCACCCACAGCATGTCGGGCTGCTGCTCGTTGAGCACGGCCAGCGCCGCGGTGAGCGTCTCGCGGTCCCGGAAACGCACCTCGACCTCGTTGCCGTTGCGCGCGATGCCGGCGTGGCGGATGTTCTTCTCGCGCAGCGCGGTGCGTACGTCGCCCGCCACCGACTCGGCACGCTTGGTGATGGCCGCCTTCATGTCGACCTGCATCAGGAAGTGCACGCCGCCGCGCAGGTCGAGGCCCAGGTACATGGGCAGCGCATGCAGGCGGGTCAGCCAGGCGGGCGAGCGCGGCAGCAGGTTGAGCGCCACGATGTAGCCGGGATCGGCCGGGTTCGGGTTGAACGCGCGCAGCAGCGCGTCGCGCGCCTTGGTCTGCGTGTCGATGTCGCCGAAGCGGGCCTTGACGGAGTTGCCGTCGAACTGCACGAAGTCGGGCGTCAGGCCGGCCTGCTTGAGCGCGGCCTCGACGCGACCCACCGCGTCAGGGCCGACCTTGATGGTCGCCTTGCCGCTGGACACCTGCACCGCCGGCGCCTCGCCGAAGAAGTTGGGCAGCGTGTAGATCGTGCCGATCAGCAGCGCGACGACGATGATCGCGTACTTCCACCAGGGATAGCGGTTCATGAGGGAGTCCTAGGTCGAACCGGAACTAGAAACAAAGCCGCGGCGTCAGCGGTGACGGCCGCGGCTTGCGATGAACGGGATCAGGAGGGACGCGCTTACTTCAGCGTGCCCTTGGGCAGCACCTGGACCACCGCGCCGCGCTGCACCTGCAGCTCGACGCCGTTGGCCACCTCGATGTACAGGTAGGCGTCGCCCAGCTTGGTGATCTTGCCCAGCAGGCCGCCGGCGGTGACCACCTCGTCACCCTTGGCCAGGGCTTCGATCATGGCCTTGGTTTCCTTCTGGCGCTTCATCTGCGGACGGATCATCACGAAGTACAGCACCACGAACATCAGCAGCAGCGGCAGCATGCCCAGGAGGCCGTCGGTACCGCTGGTGGCGGCTGCCGGGGCAGCCTGCGCGAACGCGTTGGAAATGAACACGTCTCGATCCTTCAAACGTTGCTGGAAACAAACGGCGGATTGTATGCCGCCCATCTTGCACGGACGAACCGGCCCGGCGGCCGGCCGGCGCAGGCTGTGCGGCGCCCCCGTCTTGCCTATCATGCGGGCTTCCCACGAGGAGCCTGCATGCAAAACCGCCTGGCCCGCACGATCTGCGCGGCTGCTCTGATCGCCACCTACGCCATGAGTTTCGCCAACCCCGCCGTTTCTTCTTCTGCGCCGCCGCCTGCCGAGGCCGACCCCTACCAGTGGCTCGAGGAGGTGCAGGGCGAGCGTGCCCTCGCCTGGGTGAAGGAGCGCAACGCGTCATCCCAGGCCGCACTGATGGCGCGCCCCGACTACGCGCCGACCAAGGCGGCGCTGCTGGCCGTGCTGAACGCGCGTGACCGCATCCCGTACGTGCGGCGCATCGGCGGGCACGTCTACAACCTCTGGCAGGACAGCACCAACAAGCGCGGCCTGTGGCGCCGGGCCACGCTCGACGAATACGCCAAGCCGCAGCCGGCCTGGGAAAGCGTGCTCGACCTCGACGCGCTCGGTGCCGCGGAGAAGGAGAACTGGGTCTGGGGCGGTGCCACCTGCCTGGCGCCGGACTATGAACGCTGCCTGGTGTCGCTGTCACGCGGCGGCGCCGACGCGAAGGTGGTGCGCGAGTTCGACCTCAGGACCAGGCGTTTCGTCGACGGCGGCTTTGCCGTGCCCGAGGCCAAGACCGACATCGAGTGGATCGACCAGGACACCGTCTACATCGGCAGCGACTTCGGCCCCGGCTCGCTCACCGACTCGGGCTACCCGCGCGTCATCAGGCAGTGGAAGCGCGGCACCCCGCTGGCGCAGGCGCCCACCGTGTTCGAGGCCCGGCAGACCGACGTCTCCGCCGGCGTCAGCGTCGACCCGACGGTGGGCTACCACCGCACGGTGTTCACCCGGGCGATCGACTTCTACACGACCGAGAGCTTCCTGCTCAAGGGCCGGCAGCTGGTGCGCATCGCCAAGCCGGACGACGCCGGCATCGCCTTCCACGGCCCCTGGCTGCTGATGTCGCTGCGCAGCGAACTGCGGCAGGGCGAGCAGCGGTTCGCCGCCGGCTCGCTGCTGGTGGCGCGTGCCGACGCCTACCTGCGCGGGCAGCAGCGCCTGGAGCTGCTGTTCGAGCCCACTGCCACCCGCTCGCTCGAAAGCTACACCGCCACCCGCTCGACCATCCTGCTCAACATCCTCGACAACGTGGCCAACCGCCTCGAGGAAGTGCGCCATGTGCAGGGCCGCTGGCAGCGCCGCACGGTCGAGGCGCCCTTCCCCGGCAACATCGGCGTGGCCAGCCTGCACGACCCTGCGCTCAAGGCCGACCCGCTGGCCGAGCGCTACCTGCTCACCTACACCGACTTCCTCACGCCCGACTCGCTCTACCTGGGCGGCACCGGCAACAACCAGCGTCAGCTGCTCAAGCAGCGCCCGCCGCAGTTCGACGCCTCCGGTGCACGCGCCGAGCAGCGCTTTGCCACCTCGAAGGACGGCACGCGCGTGCCCTACTTCGTGATCTGGCCGCAAGGCGCCAGGCCCGACGGCAGCAACCCGACGCTGCTGTACGGCTACGGCGGCTTCGAGGTGTCGCTGCAGCCCTGGTATTCGGGCAGCTTCGGCCGCGCCTGGCATGAACGCGGCGGCGTTCTGGTGGTGGCCAACATCCGGGGCGGCGGCGAGTTCGGCCCGGGCTGGCACCAGTCGGCCATCAAGGCCAACAAGCAGCGCTCGTACGACGACTTCATCGCGGTGGCCGAAGACCTCGTGCGCACCGGCGTCACCTCGCCGGCACGCCTGGGCATCCAGGGCGGCAGCAACGGCGGCCTGCTGGTCGGCGCCGTGGCGATGCAGCGCCCCGAGCTGTTCAACGCGGTGGTGTGCCAGGTACCGCTGCTCGACATGCGTCGCTATCACAAGCTGCTGGCCGGCGCCTCCTGGATGGCCGAGTACGGCGACCCAGACAAGCCGGACGACTGGGCGGTGATCTCGCGATACAGCCCCTACCAGAACGTGAAGCGCGAGGCCCGGTATCCGACCATGCTCTTCACCACCTCCACCCGCGACGACCGCGTGCACCCGGGCCACGCCCGCAAGATGGTCGCGCGCCTCCTGGAGCTGGGCCACCCGGTGCTCTATTACGAGAACATCGAGGGCGGCCACGGCGGCGCGGCCGACAACGAGCAGCGCGCCCACCTGCAGGCGCTCGAGTTCAGCTACCTGTGGAGCCGGCTGGGCGGCGACACGCCGGCCCGGCACTGAACCCGCCGGTTCATCCGTCCAGATTGGTGCGGAAATGCGGCGCCTTCGGCGCCGCATTTCTTTTTGTGAGCGCCGGAACTCGCCACCCGGCCCCGGGTCGTATGCCGGTTACGCCGGTGCCACTGCACCGGCCGCAAGGGCCGCGCAGCCGGTTGTTGGTTGTCGAGCGCTTTCGCAGCCCGCTCATTGCTTGTTGTTGGTGCAAGGCCAGGTGCCACCAGAAGGCACCAGGCCTCGCGTTGTTGCGCAATCAAGGAGGCATGCGATGGCCAGGCTCAATGTCAATGGTCGTGTCCGCGAGTTCACTGCGGAACCCGACACTCCCCTGCTGTGGGTGCTGCGCGAGCAGCTCGGACTCACCGGCACCAAGTACGGCTGCGGCATCGCCGCCTGCGGCGCCTGCACGGTGCACATCGACGGCGTGGCCACGCGCTCCTGCGTGCGGCCGGTTTCCACGCTGTCGGCCAAGGAAAGGATCGTCACGATCGAAGGCCTGTCGCGCAACGGCAGCCACCCGGTGCAGAAGGCCTGGGCCGAGGTCGACGTGCCGCAATGCGGCTTCTGCCAGAGCGGCATGCTCATGGCCGCGGCGGCGCTGCTCAAAGACAAGCCCAAGCCCACCGACGCCGACATCGACGCGGCAATGACCAACATCTGCCGCTGCGGCACCTACAACCGGGTGCGCCGCGCGATCAAGATCGCCTCGGCGCAAGACTGAAGCAAGGGGAGCTCGCATGGACCACCACACCATCACCCCCACGCTGACCCGCCGCTCCTTCATCGCCACCTCCACCGCCTTGGGCGGGGGGCTGTCGCTGGGCTTTCATGTCCCGCTCGCCGCGCAGCAGGCCGGCACCCCGGTCGAGGTGAACGCCTGGGTCGTCATCAAGCCCGACGACACCGTGATCGTGCGCATCGCACGTTCCGAAATGGGCCAGGGCTCGCTCACCGGCCTGGCGCAGCTGGTGGCCGAGGAGCTCGAGTGCGACTGGGCCAAGGTCACCACCGAATACCCCACCCCGGGCCAGAACCTGGCGCGCAACCGCGTGTGGGGCAACTTCTCCACCGGCGGCAGCCGCGGCGTGCGCGAATCGCACGACTATGTCCGCAAGGGCGGTGCGGCCGCCCGCATGATGCTGGTGCAAGCCGCCGCCGACGGCTGGAAGGTGCCGCCCGCCGAATGCAGCGTGGCCAACGGCGTGATCACCCACGGGCCTTCGGGCCGCAAGACCACCTACGGCAAGGTGGCCGCGGCGGCGGCCCGGCTGGCGCCGCCGGCCGACGTGCCGCTCAAGGACCCGAAGGACTGGAAGGTCGCCGGCAGGCCGGTGAAGCGGCTCGACACGCTCGACAAGCTCACCGGCAAGCAGGTCTATGGCATGGACCTCAGGCTGCCCGGCATGCTCAACGCGGCCATCAAGGACTGCCCGGTGTTCGGCGGCAAGGTGAAAAGCTTCGACGCAGCGGCCGTGGCCAGGCGCCCGGGCGTCAAGAAGGTGGTGGCGGTGGGCGACAGCGCCGTGGCCGTCGTGGCCGACACCTGGTGGCATGCCAAGACCGCGCTCGACGCCCTGCCCGTCGAATGGGACGAAGGCCCCAACGCCAGGGTTTCCAGCGCCGACATCGCCGCCACGCTGAAGGAAGGGCTCGACGCGCCGCAGGCCGCGGTGGGCAACCAGGTCGGCGACGTGAAGGCCGCGCTGGCCGGCGCCGCCCGCACCCTCGAGGCGGTGTATTCGTACCCCTTCCAGAACCACGCGACGATGGAGACGATGAATGCCACCGCGCGCTGGACGCCCCAGCGCTGCGAGGTGTGGACGCCCACGCAGAACGGCGAAGCCGCGCTCGCGGCCACCGCCGAAGCCGCGGGGCTGCCGCCGGCGCAGTGCGAGGTCTACAAGCTGCACCTGGGCGGCGGCTTCGGGCGGCGCGGCGCGGTGCACGACTGGGTACGCCAGGCGGTGGCCATCGCGAAGGAGCTGCCGGGCACGCCGGTCAAGCTCATCTGGTCGCGCGAAGAAGACATGCAGCACGGCCGCTACCACCCCATCACGATGTGCAAGCTGCGCGCCGGGCTCGACGCACAGGGCAACATCACCGGCCTGCACATGCGCATCTCCGGCCAGAGCATCGTGGCCGGCATCTTTCCGCAGAACATCCGCGATGGTCGCGACCCGGTGGTGTTCCAGGGCCTCAACCCGCCCGGGCCCGAGGCCTCCATCGGCTACAGCTTCCCGGCGCTGCTGGTGGACCACGCAATGCGCAACCCGCATGTGCCGCCGGGCTTCTGGCGCGGGGTCAACCTCAACCAGAACACCATCTACCTCGAGTGCTTCCTCGACGAGGTGGCGCACGCCACCCGCACCGATCCGCTGGCGCTGCGCCGCAAGCTGATGGCCAGCCATCCGAAGCACCTGGCGGTGCTCAATGCGGCGGCCGAACGCGCAGGCTGGGACAAGCCGGCACCCGCCGGCGTGTACCGCGGCCTCGCGCAGACCATGGGCTTCGGCAGCTACGTGGCGGCGGTGGCCGAGGTATCGGTCAGCGACGACGGCGTGCTGAAGATCCACCGCATCGTCGCGGCCACCGACCCCGGACATGCAGTCAACCCGCAGCAGATCGAGGCGCAGGTCGAGGGCTCGTTCGTCTACGGCCTGTCGGCAGCGCTGTTCGGCGAGTGCACCGTGAAGGACGGACGCATCGAGCAGGACAACTTCAGCAGCTACCCGGTGGTGCAGATGGAGCACATGCCGGCGGTCGAGACCGTCATCGTGCCTTCGGGCGGCTTCTGGGGCGGCGTGGGCGAACCCACCATCGCGGTGGCGGCGCCGGCGGTGCTCAACGCCATCTTCGCGGCCACCGGCCAGCGCATCCGCGAGCTGCCGCTGAAGAAGCACAGCCTGAAGAAAGCCTGAGCGGATGGCATGGCTTGCGATGGTGCTGGCCGGCGCGGTGGTGGCGGGTGATGCGATGCCCGAGCCGCTGACGTCCCAACCGGGCGACGCGGCGCGCGGCCGAGCCATCGTGACCAGCCGGCAGGTCGGCCTGTGCCTGCTTTGTCACAGCGGCCCCTTTCCGGAAGAGCGCTTCCAGGGCACGCTGGCACCCAGCCTGGCCGGGGCAGGTTCGCGCTGGAGCGAAGCGCAACTGAGGCTGCGGGTGGCCGATGCACGCCGGCTCAACCCGCAGAGCATCATGCCGCGCTACCACCCCACCACCGCCGACGACCCGGCGCAAGGCCTGAACCGCGTGGCGCCGGCCTGGGCCGGCAAGCCGGTGCTCGATGCACAGCAGGTCGAAGACGTGGTGGCCTTCCTGCGCACGCTGCGGGAGCCGGCCCGATGAAGCGGCGCAACATCGTTGCCGCCACGCTGGCCTGCAGCGTCGTGCCGGCGGCCTGGTCCACGCCCGAAAGCATGGCCGCAGCGGTGCGCGCCTTCGCCGGCGGCGCGCCCGTGCTGCCGAATCCGAAGGTCCGGCTCGACATCTCGCCGCTGGTGGAGAACGGCAATGCGGTGCCGGTGTCGGTGAGCGTCGACCATCCGGTCGAGGGCGCCGATGCGGTCGTCGCGATCGCGCTCTTCAATGAACGCAACCCGCAGCACGACGTCGGCGTGTTCACCCTGTCGCCGGCCTCCGGCCGCGCTTTCGTGGCCACGCGCATCCGCCTGGCCACCTCCCAGAAGCTGGTGGCCCTGGCGAAACTCGCCGACGGCCGCTGCTGGTCGCACACCGTCAGCGTCGAGGTGACGCTGGCGGCGTGCATCGAATGATCGAGAGGGCGCGCCATGGCCACCGCCGCACGCACCGTCATCACGCTGCCCGCCACCGCACGCCGCGGCGACGTGGTGGAGTTGCGCACACTCATCGGCCACACCATGGAGACCGGCTACCGCGTCGGCGACGGCGGCCAGGTGCTGCCGCGCGACATCCTGCGGCGCTTCGAATGCAGGCTCGATGGCGAGCTGGTGTTCGCGGCCGACCTCGCGCCGGCGATCTCGGCCAACCCCTACATCGCGTTCAACCTGCGCGCCGCGAAAAGCGGCACCCTGAGCTTCTCCTGGCAAGGCGACAACGGCTTCGCATGGACCGAAACCCGCCCGTTCACCGTCACCTGAAGCGGGTGGCCACGTGCGCCCTGGCGGCCCTGCTGGCCGGGCCCGCCGCCGGCGGCGATGAAGACACCCGCCGCTCCGGCATGCACGACATGAGCCCTGCGCTGCAGGCCATGCAGCAGGACGACACGCAGAACCCGGCGATGCTGTGGGTGGCCGAAGGCGAAGCGCTGTGGCAGCGCGACTGCGCCTCATGCCATGCAGACGCGGCCCGCAGCATGCGCGGCGCCGCCGCCCGGCACCCGGCCTTCGACAAGGACACGGGCACGCCGGTGAACCTGGCCATGCGCATTCGAAGCTGCCAGCAGCACCGTGCCGGGCGCACGCCTTCGGCCTTCGAGAGCCGGGACCTGCTGGCGCTGGAGGCCTATGTGGCGTTGCAGTCGCGAGGTCTGCCGATCGCTCTGCCCAAGGACAGGCGGCTCGAGACGGCCCGTGCCGAAGGCGAGCGCCTCTTCAACCGCCGCCTCGGCCAGCTCGACCTCGCCTGCATGCATTGCCACGACCGCAACGCCGGCCAGCGGCTGGCCGGCAGCCTGATCCCGCAGGCGCATCCGACCGGCTACCCGATCTACCGGCTCGAATGGCAGGGTCTCGGTTCGCTGCAGCGCCGCTTGCGCAACTGCATGACCGGGGTGCGAGCCGAGCCCTATGCCTTCGGCGCCGCGGAGCTGGTGTCGCTGGAGCTGTTTCTCGCGGGGCGCGCCGCCGGCATGAAGCTCGAGTCTCCCGGCGTGAGGCCGTGACGGCCTGCCAACGGGAACCGCGCCGCCACCAGCACCATTGCCGCCGCGAGCGCAAAGCCGGCGGCCAGCAGCGGCACCGCGCTCGCGTCGTCGCCGGTGACCATGAACGACGCCACCATCGGCCCGAAGGCGCTGCCCAGCAGCTGCGCCGCCGGCACCAGGCCCGCCAGGCGCCCGCTCGGGTCAGCCCGGAAGGCCAGGCCGATGTGGAAGGGCAGCATGAACAGCCACACGAAGCCGAACAGCGCGCAGGCCAGCACGAACTGCAAGGCGGCCCCGCTCGGCAGCGCCTGCACCGCCAGCGTGACGGCGGCCAGCCCCACCGATGCCGCCACCAGAACCGGCACCACCGGCAGGCGCCGCACCACGAGGGCAGCGGCACTGCCGCCGATCACCTGCATGACCAGCACGCCGGCCACCAGCGACTGCGCCGCCTGCGCCTGCAGGCCGGCCGCCTTGCCCAAGGGCTCGAGGTAGGCCCAGAACGCCCCGAGCGTGGCCAGCTGCAGGAACACGGCCGTGAGCGGCAGCAGCGTCGGCAGCGACCAGCGGAAGCCGGTTTGCGAGGCAGGCGCCAACGGCGCCAGCCTCGCCGGCTGAACGAAGGCCAGCAGGCAGGGCAGCAGGCAAAGGCCGGCCAGCGTGACGAAGCCGCCCTGCCAGCCCCACCGCGGGATCACCGCATTGGCCAGCGCCAGGCCCAGTGCAGCCTGCGCCAGCGTCTGCAGCACGAAGAAGATGCCGCCCACGCGCCCCGGGTTGGCGCAACGCACCACCACGCCGGTGGTGCCCCACACGAGCAGGCCTTCGGCCAGCCCGGCGGCGGCGCGCACGCCCAGCATCTGCGCATCACCGGTGGCCGCGGTGGTGAGCAGGTCCAGCGCGGCCGCCAGCAGCGCGGCCACCACGGTGACCAGCCGCAGGCGCGCCCCCGGCAGCACCGCATCGCCCAGCACCACGCCCAGGCCGAGCGTGACGATCTCGCCCATGGCCACCAGGCCCACACCTTCGAGGCTGACCTCCTGGCGCTCGACCAGCTCGCCCAGCAGGATGGGCTGCACGCCGATCATCAGCACGGCGATCGAACCCACCGCGAGTGCGGCGCCCACCTGGCGCACGGGGAGGCTGTCCAAGGCTTGTGGCAGCGACATGGTGCGTCGGGTCCTCGTGTTCGGCTGGGTGGAGGAAACGGGCAGTCTGGCCGCTCAGTAGCCGCGGCTCTCTTCGGGCAGCTGCCCTTGCATGAAACGTTCCGCGGCGCGCTGCTGGTCCTTGCGCAGCCGCCGGTTCGCGATGGCTCGCACCAGCCACGGCAAGGGCTTCACCCGCCCGCCCGCGGCCACGGCGAGCACATAGGCCTTGGCGCATTTCTCGAACAGCTCCGCGTTCAAGGCCAGCCGGGTGGCGGTCATGCCCAGGCAGGCCGGCCGGCCTTGCAGCAGCAGCACATTGCCCCAGGCGGCCATCGGGCCGATGTGGCGGGCCTGCTCGTCGAACACCTGAGGCAGGCCGCCGCCGAAGTCGGCCAGGCAGCGCCCATAGGCGCCGCCGCCGATCGCGACGGCGCCGGCGTCGCCGCGGCTGCGGTAGATCGCCGCATGCGCATCCGCCTCGGGCGGCAGCGGTTCGCGCCAGCTCAAGCGCTGCGGCGCGTCGTCGCCGGCCCGGGCCCACCACATCGCATCGCTGCCCGGTATGCGCAGCGACAGGCTCGCGCCCGGGCCGTCGAGCAGCTCGCGGGCTTGCAGGCGCTCGCGCAGCTGCTGCCAGGGGGCGCGCAGATCGATGCCGGTGTCCATGGCGTCAGACCAGCTTGAACACGTCGTCGAAACGATTGAGCGCATCGTCGATCACGTCGTCGGTGTCGGCGAGGCTCGTGTAGATGCGGCTGCCGGCCAGCGTGATCAGGCCGTGCGCGGTGTACGCCGCGCCCATCTCTTCCATCATGTGCTTGCGGCGCCGGGCCTCGTCCTTCACCCGCAGCAGCTTGAAGACATTGCTCGTGTCCAGCAGCAGCACGCCCGAGGTCTGCAGGTGCACGATGGAGCCCATGTTGTACGTGACGTAGGGCAGCCCGCGCCGCTCGATGATGCCGGCCAGGCCCTTGCAGAGCCGGTCGCCGGCACGGCCGGCCGCGCCCGCGGCGTCGGTGCGCTGCGCTTCGAGCAGCGCGTGATAGCCGGCCACGCAGGACAGCGGATTGGCCGACAGCGTGCCGCCGACGAAGGCACGGCGCGCGGTGGTGCCGATGCCGCCCACCAGCAGCATCATCACGTCGCGGCGCCCGCCGATCGCACCGGCCATCGGATAGCCGCCGGTCAGGCACTTGCCCAGCACGGTGAGGTCGGGCGTGACGCCGAAATAGGCCTGCGCTCCGCCCATGCCGAGCCGGAAGCCGGTGACCACCTCGTCGAAGATCAGCAGTGCGCCGAACTCGTCGCACAGCGCACGCACCTGCGCGTTGTAGTCGCGCTGCACCGGCCGCGTGCCGCTTTCCGGCCCCAGCGGCTCCAGCAGCACCGCCGCCGTCCCCCCGCGCAGGCGGTTGAGCTGCAGCTTGCGGCGCAGGGCGTCCAGGTCGTTGGGATGGCACTCCTGCGTGTGGCCGGTGGCCCCGCGCGGAATGCCCACCGCCTCCATGCGGCCGGTGCCCGGCAGCCGCATGCCATAGACCAGTTGGTCGCTCCAGCCATGGTAGGCGCCGCCGATCTTGATGATCCATTTCCGCTTCGTGCAGGCACGCGCCAGCCGCACCGCGCCCATCACCGCCTCGGTGCCCGAACCCAGCAGCCGCAGCATCTCGACGCCGGGCATCGACCGGCACACCAGCTCGGCCAGCTTCACTTCGTATTCATGCAGCAGGCCGGTGGCCGGGCCGCAGGCATCGAGCACCTCGTTCACCTTCAGCCGCACCGCCGGGTGGTTGGACCCCAGCAGCGTGGGGCCGCCGGCCTGCAGGAAGTCGATGTAGCGGTTGCCGTCCACATCGGTCATGTGGGCGCCCTGCGCCTGGGCGATGGCCAGCGGGAACGGATGGTTGAAGGCGAGGTTGTGCTGCACGCCGCCGGGGATCACCGCCTTGGCCTCTTCGGCCAGCCGCTTCGAGCCCTGGCAGCGCTCGTCGAACCAGCGCATGACCCGCTGCATCGCCTCGGGCCGGATCGGGCGCATCGGCTGCTTCACCAGCACCTCGAAGCGGCGGTAGAGATCGCTCACGTCGGGCCAGGCCGAGATGGCGGGGGCAGGCGTGGCGGCGGCGTGGATGGGGGCGAGATTGCTCATGCGATGGGCTGTTGCGGAGGAATCGGGGACGGGCGGGACAGCAGCTCGGCCACGCGCGCCAGCGCGTCGCGTCGCGAGGGGGCCTGCGCCGCCTTCAGGTGGATGCGCTGCGCCAGATGCGCGCGCGCCAGCGATTCGAGGTCTTCGACAGCCTGCACCGCCTGCTCGAGGCTCGCGCCGCAGCACAGCACGCCGTGGTTGAGCATCAGGTAGGCGTTCAGCTCGGGACGCAGCGCCCGCGCGAGCCTGGCCGACAGCCAGCCGGTGCCCGACGGCGCATAGCCCACCACCGGCACGCGCGGGCCGAGCGTGCGACGCAGCGGGCCTGCCGGCACCTCGAGCGCCTCGCCGATGAGCGCGCAGGCGCTGGCCACCGGCTGGTGGGTGTGGATGGAACATTGCACGTCGGTCCGCGCGCGCAGCACCTTCGCATGCAGGCCGCTCTCGACTGAAGGCGCGCGGTCGCCTTCCACCTGCGCGAGGTCTTCCAGGCGCAGCACGCACACGTCGGCCGCGCCCATGCTCAGGTAGTCGGTGGCCGAAGGCGTGACCGCGAAATGGCCGGCGTCGATGCGCAGCGCGACGTTGCCGCCGGTGCCGGCCAGGTGGCCGCGGTGCGACAGCCGTATGCACAGCTCGACCACGGCCTGACGAATGGGCAGGGTGTTCACGCGGGGGAGCCCTGTGGTGCGTTGAGCCGGTGGTACAGCGGCGCAAGCCGCGTGCGCACTTCCTTGAAGGTCTCGAACTTGTCGGAGTACAGGCGGCGCAGCGCGCTCGCCGGCTCGTAGGTGCGGCGCACCTGGCGCAGCGAACACAAGTCTGAAAAGCCAAGTGCCCCCAGCCCCACCGCCGCGATGAAGGCCGCGCCGATGGCATTGGCCTGGATGGGACTGGCCAGCTGGCGGATCGGCCGGCCGGTCACGTCGGCCATGATCTGGCACCACACGTCCGACTGCGCGCCGCCGCCCACCGCGGAGATGGCGCCGGCGTCGCGCCCGAGCAGCCGCGCAAAGGGCTCCAGCATCCAGCGGGTGTTCAGCGCAACGCCTTCCAGGAAGGCCCGGAAGATGTCCTCGCGCGAATGCTCGAGCGAGAGGTTGATGAGGCCGGCGCGCAGGCAGGGGTCGTCCACCGGCGTGCGCTCGCCCAGCAGCCACGGCGTGTAGACGAGGCCCCGCGCGCCCGGCGGCACGCGGGCGGCGATCCGGTTGAGCGCCTCGTAGACCGCCGGGTGCTCCTCGTCTGCGGCCAGCTCGTCCGGGTGGTACAGGATGCGGTCGCGCAGGAACGAGAGGTTCGCGCCGGCAGTGGACTGCAGTGCCATCGCAAGGTAGCGGCCGCCCACTGCGCACGGCACGCTCGCGATCTTGTGGCGCACGTCGGTCTTCATGAACGGCACGTGCGCGCCCAGCCACGACGAAGTGCCGAGGTACAGGTGCGGCTCGAAGTCGCCCGCCGCCGCGCCGACGGCCACCGCCGACGTGTCCACCGCGCCGCCGACGACCACCGTCTTCGCGTCCAGCCCGAGCGCCTGCGCCACCTCGGGCAGCACCGGCCCCAGCACGTCGGTGGACTTCACGATCTCCGGCAGCTTGTCCGCATCGATGCCGAGCGCGTCGATGAGTCCCGCGTCATACCGCACCCGGTGCGGGTCGCGGTTGTCGGTGACCCAGGCGGTGACCAGCGAGTCCTGCGTGGCGCACAGTCGCCCGCACAGCCGCAGGTTCAGGTAGTCGGGCACGTTGAGAAACTTGCGGGTGCGTTCGTACCGCGCCGGCTCCTGGTCGCGGATGTAGGCCATGTGCCCCGCGCTGTCGCGGCCCGACAGCGATGGTGCGCCGCCGGTGAGCCGCAGCCAGCGCCACAGCTTGAGCGGCCCATACCCCTCGACGTTGAGGAGGCGGCCGCGCACCCGCCGCCCGATGGCCGCGGCGCCGCGTGCATCGAGCCAGGTCATGGCCGGGCCGATGGCTTCGCCGGCGGCATCGACACACACCGTGCCTTCGGTCTGCGCCGAGCAGCACACCGCCACCACCCGCCGTCGCAGCGCCGCATCGGCCGCCAGCAGCTCGCCGGCGCTGCCCATGAAGGCGCTCCACCAGTCGCGCGGGTCCTGCTCGGCCAGCGCCCCCTGCACCTGCAGCTTCACCGGGCGGAAGGCCCAGGCCTGCACCGTGCCGTCCAGGGCCACGAGCGCGGATTTGCAGCCCGAGGTGCCCAGGTCGACGGCCAGCACCAGCCGTTGATCGGCGGCGTCGCGCATCAGAACTTGCGCGACACGGAAACGACCAGCTTGTCGCCGTCGGTGGCGCGCAGCCTGTCGCCGTCCTGCGCCAGGTAGAGCTCGCGCACCCTCGTGTTGGTGCCCACCCAGTCGGCGCTCCAGTCGAAGCCCCACTGCCGGTGGGTGATGCCGATGCGCCAGTCGGCGAAGTCGGCTTCGCGGAAGTTGTTGATCTTCTGGTAGCCGGCATGCAGGTTGAGCGTGGTGGCCGGTGCGAGGTGGTACTTGTAGTCGAGGTCGAACAGCCAGCTGCCGCGCGAGCCGTGGTCGCCGCGGGCATAGCACTCGAGCGCCTGCGTCGGGTCCGGCATCAGCAGCAGCATCGTGCCGCACACGCCGCCGGTGTTGGCGCCGCGGTAGGTCCTGGAGATCACGTTGAGCACCCGGCCCTCGAGCGCGCCATAGCCGGCTTCGAGGACCGCGAACGACGAGTCGTACTTCGTGGTGCGCACGTCGCCTGGTGTGAAGGTGTTGAAGTCGAACGACTGCGGCGCCTCGAACCTGGCGCCGGGAAAGCGCTCGGTGGCGAGGCCCGCGCCGAAGTGCCAGCCGTCCGGGTCGCCGAAGCGGTAGCCGCCGGCCAGCGTGACGCCCACGCCCTTGCCGTCCAGGAACTGCTTCTTGCTCACCGAGGCGAACTCGACCAGCGCCACCAGGCCGCTTTCGTGCGCGGCCTGCAGGCTGAGCTTCGCGCCCGGCCGGTTGAGCGAGTCGGAGATGCCGCGCGTGCGCTGGTCCGAGGTGAGCTTCACCTCGGTGTCGATGGCATAGGAAGCCGTGTCGTTGCCGGCGGCGAAGGACGCGCAGGCTGCGGTGCCGGCGAGCACGGCGGCGGCGCATGAGGGCATCAGGCGGAGGAGGTGCATGGGTTTGCTCCGGGGCGGTTGGGTCATGACGAAAGGCCTCACGACTTGCACGACGGCGCGGCCGGCAAGGCGGCGGTGCGCCTGAGCAGCTCGGTCTGGCCGAGCACCTCGACACCCACGAAGGCGCGGATGTGCAGCTCGTCGGACTTGACCCGGACCACGCCCTTGTATTTCTTCTGGTTGCGCGGGTCGTAGACCCAGCCGTCGCGCCAGGCGTCGTTGTCGAAGCGCTCGAGCTGCGCGATCGCCATGCCGCAGGTGTCCCGGGGCGTGCCGGCATCCTTGTCCCAGACGATGCGGCCGCACAGCGCGGTGGCCCGGTCGGCGCACGGCCTGAACTCGATCACCGCGTCTTTCTCGGCGGTGAGCCACAGGCCCTTGGCGTCGTCGGGCCCGGCGGCCCAGCCCGTGGCGGCGAGCAGGGCCGCCAGCAGCGGGATGCAAGACACAGGTTTCACCGGCACTCCTTTCATTGCCTGCAAGGCATCGGTTTTTCGCAATCAGGTAGTCATCACTAGTTTATAGTCATGACTATCGTTTTGGTCAACGCGACGCCTAGGACAATCCCGGACGCCACGCCGACGCCCCACCCCGACATCCCGCACGATGCCCACCGCCAAGAAGCACCAGCCGTCGCTCGCCGCGAAGAAGCAGCCCGCGCAGCAGCGGGCCACCGAAACCTACGAGCGCATCCTGGAAGTCACGGCCGAGACCCTGGCCGACGTGGGCATCGAGCGCCTGTCGACCAACCTGGTGTGCGAACGCGCCGGCCTCACGCCGCCGGCGCTGTACCGCTACTTCCCCAACAAGTACGCGCTGCTCGCCGAACTGGGGAAGAGGCTGATGCAGCGGCAGAACGAACGCGTGGCGCACTGGATCGGCATCGACACCTTCGAGGGCGGCGTCGAAAGCCTCGAGCAGGCGCTGGAAGGGCTGATCCGCGACACCTACGAGGTGACCGAAAACACCGTGGGCGGCGTATGGATCATGCGGGCGCTGCGGGCCGTGCCGGTGCTGCAGCAGGTTCGCCTGGCCTCGCATGCGGCGGTCACGCAGGAGCAGGCGCAGCTGCTGGCGCGGGCGCTTCCGGGTGCAGACGAGGCCGAACTCAGGCTCGTGAGCCGCATCGTGGTCGACCTGATCTACGCCACGGTGGAGATGCTGTTCGACGAGTCGCTCGACGTGCAGGCGGCCGCGCGCATCGTGGCCGGCATGATGGCCAGCCACCTGGAGCGGGTGGTGCCGAAGAAGTCGGCTGGTCGCAAGGCGGCGCGGCGCTGAGAACCACGTGGTCGGTCGGCAGCGACCGTGTGTCGCACCGACCTGCGGAGGCCGCTCCGGTAGAGCTTCGGGTGTGTCGCGCTACTTCTCGAGCACCCCGAGCTTCGCCGACCCGTTGACCTCGACCTTCTGGCCCACCGGCTGCCCGGACTCGGCCTCCTCGATCCAGACGACCGAATAGTTTTCGCCCAGCTGGCCCCGAACCACGTACCGGGTGTTGGCCTTGGGAGAGAACTCGACGACGCCCTTGACCTGATAGACCGTGCGGGTGAGTGCCTGGATCGGTGCCGCGTAGTGGGTCCTCCCCTTTACCGCCACCTTGAGCGGCTGGTCGGCCACCAGCGGCCGGCTGATGAAGTACGGCGTCATGGCCAAGCCGCGTCCCTTGTTCCTGCGGAACGTCTCATTCAGGCTGTTGTCGACGTCGGCGCCGTTGATCTGCTCCACGACGAAGAAGTCCGCCTTGGAGCTGCCATGGACCTTCGCCGAGTCTTCGAGCACGGCCTGCGGACCGGTGTAGCCCTCGGGTACAGACGGCGCGAACGTGGCGCAACCGGTCATGGACAAGGCGAGGCAAGCAATGGCGGCAAGTCGTATCACGGGTCCTCCTGCAGATGTTGTCGGCCCCGCATGCTACGCGCGCGCCGGCTCACCCCGCAAAGACAACGCGGTTGCGCCCCGCCTGCTTGGCCTCGTACAGGGCTGCGTCCGCACGGGCGATCAGCGCCTCGAAGGTGTCAGTGGCACCGGCCTGGGCCTCCACCGCGCCGGCGCTGCAGGTCACCGGCAGTGGCCCGGCAATGCCGATGTCGAAGGCTTCTTCGGCGACGCAGCGTTGCAGGTGTTCGACACGGCGGCGCCCTTCCTCCTGCGCAAGCGACAGCCCGGGCAGCACGAGCAGGAACTCCTCGCCACCCCAGCGGCCGATCGCGTCGTAGCCGCGCATCGCCTCGCGCAGCCGCAGCACCAGCTGCTGCAGCACCGCGTCGCCTGCAGGATGGCCGCAGGCGTCGTTGATGCGCTTGAAGTGGTCCACGTCCAGCAGCACGAAGGCCACCGGCGCCTCGCCCCGCCGTGCATGCGCCAGCTCGCGGCCGGCGAGTTCCTCGATGGCACGCCGGTTCATCGCGCCGGTGAGGCCGTCGGTGAGCGCGAGCTTGCGCATCTGCTGGTACGAGGCTTCGAGCTCGGCAGTGCGGCGCCCGACCAGCGTCTCGAGCTCGCGCTGGCGCCGCACCAGCAGGCGCACGCGCCAGCGATACACCAGCACGGCGAACGCCACCCCGCCGGTGCCATAGCCGGCCACCGCCCAGGGGTGGCGCCACCATGGCGGCAGGATCTCGAACTGCAAGGTGGCCAACCGGGAGGTCTCGCCCAGGTCGGCGTTTTCGGCCACGGCCTCGAAGCTGTAGCGGCCGGCCGGCAGCGCGGCGAAGCTCACGTCGCCGTGCGCCGTGGTGTGCCATGCGTCGCTCAGGCCCTTGAGGCGGTAGCGCACCTGCTGCGCAGCCCGGTTGGTGTACAGCGGCACGGTCCATGCGATGTCCAGCGCCGCCGGCGACCAGGCGCCCGCCCAGGGCCGGTCGTGCGGCCAGGCCTGTGCGCCGCGGACCACCTGCGTGATGTGCAATTCCAGCGGCACCGGCTCGAACAGCAGCTGCGGCTGCAGCACCTGGCTGGCCCCGCGGCTGGTGCCGATCCAGACGCCGCCCGCCGAGTCTTCGTACAGCGAGCCCTGGTTGCAGTCGCTCCACACGAGGCCGTTGCCTTCGCCGAAGCGGCGCCACTGGCGCCCGTTCCACACCAGCACGCCATCGTCGGTGCTCACCCAGAGCCAGCCCCGGCTGTCGCCCAGCAGGGCCATCACCGAGCGCTGCCCCAGGCGCTCGATCGGCAGCGGCTCGGCCGACCAGCGGCTGCCGGCGCGACGCAGCCGCCATACACGGTTGTCCTTGGAGCCGACCCATAACGTGCGGTCGAGCGCGCAGCCGAGCTTTTCGACCACCAGGTCTTTCGGCAAGCCGGCCACCGCAGGCCGGGTGAGGCCCGCCACCGCGTCGTGCATCAGCAGGCCCGCGGAAGTGCCGAACCAGGCCGGCCCGCCGGGTGACCTGCAGGCCGCATATACCGACATCTGCTGCGCCTGCCGGCGATCCATGCCGGGCGGCAGCATCAGCTCGTGCGACATGCCGCGCCCAGCCGGCTTCATGAGGTGGAGGCCGCCATTGTCGGCACCGAGCCACAGCCTGCCGCCCTCCTCGGGCAGCAGTGCCATCACGAACGGCAGGCCGGCGGCCACGCGCTGCCAGGCCTCGCCGGCACGCCGCCGGAACAGCTCGCCCGAGTAGGTGCCCATCCACAGGTGACCCGACGCATCGCGCACCAGCGCGCCCGCCGGGTCCTGCGTGCCGCTCTCGCCGCCCAGCCGGGCCGCATCGGCTCCAGCATGCTCCACCAGCGCCGCGCCCCGGCCGGTGCCCATCCAGAGGCGGCCGGGTGCCTCCTCGGCGAAGGCCCACACGTCGTCGCTGCGCAGCCCCTGGCGCTGCGTCCAGTGGCGCGAGTGCCGGTAGCCACGCCAGTGCGCGAGGCCGTGGCCAGCGGTGCCCAGCCACACGTCCTGCTGCCGGTCCACCAGGATGGCGTGCACGCCGCCACCCACGGTGAGGCCCTCGGCCGCGGCGAAGTGGCTCCAGCGGCCCGCCTGCCACCGCAGCAGGCCGGTGTCGCTGTGGGTCATGACCCGGCCATCGCCGTCCTCGACGAGCGGCTGCTGCAGGTGCACCGTGCCCTGGCTGAGGCCGGGCGGGGTGACGTCCTTGAATGCAGCGTCGGCCTGCGCGCCACTGCGCAGCACCAGGGTCCGGCTGCGCACCCACAGCGCACCGTCACGCGCGCGCAGCAGGCCGGCCCACTGCGCCCGGCGCACGCCCTCGCGTTCGCCCCAGCGCCGCAGCTCGCCGGCGTGCCAGCGGCACAGCGCCGGGCCGCAGCCCAGCCACCAGGCGCCGTCGGCCTCCACCATCACCGCATGCACCGCAGCGAGCTCCGGCTCCTCGCGCCACGCCTGCGCCGGCAAGGCGGGGCTGGCCAGCCAGCCGCCGCTGCCGGCATCGCGCCGCACGGCGTACAGACCCTCTTCGGCGGCCACCAGCGCGCCGCCGTCGGCGGTGGCCGCGAGGGTCTGGCCCTGCTTGGAGACGAGGCTGCGCCCGGCCCCGCCCACCGGCTCGAACCGGTCTTCGTGCCAATGGAACAGGCCCTCGCTGGTGCCGACCCACAGGCCGTGGCGGCCGTCGCTCGCCAGCGCGTTGATCTGCCGGCTCGGCATGGCGGTCTCGACCTTGTCGACCCGCTCGATGCGTGCACCGTCGTGCCGGTACAGGCCGTTTTCGGTGCCGATCCACAACCGCCCGTCGGGCGACTGCACGAGCGCAGTGACGACGAGGTTGCCCAGGCCTTCGGGCTGGGCGTGGTAGTGCAGCGCCAGGCCCTGGGCGGCCCCCCCTTGCACCAGGCCACACCAGGCGAAAAGGCCCGCTGCAGCCCTTTGGACGAATCGGCGCATGGTCCGTGGTGACGACATCAGAAACGGCATGGGTACAAGGCATGCGGCCTCACGCCGCCCAGCCTTCAGCATAGGAGCCCGGCATCGCAGGCATGCATGAAACAGCGGGGAATTCCTGCGGTGTTCAACGCATCGGCGCGCGTCCTGGGCAGGAAGTCACGCTCCGTCCTCGCCTCGGCGAGCCACTTCGCCCTTTCGTCCATGGCTGCGCATCGGCCCGCGCCGCGCACCGGCATGGGGCTACCGTCCGCAGCATTCAGCAAGACCGATCGAGCACCACCGATGATGTCCATCCCCACCGGCGGCGCGCGCGCGCGCCCCGCCACGCCCCCCCGCAGCCCGCGCGCGGGGATGACGCCTGCGCAGGCCGACTTCATGTCGCAGCTGGCGTTGCAGCTCGGCATGGGGCCTGACGACGGCCCCTCGCTGGTGGCGCCCCGCCTGTTCACCGGGCCGGCCGGCCTGGCCTGCCGCGTGCACCTGCAGGAAGGCGAACCCGCCGTGCGGCCGGAGGCGCTTTTGCCCATGGCCGCGCAGGAACTCGCCGGCAACGAAGTGCAGCGGCTGCTCTCGGTGCAGTCGCTCGTGCTCAGCGAACTGGGCTGGTACCTCACCACGTCGCCCGAAGGGCTGCTGCAGCTGAACTCGCTCTCGTGGTTCAACGACCCCGTCGACGCCGCCACCGCGCTGGACCTCGCCAACGGCGTGGGCCTCGCCGTCATCCACGCACTGATGCTCGACGACCCCCGGCTCGGCCAGTCGCGCGGCCTGAGCAACTGACAACACGTCGAGCACACCGAGATGAGCATGGTTTCCCGCACTTCCCCACTGGCTCCCACGCCTCAGCCGCCCGTGTCCGAGCCGCAGCGGCCGCAGGCGCCCCAGTCCGGCGCAGCGCTCGTGCATGACCTGATGGGCCGCAATCCCCGGACCCAGTCGTTCTCGGCCGCCGAGACGGCCGAGCGGATCAGGCTGACTTCGACGCTGCTGTCGGACGAGCAGCGCAACGCACGTTCGGACCGCTTCGAGGTGGGTTCGTCCTCCGGCGCCGTGGCAGCCCGGCTGCAGCCTTTCGAGATCGCGATCGACGTGGCGCGGCTCGAGGCCGCGACGGCTCCCTCCGGCCCTGTGCAGCAAGGCCCGGCCGAGCGCATCCGCGCCGCGCTGGACTCCATCGAATTCAAGGCACCGGCCGGCCCCGAGCGCGAAGCCCAACAGGCGCTCGAGGCCCGGTACGTCGACTGGGCCGCCGGCGTGCTGCAGGCACGCGAACGCGCTTTCGGCAACGGGCGCTACTCCATCGACAGCGACCGCAAGGTCTCCATCGGCGAGGCCGTGCTGCCTGCCCTTTACGACGGCGTACGGCAGTTCCTCTCGTCGTCATCGCGCTCGCCGGTGGCCGGGGCCCTGGCCACCGCCGTGGGCCCGCGCTTCAGCGGCAGCGACTCTTCGGGCCAGCGCATCAACCAGGGCGAACTGAACAACACCTACGACCCCGCCGTGCTGGGCGGTGCCGTCGGGGGTGTCACGGCATTGGCCACCGACTCCACGCTGCTGAGCGCCATGGACCGGCGCGCCCGGCTGGCGAACTTTCCGCAGCTGGCACCGGTCGACCTGAAGGCGCTCGTACCCGACCCGGCGCCCGTGCAGCTGCGCGTGGTCGAGGGCAGGAAGGAATACTGGACACCGCTGGCAGACAACACGAATCCGGCGGCCTCGCCGGACCTGCCAACCCTGGGCAACCTGCAGGAAGCGGCCGAGCAGAAACGCCAGCGCCTCGCCCTCCTGCAAAGCGCGCTGCAGGGGCAAGGCTGGGGCCTGCTGGCGCAGCCGATGGTCACCGGAGCGGCCAACGTGCTGCGCCGCTATGCCATGCCTGCGAAGTCACTGCTGCAGCCCGGGCCCGTGATGGCCGGCTCGGTGCTGGCGTCGGGTGCCGCAGGCGGTGCCACGCGGGTCACCCTCGGGCTGCTCAAGGCACCGGCCTTTGCCGACGTGGACAACCTCGTCGGCGGCCGGCAGCGTGTGAACCTTTTCGAAACCCGCCTGCCGCAGCCCGACGCGCCGGCCGCGACCTGGTCGGACGCGCGCAACCTGCCGCGCCATGCCGCCGAGGTGGCACGCGAAACCGGCTCGCTGATGAAGCACTACCTGGCGGGGCCCTGGCGCGGCGCCGGCGGCCCGATTCCGTCAGGCTCAGCCGTGCTGGCGCGCGTCGGGGACCTCGCGCACGCCGTGGTGGCCAACACGTTCGCGGCGGTGTTCTCCACCGCGACCGGGCCCTTGATCGGGCAGATCCTGCGCGATGGCGCCGCCTCTGCACGACCCGGCGAAAGCACGCAATCGCCGGCCTATCTGCTGCAGCAGTTCTCGCAGAGCGCCACCAACGACTTCGTCTGGCAGGCCGCGAGGTCGGCGTTCAAGGGCAGCGCATTCAATCTCGCCGGCTCGCTGGACCGCTGGCGAGATACGCGCGAGATCAAGCTGCGGCAGACCGCACTGCAGGCGCAGGGCGACCTGCCTCACCTTGCCGAGAAGCTGCTCGCCACGCTCCAGGGTCGTCCCGACTCGACGCTGCAACGCTCCCTGCACGAATTGCAGGCGCTGAGAGGCGACACGGTGGACACCACGAAGTTGCAGCGCGCGCTGGCCGAGCTGAAGCGTCATGCCGAGGCTGCAAGCGACACCCCGGCGGAGGCAGGCACACTCATGCGGCGCATCGAGACGGCGCTGCAGAACATGGAGCAGCGCGAGGCGAGCATGCGCTGGCGCATGCCTGCACACGAGCGTGGCACGGGCGGCCAGACCTCGAGCTGAAGCCGTCGCCGCCGGACAAGGACGTCCCGGCGCACCAGACCGTCATGTCGAGCGCTTCACCGTCCCTTGCGTGGGCGGTGCATCCGCGGGACTCGTCGGCTCCTGCGGCGAAGCCGGCCGCCAGGTCGTGGCGGGCGCAGAGGCAGGCCAGTTCCACGCGTCGAGATGGCGGGAAAGCTCGGTCATCGCACTGGCCGGATGCGTGTCTGCAGGATTCGTCGCAGGTGCCGCCGGCTGCTCGACGCGTGCACGCCGCGCCCGGGGCTCCTGAATGCGCAGCCCGCCTTGCTTGCGCTTGCCCGGCACCACCGACGACGTGGAGGGCGCCGAAGACGAGGACTGCGGGTCCGCACGCCGCGGCGCGCGGGCGGCGGCGTCGTCGCCCGACGAGTCGCTGTCGGTGTTGTAGTTCACGCTGATCTTGCCGGCTCTCGTGAGCGTGGCGTAGGTGCCGATCGCCTGGCCGATATTGCGCTCCACGATCTCGTTGGCGTCGTAGAAGGCCTGGCCCGCCCGCGACAGCCAGGCCGGCCCACGGCGGACCGAGCCCGGCAGACCCAGGTCTTCGGCACACACGGTGCACGGGCGCATCGTGCCGGCCAGCGACTTCAGCTTCAGCGCTTCGCCGGTGGCCTCCTGGAACGCGTCCTTGATGCGCCGCTCGGCATGCAGGTCGATGGCCTTGCCGTGCTGGTACACGGCCTCGGTGGGCACCCGAAAGCGCTTCTCCGCCATGGCCTTGAGCACCGGCGCCATCGCGCCGCCCGCCTCCGGCTCGGCCAGCTTGCGCGCCAGCTTCGACTGGTGCCGGCCTTCGCGGCTGGCACCCGCATCGACGCTCTGGGCAAGCGTGTCCGCCAGCCTACCGGAGGCGAGAAAGACCTTGATCTTGCGGTTCATGCTGTCGCTGTTCGAGGACACCCAGACGTCCTGCCGCTTCGCATCGAAATGGCACTGCACCTCGGTGGCCTTGAATTCCGTCTTGAGCACTGTCGACAGCCAGCGCAAGGCCTGCTTCGCGCGGTCGTGCCTGAACGAGCGCGGCGGCATCACCAGCTCGGGGCTGTCCGCGTAGATGGCGCGCAGGCCCTTTTTCGTGGTGCTCTGCACACCCGCGCCGTCGTCCGTCTTGTTGACGATGAACAGCTTCGCGCCGTAGCCGGCGAAGCCCGGCACCAGCACCCGGCGCATGCCTGACGGCACCGCGGGCTGCAGCTGCGCGAGCAGGGCCGAAAGCTCGTGCTTGTGGCGCTGGAGCTGCAGGTGGGGCAGCTGCGCTTCGATCTCGGCACGGCCGCGCACTTGCCCGCCCGGCCCGACGAGCAGCTCCAGGCGCTCGGCCAGTTCGGCCGAGTCCGACATCCGCTGCGCAGCCTCGCGCACCGAAAGACCCGGCTCGGCCCGCATCGCATTCGCGGCGGCCGCCAACGGGTACAGATCTTCCTTCAGCGCGCGCATGAACCGCTCGCCGGGCGTGGGCGGGCGCGGCAGGTGGCTTGCCCTTTCCACCTGACCCAGGGTCTGCAGTGCGGTGCGGATGGCCTGCCAATGGGTGTCATAGCCGGGAAGGTGCCGCAGGCGGTGATCGCTGACGGTCAAGGCGCCGGTGCGCGCGTCGATGGTGCGGTCCAACACGCGGCGGTTGCCGCGGGTGAGCCGCGCCAGGCTGGCGGTGCTGGTTGCGCTCGGGTGGTCGATCTGCGCCTGCAGCACCGCGGCCACCAGGTCCGCGGAAAGCGGCTGGGGCAACTGCTCGGCCTGGTCTTCATGGCCCAGCGCCGAGAGGTGCTGGTGGAAGGCGTCTCGCTCCTCGAAGAAGCCCGGCACTTCCGACAGGGCGTCCAGCGATCGCCTCAGCCTGCCGTCATGCGCGAACCAGGACCGAAGCGTTGGCCCGTCCAAGCCGGCTACGTGGTCCGCACCTTCGAGCAGGTTGCGCTTGCCGGCCGCCTTGTTGGCCGCCATCACCTCCAGCGCGCTCGTGAGTTGACTGCTCCGTGGGCGCCGGGGCACACGAGCGCCGGCCGGCGCCGCGACCGGCTCCGTGGGGGCCGGCAAGGCGCTCGGGCCGGCCGCGGCTTTCGCGGCCAGCGCTTTGCCGCGCCGGATCCGGCCGATCATGTCCTTGATCGTCATGGCCTCGTCCATGGGGCCCGGCCCCACATGGCGCAGGGTGGGCGCTTCGCCGGCCGTGGCGCGTCGAAGCAAGGTGGTGGGCTTGTCGCTGCCCTCCAGCGGAAGCACATGTCGCGTGATGCCATGTTCCGCGTTCACGACCGTGCCGCCATGCTTGTCGCACAACGCGTCCAGGTGGCGCAGGAACGCAATGATCTCGGCGCGGCTTTCATGCCGTGAGTGCATGCGCCGCTCGTAGGCCTGGAACTGCGGTTGGAGGGGGACGCCGAGATGCACCCACTGGCTGCGCAGGTGCTTGGTGTAGGTGGTCTCCCCCGTGCGCCGGGCCTGCTGACCCCACCTGCCGCCGCCGCGACGTCTCTGGAACTTCGCCATCTCGTCGAGCACGTGGTCTTCTGCTTCGATGGAAGGCAGCAGGCGCAGGTCTGTCAAGTCGCCGCCGGGGTCGCGGTGCACCAGGAGCCGGATGTCGCGATCAACCCCCGGCAGACGCAGCAGGCCCCGGTCGATACCGGCCACGTCGGTCGGCTCCGATGCGCGCTGCTGCAGAAGCTGGACGAAGTCCGCCCCGGTGAACTTTTGCTTGCCCCGCAACGTCTCCACATATGCCTGGTGCAGAGGGGCCAGTTGCTTCTTGCGTAGGCTCCACACGTGCTGTTGCGGCGTTCGCTTCGACGCCTCGTTGCGCGCAGCGGCAGACGAGCCGCCGACCCTCTTGCGCTTTGCAAGGCCCGCAAGCACTCCGGCCCGGCTTGCCGCACGCCTTTGTGCCTCGCGCTGCATCGCGCTGGCCGCCTTGCGCACATCGGCCTGCGCGTCACTGCCGGCGATGCGCAGGTCGGCCAAGACACCATCGTCATCGTCGCACCGCAACACCTGCACCGGTTTCGCAGTGCCCGGGATCTTGACCGCATGGCGCTGAATGCCCGGCACGCCGGTGGGCAGCGCCGGCGCCTCGGCCTGGGTCGTGAGGAGGTGCACCATGCGAAGAAACTGGTATCCCTCGATGGGCTTCCTGTCCTTGTCTGCTGCGCGGATGTACGCCTGCCGCAGGGGCTCGAACTCCGCCTGGCGCGACTCGCTCCTCGACCACATCCTCCACAGACGGGCTACGTTGACGCGCACAGGCCCCTGAAGACCGGCCGCATCCGCCTCGGCAGACGATCCACCGGGAGGCTGCGTGGCCAGAGGTCGCGAGGAGGCCGCGGGGCCGCCGGAAGGCAGGATCGCGTTCCTAGGGCGTGCCGACGTGGCGCCCGCCGGGTCGCGCGGCGCACGGGCGTGCAATGGCAGTGCCGGTGCCGGGCCCGCGCTGTCCGTCGTGCTTGGCGCGGGCACGGCGCTCGCTTCCGTCGGTGCCCGCGACGACGAACCGTGCACAGGAGGCAGCGGCGGGAGGTGGTGTCCGTGAGTCTTCATGTGCTTCCGTTGCGGTTTCGAGCGGCCGGCTCTCGGCCGCTCCCGGGCGCCTGGTGCTCGTCGCTTTCGCCGTCAGTCTTTCGGCCACTTGCCTTTTCGCGCTGGCTGTCCACGGCCCGGGACGCAAGACCGTCGTGCGCCGGCTCCGATGTCGACCGAGAGGGCGAACCGCGTCGCGAGGACGCCGTTTCGGCGACGGAGGTCGGCACATAGGTCGAACTGTCGCCATGGCTGCGCCCGATTCCGTGCCGTCCTGTCATCGTTCGTCACCCCTGATGTTTGCGGCCGGCGCCCCTGGAATGGGCGCCACATGGCCGGCGAGTCTGTCGCGAGGCAGGATGGTCGGTGGCCGGGGCGTGCGAATGGCGGTCGAGGCAGGCGAAGCAGCACTGGCCGTCGGCATGCGCTTGTCTGTGCGAGTGTTCGCTGCTGCAACGGCTCGCTGGCTGGTAATGGTTTGCAAATTCGGCACATCGTGATGTGCTGGTCAGGTTTCGGTGAAGACCTCCCTCGCGCGCCGGACTATGGTGCTCGCGGTCAACAGGACCATTGAGGAGTGAGCATGTCCAAGAAGTTCGAGGAGTCCGCAGAGTTCGAGGAACTGCCGGATCCTGTACGCCGCGCATTGACCCGGGGCCTCGGCCTTTTCCCGATGCTGCCGCTGCTGCCGGGATGCGGCGCGGGCTCGGACGAGTCCGACCAGCCCGACCAGCCCGGCCAGCCCGAACCGTCCGAGGACAAGGCACAGGCAAACCGGCTCGCCGGCGCCTCGGCGACCGGCGTGTTCCGCCACCCCGGGCTGCTGGTCACCGAAGACGACTTCACCCGCATCCGCGCGCATATCAAGGCAGGCAAGGAGCCGTGGACGACCTGGTGGAACACGCTGTGCGCCGATCGCTTCTCCAGCCTGGACGCCCGGCCCTTCCCGCTGCCGGCCGTCTACCGCCTCGACAACAGCAAGCACGCGATGTACGTGGACATCCGGCGCGCCTGGTACCTGACGCTGCGCTGGAAGCTGTCCGACCCGCAGGACAACCGCTATGCCGACAAGGCGGTGGAGTTCCTGGACGCCTGGGCCAACACGCTGAAGGAGGTCGGAACGGTGCCTCCCGGATCGACCGCCTCTGACGACCACACTTTCATCATCATGGCCGGCATACAAGGCCACCAGTGGGCGCAGATCGGCGAGATCCTGCGCACCTACAAGGGCTGGGCGCCGCAGAGCCTGAAGCGCTTCCAGCAGATGCTGCTCACCGTCTTCGCCCCGATCTCGTCGGCGATGCTCAGCAAGGCCCCCATCGGATCGCATGCCAACTGGGACATGGCCTCGCTGTGCGGCGCGCTGTCCATCGGCGTGTTCTGCGACAAGCCTGATCTGTACCGGCAGGCCTGCGACTACTTCGCCGGCAACAACCGCGGCCAGCTCATGAGCTTCGGCAACGCCTCCCTCGTGCACGGCGTGTACTTCATGCACCCGGGCCACCTGGGGCAGTGGGAGGAAAGCGGCCGTGACCAGGGCCACTCGACGCTGGGCATATCGCTCGGCGGCAGCTTGATGGAGATGGCCTGGAACCAGGGCGACGACCTCTACGGCCTGCACAACAACCGCTTCCTGGCGGCGGCCGAGTACGTGGCGCGCTCCAACCTGCTCGACGAGAACGGCAAGACCTACCCGATGCCGTACGTGCCCGAACACAATCCGACGGCGCCCCACACGGAGTTGTGGACGCAGGTGAACCAGGGGTTCCAGCACCGCCGCAACGCCTGGGAGCCGATCTACAACCACTACGTCAACCGCATGGGGCTCGCCGCGCCCAACGTGGCACGCATGGTGGCGTGGTGCGAGCCCAACTACGGGGGCAACAGCGACGATGTGCCGTACCCGACGCTCATCCACCGCCGGCCCGCCTATGCCGGGCCGATGAAGCCGCCCTCGGGACTCACCGGCCACCTGCACGGCGGCCGCGTCCTGCTGTCGTGGTGGGGCAGCGTGGGGGCAACGGCGTATGCGGTCAGGCGCAGCTCGCGGGCCAACGGCTCCTTCATGCACCTGGCCACGGTGTCGGCCACCGAACTGCTCACCTTCACCGACACGCCGCCCGACGGCGTGTGGTTCTACCAGGTCACGGCGCAGGGCCCCGGCGCCCCGAGGGCCGGCTCCAACGTGGTTCGCGTCGCCGCTCCCGGCGAGACCTGGTTCTCGCTGCCGCTGAACGACCCGAGCAGCACCGGCACGGTCGGCGCGCTGCGGACTGCCACGGGCACCTTTGCCGCGGTAGAGGGCAAGCTGCTGGGCGGTGCCACCTGGGGGGAGGGGCGCCGCAACGACAAGGCCATCGTCTTCGACGGCAGGGAGTCGGGTTTGCAGTTGCCCTCGGGCGTGTTCAGGGACCTGGACGACTTCACCGTCTCGATGTGGGCCTTTTCGAATCCGCCGGTGCCCTGGAACACCTGCCTGCTCTTCGCCGGGAACGATGCCTACTCCTTCATGCGCATCACGCCGAAGGCGGGCCGCGGAATGCGCTTCGGGATCTGTGGCGCCACCTCCCCCAACGACGAGAACCCGCAGGTCCTCGAAGCCCCCTGGTTCATGCCCATCCGCCGCTGGGTCCACGTGGCGGTCACGCTGCGAGGCAACATCGGGCGGCTGTATGTCGACGGCACCGAAGTGGTCAAGTCCGAGCACATGCGGCTGTCGCCGCGCCATGTGGGTGATCAGGTGACCTTCCTCGGGCGAGGCTGGGGGCTTCCGTCGTTCAACGGCCGCATCCAGGACTTCCGCGTCTACTCGGGCGCACTGAGCGCCGCGGAGATCGCGGCCCTGGCGCGGTGAGGGGTTGATCCGGCAGCCCGAACCTGGCTTCGAGCAAGAGCGGGCCGCAGATCTGCGGCCCAGACGGTCCCATGGGAGGCAGCACCGCGTTTCTCGGGCGTGCCGAGGTGGCGCCCGCCGGGTCGCGCAGCGCACGGGGACGGGCCTGCGACGACGAGCCCCGCACAGGAGGCCGTGGAGGAAGGCCTTTTCCGTGCGTCTTCATGTACTTCCGTTGCGGTTGCGGCGCGGCCTGCAATGCGAGGCCGCGTCGCGAAATGCGAAGCGGCGCCTGACGCCTTCGCCGTGGGCGGGGCCAGGTCTTACCGTCGATGCTGCGGTGTGCAGGAAGAGTACGCGGAAAGAGCGCCGACGCCTTACCTGCCCTCGACGAAGTGAGCCAAAGGCGTGGAGAGAATGTCGGGCCCCACATCGACGTGGAGGATGCCGTAGCCGTCAATGGGCCTGTTCTTCGTGTGCGAGAAACCGCGCAGGAAGCTTTCGAACTCGCCTTTCGGCACCTTGAACTCGCCGCAGTCGGCATCAAAAACGCTGATGACTCCCGCACCGCTTTGATGATGGACGGCAACCACATGTCGGTCGACCCGCCCATAGTTCTGGCTCGGTGTGATTGTCAGCAACGCATATCCATTCACTTGGCCCGCCACCGCTCGCGCCGTTGCCTTGGCATCCAGGAGGCGGCTGCTGGACGCATGCACCTGCATGCCCCAGTTCTCTGAAGCCTGCCGCAGCGCCGTGGCGTCCACCGACCGGGCCGACCCACTCGACTGGCGAGCCACCGCTGCCGCATCCACATAGCGCTGCTGACAAGCGTCAGCGTGCTTCAAGGAATCGTACGAGCCGACGACGTTCACCCGGTCCACTGCGGACGTCTGGGGACTCGCGTGATGCAGCCGGACCCAGAGCGCCGAGAAACCCACGCAACTGCCCTCATAACCCTCGGCCGAGCCATAGTGAGCTCTGGCCGCAAGATCCTGACCAAACCTGGCAACCGCAAACGGTGCCATTTGCGAAGGAAGCTCGACCCATGTGGGCGCGTCATGATTGTCAGCCGACGGCAATGCCCCAGGCTTCGCGGTGCGCCCGTCGATCGACGCGGTAATCAAAGTGTGCGAGCGAGTTGGCAACCCGAGCGAGCGAGGCCCGACGTCGCTGGTGCGTGCGTACGTGCCCTGACTGCCATCAGGCGAGCGCATCCCGGTCAGTTCGCCGCCGCCCCACGACATACCTGGCCGCGCAGTGGCGTTGCTGCTTGATGTGGGGCCCGATGCCGGCGTCGGTGAGTGATAACGCGAGACGCTTCCGCTGCTCCCGCCAAAACAGATATTGCCCATAGCTTATTGATGCGTGATTAGTAATTGAAGCTGTGACCGCACAGAGAGAGCAGCAGTCAATCATGTTCGTACAACTGATTCCGGCTGAAATAGACCCTGTTCTTCGTCATCAGCACGTCCACGTAGGACTCTTCTCCCGCTTCTTCTATCGAATTGACGTGCAGCCTGGCGCCACGGATGTTGAATTCGTTGCGCAGGCCGAGGAGTTCCCATTCGTCGTCGAGAGTGTCGTAGTCCGGATCCGGCGATGACATGCCGCCAACGACGTGGATCGAAACGCCCCGGGCGCCCGCCTCTTGCATCTCGTCGCGCAGCCGTTGCAGGGCGGCGCGCGGGGGGATCCTGCCGCCGTGAGGATCGACGCCCGAGTGGTGCAGGAGGCCGAGGATCGTTTGACCTTCGTCGTTCACTCCGCGCGCGCACATCGCGAAGCAGGTTGCGACGCCCAGCGTTCCAATGGAGTCATATTCACCAGCCGCGGTATTGACCACCAGGCATTCGTCCATGTCGACGTCCCTCGTCGACATGACCGGCGGCACGACGGCGCGGCGGCCCGCTACGCTGGCAATACTGGGCGACGTGAACAGATCCTGGTGCATCAACTCCATCGCTTCGATTCCGCGGCCCAGGTTCATGCTGCTCATGGCGGGTCCGACCGGCTGCAGCCCGAAGGCGGGTGGCGCCCACAACTGCTGCGGCGGCAGCGTGCTTGAAGACGGCCCCGCTTGGAAGGGCCCAGCGCCCATGGCGTGAGACGACATGCCAGCATCGTGGTGCGCCATCTGTGCCGCATCCGCCGCGTCCCAGTGGGCGAAGGCGCTTTCCCACGGAGAAGGTGCCAAAGGCTGCCAATGCGGAGCGGGCGGCATTCCCATCGGCCCGGCCCACGGGGCGTAAGCGAGTTCCGCGCCGTGTTCCCGTCCGAAGGAGTGCGCCAGGAGTTCGCAGTCGCTGCGGGTGCCGGGCGAAGTCGGAATCGACAGCGACCGGAATTCCGCAGGATCGAGGTTGGTCTCGCGATCGGCATCTGAAAGCCGGACCTGGACGCGCTCGGGCGACTGCGGTGCACTGTCCATCCGGTGAAGGGTGCCGGACGTGCGCCCTGAAGACACACGCGACACAGGCGGCGGACGCAGGGAGGCGTCAGTGCTGTGGTGCGAAGAGGAGGCGCCGGCGTTGCGGCTGTACGAATCCTTGCGGCGGCTGCTTCCGAAACCGAACGCCTTCTTGAGGCTCTTCGTGAAGCCCGACATGAAGCCGCCCTTGCGCCGCGGGGCGGCTTCGTGGCGGGTGGTGTACGAGGCGTAGGCGCTGCTGTGGCGGGTCGGCTGCGGGGCGGCGTACGGCTCGGGGCTGTCGGGCGGGGACTCGGGCACGTAGGGCATGCGCGCGCTGTGGAAGCTGTCGCGGCCCACCAGTGCTGCCGCCGCCGAGGGCGGCAGCCGCATCGAACCGCCGATGCCGGGCGCCGCGCCGCGCGGCGCGAGGGTCGCCCCGGCATCGCTGGCGCGGTGCCGCTCGGGGCGGCCCAACCGCAGGTCTGCAAACTGCCCAGCCAGATCGTCGGCCCCGGCGGCTGGAGGAACGTGAGGCGCCTGCGTGGTGGACGCAGGCTGCGGAATCCCGGCGGCTTCGCGTGCCTGCCAGTAGCTGTCGGCGTCGTAGTACTGCCACGAGTTGTTCCCTGGAAATCCCATTGCGTTGTCTCTCTTTGTTGAAGGTTCAAGGCGGCCCGAAAGGGCCGTGGCACTGCAGCCCGCGTGTGCGTCGCAGACGAAGAGCGAACCGCGGTCAGCGCTGCTTCTTGCGTGGCCCGGTGTCCATGTAGAGGGGCTGTTGCTGTCCCTGGGAGGCAGGGTTTTGCGCGGTGGCCTCCGCGAATGCCTCGTACCGGGTCAACGCCTCGACGATCGCTGGCCGGCTGGGCTGGATCGCGCTCAGGTCCCACGGGGCTTGGCCCGCGCCGTCTCTCCGGTCCCACGGGATCGGGCGCTCGCTGTCGACCATCCTGCGCGTCAGCTCCTGGATGCCGAACAGCACGTGGTCACCGCAGGAGTGCAGATCGCGTTGCCGGGCCGTCGGCCTGCCCAGCACCTCGTTCACCCCCAGCGCGTTGGCCACCTCAAGTGACCTCGCGAACTGGGGGGTGTCGGTGGCGTTGCGGGCCTCATCAGGAGCAACCATCGAATCGTAGTGATAGGCCTGCCGCTCTGCCCGGTTGACCACCAGCAGCGACCAGTGGCTGTTGGCGTTGTTCACCGGCAGCAAGACGACGGGCGCGTCGAGATGCGAGAGCACCCGTGCCCGTCGCACGGGATCGTCCCCGGTGAGCAGACTCACCTGCGCCGCGTCGGCAATGGCCAGCCGTTGGTTGAGCCGTTCGTAGCGCTGGCGGGCCATGCCCGGGCCCATCGCCTCGACGATCCCCTGGACCGCCATCCGCGTGCAGTGCATGAGATCGTCGTCGCCCAGCCAGCCGTTGCCGGACAGCCTCTGGGCCGCGGTCTGGCGCGACGCCTCCTTGCGTTTCTGGCCCACCTGGTCGTTCTCCAGGTCGATGATCTGGGGCGTGGACACGGTGGCCTTGTCGGTATCGGACGATCTTGCGGGCCCCGTGACCTCTTCGTCGGGCGTGTTGAGATCGAACAGCGCGCCGCTGAGCGGCTCGATGCTGTTCCAGGCCGAATCCGTTGCCGAGCGCTGTGGAGAGCTTTGCGGCATGTCCCAGACGCCCGGCCGCAGGCTCGCGCCGGCAGGCTGCGCCGGCGAGGCGCCCGCTGGACCGGTGCCGCGGCGCCAGCGGGCAGCAGCCCGACGTGCTGGCGACCCCTGTGGGTCCCGGGCGGGGCCGGTGACCTCCTGCGAGCACGTGTCCCAATCCTGGGAACCCTGCGAAAGGCTGGGCAGCGACGTCAGCGGCGCCAGGCCGCTGTAGACCCCGGCATCGGCGCGGTTCGGCGCATGGGCGGGGCCGGTCACGTCCGGCAAGGGCGAATGCAGGTGGAAGTCGGGCCAGCCGCCACTCGGCGTCGGGTCGAACGGCGACGCCGGGACTGCGCGAGCCTGTGCCAGGCCGGCAGGCGCATCAGCCGCCTGGGCTCGATCGAAAGCGCCCGCCCTCGTTCGCGCCCGTTGCCCGAGGTGCCCCTCGGCCTGTTCCTTCAGATCCGGCCGCAACGTCGCCACGTAGGCGCTGCCCAGCGCGGTGAGGCCATTGGGGCTCTTCTCGTCGAGCAGCTGGCGCAGATGGGCGGCCTGGTCAGGCGCCATTTCCTCGAGCACCGCGTCCAGGCCGCGGCCGCCTGCGCAGTCCTTCAGCGCCCCGACGAAGCAGCCCGGATCGATGTCCTTGCACGCGACACCCACAACATCTTCCGGCTTGATCGTCGCGCAAAGCCTGTTCAACTGGGCGCGTACTTTCTGCGCTCTCTTGTTCCCTTTGGTGAACTCCGCGATGTCGCCCTGCAGGGTGCCCGCGACGAGGCTGACAGCCAAGCCGGGTCGGCCCTCGTCCTGGAGCCAGCTGCTGAACAAGCGACCCTGGCTTGCGCAGTTGTCCGCTTCGTTGCGTACGTTCGACCCGGGGGCGTCGCGCGGACCCGGGTTCGGGCGCGGCGGGAGCCCTTCCTTTTTCTTGGCGATCTGCTCCCGGAGCAGTTCACTGAGCCGCTCGACGAGCCGTGCGTCCGTCGCAGGGATTCCGCGGGTGCTCCGGTGGGTCCCGATCGCGACTCGCCCCGTCTTCTCAAAGGTGCGCAGGCATTCGAGAAGCGTGCCCGGCAAGATCCTGGTGCCGACGGCTGCGGGCTGGGCTTCGACGGCCAGGCGGGGGTCGTCCAGACGGCTGGCCAGACCCGCGCCGTGCGCTCGAGCCTCATCCGTTGCCCTGTTGGAGGCCCATCGGCTGAGGCGGCGGAAATCGACCATGTATTCATTCAGCGTGGTTTGGCGAACCCCTTGAGCCTTGGCCGCATTGGTGAAATCCTCAAGAAGCGACTTGTCCTCTTCCACGATCTGTCGCCGCGACGCGGCGCTGGCCGCTGCGTCGCCCGTGTCCACCAAGGGCGAGTCCAAATGGAAGTGCGGCCACCCCTCACTGGGGGGCTGATCGAACGGAGACAGCGGCACCGCTGCGGATTGACCGGACACGCCGGCTCGCGATAGCGCCCATTCCAGGAGATGCCGCTCGGCCTGTTCCTTCAGGCCGGCCGGCAGCGTCGCCACGTAGGCGCTGCCCAGCGGCGTCAGTCCGTTGAAGCTCGTCTCGTCGAAACACTGGCGCAGGTCGGTCGCCTTGTCGTCAGACGCCATCCGCTCGGCCAGCCCGTCCAGGCCTGTGCCGCCCGCGCAGGTCCCCAACGCCTGGACGAACCAGCGTGGATCGACGCCGCCGCAGGCCACGCTCACGACATGTTCCGGCTTGATCGTCGCGCACAGCCTTCTCAAGACGCTGCGCACGGTGGGAACCGCGGAAAATTCGTCTATCTCCTTGTTCAGCGTGCCCGCGACAAGGCAGCTGGCCAGGCCCGGCTTTCCTTGCCGCCGGAGTTCTTCGCTCAACGCGCGCGCGTGGCTTACCCCGATGTCCGCGTCGCTGCGTTGTTTGCGTTTCCCCGGAATCGACGGCCGCGGGGGGCGTGCTTTGGCCTTGTCGTTCAGCTGCTGTGTTCGCAGCTCATGGAGCCGCCCGATGAGCCGCTCGTCCATCGAAGGAATCCCGCTGGTATCGCGCACGGTCTTGATGTGGATCTGCCCCGTCCTTTTGAAGGTCCGCAGACAGTCGAGGGTCGTGCTCACCGCAAGGCAAGCGTTGCGGGTGTCCATCTGCTCGAAGCGGTTGGCCAGGCCGGGGTCGTCCAGACGGCTGGCCAAGCCGATGCCGCGGGCGCGCTCCTCATCCGTGGCCTGGCTCGATATCCACTGGCTGAGGCGGCGGAATTCCTTCCTGTAGTTACCGACGCATCTGCCTTCGATGGCGGCGGCCGACTCAAACTGGTCGAGGAACGCCTTGTCCTCCGCGGCGAGCGGAGGTTGATCAGCCCCGCGGCCGACCGGACGAGGCTCACTCGCTTCTCTTCTCGGCGGTCTGGGAACCGAGACCGCCGCCTGTGTTGTTGCATGATCATCCAGAGGACGAACCGTCCCGCCGAAGTCCAGCAGCACAGCCGTTCGCGGCGCAAGACTGGCATCGGCATGGGCGGCGCGGGGTCGCCCACCCAGCCCGAGGTCGTTCCCTCCCTCCCCGAATCTCGGCGGCGCAGCGACCGGCGCAGCCGGTGCCTCCGTGCCCGCGGGCGCAGCCCCGGCCTGTTGCCATTGCGCGCGGGCTGCGGGGTTGCCATAGCGGCTCCAGTCATGGTTCATCGAGCTTCCCTCCACGCACCGCCGAGGCCATGCCTCGCGCGCTCCGCCGCGGCAGCGGGCCTGACGCCGGAAGGGACGATGGCGATGCAGGAATGCGCCCGCGACGGCGGCATCTGTTTGGAACTCATGCTTTCTCCCTGAAAGTCGCAGAGCTGCTTCTTCGTGTGGACGGATTGCACCCCTGTTCTGGAGGTGAACCATGACGATGGCGAATCTCTGCACCGGAATGCGAAGTCCGATGAACGACTCCCGGTTTCGCAATCCCCGTCGCCGCTTCGCGCCCCCGGTGCCCAGGCGCAGGGACCGTGCAGGCTCGCACCCAGCGGTTGCCGCCTCCTGGGTTCGACGCTGCGTAAAAAGGATGTCAAGGGTGAAGGACGACGCACCATCGGCCGGCGAAAGGCCGCACGCATGATCCGCGAGGCCACCGGCGCGGCCCGGCGCCCCCTTCCCGATCCGGGCGTCGATGAGGCGAGCGCGGGCGGTGAGGCACGGCGGGTGCGCCCTCGCACCCAGGACGCCGGCGAGGCCCTGCCAGGCTTGTCCCCGCGCCGCACGATGCCCGATGCGTCGATGTCGGAACCGCCGCGCCGCTCCCTGGTATCGGCCGGGCAGTTGCAGCAGGTGCGGGCCGCCGAGGTCACCCCTGGCGGCCGGGCCGCCCTGGAGAAGCAGGCGTTGCTGATTCGCGTGGGCGTGGCGCTGAGGGCCAAGGGCCACGGCGGCCTGTCCGGCTGGCTGCGGATGCAGCAGCAGCCCGACGGTGCCCGCCTCGCAGCCGAGGTGCTCGACCGCATCAAGAACGGCCCGGAGCTCCACCTGGGCACGGCGAACAAGAAAAGACTCGACCAGGCAGCCGAGAAACTGCGGAAATGCAGCCTGGACGAACCGCCGCGCGGTGCGCTGCCCGCCGCCTCCCACGATGCCCGACAGCTCCGCTTCCGCCACGCGACACCGGTCCCCACAGCCCGCTACAGGCCGCGGCGGGTACCTCGGCGACCACCGGATCGATGCAGTCGCTGCCGCCGTCGGGGCGTAATACGCTGGTGGTCCTCGCCGCAGAACGGGCGTTGCAACAGACCGACATATCGCGTCAGGACGGGACGACGCGCCATGGCACGACGCTGGGCCATCTCGGTGATGCCCTGCTCCGGCGCCAGCCCGCCCTCACGCTGGATGCGTTCCTGGACCGCCTGCTCGGCTCCGATCCGGCGCAGCGCGATGCCGCCGCCGCACTGAAAACCGCGCACGAGAACGAACAGACGAACCCGGCGCTCACGCGGTCACTGCTCAACGCCTGCGTCAAGGCACTGTCAGCGGTGCCCCGCGAGCAACGCATGCTCACGCTCGAACAGGCGTTGCCCCTCAAGCTGACACGGACGCTGAAGACGCTGCTGCCCGAGGAGGACCTCCGGCTCCTGCAGCAGGTACAGGCTGCCCGCGGCACCGGTGCCCAGGAAACGCAGCGCAAGCAGGTCCTGCTGACCCGGCTGGGCGTCCTGTTGACTGCCAGGGGCCATGGCGGCCTGGCCGGCTGGGTGCAGATGCACCGGCAGCCCGGTGGTGCCCGCCTGGCAGACGAACTGCTCGATCGACTCAAGAACGACCCGCAACTCAAGGTCGGCAACTGGAACAGGACTCAGTTCGACCGGGCGGTCGCGGATCTGCGTGCGTGCGCCCTCGGCGAGGCCGGCGCCTCTGCGGCCACCCCGGGAAGCGGGCCCTCCACGCCGGCTGACGGACAAGACGACCTGCTGCAAGGCTTCGCCGAATCCCTCGAGCGCTCGCTCATGTCGCCCACGCACACTGCGCCCTCTTCGCCGGTGTACGAGACCGCGGACGACTTTCCGCTGTTCGATCCGGGCACTCCAACGGCGGGCGACCTGACGCTGCTCGCCCCCTTGCAGAACACGGGCCACTGGTTGCCGCCCAGTGCGACGGCGTCGCACGACGACCCCCTGCGGGACTTTGCCGAATCCCTGGAACACATGCTCATGTCGCCCGGAGAGGCCGCGACCGCGTCGCCCGGGACCGGGCAGGCCTGATCCGGAGTCCCTTCCCTGCGATGCGCCTTTCAAGGACTGCCGTGCTACCGACCCGCTGCACGGCGCGACATGGCCTGCAGCTTCTCCAGCACCTCTGCGCCGACCTGTCCGCGGTGCACCTTGTCATCGTGGCCCAGCGCCCGGCGCATTTCTTCCCACTTCGCGCCCAGGTTGCGCTGTTCCGCCGTTTTCACGTGGACGGCAGCGAACCGGTTCAACGGGAGCGTCGCCGCGGCCTCCGGCGTCACCGGTGCATCGGTGTGGAGGTGGAGGTAGAGGGAAGGCGTGGGCGCACCGTCCGCACGCGGCCGGGGCCGGATCTCCATCTCGAACAAGGTGCCTGCGGGCCCCTGGTCACCCGCTGAGGGCAGCCGCCTCGGCGGGCGCGCCTGGGCGATGTGCCCCACCTCGAGCAGGCGCGCCAGATGGTGTCCCTTGGGGAACGCGTGGCCTTTGATGCCATCGATCTCCTCGGCCTGGACCCGTTGTGCAAGCAGGTCCAGCACCGCGGCGCGGCGCTCGATCCGCGCGGACAGCTCGGCGACCTCCGGCGTGCCGCGTTGTACGGTGGGCAGCGCGGCCAGTTGCCGGCCCGCCGCGCGCAGTGGCCCCGGGTCGCCGAACCACTTCGTCATCGAGTCGCGGACGGTCTTCGCGATGTGCATGGGGTCGATGTGCAGGCGCTCGAACGAGTCCACCGTGGACGTGTCCACGCCCAAAGCGCGTGCGAGGTCCACGACGCGGGACTGCTGGACGTCCTGGCGGTCGAGGTCGCGTGACCTGCCAAGCGCCTGCCGCGCACCCGCCAGGGCTTGGTCGCGCCGCAGGTCGGCGGGCGAAACCGACGGGCCGGCCGCAGTCTCTGCGGACGCCGGCTTGTGCGCCGCGGCGCGCTGTCGGCGGCTTCTTCGCGATGTCGCCGGCGCGGCCGCCTGCGTGCGTTGCGGACGGTCAGGCGCCTGCGACGTGGCAGCCGTCGCTGCGGCTTGGTCGGCCAGCGGCAGCGCAGCTTGCGCGACGCTGCGCTGCGCCCGAGCCATCAGGGGGCCGAGCGACGCGGTGAATTGACGCACCGCGTCGCCGCACTCGAGCGCCAGCGTCCACTTGTCGGAGGCGCTGTCGATCTCCCGCGATGCCGCCAGGCACAGTTGCCCGCCGGTGGCCTCGAAGTCACGCCGGATGTTGTGCATGGCTTCGAGCGCGCCGGGCAGGTGCTCGGGGTTCACGCGCTGCTGCGTCAGGACTTCGTAGGCCCGGGTGTAGGCACCTCTGCTGGACTCCATCAGCGCCATGTGGGCCCTGAGCGCCCCACGCAGCTCTGGCGACAGTCCGCCGCGATGCGCTTGCAGCCGCCGTGTCGTGAGGTCGACGATGCGGCGGCTCGAGTAGCACTCGTGGGCGACGGCCCAGAAATTCGCGAGCCCGGCCGAGGCAGCGGAGATTTCTCCGCGCCGGGCGCCGTTCTGTACGGCCTCGTCTGCGCCTCGCACGCGCGCGACGTCGCCGCGATAGTGCGCCAGCCGCTCGGAGATTTCTCCCAGGTACGCCTGCATCTCGGCGGGATCGGCGCCGTCGGCGGGCAGTGCCCGCGTCAGCGTGTTCACTGGTTCGGCGTGATCCCTCAGCGTGAGAAACAAGAGCGAGCTTTTGCTCAGCTGCTGCTCGAGCATTCCGCGCCCGCCCAGCATCTCGGGCTCGCTTCGCACGCCAAAAGGCAGCGACGCATAGGCGGCCAGTCCGCTTTGCACGACGTCGATCGTCTGCATGGCCGCGCGCGCAACCAGCAGTGTGGGCATGTTGTCCACGCCACCCGCGGTCAAGCTCTGGATGAACGCCTGGTTCTTCGCGGCGCGCAGCACGGCGTCCGCGTAGATGGCCCTCGCATCGGTTTCTCCGACGGAGGGCCGGATGCTGGTGCTTGTGCTGGCAGAGGGCTTGGGGGCGGGCGCACTTGTTCCTGGCGGCATGCCGCGCGGCGCGACCGCGTCGGAATTCGCCGCGGCTGGCCGTCTGCCCAGCCCTTCCATGCCCGCCGGCGTGCTGGCTACAGGGCTTGTTCGCGGTGGGGACAGCCGGCGGCCGGCGGCGTCATCGTCTTCGAGCGACAACGACGTGAGTCGCAGCGGGCGGGCGCCTGCGCTGCGTTGGACCTGCTCGCCGGACATCGGGTGCCTCCCTGATTCGATCGCCGCGACGATAGGCAAGTCGCGGCGCGAAAGGCGGCGAGGCGCGAACCGAGGGCCGCTCAGGCGAAGAGCGCGCAGCACGGAGGGCGCTGCGGCGCATTACGACCGCCGTGGCCGTGGAGCGGGAGAGTCTTCCGGCGCCGCCGGGCCCGTGGGGCTGGCCGGCTCCTGCGGCGAAGCAGGCCGCCAGGTCGTGGGAGGCGGCGAAGCAGGCCAATTCCAGGCATCGAGATGGCGGGTGAGCTCCGTCATGGTGTTCGCCGCATTCACAGCGGGCGCAGCCCTCGGTTCGACGGCGGCACCCGGTTCACGAGATTCGATGGGCGGCTGGACGCGCGGCTCGCGTGCCTTGCGCTTGCCCAGCACCGCCCACGACATGGAGGGCGCCAGCGACGTGGAGGGTGCCGAAGACGACGCCCGCGACGCCTGCGGGTCCGCACGGCGCGGTGCGCGTGCGGCAGCGGCGTCGTCGTCCGACGAGTCGCTGTCGGTGTTGTAGTTCACGCTCAGCTTGCCCGCTCTCGTGAGCGAGGCGTAGGTGCCGATTGCCTGGCCGATGTTGCGCTCCACGATCTCGTTGGCGTCGTAGAAGGCCTGGCCCGCGCGCGACAGCCAGGCCGGCCCGCGGCGGGCCGTGGGCGGCAGGCCCAGGTCTTCGGCACACACGGTGCAAGGGCGCATCGTCCCGGCCAGCGATTTCCGGTTCAGCGCTTCGCCGGTGGCTTCCTGGAAGGCGTCCTTGATGCGCCGCTCGGCATGCAGGTCGATGACCTTGCCGTGCTGGTACACGGCCTCGGTGGGCACTCGGAAGCGCTTCGCCACCATGGCCTTGAGCACCGGCGCCATCGCGCCGCCCGCTTCGGGCTCGGCCAGCTTGCGTGCCAGCTTCGACTGGTGCCGGTCCTCGCGGCTGGCAGAGGGGTTCGCGCTCCCCTGCTCGAGCCGGCTCTTCAGCCCGCCAGAGGCCAGAAACTCCTGGATCTTGCGGTTCGTGCGCTCGCTGTTCGAGGACACCCAGACGTTGTTGCGCTTCGCATCGAAGTAGCACTGCACCTCGGTGGTCTTGAACTCCTTCTTGAGCACCGTCGACAGCCACCGCAAGGCCTGCTGCGCGCGGTCATGCCGGAACGAGCGCGGCGGCATCACCAGGTCGAGGCTGTCGGCGTAGAGGGCGCGCAGGCCCTGCTTCGTGGTGCTCTGCACGCCCGCGCCGTCGTCCGTCTTGTTGACGATGAACAGCTTCGCGCCGAAGTGGCCGAAACCCGGCACCAGCGCGCGGCGCATGCGCGACGGCACTGCCGGCTTCAGCTGCGCGAGCAAGGTGTCCAGCTCCTCGTGTCGGTGAAGCTCCAGGTCGGGCAGCCGCGCCGCGACCTCGGCGCGGCTGCGCACCTGCCCGCCAGGCTCGACCAGCATCTGGAGACGCTCGGCCACTTCGGCCGAGTCCGACATGCGGCGCGCCGCCTCGCGCACAGGCAGGCCCGGCTCGGCCTGCATGGCACTCACGGCAGCGGCCATGGGGTACAGGTCTTCCTTGAGGGCGAGCACGAACTGCTCGCCGGCCGTGGGCGGCCGCGGCAAGCCGCTCGCCCGCTCTGCGTGGCCCAGGGCCTGCAAGGCCGCGCGTATGGCCTGCCAGTGGGTGTCGTACCCGGGCAGGTGCTGCAGGCGGTGGTCGCCAATGATCAAGGTGCCGGTGCGTGCATCGACGGTGCGGTCGATCACGCGGCGGTTGCCGCTGGTGAGCCGCGCGAGGCTGGCGCCGTTGGTGGCGGCCGGGTGGTCGACCCGGGCCTGCAGCACGGCCGCCACCAGCTCGGCCGAAAGGGGCTGGGGCAGGCGCTCGGCCTGGTCTTCATGGCCCAATGCCGAGAGGTGCTGGTGGATGGCGCTTCTCTCGTCGAAGAAGGCCACCAGGGCCGTCATGGCGTCGAACGATCGCCTCAGCCTGCCCTCGTGCGTGAACCAGGAGCGAAGCGTCGGCCCGGGAACTCCGGCAGCCTGCTCCGCCCCTTCCAGCAGAGGCTTGCCGCTGGACTTGTTGGCAACCATCGCCTCCAGCGCCAGCGTGAGCTGGTCGGCCCGTGTGAGGCGCCGTGCGCGCGCCCCGGCCGGCTCGGCGGCAGGCGGCACACCGGCCGGGCGCGTCTCGGCGCGGGCGGCCCGCTGGTCGTTCGTGATGCTGGCCTGCATGCGGCCGATCATGTTTCTGATCGTCGCCACTTCATCCATGAGGCCTCGCCCCACATGGCGCAGGGTGAGCGCTCCTTCGGCACTGACGCGTCGCAGCAGGGTGACGGGCCTGTCGCTGCCTTCGAGGGCAAGGACGTGGCGTGCGATGCCGTGCTCCGCGTTCACGAGCGTGCCGCCTTCCTTCTTGCACAGGTCGTCGAGGTGGCGCACGAAGGTGTTGATCCCAGCGTGGCTTTCGTGCAGCGCGTGCCGGCGCTGCACGTAGGCCTCGAATGGCGCCTGCAGGTGGGGCCCGAGGTGGTCCCACAGGTCGCGCAGGTGTTTGCTGTCGGAATCTTCCCGCGTGTACTGGACCCGGTTGGCCAATGCGTTGGTGGCGTGACGTTTGCGGACCGTCTCCATCTTGTCGAGCACATGGCCTTCCTCTTCGATCGAAGTCAGCAGATGCAGGTCGGTCAGCTCGCCGCCAGCGTCGCGGCGAATCAGGAACCGTACGTCTTGATCCAGCCGCGGCAGGCGCACGAGGCACCGGTCGATGCCGGCCACGTTGGTCGGCTGCGATGCGCGCGGCTGCCCGGCGAGCTGCTCCAGAAGCTCGAGGAAGTCCGCACCAGAGAACTTGCGCTTGCCGGGCAAGGTCTGCGCGTAAGCCGTGTGAAGGGCGCGCAGCTGCTGCCGGCGTGCCTTCCAGACACGTTGATGCGGTGTTTGCTGCGGGGCTGCGTCACGCGCAGGTGCGGATGGGCCCGCGGTCCGCCCCGCTTTTGCAAGGAGTCCCGCCCGGGTTGCGACGCGCTTGTCCGCCCCGCGCTGCATGGTGGCGGCGGTCTGGCGCACATCGGCCTCGGCGCCGCTCCTGGCGATGCGCAGGTCGGCCAGTGAGCCGTCGGCATGGTCGCGCCGCAACACCTGCACCAGGCCCGCCGTGCCCGGGATCTCGACCTCGTGGCGGTGGATGCCCGGCCGGCCGGTGGGCAGCGCCGGCGCCTTGGCCTGCGTCGTGAGGAAGTGGACCAGGCGCAGGAACTCCGGCCCTGGGATGGCTTCGTTGCCGGCACGGATGTACGCCTGGCGCAGGGGCTCGAACTCCACCTGGCGTGATCCGCTCTTCTTCCACAACTTGTCGACCCGGACCCGCACGAGGGGTGGCTGCGGCAGGACCGTGCTTGCGTCGGCAGACGCCCCCACGCCGGGAAGCTGAACGACCGGCTGTTGCGAGGAGCCGGCGGGCAGCACCGCGTTTCTCGGGCGTGCCGACAGGGCGCCCGCCGGGTCGCGCGGCGCACGGGGGTGCGCGGGCAGCATGGATGCCAGGTGCGTGCCGTCAGTCGCAGGCTCCGTGGCGCGAGAAGTAGTGGGCGCCTGCGACGACGAGCCGCGCACAGGGGGCAGCGGGGGGAGGCCTTTTCCGTGAGTCTTCATGAGCGTCCCTCGCGGCGGGGGCGACCGGCTGTCGGCCCGGCCCTCGGGTTCGCGCCAGTCTTGCGGGCACGTGCCAGGAGAGTGGCCCGCCGTGCGAGGCCGCGCGCTGCCGCGCGAAGCGAACGTTGGCGAACGATGTGCAGGGCGCGCGCTGGTTCGGCTTCCCCATCGCCACTTCGCGGCCCCGAGCGCTGCGTGCCGCCAGGCCGGGCACTCTGGCGACACAAGCGAGGTGAAGGTGAACGACGCAATACCGGCCGGCAGCGTGCCCGGCGGCCAAAGGCCACACCGATGAGGCCCCCCGGCATCGGCCCGTCCCTGCGCCCTCACCCCGATTCGAGCGCCGACGCGGCGTCTCCTGGCGAGCAGGCGCGGCGGGTTCGCCCCCGCACGCTGGACACAAGCGCCGGCGAAGCGCTGCCGGGCTTGTCACCGCGCGGCACCGCGCCGGACGCATCGATGCCGGAATCGCCGCGCCGATCCGTGGTGTCGCTCGAGCAGCTGCAGCAGTGGCGAAGCGATGCCGGCCCCCGCAGCCCCGGGCAGGCAGCGGCGGGCACGGCGGCGGTACCGATCGCGATCGCGACCGCACAGCCGGGTGCGTCGTCGTCGCGCCCAGCAGGCGCCGCAGCCACGCCATCGACGGCCTCCGATGCGTCGCAGGTCTTCACGCCGCAGGGGCGCAACACACTCGTCGTCCTTGCGCTGGAACGGGCGCAGCAACCGAGCACCGCCCCCGGGCAGGCGGAAGCCACGCGCCACGGCTCGGAATTCGCCCGTTTCGGTGAGGCCCTGCTGCGGCAGCAGCCCCCCCTCACACTGGACGCGTTCCTGGGCCGACTGCTGGGCCCGGACCCGGCGCAGCGTGATGCCGCCGCCGCGCTGCAGGCAACGTACGTGAGCGAACAGGCCGCCCCTCGAGCCGCGCGCAGCCTCCTCAACGACTGCGTGAAGACGCTGTCCGGCCTGCCCCCCGAGCAACGCATGCTCACGCTCCAGCAGGCGCTGCAGCGCAAGTTGCTGACACGAACGCTGAAGACGCTCCTGCCCGAGGCAGACCTCGGACGCCTGCAGCAGTGGCAGGCCGCCCAGCCCGACCCCGACGGCGAAACCGCCCTGCGGAAGCTGGCCTTGCTGACTCGCCTGGGCGTCGCGTTGAGGGCCCACGGCCACGGCGGCTTGTCCGGCTGGGTGCAGTTGCACCAGCAGGCCGGAGGTTCCCGCCTGGCAGGCGAACTGCTCGATCGCTTCAAGAACGACCCGGAACTCCAGCTGAGCAGCACCAACAAGGCGAGACTCGAGCGAGCTGCAGCCGAGATGCGCACATGCGATACCGCCGAGGCGGGCCCCGCCCGCACCCGGCCACCGGTCGCTCGCGCGGTGGCGTCCGAGCCGCCGGGGGTCGGACCGAGCGACGCGGGCCCGTCCAGCCCGAGGCCGGCCGCCCCAGGCAGCCCCGCTGCCGCTGAGCTGATGCAGGCGTTGCCGCCACAGGGGCGCAACACGCTGATGGTCCATGCGGCGGAGCGCGCGCTGCACGAGACCGGCATGTTGAACGAGGCAGAAGCGAAGCGTTACCGCTCGACGTTCGCCCATTTCGCCGATGCGTTGCTCCAGATGCGCCCGCCCGTGGGCCTGGATGCGTTCGTGGAGCGCCTGAACAGCCCCGACCCGGCGACGCGCGACGCCGCGGCCAGGTTGCGTGCGGCGTACGAAAACGGACGGACCAACAGCAGCAAGGCGCGGACCGAACTCGCGGCCTGTTTCCGGGCCCTCGCGATGGTGCCGCCGGAACGTCGCACGTTCACCCTCGGCGAGATGTTGCAGCGCCAGGCAGTGGCCCGGGAGCTGAAGACGCTGTTGCCTGCGGCAGACCATGGCCTGCTGCAGCAGGTGCAGGCTGCCGAGCGACCGCCCGGCAGCCGGGCTGCACTGGAGAAGCAGACCTTGTTGATCCGCCTGGGCGTGGCGTTGAGAGCCCAGGGCCATGGCGGCCTGTCCGGCTGGGTGCAGCTGCATCGGCAGCCCGGGGGCCCGCGCCTGGCAGACGAACTGTTCGAGCGCATCAAGAACGGCCCCGAGCTGAAGTTGAGCGGCCCGAACAAGCGAAAACTCGACGACGCGGTCGCAATCCTGTGTGCGTGCACCAGAACCAGCGCGAGCAGCAGCCTCGGCCCGGCAGGCCCGGCCGCTGCCGGCCCGTCTGCCGCCGCCGCACCCGCTCATGCCGCGCCCGCGCCGCCCAGGCCTCAGGCCACGGACGACCTGCCCCTGTGCGACCCGGGCTCCCGCACGGGGTGGGATCTCGCCTTCCTGGACGCCCTGCACGACACGGACCAGCTGCTGTCCGGTGCCGTGGCATCGCACGACGACCTTCTGCGCGATTTCGGCGCACCCCCGAGCCCGTAACGGCCTGCAACCGTGGGCTTCGCTTGTGGTTCCACGGCTTCGCGCCGCCGGCGCTCAGGCGAAAGAGGGGCGGCACATTCAACGCAGGTGCGGTTCGGCCGCGACCCAACTTATGCAGTAAAGGAGTACCCCCAATGAGCGTTGCAGCTTCTTCCACCCAGTCCGAGGCAGCAGCCAAGGCCAACACCGTGCACGCATGGCGTTGCGCGGCGGCCCTGGGTCTCGGCGCGCCCGAGAACGTCGCGCAGCGTTTCGGCGAAACCGGGCTGGCCGAGTTCAGCGGCAAGCCGCTCTCGCTGCAGCCCTTGCAGGGGGATCCGTCCGGTCCGTGGATCGGCGCCACGCGCGCGCAACGACCGGCCGGCATGAGCGAAGACGAGTGGTGCGACGCCTTGCTGCTGGCCACCAGCCACTGCGTGGCGGCCACGCATGCCGCCTTTGCGCTGGCCGACGACGGCGACGGCGTGGTGCTGCTGCGCGTTCCCGCTGGCCACGATCATCCCGACCTGCTGGCCGCCGAGCTGGCCTGCCTGCTCGGGCTGCGCCAGGCGGTGGAGCAGGTGACGAAGAGCAAGGCGCCCGCCAAGGCAGCGGCGTCGCAACCGAAGCCCGGGCAGTCCCTGCAGTCCGCTGCGCCCTTGCACACGCGGCCCGCACCGGCGCAGGCGAGCCCCCTCCGCGACGAGGACATCCAGCAGTTCGAGGCCCCGCAGCAGGTGCTGGAGCTGGTCTATGCCGCGGCAGCGGCGCTCGGTTTCAGCCCCGAGCAGGCCGTCGCGGCCGCGCACACAGGCAGCCTCAAGATCGACGGCGTCTCGGTCGGCCTGGCCTGCGACGACACCGGCCTGACCTTGGTGGTCGCCGCCGACGTGGCCGCGCAAGCGCTGGACACGCCAGCACGCCGCCGCCTCGCACTGCAGGCCAACGTGCACTTGATGGCGACCACCGGCGTGGCACTGGCGTGGGACCGCGGCCAGGCTCGCCTCGTGTCGCGGTGCCAGACGGAGGGCCACTCCGCGGAGGACCTTGCCGCCTGGCTGACGAACCTTGCCGGCCTGTCGCGCGCCATTGCCGAACAGCGTGGTGCCCAGGCGACCCGCCCCCATTGAACCGACGAGCAGTACATGACCATCTCACGCACTCCTTCTTCGCGCATCGACCCCGCGGCCGTGCCCGCCGGCGACGGTGCGTCCTCCTCCCAGGGCGCGCCGTCCGGCGCAGGGCAGTCCACGCTGCCGTCGGCGCCCCCCGGCCTGCACTCTCGCCAGCCCTCCTCCTTTTCATTCGCGGTTGAAGGCGCCGGAGCGCCAGCCCTGCCGCCGCGCACAGCGGTTCCTGAGATCGTGGAAGTGGCAGGGTCCTCGACGCCCGAACACGATCGCAGCCGGATGCTGCGCCCCGGCGAGCGTTCGGAAAGCAGCATGAGGAGGCTCGTGAGCACCGTGATGAATCTGGGCTGGGGCGCGAGATTCCTGGACCCCAATACCTTGCGCATCGCCAGTTCCCTCGGCGGGTCCGCCCGCGAGGGCGGCGAGGCGAACAGCGGCACGCCGACGGGCCGCGCGCTCGGGCACGCCCCGACCTTCGGCGACCGCGTGGCACCGCCCGAGCGCAACTGGCGCTCGGTGGCTGCCGACATCGTGAAGGGGGCTGGCCAGGTCGGCGCCCAGGCAGCGAAGGAGCTCGCACTCACGGCCCAATCGCTTCTGCCGTCGAAGTCAACGGTGGTGGGCCTGGCGCGGACCCTGCCCCCTGTGGCCGGTCACGTGATCCACCAGGCGGTGGCCGTGGGCCTGCCGACCTTTGCGCGCGAGATGCTGGCTGCGGGCGTGATGCATGGCCTGAGTAACAAACCGCCCGAAGTGGCATACGGGGTGCAGGGCGCGGTCGGCGCGTTCAACCTGGCCATGCAGGTGATCCGCGAAGTGCGCGAGCGCCGGCACCCCGACGAAGCCGCACGCGGTTTCCATTCCCTGAGCCCCGAGCAATGGGACGCCAAGACGCCCGCCGAGCAGGCCGCTCTGCGCAAGCACACGCAGAAGGTTTCGCGTGCGATCACCATGGGACAGCTCGCTGCCACGGCCACCAACTTTTTGCTGATGGCGCAGGCCCACAGCGAAGGCCCGCAGAACAAGGCGGCGATGCTGCGGCCCGTGGCCACCGAGTTGAAGGTGGGCCTCTACACCGCCCTGCGCGACGCGGCGCAGGCGAGCTTCAACATGGTCGGGTACGACGACAAGAAGGACAACACCAATGGGCTCACCGGCAACGCCTTCAATTCCGCACGGGCCACCTATGCCGGCGTGATCACCACCGCCGACGTCCTCTCATCGGCGGCGATGGGCGTGCTGGTGCCGGGGCGCGGCGACGCAATGGGGGCGCTGGTGGGCACGTCCAATGCGATGAGCTCAGGCGATGCCTGGCGCACGACGGCAGCGGCGGCCGGCGTGGGCGCCGTCACCAACACGCTGGTGGAGGCGACGGACTGGTTCCAGCGCATGCATTTCGAACTGAGCCAGAACGCGGCCCCTCCGCCGCAGAAGCTGGAACCGCACATCACCGGGAACGACCTGGGCCGCGTGTTAGATCAGGCCCAGAGCCGCGCTGCGCTCATCAATGGCCTCAACTCGATGCTGTCGGCCCTGGGCTTGGCGATGGCCAAGGCCGAAGTGCCGCCCGCCTTGCAGGGCGCGCTGGGCAGCGCCGGGCTGGGTGCCATGGTGTTCCTGACGGACTCAGCCATCACCGGCAACTGGCAGGGTCAGAAGGCGGTGCGCATTGAAGTGTCGAGACTGGAAGAGCAAGAGAAAAAGGACAAGGCCCCAGTCGACCTGGAAGCGGGTCTGAGGGCTGCGGGTGCGGGGACGAGCGAGGCGACGGGCCAGCGCACGGAAGGCTCGCCCGAGGGGAGCGGCCGACTCACGGGGACGGTGCCCGGACGCAAGACGCCCGGCCAGAGTTTCCGGACGGCCGACGTGCCGGCGTGGCCGGCAGGCCGCCGCTCAGGCTCCAACAGCCCGCCCGGTCGCAACAGCCCGCCCGATCGCAGCAACACGCCCTCGGACGACGAGCGGCGTTCAGGGGACCTGGTGCGCCGCCCCCGGACGGCGGCGGCGACCACCGGCTCCAGCGACGACGAAGCAGGCCGAAGCACGACATCGGCAGGCGCCAAGCGTCCCCGCTCGTCTGCTGTCTGACGGGCCACCCGCCGTGAAGTCCGGCGGGGCGCGCCCGGGCGTCGTCATCCTTTCGTCAGGACATCATCGTTTCGCCGGGCCATCATCGTCTCGTCAAGTGACTCGAATGGTCCGCTGACCGACAAAGCGCGCGGGGGCCCGGGCCCCCGCGGCTTGGTGCCCGCGCGGCTTGGTGATCGCCCGGCCGACGCTCGCGCCGATCCCCTGGCAGTGCACGGTCCGCGACTTGCATGACCGCTCGCGCAAGACTGTTCATTCGAAAGGGAAAGAATGCCGATCGCTCTCAACGCCGCGTCCGCCTCGCGCCTGGTCGCGCTCGCCGTCCTGATGGCAAGCGTCGCCTCCTGCGGGGGGAGCGGGTCGCCGTCGCCGGGCCCCAGCGGGACGTCCACGCCGTCGCCGGGACCGGTGTCCCCTCCGGCACCCACCCCCACTCCGCCCCCCACTCCGACCCCCACACCAACACCTCCGGCCTCCCCCCCTGCGTCCGCCGGGTCGATCAACGCGGCCCTCGGCCTGCCCGACCGGCTGCTGGGCGGCCTGGGTGCCGGCAACCCGATCGCGGACATGGCGAACCAGCAGATCCAGCCCGACATCATCGACACCTACCTGGTGGGTGTCGGCGACGGTTCGTGGCCCACCTGGAACAGCCCCGACGGCGCCTACGTCACCTACGTCTCGGCGAACGTCAAGGCCGCCGGCGCGGTGCCCATGTTCACCCTCTACCAGATGGCGTCCAGGGGCGAAGGCAACCTCGACGCCATCAACGACCCGGGCTTCATGACGAGCTACTGGGCCCAGGTGAAGCTCATGTACCAGAAGATCGGCGCGACGGGCCTGCCCACGCTGGTCAACCTCGAGCCGGACTTCTGGGGCTTCACGCTGGCAGGCGCGCCCGATGGCGACCCCACCAAGCTGCCGGCGCGCGTGAGCATGGTGACCGAGTGCGCGAGCCAGCCCGACAACGTCGCCGGCCTGGCCGGATGCCTGGTGGCGCTCGGACGCACGTATGCGCCCAAGGCCAAGATCGGTTTTCCGCCGTCCTCCTGGGGCCGCGACGCCACCACCGTCGGCAACTTCATGCGGAAGGTGGGTGCCGACAAGGCCGACTTCATCGTCGCGCAGACCAGCGACCGCGATGCCGGCTGCTTCGAAGTCGCCTCGCCCCCGGCCGAGTGCGCCGGACGCGGCAACGGGCCGTTCTACTGGGACGAGAACAACGTGGCGACGCCCAACTTCCGCCAGAACCTCGACGAGTGGAGCGCCATCCGAAGCGCGCTCGGCAACCTGCCGGTCCTGTACTGGCAGACACCGATGGGCGTGCCCTCGGCCACGCCGGGCGGCACGCCGGGGCATTTCCGGGACAACCACGTCCAGTACATGCTCACGCACGCCAGCGAATACACCGCCAAGGGTGTGTTCGCCATCGTGTTCAGCGGCGGCGGCAGCACCTCGGCCAACATCAACACCGACGGCGGGCAGTTCGCACGCCTGTTCAAGGCCTACCTGGCAAGCCCCGCGGCGCTCGCGCATTGAGCGCAGGAGGTGACCGGGCGGGCGGCAGGCACGCGCGCTGGTGTGCGCGTTGCACGGTGCGCAGACCGGCCTCGAGGCCGAGCTAGCGCGCCAGGTCCTGCCGCACGACGTCGGCGTTGCCTGTGTGACGCCTTAGCCGCTCGGCCAACCACTCCGTGTTGCGGCTGCAGCCCAACTCCCGGCTGACGCGCTTGGCGCGCCAGGACAGCGCACTGAGCGACAGCATCCTCTGCACCTCCTGCGGCGCCAGCATCGCGCTCCCTTGGCCCGCTTAGACCAACGGAGCTTGCTCGATTGCCGCTTCCATCCAGACCTCTTCGGGTTGAAGGGGCCAGGGGGTCAGCTTTTCATGTCGCCTGACACCTGCAATGGAGACGTCAAACGGCCGTCTTGCGCTTCCGGCAAGCGACCTCTACGACGAGTACTGCAAGACATTTCCCAATGCACGTTGGGATCGTTGGACGACCGATGAGGTCCACCACCTGATGCGCCCGCCGCTACCCGCAGAACTTCGGCGTCAATGGCAGTTAGGGACGCGCTGAACAATGAGCGTCGCCGCCCGAGTTGAACCGATGCAACGCCACGATGACATCGCACACGCGTTCAACCACGCGGTGCGCTGCCTCGCGGCGGTGTCTGAAGCCTCTTT
>NZ_SWAR01000149.1 GCF_006386545.1 Methylibium rhizosphaerae | reverse complement strand
CGTAAGCTCCCCCGTCAAGTAGACATCCCGGAACTGGAGTCTGCGGCGGTTGTGAGCCTGGGCATGAACAGCCTTGGAGGCAGGCCGCCCAGGGCGTCGTGAGGGCGCTGCTCGTTGTACTCGCGCAGCCACTCCTCGGTGATGTGTTGGACCTGCTCGATCGAGCGGAACAGATAGGCGTCGAGCACTTCAGTACGGTAGGTGCGGTTGAAGCGCTCGATGTAGGCGTTCTGATTGGGCTCGCCCGGTTCGATGAAGCGCAAGGCGATGCCCTTGGCGGCCGCCCACTCGGTGAAGTCCTGCGAGGTCATCTCCGGGCCGTTGTCCAGGCGGATCGAATCGGGTGCGCCGTACCAGTCGATCAAGCGACTGAGCGCGCGGATCAGGCGCCTGGCCGGGATCGAGGTGCCCACCTCGATGGCCAGCGCCTCGCGGTTGGCCTCGTCGATCACGTTGAGGGTGCGGAACCGCCGGCCGTCGTGCAGCGCGTCGTGCATGAAATCCAAGGCCCAGCCTTGGTTGACGTGCTGGCCAGCTTCCAGCGGCACCGGATCACGCTGCGGCACACGCTTCTTCGTTCGTCTGGGCAGGTTCAGTCCCATCTCGCAGTACACGCGCCATACCCTCTTGTGGTTCCAGGGCTGCCCGTCCAGGCGCAGCCGCTGGTAGCACTTCCAAAAGCCCCAGCGGCTGTTGCGCTCGACCACGCCGTTCAGGGCTTCGATCACCTCGCCATCGCGCACCAAGCGGTCCATCGGCTTGCTGTAGTACGCCGCCCGCGACAGGCCCGCCGCATGGCAGGCCTGCTTGATCGGCAATCGGTGCTCGCTCACCATGAACTGCACCGCCTGCCGCTTCGCCGACGGCGTCACCACTTTCGCGAGATGACGTCCTTCATCGCTGCAGCTTCCAGCGCCAGGTCGGCATACATGCGCTTGAGCCGGGCGTTCTCGGCCTCGAGCTCGCGCATACGAGTCAGGTCGTTGACCGTGGCACCAGCGTACTTGCTCTTCCACGCGTAGTACGTCGC
>NZ_SWAR01000148.1 GCF_006386545.1 Methylibium rhizosphaerae | reverse complement strand
GCCTAGGTGTTGAGTTCCAAGAGGTTGGTCACAGCCGGTATGCGGCTCATGGGTGGCTGGCGGTTGAGCGCGGAGTGTGGCCGATGCCAGTTGTAGCGATGCAGGAAGGGCTGCAAGGCGGCCTCGCGCTGCGCTGAGCTGACGTAGGGCCTGGCATAGGCCCACTCGCGCAGGCTGGTCTGCACGAAGCGCTCGGCCTTGCCGTTGGTCTTGGGCGTGTAGGGCCGAGTCTTGATGTGACGGATGCCCAGCTCGTCGCAGGCGGCCTTGAAGGTGTTCTTGTAGCCTGCGCCGTTGTCAGTCATGACGCGCTCGATGCGCACGCCCAGGCTGGCGTAGTAGGTCACCGCCTGGCGCAGGAACTGCACGCAGCTCACAGCCTTCTCGTCGGGCAGGACTTGGGCGAACGACACGCGCGAGTGGTCGTCGATGGCCAGGTGCACCATGTCCCAGCCAATGCCCCGGTTGTGGTTCTTCGTGCGGTCGCCGGTGATGCGGTGGCCGACGCCGTCGATGCGCCCGAGCTTCTTGGTGTCGATGTGCAGCAACTCGCCGGCACAAGCGCGCTCGTAGCGCACCACAGGCACTGGCGGCTCCAGGGACTTCAACCGCGACAATCCCAGGCGCTTCATGCACCGGCTGACCGTGGCAACGCCTCGGCCCGCCTGCATCGCAATACGCCACAGTGGCCAGCGCTGTCGGCGCAGGGCTTCGAGAGCGTGCTGCTCGTCAACGCTCAAGCCTCGGGGACAGTGCATCGGACGCGAACTGCGGTCCAGCAACCCCCGCTCGCCCTCGGCCCTGAACCGCGCCAGCCACTTGTAGCTGGTGCGCTTGCTCACCCCGGCGGCCATGCTCGCATCAGCCACCGTCCAGCCCTCGTCCAGCACCCGGCTAACCAGCAGGGCTCGACCTTTGGGCGTCAATCTCGCATGCTTGTGGCTGTTCATCCGTTCTCCTGATCCGAGTTGCTGGGCGTGTGGAAACACCAGCATCCCAGAGCAGGGACGGATGAACAACCTTGTGGAACATCACACCTAGG
>NZ_SWAR01000147.1 GCF_006386545.1 Methylibium rhizosphaerae | reverse complement strand
TAGGGAGACGCTGATCAATTGACCGCTCCGGCACGATGCATGCATGCCGCGCGGAACCCGGACACAGCCACGCCAACATGAGCCAACGCAGCTTTGCCAGCGCCGAGTACGCGATGAAGAAGAAGCGCACGCGGCGTGAGAAGTTCCTCGCCGACATGGAGCGCATCGTGCCGTGGGCGCGCCTGGTAGCGGTGATCGAGCCGCTGTATCCCAAGAGCGGGCGTGTAGGCCGGCAGCCGATCGGCGTGCCCAAGATGCTGCGCATGTACTGCTTGCAACAGTGGTACGGCCTGGCCGACGAGGCGCTGGAGGATGCGCTGTACGACAGTCAGGCGCTGCGTGACTTCGTGGGCATCGACCTTTCGCGCGAGTCGGTACCCGACGCTACGACGCTGCTGAAGTTCCGCCGCCTGTTGCAGGACAACGACCTCACCCGGGCGCTGTTCGACGAGATCAACGCGCACCTGGGCGAGCAAGGGCTGCTCATGCGCGCGGGCACGATCGTTGACGCGACGATCATCGCCGCGCCCAGTTCGACGAAGAACGAGGGCAACGCGCGCGACCCCGAGATGCACCAGACCAAGAAGGGCAATCAGTGGTTTTTTGGCATGAAGGCGCACATCGGCGTCGATGCCGAGTCGGGTCTGGTGCATGCGGTGATCGCCACGGCGGCCAACGTCAATGACGTGACGCAAGCCGGTGCGCTGCTGCACGGCGACGAAGAAGATGCCTTCGGCGATGCGGGCTACCGCGGCGTGGGCAAGCGAGAAGAAGCGGCGGGCCCTCGATGGCACGTGGCGATGCAGCCGGGCAAGCGCAAGCAGTTGGACCCGGCGCGCAAGTGGGCGCGGCTGCTCGAGAAAGCCGAGCAACTTAAGGCCAGCGTGCGCGCGAAGGTCGAACACCCGTTCCATGTGATCAAGAACTTGTTCGGCCACAAGAAGGTCCGCTACAAGGGGCTGGCCAAGAACGAGGCGCAGCTGTTCAGCCTGTTCGGGCTGGCCAACATCGTCATCGCCAAGCGGCACTTGTTGGCGCTGCACG
>NZ_SWAR01000146.1 GCF_006386545.1 Methylibium rhizosphaerae | reverse complement strand
TGTGAAGCTTCAATAGGTTGTTGCGGGTGTTCACCCGGAGTGGTTTTGAGAGACTGGGAATCGCCAAACCCCCTGTCTAAACAAAGCCGGAGTCCGGATGAACAGCCATAAGAATGCCCGATTGACGTTCGTGAGGCGACTGGAGATGGTCGAGGACATCACCAAACGTGGTTTGTCGGCCTCGGAGGCGGCATTTGCACACGGCGTCAGCGCGGTCACGGCCCGCAAGTGGCTGGCGCGCTTCTTGACCGATGGCGTTGCCGCGTTGGCCGACAAGTCTTCGCGCCCTGCAAAGTCGCCTCGCGCCATCCGGCCCAACGTCGCACTGGCCATCGTCGAGCTGCGACGCAAGCTGTTCACGCAGTCTCTGATCGCCACTTACCTGGGCGTCTCCAAGGCCACCGTCAGCCGGGTCTTGTGCCGAGCTGGGTTGTCCCGGTTCAGCGACCTGGCTCCGGTCGAGGCCGTGCAACGCTACGAGCGCGATGCACCTGGCGATCTGCTGCACATCGACATCAAGAAGCTGGGTCGCTTCTCTGACGTGGGCCACCGCATCACCGGAAACCAAGCCAAGCGCACGCGAGGCTTGGGATACGAGTACTTGTTCGTCGCTGTCGATGACCACGCCAGGGTGGCCTTCACCGCCATGCGGCCCGACGAGCGCAAGGACAGCGCTGAGAGCTTCTTGCGAGAGGCGGTGGCGTACTTCGCCAAGCTCGGCGTGCCGGTGCGGCGCGTGCTGACCGACAACGGCCCGGCCTTCCACTCGTTGGCGTTTGGCAGCGCGTGCACCGAACTCGGCATCAAGCAGAAGTTCACGCGGGCCTACCGCCCGCAGACCAACGGCAAGGCCGAGCGCTTCATCCAGTCAGCGCTTCGCGAATGGGCCTACGGCCGCGCCTACGCGACGTCCGAAGTCCGCCGTGCCGCCCTGCCAGCTTGGAATCACTTCTACAACTGGCACCGTCCTCACCACGGCATCGGCTGCTTGCCTCCCATGTCCCGAATCAAGAGATCGCGAAAGAACCTCTTGACTCTTCACACCTAG
>NZ_SWAR01000145.1 GCF_006386545.1 Methylibium rhizosphaerae | reverse complement strand
AATACAACGTCACGATACAAACAATCGCCTGGCTCAACGCGCGAAGGACTGATGGTACGTTGGAGATTAGTCCGAAGTTCCAGCGCCGCGCCGTCTGGCTTGATGCTGAGCGCTCCCAACTAGCCGAGACGGTTTGTAGCCAGCTGCCGTTTCCCGAGATCTACATTCATCACGAGACAGACCCGGCGACGGGGACACAGCGCCATATCGTTGTCGATGGTCAGCAGCGGATCACTTCCATCCTGATGTTCATTGACGGGAAGATCAATCTTCCCGTCAACGACAGTTGGTCAGGCCAGTACTTCGCGGATCTCAATGACGACCAGAAGAGAAACTTTTGGGACTACCTGATCGTTGTGCGCAGCCTTAGCCAGACCAACGACGCAGAGATCCGATCCCTCTTCGAATTGCTCAACACAAACACGGTAGCGCTGAACGATCAGGAACTCCGGAACGCCCGCTTCCGCGGACGCTTTAAGCTCGCCGCCGAGCGGCTCGCCGACAATCCTCTCTTCTCGACGATCGGACTGTTCACGCCCCGAGACATCAGGCGGATGCTCGACGTCGAGTTCGCTTCAGAGCTTCTTCTGGTAGTCGTCGAGGGAGTGACGAACAAGAAGGACCTCCTTGATGACTTCTACTATCAGTTTGAGGAAGACTTTCCCAAAGAGGCGGAGTTCGAAGCGGACTTCAATGCAGCAATGTCCTTGGTCCGGAGTCTCCTCGTCGATGACGCGCAGGTCTCCTTCCGCAGCAAGAGCAACTTCTACTCGCTGTTCGGCGCGTGCCTGAGGTACTACCGCCAGACAAAGCGGACGAGCTTCAAGAAGGCAGATGGTGTTGCTTCCAAGATCGAGGCGCTTCTCACTGCGGTGCGCACCGGCGAGTTGGAAGGCAAACCTCAGGAGTACGCGGAGTATGCAGACGCGGTCACCCGGGCCGCCTCGGATAAGGGCCGGCGGCAACGCCGAGAAGACATCCTCTTCACCCTAATCAACGAAGGCGAGGCCTAACCCCTCCATCGAGGGGACGCCTTCCGGCAAGCTTCGCTTGCCTCCAGCCGCCCCTCATGTCAAACGTTA
>NZ_SWAR01000144.1 GCF_006386545.1 Methylibium rhizosphaerae | reverse complement strand
TGCACCTACCCTCAAACGGGCGAATCGGATGGCTCGTCACAAAACAATGTGCTCTAACCCCTCCATCGAGCGGACCCACAACGGCGAGGCGCAGTCGTGCACTTCGGCCACACCGAGCGCGCCGTCGCGGTCCGCTCATGTCGAACGTTAGGCCCGCCTCAGGCGCAGCGCGATGTACACCAAAGCTCCATTCGATCTCACTGCGTACGTGGTCGCATCTGTCGTTGGTGGGCTCGTAGTTTGGGCATGGGGTTTCCTGTCCGGCCATTCCGTGGCTAGCTCGGTGGCGTACTTGGTTCTTCTCGTGCCGTTCTTCGCCCTTGCATCCGCAATCGGCATCGGTCTCTTCGTGGTGCCGGCCTGGTTGATTCTCGGCAAGTCGTGGTGTGGTGCGCCCGCTCCGTTTTCGGTGCTCCTCGGCTTTGTCAGCTCGGTTGTTGGAGCGGCAATCGGCCTCTGGTCCGGTATGTCGCTTCCCGAAGTGCTGTTCGCTAGCGTGCCTTCCTTCGTGTGGTTCTGCGTGGTGGCGGCCACCTATTCTGGTTGGGCGCGCGCGAGCCTAACCCCTCCATCGAGCGGACAGCCTCCGGCTGCCGCTCATGTCGAACGTTAGCCCCCATGAGTAAGCTCCATCTCTACCGCTCGCTACTCGTGCATGGCGCGAAGGTGTGGGTCTTCTGGCTTCTGTCTCTGGTGCTCCTCGCACTCGCCGCTGAGTACTTGCCTCGGTTGCTCTTTGTCTTGCTCTTCTTCGCGTATGCCTTGTTCGTGTTCTTTCCAGTTGCCTTCGGAGTCGGCCCTCTGGGGCGTCGCATTGGCCGTGGGCTCAACGAAAGTGCTGTCGCTCAAGCAAAGGCTGAGCGGGAGGCGCTGGGTCCTCAGCCCACTCGTTCGCCTCCCAGTGAGGTTCCCAGTGGGCCGGGCGGTGAGGGATCAAGGTAGTCGCATGCATGCACGCTATCGTGCGTTTCACGTGAGGGCTAACCCCTTGTATCTTCCCAATCATCCGACGTGAGTTGGTTTTCGCGGACAGTGCGCCAAACCAGACACCCCTGAGAGCACGAGCTCGTGATGGAGCAATAGGTCAACGCACTGGCCCGT
>NZ_SWAR01000143.1 GCF_006386545.1 Methylibium rhizosphaerae | reverse complement strand
GGCCGTGGTCTCGTAGGCCGACACCGTGTCATTGCCCGAACCGCGCCCGAACAGGTACGTGTCGTTGCCGGTCCCTCCGTCCAGCGTGTCGTTGCCGGCTCCACCGTCCAGCGTGTCGTTGCCGTTGCCGCCATTCAGCGTGTCGGCGCCTGCGCCGCCGAGCAGCAGGTCATCGCCATCTTCGCCATTGAGCGTGTCCTCGCCATTGCCACCATCCAGCGTGTCGTTGCCGGCTCGGCCGCTGAGGGTGTCGTCGCCGGCTCCTCCGGCCAGGGCATCGGCCCCGGCGTAGCCGGTCAGTGCGTCATTGCCCGAGCTGCCGGCCGTCACCAGGGCATCGATGGTGGCCAAGCCCCAGGTGCTGCCATCGGCAAAGCGGATCTGCTCGATCCGTTGAGACGGCGAGTTGAAGTGTCCGCTGATCCGCAAGCGGTCGGAGCTGCCAGCGATAGACACGTATAGGTCGTCGCCCGAGCGCGTGAGCAGCACATCGGACGCAGTGACCGTGTCATTGCCCGAACCGCGCCCGAACAGGTACGTGTCGTTGCCGGTCCCTCCGTCCAGCGTGTCGTTGCCGGCTCCACCGTCCAGCGTGTCGTTGCCCGCATTGCCGCTCAACGTGTCGTTACCCTGGGTCCCGGCGAGGGAGTCTGCATTCGCAGTGCCGTTGAGTGTGGTCCCGGCCGGGGGAGTGGCCGTTACATAGCTCTTGGTGGCCGCGTAGTTCCAGGTAGTGCCGTCGGCAAAGCGGATGGTTTCAACGACCTGCTGTGAGGTGCCGTCGTTCGCGAAGTAGCCGGTGACCGTCAGTCGGTCATCGGTGCCGATGACGCTGATGGTCAGATCGTTGCCGGATCGACTGACGACGACGTTCGCTGGCGTGATCCCGGCGCCCAGCACGATGGTGTCGGCATTGGTGCCCGCTGCATCGCTGTCGTAGTTGTTGATCGTGTCCTGGCCGGAGCCCAGACCGAACAAGTAGGTGTCCGCTCCGGCATCGCCGCTCAGGGTGTCATTGCCGGCCCCACCGTCCAGCGTGTCGTTGCCGGTACCGCCAACCAGCGTGTCGGCGCCTGTGCCACCCTGCAACGTGTCAGCATCATTACCGCCGGAAAGCGAGTCGCTGTCCGTTCCGCCCACCAGCGTGTCGCTACCGTCTCCCCCGGAGAGGGTGTCGCGACCGTCGCCACCGTCGATCGTGTCGTCACCGGCCATGCCGTTGAGGGTGTCGTTGCCCTCAGCGCCGCCGAGGGCGTCGTTGGTGGTGTAGCCGGTGACGGTGTCATCACCTCCCGTGGGCACGATGACACGTGCCTTCACGTCCGCAATGCTCCAGCTGCTGCCGTCGGCGAAGCGGATGGTTTCGACGGCGTGCTGGGAAGTGCCGTCGTTCGCGAAGTAGCCGGTGACCGTCAGTCGGTCATCGGTGCCGATGACGCTGATGGTCAGATCGTTGCCGGATCGACTGACGACGACGTTCGCTGGCGTGATGCCGGCGCCCAGCACGATGGTGTCGGCGTTGGTGCCCGGCGCGTCGCTGTCGTAGTTGTTGATCGTGTCCTGGCCCGAGCCCAGACCGAACAGGTAGGTGTCGGCTCCGGCATC
>NZ_SWAR01000142.1 GCF_006386545.1 Methylibium rhizosphaerae | reverse complement strand
CATTGGTGCGTGTTCGCATGCTTGGGGCTCCGGTCTAGGCTGCTGGCCTAACCACTCCATCGAGCGGACACCCTCCGGCAAGCTGCGCTTGCCTACGGTCGCCGCTCATGTCGAACGTTAGGCTTCATAGAACGAGTAACTATGCACCGCAGATCTCTGATTCTTGCCTCTGTTGCCGCAGCTCTGCCTGGAGCTGTGGCCGCCGATAGCCCGCTTGTTGCCTCATTAGGAGGATCACTGCCGCTACTCCTCACCGTTCCTCACGATGGCGATGAATCCATTGGTTCGGTTCCAGTTCGCACAGTCGGAGCCACGGTTCGAGATCTTGGAACCCGACCGCTCGCGGAGAAGGTAGCCTCGCTTCTGGAACAGAAACTCAAAGCTCGCCCGAGATTGGTGATCGCCAAGTTCAGCCGCAAGTACCTAGATGCAAACCGCGCCGAACAAGATGCGATGCAATCGCCAGAGGCTTTACCCACCTATCAGGCCTACCACGCAGAAGTCGCTCGTCACGTTTCTGAGCTACGCGTTGCGTTTCCTCAAGGCGCTCTGCTTTTAGACATACACGGGCAGTCAGAAGATCCAAATACCACCTTCCGAGGCACCCGCGCTGGTTTGACGGTCAAGGCTCTTGTTCAGAAGCACGGGATAGAAGCAATCCAGGGAGAGAAGAGCATCCTGGGTGGACTCGCTTCAAAGGGATACAACGTCAATCCCAGTCTTGGCTCGGTGTCGTTGGAAGAAGATCGCCGCTTTGCTGGCGGGCACACCGTGTTCTTCTATGGCAGTCACCGGCCTCAAGGCATTGATGCCATTCAATTTGAGTTTGGCAAGAACCAGCGCGCAAGCTGGAGTTTGGCAGAGCATTTTGCAGAGGCGATCACGACGTTCCTCAACCACTACGGCTACTTGGCAAAGTGAAGCCTAACCCTTCCATCGAGAGGACATGCCCCGGCAAGCCGGGTCATGCCTCTCATGTCAAACGTTAGGGAGACGCTGATCAATTGACCGCTCCGGCACGATGCATGCATGCCGCGCGGAACCCGGACACAGCCACGCCAACATGAGCCAACGCAGCTTTGCCAGCGCCGAGTACGCGATGAA
>NZ_SWAR01000141.1 GCF_006386545.1 Methylibium rhizosphaerae | reverse complement strand
GCAGCTCAGCGCCGACGAACGCGCGGTGCGCGACGCGGCGGCCGCCTACTGCCAGGACCGCCTGGCCCCGCGGGTGCTCGAAGCCTTTCGCCACGAGCACACCGACGCCGCCATCTTTCGCGAGATGGGCGAGCTGGGCCTGCTGGGGGCGACCATCCCCGAGGCCTACGGCGGCGCCGGCCTCAACTACGTGAGCTACGGCCTGGTGGCCCGCGAGGTCGAGCGGGTGGACTCCGGCTACCGCTCGATGATGAGCGTGCAGAGCTCGCTGGTCATGGTGCCGATCTTCGAGTTCGGCAACGAGGCGACGAAGCAGAAGTACCTGCCGAAGCTGGCCCGCGGCGAATGGATCGGCTGCTTCGGCCTGACCGAGCCCAACCACGGCTCCGACCCCGGCAGCATGGTCACGCGCGCGCGCAAGGTGCCCGGCGGCTACAGCCTCAGCGGCAGCAAGATGTGGATCACCAACAGCCCGATCGCCGACGTGTTCGTGGTGTGGGCCAAGGACGACGAGGGCGCCATCCGCGGCTTCGTGCTCGACAAGGGCACGCCGGGGCTGAGCGCGCCGGCCATTCACGGCAAGGTGGGGCTGCGCGCCTCCATCACCGGCGAGATCGTGCTGGACAACGCCTTCTGCCCGGAAGAGAACGCCTTCCCCGAGGTGCGCGGGCTGAAGGGTCCGTTCACCTGCCTGAACTCGGCGCGCTACGGCATCGCCTGGGGTGCGCTGGGGGCGGCCGAGGACTGCTTGCAGCGCGCGCGCCAGTACACGCTGGACCGGCGGCAGTTCGGCAAGCCGCTGGCGGCCAACCAGCTGGTGCAGAAGAAGCTGGCCGACATGCTGACCGACATCACGCTGGGGCTGCAGGGCTGCCTGCGGCTGGGGCGGCTGAAGGACGAGGGCGGCGCGCCGGTGGAGCTGACCAGCATCATGAAGCGCAACAGCTGCGGCAAGGCGCTGGAGATCGCCCGCACCGCGCGCGACATGCTGGGCGGCAACGGCATCTCCGACGAGTTCGGCGTGGCGCGCCACCTGGTGAACCTGGAGGTGGTCAACACCTACGAGGGCACCCATGACGTGCATGCGCTCATCCTCGGGCGCGCCATCACCGGCATCGCGGCGTTCTGA
>NZ_SWAR01000140.1 GCF_006386545.1 Methylibium rhizosphaerae | reverse complement strand
AGCGCGTTCCACGCCCGCTACAACAGTGGCGGCCCGCGCAACCAGCCGTTCCACCCGGCCATGATGGTCAAGGTGCTCGTGTACGCCTATGCCAGCGGCGTGTTCAGCTCGCGCAAGATCGCCAAGAAGCTGCACGAGGACGTGGCCTTCAGAGTGCTGGGCGCGGGTAACCTCCCGGCGCACCGCACGATCAGCGACTTCCGCGCGTTCCACCTGAAGGAGCTCAGCGAACTGTTCGTGCAGGGCGTTCACCTGGCGCGCGAGATGGGCTTCGTGAAGCTGGGCACCATCGCGGTGGACGGCACCAAGGTCAAGGCCAACGCCAGTCGCCACCAAGCCATGAGCTACGGCCATATGCTCAAGGCCGAAGCCGAGCTGAAGGAGCAGATCGCCGCGCTGCTGAACAAGACCAAGTCCGCCGACGAGGCCGAGAAGAACGAACCCGAGCTGGACATCCCGGCCGAGATCGCACGCCGCCAGGACCGGCTGCAAGCCATCGAGCAAGCGCGCCGGCGGCGGCTACGACGCCAGCTACAACGCGCAGACGGCCGTGGACGAAGCCGCGCACATCATCGTGGCGGCTGAACTCACCAACAACGCCAGCGACGCGGGCGAGCTACCCGCGATGCTGCACGCGGTCAGGAACAACCTCGGCCAGATGCCTGAGCAGGCGCTTGCCGATGCAGGCTATCGTTCGGAGGAAGTGTTCCAGGCACTGGCCGGCTGCGGCACCGAACTGGTAGTGGCACTCGGGCGCGAGGGCAAGCAACAGCTGAGCTTCGACCAGCACAGAAGCCCACGCACGGCGCAGATGGCGGCCAAGCTGCAGACCGACGAAGGCAAAGCTGCCTACCGACGACGAAAGTGGATCGCTGAGCCGCCCAACGGCTGGGTGAAGAGCGCGCTGGGGTTCCGGCAGTTCAGCATGAGAGGGCTGCACCGCGTGCAAGCCGAGTGGAAGCTCGTGTGCATGGCGCTGAACCTCAGAAGGAGGTGCACCTTGCAGGCGGTCCGAGGGCCTCGAAGGGCCTCATTGCGAGCGCATCGGCGACCGAAGCTGGCGCCATGACGCTGTTTGTCTGTTCAGACATCGACGTCGCTCGGCCCTGGCCGTCGCCCCTCACCCCAACCCTCTC